>CALUJA010000001.1 GCA_944320845.1 uncultured Phocaeicola sp.
TTCGACTATTTTGTCTAATAGCGAGTCGTTTACTTTTCGTCGCTCCATTTTTCTTCTCAACAGTTTTGCCTTTTTCGCTTTTCCTGTCGCAAGGCACAACACATACAAGCAGATTGCATAGTCGCTCCAAGCTACGCCAATATTGATTGTAGATTTCCATGTGTTGAAATAACCATCAAATCCCCGCCTGTCTTTTTGTATATTATTACCTTTCTTCCTAAACCCTGCGGATTTCAAAATAGGAGATATGCCGTCTTTGACAATATAATTGAATTGTTCCTTAATATTTATCTTTTCTTCTTCTGTCATACCAACCGTAGACTTTATTCATTTTGAAAATGCCTGTTTACGATTCTTAATCTACTTGGGCGGCATAAAGATACGAAAAAAAGGAGCAAGCCAAAAGTTTATTTGATTACTCCTTTCTGTTCGATACAAGCGAATTAACGCTTATAATCTAAATCTTCCTCCTTTTCCCAGTTCATCAGGTATTTTTTGGAATCCATACCGCAATTTATCAAACTGTTCCTTAAACCATTCACCAATCGGCTGTCTGTTTATGGTCAGTACCAGTTTGCCGTCATCGGTCGGATTATTTTCTACCTTGAAAATATCCTGTCTGCCTTGTCGGATTATATTAAAATCTTTATATTCGCACAAACCAACCAATCGCTATAACCATGAAAAATTATCTGACAAAAAAGGTATGGCTGCTATATGCCTTGATGCTCATATTGCCGACATGTGGAGGCAGCAGCAAAAAGGCAGCCGGGGAAGAATCGGCCGCAGACTCTGCGGCGACAAGGATTCCCGGCATCGAAACCATGCTTCTGAACAATGTGAAGGTTACGTGGATACAAGACAATGCCGAAGAAAGGCTGATGCCGCGCACCTTGTTTGCCGATGCGCCAGACAGCATCATCGACAGACTGAACCTGCAAGACGGCATCCCCTCATCAGTCAGCACTTTTCTGGTAGAGACGGAAGGCATCCGGATTCTGTTCGACACCGGACTGGGAGCGCCAGACAGCCGGCTGACTGAAAGTCTGAAGTCGTTGGGCATCGCGCCGGCCGACATCAAATATCTGTATCTGACACATTTTCATGGCGACCATATCGGAGGAATGATGAAAGGCGACAGCATCGTCTTCCCCAATGCAGAGGTATATGCTTCGAAGACAGAATACGAAGCATGGATGAAAATGCCGGAAAAGCAAAGGGCTCAAGTGGTCAAGACCATGGAAAGCTACCGGAAACAATTGCACTTGTTTGAATTCGGCGATACGCTTCCCGGCAGAATAACGGCACTCGGCGCTGTCGGCCATACGCCCGGCCACACCGTTTTCCAGACAGAAAAACTGCTTGTCATAGGAGACCTGATGCACGGAGCCGCCCTGCAGGCCGCTTATCCCGAATTCAGTGCGGCTTATGACCACGACAAGGAAAAAGCGGCAGAGACCCGCAAGCGTTTTCTGAAATACGCAAAAGACAACGGACTTACCCTGGCAGGCATGCACCTCCCTGCTCCGGCCTTTATGGCGGCCGGCCAATACTGACATCAAAAGGCCAAACATCCTGACCGGAGGCTTCCGCCGCATAAAAGAAAAAGTCCGGTCAGGATGCAGAAGCCATCTTTTCTGCATCCTGACCGGACAAACGCCACGTTTGCTGCTGTCAGAAATCCGTTTTCACCATGTCTGCCGCTCCGTTTCCTCCAGCCAACAGACTGGCGGCAAAAGTCCTTCAGAACATTTACCTGCCCCGTATAATCCGCTTGATATCGTTCAGCTTGTTCAATGCCTCGAGCGGAGTCAGATTGTCCACATCCAGATGCAGGATTTCATCACGAATCTGGCACAACACGGGGTCGTCCAGCTGGAAGAAGCTCAGCTGAATGCCGTCTGCCGCCGCCTTCGCATTCACCTTAGGCTTGGCGGAAATCCCTTCCTGACGGTTCTCCGCCTCCAGCTGACGGAGGATTTCGGCGGCCCGCTTCACGATTGTCTTCGGCATTCCCGCCATCTTCGCCACATGGATACCGAATGAATGTTCGCTTCCGCCCCGCTCCAGCTTGCGCAGGAATATGACCTTATTGTCGACTTCCCTGACCGAAACATTGTAATTCTTTATCCGCTTGAACTGCTCCTCCATATCATTCAGCTCGTGATAATGGGTGGCAAAAAGCGTTCGGGCGCGCGCCCGCTTGTGTTCATGGATATGCTCCACAATCGCCCACGCGATGGAAATTCCGTCGTATGTAGATGTCCCGCGGCCCAGCTCGTCGAAAAGCACAAGGCTGCGCGGAGAAAGATTGTTCAGGATATTGGCCGCCTCATTCATTTCGACCATGAAAGTGGATTCGCCGACCGAGATATTGTCGCTCGCCCCCACACGGGTAAAGATTTTATCTACCAGTCCGATGTGGGCACTTTCAGCAGGAACGAAGCATCCTATCTGGGCCATCAGCGTAATCAAAGCCGTCTGGCGGAGCAAAGCAGACTTACCCGCCATATTCGGGCCCGTAATGATAATAATCTGCTGCTCTTCCGTATCCAGATAAACATCGTTTGCAATGTAGCGTTCGCCCAAAGGCAACTGCTTTTCGATTACCGGATGGCGTCCCTGACGAATATCCAGCACATCGTCGTCTGCTATCACCGGACGGATATAGTTGTTAGCACGGGCCACATTGGCAAAGGAAAGCAGACAGTCCAGGCGCGCAATCAGATTAGCATCGAGCTGAATGGCCGGAATAAACTCGGCCAGCGACATGACCAGTTCGTTATAAAGACGCGTCTCCAATACCAGAATCTTGTCCTCCGCCCCTAAAATCTTTTCTTCATATTCCTTCAGTTCCTGCGTAATGTAACGCTCGGCGTTAACCAGTGTCTGCTTCCTGATCCAGTCGGCCGGAACCTTGTCTTTATGCGTATTCCTTACCTCTATGTAATATCCGAACACATTGTTATAGGCAATCTTCAGGCTCGGGATGCCGGTCTTCTCAATCTCGCGCTGCTGTATCTGCAGCAGACAGTCCTTCCCCGAATAGGCGATGCGCCGCAGTTCGTCCAGTTCCTCATTCACTCCGTCCGCTATCACCCCTCCTTTATTGACCAGCAAAGGCGGGTCGTTCTTAATCTCCCTCGCGATCTTGTCACGGAGCGACACACAGGGGTTCAACTGCTCGCCGATGCGCCGCAGGCTCTCGTTTTCCGCATTCAGGCAAGCGTTCCTTATCGGTTCGACAGCCTGCAAGGCTACTTTCATCTGCACCACCTCACGCGGAGAGATACGCCCCACGGCAGCTTTCGACACGATACGCTCCAAATCCCCTATGCGGTGCAGCTGTTCCTCGATAAAATCCTTGAAATCCGGCTCGCGGAAAAAATATTCCACCACATCCAGACGCTCGTTTATCGGCTTTGCATCCTTGAGCGGAAAAACAATCCACCGCTTCAGAAGGCGCGCTCCCATCGGGCTTATGGTATGGTCAATCACATCGAGCAGGCTCGTACCGCCCTCGTTCATGCTCCCTACCAGTTCGAGACTGCGCACCGTAAACTTGTCCAGCCTTACATACCGGTCTTCCTCAATGCGTGAAAGCGAAGTGATATGGCCTATCTGGTAATGTTGGGTCATATCAAGGTACTGCAAGATAGCTCCCGAAGCGATGATTCCATTAACAAGATGCTCCACTCCGAAGCCCTTCAGATTCTTCGTTTCAAAATGCTTCAGCAGTTTTTCACGGGCAGAAGCCTCGGTAAACACCCAGTCATCCAGCTCAAAGGTAAAGAACTTGCTTCCGAAGCTGCCTTCAAACATCCCCCGCTTTCCCCGCTCGAAAAGCACTTCCTTCGGAGCAAAGTTACTCAGCAGCTTGTCCACGTAATCGGCCGGCCCTTCAGCCGTCATGAACTCACCGGTGGAAATGTCCAGAAAAGCCACTCCGCAAGCCGACTTACCGAAATGCACGGCAGCCAGGAAATTGTTCTCCTTATAAGAAAGCACGTTGTCGCTGATGGCTACTCCAGGTGTCACAAGTTCGGTAATGCCGCGCTTCACCAGTTTCTTGGTAGTCTTGGGGTCTTCCAGCTGGTCACAGATGGCCACCCGCCTTCCCGCACGAATCAGTTTGGGCAAGTAAGTGTCGAGCGCATGATGGGGAAACCCCGCCATCTCCACAGTCTTTGCCTGCCCGTTGGCCCGTCTGGTCAGCGTAATGCCCAGAATTTCGGATGCCGCCACAGCATCTTCCGAATAGGTTTCATAGAAGTCTCCGCAACGAAACAGCATAATCGCATCAGGATGCTTTGCCTTCAGATCGAAATACTGCTTCATCATAGGGGTCAGTACCACTTCATTGTCTTTTGCCACAATTCCGTCCTTTCTTTATTCTGTTTGATAATCCGGTAATCGGGGCAAAGATACTCGAAAAACCGCGAACGAAGAAAAATTCTCTCAAAAACAAACCGAATTTGCAGTCGGGCAAGAATGCGCTTCACACAAAAACTTCATTGCGTTATTCCATAATTATCACTAACTTTGCAAACGTAACATTGCATCAAACAAAAACAGAACATCTATAATATGGAAAAGAAATTCAAACGGACCACCGTCACCTCGGCTCTTCCCTATGCCAACGGTCCGGTCCATATCGGTCATCTGGCGGGAGTGTATGTACCTGCCGACATCTATGTGCGCTATCTGCGCCTGAAAAAAGAGGATGTGCTCTTCATCGGAGGCTCAGACGAGCATGGTGTGCCCATCACCATCCGCGCAAAGAAAGAGGGGGTAACACCGCAGGACATTGTAGACCGCTACCATACGCTGATAAAGGACTCGTTCAAAGAGTTCGGCATTTCATTCGATGTATACGGACGCACCAGTTCTGCCGTTCATCACCAAACGGCCTCAGACTTTTTCCGCAAACTGTATGACAAGGGGGAATTCATCGAGAAGACAACCGAGCAATACTACGATGAAGAAGCCCATACGTTTCTTGCCGACCGCTACATCACCGGTGAATGCCCGCACTGCCATGCCGAAGGCGCGTATGGCGACCAGTGCGAAAAATGCGGAAGCACGCTCTCGCCTACCGAACTGATTAATCCCAAAAGTGCCATCAGCGGAAGCAAGCCGGTGATGAAAGAAACCAAGCACTGGTATCTGCCGCTCGACAGACATGAGGCATGGCTGCGCCAATGGATACTGGAAGACCACAAGGAATGGCGCCCGAATGTTTACGGACAATGCAAGAGCTGGCTGGACATGGGCCTGCAGCCGCGCGCCGTAAGCCGTGACCTGGATTGGGGTATCCCGGTTCCGGTGGAAGGAGCAGAAGGGAAAGTGCTGTATGTGTGGTTTGATGCGCCAATCGGCTACATTTCAAACACGAAAGAACTGCTGCCGGACTCTTGGGAGAAGTGGTGGAAAGACCCCGAAACCCGCCTGATTCATTTCATCGGAAAAGACAACATCGTATTCCACTGCATTGTTTTCCCCGCCATGCTGAAGGCAGAAGGCAGCTATATCCTTCCTGACAATGTTCCTGCCAATGAGTTCCTGAATCTGGAAGGGGACAAGATTTCCACTTCACGCAACTGGGCGGTATGGCTGCACGAATACTTGCGCGATTTTCCGGGCAAGCAAGATGTATTGCGCTATGTACTGACTGCCAACGCACCGGAGACGAAAGACAATGACTTTACATGGAAAGACTTCCAGGCACGCAACAACAACGAACTGGTAGCCGTTTACGGAAACTTTGTAAACCGTGCTTTGGTTCTTGCCCACAAATATTTCGAAGGGAAAGTGCCTGTCTGCGGTGAACTGACTGACTATGACCGCGAAACTTTGAAAGAGTTTGCCGATGTAAAAGCCGAAGTGGAAAAGCTGCTCGATGTATTCAAATTCCGCGACGCACAAAAGGAAGCCATGAATCTGGCGCGTATCGGAAACAAGTATCTCGCCGATACCGAACCGTGGAAACTGGCCAAAACAGACATGAACCGTGTGGCAACCATTCTGAACATCGCGCTTCAGTTGGTGGCAAACCTGTCCATCGCATTTGAGCCGTTCCTGCCATTCAGTTCTGAGAAGCTGCGCAAGATGTTGAATATGGAAAGCTTCGACTGGGAACAGTTGGGACGCACCGACCTGCTGCCTGCCGGCCATCAGCTGAACAAAGCCGAACTGTTGTTTGAAAAGATAGAGGACAATGTGATTGAGGCGCAGGTTCAGAAGCTGCTGGACACCAAAAAGGCAAACGAAGCGGCCAACTATAAGGCCAGCCCTATCAAACCGACCGTTTCATTCGAGGATTTCGAGAAGTTGGATATACGTGTAGGCACGGTATTGGAATGTGAAAACGTGCCCAAGATGAAGAAGCTATTGAAGTTCAAGATTGCCGACGGACTGGAAAACCGCACCATCGTGAGCGGTATCGCCCAACACTACAAGCCGGAAGAACTGGTGGGCAAGCAAGTATTGTTTATCGCCAATCTTGCTCCACGACAGTTCAAGAACGGTCTGGTCAGCGAAGGCATGATTTTGAGCGCCGAAAACTTCGACGGCTCGCTTGCTGTCACTTCCCTGCTGAATGAAGTAAAACCGGGAAGCGAGGTGAAATAACGGCAGCCGTTCAGCACACCTTTCATACATTCAGACACGGACTGCGCGGAAAGACCTGAACTTCCCTGCAGTCCGTGCCTGTAACATTTATTCAAATCCCGACGAGACAAGCATCATGCCGGAACATTCACTGAAAGACAAGACGGCCAAAGGCCTTCTTTGGGGAGGTATCAACAACGGTGCCATGCAGGCGCTGAACTTAGTGTTCGGCGTCATCACAGCCCGTATCCTCAATGATACCGACTATGGCATGGTGGGTATGCTCAGCATCTTCTCGCTGATTGCCGGTTCGCTGCAGGAAAGCGGATTTACCGCCGCACTGGTCAACAAGAAAGACATCCGTCACGAAGACTACAACGCCGTGTTCTGGTTTTGTTCAGGCATCAGCCTCACCCTTTATCTCATTCTCTTCGGATGCGCGCCGCTTATCGCCGCCTTCTACGGTCAGCCCGCGTTGGTGCCGCTTGCCCGCTATTCCTTCCTGGGATTCCTGATTGCCAGTCTGGGCATACCGCACAGCGCCTATCTGTTCCGCAACCTGATGGTCAGACAAAAGGCTTTAACCTCCATCATCGCCCTGATTGTTTCGGGAACGACCGGAGTCGCATTGGCGCTTGCCGGCTTCTCCTACTGGGGAATCGCTACCCAAAGCATCGTTTATGTGGCAGCGGTCAACCTTTGCTACCTGTACTTTTCTCCCTGGCGCCCTACGCTGAAGATTGACTTCCGCCCGCTGAGAGGCATGATTGGCTTCAGCAGCCGGCTGTTGGTCACGAACATCTTCACCCATCTCAACAACAATCTTTTCTCCGTCCTCTTGGGAAGATATTATTCTGAAAGGGAGGTCGGCCAGTTCAATCAGGCAAACAAATGGAATCTGATGGGGCATTCGCTCATCAGCGGTATGGTAAACAGCGTCGCCCTGCCCGTGCTCCGCCAGGTATCCGACGACAAGGAGCGCCAAAGACGGGTATTCCGCAAGATGCTTCGCTTCACCTCGTTTGTTTCCTTTCCCGCCATGTTCGGGCTTTCACTTATCGCTCCCGAACTGATTACCATCGCCATCACCGACAAATGGCTGCCCAGTGCCCGCATCCTGCAACTGCTGGCCGTGGGCGGGGCCTTCATCCCGCTGACAAACCTTTATACCAATCTGATTGTCAGCAAAGGGAAATCCGGCACTTTCATGTGGAACACAATCATCCAGGGACTGAGCCAACTCGTCGCCATGTGCCTGCTCTATCCCTACGGCATCCGCACCATGCTGACCGTATACATTGTCATCAATGTCGGCTGGCTGCTGATATGGCACTACCTGGTATGGCGTGAAATACGGCTCGGCATTTTCCCGGCCCTGAAAGACACCCTTTCTTTCGGAGCTATCGCCGCCGCCGTCATGATAGCAGTCCACTTTCTGACGGCCTTTATCCCAAACATCTACCTGCTGATACTCGTCAAAATCGTTTCGGCCGCCCTGCTCTATCTGCTCATCATGTGGGCAAGCGGCTCGGCAACGTTCCGCGAAAGCATGCAGTATCTGCTGAAGCGCGGGCAAAAGGCCTGAATCTCCCGTTCCTGTCCGGCATCCGGAGCCGGAAATGCTCCTGCCATAAATCCGGCGGCATACGGCAGAAACAGAATATGCACGGGCGAAAACCTATTTTCATCTTTGCTTGGTCAGATAAGAGGGAATTGCTAACTTTGTCACAACCTATACAACAGACAATGAAAAGAAACATAGCAGTGATATTGGCAGGAGGAGTGGGAAGCCGCCTGGGGCTCTCCACCCCGAAACAGTTCTTCAAAGTGGCCGGCCGGATGGTAGTTGAACATACGGTAGACACTTTCGAACGCAATCCGCATATCGATGAAATCGCCATTGTATCCAACCCGTTCTACATTGCCGAGTTTGAAAACCTGATTATCAAGAACGGATGGAAGAAGGTAAAGAAGCTGCTCAAAGGCGGGAAAGAGCGTTACCACTCCAGCCTTTCCGCCATCGAAGCGTACGGCGACCGGGATGTCAACCTGATATTCCACGATGCCGTGCGTCCGTTGGTCAGCCAACGCATCATCAACGATGTGGTGAACGCCCTCGAAACCTACGATGCCATTGACGTGGCGCTTCCGTCGGCCGACACCATCATCGAGGTGGACGGAGACTTTATCCGCCAGATACCCGACCGCTCGCGCCTGAAACGCGGACAGACCCCTCAGGCGTTTTCCATCGGCACGATACGGCGCGCCTACGAATGTGCGCAAAACGACCCGGACTTCAAGGCTACAGACGACTGCGGGGTAGTCAAGAAATACCTGCCCCACGTACCAATCTATGTCGTGGCGGGGGAAGAAAGCAACATGAAGCTGACCTATAAGGAAGACACCTACCTGCTCGACAAATTCTTTCAGCTCCGCAAAAGCGAACTGAACCACGAATCCACAGACATGAGCCTGCTGGCCGGTAAAGTGGCGGTCATCTTCGGGGGAAGCTACGGCATCGGCGCGGAGACGGCCCGTATGCTCGAAGCACAAAGAGCAAAGGTATACCGCTTTTCACGCAGCCTCAACCATACGGATGTGGGGTGCAAGGAAGAGGTGGCAAAGGCCTTAAAAGAAGTATTCGGCAAAGAAGGGCGGATAGACTTCGTGGTAAACACCGCCGGAGTGCTGAACAAAGAGCCGCTGATAGCCGCCGGCTACGAAACCATCGTGGCGGCCGTGCAGACCAACTATATGGGAACGGTGAACGTAGCGCTTGAAGCCTTCCCTTACCTGAAGGAGACGAAAGGCAAGCTCGTGTTCTTCACCTCCAGTTCCTATACGCGCGGAAGGGCCTTCTACAGCATCTATTCATCCACCAAGGCGGCAATCGTCAACTTCGTGCAGGCCATCGCCCAGGAATGGGAGGGCTTCGGCATCCGCGTAAACTGCATCAATCCGGAACGCACCAAGACTCCGATGCGCGTGCATAATTTCGGCATCGAGCCGGAAGACACACTGCTCTCGGCCGGCAAGGTGGCGGAAGCCACTTTACAGACACTCGCGTCCGACTATACCGGACAGGTGATTGACGTCAAAAAAGAAAACGTATGAAAAATCCTTTCCTTACCGAATATGTAAAGCGGAACCTGCGGGATTGCCAGCTCAAACAGCTCTCCATCCTGGAAGAGGTGGACTGCATCTGCCGCAAGTACGCAATCCCCTACTGGCTGGACGGCGGAAGCCTGCTGGGAGCCGTGCGCCACGGAGGCTTCATCCCGTGGGACGACGACATCGACCTGGGCATGCGACTGGAGGATTTGAAACGCTTTATCCAGGTCGCCCCTGCCGAATTGGGAGAAAACCTGTTTCTCCAGACTCCCGAAAGCGACCCGTCGAGCAAGGAACCCATCATCAAGATACGCGACCTGAACTCGCTGTACCTTGAAAGCGGAGACAATCTGGCGGCAGACTACCAGAAGGGGCTTTTCATCGACATTTTCCCGTTTATCGACTACCCCAGTGTACCGAAGCCGTGGGTGAAAAAGCTGACGAAAGGCATATCCACCGCCTACTCCATCCTGCGCAGTCCGCATTATTATTCCCTGCGCTCGTTCGTCGAATTTTTCTGGTTCGGCGCAAAATACGGTGTTTACCGGGCAATCTGGGCTACGCTCTGCCTGCTCCGCCCCAAAGACACCTATATGTCCAATGTATTGATTAATAACGGATACGGCATCATGCACCGCAAAGATTCCGTCTTCCCGCTCGGAGAAATCGAATTCGAGGGAAAACGGTTCAGTGCACCGGGCAATCCGGACGCTTATCTGAAAGACCTTTACCGGAACTATATGGATATCCCGCCCGAAAACAAGCGGAAGATACATGCCATCTACCTGCATCCGGAACTGATTAACGACAAGAAAGAAAAGAAATGAAGACAGCCCTTGTAGATGTAGCCGTATTAATCCTGTTCTTCAACCGACCGAACCAGTTGGGACAAGTGTTCGAGCAGGTGAAGAAAGCGCGCCCCTCGCGCCTTTTCCTCTATCAGGACGGGCCGCGGAGCGAGAAAGACCTGCCCGGCATCGAAGCCTGCCGCCAGATAGTGGCGGACATCGACTGGGAATGTGAGGTGCACCGCAACTATCAGAACGAGAATGCGGGCTGCGACCCGTCCAACTACCGCGCACAGCGGTGGGCATTCTCACTGGCAGACAAGTGCATCGTGTTTGAAGACGACAGCATCCCTTCGGTCAGCTTCTTCCGTTTCTGCAAAGAACAGCTCGACAAGTATGAAAACGATACGCGAATCAGCATGATTGCCGGATTCAACAACGAGGAGGTCACGCCCGATGTGCCTTACGACTATTTCTTCGCCTCCACCTTCTCCATCTGGGGGTGGGCAAGCTGGCGGCGCGTCATCGACCAGTGGGACGAAAGCTACTCGTTTCTCGATGACTCCTTCAGCATGAAGCAGCTGAAGGCACTCATCGATGCCCGCCGATACCGTAAAGACTTCATCTACATGTGCCAACGCCACCGCGAAAACGGGAAACCCTACTACGAAACCATCTTCCATGCCTCTATCCTGTTCAGTTCCGGACTGAGCATCGTGCCCACGCGCAACATGATAAACAATCTGGGAGCCACGGCCGATTCCGTTCACTTCGGCAATTCCATCCGTACCCTGCCCCGCGGCTACCGCCGCATCTTCACGATGAAGCGGTTTGAGGTGGATTTTCCGCTGAAGCATCCTCGCCATGTCATCGAGCATGTGCCGTATAAGGAAAGTGTCTACCGCATCATGGGGTGGCGGCACCCGTGGATAAAAATCGGACGCTCGTTCGAAGAACTTTTCCTCAACCTGCGCTATGGCAACTTTACCGTCATCCGAAAAGCAATCATAAACCGAATCAAAAAATGGCTAAAAAAAGACCGACATCTCTAAGCATCTACTTCTACCATACCCGCCTCACACGCGAAAGCTATGAAGAATGGAAACAGTTCCGCTTCCCGGGACACATTCTTTATGGCCTGCCACTGCTGGAAAACTACGGCATCCGCCCGGTGATGCACCCTTACAAAGCATTTTCCTCGCGCATGAAACTGATGTTTTATACTGCACAGAAAATTCTTTTCTGCCGGGAAAAATTCAGCGCCGTCTATGGCACTTCCTTCCGCGGACTGGAGCTGATTATCCTGCTGCGCGCACTCGGTCTCTACCGCAAGCCCGTAATCGTGTGGCATCACACAGCCGTCCGCCGCTCGTCCAACCCATTGCGCGAAGCTTTCTCCCGCCTTTTCTACCGGGGCATCGACCAGATGTTTCTTTTCAGTCGCAGACTGATAGCGGATTCTCTTGCCACCCGCAAGGTTTCCCCGCACAAGCTGCAACTCGTCCACTGGGGCCCCGACCTTGCCTTTTATGACCACTTGCTGAAAGAACAGGCCGTCTGCACCCGCCGCCACGGATTCATTTCCACCGGCAAGGAGCGGCGCGACATCCGCACCCTGCTCGAAGCCTTCGCCCGCACCGGCGAAGAGCTGGAAGTCTATATCTCCGAAGAGTGCAACGGCATCCCCTACCGGCAGATTGCCGACAGCCTCCGCCTTCCCGCCAATATCCGCATCCATTACACCGAGGGAGTGATTCCCTACGTGCTTGCCCGGAAAGTGGCGGAAGCCCGGTTCATCGTCATCTGCTGCTTGGATTACCCCTATACGGTCGGGCTTACCACCCTTGTGGAAGCACTCGCACTGGGTATGCCCGTCATCTGCAGCCGCAATCCCTACTTTGAAATGGACATCGACAAGGAGGAAATCGGCATCACCGTGCCTTACGGCGACACCGAAGGATGGGCCAACGCCGTGCGCCGCCTCGCCACCCATCCCGAAGAGGCCGAGCGCATGGGGCGCAACGCCCGCCGTCTGGCAGAAGAGCGGTTCAATCTGGAGATATTCAGCAGGGAAATAGCGGAAACGCTGCTAAGAATCGGATGAATGCACCCGCAACCTCCGGCGCATGACAGTTCGGCAAACAATCATTGCCTTGCCTTTCCGATTCCATAGCATCGGGATACATAATCATTCACCTTTGAGGTGATATTTGTCCCCAACGACTGCTTTATAATCTCATAAAGCGGCTCGTATGATATGCCGGACGGATTATGGACAGCCGACTGATACAGGAAATTCGACAAAGAAGAAGCAGTGACCATCACGTTGGGAGTATCCGCTATATCCGTTTCCACCGAAGGCGTGTAATAAGGAGCCACGATTATCGTATATCTTGCGTTGATTTTATCTCTATGCAGCTGCAGTCTTCCTGCATTGATTCCTCCCAACTTAGTTTGCGTAGATTTGGCTTCAATGGCAAACTTCTCGTCTATAGCCAAATAAATGCATTCCACATCCGTATTGCCCGACCCTCCTATCGTATGCGCATCCACATCGCAAAACTCATTGAAGGCATCTGCCAATACATTCTCAAACCGATAACAGTCTCCTCCCTGCTGATTGCGGGAATATTTATTTATATTTCTGGACAGTTGGAGCATGGCTTCAATCCTGTCTTGCCTTATCCCTAAATCCGCCAGCAATTCTTTGGGATAGAAGTTATAAAGATGCAATATATAGTCTTGCCTGCCAAGCGTATCGAGCAGGTCGTGAGGCTTCTCACTGTAAGGATAAGCAGACAATAAGGCATTGACCAAACTCCGCACACCGCCGTTTAAGCTTATCCATTCCGTTTTATAGGCCCTGACCCCCGTCGGCTTGTGCTTGGCCAACTCTTCCGGAGTAATAAAATCGGGAATCTCTTGCCGCCCAAAACCCCCTTGCCTGAGTGTCCCGACACAATCCCCTCCAGATTTTGATACGATTCCCGCACTTTCCAGTTGGCCGAACAGGTATGTCGTTTCATGAAGCGCATTGGCCAAGGCATCCTGAACAGAAAGCTTCTCCGTAAACAATTGATATTTGGCTTCCGGCGACATCCTGCGAAATGACAGCAAAGCAGTTACCAACCTTTCATAACTTTCTTCATCAATACCCTTTAGCCAAAACACATGATAGAACACCTCGTCCTGATACAGCTTATAATCCAATCTGCTGTCTGACAACAATTTGAAAATAATTCGAAAAGGATACAGATTAAATGACGGATTCATCTTGTTGAACGGATGATTGAACGGCATACCATACAGCATGGCCGCAAAAATCTTTGCCACCCAATCCTTCTTGTCCAGATTATCCAGCAACAGATTCCCCAACGGGCTGAATACAATCTCCTCCGATTTTTCATTCCGATAAGCAAACATGAAGTACACAATCTGGCAAATCTTGAAGTTTGTCGTATCTACACTGGGCTTGCCATACTTCGGCTGATAGATATCCAAATCCTTCATGATAACGTTGATTTCACGAACCGTTTGCTCGTCCACTTTTGCATTCAGCTCCCGTATCAGCTTGGCATATTTGACAATAAGCTCAAAACTGTTGACATACTTCATGACAGTCCATTTCGCCTTCTTGTTTCTTCTGTCAACTGCATCCATCGTATTACCAATATATTGTTCAGAAATATCCTTGAGCTTCAATGTTGACAACATCTTATACAACAGCTTAGGCGGTATCGCTTCCCCAATCAAGGTTCTTACGGTCGTTTCCTTATAATTTGCCGGAAGGTTCCAGTCTTTCGGCAGGGAAGACACGATAAGCAGCTCCAACAAAGAAAGCGCCCTTGCGTCACTATAAGTCCCGTCAGGCAGCAGCCTTCCCGGATGAACATTGTTGTGTCCGCTAATCATCCCGCTGTTGGTCGTGACAGCGGCACATGGCAAATCCCAACGCATTCTGTTATAAGTATTGTGAAAGCCGCTTACTTTCTGCCCGTCAGACTTCCGGGGATAATAAACATCGTTTTTCATCGCGCTGCATCCCTCAGGAGTATGCGACATTACTTCTACATGCATGGCACTATGCTTAAGTGCATAATGATATTTGATGTCAGAATGTTCTCCGTTCTTCAACGACGGAAGATACCCGATGGCCTCCCTTAGGGTTATCTCCCTTTCAGGCTGCGGCATCTCCCAGCTATAACCAGACTTATACAGCTTTATGATAGCCCTTGGACGCGACTGGGGCACTCCGTAATCCTTGGCATTGACAATATGCGACTCAATGGTGTACCGGCCGGAATACCTTAGCCGCAAAATCTCTACGATGCCCAGATACCGGCCTTCGTAAGGAAAAACAAGCTTCAGAAACTTAGGTACATTCTCTATGACGATGACATCCAAATCCAAGCGGTCTATCACTTTCAGAACAGCAAATACCAGATAATTTCTGCGGTCTTCAACATAGTCTTTCTTTCCCAGGCTACTCATTCCCTGACAAGGGGGCGTTGCCAAAAGGAACTTGGGATTCAAGGCGACAGCCTTATCCAGATAAACAGAAAACACATCCTCACACATGATATCCCCTACCACCATATCTACCTGCGGATAAAAATGGCTGTAATAATCGGCACGCTCCTGCAACAGTTCGTTGGCAAGCAGTATGTGTATATTTAAATCTTCCAGATAAGTCTCGGCAATGCCGGCACTGGAAAACATTGAAATCCCTTTTAGTCCGTGCATATTCCCTGCATTATTTTCTTTACCATAAGCGACGGTATGCCTTCCCCTATAAACTGCCTCAGGGCCGTATCGCTGACTGTAGCGGGCAAATCCAAATCCGCCGGCAAAGACATCACGATAAGAAGCTCCCTTAAAGTAAGCACTCTCGCGTCACTCCAAAGCCCATTCCCCAAATATCTTCCGGGATGAACCTTGTCTTGCGACGACATGATTTCATTCCGCATGGTGACAGTAGGCGAAGGGGCATCCCATACCATTCTCTTGTAACAGTTTGCATAGCTCTTTATCCTTTCGCCGGAAGGCTTGACCGGATAATATGCAGAGTTGGCGACTGCCGAACAGCCTTCAGGGGTATGACGCAGCCATTCAATCTGTTCCTTAGTGTGTTTTCTTGCCCAATGGTTTTTTATCCCGCTGTCTTCTCCCGCCTCCAGCGAAGGCAGATTCCCGATAGCCTCGCGAAGCGTCACCACATGCTCTTCCTTTACCGGGTCATCCCATTTCAATCCTTTCTTATATAACCGGATAAAGCATCTCTCCCTGTTCTGAGGCACTCCATAATGGCAGCAGTTAAAAATATCGACCTTGATATGATAGTCCTTTCCATACCGTTTGTCCAGTATCTGCTCGATGGTCAGGCATTCTCCCTCGTAGGGCAGGACAATCTTCAAGATACGGGGAACATTCTCAAACAAGATATAGGAAGGCGAAACAGCGTCTATAATCTTAAAAGACTCCAATATCAGATAGTTCCGCTCGTCCTTCTGCTCCAACAAGGCAGAATAGCTCCGGTTCTTGCCCGCACTGCTCATACCCTGACACGGAGGAGTGACCATCACAACATCTATCTTATTCCCTTTGGCAGCGTCCAGTATGGCCTTCCTTGTCTCCTCATCCCTGATGTCCCCGCAAACCGAAATGGTATCCGGATATAAATACTTATAGACCTCACATCTCCGCCTGTCAATGTCAGACGCAACGACCACATCAATCCCGATACTACCAAGATAGTATTCGGCAACTCCTATGCAAGAAAAAAGGGAAATAGCCTTCAGCGGAGCCATAATGACAAACAATCGTTTTTGAAGATGTTAATAAATATCGTCTAATCTGTTTGGGCAATCATCTGCAAAGATACGGAAATATCATAAAGATAAAAAACATACTTGCGATTTTTATCTCAAAGTTTATACAACAGCAACTCCCGGCCAAACAAAATTTTCACAAGCTCATCCCCGCCGTTCCATACCGCCAAAAGGGAAATAAGCCTCGGAGAAAACAGCCGGTACAAGTATCCGGCACCCGCTTTCCGCCGTTATATCGCTCTGCATGAAAGGGATAACCCTCCGGCAGTGCCCGACCTCTTGACTTCGGCCTCGCGATGTTGTATCTTTACGGGTTGTTTGAAACCTGATTTCTAATGAGAGTAACACTGACAAAAAAGGACTCCCAGACGGGAAAAGAGAGTTGCAATCTCCTGACTGTGAAAGCACTGATGGAGCGTATCCAATCGCCGACCAAGGCCGACCGGAGCAATCTGGAGCGATACCGGCAGGCTGTTCCCCTCCTGCACGGGATGCGGGCGGGAAACGAGTATGCCGACCGGTTGCCGCTGGTCTGTCCTGCCCTGGAATATGCGGCCGACGGACAGGAGGTGAAGCGGTATAACGGCATCGTCCTGCTGGAAACGGACGGACTGACGGGAGGCGGCGAGGCGGAGCAGGTCAAGGCTCAGGCCCGGCTGCTTCCGCAGACTGTGGCTGCCCTTACCGGAGCAGACGGCAGGAGTGTAAAGATTCTGACGGCCTTTTCCCTGCCCGACGGAACGCTGCCGCAAGCGCGCAGTCTCTACGGGCCGTTTCACGCACATGCCTACCGACTGGCCGTGGCCTGCTATCAGGCACTGCTTCCCTTCCCCGTCACGCTGAAGGAACCGCTGCCCGAAACGCGCTTCCGCCTGAGCATGGACGAAGAGACCTATTACAATCCGCAGGCCACGCCTTTCTGCATGGAACAGCCGCAGGTGTTTCCCGGAGAGATGACCTTCGCGGAAAGCCGGAAACGGAAAGAGAATCCGCTCGCCCGGCTCGAACCGGGAACGGACACCCGGCTGTCCATGCAGCGGCTGTATGAGGCGGCGCTCTCGCGGGCAATAGACGCAACGGACGAATGGAAGCGGGGAAACGACCTGCGCCCGCTGTTGGTCAAACTGGCGGAGGAATGTTTCCGCGCAGACATTCCGGAAGAAGAAACGGTGTGTCAGACACTGATGCACTATCCGGATGCGGACGAGTTCGTACTGCGCACCCTAATCCATACGCTGTACAAGGAATGCAGGGGAACACGGCGAAGCGCGGGACTGACGCCCGAACAGATTATGCTGCTCAGGACAGAGGAATTCATGGAGCGCCGCTTCGAGTTCCGGCTGAACACGGTGACGGAGGAGGTGGAATACCGCCGGCGCGACTCCATCCACTTCCACTTCAGGCCTGCCGACCGGCGCGCACGAAACAGCATCGCGATGGACGCGCTGAAAGAGGGCATCGCCGTATGGGACCGGGATGTAGACCGCTACTTAGGCTCTGACCGCATCCCGGCATACAACCCTGTGGAAGACTATCTGTGGAGCACGGGAAAATGGGACGGTCGCGACCGCATCCGCGAACTGGCCGACTGTGTGCCCTGTGCGGAGCGGGAACAGTGGCGGACTTTCTTCCGCCGGTGGTTTTTGGGCATGGTGGCACACTGGCGCGGCATGGACAGGCAGCACGGAAACAGCACCGTGCCGCTGCTGGTGGGCGCACAAGGCTGCCGCAAGTCGACATTCTGCCGCATCCTGCTGCCGCCGGAGCTGCGCTTCGCCTACGCCGACAGCCTCGACTTCCGCAGCAAGCGCGACGCGGAACTGGCATTGGGGCGCTTCCTGCTCGTCAACCTCGACGAGTTCGACCAAATCGGCGACCGCCAGCAGGGCTTCCTGAAACATCTGCTGCAAAAGCCGGCGGTAAAGGTGCGCAAACCTTACGCCGCCTCCATAGAGGAAATCCGGCGGTACGCCTCGTTCATCGCCACAAGCAACCACACCGACCTGCTAAAAGACCCGTCGGGCAGCCGCCGCTTCATCTGCATCGAAGTGACGGGAACCATCCGCACAGACATCCGCATCGACTACCGGCAGCTCTACGCCCAAGCCATGCAGGCACTCAGCAAAGGCGAACGCTACTGGATGGACGACACGGACGAAGCGGCACTGACCCAGGCAAACCGACGCTTCGAGCAGCAGACTCCGGTAGAAGTGGCACTGTGCAGCATGCTCCAGCCCGCCCCATCGGACAACGAGGGAGAAGAACTGACCCTCATCGAAATAGCAGAACGACTGAATGCCCGCTCGAAGACCCTGAAGCTGAAACTCACGGCAGGGGTCGTATCCAATCTGGGCAAGCTGATGCAGAAATACAAGTTCACTTACAGACGAACGAACAGAGGAAAACTATATCGGGTCATCCATATCTAACCGACTGATTGTCAACTATTCCATCCGAAGGAAGCGTGTCAGGAGATTTCCCCGACACGATTCCTGACACTTCTCCTGACACGCATAACAGATTAACGGGCAAAGAGTTAGGTTCATTCGTGTCAGCGTGTCAGGAGATTTACAAAAAACTTTTGTAAGAAACATCATCGCAAAACACGAGTTTCTTGACTTATCAGCTATAAATTGTTATCAGAAAACTTGCGTTTCCCTTTCTTTTTTCTTATTTTTGAAGAAACCTTAAACCTTTAAGTTATGAAGTTAAAATATTTTATCTGCTGCACACTGCTTTCCGGTGCATTTTCCTTAGCCTCTTGCGACAAGGATGAAGTGATTGTGAACCCTACCGCAGAAACCATCATTAAAATGATTAATGAGAAAAAGCCGTATGTCGCCATTCAGCAAGACGGCAGTTTCAGCAATGGTACGTACTTTGAATACAGCATAGACGGATACTGGCTGATTACTTGCAAGGAAGAATTGCATGACAGCAAATACACACCGGTATATACCTACTGGAATCTAAATTATGTCACCCATTTCGAGTGGACAGAGGAAACCGGCACACTTGGATTGTATATTGTTCAACCGTAAATCTACAACTATGAAAAAACTTTGGGGATTGTTAACCTGCTTGTGTCTGGCCGCATGTTCAGACATAGAAGATTTGGAAACTTTGGTTCCCACATCTTCCGCCTCACGGACTTCTGCATCGGCAGAACGTGATGTAACCTCCTATTTCGATTGGGAAGCTTCTCCCTATATCCAACTATTGGATGTGCCGGGAGATGTTATCTTACCTTGGTATTCAGGGGCTAAAGGAGCCATACCCGCCTTCATCACCAACCATTACAAAGCCTCTGAAGGATGGGAATTGGTATATAATTTTTGTACGCCAACCGAACAAGGAAAAATAGAAAAAGACAAACACTTCTTGTTCTTTTACAACATTTTCAGCGGAAGGCTCTGTGTATATGTATATAATGTAAACAATGTAATCTCAAGCAATCATACATTTTGGCGGTTGTATTTCAACACACCTTCAGCTTTGCTGAATGATTTCGACGATTTGGTTTTGTCCTTAGACAAAAAGACTTCTTCATATCAAAAATTAGTCTCAACCTGTACAACCTCTGATGTCAAATCTATTTCATTGGGATGGAACTGTGCAGAGTTTGATTTACTAACTTATGACCCCACCCTTGCGTCCCAAAAACTTAATATGGGACTCGATTTTTATGATCTTGAAAATGATTCCATTGATTTAAATGGAAATTTAACATTACGATCAGAAGGTACAATTCTAACAAAAACACCAACAACAAATATACCCGGATGGGCAACCACTCTTCAACAAGGCATAACAGCAATGGGAGATATGGCAGCTCAAGCATTGGAAGACAAAAAAAATGGAACAGATAAAAAAGAAAAATCTTCTATGTTAAAACAACAAAACCGAATTTCTTGGGCTTCCGTAATAGACCTTGTTGCAAAAGGAGCAAATAAGTTGGTTGCTAAATTTACAGGAAGAAAAGAGAATGTTCCCATCGCAACCAGTGATGTAAAAATCTCTACTGACGGAATAGCCAAATTTCAAGGAAGTTTTACTGCAACGAAACATACCAATATCCCATCCTTAATGCATCTGATGGTACCTGGAACAACTCCGACTCCTGAAGACATTTGTCTCCCTTCATACAATAAACCCTTAGGAGTATGGAACATTAAAACCACTCCGGTTTTAAGAGTAAGTAACCAAGGAATGAAAGATTTTAGAATTTTAGAGCGAAAACGAGAAACAACAGGAGAAATGATGTATTATGGATTTGAATATATCACCAACTACATCGGAGTTGATGACGATGCCATAGAAATAGTAATGAACCCGGATATATTAAACAAAATAGAACGATATGACAAGGAAGTTAAGGTAATAGTTAATGAGGAAAAAAATTTCCCTGAAGATCATTTGTATGGATTCACATATTATCAAGGCAACCAAATAGGAGAACACTATGTTGAAAGTGGTGGATTCGATTCTTATGCAGCACTTCGGGCTCTTACTGTTTATTCATCAGACAAATGGATTACCGACAAAGAACTACGTGAATTAAAACTTGGACAAGGAAAATATAATTGGCCAGTAGTAGCTAATTTTAATCGTGATTTCTGCATAAAAGTAACGGTCACATTATATCCAAAAGCACCATATGATACTACTCCTATAGTGACTACAAGAACATTCAAATGCGATAAAAATCTTACTCCCATAGATTTTAACTGATACAAGCAATCCATAACCAAAGCGTGGCAAAAGCATTTTGTCACGCTTTGGTCTATTCTATAACAGCCCACCAAACGAAATTCCAGCATGCTCCAGCCCGCCCCATCGGACAACGAGGGAGAAGAACTGACCCTCATCGAAATAGCGGAACGGTTGAACGCCCGCTCGAAGACCCTGAAGCTGAAACTCACGGCAGGGGTCGTATCCAATCTGGGCAAGCTGATGCAGAAATACAAGTTCTCCTACAGACGAACGAACAGAGGAAAACTATATCGGGTCATTCATATCTAACCGACTGACTGTCAACTATCCTATCCGAAGAAGCGTGTCAGGAGATTTTCCCGACACGCTTCCCGACACATCTCCTGACACGCATAACAGATTAACGGGCAAAGAGTTAAGTCCATTCGTGTCAGCGTGTCAGGAGATTTGCAAAAAACTTTTGCAGAAAACATTATAATCATATTACGGCAACCCAAGACTTTTTAAAACTTTAACCAAATCAAATTACAATTCTGCCCTTATTGCATCTGCAATAAAAGAAAGAATTACATTATTCATATAAAATTTGGAAAAACGTACAAATTTTAAAATATTTCGCAGCTTTATGTCACAAATTGCAAAATATTTTATAGATTTGCGAATATACTATGATAATTTAATGTTTGGAAAACAAAATGTAACACTATGATGAAGAAATAAAGAAAGCTTGTCTGACTTTGTGCCCAAATTCTTTAATACCCCCATTTCTAAAGGACCAAGCATAAAACACACATCGATTCCATGCTTTCTTTTTTCTAACACAAATAAAAGTTTCTTAGTTAATAAATTTGTCCTGTAAGGAATCGGCGGGCATTTATAACAACAACAATGATTACTATAAAAATCGGACGTAGCTCGGCAAATGATTATAAAATAGCTTCTCCTGTCGTCTCCGCCCAACATGCGGTTTTAAAGTCAGAAGGAGGGAAAGTGATACTCAAAGACCTCAATTCTACCAACGGTACCTTTGTAAATGGAAAACGTATCAAGGATGTCTGCGAATTATATCCAGGTGATAAAGTCAAACTAGGAAATGTACCCATTGATTGGGAAACACTCATTAAGAATGCCCCTGCCCCTAAAACCATTGTACAATCAAGTGGAGGCGAGAAAATATTACCGCACGATGTAGTGGAAAAACATCTGATTGGTCGTGATACGAACGCAGATATCAAATTCAAACAGAATGATGTTTCGCATCAACATGCTTTTTTGTGCAAACGAAGCAATGGTGATATATTGTTGATAGACAATGATTCTACAAACGGCACTTATGTAAATGGAAATAAAATTACTTCTGCTACATTAAAACCAGGAGATTTAGTCCTGATAGCAAAAAAATACCGCTTGGACTGGGAAATGATTTTCCCAACAAAGAAAAAAAACCAAACAATGCTGTGGGCTATGGTTGGTATTGCCGCCACAGTGCTAATACTTGGAACTATTTGGTGGCTAGTAGGAAAACGACAACAACCATTGGAACCCTCGCAAATCTATGCAATGTATAAGAAAAGCGTTGTGATGATTATACAAAATTCAGCTTATGAAATAACTGTCGGAAACCAGAAACTGAGTACATACCTAAACGGTGACGCAAGCTTAGACTATTGTTATAAAGACAATGAAGGAAAGCTACGCACAGGCATTTCAGGTGGAAGCGGCACAGGCTTTTTCATCTCGAATGACGGAAAAATCATGACCAACCGCCATGTTATCTGGCCTACGGAAAAGGAAAAAGAAGAAACAGAAACAGAAATCAAACAAGCTATAAAAAGTATTTTAATTGCAGCTAAACAGTTTGAGTTAGCAGCAAAAATAGAAGTAAATTACCGCTTATTGAATCTGGCCATAGCCCGAAATGATTCGTATGTGACATCAGAAGCCGACTTAATTCATTGTACGGTCTACAAGAAAAGTACAGATGACAACCTTGACATTGCCATTATCCAAACCAATAACAAATCCACTCCCGCCGATGTGGAGCATCTGGTTGATGTGCAAAATGGAGTCTTATCGGAAGACTTGGCTTTAGGAAATCCAATCTATACATTGGGATTTCCACAAAGTTTCACTATCGGACAGACTGATATAGGATTGGAAGCCAATAATCAAAGTGGAGAGATAACCCAAGAACGGGGAGATTATGTATATGGACATAATATTACCATTCATCAAGGAGCCAGCGGTTCTCCGGTATTCAACGAATATGGCAAATTCGCAGGTGTCATTGTTTCTGGCTTCTTAGGAATTTCACAAGGTTACAACCATGCAGTCAGCCCTGAGCCTATCAAGAAATTTGTAAACAACTAATAATCTTAAAAATAAACGAATTATGGCAACAAAAAAATGTGTAAACGGCCATCAATACGACTCAAGTATTTACGGTGACAAATGTCCTTTCTGTCCTTCTTCTACATCATCGGCAGACAAGACAAAAATAACAGAAAATCCAAGTAAAAAAACCAAACTGATAGGTGATATCGAAACTTATATTCCCAACGAAACACTCAAAATAGAAGAACCCATAGAGCATGACATTCCAGGTGGCGGTACTATCATTCGCCACACCACTCCGACAGGAGACACCGGTATAACATCCGGCAACCGAAAATTAGTAGGATTACTTATATCATACAGTTTGAATCCGTTAGGTGATGTTTATAAGATATACGAAGGCAAAAACCTAATAGGAAAAGCGCCCACATGCGACATTGCTTTAATAGGAGACAATTATATTTCGTCTTCGCATTTGCTTATTTTATACCGTGAAGCTGAAGACATTTTCTGGGCTATAGACCAAAACTCTTCTAACGGCACCTATGTTAACGGACAATTTGCCAGCGACCGTGTTCGACTGAATACGAATGATATTATCGTAATAGGAGCTACAAAGCTTGTATTTCTCGCCATCCCCCAATGCTGAATGCCATGAATACACAAGAACAGTATAATTATTGCCGGGTTGTCGGCTGTACAGATATCGGACGCAAGAGGAAAGCCAATGAAGACAGCATGGGTACCCGTGAAACGAAAAACGGACTTGTGGCCGTAGTATGCGACGGTATGGGAGGTCATGTAGGTGGTGCTATCGCATCACGTATGGCGGTAGATACTGTTTTAGACTTTTTAGACAATGTTTATCAAGACGACCCCAGAGTAGCAATCGGTGAAGCCATTGACGCAGCCAATCTGGCTATCTTGAAAAAAACTGCCGAACAACCCGAACTGACAGGTATGGGCTCTACTTGCGTACTGCTATTGGTACGCGATGGCAAAGTCTATATTGGACATGTAGGCGACAGTCGTGTTTATCTGGTACGCAATCGTCATACCAAACAACTAACCAAAGACCATTCATTTGTACAAATGTTGGTTGACATGGGAGAGTTATCTCCAGAAGAAGCAGAACATCATCCACGCAAAAATGAAATTACCAATGCCCTGGGCATACCCGAAATGAAGCCAGCTACCATTTTGCCCGATGCCATTCTGCCAGAAGCCGGCGATTGTTTTGTGCTTTGTTCAGATGGGTTGAGCGGAATGGTTTCTGACCAGACAATTGGAAAAGTAGTAAGCCGCCAGGCCGAAATGCGAACACAGGAACGAGCAGACGAATTAGTGAGATTAGCCAACGAGAATGGTGGAGTGGATAACATTACAGTACAGTTAGTAGAATTTTCCATCACACCCAATAGAGCGAAAAGCAAAAAGACAAACAAAACCCTGTTAATATCATTGATAGCGTTGTTGGCTGTTTTAATAGGAATAGGTACATATTGGGGAACCAGTGCCTTGACAAAAGCGCCTTTGCCACACGAAAACTTGAATTTGGGAGATGTGCCTTTCAAAAAGGACAAAGATGTCGTAAAGATTGAATTCAAAAACGGAAAGACTGTAATCAGTTTAATAGACACAACAGAGCAATGGACAGAAAAATGGAGCGGTGAACTGATGACCTTGAATGTCATCAAAGTAAACAACAAAGTGGCTTCTCTGATGAAGTCTGAAGAAGGTAATTTCGCAGATTTAAAATGGAAAACTCCAGATACGCTTATCTTTGAAATGACCGGAGCTGAAAAAATGTATGTATTCAAGGTTTGGCCGCAAAAAGAGCAACAGAAAGGACAACTTATGGACGAAATTCTTTCCGGTAGCTTACAAAAACCGAATGCAGAAGAAAAAGGCACCGAAAAAGAAACAAAAGAAAAGTCCGACTCAAATCACACCGAAACAGAACAACAAGCTCAAAGCAAAACCGAATCGGATGCTATAGATGTATTTACAGCTAAAGCACCACGTGTTACGTACTCGGCAAATTTTGAATATAAAAAGAATGAATCTTTTTTGACTTTCCAAAAGAATAGCCAAAACGAATGGAAGATTATTCCCAACATAGGAAATGAATCTATGGTAAATCAATCCTTTGAGGTGAACAATATAAATACAGATGAATCAATTAAATATGAAAAAAAATCTGACAATGAATATACCTTCAGTTTCACTGATAAGGAACCGAGCGATGAATTTATCATTGAAATAACTGGTAAAACACAATCTGAGCTTAGTAAAGAACCAGAGATATATGTGATAGAAATAAAAATGACCAAGAAACAGTGAGATATGGACGGACATCAACTAAATGGATATACCCTTATCCGAGAAATCGGTCGTGGTGGAATGGGCTGTGTCTATGAAGGTTATTCTCCTAAAGGAAAGCATGTGGCTGTCAAAATGATGAGTAGTAAAGTGACCATTAATCCGGAATTTCGGGAATTGTTCCAATTAGAAGTGGCTGCTTTGCAAAAAATGAGTCATCATGATGTGGTCAAGATTATGGGAAGTGCCTTTGCCGATTCTGAAGGGAATTTATATTTGCCTATGGAATTTGTGGAAGGACAGACCATAGAACAGCACATATCTAAAACGGGAAAACCTTATTCGGAAACTGAGGCTCGAGAAATTTTTAACAAAGTATTGGACGCTTTTTCATATATCCATGCCGCCGGTTGTATCCATCGCGACATAAAGCCTTCCAATATCATGGTGCGTCCGGACGGCAATATTTGTGTAATTGATTTTGGCATAGCCAAAGATGCCCATACAAGCACAGGAAAAACAATCGGCCGAATTATAGGCACAGACGGTTACATGAGTCCGGAGCAAGCGAAAGGAGACACAGTAGACTATCGCACTGATATTTATTCATTAGGTTGCTTACTGCATTATATGCTGACCGGACAACATGCTATCGTTAAAAAGTCCAATGACTACGAAACAGTATGTACGATTTTGGAATCGGATTTCCCTTTGGCCAAAAACATCAACCCAACTATATCAGACGATATACAACAAGTTATATTGCGCGCCGTAAATAAAAACATGCTACACCGTTTTCAGACTGTGGAAGAACTCAAAGCTGCATTGGGAGGCACCAAGGTTTTAACAAATATCTCTATCTCTGTTGGAAGAAAGGACTGTGATGTAATAGTGAATAGTGATGTGGTCAGTGCTCATCACTTAGATATAGAGTACCATAAAATAGTTAATACCGGATCTAATCAATGCTACCTGCTGCTGAAAGACAGAAGTACCAATGGCACAGGTATAGACGGTAGATATTTGCACCATGACAGTATAAGTATCCCGTTGGACACTCAGACAAAATGGCCTAACGTTTATCTGGCCGGAAGAGAAGAATGCCTGATGGATTGGGATGCAGTATTGCTGAAATTAAGAGAAAAAGGCATGGATTACCCCCCAAAACAGGGATTATTTCCACCGCCTCCCCCATTGCAGCCTGACGATAAGAGCTTAACAAAAGAAGAAAAGATAGGGACAGCCTATGCAATTTTGTCTTTTTTGTTTCCCATTGTCGGTTGGGTGTTATGGGCACAGTGGAAAAAAGACACACCGAAACGTGCTCGTGCTGCGGCTCGTTGGGGATGGGCAGGTTTTATTATAGGATTTATTCTTAATCTGTTAGCTAAAGTGTTATGAAAACAATTACAATAGGACGAAGCAGCAAATGCGACATTATTGTGCCAAACGAACTTATAAGCCGCAGACATGCTGAAATCAGCCTAATAGGCAACCAGTATGTATATAAAGATGTCAGCAAAAACGGAACGAACATAGGCGGACGCATTATTTGCAATGAAAAGATTGTGATAGCTCCGGATGCCAATGTATTGTTAGCCAACCAAGTACCTTTGCCTTGGGCGCAGATTTATGCACTATTACCTCTGCAAGGCATAAAACCTTATGAAAGCCAGACAGTTGCATACCAAGATGAGAATTATATTCATTCTATGCCTCCTTTTCAGAAAGATGAATTGGGAGTAGGATGGGGAATCTTGGCGTTTTTCATTCCAATAGCAGGTTGGATTATGTATTTTTGTTGGAAAGACCGCACCCCGCATCGGGCTTCTCAAGCAGCCATCATCGCATGGATAAGCTTTGGAATAGGCTTTTTTCTGAATATTATAGCACTCTCTTAATTTAAGATTTATGATTGGAAAAGAAATATTAAACTATACAATTGTCTCTTTCATAGGAAAAGGAGGCATGGGAAGCGTGTATTTGGCAGAGCATAAGTACATTAAGCAGCAAAAAGTAGCGATTAAAGTCATCAACACTGAAATGGTAAATGCCTTCACCCGGAAACATCTGGAAGAAGAGGCCGAACATTTAGCCAGTTTAAACCATCAAAACATCGTCCATTTCCTTGACTACCATATAGACGAAGAAGGAAATATCTATCTGATTATGGAATATGCCGATGGAGTAAGCTTAGATGAATACATCCGTACGATATCAGGCTTGATTGTTGAAGACAGAATATGTCCCCTCTTTGAACCAATTTTGGATGCTGTAGGATATGCGCATAAACATAAAATTATTCATTTGGACATAAAACCGGCCAACATCATCATTACTCATGAAGGTATTCCAAAAATCTTGGATTTTGGTATAGCCAAGATTATAGATAAAGGAGAAAATGGCGGTGATTCTTCTGAAGGACTTATCATGGGGACACCTTCGTATATGAGTCCAGAACAAGTAAAAGGTGAGGAATTAGACAGCCGTTCGGACATTTATTCGTTAGGTGTATTACTACACCAAATGATGACAGGTAATGCTCCTTACGACACAACTACATTGACGGAATACGACATAAACAAGAAAGTTGTGGAAGAGCCTTTGCCGCGTATGCGAACATACTACAAATATGTGTCCGACAAAGTACAAGCTATAGTAGACAAGGCAACTGCCAAACGAAAAGAAGATCGTTATCAAACTTGCGAAGAATTCAAGAAAGCATTACATACTGCCATTTATCCCCCCAAAATTCCCCGTTGGGTAAAACTAAGTGCAGTAGCGACCGTCCTTTTAGTGATATGCGGAGGAGTATATTGGTGGGATTACACAAGAGTGAAAATCTATTATTATAAAGATTACGTGGAGCAATGGGGAGTACCTCAAGGAATTCACAAATTAAGTGCAAAGGAACAAGCACAACGCACGGAAAGCTATGAATTCGTATATTGCAGGCGGCAACTGCAACGTATGTCTTATGTCAACTCTAAAAAGCATCTGACAACCCATCATACAACAGACGACATTGACCGTCCCACCGACATGAAACTCTTTTATCAAGCCAATGGAGACTTGGATTATGTCAAAGTATTAGACCAAAGTGGCAAAGTATTATATGTAAAAGATTACAGTCCGGATTTGAAAGTTGCCATTTTCAAATATGATGATGAATACGGTACGGAAAAAAACCTGACAGCAAATTCTGTAACAACATTTACATCAACCATGAATGATGCAGAAAATAGCAGAAGTAAGATCTCACGTTACCTGATTACATACGATGACAAAGGACATATCGTCCAACTGAAATACGCTACTTATCAAAATGTATTGGTGTGTGACAACGAAGGCATTTATGGCAAGAAGTTTAAGTTAGATGAAAAAGGACGAGTAGTAGAAGAAACTTTTATCGGGAAAGATGGCAATCCGAAAGCAACTAAAAGCGGAATGGCTATACGGACACGGGAATATAATGCTGAAGACGATGGTATCCGTTTCACCTATTTATCTGTAGATAGAGAACCGAGCGGAGAAACTGAACTAGAAGTACCAGTATGTCACAACATGGTCGATAAATGGGGAAATATCATTCGACAACAATATGAAGACATGAATGGCAACCTAGTGCTTCGGAAAGATGCAAATGTAGCGGCCTTTGAATATGAAATAAAAGATGGATTGATTTTAAAAATAAATTCTTTGGATGTTGATGGAAATCGTTGTTACAATAAAGGAAATCGAATATCTGGTGTTATATATGAGTATGACGAATACGGATATTCGTCTGTCATAAAATATGTAGATGTAAACAACAAGCCGATGGCATGTCAAGATGGTACGTTTGGCTGCATAGCAAAGAATGACGCTTCAGGAAACACATTATGGCAAGCTAGTGTGGATGCCGACGGAAATTATATGAATACATCGTCAGGTTTTTCTATTGTCAAGGCTAAATATGATGACAAAGGTAATATATTAGAATTGTCTTGGTATGACAAAAATGATTCGTTAACCAATCAAAACAACGGTATTGCTATCCAACAATGTGAATATGATGAGCAAAACAGAATAATAAAATATCGTAACTTTGACAAAAACAGACAACCAGCCCAAGATAATCTTGCGGTTTATTGTGGAGAATACATCTATTCCAGACAAGGAAACTTAGTGCAAGTAGCTTATTATGACGCTGAAGGAAAAAATTTGGCCTTAAGTATTGAAGGTATCGCAGGTTGGAAGTCAGAATTTGATGATTGGGGCAATGAAGTAAAACGTCAATTCTTTGACACTGAAACCAAGGTAACAGTTTTGAAAGACGGTTATGCCGGTTGGAATGCTTCTTACGACGAAAGAGGAAATCAATTAGATTTCTACTATTTCGATGAAAAAGGAGAAATATGCGCTACAAGACAAGGATATGCCGGAATTAAATATGAATATGACGAGCGTGGAAACATGTTATCCAGCATGGAATATGGAGTAGACCATAAGCTGGCATCGGGAAGGCTGTTTGCAAAATATAAATATGATGAAAACGATAATCAGATAGAATTTGCCGTTTTTGATAAATCAGGAAAACCGGCTTTAAATGCGGACAATTATCACAAGAAAGTTTCAGCCTATAACAACAGAAAACAGCTTGTATCAGATGAATTTTTGGGTACGGACGGAAAGCCAATAGCATACCAAAAAGGGAATTATGCAATGGTTAAATATGTGTATGATGCCAAAGGTGACAATGTGGAAACATCATTTTTCGGAGTAAACGGAAGACCTGTCTGCAAAAGTAAAGAGGAACAATATGCTACTCATAAAAGTGAATTTGACAACATGGGTCGCATTGTCCACCAACGATTTTATGATGAAAAAGGCAATCCGACATTGCCTTCTAAAATGATACCAGAAGGTTTTTGTCAATATGACAAGTGGGGTAATCAATGCTATTTAGCTTCGGCCGACGGCAATGGCAAATTGATTCAAAACCCTTCCACAGGCTGGTGCATTCGACGACAAGAGTACAATGCCATGGGATATCTGTTGTCTGAATCTTATTACGATGAAAAGGACAAGCCAATTAAAATAAAGAACGGTTACCATAAAATCGAATCAAAATATAATGCCAAAGGCAATCTGTTGGAGAGAGCTTATTTAGATACGGAAAGCAATCTGGTACTTTCCACAGAGCGTTATGCCAAAGAGATTTATACATATGATGAAACAGAACGTTGGACAAGCATTGCTTATTATGGGACGAAAGAAGAAGCTGTAAACAGTTCAAACCAATATCATCGTATGGATTTAGTATACGATGAAGAAGGGAATTTGCACACACGCAAATATTATGACAAGAACGGTAGCCTCCTGCTTACGGAAAAATGGAATGGTCTTCAATGGGTTGTGCAGCAACAAGCTACACCAACAACTTCTCAACCCAGTAATTGGAAAGCACAAATAGCCTCGTTAAGTTCCGAACTTCCTCTTGATTTAGGCGAAAATGCCAACCATTTGATTGTGTCCACCGCCAAGGTTGTGGAAAATAATACTTGTGAGCTAACCTTTAAAGCACCAAAATCGAAATATGAAATGTCTGTGGAAGAATTACAAGAATATATCAGTAATGTAAAAACATTGATAAATTCATTCTATTCGGAAAAGATTCTTCCATCGAATGTGCCGCTAAAAGTAATTCTATATGATAATAAAAGTCGAATCTTATATAAAAATTAAAAACGGTTATGAAAAAGTTATTTCTGCTATTGTTTATCCTTTGTACTATTCAAGGAGTAGCACAAGAATTGAATACTGCACAACGTACGCTGCGTTCGGACATTACTTTATTCCTAAAAGAAGAAGGATTCATGCCCGAATTGGATTCTGACGGAGATATCAAATTCAAAAAAGAAGGAGAAATTTTTTATATTTCAATAAACAGTCAAGATACTTCCCCGATGTACCTTGTCATGCAAAAACAATATCGGTATTCAGATAACGGATTATTTATAAAGAAAAACATATTACAAGCTTCCAATGAACTAAACCTTTATAAAGCCGTAAAGGTTTTATGCTTTGACTCTTATTACTCTTTCCGAGCAGAAATGTATTTAGTGAATGTAGAACATTTCAAATATACATTTTACAAACTGCTGTCTCAATTGGTCAACATAGAAAACGACTTGGAGAAAGAGTGTCGAAAGGTTAGCAATTTATAAGAATTCCATTTTTCAAAAAGAGGCCGTTCTTTAAATAAAATTTGGAATGGCCTCTTCCTTATAATCTTTCTTTACCAATAAAGAATTCATATTCCAATTATTATCTGCATCCATGTAGGAATAGAGAGAGATTTGCAAAAGACTTGGCTTCTCACTCAAACATCATTCCACAAATACTATGTATTAGAAAACAATTACCATATATTTGTGCAACAGACTGTTTCTCTTATGAAGAATCCTTTTATAACCGATGGATATGTGACACCAGAACAATTTACACTCCAATATACAATCTAAAAATTCCCATCCATCACCGGGCAGATTTGTCCGGATTGCCATGACAGCCGGTGAGTTTTCTACACTCCCCATGCTTGGGTTCAAAAAAAACTTCTAACTTTGCATAAACATTGCAGAACCCAGACCCATGAGAGTACTTATCATCAACACGGCAGAACGAATCGGAGGGGCGGCCATCGCGGCCAGCCGCCTGATGGAGGCTTTGAAGAATAATGGCATAAAGGCAAAGATGCTCGTCCGAAACAAGCAGACCAATCAGGTGACCGTGGTGGAGCTGAAGAAATCGTGGAGAAGAATCTGGCAGTTTGCATGGGAACGTATCGTAATCTGGGCGGCCAACGGATTTACCCGGAAAAACCTTTTTGCCGTAGACATCGCCAATACAGGAACGGACATCAGTGCGCTGCCTGAGTTCCGCCAGGCGGATGTAATTCACCTCCATTGGATTAACCAGGGGATGCTTTCGCTGAACGACATCCGCCGCATCCTCGATTCCGGCAAGCCTGTGGTATGGACCATGCACGACATGTGGCCGTTTACGGGAATCTGCCATTACGCCGGAACGTGCAGCAAATATACCGGACAGTGCCGGAACTGTGAGCTGCTGGTAAAGCCGCACAAGCACGACCTTTCGTACCGCACTTTCCGGAAGAAGGAAAAGCTGTATGCGGATTCCCATATCACGTTTGTGGCGTGCAGCCATTGGCTGGAGGAAATGGCAAAGAAAAGCGCCCTGCTGCAAGGACATACCATCACCAGCATTCCGAATGCCATCAACACCAACCTGTTCCGTCCACGCCCCAAGAAGTTTGTCCGTGAAAAGCTGAACCTGCCTGCCGACAAGAAGCTGCTGCTGTTTGGCTCGGTAAAGATTACCGACAAGCGCAAGGGCATCGACTATCTGATAGAGGCCTGCCGACTGATTGCCCGCAATCATGCAGAATTCAACGGCCGGCTGGGTGTGGTGGTGATGGGAAGGAATGCCGAACAGTATGAGTCGCTCTTCCCCTTTCCTACCTATAAGATGAACTACATCAGCAACGAGAAAGAGATGGTGGACATATACAATGCCGTAGACCTGTATGTAACGCCTTCCCTGCAAGACAACCTGCCGAACACCATCGTCGAAGCGATGGCTTGCGGCATCCCATGCGTCGGCTTCAACGTAGGCGGCATCCCGCAGATGATTGACCACCTGCACAACGGGTATGTAGCCCAATACCAATCGGCGGAAGACCTGGCCAACGGCATACTTTGGACACTGACGGAAGGAGACTACGACTCGCTAAGTGCCGCGGCCTGCCGGAAAGCGGTCTCTACCTATTCCGAATCGACCGTCGCCGGACAATATATCCGGATTTACAACCATATAACCGGTAACCATGCATAACATTCACCATATACATCCGAAGTTTTCCATCATCACGGTAACTTACAATGCTGGGGCTGTGCTGGAAGATACCATTCAGAGTGTAATCACCCAGTCGTACCGGAATGTGGAATACATCATCATAGACGGAGGCTCGAAAGACCGCACGCTGGAAATCATCGAAAAATATAAGGAACATATTCACACGGTAGTCAGTGAGCCGGACAACGGACTTTATGATGCCATGAACAAGGGCATCCGAACAGCTACAGGCGACTATCTGTGTTTCCTGAACGCCGGGGATGCCCTGCACGAGGAAGATACCCTGCAACTGATGGTGCATTCCATCACCGGAACCGAGCTGCCGGATGTGATATACGGAGAGACAGCCATCGTAGACGAAGAAGGCCACTTTCTCCGCATGCGCCGTCTCTCTGCTCCGGAAACATTGACCTGGAAAAGCTTCAAGGCCGGCATGGTGGTATGTCATCAGGCATTCTTCGTCCGCCGCGACCGGGTTGTCCCCTACAATCTGCATTACCGGTTTTCGGCCGACTTTGACTGGTGCATCCGCATCATGAAGCAAAGCCGCACTCTGCACAACACACACCTGATACTGATTGATTACCTGAATGAAGGCATGACCACGCGCAACCGCAAAGCCTCGCTGAAAGAACGCTTCCGCATCATGTGCCACCACTACGGTACCATCCCTACCGTTCTCCGCCATGCCTGGTTCGTCATCCGGGCTGCCATCAAGAAGTAGTGCCTCATATTCGCTGCACTTCTTCCATCACCCGCAAGAAATTGCCTCCCCAGATGCGCCGTATGTCTTCTTCACCATACCGCTCCTGCAACAGCCGGCGGGTGAAGTTAATCAGTTCGGAAGAATCGTTACAGCCTATAATGCCTCCATCGCCGTCAAAGTCTGTGCCGATGCCGACATGCTCAATGCCCATGAGGTTTACCATGTGATGCAGATGCTCGACCGCATCGCAAACCGTAGCCGGACGGCCGGAAGCGAGAAAACCGCCATACAGACATACCTGCACCACTCCCCCCAGACGAGCTATGGCTTTCAGCTGCTCATCGGTCAGGTTACGCGGATGGTCGCAAAGCGCACGGCAGGACGAATGCGAACAGACCACCGGACACCTGCTGATTTCAAGCGCCTCATAGAAGCTGCGCTCTCCGGCATGAGACAAATCGACCATCATCCCTACCCGGTTCATCTCACGGATAACCTGCTCGCCAAACTCACTCACCCCCAGATTTTCCTCATTATAGCGTGCCGAACCGCAAATGTCGTTGTTCCCATTGTGGCAAAGTGTCATATAAACCACTCCCCGATTGCGGAAACGCTCCACATTCCGTATATCTTTCCCGACGGCATACCCGTTTTCTATTCCCAACATGACCGCCTTTTTCCCCTCACGCTTCAACCGATAAAGGTCGGCGGGTGTCCGGGCTATATCTACAACGGTACAGTTGGCCGCCACCATCTCCTCTATATCATTCAACAGACGGTCAGCCTTGGCTGTGGCAGCCAGCAACGCCTCATCCGTCCGCTCCTTTTGCGGGATATACGCTGCCATGACCACTGCATCCTGCCTGCCTTCCGCCATCTTGTGAAGGTCTACCTTTATCTTCGAATCACGCTTAGCGAAATTGATATCCTGACCAAAAAACATCGGAGTATCACAATGAGAATCCAAAGTCAGCATACGCTCATGCAATCTCTTGGCTGCCTGGAATGACCTGGCCTCGCGGACAAACCAGCCGAAAAGCGGCATCATACATTTGTCACCGTTCAAAATGAAACATTCCGGATGCCACTGCACACCTATCATAGACTTGTATTCCGTACTCTCAATCGCTTCCACCACTCCATCGGCCGCCCTTGCCGAAACACGAAAACCGGGAGCCGATTCGGCCACCGCCTGATGATGGAAAGAATTGACCGGAAGCACCTCCGTCTGCATAATCCTCGCCAACAAGCTGTCCGGCTCTATCCGCACGGTATGTGAGGCAAAAGCCCGGTCCATATCCTGGCTATGCTTGATATGCACACCCTCCGCTTGAGTATAGATATCCTGATACAAAGTTCCGCCAAACGCCGCATTCATCACCTGAATGCCCCGGCAGATGCCCAATATCGGAATCTGGCGGTTGGCTGCAAGACGGGCAAGCAGCAACTCCTGACGGTCGCGATACGGATTGATGCCATGCAACTCCCTTACCGGCTCTTCGTTCAGAAACAGAGGGTTGATATCCGCCCCTCCCGTCAGCAGAAGTCCGTCAATGCCGTCCAAAAGACTCAGCAGAATGTCTGTATCCTCGAAAGGAGGAATCACAAGCGGGATGCCTCCGGCTTTCACGACAGAAGTATAGTATCCTGAAAGAAGTGTCAGACTGCCGTCGCTGAAATTTCCTGTCACTCCGATAACGGGATGATTTTTATGGTTCGGAAACCGGTTATGGAGAGAAGCGTATGCCGCATCGATATCAAAAGCCTGAGATGTTTTCATAAGTTAAATATTGATTGGAAACCAAGCAAAGATAGGGATTAATCCAGATTTATTCTCCATATTTGTTTAAAATCTAATTATTATGGAATTGGTTCAGTCGCTTTCACAGATGGTCAGCCGTCTCCGCCTGCACAACATACGCCGCCGGGTGGCCGTCGTCTGTCCAAACGATCCGCATACGGAATATGTCATTATACGAAGCTTGCGCGAAGAGATTGCCGAATATCTGCTGGTTACAGACAGAGCACATCACGACATGGCCTATCGCCTTCGGTCGGCTTCACCGGACTTCATACGGGTATATGAGACAGACACTCCCGATGAGGCAGCCGCATATGCCGTGCAATTGGTTCGTATGGGCGATGCAGACATCCTGATGAAAGGGCTGATCAATACGGACAACCTCCTGAGGGCTGTATTAAAGAAAGAAGACGGACTGCTGCCCTCCGGAGGCGTGTTGAGCCACATGGCGGTGGCACAGATTCCTCTCTATCACAAACTGCTGTTCTTTTCAGATGCAGCCGTCATCCCCCGCCCTACACTCGAACAATACCGGCAAATGATTGCAAACGATGTAGCCCTCTGCCGACGGTTGGGATGTGAACAGCCGCGGGTGGCACTCATCCACTGCACGGAAAAGACAAGCGAAAAGTTTCCCCATACACTCAGTTACGCCCAACTGAAGCTGGAAGCGGAACAAGGGGCATTCGGCCCGGTATTCATCGATGGCCCCATGGATGCAAAAACCGCCTGCGACAGACACAGCGGAGAGATAAAGGGACTTTCATCGCCCGTAATAGGAAACGCTGACATCCTGATATTCCCGAACATTGAAGCGGGAAACACTTTCTACAAGACCATCTCCCTGTTTGGCGATGCAAATATGGCAGGGATACTGATAGGAACGACTGCACCGGTGGTCGTCCCCTCACGAAGCGACTCCGGAAACTCCAAGTATTACAGTCTGGCACTGGCCTGCCTGGCCGGAAAAGACAATGACCATTAAAACCCAGCTTATGAAAAGAATTCTTGTAATAAATCCCGGCTCTACCTCTACCAAGCTTGCCGTTTATGAAGACGACAAGCAGATATGGAGCAAAAGTGTCTATCACCCGATGGATGACCTGAAAAGATTTCATCACATCAACGAACAGTACGAATACCGCCGGAACCATATCATGGAAGCCTTAAAAGAAGCCGGAATCCCGCAGGATTTCGATGCCGTCATTTCCCGCGGGGGATTGCTGAAGCCTACACAAGGAGGAGTCTATCTCATCGACGAACAGATAAAGAATGACCTCTGGCACTCCCACATGGAACATGCTTCAAACTTAGGGGCATGGATTGCTGATGAAATCGCCCGCAGCATCGGATGTCCGTCATACATTGCCGATCCGGTAGTGACCGATGAGCTGAGCGACATCGCCCGCATAACAGGCATTCCGGAAATTCCACGCATATCCATATTCCATGCCCTCAACAGCCGGGCTGTTTCCCGCCAGTATGCAGCCCAAGCAGGAAAAAGATATGAAGAGATGAACCTTATCGTAGCCCATCTGGGAGGAGGCATTTCCGTCAGTGCCCACCAGCACGGAAAAGTCATCGATGTAAACAATGCTCTGAACGGAGAAGGACCATTCAGTCCCGAACGAGCCGGTACAATCCCAGCACGACAACTGGCTGACTTATGCTTCAGCGGACGATACACCCATAAGGAAATCTGCAAGATGCTGAACGGACGGGGAGGACTGGCCGCACATTTAGGGACAACCGATGTACCTACCGTCATCCGATGGGCGCATGCCGGAGACAAAAAATACAGACTGATACTTGATGCCATGATTTATACCATAGCCAAACAGATAGGAGCGATGCATGTAGCCCTCCACGGACAGACTGAAGCTATTATCCTGACCGGCGGAATCGCTCATAACGAATACTGCACAAACGCTTTGGGCGAATGGCTGAAAAACATAGCTCCCATCGCAATCATCCCGGGAGAAGACGAAATGGGAGCTTTGGCACTGAACGCATTGGGTGCCTTGCAGGGAGAACTTCCGCTACAGAAATATCACCCCAGCATTCAATAAAGAGGAACGACAGGCTGCTGCTTGGCTGTATCCAAAGGAACAGCCTTGTATGCCGCCTGTGAAAAGTTTATCTTGTTCAAATCAATGCTGCGGATGGCACTGTTGTACATGGTGCGAAAATAGATGATGCCGTGAGTGATGTCCGTGACCGATGTCCATTGAGTGGCACTCGGAATATCAGCCGGTATCTTTCCTTCAGCAAACTCAACGCCTACCGGTATATCGAAATTATTCAGTATCTGGAATCCCTGAAGCACAGCCTGAAATGCCGTAGACTGTACGGGCGCTGTAGACTGGTAGAAAGCCGCACGCACAAACCGGGAAGGAGGAGTTATGTCGCCCGGAAGTCCTAAAAATCCGCTTCCCGCTCCAAACGACTTCAACTCCCTGCCACCCAGACGCTGCGCCTGGGCACTTCCGGGATAAAGATTGACATAATTGTTCAGGTTCGTCAGCTGCCACTCAAATCCCGGCGAGTTTGTCAGCACACCCAATGTATTCTCATAGAAGCAAGACTTTCCGTTCACGATTTCCAGCACTACTTGCCGACCAGTCCGGTCGGCAAAACGCCAGTGAACGGTAGAGGCACGCGGATCAATCGCCACTACATGAACATTCCTAACAGCTTCCTGAACCTCCTCCACATCCTTACAAGTGGCAAGCACATAAGACACAAGCTGCAAGTCTGCCAGACTTGAAGACTTCTGCGAAGTATCAAAAGCCTCATACTGCCCATAACCGGGAAAATAAAACAAGCCGGCAGAAAGCCCCGCCTCATTCAGCCCTTCGGCCACAAATTCCTTTTGCTCTACCGCCAGTCCCACATATCCGTATCGGGCCACAAACTTCATTCCGTCTATTCCTTCCGGAGTATAAGACTGATGCCCGTATCCTCTCGGAACAATCACATACTGGCTGTTCAAATCGCTTCCTCCCCACTCGATAGTGCGTGCTACCACCCGGCTGCTGTCTTGGGCTGCCAAGGTTATTCCGGTGCAAGCCTCTGCCTTGCCGCCTGCAAGCAGCGCCACTGCCATACAAACCATACCGATAAGTCTGTTTTTCTTTCTCATATCATTCTCGTTTTAATATTAACACCTGTTCCGGCCACAATGTTCTCAAAGATACAAATTTCCAGACCACCATACAATCCGTATCATCACCCTTTCTTCTGCCTTTTTCATCAGCATCCGCGCCGAATCCGATTCTGTCAGAAAAGATTTCATCTCATATCCCGCCATCTTTCCGCCTACTGCTGCTTCCGATAACTCTTTATCGCCCATCCATAAAGTACGGCGGCAAAGACAGACAACACGCCCAACTGAAAAAGAATGTCGGCAATTCCGCTTCCCTTCAGATACACCATACGCATAATCTCCATGAAATAGCGCAAAGGATTCAGATATGTAACGCACTGTGCCCATTCCGGCATGCTGCCGATGGGAGTAAACAGTCCGCTCATCAGGATGAAGACAAGCATACAAAACCACATGACAAACATAGCCTGCTGCATCGTAGACGAATAATTTGAGATAACCAGCCCCAACCCCGATACCACCAGGATAAACACCAGAGCCGCCAGATAGATGGTAAACAGATTTCCGGCAGGAGCCAGTCCGTATACAAGCCATGCCAACAGGATACAGATATTCAGCACGACAAAGCCAATCATCCAGTAAGGCAGCAGCTTGGCCAGCGTAAATGTAAAACGGCTGACCGGCGTGACATTAATCTGCTCAATCGTGCCCGTTTCTTTTTCACTCACCACATTCAGCGCCGGAAGGAAGCCGCACAACAACACCAGAATCATGGTCATCAGTGCCGGCACCATAAATATCTTATAATCCAGATGGGGATTAAACCAGTAACGCACAGACCCGACGGAAGCCGATGCGGAAGAAGACAGTATCTGAGTCAGATAAGAGTTTCCGAGTGCTCCCTTCATGCCATTCACCGCATTCACCGCTATGAGAGCCGATGCCTGACGACCGTTGGCCTGCTCCTTTTCAAATCCGCGCGGTATCTCCAGCAAAATGTCAGCTTCATCCCTTTCAACCGCCTCCAGTCCCTCTTCATAAGTTCCCGGAATGCCGGTCAGCTTAAAATATTGAGAAGCTTCGATGCGATGGACAAGGCGTCCGGACGACGGAGTGCGGTCATTGTCAATCACTGTTATACGCAAATTATCGACTTCCATCGTAGCCGCCCAGGGAAAGACAAGCATAATCATGCAGGGGAACAGCAATATCAGCCGGGGAAGAAAAGCGTTACGCCGCAACTGACGGAACTCCTTTTCGATGAGATAACGTAAAATCATATCCAATCCTCCTTCTTATTCCAAACGGTTCTTAAACAAGCGGGCGGTTATGCCAATCAGCAGGACAGCCATACAGACAAGCACCAATGTTTCCTGCCATACATAAGCAAACGGAACGCCTTCTATCATCAACTTACGTACCAGTTCGATATACCAGCGCGCCGGGATAATGCAGGAAAAAGCCTGCAAGATGACAGGCATGCTTTCTATCGGAAAAATCAGTCCGGACAAAAGGATGGTAGGAATCAGCAGCACCATTCCGGAAGCAAGCATGGCAGCTACCTGCGTGCGGGTAATGCAAGAAATGAGCAGACCCAATGCCAATGAAACAAAGATGAACAGCAGCGACACTCCCAATAATGCAGTCAGACTACCGGCTACCGGAACATCAAGTACAAAGACAGACAACAGCAGGATGGTAGCCAGATTGAAGAGCGAAAGCACCAGATAAGGAACTGCCTTCGACAAAATGACAAACAAGGGACTGACCGGCGAGACAAGCAGCACTTCCATCGTTCCGGTTTCCTTTTCACGGACAATGGATATGGAAGTCATCATCGCACAAATCAGCATCAGAATCAGTCCCATTACTCCAGGTACAAAATTATATGCACTTTTCATCTGCGGATTATAAAGCAGCTTCGAGACGATTCTCAATCCGCCCGTCTGTACAGGCGCAGAGCCGGAAATCATGCGCAACTCACGCTGCGCGGCTGCCAATACCGCACCGGCATACGCTCCCCGCGTAACAGCTTGGTTCGGGTCAATCGCATCAGCTATAAGCTGAATGCTCTCGGCATCGAAACGCTGTCTCGGCAAATCTGGAGGAAACACAACAGCCAGCTCCGCCTTACCCTGACGGAACAGAGCATCGACTTCCTCTATCGAATGAACGATATACTTTACAGAAAAATACTCACTGGCATCCAAGCGGTCGACTACATAACGCGTGTCCGCATCAGCAGAAGTGACAAGCACGACAGTCCGCACATTTTTCACTTCGGTAGAAATAGCAAAACCAAAAAGAATAATCTGCACAATAGGCATACCTATCAGTATCAGCATCGTACGCCGGTCGCGCAGAATGTGATAAAACTCTTTCCGGACAAAAGCAGCAAACTGTTTCATACCTTTCCTCCTCTCGCCAATCGTTGAAACACTTCATCCATATCCTTTGCTCCATAACGGGACTTCAAGGCTTCAGGTGTGTCAAGCGCACAGATTCTTCCGTCTACCATCATGGAAATGCGATCGCAGTATTCCGCCTCATCCATATAATGCGTAGTCACAAAAACGGTAATTCCCTGTTCAGCTGCCCGATAAATCAGCTCCCAAAACTGACGGCGCGTAGCCGGATCTACTCCTCCCGTCGGCTCATCCAAAAAAACCAACTGCGGACGATGAAAGACAGCGACCGAAAAAGCCAGGCGCTGCTTCCATCCTAAAGGAAGTTCACGCACCAACGTTTCACGCTCGCCAAGCAGCCCGATGCGGGAAAGCATCTCTTCTGTGCGCGATGCAATCTCTTTTTCAGGCACACCGTAGATGCCGGCAAACAGCCGCACATTCTCCCATACACTTAAATCTTCATAAAGAGAAAACTTCTGACTCATGTAACCGATACGCTTCTTTATCTCTTCGCTTTGTGTGCTTACATCAAACCCCATCACCTCTGCCTTTCCTTCCGTAGGAAGACTCAGTCCGCAAAAAATACGCATTGCCGTAGTCTTTCCTGCACCGTTCGCGCCCAAAAATCCGAACACCTCCCCACGTTTCACTGAGAAAGAGATATGGTCGACTGCAACAAATGTCCCGAAGCGTTTCACCAGTCCCTCCACACGAATGACCGGCTGTGCATTTGCCAACGCATGCGTATGCTCCAGTCCCGGCGGACAAAGAATTTCCTTAAACCGCTCCAAGATAGTCAAAGGCAAATCAATACCACAGATTTTACCTTCACGCATGAAAGCAATGCGGTCGCACAACCTTGCCTCATCCATAAACGGAGTAGACACAACGATTGTAATTCCTCTTTCCTGCAAACGGCGGAGCATCTGCCAGAACTCCTTGCGCGATACCGGGTCAACCCCTGTAGTAGGCTCGTCAAGGAAAAGGATGTCCGGATTATGAACCAATGCACAGCAAAGGGCCAGCTTCTGCTTCATCCCACCGGAAAGAGCTCCTGCACGACGCTTGCGGAACGGCTTGATTTGTTCGTAGATTTCTTTTATTTGTCCGTAATGTTCATCAACCGTAGTGCCGAACACCGTTGCAAAGAACTCCAGATTTTCTTCCACCGTCAAATCCTGATAAAGAGAAAAACGCCCAGGCATATAGCCGACCCTGTTCCGTACCTGCCTGTAGCCATCCGCCACATCAAAACCACAAACCGAAGCAGAACCTGAATCTGCCACCAAAAGCGTAGCAAGAATACGGAAGAGTGTAGTCTTTCCCGAGCCATCCGGCCCTATAAGTCCGAACAGTTCCCCACGTTTTACTGAGAGCGAGACATCACGCAATGCTTCCGTCCGCCCATACCGTTTGCTGATATGATTGACTTCGATGATAGGCTGCATGGCTTTTATTCAGACGATTGATTAGGTAATTTCACTTTTCCATACATGCCCAACTTTATCAGTCCGTCGTTGCGTACGGCAATCTTTACGGCATATACCTGATTGGCACGCTCATCATCCGTTAGAATAGTCTTGGGTGTAAACTCGGCCTCATCGGCAATCCAGGTCACCTTGCCTTCATATTGCCGGCATTCACCGTCTCCGAAATCGGCCCATACCGTCACTCTGTCTCCCAAACGGACAAAAACGAGCTGCGTGGAGGTAATGTAGGCACGCAAAAAGATATTCTCCATATCGGCTATCTTGAACAAAGGCTTGCCCGTAGCAACCAGCTCACCCGGCTCGGTATACTTGGCCAGCACTGTCCCTTTGATGGGAGAAACAATATGGCACTTGCGCAACTGGTCTTCCACTTGAGCCACCTGGATGGCAACAGAAGAGCTTTGTTCATCCAAACTTGCCGTATTATTTTGCAAGGACGACACCTGTGCATCCAACTGACGATGCAAAACAGCCAACTGAGCGTCCCAGTCATCCAGCTGCTTCCGATTGGCCGCATCCGACTTCAAGAGCCTCTCTACCCTATTCCGTTCACGCTGAGCTGTAGCTATCTGCTCTTTCGTTGCCGCAATCTGCTTCTGGATGTCAGGCTTCTGATTCTGCACAGACTTCCTGCTCGCTTCAAGCTGCAGTTTCCGCAAGTAGAGCTGTACCGTATCCACCAGTCCTACCTCTTGTCCTTCATCCAACACCGTCCCTTCTTCCGCATCCATGTAAAACAGTTTTCCGTTTGCTTCGGCCGAAACAATGACCTCGGTCGCCTCAAACGTTCCGGTTGCATCAAAGTCTTCACCGGAATGACAGGAAGACAGCACGGTTACAAACGCCGACACCAATAAAACAATCCGCTTCATACATCTATTCAATTTTAGTTTTTCATGATATTAATTTGTCAAGTGTTTCTGTTTATAAACCTCTAACAGCAACTGCACCTCATGTTGCACCTTTGTCTGCCGGGCCAGATTCTCGGCCGTAAGTTCACGCAACATTTCGGTTACAGACAAGGTTCCCTCGGCCGCCTTCACCTCGGCAGAACGGCTGATGTTGGCACGCAAACGGATAATCTCTTCATCTTTTTCCATCTGACGGCGCAACGCGGAAATCGTTCCTTCCTGCCCCGCGAGCTGCAAATGCGTATCCAGCAAAAAGAGATTACGCTCGCTGTCTATCCGCTGGCGCTCAAGCTCAAGCTTATGCCGGTCGTTTTTCAAGGTATACAGACTTCCGAAATTCCAGCTCATCCGTGCGCCGACCACATAATAAGCCCCAAACTTGTCTTTCAACAAATTCAATCCCGGATTGCCATAAGCTCCTTGTGCAAACAGGCTGAAGCGTGGCAAATACCCTGAACGCAATCCTTGACGGCGGACATCCAACGTGCGCTCCTGAGCCTCATACAGCAACAGCTCGGGCCGGCGGATGGCAAACGCCTCTTCCCGATGGGGCAACTCAGGACGCTCGAAAGCGACATCCGGTTCGAGCTCCCTGCCCATCAGGAGTGCAAGCATCCGGACATAAGCCACACGGCTTGTCTCAAGAGCAATGCGCTGCTGTCCGTTGTTCAGTATTTCCACCTGCACGGCATCCACATCAGCTTCATGCGCGATTCCATTGTCAAGACAGGCAGACACACGATGCAGATTCCTTTCCAAATCATCGTGAAATATGGCATTCTGCCGAAGCTGCTCGTCAAGCAGAAGAATGCCAAAGAAAATCTGGTCCACCCGACTGTCAAGCGCATACATACTGACATCCAGCCGGCGGACAGTTTCCTCGGCTTCCGATTTTGTGTATTGTTTCCGGTTGCGGATGACTCCTCCGTCCCATATATTCTGCTGTATCTCGACCATTACCTGATACTGGTCTTTAGGCAGGCCGTGAAAGTCTACATCGGGAAGTGTAAAGGGAAGCTTTGTGGCGTCACTTTGGTAAGACACTTTTCCACTGAGGGAAACTTGGGGCAGATTGCCCCGCCCCGCATTGGAAAGCGTATAGGCTTCCGACTGCTCTATCAGGCGATATTGCCTCACAAGCGGATAATTGGCCCGTGCCGCCCGGCGACATTCGTCAAGCGTAAGTTGAGCATGCAGATGCAGACATGCGGCAAGACAGACAACTAAAAGCAAAATACGTTTCATATCCATTCGTTTTGTTCTATAAGCAAAGGTAAAGGCTTTCCGGAGCATTCTGAAGTTCCGTTCGTTTCATGTTATGTTCCGATTGTCCGAATATAATATATAAATCTTTCATCTGCAAGCAAAAATATTATCTTTGCCGGAAATAAAGAATATATATGAAAACACAAAGACTGCAACCGTTGGCACTGAAAGATGTGCTCGACTATCCCATTGCTCCCTATAACGTGGCGAGATATATTTCGCCCGAACTGGGACTGGTGCGCTCGATAGAAGGAATGTCCGACATAAGCTCCTACATTTTTGTCAAAGGACTGCCCTATCGTCTGACGGAAGGACGCGTGCTGTATGTGCGTTCAGGCCATGCGCTTGCCCGCATCAACCTGACAGAAAACAGAGTAGAAGCCCATCAGTTAAGAATAGTGTCGCCGGGAGCGGTAATAGAGTTTCAGGAAATATCACCGGACTTTGACATAACAATGCTTGCCTTTGCCAACAGCTTCATGGAGAATTGGCAGCGCGAGAAGCTTCTCTCCGCCTACCTGCAAGGCACAGCAGATGTACTTCTCCGCCTTGATGAAACCGCAGAACAGCGTCTGGAAGAAGTCTTCACGCTGATGTGGAACATTCTGCAAGACAATCCTTCCTCATACGAAAGCATACAAGGAATGATTTCCGTGCTCTTCCACCAGATTGAATACTTCCAAAACCGCGGATTGTCGGGCGAAAAAAAGACAAGCACACGGCAAGAAGAAGTGTTCGACCGCTTCATCAGACTTCTCAACAAGCATGCCGTAAACGAACGGAACGTATCATTTTATGCCGAAAACCTTTTCCTTACGCCCCGATACCTCAGCACACTGATAAAAGAGACAAGCGGGAAAACAGTCATGGAATGGGTAAACGAAGCGATTGTGCAAGAAGCCAAGCTGATGCTCTGCCATACAGACAAGCTTGTCTACCAGATAGCCGATGAACTGAACTTTCCGAACGCATCGTTTTTCTGCAAGTTCTTTCACCGGATGACGGGAAAAACGCCGCACGGATACCGGTGTGACAACCGGCAGAAAAAGCCTTGACCGCACAAACACGCCTTTCTTTATATGTCATCCCGCCAACCCTACAACGGCTGACCAGATAATGCGATTTTTTACCCAATCTCCCTACATTCATATACACGCTAAACCGCTTAAAATAAGAATACAAAATGCAAGGAATATCCCGTAGAAAATTATTTTCTACCATTACCAACGCCGCATCCGGCCGTCAACAAAAAAATTTTCTCCTTCTGTCTGGTTCCGGCAGACAGCAAAAACCCTCTGATTTCATGCCTTATAAAATCATCATATTACTGAAATTTTTCCTTAATCCTTTGTATTATCTGTGGAAAACTTATAATTTTGCATTACAAATTGATGTATTGGAAACATAATTCAATTTTAATTTTTATATAATTTAAAATCAATCATTTATGTGGTTAAGTAATTCATCTATTGGAAGGAAAGTGGTGATGAGCGTTACCGGTATCGCCCTTGTCCTGTTTCTGACATTTCACATGGCGATGAACTGTGTTGCTCTGTTCTCGGGCGAGGCATACAACATGGTTTGTGAGTTCCTGGGAGCCAACTGGTACGCTTTGGTTGCAACATTGGCACTGGCTGCTCTGTTCGTAATTCACATCATCTATGCTTTCTGGCTGACCATGCAGAACCGTGCCGCACGCGGCAGCGAGCGTTATGCAGTCAATGCCCGCCCGAAAAATGTGGAATGGGCATCACAGAACATGTTGGTTCTGGGCATTATCGTTATTCTTGGCTTGGCTCTCCACTTTGCCAACTTCTGGTACAAGATGCAGTTTGCCGAAATCATCGGAAATCCGATGATGGGCGGCCTTCACGCTGCCGACGGTTATGGCTACATCATGCAGACCTTCTCCAATCCGGTACTCTTCGTACTGTATATAGTATGGCTGGCAGCCTTGTGGTTCCACCTCACTCACGGATTCTGGAGCGCCATGCAGACATTGGGATGGAACAACACCATCTGGATCAACCGTTGGAAATGTGTATCTAACGTCTACTCTACCATCATCGTTTTGGGCTTTGCTCTGGTTGCTGTAGTATTTTTCGTAAAGAATTTGTGTTAATTAGATAACAAGTTGACGAGTTGACAAGCCAACAAGGTTTGCATCGAACCACAAAAGCCCTGTCAACTAAAAAAAGAAAACAATTATGACTAAGATAATCGACTCTAAAATTCCTGAAGGTCCGATAGCTGAAAAATGGACTAATTATAAAGCTCACCAGAAACTGGTGAATCCGGCCAACAAGCGCCGTTTGGACATCATCGTAGTAGGAACCGGTCTGGCCGGTGCTTCTGCTGCCGCTTCATTGGGCGAAATGGGATTCCGTGTATTCAATTTCTGTATTCAGGATTCTCCTCGCCGTGCTCACTCTATCGCCGCTCAAGGTGGTATCAACGCTGCAAAGAATTATCAGAATGACGGCGACTCTGTTTACCGTCTGTTCTACGATACGGTAAAGGGAGGCGACTATCGTGCCCGCGAAGCAAACGTTTATCGTCTGGCCGAAGTATCAAACAACATCATCGACCAGTGCGTGGCACAAGGTGTTCCTTTCGCCCGCGAATACGGCGGTCTGTTGGCCAACCGTTCATTCGGTGGTGCACAGGTATCCCGTACCTTCTATGCTAAAGGACAGACAGGCCAGCAGCTGCTACTCGGTGCCTATTCAGCATTGAGCCGTCAGGTAGGCGAAGGCACCGTCAAGCTGTATACCCGCTACGAAATGGAAGAACTCGTTATCGTTGACGGACGTGCACGCGGTATCATCGCAAAAAATCTGGTAACAGGCAAGCTGGAGCGCTTTGCCGCTCATGCTGTAGTTATCGCTACCGGTGGTTACGGAAACACTTACTTCTTGTCAACCAACGCTATGGCTTGTAACTGTACGGCTGCCATGTCTTGTTACCGCAAGGGTGCATGGTTTGCTAACCCAGCTTATGTTCAGATTCACCCGACTTGTATTCCGGTTCACGGCGACAAGCAGTCTAAACTGACTTTGATGTCTGAATCTCTCCGTAACGACGGACGTATCTGGGTTCCGAAGAAACTGGAAGATGCCAAAGCACTGCAGGCAGGTACAAAGAAGGGAAGCGACATCCCGGAAGAAGACCGCGACTATTATCTGGAACGCCGCTATCCGGCATTCGGTAACCTGGTTCCGCGTGATGTTGCCAGCCGTGCAGCCAAAGAGCGCTGCGACCACGGTTTCGGTGTAAACAATACCGGTCTGGCCGTATTCCTCGACTTTTCTGAAAGTATCGAACGCCTCGGAATTGATGTAGTTCGTCAGCGCTACGGCAACCTCTTCGACATGTATGAAGAGATTACCGATGTAAATCCTGGCAAACTGGCCAACGAAATCAATGGCGTAAAATATTATAACCCGATGATGATTTATCCGGCTATCCACTACACAATGGGTGGTATCTGGGTTGACTATGAATTGCAGACTTCCATCAAGGGTCTGTTCGCTATCGGCGAATGTAACTTCTCTGACCACGGTGCAAACCGCTTGGGTGCATCTGCGCTGATGCAAGGTCTGGCCGACGGTTATTTCGTATTGCCGTACACTATCCAAAACTATCTGGCAGACCAAATCACTGTTCCCCGCTTCTCAACCGACCTGCCGGAATTTGATGAAGCAGAAAAGGCTGTTCAGGCTAAGATTGACCACCTGATGGGTATCAAGGGCAAGCGCTCTGTTGATTCTATCCATAAGGAACTGGGTCACATCATGTGGGAATATGTTGGTATGGGACGTACTGAAGCCGGACTGAAGACAGCACTTGCCAAACTGAAAGAAATCCGCAAGACATTTGAAACCGAACTGTTCATCCCGGGATCAAAAGAAGGTATGAATGTAGAACTCGACAAGGCTATCCGTCTGAACGACTTCATCACGATGGGTGAACTGATTGCCTACGACGCGTTGAACCGCAATGAATCTTGCGGCGGTCATTTCCGTGAGGAATACCAGACCGAAGAAGGTGAAGCAAAACGTGATGATGCCAACTACTTCTACGTATCTTGTTGGGAATATCAAGGCTCAGACGACAAAGCTCCGGTTCTCTATAAGGAACCGCTGGTATACGAGGCAATCAAGGTACAGACTCGTAACTACAAGAGCTAATCAGTGAAGTTAAACAATTAAAGAATCTAAGTAAAATGGATAAAAATATATCATTTACGCTGAAAGTTTGGCGTCAGAACGGACCGAAAGAAAAAGGTCATTTCGATACATTCCAGATGAAAGATATCCCGGGCGATACTTCATTCCTGGAAATGCTGGATATCTTGAACGAACAGTTGATTGAAGAAGGCAAAGAACCGATTGTTTTCGACCATGACTGCCGTGAAGGTATCTGTGGTATGTGTTCTCTGTACATCAACGGCCATCCGCACGGACCCGCAACCGGTGCAACGACCTGTCAGATTTACATGCGCCGTTTCAAGGACGGTGATGTGATTACCGTTGAGCCGTGGCGTTCTGCCGGTTTTCCGGTCATCAAAGACTTGATGGTAGACCGCTCTGCTTACGACAAGATTATGCAGGCCGGCGGTTTCATCAGCATCCGTACCGGTGCTCCTCAGGATGCCAACGCTATCCTGATTCCGAAGCCGGTGGCAGACGAGGCCATGGACGCCGCTTCCTGCATCGGATGCGGTGCTTGTGTAGCTGCATGCAAGAACGGTTCTGCCATGCTGTTCGTTTCAGCAAAGGTAAGCCAGCTGAATCTGCTGCCGCAAGGCAAGCCTGAAGCACTTCGCCGCGCAAAGGCCATGCTTTCAAAAATGGACGAACTGGGATTCGGTAACTGTACGAACACGCGTGCATGCGAAGCTGAATGTCCGAAATGCGTTTCCATCAGCAACATCGCACGGCTGAACCGTGACTTCATCAAGGCTAAACTGAAAGACTGATTTTATACGCTTTAAGTAATATGCCAAAGAGGCCGTTTCATAATAATATTGAAACGGTCTCTTTTTCTGTTTTCAGAAGAAACCGGAAATTTTATTCGTCTTACCGGACAGACAGAATTTTCCTATTCATCTATCTGCCTATACTTTGTCTTCGTCCGGAAGCCGCTGCCGCACACTTTCTTCCTTAAAACATTTTTTCCACCCAAACATAATCCCGTTTCACAAAGGCAAAACGCCCGGAAGCACGCAGCAAAAAACGAAAACTATCCTTATCTTTGCAGGAAACTTAAAAGGACAATTGTCACCGACAAACAGATAACGCAACGATGCAGAGACCAACCTTACATCCGCTTATGCTCGCCGGGACGGGGAGCGATGTGGGAAAGAGCGTAATTGCCGCCGCACTGTGCCGCATCTTCCGGCAAGACGGGTTTCATCCGGCACCGTTCAAGGCGCAGAACATGGCCTTAAACTCGTATGTCACGCCCGAAGGACTGGAAATCGGGAGGGCGCAGGCCGTACAAGCTGAGTCGGCGGGCATTCCCTGCCATACGGACATGAATCCGATTCTGCTGAAGCCGTCGTCAGACCTGACCACACAGGTGGTTCTTCACGGCAAACCGGTGGGAAACCGTCATGCATACGAGTATTTCCGCAAGGAAGGACGGGAGGTTTTACGCAGCGAAGTGAACGCCGCCTTCGACCGGCTGAACGCCCGATATAATCCCATCGTGATGGAAGGCGCGGGAAGCATCTCGGAAATCAATTTACGAGAGACGGATATCGTCAACATGCCGATGGCCCGACACGCGAAAGCGGATGTCTTGCTTGTGGCAGACATCGACCGGGGAGGCGTATTCGCCAGCGCATACGGTTCAATCGCCTTGCAGACTCCGGAAGACCGGCAGCGAATCAAGGGCATTATCGTCAACAAGTTCCGGGGAGACATGCGTCTGTTCGAGCCGGGAGTGAGAATGATGGAGGATATTTGCGGCGTTCCCGTATTGGGAGTCATCCCTTACTTCGGCAATATCCACATTGAGGAAGAGGATTCGGTCGAACTTCAGCAGAAACAGACCAATGCCGCAGAAGGAAAGGTCAACGTTGCAGTAGTGCGGCTACGCCATTTGTCCAACTTTACCGACTTCAACACATTGGAACGGGACAGCCGGGTCAATCTCTACTACACGAACGACAAGGAAGAACTGCTGAAAGCAGACATCATATTGATTCCCGGCACTAAAAATACGCTGGGAGACTTGGACGAACTATGGCGAAACGGCATGACAGAAACCATTCTGAAAGCCCGCCGGCAAGGAAGCACCGTCATGGGAATCTGCGGAGGCTATCAGATGATGGGCCTCAGCATAAGCGATCCGGACGGAACGGAAGGGAATATCCGCAAATTGCCGGGACTGGGACTGCTTCCCGTCCATACCGTCATACAGGGAGAAAAGGTTACATGCCGGTCGAGCTTTATATTCCCTGAAAAGACAGGCACCGTCTGTCACGGATATGAAATCCATCAGGGAAAAAGCACGCCTGCAGAAGGTGAAAGCGTCACGCCGTTCATCCATACCACCGACGGACGCACCGACGGATGCATTGCCGACCGGAAGTGTTTCGGCACATACATGCACGGCATATTAGACAATCCTTCCGTCATCGACTGGCTGATGGAACCTTATGCAGGAAAAAAGACCTGCACGACCCCAGACTACCCCACTTATAAAGAACAACAATACAACAAACTGGCGGACCATGTGCGCAAACACCTGAACATGCCGCTGCTATATCAAATACTGACCAATGACTGACGGACACGGAGACGATATTTACCATTACAAACAGATAAAATCCAACTTCAGCTCAAACGTATGCCACCAGACAAACCATGACGGGCTGAAACAATATCTGTATGAACATATGGACAGCATCCGGGCTTATCCCGAACCGGAACCTTATTCATTAGAACAGAAGGTAGCCGATTACTATGGCATAACGCCCGAAAGCGTATGTGTAACCAACGGAGCAACAGAAGCCATCTATCTGATTGCCCAGGCTTACCGGGAAAGTCATTCGTTCATAAAGATGCCTACCTTCAGCGAATATGCGGATGCATGCCGTCTGCACGCCCATCAGGTGCATCCTATTTACGATTTGAACCGACTTCCGGAAAAACCGGTACTGATATGGCTGTGCAATCCAAACAATCCGACCGGAGAAGTGTGCGATATAAACCAGCTCAAACAGCTGATAGAAAATTATCCGCAACACCTGTTCATTCTCGACCAGTCATACGAAGCATTTACACTCAAACGGATAATTGGCGTGAAAGAAGCTCTTTCCTGTCCTAACGTACTGCAACTGCACTCCATGACCAAGCAGTTCGCCGTGCCGGGCCTGCGCATCGGATATGCGACCGGGCATCCGCTCCTCGTCGGGAAACTGCGGAAATGCCGCATGCCCTGGTCGGTCAATGCACTTGCCATTGCCGCCGGAAAATATCTGCTCGGCCATGCACAAGAATACCAACCGGATATCCAAGCATTGTTGAGGGAAAAAGACCGTGTGGCCGAAGCCTTGAGAAGAACAGGAGGCATGGAAGTCTGGGATTCGGATACACACTACATGCTTGTCCAGCTGCGGAGCGGACGGGCGGCGGCTCTGAAAGAATTTCTTGCCACCCGGTATGGAATCCTCATCCGCGACGCGTCCAACTTTGAAGGATTGGACGAACGTTTCTTCCGTATCGCCATCCAGACTTCAACAGAAAACAACCAGCTTATTGACCGCATCAAAGAATGGATATATACTTGCTGACACTGTGGATTCCACTTGTCGCCGGATTTTTATTGGACAGACTCTTGGGCGACCCCCCTTTTCTTCCGCATCCGGTAGTCGGATTCGGAAAACTTATCGCCTTTTCCGAAAGGAAATGGAACAAAGGAAAATACAGAAAGGCTAAAGGAACACTCGCCGCATGCCTGCTGATAACCGGAACTTTTGCCGTCAATGCACTTCTGTTGAATCTTTGTTTCACATGGAACCGATGGGCAGGAATCGCTGTTTCTGCCGTCGGCGTATTCTATTGCCTGGCCGGAAAAACGCTGGCCGACGAGGTGCGGATGGTTTTTCAGGCGGCCGACCGCTCATTGGAAGAAGGCAGAAAGCAGGTATCACGCATTGTAGGACGGGATACGAAGGCACTGACCGACCAGGAAGTGCGTACGGCCGCTCTCGAAACACTGGCCGAAAATCTGAGCGACGGCGTTATCGCTCCCTTGTTCTGGTATCTTTTGCTCGGGCTGCCCGGCATGATGACTTACAAGATGATTAACACGCTCGACTCGATGATAGGTTACAAAAACAAGCGTTACAAGGATTTCGGATGCTTTGCCGCCCATACAGACGATGCAGCAAACTATCTTCCCGCCCGCCTGACGGCGCTTCTGATGGCAATTGTCGCAGGCAGGCGGGCTTTGTTGCCCTTCATAAAAAAATACGGACGCCGGCATGCCAGTCCTAACTCCGGATTCCCCGAAGCGGCTCTGGCAGGCATACTGGACTGCCGCTTCGGCGGACCGCACGATTACTTCGGAGAAACCGTATACAAGCCCTATATCGGCACAAACAACCGCCCTTTAAACGGCGGCGACATGCAAAGGGCCATTGCCGTCAACCGCCGGTCAGAAACGGCAATGCTCCTGTTAATAACTGCGGTTTACCTGTTAATTTTTCTCTTTTACCTCTCAATAAGAGGCTCCGGCATTGATTCCGGCCTCTTTCAGTAAGGCAACGATACGGTCAAGCTCTTCATGAGAAGCTTTCTGAAGAGCCTTGTCGGGCGTTTCACGGTCAATCGTATAAATCATTACCTGACGGGGAGAAATTTTCTTCACGGCCTCCAGCCACGGCAGCACGTATGTGTCCGAAGTATTGTCCACATCTTCCCCCTCGTCGGTCTTTCCCTTCAGAAACATGGTCTGTATGATAAGGTTTCCTTTAAAGGCTCTAAGGCCTTCGATGATACGGTCAACCTCATACGCTCCCGTAGGGCGGTCTACCTTCCGGATATAGTCTATGTCCACCGTGTCTAATTTCAATATGTTGTTGTCCACCTTGTTCAGAGCCGCGAATACCTGCGGTCTGTGGATAAAGGTAGAGTTACTCAACACGCTTACCTTGGCATCCGGAAAATATCGGTCGCGCAAAGCCAGCGTGTCGTCTATGATTTCAGGAAAATGAGGGTGGGCGGTAGGTTCTCCGTTCCCTGCAAATGTCAGGACATCGGGAGCCGTTCCCTCTTCCTTCATTTTTATCAGACGATTCTCCAATGCCTCACGCACCTCTTCACGGGCAGGCAGTTTCTGTTTCGGACGGTGCTCCCGATTATATCCACATTCACAATAAATGCAGTCAAACGTGCAAAACTTTCCGTCAGCGGGAAGCAGATTGATTCCCAATGACACACCCAGCCTGCGACTGTGCACCGGCCCGAATATGGGAGAAGGATAAATAACTGTTGACATATTCCTGTTCTTTTAATACCGGTTCAAAGATACACATATTATCCTTTCACCATTTCACTTTCATCTGAAATTGCAAGTCGTAGCGGTTGTTTCCCTGAATTTCTTCCGTACCCGTCCCTATTTTATCCCGGTCTGTATAATGCGTCCATCCCCATTTCGCCTGAAAAACAAGCCGCTCTTTAAAGGCATAGCGCAAGTTAAACGCCGCCCGTGTCCCCTTCCCATAAAAAGCGGGCATAGAGAAAGCATAAAGAAGTCCGGGTTCATACATGTAGATTCGCGAGCTGAAATCGTCTGTCTGAAACCATGAGCCGCTCAGCACAGCCTGCAAAGGAAAATTTTCCCATCCTCCTTTCAGCGTGCCGCCCAAGGCAAGCCCGCGGGATACACTTTGCCTCCAGCGAGAAGCACGCACATATTCAGCCGTTGCCTTCAGCAGACTACCTTCATTCCATTTATAGACAAACTGTCCATGCAGGCGTTGGCGGATTTCCGGCAATACATACCTGCCCGTTGATGCCGTATAGTTTTTAGCCTTGTGCTTATAACTGTATTTTATCCATACAGACCACGCTTCTTTCGGTGAATAACTAAGTTGAAAACCTCCTGCAATCCCCGAAGTTTCCTCCTTGTCCACCTGATATTTCCGATAGGGGAAATAAAAGAAATCACCGTAACAAAAAATTTTTATCTTCCGTATCTTATCAGTTTCCAGTCCTATACGAATGCCGGCCTCGTTCTGCACACGCGAATTTTCACCGAATGAATTGGCATAAAGAGCCTGATAACGCTTGTCGTAATACCTGTTGATAAGTACCCATGTAGTATGAACAAACGGTGAATAACTGAGCGTATTCAGCGTAGCCACCGCTCCCCGCTTGTCGACAGCCGTCTCGCCGGAAAAAATCCAGGGATAACGAAGAAATTTATAATACACTCCTGCATTAAAGAAATCTCTTCCCCGCGGATAATAGCGGTTGTAAGGACGGTAATCAGGACTTAACACCTTGTTGAAAACATTATAAACCGCAGTGAATCCATATTCCACATATTTTCCGTCATAACTTAAATTAATGCCTGTCAGGTGATTGTTAACCGTATTCTTCTTTTCTAAATCTTTTTTCAACCGATGATATCCGTCTGTTTTCAACGAGTTTATCAACAAACCATTTATATCGGCATCTTGTTGCCGGAAAGAATACCAAGCCGACAAGTTCCAACGTTTTTTCAGCTGATAGGTAACGCCGATTCCCTGCAGGTAATTGGATTCGCCGACAGAAGTATATTTGTTTATTCCCGTTCCGTATCTGTGTACATCGTAGAATGTAGCCGCACTTCCAAAGCTGAAACCCGTGTTTATAACCAGTCCGTAGCCGAATCCAACCTTATAATGTCCGACAGCCAAAGCCTTTATACGCCGTACATTCTTTAAAAAGAAAAATGCCGAATAAAAGTCATATCCTTTCCGATTGTATAATCTGAAAAAAGGTTCGCCGGCATCTTTCTCTGCTGTCAGTCCAAAAAACACTTGTTCACGATACCGGAATCTGTATCGCACATTGTGATAAAACGGACTGCCGTAATACTTCTTGTTCGGACTCTTGTCAAGCATGTCCGAAGGATAGTCCGCATATCCGGATTTCATATTCAAAGGAATATCCACACGTGTCAATAACTCCTGTTTATTATATTTCAAGATGCTTCTTAAATACAGCCTATCTCGTTCATCCTCATACTCTCCGATATAAATGAACTTTTTCAACAGGTCTAATGTACGGTAATCCATTCCTTCTACCCTCCACAAACTTCCTTCCGACATCATCGGACCATATTTATATAAGCTGTACAAGATGTTTTCTATCATCCTATCGGAAAGAAAAGGCAGCTGCTCGAGCTGTTCTTTAGTAGCCATATTGATATTGATGGGATTTTCGGATAGTTCGCTCAAGTCTTCCCAATGTTCCTGCCAGTAGACAAGTTTTTCTTCATTTGCTACAAAATCTTCCAAATCCATCCATTCCGTCTGAGCGAACAGGCTTATCAACACGCAATTATTTAGCAAACAAGCAAAAATGATTCTTTTCAACATCTTGTTCATACGTTATCAACAATTATTTATACGTTAAATATCTTCTCAATCCAATATGCAAATCATATTATTCTTATTTTTGTAAAGATGAAAACCATTCTCATTTCCATCTTATTGCTGTCGGCTTTCATCTGGAAAGCCCAGGCACAACAAGCATTTCCTTTATCACACGGAAAAGGCTACAAGCTTCCTGTCTGTGTATATAAAGGAGACACTATACCTTATATAACGCTAAAAAATATTTATGTATACCCGGAAATGAGGTTTAAAAATAACCGGCAGCGCAGAAACTATAACAAACTGGTGCGTGACATAAAGAAAACGCTTCCTTTGGCTAAGGAAGTAAGACGCGCGGTTATAGAGACTTACGAATATCTACAGACACTTCCCGATGAAAAGTCAAAAGAAGCGCACATTAAATTGGTAGAGAAAGGACTGAAAAAACAGTATACACCCAAGATGAAGAAACTTACATTCGCACAGGGCAAACTGTTGATAAAACTGGTTAACCGAGAATGTAACCTGTCTTCATACCAGCTGGTGAAAGCTTTTATGGGCTCCTTCAAGGCAGGATTCTACCAGACTTTTGCCGCTTTATTCGGAGCAAGCCTAAAAAAGGAATATCATCCGGAAGATGAAGACCGGATGATAGAACGGATTATCATATTGGTAGAAAACGGGCAGATATAATCAGATTCAACAAATTAACAAGTTATTAAACAGGTTATCAACAGGCAAATGAACTTATCGCATGAACTTGTTGGCAAACTCCCAAAGGATAATACCCGCCGTAACGGAAACATTCAGCGAGTGTTTCGTACCATACTGAGGTATTTCCACGCATTCGTCACACATATCCACGATTTCTTGCTGGACTCCCTTCACTTCATTTCCCAATACGACCGCATATCTCTTATCTTTATCCAATGCAAAATCGGCAAGAGAAATGCTGCCTTCACACTGTTCGACCGCCAATATCGTATAACCTGATTCCTTCAGTTCCTCCACAGCCTGGCGGGTTTCCTTAAAGTATTTCCAGTCAACCGTATATTCTGCTCCTAATGCCGTCTTATGCATCTCAGGATGAGGAGGAGTGGCCGTTATGCCGCACAAGAAAATGCTCTTTATCAGAAAAGCGTCCGATGTGCGGAATACAGCGCCTATATTATGCAAACTACGTACTTCGTCCAACACCACAACCAAAGGAAGCTTGCTTGCCTCCTTAAACTGCTCCATTGTCAGACGATTCATTTCAGTCACCTTCAGTTTTCTCAGTTCAGACATGTTTTTCTCATTCTTTATATCCGCTGCAAAGATAGGAAGTATATTCATAACCCTGTTGAAAACGGTGGAAAAGGTGTAGAAAACCTGAGCAAAGAAAATGAAAAATATTTCTTGCATTATTGCAAAAAAGCCTTATCATACGCTTGAAACCAACATTCCAAAAAAGTTAACGGAAAGTTTTCATACGGGTTTAAACATATTTTTAAAGCGAAAAACAACGGTGAATAACAGGAAAGTTTTTAACTTTGCATACTATCAACATATTGTTGACAACAGAGATAAAAACAATGATATCAGAAATAAAGCGTGTTGATAATCGATGAATATCTCACAAACGGATATTCATAACCAGAAAAAGCAAATTATTATCCTCTTTTTTACCAACACAATTAACAGGATATCATCAGTATCATAAAATCTTTTTTTAAGAAAGAAAAAATATAATCTAATATGGAAAAAGAAGGATGGTTAAGAAAGGGATACGTGGATGAACCCGTGGAAAAGGGGGCTGACCTGAAGAATGAGATACGACGCCTGTGTAAGGAAAAGAATGCGGTCATATTGGGACATTTCTATCAAGCGGACGAAATACAGGAAATCGCCGACTTTGTGGGCGACAGTCTGGCATTGGCCCAATGGGCTGCCAAGACAAACGCAGACATTATCGTGATGTGCGGCGTGCATTTCATGGGAGAAACGGCCAAGATTCTCTGTCCGGAAAAGAAGGTGCTCATACCCGACCTGAATGCCGGATGCTCACTGGCCGACAGTTGTCCGGCAGATAAATTTGTGGAATTCGTGAAGGAACATCCCGACCATACGGTCATTTCGTATGTGAACACCAGTGCCGCAGTCAAGGCGGTTACGGACATCGTGGTGACTTCTACCAATGCAAAGCAGATTGTGGACAGTCTTCCTGCCGACGAGAAGATAATCTTCGGACCAGACCGTAACCTTGGAAACTATATTAACTCAGTAACCGGGCGCGATATGCTGCTGTGGAACGGAGCCTGCCATGTGCATGAAAAGTTCTCTGTGGAAAGGATTATCGAACTGAAGAGACAGTATCCCGATGCAGCCGTATTGGTTCATCCGGAGTGTAAGAGTGCTGTCGCCAGGCTGGCGGACAAGGTGGCTTCGACGGCTGGACTTTTGAAATATGCGGTGGCAAGTGACAAGAAAGATTTTATTGTAGCGACAGAAAGCGGCATTCTCTTTGAGATGCGCCGGAAATGTCCGGACAAGAACTTCATTCCCGCCCCTCCGGAAGACAGTACGTGCGCCTGCAACGAATGCAACTTCATGCGCCTGAATACGCTTGAGAAGCTTTATAATACGCTGAAATATGAGTGGCCGGAAGTGCAGGTAGATGAAAATATAGCAAAAGATGCCATCAAACCGATTCGCCGGATGTTGGAAATATCTGAAAAATTAGGTTTGTAATTTCTAATATATGTTATAAAACACGGTTTTTGTGCGGAATAATTTGCAGTTTTGCCCGAAGTCCGTATCTTTGCATCGTGTTTTTCATAGTATTAGATTTAAGGTTAACAAAGGTTGGAGTACAGCGGTACTCCTTTTTTTATGTCCTTACGCAAGCGTTGCCCTTATTCTCTGCGCAGACAGTAGTGCTCACGTAGCTTTTCAAAGGCTTCCGGATGCTGGCGTAACGCCTTGCAGTCGTCGTGCGGATTATACTGTTGCAGGACGCGGATATCTTCATCTGCTGTCGGACACGCTGTTTCCGGAAGGGTTATACAGAAGTCTTCCGGCTTTTGGAAGAACCGGCAGAAGGCTTCCAATACCATGCGCGTGGCGTTTGCCTTTCCGTCGGCAGAGTAGCCGGCGATATGGGGAGTGGCGATAAATGCCTTTTCGAGCAGTTCCCTATTGATATCCGGTTCGTTTTCCCATACATCGACGATTACATCAGCTACCTTTCCGTCCATTGCCGCAAGCAGGGCTTCGGTATCTACCACCTCTCCGCGGGAAGTGTTGATAAGATAAGTTTTTTTCTTCAGCATGCCGAAGAAGGCATGATTGGCCAAATGAAAGGTCTTGTAGGTTCCTTTCCGGATAAGAGGCGTATGAAAAGTGATTATGTTGCATTCCTCAGCCAGTTTTTGTAAGGAGCAGAATCCGTTTTCACCGCGGTCATGACGGGGAGGGTCATTGAGCAGGACACGCATTCCCAAGCGCTGTGCCAGGCTTGCAATGCGGCTTCCCACATGTCCCACCCCTACAATGCCTATGCAAGACTGCTTCAGACTGACATTTTTCTCTTTTTGCAGGAGAAGCAGTGAGGCGTGAACGTATTGTTCTACAGCTCCGGCGTTGCATCCCGGACAGTTGCTCCATGCGATTCCTGCCGAGCGGCAATAATCTGTGTCGATATGGTCGAATCCGATGGTGGCCGTGCCGATGAATCGAACCTTGCTTCCGCTGAGCAGTTCCTTATTGCAATGTGTGCGGGTGCGTATAATCAGCGCGTCGGCATCTCTCACTGTTTCGGCCGTAATGTCCTTTCCCGGCAGGTAGATGACTTCGTCGGCCAGCCGGTTTAAGGCTTCTTTAATGTAAGGTATCTTGTCGTCAACAATAACTTTCATTCCGGCAAACGATTTTTTCATTAGGGAATGCAAATATAGTTCTTTTTCATTTAAAGTTTTTGGGCAGCGTGCCGAATTGTTTTTGAAAGCACTTGGCAAAATAAGAAGGCGAACTGAACCCTACCAGATAGCACACTTCGTTGATTCGGTATTCTTTCGACTGAATAAGTCGGGCGGCCGTCTTCAGCCGTTCCAATTGGATAAATTCGTTGGGAGTTATCTGAGCGATTCCTTTTATCTTGCGATGCAGGCTGGAACGGCTCATAAACATTTTTTCAGCCAGCACATCGATGTTAAAGTCCGGTTCAGAAATGTTTTTCTGAATGGTTTCGGTCAGTTTGTCAAGGAATTCTTCGTCGGCCTTGCTCAGTGCAATGGTTTTTGCCTTGACGAAAGGAGACGAAGTGAACGCTTGTCTGAGCTTGTCCTGATTGCTCAACAGATTGGCGATGCGCACCAGCAGATATTCGGTTGAGAAGGGTTTTTCTATATAGTCGTTGGCTCCCAGTTCGATGCCTTGTATCTTCGACTGCATTGTGGTTTTGGCGGTGAGCAGGATAATGGGAATATGGCTGTATTCGATGTTGGTTTTCAGTGTGCGGCATAGTTCAAACCCGTCCATTTCCGGCATCATCACATCGCTTACGATAAGGCTTATGTCGTTTTCTTCATTCAGCAGCTGAAGTGCTTCCTTTCCGTTGCAGGCTTTCAGCACTTCATAAGTGCCGCTTATCTGCTTGCATATGAAGTCTTGCATCTCCATATCGTCTTCTACAATCAGTATGCGGATATCGGTCTTGTGCTGCGAAATGCCTGGTCTGGCTGCGGCCACTTCTGTATTTTCCTTCTGCAGCCGGATGGTCTTTTCCTGTTTTACGGGCAGTTCTACACAAAAGCAGATTTCGTTTCCCTTTTTCAGATAAAGCTTGCCCGCATGCATCTCGGCGAGTGAGCGTGCCAACGGAAGTCCTATCCCGCTTCCGGCCGTTTCTTTTTCCGTATTCTTTATCTGAACGAAAGGTTCGAAAATTTTTTCCTGCATATCTTTCGGAATGGGATTCCCGCCGTTGCTTACGGAAATCAGGAAGGTATCTTCTTTGTCTCCCGCCTGCGGCATGAGCGATACATGAATGTATGATGTTCCATACTTGATGGCATTGTTGAACAGATTACTCAAAATTTTGGTTACAGCCTCTCTGTTGACAGAAGCATAGAAGTCTTTTTCCGGAAGCTCGGTCGTAAAGGTCAGTCCGTTTTGTTGGGCGGCCGGATTGAAACGGATATACGTGTCTTTTATCAGCTGTGAGATGTTGCATTCCATAAAGTCCAGCTGGAAACCTTGGGTCTCCGTCTTTCTGAAGTCGAGCAGTTGGTTAATCAGGTCGAGCAGTCGCAGCGTATTCCGCTTCATTACCTCCAGATTGTCTTGAAGCAGTTTCTTGTCCGGCTCTTTTTCCTTCAGTATATTGTCGAGCGGGCCCTTGATTAGCGTAAGCGGTGTGCGTATTTCATGGGCAATGTTGGTGAAGAAGTCTATTTTAGCCTGATAGATTTCCTTTTGTTTTTCCGATTCCAGCTTTTCCATCTGGCGTTTGTGTCTTCTGACAATCCGTTTGTGAGAGTGGTAAAACATATATCCTGCCAGTCCGACAACAAGCAGAAAGTATAGCAGGTAGGCTTGCAAGGACTTCCAGAAGGGTGGCATTATGTGTATTTGTATTTGGGTGGTGTCATCGCTCCATTCTCCTTTTCCATCGGCTACTTTGATGCAGAATGTATAGTCGCCTGGCTTGAGGTTCGTGTAGGTAGCCAATGCGTTAGCCGAAGCATTGTACCATTCTTTGTCAAATCCTTCCAGTTTGTATTGCAGCCGATACTCCTTCAAAGTGGAATAGCACAGCGTCGTAAAGCGGAGACTGAAAGAATTCTGATTGTGTTTTAAAGTAAGATTATCTGTATAAGTAATGCTCTTTCTTAAAGGAGAATCCTTTTCATTTGCCTTTACTTTCTTGTTGAAAAGCATGAAATCAGTGAATGCAATCGTGGGATGAACCGTATTTTCTGTAAGGTTTTCCGGCTTGAAGGCAATGAATCCCTTTATGCAGCCGAAGTATATGGTGCCGTTCTTGTCTTTCAGACCGGAACTATAATTGAATTGGTTGGTAAGCAGACCGTTGTTTTCAAGGTATGTGACGAATGTTTGTGCATGGGGGTCAAAGCGTATCAATCCTTTGTTTGAGGTCATCCAAAGCATTCCTTCATCGTCTTCTATTATTTTATAGATTACATCGTTGGGCAGTCCCTTTGAGGAGTCATACGTTAGAAATTCTTCTTTTTCAGGATTGAAAAGGCAGAATCCCCTGCCCTGTGTGGCAAACCAAAGCCGCTGCTTGCTGTCTTCATAGATATTGGTGATTTTATTGCAGGGCAGAGCGTGGGGATTGTCAGGACTGGCCGTGTAATGTTTCCATTCCTTGTTTCGTGGATTGTATTTGAAGATGCCTGTATTTTCGGTGCCAAACCAGATGTTTCCCTTTTTGTCTTCCAGTATGCTGAAGATGAAGTTGCCGTCCAGTTCGTGAATCCGCCTGAAACTGTCCGTATCGGAATGATAGATGTTCAGTCCGGCGGGAGTTCCTATATAGAGCGTTCCTGCGGATGTATGGTATATGGAGTAGACGCTGTTGCTGTTTAATGAGTTTTCTGTATGCTGCATCAGATAGTTTCGCAGATGCCCGGTTTTCAAGTCAAGGCTGTAAAGTCCTTTTGTGTGCGTTCCTATCCAGAGTTTCTTCCCGTCTGTGCACAGCCCATGAATGTTGTAGTGCAGCCGGTGCGTGAGGAAAGGATGTGTTTGTCGGGTTTTCGGGTTGAAGATGTTCAGTCCGCCGTCTTCTGTCCCTATCCATATGTTTCCGCTGGCATCTTCCAGAAATTCTCTGACTACCTTGCCGCTCAGACTTTCCTGTCCGGTAATGGGATAATGCTTTTCGAATTTGGAGTAATTGTTCTGATAATAATCTATTCCTCCAAAGTAACTTCCTATCCATATCCCGTTTTCCCGGTCTTTGTAAATGGAGTAGATGGCATTGTTGGAAATAGAATAAATGTCGTTTGGATTATGAACGATGTGCTTGCTCTTTCTCGTCTCCTTGTTGTATATGTAGATGCCCTGCTCGGTAGCAATCCATAAATTTTTTTCATCGGCAGGATAAATGTTTCTCACGAAGACATTCTTTTCGTTTGGCAGTGCATTCGTGACTTTTCGTGTAAGGATGTTCAGGTGTTGCAGCCCTCCTTTGGCCGACCCCACATAGAGAGTGTTGTGGTTTTCCGGCAGTATCTTGAAGATGGGGTCGTCTGAAAAAATGTTTTCCCCCGTTTCTGTCAGAAACTGCTTCAGCGATTTGAATGAGTCTTCCGTATAGAAAAGTCCCTTGTTAGTGTAGCCTATCCATATTGCATCCTGTTGGTCGATGCAGAATGAATTGATTTGACAGGAATCTGGAAGGGGATAATGCAGCAGAAGGTTCGTCTGATGGTTGTAGCAGAATATGCCCTGGCATTTTACGGCAATCCATACATTGTCTTTTGAGTCGGAGGAAATCTGGACGACAGGCTGCTCGATAATCGTTCCGTCTTGGCTTGTCTGCTTAAAGCGGGAGAATGTTTCCTTTTGAGGATTGTATAGATAAATTCCGTTGTCGGTTCCTACCCATAACTTTCCGTCCTTGTTTTCATATAAGGCGTTGATGACATTGTTTCCCAATGAGGCGGTGTCGTTTCGGTTGTAGATGAAATTGCGGAATTCAGAACCGTCATACCGGTTCAGTCCGTCCTTCGTGCCGAACCACATGAATCCTTTCCGGTCTTGAACAATGCAGAGCACCGAACTTTGCGACAGATTATCCTTCAGTCCCAAGTGGCGGAAATAAAATTTCTGCGAGTCCGCTTTCAGGATGAAGCTGTGGCAGCAAAGCGCGAAGAATATCAAAAAGAAATATCTGTGCATAATCATGGAGATTTCATTCCATGCAAAAATAAGTTTTTAGAGACAACCTCCCAACATCGGATAAGATATTCTCCTATTTTGGCAGGATATTGCTATTTTATGATGTCCGCCTCCTCCACACAGCCTCACACATAAGAAAACTTTTCATTCTTTGCATAGATGTTTTCATAGAATGTCTTGGATGTGGTTTACATTTGTGATGTTAATTATAATAAGTATCATTATGAAAAACATGTGTGACAAAAAAACGTATTTACGTTTATTGCATCGACGGACAATGATGTTGATGTTTTGTTTGTTATGAACTGCATTCCAGACATATGCACAAAAAGTTATAAAAGGAACAGTCTGCGATGAGCGCAATGAGTATCTGATAGGTGCTTCAGTAATGATAAAAGGTTCTTCTCAAGGAGCTATTACTGATCTTGACGGAAAGTTCCAATTGGAATACAATGACGAAAATGATGTTTTGGTATTTTCTTACATCGGATATCAGTCGCAGGAAATCAGGATTGGTAAGCAACATTTTATAAAAGTGAAACTGAAACCTTCTTCTATGGCCTTGGATGAAGTAGTGGTGGTAGGATACGGCCAGCAGAAGAAAAGTGAATTGACTGCGGCTATCTCTTCAGTAAAGCAGACAGACTTTATAAAAGGAAATGTAAGAGATGCTGCTCAACTGTTGAAAGGTAAGGTAGCCGGACTTACAATAGTAAACTCTACCGGTGATCCGACGGAAAACTCTTCCATTTTATTGCGTGGAACAAATTCATTGCAAGGAAGCAATTCTCCTTTGGTATTGATAGATGGTATTCCGGGAGACTTGCGTACGGTTTCTCCTGAGGATATAGCTCAAATTGATGTATTGAAAGACGGTTCTTCTGCTGCTATTTACGGAACCCGCGCTACTAATGGAGTCATTCTTATCACTACACGCAAAGCTGATTCTGACTTTTCCATAAATTATAACGGATATGTAGGAACGGAAACGTTTGCAAAGACTGAAAAATTATTGAATGCAAGCGATTTTCGTGCTTTGATAAAGGATGGCACTATTTCTGCAACGGATTTTGGAGGAAATACAGATTGGCTTGAAGCGGTTACCCGCACTCCAGTCAATCATGGGCATAATTTAAGTGTCAAAGGTGGTACGCCAAAAACAAATTATCTTTTGAATGTAAATTATAAGAAGAATCAGGGTATTTTTAAAAAGTCAGACAATGAAGCATTGGTAGTGCGTTTGGCCGTAAATCATTCCATGTTCAACGATAAATTGCGTCTGAACGTCAGCCTGAATTCAAATACACAAAACTTTACGACGACAGGGGATGGCACATCTTTTAATAGGAACATATACAGCGCTGCATTAGTAACAAATCCTACTTTGCCTATATACAAAAAAGATGTTGATCCTGATGTTCTGGCATCGATGCCGGAGTATGACGGCCCTTGGGCTCAGCCTTCGGCTTTGGTTGCTATTGCAAATCCTTTGAGTACGATAGAGACAGCCAACGGAAAGCACCATAGACAACGCACGCGATTGAATGGTAATATCACATTTCAGCCGATAGAATCTCTTCGTTTTAACGCTTTGCTGTCTTGGGACAGATATAACGAAACAAGAGGATACAGTGAAAGTTTTGATAATTTCAATACTACAGTATCTCATGATGGCTTTGCTTCCAGAGGCACAAGGGAAACTACCGACCAGCTATTTGAATTTACGGCTCAGTACAGTGAAATATTTGATATTCATAATATATCTGTTTTGGCCGGATATGGTTATCAGAAAAATGTCTATGAAGATTATTGGATGCAGAACTGGAATTTTCCTACCGATCAATTCGACTGGAATAATATATCATTGGGAAGAGGAGACAGTGATATACTTGGATCGAGAATCCCGGTCAGCAGTGACAAAAGTTCCGGCAATTTGATAAGCTTTTTTGGACGTGTCAATTATATTTTGGCAAATAAGTATCTGGCGACTGTCAGCATAAGACATGAAGCTGATTCCAAGTTCGTAGGTTCAAATCAAGTATGGGGAACTTTTCCTGCCGTCAGCTTGGCATGGAGAATCAATGAGGAAAATTTCATGAAGTCTGTATCTTGGATTAATACCTTGAAGTTGCGCGCCGGTTATGGAGTGACTGGCATTGCCCCTTCATCCCCTTATCTGGCTACTTATCGCTTGGGATATACCGGTAACAGTGATACTTTTTATTATAACGGAGAGTGGGTAAATAAGCTTACACCGCAGAGCAATCCGAATCCGGAGTTTACATGGGAAAAGAAAAAGGAGTTTAACGTAGGATTGGACTTTTCTATTTTGAAGGATCGTATTAGCGGAACGATTGATGCTTATTATCGTAAGACAGTTGACCTGCTTTATAATTATCCGGTACCTGTTCCGCCCAATGTTTATAATACGACACTCGCCAATGTCGGTACTATCAGTAACAAGGGCATCGAAGTTATGATTAACGGGATTGTATTTGACAAAAAAGATTTTGGATGGAATACTACTTTGACTTATTCTACGAACCGCAATAAGTTGGATAAGTTGAATAATAGCCAGTATCAGTTGGAAAACGATTATTTCTATGTGGGAGACGCTCAGCCGCCGATGTCAGGAGTTCCTACTCACCGTGTAAAAGTGGGCGAGCCTATCGGACAAATCTGGGGATGGAAGGTTTTGGATATTACGGACGAGGGAAAATGGATTTATGAAGACAGAAACGGAAATCCGGTAGAGTCGAAAGATATAACGACGGAAGATAGAAAAGTAATTGGCAATGGTCTTCCCAAGCATTATCTGGGGTGGAACAATGAATTTCGTTACAAGAATTTTGATTTGAGTGTGACGATGCGCGGGGCTTTCGGTTTCCAGAATATAAACTTTACTCGTCTGCATTATGAAAATCCTGTGGAAAAGTCTATGAATGTACTGAAGTCGACTTATGATAAAGTTTTTGGAAAGGCTGTATTGTCGGATACAAAACAGTTTAACAGCTATTATGTGGAAGACGGTGACTATTGGAAAATCGACAATATAGTATTGGGATATAATTTTAAGAAGGATTTCATAAAGGGAGTCAAGGGAATGCGCGTATATTTTTCTGTTCAAAACGCAGTAACGTTTACCGGTTATAAAGGTTTGGATCCGGAAGTCGGAGGTTCGTTGCTTACACCGGGTACGGATGACCGGAACAAATACCCGACAACCCGTTCTTATACGTTTGGCGTGAATTTGAGTTTTTAGTAACTGTTTAAAAAGAAAAAAGATGAAAACAAAATATAAAATGATATATCCGGCTTTATGCTTGTTTTTATGCTTGTCATTTAATAGCTGTTTAGAACCGGATGACAGCGTTTATACGACAATCGTTGCCGATAAGTATGACTATTCGGAGCAAGATATGGTTCGTCTGTTGGGAAACGCTTATACTCCTTGGCGTTCGGTAGTTGTAGGAATGATTAATGAAACGCAAACCATTTCTTCTGACGAGACACTGGTTCCTGTACATCCGTGGGGATGGAACGGTACAACAATCAATATGCATCTGCATACTTGGACTTCAGAGACTGGAGAAGCGATAAACCGTTGGGGAGAACTTTATACGGGCATCAACAATGCCAATCAAGTGATTTATCAGATAGAATCCGGCATGGTTCCTGTCAGTGAAGGAAAAGAAAATTACTTGGCAGAACTGAAAGCATTGCGGGCTTCCTATTATTATATGCTGTGTGATTATTATGGTAATGTCCCGTATCTGACACAGTTTAATGTGCCGGACGGTTTTTTGCCGGAACAGATTACCCGTAAGGCCTTGAATGATTCGATTATTAAGGAGGTGACAGAAGCATTGCCTTTGCTTCCCGAAAATGTGGACAAGTCTACTTACGGACGGTTCACCCAATGGGGTGCATACGCATTGTTGGCCAAAATGTATTTGAATGCGGAAGTTTATACCGGCACTCCTCAATGGGAGAAATGTATTGAAGCTTGTGACAAGATTATATCTTCGGGCAAATTTGATTTGGCCGATAGCCAAAAAGAAATTTTCTCGGCAGACAATGAAGATTGTGTAGAGGCCATATTTGCCGTTCCCTTTGATCAGAGCTATGCAAGCGGGCTGAATATATTCAATTATGTATTGAACGGTCAGTTTTCCCAGGTATATTCGACTACTACTTTCGGTGGTTGGGGCGGTTCTGCTGCGATACCACAGTTTATTGATACATTTGACGAGGACGACAGCCGTTTGAAAGATAATTATCTGCAAGGTCAGCAGACTTATCCTGACGGTTCTAACGTGATGTGTGAATTGGGATATTCGCTTGGTAAGCCGATGGATATTGTGAATGTAGTGCCCGGACTGGATTGGGCGGAAGAGCCGCACGGTCTGCATCTGGCAAAATATGAATATGTGGCCGGAATGAATCCGGGAGCAATGAGCAATGATGTGTTTGTGTTCCGTTATACAGATGTATTGATGATGAAGGCAGAGTGTTTGCTGAGAACCGGACATGCAGATGATGTCGCGAAAATTGTAACTCAGATACGGGAACGCGCATTTAAGTCAAATCCGGCAAAAGCTGAGGTTACGGGAGATGAATTGATGGAAGGGAGCTGCTATGATTATGGCTTGCGTGAAAGCTCTTATGTTGTTGACAATGGAGGTGAATCTCCGGTAGTATTGATACCGAATCCCCGGATAACTCATGAGGGAGGTGCGGATATTCAGTACGGACGCTTTCTTGATGAGTTGGGATGGGAGTTCAATCAGGAAGGACGCAGAAGGCAAGACATGATTCGCTTTGGTGTTTGGACAACAAAGTCATGGCTTTCACATGAAGCGACTAAAGATGCCAATAAAGAATTATATCCCATACCGAGAACCGAGTTGGAGAAAAATGGAAAATTAAAACAGAATCCAGGATACTGACGGAAGGAAAATCTGCCGTATGACAAGGCAAAGAGAAGATTTTCATGGGTCTTCTCTTTACCTGTCAGCAGAATGTGATTGGAATAGATATGTTGTTTATTAGAAATGAAAGTATGAAACATTGGAAATCTTTAATTATCGTTTTGACTTTATTTGTTGGAAACAATTTGTTCTTTGCTGCCGAGTCCGACCAGATACGTGTTGCGCCGCGTGTCCATGCTCCGTTATGGAGGTCTTTCTCTTTGTCGGATGTGGAGTTGACGGACAGTTATTTCAAGCGGGCTATGGATTTGAATAAGGAATACCTGCTTTCTTTGGAGGTTGACCGTTTGATTCCGCATGTTCGCCGGGGCGTAGGTTTGCAGGGAAAGGGGAAAAACTATGGAGGATGGGAACAGGGAGGCGGATGTTCGTATGGACACTATATGTCTGCCTGTGCCATGATGTATGCTTCTACGGGGGAAAAGGCTTTTTTGGACAGGTTGAACTATCTGTTGGATGAGCTTAAGGAATGTCAGGAGCATACGCCCGACGGATGGTTCATCACGGGGAAGGCCGGACGCGACGGCTATCAAAAGCTGCTTCAGGGCGAGGTGATTCTGAACAAGCCCGATGAAACCAAGCAGCCATGGAACTACAATAGCAACGGAAACTCATGGTATTGTGTGCATAAGGTTATGACAGGGCTGAGGGATGCCTATACCTATGCGGGGCTTCAGCAGGCAAAAGAAATTCTTTTGCCTATAGCCGATTTCATCGTGAATATAGTACTAAACAGCAACAAGGACTTGTTTCAAAGCACTTTGAGTGTTGAGCAGGGAGGCATGAGTGAAGTGTTTGCCGATCTTTATGCCATGACCGGAAACCGAAAATACCTTCAGACTTCGGAGCGTTTCAATCATATAAATGTCATTTATCCTACGGCAAACGGCGAGGATGTCTTGTTCGGCCGGCATGCGAACGACCAGATTCCGAAGTTTGTGGGAGCGGCAAAAGAATACGAATATTCTTCAAACGAGATATATCATAAGGCCGCCCGTAACTTTTGGGATATTGTCATCGGCGGTCATACGGTGGCTATCGGCGGAAACAGCTGTTATGAGCGTTTCGGACTGCCGGGCGAAGAGAGCAAGCGGCTGGATTTTTCTTCCGCAGAGACCTGCAATACCTATAATATGCTGAAGCTTTCCAGACAGCTGTTTATGATGGACGGGGACTATAAATATATGAACTATTACGAACATGCGCTGTATAATCATATTCTGGCATCTCAAGACCCGGATATGCCGGGGTGTGTAACTTATTATACTTCGTTGATGCCTGGCTCCTTCAAGCAATACAGCACTCCGTATGACTCGTTCTGGTGTTGTGTGAGTACGGGGATGGAAAATCATTCCAAGTATGCAGAGTCTGTTTATTTTGAAGACGGGCAGGATTTGCTGGTGAACTTGTACATTCCTTCCCGTCTGAACTGGGAAGAAAAAGGCTTGCGCCTGACGATGGATACTTGTTTTCCGGAGTCGGATACGGTGACGGTCAAGGTGGATGAAAAGGGAAACTATGACGGGGCGCTGTTGTTCCGCTATCCTGACTGGGTGGACGGCGACGCTATACTGCGGGTAAACGGAAAGAAGGCCGAGGTGGAAGCCCGAAAGGGTGGCTGCATCCGTCTGCTTTCTCGCATACAGACGGGCGATGTCATTACGCTGGTATTGAAGCGCGGCCTGCATGTAGACTATGCCGAAGACGAACCTCATTTCGGTTCGCTCATGTACGGGCCGATTCTTTTGGCGGGCGAGTTGGGTAAAGAAAACATGCCGGCAGACCGCGTGAGCGATAACCGGACTTGCCGGGATGTGGTGCCGGTGAAAGATATTCCGGCATTGGTCGGCTCTTTGTCCGACCTTGACAGTTGGGTAATCCCTTCAGACGGAGGCGGGATGCGGTTTGCCGTAAAGAATGGCGGCGGACAGCGTGATGTTTCCCTCATTCCTTATTTCCGGATGCACCGTCAGCGCCACACGGTTTACTGGAAGATTTATTCGCCGGATGAGTATGAGTACCGCTCCCGTTCGTTGACAGACTGCGTTGAGGCGGGCAACGAAAAGGATGAAGAAAGGCATAAGGTGTGCGGATTGAATGATACTGTCTGTTGGCACGACTATTTCTGGGCGAAGAATACGCAGTATCGTGTGGCGGACAACGGATGGTTTGCCTATACCTTGCGCATCAACCCCGACGAAACAAAGCCTTATAATCTGATTTGCCGCTTCTGGGGCGATGAATCGGACGCTCATCTGTTTGATATCTTGGTCGACGACCGTTATCTCTGTACGGTCAATCTGAACCGGAAGCTTTATCTCACCTATGTGGATGACATCTATCCCATTCCGGCCGAATGGACCAAAGGGAAGGACAAGGTGAAGATAACTTTCCGCGCCAAGGAGGGAAAGAAGGCCGGAGGCTTGTATGAACTGAAAATTACCTCGGACACCGATTGTAGATAAACATGGAACAGTCCGTTTCCTGCCGTGAAAACTTGTTTTCCTGAAGGGAGAAATATTTTTTCACGGCAGGAAAAACGGGAATCTGTCTTAAGCAAAAAAGTCTGGATTATGAAGAAACAATTTTTTATTGCAGCGCTGGCGGTTTTGGGGCTGGCATCGTGTCAGTCGGACAACGCGCCGGATGATTACGCTTACAAGAGCGTTCCTTTTACGGATGTGCACTTTACAGACCGTTTCTGGGCACCCCGCATCGAGACCATCCGCAACGTAACCATTCCTTTCGCTTTCCAGAAATGCGAAGATACGCACCGCATCGACAATTTTGCCGTGGCGGCCGGGTTGAAGGAAGGCAGGTTTGACTCTCCTTATCCTTTCGACGACTCGGATGTGTATAAGATTATGGAGGGCGCTTCCTATGCATTGGCCGTCAAGAAGGACAAGGCGCTGGAGGCTTATATGGACAGTCTGATTGCTTTGATAGGGGCAGCTCAGGAGCCCGACGGCTATCTGTATACCACCCGTACCATCGGAGGAGAGTCTCAGCACCCGTGGGCGGGAAGCAGACGGTGGGAAAACGAGCGCGACAACAGTCACGAACTTTATAATGTGGGACACATGTATGAGGCTGCCGTAGCCTACTGGCAGGCGACCGGCAAGCGTTCTTTTCTGGACATTGCAGTAAAAAATGCCAATCTGCTGTGCAACACGTTTGGTGAAGGCAAGCTAAGTGTGGCTCCGGGGCATCAGGAGGTTGAAATTGGTCTGGTGAAACTTTACCGGGCTACGGGTGACAGACGCTATCTCGACCTTTCAAAGTTTTTTCTGGATGCCCGTGGAAAGTATGAAGGATATGACCGTAACAACAAAGACCAGTTCCGTAACGGCTCTTATTGGCAAGACCACAAACCGGTTGTCGAGCAGGACGAGGCCGTTGGCCATGCCGTACGCGCCACTTATATGTATTCGGCCATGACAGACATCGCGGCCCTGGAGAAAGACCGTGCTTACGAAAAGGCCGTGAACAAGTTATGGGAAAATGTTGTGGACAAGAAGATGTATGTGACGGGCGGTATCGGTTCGAGCCGTCATGGCGAAGCATACGGAAATAATTACGAGCTTCCGAACAGCACTGCCTATTGCGAAACCTGCGCTTCCATAGCTAACTGTCTGTGGAATCTCCGCATGTTCATGCTGTATGGTGATGCCAAATACATCGATGTGTTAGAGCGGTCTCTCTATAATGCCGTATTGAGCGGCCTCAGTTTGGACGGTAAAAAGTTTTTTTATCCCAATTGCTGGCCTGCGACAAGGGAGGTTCCGAGCGCAGTGAATGGTTCGACTGTTCCTGCTGCCCGTCCAATCTGGCGCGTTTCATACCGTCAGTGCCGGGATATGTATATGCCGTTTCAGAAGAAGGCCTGTATGTAAACCTCTATGTGGACAGTCGGGCGGAAATTTTGTTGGGCAGCAAACAGAAGGTAACAGTCAGCCAAAAGACAGATTATCCTTGGGACGGCAGCGTGAAGATGGTATTGAATCCGGATTCAGAAGGGGCTTTCGATGTCAGATTACGTATTCCGGGATGGGTGGAGAACCGTCCGGTGCCTTCCGGTCTCTATACCTATGCAGATTCTTCAAAGAATCAGGTGAAGATTTTCATTAATGGAAAAGAGACGGATTATAGGGTGATAAAAGGATATGCCGTTTTGTCCCGCGAGTGGAAACAGGGAGATACGGTTGAATTGACCCTGCCGATGGAAGTCCATACAGTAGCGGCCAATCCTCAGGTAAAGGCGGATGTCAGTCAATTGTCCGTTGAGCGCGGCCCGATTGTCTATTGTGCCGAGTTTGCCGACAATCCGAACTCCGTTTTCAGTTATGCAGTGCAGCCGGAAACCCGGTTCGAATCTTCTTTCAATCCCTCTCTGCTTGGAGGTGTCGAGGTGCTGAAGGGCGTAGCAAGGCATGTCGTTGCCGACAAGAACTTTGAAAACATCCGTTTTGAAAGCGATTCGCTGACTTTGATTCCCTATTATGCCCGTTCTCACCGTGGAAACGGCGAGATGACCGTTTGGTTTCCCTCTGATGAAGGCATATTGACCGAACAGATGAAGGAGCTTGGCCGTGTGACGGATAAGGTGTTTGTCGGAAATGAAAGTTCGGAACTGGAGCATCGTCTGATGGGAAAGAACACAAATACGGGCGGACCCGGCACATGGCGCGACGCTACGGACGGAGGATGGTTTTCTTACGTGATGAAAGTGGATGGGACGGTTCCGATGGAACTGGTGTTGACCTATTTGAGTACGGACGGCGGAAACCGCGAATTTGAGATACTGGTCGATGACAAGAAGATAGCCGAACAAAGACTGCGTGCCGAGACATTTACTGCTTGGATTGACAAAGTCTACCCTATTCCGTCCGAGCTTACGGAAGGACGGGAAAAAGTTACGGTCAGAGTCCAGGCCCTGCCCGGCAAGATTGCCGGAGGCGTTTTCGGGTGCAGAGTCCAGAAACAGAAACGTGAAGTGGATAAATGAGTTCATTAAACAGACAATGCCATGAGAAGTATAATATTTGTTGCTTTGTTGGGAATGGCGATGGGAGTTGCTGCCCAAAGCGGAAAGGTGGCGGCATTTCCGGTGAAGGAAGGGAAGATAAATCTTTTTTCCTTGAAGGATGTCCGTCTGGAGGACAGGAATTTCAGACATATCATGGAGTTGAACCATGATTACATGCTTTCATTGGACCCGGATCGTCTGCTTTCATGGTTCCGGAGAGAGGCGGGACTGACCCCTAAAGCCCAGCCATATCCTTTTTGGGAGTCGGAATACATGAACGGACATGGGCCTCTTCCGGGTCATATCATGGGGTTTTATTTGTCTGGCATCTCTATGATGTATGATTCTACAAAGGATCCGATAATCCTGGAGCGCTTGCAATATGTGCTGAAAGAACTGTCGCTCTGCCAGGAAGCAGGAGGCGATGGGTATCTGTTGCCTACTATTAACGGGCGGGCGATATTTGAAGGTGTGCTGCGAGGCGAATTCAAGACATCGAATCCTTTTATTGAAACGCCTTATGATTTGTGTTGGGAACCGGTTTATGTAATGAACAAAATTATGTTGGGCCTTTACCAAGTATATATGCGCTGCGATATGCCTGAGGCGAAGACTATATTGATAAGGATGGCCGATTGGTTCGGAAATGAGGTTTTGAACAAGCTTTCGCACGAGAATATCCAGAAGTTGTTGGTTTGTGAACACGGCTCAATCAATGAATCGTTCGTCAATGTATATGAGATAACCGGAGATAAGAAGTACCTTGTCTGGGCTGAAGAATTGAATGATGAGCAGATGTGGGTACCGATGTCAGAGAGGAAAGATATTTTGGAGGGATGGCATGCCAATACTCAAATACCTAAATTTACTGGTTTCGAGTCGGTATTTCGTTATAATGGTGATGAAAGGCTTACGGAAGCTGCACGCTTTTTCTGGGAAACCGTAATGAAAAAGCACACATGGATAATGGGAGGTAACAGTACGGGTGAGCATTTCTTTGCTCCGGATGGGTTTGAAAAACGGATTGAACAGGACGGGGGGCCGGAATCATGTAATTCAGTCAACATGCTTCGTCTGACCGAACGGCTGTACCAAGACTATGCGGAACCGGAAATGATAGATTATTATGAAAATGTTCTCTTTAACCACTTGCTTGCAAATTATGATCCGGAGCAGGGAATGTGCGTATACTATACTTCGATGAAGCCTGGACACTACAAAGTGTACGGAACCAAGTATGACTCTTTCTGGTGCTGTACGGGCACTGGATTCGAGCAGACGGGCAAGTTTGGCCAGATGATTTATGCACATGCCGGCAGCGAACTTTATGTAAATCTTTTCATCGCTTCGTCTGTGAAATGGAAGGATGGGATTTCGCTGACTCAAACGACGGATTTTCCCGATGAAGAAGCCACGCATCTGACGGTCTCGGGAGGAGGAAAGTTCTGCTTGAAGATTCGTTGTCCTTATTGGACGGGGGCTTCTTCATTGGTTGTATCTGTCAATGGGAAGAGGAAAAGGCTTCGGTCGGCAGGAGGATATGTTTCGATTGACCGTATCTGGAAAGACGGCGACCAGATAGATGTGGAGCTTCCCATGCGGGTGGAAGCGGTTCCTTTGAACGGCAGTGACCGCTATGTCGCCTTGAAGTATGGGCCTATCGTACTGGCAGCCCGAATCTTTGATGAGAGGATGACGAAGGATGATTTCAGGTCGGCCCGCATGACAGTAGCTACAAAAAGTTATCCGGTAATGGATGTTCCTGCCTTTATCGGCGACATCCGAAGGATTCCATCGTCTGTAACCCGTAAGGGAACCAAGACCGAGTTTGTCTGTAGCGGTAAGATAACCTCAAAACCATTTGATTTGGTGCCTTTTTATTCTATTCACTGGAGCCGGTATGCCGTATATTTCCGCCGTTATGCAGGGAAGGAAGAATATCTTCAGGCCTGTGAAAAGGAGAAGCGGATTAAGGCCGACGAACGGATGATTGATGAGAAAACGGTGGACCGGGTGATTGTTTCCGACCGGAAGTCAGAGGAAGCCCACCGTATGGAAGCGGTGTTTTCCAATTCTGGTTCGGGTTGGCGCGACGCTGTGAAAGGAGGATATTTCATGTATCAGCTGAAGATATGTCCCGATGTGCCCCAGTCTTTGTGTCTGCAACTATTGGGAAGTGACCGGGGAGCCCGTGTCTTTGATGTCCTTATCGACGGTAAAAAGATTGGGACAGTCGATGTTTCTGCCCTGAATCAGGCGCGTAAAGGCGGGCTATACCGCCACTATATCAAGATACCGTCCGATTGTATCGCAGGAAAGCGGCAGATAACTGTCAAGTTTCAGGCAAGATACGGCAATATGGCGGGAGGTATTTTTGATGTCCGTATTGTGACGGATTAGTTCTCCGGCATTGTTCCGCCCGTTTCATGCGGGGAAAACCGATTTTTATCCCATTGAAAAAAATCTTTCCCGGCATTGTTCCGTCCGTTTTGTATCTGTCGGCAAAGGCAATGCTGGGTAAAGTTGCCCGTTTTCTTACAGTGCCTGCATGTCATTCAGGCGTTTATAGTAGCCGTTCTTGGCAAGCAGTTCTTCGTGTCTGCCGTGTTCTACGATTTTCCCCTCGTAAAGCACGTAGATTTGGCTGGCATTCTTGATGGTTGAAAGCCTGTGGGCGATGGCGATTGTCGTGCGTGTCTTCATCAGACGCTCCAAGGCTTCCTGCACAAGGCGTTCGCTCTCCGTGTCGAGCGCCGATGTAGCCTCGTCTAAAATGAGGATTGCCGGATTTTTCAGGATGGCACGGGCGATGGAGATGCGTTGTCGCTGCCCTCCTGAAAGACGGCATCCCCGGTCGCCTATGTTTGTGTCATATCCTTGTTCGCTCTCCATGATGAAATCGTGGGCGTTGGCTATCTTGGCGGCCTCAATCACCTGCTCTCTGGTGGCGTTTTCCACCCCGAAGGTAATGTTGTTGTAGAAGCTGTCATTAAACAGAATGGCTTCCTGATTCACGTATCCTATCAGCGAGCGCAGGTCTTGGATAGACAAATCCTTGATGTTTGTGCCGTCAATCAGTATCTCCCCTCCCTGCACATCGTGGAAACGGGGAAGCAAATCGACCAAAGTCGATTTTCCTGAACCGCTTTGTCCGACCAGGGCAATGGTCTCTCCCTTGCGGATATGCAGACTGATGTCGTTCAATACCTGATGCTGACTGTTGTAACTGAATGTAATGTGTCTGAAGTCAATACTTTCTTTCAGGTCTGTTACGTGTTCCGGATTTTTCTTTTCTGTGATATTGTTCGGCGCCTTTAGTATCTTGTCCACGCGCTCCATGGAAGCAAGTCCGCGGGGTATCATGTAACTTGCCTTTGAGAACTCTTTCAACGGATTGATGATGCTGTAAAGAATGACCATGTAATAGATGAAAGTGGAGGCGTCGATAGAGGAATCGTTTCTTAGTATCAGTGAGCCGCCGAACCATAATACAAGCACAATCAGTATCGTGCCGAGGAATTCGCTCATCGGGTGCGCCATCGACTGGCGGGTAGATACTTTGCTGGTGGCGTCGCGGTATTCGTTGCTGCACTTGTTGAAGCGCCTAATCATCTTTTCTTCTGCTGTAAAGGCCTTTATCACCCGCAGTCCGCCGAGCGTTTCTTCTAACTGCGACATGGTTTCGCTCCATTTGCCTTGCGCTTCCAACGACTGCCGCTTCAGTTTCCGTCCTATCTTTCCCATCAGCCAGCCCATGGTAGGCAGCACTAAGATGGTGAACAGCGTGAGCTGCCAACTGATGATAAGGAGCGTTGTGAAATAGGAAACAATCAGGATGGGATTTTTCAAAAGCATGTCGAGCGAGCTGGTAATTGAGTTTTCTATCTCTGAAACGTCGCCGCTCATGCGGGCAATGATGTCTCCCTTCCTTTCTTCGGAAAAGAATCCCAAGGGCAGATACATGACTTTAGCGTATACCATCGTGCGGATGTCGCGCACAATGCCGGTGCGCAGCGGTATCATGACGGCGGACGAACCGAAGTAGCACGCCGTTTTAAAGAAGGTCATCAGGGCGAGAAAGAGTCCGAGATACAGCAGGGTGGTGGCCGGACCGAAGTTTGCTATGAGCTGGTTGACATAGTAATAGAAGTTGTTGGCGGCCGTCTCCTTGATTGAGTCGATTGTCCACTCCCATTCCATGTATTGGTAAACCTTTTCCTGTGCGCCGGTCTTGAAAAGAATGTTCAGGATAGGGATGAGCAGGGAAAAGGAAAATACATTGAACACGGCTGAAAGCAGATTCAACACGACTGCCCAGCCTACAAATCTCTTATAAGGCGACACAAAACGCCTCATGAGTTGGAAAAATTCTTTCATATCAGGTGGTTGACTTCTTATGTAGCGGCAAAGATAATGCAAAATCCCTTAGCGGACGTTATGCGTGAACCTATATTTTGCGGTTTGTTCCGGCGGTTTCTGCCGAAAGTGTGGCGATACGGCCGTTTCATGCCTGTGAAACGACATTTTCATCTGCATGAAACGGCCGTATCGCCCTTATGAAAAAATGTTTTCGTCAGAGAGAGGGTTTGTGTCGTTCCGGATGCGGCTGTTGCTTGTCGCATGAAGGCAGAGACAATGTAAGGTTATTGTTCCTGCTTGGCCTTGAATGCCAGTGCGTACATGCGTATCTGCTTGACCATTGCTAGGAGTCCGTTGCTGCGTGTTGGCGACAAATGCTCCTTCAGACCGATTCTCTCGATGAAGTAAAGGTTGGAACTGAGTATTTCATCCGGAGTATGTCCCGACACTATCTTTATCAGAAGGGCGATAATGCCTTTTACAATCAGCGCGTCACTCTCTGCCTGAAACACGATTTTGCCGTCAATAAAGTCGGCTTGCAGCCATACGCGGCTCTGGCAGCCGTCTATCAGATTCTGTTCCGTCTTGTATTTCGGGTCGATAGGCGCCTGCTCGCTGCCCAAATCGATAAGCAGCTGATATTTGTCCATCCAGTCATCAAAGTCGCTGAACTCTTCGATAACCTCGTCTTGCAGTTCGTTTATAGTCTTCATTTCAGATAAAGTTTATTTTTCGTTATAGATGACCGTCATTACGGTCTGTCCCACAGCCTGGAGTGTTGCCTTGTCGATGTGTTGCAGATTGTCGTCCAGCGTGTGCCATGTAGGGTTGAATCCGGTTGTCCCCTGACTGTCGTAATGGATGATGTCCACACAAGGGATTTGCCGATACCGGTTTACGTATATATGGTCGTCGGTTACCTCGCCGCCGTCTTCGCGGATGAAGTAGTTGCCATAGCCCAGCCGTTCGGCCGTCTTCCAGATTTTCTTTACGGCATGATTGGCCGTGCGGCGTGAATAGCCTTCGTAGTAGAAAGTGGCGTTCTTGGCCCCCACCATGTCGAGCAGAATGCCGAAGCGTGCCTTATAGTCGGCCACGTGGGGTATGCGTCCCCAGTATTGTGAGCCTAAGCACCAGGTGTCTGGCTTGTATATACCCTTGTGGAAGTCGGGGATTCCGTAGTCTTCCGCATCAAAGAAAATGATGTCGATGCCGATGGCCGGAGCTTTCTGCTGAATCTGGCGGGCGATTTCCAGCAGCACTCCTACCCCGCTTGCCCCGTCGTTTGCCCCGTCTATCGCAGTGTGGTGGTGTTTTTCTTCATCCTGGTCGGCATACGGACGGCTGTCCCAGTGCGCGCAGAGCAGCACGCGCTTTTTTTGCTCGGCATTGTATACGCCGATGATGTTGCGGGCTTTCAGGATGGTACCGTCGTATGCCATCAGGTCGGCATGCTGGCTGTATACTTTGGCACCAAACCGCTCGAGCTGTGCGGACAGATAATCTCCGCATGCCCGGTGGGCGGATGTATTGGGCACCCGCGGCCCGAACTTGACCTGTTCTTCGATGTAGCGGTAGGCGCTGTCGGCCGAGAAGGCGGGAGGAACCACCATCGTTTCCTCGGCCTGCATGTCTTCCGCCCGCCCGTTTTCTTTTTTTGTACTGCTTCCGCAGGAGATGAAGGCCATTCCCCCCAGCAGTGTGGCGGTTATCCAGATATTTTTCAACCGGTTCATACTGTTCTTTTTAAGGATTCGCTGCAAAGGTAGTCAAATTTTTATTGTGAAGGCAATGCTTTGAGGATGTATTTTAAATGCTTATATTTGCTTTTGCAACGAAGAAAACAAGGGGTTATGTCATTGTTCAGAGTGATTCTTTCCATCATTTTCCCGCCGCTTGCCGTGATTGACAAGGGCTGCGGCTCGGTGCTCATCGTGTTTTTGCTTACGGCGGCGGGATGGGTGCCGGGGGTAATCGGCGCGCTTATCATACTGAACAGGTCGTGACAGGCGGGAAAAGGACATGGACAGGCGGACATCGGAGGTTTTGTATGGCATCGACGGCGCGTATGATGCGTTCATAAAAAATAAGGTCTTGTCAAAACCGGTGTTTGGCAAGACCTTGTCTTATGAAAGCGGCTGTCTGAATCCGTTGTCTTATTTCGCAATCAGCAGGTAGTAGTTCTTCTTTCCGCGCTGCACGAGGAGATATTTTCCGTCCAGCAGGTCGGCCGCAGTGATTGTCTGGTCGGGAGCGGTCAGTTTCTCCTTGTTCAGCGAAACGCCTCCGCCTTGAACCAGCTTGCGCATCTCGCCTTTCGACGGGAATACAGCGGCCTTTTCGGTAAACAGGTCTATGGCTTTTATCCCTGCCTCTATATCAGCTTTGGATACTTCGAATTGGGGAACGCCTTCGAATACCGACAGCAAGGTGTCTTCGTCTAATTTTTTCAGGGCTTCGGATGTGGCGTTGCCGAACAGAATACCCGATGCTTCTACAGCGGCGTTATAGTCAGCCTCCGAGTGCACCATGATGGTCACTTCTTTTGCCAGCCGTTTCTGGAGAAGACGCAGGTGGGGAGCTGCCTTTTGTTCGGCAACCAACGCTTCGATTTCCTCTTTGCTCAGCATGGTGAATATTTTGATATAGCGTTCTGCATCTTCATCGCTCACGTTCAGCCAGAACTGATAGAACTTGTAGGGCGAGGTATAACGCGGGTCGAGCCATATGTTGCCCGATTCTGTCTTACCGAACTTTCCGCCGTCGGCCTTGGTAATCAGCGGGCAGGTCAGGGCAAACACTTCTCCTCCATTTGTGCGGCGAATCAGTTCGGCGCCGGTGGTAATGTTTCCCCATTGGTCAGAGCCACCCATCTGAAGCTTGCAGTTTTTCGTTTCATACAGATGAAGGAAGTCGTATCCCTGCAGAAGCTGATAGGTGAACTCGGTGAATGAAAGTCCGTCGCGCGCTTCGCCGTTCAGCCGCTTCTGTACAGAATCTTTGGCCATCATATAGTTGACCGTGATATGCTTGCCTACAGTGCGGGCGAAATCGAGGAAAGTGAAGTCTTTCATCCAGTCATAGTTGTTGACCAACTCTGCCTTGTTGGGAGCATCCGACTCAAAATCGAGGAATTTGCTCAGCTGTTTTTTGATACATTCTTGATTGTGGCGCAGGGTTTCCTCATCCAGCAGGTTTCGTTCGGCCGATTTGCCAGACGGGTCGCCTATCATGCCGGTCGCTCCTCCTACCAAAGCCAGCGGCTTGTGGCCGCAGCGCTGAAAGTGTTTCAGTATCATCACACTCACCAGATGGCCGATATGAAGTGAATCGGCCGTAGGATCAATTCCTACGTAAGCGGTTACCATTTCTTTTTCCAGTAATTCTTCCGTGCCCGGCATCATGGTATGCACCATTCCGCGCCATCTCAGTTCTTCTACAAAGTTCATCGAATGAATTTCTTAGTTTAACAATAAAGGTATGGGCAAAAGTACGACACTTTATCTGAATAACCAATTTTTAGCGATTAAAAAAGAGACGGCAGACATTTTCCTGTATGCACGCCGTCAGTTCGTCGGGGCTTACGCCGCGTATGTCGGCGGCCCGCCTGTAAATGTTCCGGATATCGCTTTCGCTTTCATCGGTTTCGAGCAGGAGTTTGTCGTCCGGAACAGCCTTTAAGGCATCTTCTTGGTATTTTTCTCCGAAGGAAAGATAAAATCCATGTTGCAGATAGCCGGACGCAAGCTCTTTTTTCCCCCGGAATCCGTGGATAATCCAGGGCTGATTCGGACAGACCCTTTTTTTCAATTCCATTATTTCATGAGCATACTTTACGGCATGAATGAGCAGAGGCAGCCGATAGTTTTCGGAGCGTTTGACCAGATTTAGGAAAGCTTCCATCTGAAGGGAATAAGGTGTAGAGCATAATTTGTCAAGCCCGCCTTCGCCTAAAGCGATTACCCGGCCGTCGGTTTTTACCATATTATCTATCCAGTTTAGCTGGAAATGAAAATCTTCTTCGGAAAGGAACCATGGGTGTATCCCTACGGAAAGAAAGCGGGCGGAACGGAATTGTGCGGATGTCTCGTCTTTCATGCAGCAGGAAAACAAAGCCTGTTCCGGGTGTAAGGGAAGGTGATGAGTGTGTATGTCGAGGATTTTGCTTTTCATTGGCAGGAGTTTAAGGAACCGGATCATATCCGGAACCGCCCCACGGATGGCAGCGCAGAATGCGCCGGACGGCAAGATATAACCCTTTTATCGGTCCGTGTCTTTTGATGGCCTCGATGGCATATTGCGAACAAGTCGGGGTAAATCGGCATGAAGGGGGAGTAAACGGAGATATACAGTTCCGGTAAAAGTAAATGGGCAGCAACAGCAGAAAGGTAAAAAGCTTTCTCATGGCACACGTTCGGATAAAAGTTGGAGCAGTTTCCGTACTTTTGCTTCTACCTCCTGCGTGGAGTGCAGTTCGTTATCTAACCAGATGAAGGCTATTGCCATTTTCTTTTGCGATTCATTCAGACGCTCTGTCAGTATCTGCTTGTTCTTTCGGTAGGCTTCGCGTATCTGTCGTTTTATCCGGTTGCGTTTTACCGCTCGTTTGAACCGTTTTTTCGGAACGCTGATAAGCAGTGAAACAGAAGGCAGATGCTCACCTTCTACAAACATGTAGACTATACGCAGCGGAAAGACAGGGAGCGACTTGCTTCCTCCCGTAAAGAGTTTCTCTATCAGGATGCGGCTGTTCAGACGTTCTTCCTTGCGTAATCTGTATGTTTGAAGAGGTTTCATATAAAAGTATCAGGCACGGATTACATTTTCACAGATTTTTTGTCCATGATATATAATGTAATCCGTGCCTAACAGTTAGGTTTTATTTGTTATGTTCGCGGATAAACATATCCAGTGCTGCTGTCATCGAAGGGGCGGCAGTGGTAGGAGCTTCCAGGTCAAGGCGGAGTCCTGCATCTTTAACGGCTTTGGCTGTAGTGGGGCCAAAGCAGCCGATAGCAATCTCTTTCTGTTCAAATTTCGGGAAGTTCTTCATCAGTGATTGGATTCCTGCCGGGCTGAAGAATACCAGCATGTCGTAGTCAAACTTCTCTTCCGGAGTGAAATCATTGCTTACCGTACGGTACATGACAGCTTCGGTATGCTGAATTTTATTCTTGTCCAACAAGTCTCTCACTTCATTGTTGTGAACATCAGACATGGGGATAAGATATTTTTCGGTATTATGTTTTACAATCAGCGGTACTAGATCGATGAATTTTCCCGTTGCCCCGAAAAATACTTTCCGCTTCCGATACTGTACATACTTTTGGATATACAATGCGATTGTTTCTGAAGTACAGAAATATTTCATTGTTTCCGGAATCGTGACACGCAATTCTGCACAAAGACTAAAGAAGTGATCAATCGCATGGCGTGAGGTAAAGACCACAGCGGTATGATCTAAAATAGAAACTTTCTGTTGTCTAAATTCTTTAGCCGACAAGCTTTCTACTTTTATGAACGGGCGAAAATCTATTTTCACTCCGTATTTCTCAGCTATATCGAAATATGGAGACTTTTCCGATGTAGGCTTAGGCTGAGAAATAAGAACTTTCTTTATTTTCAATGTACTAAAAATTTAAATCACTATCTTGTTTACATAAATTATACCCTTCCATAACAGCAGATCGGGTACTATTTCGAGGGTGCAAAAGTACAGAATTAAATGTAAAATGCCATGAAAATGATTGAAAAAGTTCCTAATACACTTATAAAATAACAATAATTTAGTAATTAGCAGCGTGGCAAGGACGAGTGTTTGTGCCAAGAAGAAAGATAAGTTGAAAAAGACTATCAGAAGGATTGTCGGGAAAAGAAGGAAGCCTGTGGCTATTATCAAGTCGAAATAAGATGTTGTCCACGAATCATTTTGTTCTTTGTCAAAAAAAATTTCATTTGTAAAGCGGTACAGTCCCCATTTCCCGATAATCAAGGCGATTATGGAGAGAATATAGATGGCAAGCAGCAGATGATGAGAGGTAAAGGCAAGCAGTAGAGGATTGGTTTCCAGAAAATAATCATACAGGCAGATTCCGCCCAGTATGCAGGCGGTTCCGGTCAATGTAAATGAAGACAGAAGAGACGGCTCTATCGGGTCATCAAACAGGTTGGACCGTTTCTTGTGGGTAAAGAAACGTTTCAAGTGCTGGTACAGGTATTTTCGTTTTCTGTTTAATGCGTAGTAAAGCAGGAAGAAGCACAAGAACATCAGGCAGGTGATTATCCAGTCATCATTCAGACGATAGGGTAAAGGTTCACCCTCCATGCCGGTAAATTGTGTTTCCTGCATGCTTCTTACAAGTGCACTGTCTAGTTCTTGTCGGTTTTGTTTCAGTAGCTCTTGTATCAGTTTAAAGCTTCCGCGGCATACTTCATTCATATAGCCGCAAATTTACGAATTTCTTTGTTCCAGAGAGGGGTTGTATGTAATAAATTGATGGCCTCTTCTGGAGTTGATGCTGTCTGCCATATATTTTTGTGTTCCCGCCTCATGAAGTTTTGATTAACGGCTTGTTGCAGCAGCTCGAACAGGGGGGCATAAAAATTTGCCGTATTCAGGATAATGATGGGTTTCAGGTAAAGGCCCAGTTGCTTCCAGGTAATAGCTTCCAACAGTTCTTCCATTGTTCCGCAACCACCGGGTAGAGCGATGATGCCGTCTGACATGCCGGCCATCATCTGCTTGCGTTCGTGCATGGTGTCCGTTTCGATAAGCCGGGTAAGATGCGGATGGTGCCACCCTTGCTCTACCATAAAATGTGGAATGATTCCGGTAACCGTACCTCCGGCTGCAAGCACGGCATCGTTTATGCATCCCATAAGTCCTTGCCGGCCTGCGCCGTCAATTAGGTTGATGCCTTGTCGGGCCAGAAGTTCTCCCAACCGTTCGGCTGCCTTGAAGTATGTGGCCGGAATCTGAGTGCTTGATGCGCAATAGACACATACGTTCTTAATTTCATTCATATGTTCTGTCGGTATATATAGAAAAGTGAAGAACCTTATAGATATGCTCCCCGTCCAATGAGGGCAGTAAGGTTCTTCACTTTTTATTTAAACAAAATGATATGAATCACTTTTCATGTCGCTTTTTGCCTCTTTAGAGTCCGAAAGCGGCCTTTACCTTGTCTACGTAATCCAGTTTCTCCCAAGTGAAGAGCTCTACCTCAATGTCCTTGTTTCCTTCATAAACGGATTCGAAATGCTTGACCACAGTTTTCGGTTCACGCCCCATGTGTCCGTAAGCTGCTGTTTCGCTGTAAATGGGATTGCGCAATTTCAGCCGTTCTTCGATGGCGCGCGGACGCATATCAAAGATTTTGTCTATTTTTTGAGCTATCTCTCCGTCGCTCATGGCTACGTGGCTGCGTCCGTATGTATTTACGTAAATGTTGATGGGACGGGCAACTCCGATGGCGTAGGACACTTGTACCAGAATTTCGTCCGCCACTCCGGCTGCCACCAGATTCTTTGCAATGTGCCGTGCGGCATAGGCTGCGCTGCGGTCTACCTTACTCGGATCTTTTCCGGAGAAGGCTCCGCCTCCGTGTGCACCGGCACCTCCGTAGGTGTCGACAATGATTTTGCGTCCGGTTAGTCCTGTATCACCGTGAGGCCCACCGATGACAAACTTGCCTGTGGGGTTGACGAAATATTTTATCTGACCGTCAAACAGCTTCAGCACATCGGGGTTGTGGATTTCGGCAATGACGCGCGGCATCAGGATTTCAATGACATCCTTCCGGATTTGCGCAAGCATTTCCTCGTCTGCCTTTAATTGGGCTTCTTTTGAGCCGTCTGCCGGGCGAATGAATTCATCGTGCTGAGTGGATACGACTATTGTGTCGATGCGCACCGGACGGCGGTTGTCGTCGTATTCGATGGTCACCTGGCTTTTGGAGTCCGGCCGCAAATAGGTCATTTCCTTGCCTTCGCGGCGGATTTCGGCCAATACTTTCAGCAGCTTGTGTGCAAGGTCGAGCGAGAGCGGCATATAGTTTTCGGTTTCATTGGTAGCATAGCCGAACATCATGCCTTGGTCTCCTGCTCCCTGCTCCATGGGGTCGTCGCGTTCTACTCCCCGGTTAATGTCCGGGCTCTGCTCGTGAATGGCAGAGAATACGCCGCAAGAATTTCCTTCGAACATGTATTCGCTCTTGGTATAGCCTATGCGGTTGATTACTTCGCGTGCCACCCGCTGGAGGTCGATATACGCTTTGGATTTCACTTCTCCTGCCAGTACCACTTGTCCGGTGGTCACCAGAGTTTCGCAAGCTACTTTTGAACTGGGGTCGTAAGCCAACAGTTTGTCAAGCACAGCGTCGGATATTTGGTCCGCCACTTTGTCGGGGTGTCCTTCAGACACCGATTCGGATGTGAATAAGTATCCCATTCTTTTAATAATTAAGTTGTTTTATTTATCCGTGTACGGACAGAGTAGAGAAGTAATCATCAGGGAATTGAACAATGTGTTTTAGCATTTTTTTCCGTGGTTGCAAGCTACTCAAATCTTTCCACTTTTTATTTCGCCTGCAAAGATACGGATATAAATCGGAATAACAGCATGCGAAGCGCTTATTTAACATATTTTCCTGCTGGAAAGGGCGGATTTGGATGGCGGGGAAAAGCGGTTTCGGACGGGATGAAAATATTTTTCTGTCGGGGCGGGCAAAGGGTGGATGCGGGCGGAATCCCGGCAGACAGGGGGAGGAGTCAGAGAGGCTTGCGGGATGCCTGCAGGCTGGCAAGGGATTGTCTGAAGACGGGATGGACCACATGGCCCGCTATCTCGGTCAAAGGGCGCATGACAAAGTCGCGTTCCGTCATGAGCGGGTGTGGAAGAGTCAGTTCGGGCGTTTGCAGAATCACATCGTCATAAAGCAGAAGGTCGATGTCGATAATCCGGTCGGCGTAGATGCCGTTTGCCGATTTTTGTTTTCTTCCCATTTGGCGCTCTATTGCTTGGGTAAGGTGCAGCACTTCGAGCGGCGGGCAGGCTGTATTCACGCACAAGGCGGCATTGAGGAAAGTGTTTGCCGAATCAAATCCCCACGGGGCGGTTTCATAAAAGTGCGACTGTGAGATGACTTCCCCTATTCTCTCCCTTATCCGCCCGATGGCCTGATGAAGATTGGAAGCCTTGTCGCCCAGGTTAGTGCCCAGTCCCAAATAGACGTTTGCCATATCCAACTGCGTTTTGTTAAGCAGCGGACGGTTCGGGAAGTCCCTTCATCCGTCCGCATTGTTTCGACATGAAATGATTATTTGTCCAGAATCAGCATGGCATCGCCGTATGTGCCGAAACGATAGTCTTCTTTCAGCGCCGTATTGTACGCTTCCATCACCAGTTCGTATCCTCCATAGGCGCATACCAGCATGAGCATCGTGGAGAGCGGCATGTGGAAGTTGCTGACCATGGCGTTGGCTACGGAAAATTCGTAGGGCGGGAAGATGAACTTGTTCGTCCATCCTTCGTATTCCTTCAGGTGTCCGTCTGCGCCTACAGCCGTCTCGATGGTGCGCATCACGCTTGTCCCCACGGCGCAGACCTTATGTCCGTCGTCTTTGGCCTTGTTGACGATGCGGCAGGCCTCTGCCTCCACGAACATCTGCTCAGAGTCCATCTTGTGTTTGGTCAGGTCTTCCACATCGATGTCGCGGAAGTTTCCCAGTCCGCAGTGCATGGTAATGAAGGCGAAGTTGATTCCTTTTATCTCCATGCGCTTCATCAGTTCGCGGCTGAAGTGCAGTCCGGCAGCCGGAACAGTAACCGCGCCTTCGTTTTTGGCGTAGATAGTCTGGAACCGCTCTTCATCAATCGGTTCTGCCGGCCGGTGAATGAACGGAGGCAACGGTGGTTCGCCTAAAGCATAAAGGGCTTTCTTGAATTCATCGTGGGGCCCGTCATACAAGAAGCGGAGCGTACGTCCGCGCGAAGTCGTGTTGTCGATGACTTCGGCCACCATCGAGTCGTCATCACCGAAGTATAATTTGTTTCCGATACGGATTTTTCGGGCGGGATCTACCAGTACATCCCATAAGCGCAGTTCCTCGTTCAGCTCGCGCAGCAGGAAAACTTCGATGCGCGCCCCCGTCTTTTCCTTGTTCCCGTATAAACGTGCCGGAAATACTTTGGTGTCGTTAAAGATAAACGCATCTTGGTCGTCGAAGTAGTTCAGGATATCCTTGAATGTTACGTGCTCGATTTCGCCTGTGCTCTTGTGGACGACCATCAGGCGAGATTCATCTCTGTACTTGGCCGGGTAAAGAGCTATCTTTTCTTCCGGCAACTTGAATTTGAATTGTGACAGTTTCATCTTCTTCCTTTCTTTCCTTAATCGTTTATAACTATATCTTGTTTCTCAAGCCATGCTTCAAAATCGTCTACCTTCATGCAGTCTTCCAGTCTTGCCTCTCCCACTCGCGTGCGGACAAGGCCGGTAAGATGCGCTCCACTGTGCAAGGCTTCTCCGATGTCTCGGGCCAGAGCCCGTATGTAGGTGCCTTTGCTGCAGACCACCCTGATTTTGATTTCCGGCAGATTGCATTCCAGCAGTTCTATCTCGTCGATAACCAGTGTTTTCGGCTTCAGTTCCACTTCTCCCCCTTGCCGGGCGAGGTCGTAGGCGCGTTTCCCGTCTATCTTGCACGCTGAAAAGGCGGGCGGAATCTGTTCGATTGTCCCGATGAACTTTTGCAGTGTTTCTTCCACCAGTTCACGGGTGATGTGTGCCGTGGGATAAGTTGCGTCAATCTCCTTTTCCAGGTCAAACGACGGGGTGGTAGCTCCCAGCTGCAAGGTCGCTATGTATTCTTTCGTATGATGTTGGAACTCTTCGATGCGCTTGGTCGCCTTTCCCGTGCAGACAATCATTACCCCAGTAGCCAGCGGGTCGAGCGTTCCGGCATGTCCTACCTTTATTTTCTTTACTCCCAGCTTGCGGCTGATATGGTATCTTATCTTGTTGACTACCGCAAACGATGTCCATCGCAGCGGCTTGTCGAAATACAGTACTTCTCCCTCCTTAAAATTCATCAAGCTAATTCTAAATTATAACCTAAGAATGTCATTATCAAAATGGCGGCCCCTACGATGATGCGGTACCACCCGAAAGCGACAAAGCCGTATTTCGTTACGAAGCTGATAAAAAACTTTATCGCAAGCATGGCCACGATGAAGGCCACGATGTTTCCTGCAATCAGCGGGGTCAGATTGTTCATGATGATGGTTGTTCCTCCGTCCATGAACAGTTTCGCCATCTTGTATACCGTGGCGGCAAACATGGTGGGTACGGCCAGAAAGAACGAAAACTCGGCCGCGGCCTTGCGTGTGAGCTTTTGGGCCATTCCGCCCACGATGGTGGCCATGGAGCGTGATACGCCCGGTATCATGGAAATGCACTGGAACAGGCCGATGACGAACGCTCTTTTTTCCGTGAGTGCCGTCGTCTCGCTTCCGTTTCCAAATATCCTGTCGCAAAACAGCATGAAGATTCCGCCGACAATCAGCATGACCGCTACCACGGTGACGCTTTCAAGCATGGCGTCGATGGCATCGCTGAACAAGAGTCCCAAGACGGCGGCCGGAATGAATGCCACCAGCAGCTTCCAATAAAAGTCGAACTTATGGAGGAAGCGCTTCAAGGCGGAGCTTCCTTCAGAGGCCGGTGTGCGGTTGAGGCGGAAAAAGCGCTTCCAGTACAGGCATACCACAGAGAGGATGGCACCAAACTGGATGATGAACGTGAACGCCTTGACAAATTCAGTGCTTTCTACTCCCAGAATGTGCTGGGTAATGATCATATGGCCGGTTGATGAAACCGGCAGGAACTCGGTCAACCCTTCCACGATTGCTATGACAATCGTCTGAAACAAATTCAAGTCTTCTCCCATCACTTGTCGCTTTTAGTGTTTTCGTCTGATGAAGGCTTGCGCAGTATGCCGTAAATCATGAATATGAACCCGATGAAACATACGGCGGGTGCTATCTTGATGCGGCGTGCACTGAATATGTCCGGATTGAAGGCCGTTTCGGTAGAGCCGGAACCACTCATCAATAAAAAGCCGATGATAATGACTGCCATGCCGATGGCCAGTAGCAGAAAGTTGGTTTTATCGAAAGCAAATTTTTTTTTGTCCATATAATAAATGTGTTTTAATGAATACTTTTCGACGGTTTAATATAGCTCGCTGACTTTCATCCGCAGGTATTTGTTGATGGAGATGAAGGCACAGAGGCTTGTGATGGCGATGCCGGAGATGAAGACCGCCCCCATCACGACAAGCATCACCGTGGGAGTGACGACTTCTATCAGGTCGGGCTCATACTTGACCAGAAGATAGGCCATTCCCATCAGCAGGGCGTTGGCGACTGCCGCCGCCAGGATGCCTACCCATACGTTTCTTGCCAGAAACGGGCGCCGGATAAATGACCAGTTGGCCCCTACCAGCTTCATGGTATGTATCAGGAAACGCTGGGAGTAGATGGTCAGCCGGATGGTATTGTTTATGAGGGCGAACGAGATGATGGTAAGCAGCGCGGCAAGTCCGAGCAGGAAAAGGCTGGCTTTCCGCAGGTTCTTGTTTACGGAGTCTATCAGATTCTCCGGATAGCTTACTTCAACGATTCTTTTGTCGGCAAGCAGCTTTTTCTGAATCCATTGTATGCTGTCTGTCTTCAGGTACGGGGAGGCCAGTTTCACCTCGATGGAAGCGTAGTATGGATTATATCCCACAAATTCTTCCGGGTCAGTTCCCATGGCTTGGGTCTGTTCTTCGAGGGCCTGCTTCTTGGATATATAGGTGGTTTGCTTGACATACGGCTCGGCGTTCAGCTGCTTCTGGAGTTTGAGTATGTCCGGTTCCTTGGCATCGTCGCTTACAATGACAGAGAAGGTTATGTTTTCGCGTACGTATACAGAGAGATTGTTGGCCGCCAGCATGAGAAAAACGACCATTCCCAGCAACATCAGCACCAGCATGGTACTGATGCTGGATGTGATGAACTGCATATCAAAAAAAGATTTCGACTTCCTGCCCATTTTTCACTTCTTTCTAAAAACATAAATCATGGAGCTGCTGCGGTCTTTCTTTACGAGCGAGGCAAACCAGGCTTGGCAGCCGGTGAACAGTCCTCTGAAGAAAGGGAACGGATGCCCTTGATATTTTTCTGTCAGCATGGATACATAAAAGGCATCGAAAGGCATCGGACGCCGTTCGGTCAGGATGAAGCCGTGCTTTATCCCGAACTGCTGCATTGCTGAAGGTGTGAAATGCCACAAGTGCCTGGGCACATCGTAGGCAGCCCACATCTTTCCGTATTTTTGTGCGTCGAAAGAGTCCGGGTTGGGTACGGCAACAATCAGTACGCCCCTGTCTTTCAGCAGGCGGCTTAAGGTCTCCCACGTTTCGTTCAGGTGCTCCAGATGCTCCATTACATGCCATAGTGTGATGACATCAAATGCCTTGTCCTTGTACGCCCCCAATGTTTCCGGCGAATCAACCTTCAAACCGAAATGTTCTTGGGCAAAAAGGCGGGCTTGGGAGCTTTTTTCCGTGGCGTTTACCTCCCATCCTTTTTTTTTCATGAAATGGCTGAAATACCCGGTTCCCGTACCGATGTCCAGCAGATGCCCTTGGCTTAGTCCGCTGTATCGTTTGATAAGATGCGCTTTGCGGGAGAGCATGTGTTGCCTTACCTGATGATAGATGCGGTTTATCAGCCCGCTGCGCGTGTCGCTATGCGAGATATAGTCTGGACTTTCATAATAGCGTCCGATTTCTGTTTCTGCGGGAGCCGATTGGGTAAACAGGAAGCCGCATGTCTTGCAGCGGCAGATGCGGAATGATTCGCCGGTCGCGTAATGGTCTGTGCATACCATCACTTCGTCAAACTGCTCTTTTCCGCAAAGCGGACATTTATTTATTTCAAGTACATTCACAATATCCCCTAATTTGCTGCAAAATAACAAATAAATCGCTTATGGAACGAATTTCTTTAAAAGTTTTTAAGAGTATGGCGAAGAATCAGTATAATTTTCGTATATTAGGCCCAAAAATACGGATAATTATGGAAAAGAGAAGATTGACACGTTCAAACAACCGTATGATTGCGGGAGTGTGTGCCGGCATTGCGGATTATTTTGGATGGGATATTACTTTAGTGCGCATTGTGTATGTGATAGCCACATTCTTTACTGCATTTTCCGGCGGCATCGTATATCTGATATTGTGGATGGTCATGCCCGAAGTGAAGCGTTTGGACTGATGTCCGGTCGTGAAGATACGGGCAGACTTCCGTCATGCCCGCATCTGGATGGAATTTATACTTCAATACCCTTGAGTGTTGCCGAGCTTGCTTCGGTGATGCGTATGTTTACGAAATCGCCGATGCGGTGAGTTCCGCGGTCGAACACTACCACCTTGTTTTGCTCTGTACGCCCGAAGAGCTGTTCCTTCGACCGTTTTGAGATTCCCTCTACCAAAACTTCAAAAGTCTTGCCGATATCCTTGGCGTTGCTTTCTGCCGAAAGTTGGTTTTGCAGTTCTATCAGCTCGTTCAGACGGCGTATTTTTGTCTCTTCGGGAATGTCGTCGGGCAGATGCTTGGAGGCAAATGTGCCCGGGCGCTCAGAATATTTGAACATGAAGGCGGAGTCGTAGGCGCATTCACGCATGAGCGAAAGCGACATTTGGTGGTCTTCTTCGGTTTCGGAATGGAATCCGGAAAATATGTCCGTGCTCAACCCGCAGTCTGGAATGATGCGGCGGATGGCTTTTACCCTTTCCAGATACCATTCGCGGGTGTATTTCCGGTTCATCAACTTCAGGATACGGGAACTTCCGCTTTGCACGGGCAGGTGAATATGCCTGCAAACGTTCGGCGTGTCGGCGATGACATGCAGCGTTTCATCGCTCATGTCTTTGGGATGTGAGGTCGTAAAGCGTACTCTCATCTCGGGAACGGCTTCCGCCACGGTGCGGAGCAGCATGGGGAAAGTTATTGTCTTTCCGTTTTGCTCAAAGCGGTAGGAATTTACGTTCTGTCCCAGCAGGGTTACCTCCTTGTATCCTTTTTCCTTCAAGTCGTATACTTCTTTCAGGATACTTTCCACATCGCGGCTTCGTTCTCTCCCGCGGGTGTAAGGCACGATGCAGTAGTGGCAGAAGTTATTGCATCCGCGCATAATGGACACGAATCCCGAGATATGGTTGCCGCAGATACGCGACGGGATAATGTCACGATAGGTTTCTGTGGTGGACAGCTCCACGTTGATAGCCTTCTCTCCGGCCTCTACAGCGGCAATCAGTTCCGGAAGACTCAGGTAAGCGTCCGGTCCTGCTACCAGATCCACGTGATGATGCTCAATCAGGTCGTTCTTTACACGCTCTGCCATACATCCCAGCACGCCGACAATCAAATGTTTTCTCTTTTTGCGGAGCGAATGGAAAAACTCCAGCCGGTTCAGAATCTTCTGTTCGGCGTTGTCGCGGATAGAGCATGTGTTCATGAATACGGCATCCACCTCCTCTATTGAGCCGCACGGAGAATATCCGGCCATTTGCATGATGGAGGCAACCACCTCACTGTCGGCCACATTCATCTGGCAGCCGTAGGTTTCGATAAACAGTTTCTTGTTTTCGGTTGCAGATTTAAAGTCTGCTTCCGCCTTTTCTTTTGTCATAATGTCTTTGTTTAAATAAATTCGGTTGCAAAGATACCGGTTTCTTGGTTAACTTCCATGAAACCGGTGGAATATATCAGATTTATTATTATCTTTGGAACAATCATTTGTATAAGGATGAAATCGTGATTACATTAATATAAAAAACGAATACCATGAGATTTAAATTTATTTCGGCGGCTGAGGCTGCCAGCCTGATTAAGGATGGAGACATCATCGGCCTGAGCGGATTCACTCCGGCAGGAAGCCCGAAGGCCGTAACACACGAGCTGGCCAGAATGGCAGAGGAGAAACATGCGAGAGGAGAGCACTTTCAGGTAGGAATCATTACGGGAGCGTCGACGGGAGACTCGTGCGACGGAGCTTTGTCACGTGCCAAAGCCATCAAGTTCCGCGCTCCTTATACGACGAACACGGATTTCCGCAAGGCGGTCAACAGCGGGGAAATCAATTATACAGATATCCATCTGTCGCAAGTGGCGCAGCGTCTGCGCTCCGGATTCCTGGGACATGTCAGTATGGCCATCATCGAAGCGTGCGAAGTTACGGACGACGGACGGGTTTTCCTTACATCGGGGGTGGGTATCACGCCTACCGTAGCCCGTCTTGCCGATAAGATAGTGATTGAGCTGAATGCGGCTCACAGCAAGTCGATTATCGGCATGCACGATTTGTATGAGATGGAGCGTCCGCCTTTCCGCCGCCCTATTCCCATCGTAAAGCCGAGCGACCGCATCGGGCAGCCCTATATCCAGATAGACCCGGACAAAGTGGCCGGTATCGTGGAGACAAACATTCCGGATGAGGCGCGCGCCTTCCACGACCCCGACCCGATAACGGACAAGATTGGGCAAAACGTGGCAGAGTTTCTTGCGGCCGACCTGCGGAAAGGGGTCATCCCCTCGTCTTTCCTGCCCTTGCAGTCGGGAGTAGGCAATATAGCCAACGCCGTGCTGAGTGCTTTGGGAAAAGATCCCAGTATCCCGCCCTTTGAGATGTATACCGAAGTGATACAGAATTCTGTCATAAACCTGATAAAGGAAGGCCGTATCAAGTTTGGAAGCACCTGTTCGCTGAGCGTGACGAATGACTGCCTGCAGGACATCTATGACCACATGGATTTCTTCCGCGACAAGCTGGTGCTTCGTCCGTCGGAAATTTCCAATTGTCCGGAAGTGGTGCGCCGCCTTGGGGTCATTTCTATGAATACGGCTATCGAAGCCGACATTTACGGGAATGTAAACTCCACTCATATCTGTGGAACGAAGATGATGAACGGCATCGGCGGTTCGGGCGACTTTACCCGCAGCGCCTACATCTCCATCTTCTCGTGTCCGTCTACGGCAAAAGGAGGCTGCATCAGCTCCATTGTGCCTATGGTGTCGCATCAAGACCACAGCGAGCATTCGGTAAACGTAATCATTACCGAGCAGGGAATAGCCGATTTGCGCGGCAAGAGTCCGATGGAGCGCGCGAAAGAGGTGATAGAGCACTGTGCGCATCCCGATTACAAACAGTTGTTGTGGGATTATCTGAAGATTGCCACGAAGGGACATACCAGTCACAGTCTGGCTGCGGCCTTGGGAATGCATCAGGTGTTCCTGAACAAAGGTGATATGCGCCTGACCGACTGGGGGGACTTCTGATTCGGAACAGGTCTGCCTTATGGTGAAAAGGTGCGGATGCCCGGACATTCCCAAGCAGCATCCGCACCTTTGCCGTTTCTTCAGGGGGCGGATTGGGCTGGGATGGGCGGCGTCCGGCGGTTTCATTAGGTCGGAAATTGAGTTTCATCCCGTCGAGGCTTCGGTTTTGAAAGGGAGAAATTGCGGCTTCATCTGGTTGAAACTACAGATAAAACCTTATATCTTTGCCGGTGCAGGCAGGCGGCCGGATGTTCGGGCAGGCTCAGGCCCGGATTTTGACGGCGGGAAACCGGACTTGCCTGTGTAGGAAAATAACAATTGTCAGGAAAAACGGAAGATGAGACGGAGGCATTGGATGGGCGAGGCAATACGTTTCGGCATTGTGGGCGTATTGGCGACGGCGCTGCATTACGGGATTTATTTCCTGCTGCAGCGGGTTATCGACGTGAATGTGGCATATACGGCGGGTTATGTGCTGTCATTCATCGCCAACTTCTATGCCACATCCTATTTTACCTTCGGCACTTCCCCGTCGTGGAAGAAGCTTTTCGGCATGGGAGCCGCTCACGGCGTGAATTACCTGCTTCATATGGTGCTTTTGAACGTGTTTCTGTGGGCGGAAGTGCCGAAAGTGTGGGCTCCGCTTCCGGTGTTCGCCATTGCCGTCCCGGTAAACTTTCTTTTGGTAAGGTTCGTGTTCAAGAACAAAAGGATGTAGTGCCCGCTTGCGCGGGAAGTTACCGGCCGTTTGCCTTGGCCGGTAGTCATGCAGGCGGTGTTGTAAGGAAGCGAAGCCGTTTCAGTCTCTTTTTCCCGCAAGGAAGCGGTTGGGGGAGTCTGGTATAGAAAAGGCCGTTTCGTAATGGAAACGGCCTTTTAGGTATATAGGGGAAAATCAGTTGTTCTTGTTGGCGCGCTTGCGTTCCGTCTCGTCGAGGATGATTTTGCGCATGCGCATGCTCTTCGGGGTTACTTCCACATATTCGTCTTCCTTGATATACTCCAGGGCTTCTTCGAGTGAAAAGATGACCGGAGGGATGATGCGCGCCTTTTCGTCAGAGCCGGAAGCACGCATGTTGGTGAGTTTCTTCGATTTGGTTACGTTGATTACCAGGTCGTTCTCGTGCACATGCTCGCCTACTACCTGTCCGGCGTAGACTTCATCCTGCGGATAGATGAAGAAGCGGCCGCGGTCTTGCAGCTTGTCAATGGCATACGCAAAGGCTGTCCCGCTTTCCATCGCTATCATCGAACCGTTTGTTCGGCGCGGTATGTCTCCCTTGTAGGGCTGATATTCCTTGAAGCGGTGAGCCATGATGGCCTCGCCCTGCGATGCGGTCAGCACGTTGGTCCGCAAGCCGATGATTCCGCGCGAAGGCATGTTGAACTCGATGTTGACGCGGTCGCCCTGCGTTTCCATCGAAACCATCTCTCCCTTGCGTCGGGTCACCATGTCAATCATCTTGCTGGCAAACTCTTCGGGCACGCTGATGGTAAGTTCTTCTATCGGCTCACACCGCACGCCGTCTATTTCCTTGAAGATGACTTGCGGCTGTCCTACCTGCAGTTCGTAGCCCTCGCGGCGCATGGTCTCAATGAGTACGGACAGATGAAGCACGCCTCGTCCGGAAACAATCCATTTGCCGTCTTCGTTTTCTGCCTTGCGCACGCGCAAAGCCAGGTTCTTGTCAAGCTCTTTCATCAGGCGGTCCTGGATGTGGCGCGAGGTGACATATTTTCCTTCCTTGCCGAAAAAGGGTGAATCGTTGATGGTAAACAGCATGCTCATCGTAGGCTCGTCGATGGCGATTGGCGGCAGTGCTTCCGGATTCTCGAAGTCGCAGATGGTGTCGCCTATTTCAAAGTTCTCGATGCCGATGATGGCGCAGATGTCTCCCGACGATACGGATGACACTTTCTTGCGTCCCAGTCCTTCGAAAGTGTGTACTTCCTTGATTTTCGACTTGACCATTGAGCCGTCGCGCTTGGCAAGCGTGATGTTCATGCCTTCGGTAAGTGTGCCGCGATGCACGCGTCCCACCGCGATGCGTCCGGTATACGAAGAATAGTCGAGTGAAGTAATCAGCATTTGCGGCGTCCCCTCCAGCTGCTTCGGTGCCGGAATGTATTTTACGATGGCATCCAGCAGCGGTGTAATCGTGCCTGTCGGCGTTTTCCAGTCTTCTCCCATCCAGTTGTTCTTGGCCGAACCGTAAAGGACAGGGAAGTCAAGTTGGTCTTCGGTGGCATTCAAGCTGAACATCAAGTCGAACACCATCTCATAGACCTCTTCAGGACGGCAGTTTGGCTTATCCACCTTGTTGACAACCACTATCGGTTTCAGTCCAATCTGCAGGGCTTTCTGCAATACGAAGCGTGTCTGCGGCATCGGCCCCTCGAAGGCATCCACCAAAAGGATGCATCCGTCGGCCATATTCAGCACGCGTTCCACTTCTCCGCCGAAGTCGGCGTGTCCCGGAGTATCGATGATATTGATTTTTGTACCGTTATAATTGATGGATACGTTTTTTGAAAGGATGGTTATGCCTCTTTCGCGCTCCAAATCATTGTTATCCAAAACCAGTTCCCCGTTGGTCTGGTCGTTGCGGAACAGGTGTCCCGCCAGCATCATCTTGTCTACTAACGTAGTTTTTCCGTGGTCTACGTGGGCGATGATGGCAATGTTTCTAATGTCTTGCATACTATACCTATTCTTATTTGCGGGCAAAGTTACGATATTTTTTTGAGAAAAATATTGTTATCCGAAAGATTATCACTACCTTTGCAACCGCAAATCAAATTTATATATTTTTTAAGTCAAAAGTATTATGTATTTAGATTCAGCTAAAAAGCAAGAAATCTTCGGAAAGTACGGGAAGTCTAACACTGATACTGGGTCTCCTGAGTCTCAGATTGCATTGTTTTCATACCGTATTTCCCATCTGACTGAGCATTTGAAGCTCAACAGAAAGGATTATAGAACTGAAAGAGCCTTGACGATTCTGGTAGGCAAGCGCCGCGCCTTGTTGGAGTATCTGAAGTCACGCGACATCGAGAGATACCGTTCTATCGTTAAAGAGCTCGGTCTGCGTAAGTAATCTTACTTGCTGCGAACAAAAAAAATTTTGGCCGCTTTCTGATTTTGGTCAGGGGCGGCCAAAAATTTTTTATTCCGGATATTCCAGATTGGCGTCAGTAGCACGCTCCAGCACTTCATGCAGGTATTTGGCCGCTTCCCACCGTGCCATCGGAAGGTTCATCATCAGATAGTTTCCGCAGTCCTTGGGCGAAGCGCCCGGTATCTCGCCTTCATATCCGGCGATGAAGCGGAAAGTTTCCGTCACGAGCGGCAGGATGTCGCGCGAAGTAAGGTCTCCCTTCACAAGAAGATAGTTGCCGGTGAGGCATCCCATCGGTCCCCAATAGATTATCTTGTCGGCCCACGTGGGATGGTTGCGCAGGAAAGTGGCCGCCAGATGCTCGATTGTGTGGATTTCGGGCTGTCCCAGCACCGGTTCGCGGTTAGGCTCTTTCATCCGGATATCGAAGGTAGTGACGGTTTCTCCGCCCATCTCGTCTTTTCGTGACACGTAAATGCCCCGCAGCAGGCGGGTATGGTCGATTGTGAAGCTTGGTATCTTTTTCATGATGCTGATGGTTTTTGTTTTTGATGCAGGTCATAATTGGTTTGGCAAAGCTCTCAAAAAGGTTTCGGTAACGTGAAAAGAGCGGTCTGCCATTTCTCCCCAGAAGTTCTGGTACTGTTCCAGATGCTGTTCCACGCCCGGCGTATCGCTGATAATCCGGAAGCTGATGAACGGTATCTTATAGAGATGGCAGATTTGGGCGATGGCCGCCGATTCCATGTCCACGGCCAAACCTTCGGGAAACTCTTTCTTGATGGCTTTCAGCTCGGCGGAATCGGTGATGAACTTATCGCCCGTACAAATCAGGCCGCCGTGAATGGCGGTTTCCGTATCGATTGAAAGGGCGCATTGATACAGGATTCCGTTTCCGCGGAAATAAAGCGGAAGTCCTTGTATCTGGCCGTAAGCGTTTCCTTCACCGCACCATACATCGTGATAGACAATGCTCTGGCTCACTACCACGTCCATGATATTCAGGGATGAATCGATGCCTCCTGCCACACCGGTGCTGATAATGCAGTCGGGGCCGAAGTTGCGTATCAGTTCCACCGTGCCGGCAGCGGCGTTTACCTTGCCTATGCCGCACTGCATCAGGATGATTTCATTGCTCTTGATGTTTCCTTTGATGTAGCTGAAAGGGCCTTCTGTCTGTTCTGTCTTGTTTTCCAGTTGGTTTGCCAGTTGTCTTTGCTCGGAAGACATGGCGGTAATGATTCCTATTTTCATGTTTGATAACGATTTTCGCCGTCAAATTTACGACTTTTCAAGGACTATTGTGTTATCTTTGCCGGACGAAAACATTAATAATTAATAAACATCCAGTTATGAGCCAGTTCAAGAAATTCCTTCCCGATATGGTGGCGGTCGCGTTGTTTGCGCTGATAGCCTTCGTTTATTTCCTTCCGGCCGTGAGCGAGGGGCGTATCCTTGCGCAGCATGATGCCGTTGCCGGAATCGGTTCGGGGCATGAAATGCAGGAGTATCTGGAGGAAACGGGAGAGCGTACCCGGTGGACAAATTCGATTTTCGGCGGGATGCCCACCTATCAGATGTCTCCAAGCTACGATTCCACCGATACACTCAGTTTCGTTCAAAGCCTTTATCATCTGTTTTTGCCTACATACGTGTGGTATGTGTTCGTGATGCTTTTGGGTTTTTATATCCTGCTGCGGGCATTCGACTTTAGGGCTTGGATGGCGATGCTCGGTGCAATAATGTGGGCTTTCTCCTCTTATTTTTTCATTATCATAGCAGCCGGGCATATTTGGAAGCTCGTCGCGCTGGCATATATACCGCCCACTATCGCCGGTATGGTATGGGCTTACCGGGGCAAGTTCCTGTGGGGAGGTGTGGTTACCGCCTTGTTTGTTGCGCTGCAGATACGGGCAAACCATCCGCAGATGAGTTATTATTTCTTGTTTGTCATGCTGTTTATGGCGGTGGCCTATGGGGTGTCGGCCTGGCGTGAAAGGCAGATGGGAAGATTCCTCAAGGCAAGCGGCGTGTTGGTGGTGGCCGGACTGGTGGGAGTCTGCATCAATCTCTCGAATCTGTACCATACATACGAATACAGCAAGGAGACCATGCGCGGAAAAAGCGAGTTGGTAAAGGAGGATACAGCCGACCAGACGGACAGCGGACTGGAGCGGAGCTATATTACGCAGTGGAGCTACGGCATCGGGGAAACGTTTTCGCTGCTGGTTCCTAATGTAAAGGGCGGGGCTTCCGTTCCCTTGTCGCAGAATGAACGGGCAATGGAGAAGGCTGATCCGGCCTACATGGGACTGTATAGCCAGCTGGGGCAATATTGGGGCGAGCAGCCCGGTACATCCGGGCCGGTCTATGTCGGCGCTTTCGTGATGTTTCTGTTTATATTGGGACTGTTTGTGGTGAAGGGCCCGATGAAATGGGCTTTGGCCGGAGGCACGGTCTTTTCCATCCTCTTGTCGTGGGGACATAACTTCATGGCCCTGACGGATTTTTTCATTGATTATGTGCCGATGTACAGCAAGTTCCGTGCGGTTTCCTCTATTCTTGTCATCGCCGAGTTTACAATACCGCTGCTGGCGGTTATGGCTCTTCGGGAGATTGTCGGCAGGCCGCAGCTGTTTCATGAGCGTCCGAAAGCGTTTTACGGCAGCTTCATCCTGACCGGAGGCATCGCTCTGCTCTTCGCGCTTGCTCCTTCGTTCTTTTTCCCCTCGTATGTCTCGACGATGGAGATGAACGCCCTGAAGCAGATTCCTGCCGAACAGCTGGCGCCGCTCCTGGCAAATCTGGAAGAGATACGCCGCTCCATCTTTACCGCCGATGCGTGGAGAAGCTTTGCAATTGTCGTGGCCGGGTTTGCCCTTGTGTGGGCCTACTGCAGCAGGCGGATGAATGCGAAAGTGCTGACTACCGCCCTGATTCTGCTTTGTCTGGCCGATATGTGGAGCGTGAACAAACGCTATCTTTACGATGAACAGTTTGTGGCGAAAGGCACGGAAATGCAGCCTTTCATGCAGCTGTCGGCGACAGACAAGGAGATTCTGAAAGACACGACGCTGGATTACCGGGTGCTTAACCTTTCGGTAAATACGTTTAATGAGAACAATACGGCATACTGGCACAAGAGTATCGGCGGGTATCACGCCGCCAAGCTCCGCCGTTATCAGGAGATTATCGAAGAGCATATTCAGGGAGAAATAAACGCTTTATATGCAAAGCTGCCCGAAACCGGGGACATGGGGCAGCTGGATGCCGGTCTCACCCCGGTGCTTGATATGCTCAACACACGTTATGTGATATTCCCCCTGCAGGGCGGCGGTACAGTCCCGCTGTTTAATCCCCATGCTTTAGGCAATGCATGGTTTGTCGATGAGGTGAGGTATGTAGACAATGCCAATGAGGAAATAGACGCGCTGCATCATGTCAGTCCGGCGCATACGGCTGTGGTGGACAAAAAGTTTGCCGGACAGGTGAAGCCGGCAGCCGGACAAGACAGTCTGAATGTCGTCACGCTGACCGACTACCGGCCGAACGCCTTGCGCTATGAAGTGGATTCCCCTAAAGGAGGGACGGTGGTGTTTGCCGAAATCTATTATCCCGGATGGCGTTCCTATATCGACGGAGAAGAAGTGGCACACGGTCGGGCCAACTACATACTGCGTGCGATGAATGTGCCGTCGGGCAAGCATACGGTGGAATTTAAGTTTGACCCGCAGTCGCTTCATGTGACAGAAGCCGTGGCCTTTGCAGCATTGGCCGTGCTGGCGTTGGGCATCCTGGCGGCGTTTATACTGCAGCTGCGCAGGATAAAATCCTGATGAAACCGCCGTTTGATACGGGCGAAGCCGCCGTTTGACGGCTATAAAAAAGTCCGCATACAAGGCAAAAGCCGTCTGGCTCCTTGTATGCGGACATATTTCTGCATGTTCCGCTTTATTTGTTCCCTAAAAGAAACTCGTTGATGGCTTTTTTCAGTGCGGCCTTGGGCATGGCTCCCTGCGCTACCTGCGGCTCGCCTGTCTTGGGAATGAACAACAGGGTCGGGATGCTGCGGATGCCGAATGCGGCAGACAGTTCCGGTTCCTTGTCTGTGTCTATCTTATAGATGACTATCTGCCCGGCATATTCCTTGGCCAGCTCTTCCAAAATGGGAGCAATCATCTTGCAAGGGCCGCACCAGGTAGCATAAAAATCTACGATGGCGGGCTTGTCGCCTTCATATTTCCATTCGTTGGGATTTTTTTCATAGTTGTATACCTTCGCCAGGAAGTCGGCTTTTGAAAGGTGTATTACCGTGGTATTTTCTGTCATCTCCATATCCGTTTCGGTTTTCGTTACGTTATTGTTTGATTTTCCACTGCATGCCGTTCCGGCAGTCAGTATAGCAAAAGTGAACAATAAAAGCTTTTTCATATGATTATAACAGTTGGTTTTGGAAAAAGGTTTAAAAAAACACCACAAAAGATGCCGCGATATATAAGTTTGCCCTTATGAAGCTCAGCATCTTTTGTGGTGAAATATCTGCCGGCACTAAATCCCGGTTATCGATTAATATTCCTCCTCGTTGAAGAAGAAGTCTTCTTTGCTCGGATAGTCGGGCCAAATATCTTCTATGCTTTCATATATTTCGCCTTCGTCTTCCATTTCCTGAAGGTTTTCAATAACTTCCAATGGCGCGCCCGAACGCATTGCGTAGTCAATCAGTTCATCTTTGGTTGCTGGCCAAGGAGCATCTTCCAGCTTAGAGGCCAATTCTAATGTCCAATACATAGTATGATAGTTTTAAAAGTTTCACATATCTGTTATTGAGCCACAAAAGTATAACAAATTCTTTCATTCGCAACTCTTATCCCAATAAATTTCATCAGTTTGTGTTAAATGGTTTAATTTTCTTGATAGGATAAACAAATAATCGGACAGTCTGTTTACAAAACGTTTGACTTTTTCATCGATTTTTTCTTCACTGGCTTCTTCCAGTTCCAATATTCTGCGCTCGGCCCGGCGACAGACCGTCCGGCAGATATGGCAGGCAGCCGCCGCCTGTGAGCCGCCGGGAAGAACGAATCCCGATAGTTTGGGCAGGGAAAGATTGATTTCGTCAATTTCCTTTTCCAGCACCAGTATACTTTCTTCCGGTAGGGCACTTTCCATGCGCAGCTTGGTCTTTTGGGTGTCTGTTGCAAGGTAAGAGCCGATGGAAAACAGTTTGTTTTGGATGTATGTAAGCTGTCTTCGGCTCGTTTCATCCTTGATAAGCGAAACCAGCCATCCGAGAAAGGAGTTTAGTTCGTCTACAGTTCCGTAGGCTTCCAATCGTATATCTGTTTTTGATACGCGTACTCCCCCCACCAGCGAGGTCATGCCTTTGTCTCCGGTGCGTGTATAAATCTTGTTCATCTTCATGAAGTTTAAGGTTTAAAGGAAATTTATGATGCGATGCTCTTTTGTCCGCTCCTTATCGAAAAACACCAGTCCGACATCATACAGGTCGAAAGTGACTCCTGTACGCTTGTCGCTGATGACTTCTTTCCACCAGCGCTTTTTTTCTTCATTTTCATAAGGCTGGCCGATGATGAAGCAGGTCTTTTTTCCTGCAAGGGGTAAGAGCAGTTCAAATATTTCTTTGTAACGAGGTGTATAGGCGATATGTACAATATCAGGCATTCTGTCTTCTTTTGCCAATAGCCGTATTTTTTCCGTGATATTTCCAAAATCGTATACGATGGAAGGTTTGGCCGAGAGAATACGCTCTACAGCGTCTTCTTTGTTCTCTGAAAAAGAGCGGACTTCCGCCTTGGAACAGGCTTCTGCCATATAGCGGGTGCTGATTCCGCTGCCTGTTCCCGCTTCGATGATTAGGGCAGGCTGCAAATAGTTAGTAAGCCGAAACAGCAGTTTGTCTACTTTCTCACGGTAATGGGGCAGATGATTGACCACTCTTCGCAAGTGGTGAAGAGGCGCGTAAGCATAGAACGGCATTTGTTCGTATATGACAAAAGTAATCAGAAAGAAGTCTGATGGCGAATGCACACCATATCCCCGCCGGTGGCGGATACGCTTGCACCAATTCCAACTCCGTAGGAAAATACCTCCCATATCGCTATGCTTTAATGTGACTACACTTTCTTTTCGGGAGCAAAGATAACAAAAAACTACATTTGTAAAGAAAAAGAGGCGCAGATTGCACCTCTTTTAATGGATATATACTTTACTCCATTTCATTTGTACAGTCTGCGCCTGAGATATGTTGGGTAAAAGATTACTGGCGTGCCCCCAATTTGTCGTCCATATAAAGGAGGCTTGCCTGGTCATTGCACCGTTTTAATTTGTCTACGATGCCTTGAGCTGTAGCTTCTTCCTCTACCTGCTCGCGGACATATCCCCACAAAAAGTCTTGTGAAGCCTTGTCCTTTGCTTCGGATGCAATGTTCACCAGGTTGTCTATCAGCTCTGATACGTGGCATTCATGCTTGTAAACGTGTTCGAATACTTCGAGCACACTTCCCCATCCCTGCGGTACAACATCTATTTTGTCTACTTTTGCTACACCGCCGCGCTTGGCCAAATAGTCTGCCAAGTCGTACGCATGGGTCAGTTCCTCTTGTGACTGGAGTTTCAGCCAGTGTGCAAATCCGTCGAAGCCCTCACTCTTCAGATAGAATGACATTGAAAGATAAAGGTTGGATGACCACATTTCTGCCGTAATCTGTTCGTTAATGGCGTTTTGTAAATTCTCTGAAATCATAATAGTATGTTTTAATAGTTAATTGCAATTTCTTTAAATCCCTCCGCAAAGGAGATGCCACAGGCTTTGTCGGGAGAGGAAATTTATTTTTCTGTCAACTTGTCATCTTTTTGCGGAAAGGTTGCAGCATCTGCTCCTTGCCCCAAAAGTATGGGGAAAGGTGAAGGCGGTCGATAAGCCATGCAATGCTGAAGCATCCTGCCAGTGTGATGAGCAGGGCGACAACAAGAAAAAGGATTCCTGACGGGTCAAACCGGAATATGCCTACCAGTGGCTTGACGGCCATCGTGAATATCGGAGAGAATACCAATAATATAAATGTGTGTGAGCCGATGTATCCGCAGATTTGTCTGGCGGTGGCAGGCAGAAAGCGAAATAGTGTCAGTGCCAAACTAACAGCAAGATAAGTCATTATTACGCCGGGAAGAGTGGTTTTGTCCAGATTCCCCGGGAAGCAGGCCAATAAGACAAAGGGAATGGCCGCCCAGAGCGAAGGGCGGAAGAAAGAGGTAAACGGCATTCGGACACGGTGCAAAAGCGCTCCCGCTGCAAAGTATAGCGCATTGGGAAAAGACACAATGCCGAGAAGCCTGGCTTCTGCGGTGTAGCACAGCGTGAGCAAAACGAGGAAAGAAAGGTTGTTGTCCCACTTTCGGGTGAGCCTGTCGACGGCATAATAGGTTATTCCGCATACGATGAGGGTATGAAGATACCAGTAAGGCCCTAATGGATGCAGGAGCAGCTTGTCGCCCCAGACCGAAAGATTCAGGACTTCCACCCGTTCGCGCACGGGCAAAACGGAGGACATCACTACATAACCGCTTTCCATCACGGCATAGGGGACAAATATCCATCCCATCGTCCGCAGAAAGGAACGCGCCGGCTTGCCCACATTCATCAGGTATCCTGAGATAATGAGAAAGGCAGGCATGTGGAATGTATAGACCAACTGCTTGGCATAAGGGTATTTGTCGCCGATGTATGCCAGATGAAAGACAATCATCAGCAGGATGAACATACATTTCAGGAAGTCTATTTCTTCGATGCGCTGCTTCATGAGAACTTTTTACAGGCAAAGATAATGAAAGTCTGAAAGAATATTCCTATTTTTGAGAAATTGAATAATCATATTATGAAAAGATACCTGCATATATTGCTTTTGTTTTTCTGCATTTCTGCCGGGGGCATCGCCCGGGTTTTCCCGGCAGGCAATCCGGACAGCTTGTTGGACAAGGCCGAACAGGGGCTGTATTCCAATCCTGCGCAGGCGGCATTCTTTGCGCAGCAGGTTTTCAAGCAGAGCGCGGATGTCGGCCAGAAAGTCCGTGCACTTTGTCTGTATGCCCAGGCCGAAAGGTTTCTGGGCAATTATGACGGGGGAATCCAGGCCTTGTATCATGCGGAAGAAATTATTCCCTACGGCAAAAACGGGTGGAAGAGCAGGATTTATAATCAGATGAGCGCCAGCTACTGCAGTTTGGGCGACTATACGAAGGCGATTGAACTGAGCGACAAGGCCATTGCCTTTTCGAAGGTGGAAAACGACTCGGTGATTCTGGCTCAGGCATACAATAACCGGGGAATTATCCACGTGTATATCAATGAATCGGAGCAGGCGGAACGTTTCTTTCATCTGGCCCTCGACATCAACCGCCGCCACAAGAATCTGAAAAGTATTGCGGCAAACCTGAACAATCTCTGTCTGTATCCGAACAATATCAAGCAGCAGATACGTTGGATTAGTGAAGCGATTGTCATCAACAGGAATCTGAATGCGATTTGGTCGTTGAGCGAGAATTACAATAATCTGGGAAGGCTGTATTACTATGAGAAAAAATATGCGCAGGCTGTCGTTGTGCTGAAAAAGGCCCATGAACTCGCCAAGAAGGTGGGAGCAAGAGGGATTATCTGCGACAACTATGAGTATTCTGCCATGGTATATGCCGCTACGGGAGAATACAAGAAGGCTTATGAGCAGCAGGCGGCTCTTTATAACCTGAGCAAAGAGATACAGAGCGGGAGCAAACTGCGCACGGTAGAGCAAAACATTGCGGAGAAACGTTTGCTGTCGCAGCAGCAAGAGACCGAACGGAAGGAGCAGGAGTATAAAATCGAGCAGTTGCGGCGGAATATCCTGACCATCATCATTGTTGCCTGTTCGCTGGCGGTAATCGGCCTGCTGCTTCATCAGCGCTTCAAGCGGAAGAAGAAGCTTCAGCTGATAAACACGCAGTATCGTCTGGAGCAGTCGGAGCATGAAGTGGCGAAGCTGAAGGTGCTGCGGCAGAAGATGGAACTGGAAAAGGCGCAGACCGAACTGGCAACTAACAAGCAGGAGATAACCGACTTTGCCGTCTTCCTGCAGAGCCGGAACGAAGTGCTTGAGAAAATACGCGAGATGATTAGGGTCGGCTATAAGATGGAAGGGGCCGAACTGATTGCCTATCTGAAGAAAATCAATGCTTTCATTGCGCAGAATCTGAACGGTGAAAAGAGCGGAAACATCACGTTGCAGCATATCGATGAAAAAAACCAGGAGTTTGTCGAGCGTCTGGTCTTGCGCCATCCCAACCTGACGCAGGGAGAGAAGCATTTGGCCACGCTCTTGCGCGTGGAGCTTTCTACCAAAGAGATTGCCATGCTGACCGGCACCACTCCGAAAACCATCAATATGAACCGCTACCGCCTGCGCAAGTCGCTGGGGCTGTCTGCCGAAGATGATTTGGTTGCCTACATCCGGTCGATATAGGTTGGCAAGAGTGGCGGCTGATGCAGATGAAAAGTTTTTTTATGCCGATGAGCCCCGGTTTCCATGCTGGTGGAAACCGGGGCTCATCGGCATGGGATGAAATGAAAGTCAGGGCTCAGAAACGGAAGCTGAGGCCTCCCATCACGTTGAAGCCTTGCACCGGATATCCGGCTTCGGTCAGATAATACTTGTCGAGCAGGTTGTTCAGACGCACGAACAGGGTCAGGCGGTCGAACAGCAGGTATTCGGCGCCGATATTCAGGCTGTTTATCGCGTCTGCCTTCTTCCATCCGGCAGCCTCGCTTCGTCCCTCGTAAAGGTAGTCCACGGTGATATGCAGATTGTCTGCCACCTTACCCCGGGCGGAAAAGTCGATGCCGAACCGGGGCTTCAGCCACAGCAGCCTGTCATCCTTGCTTTCTGTCTTCCAGTCGTAATACGCTCCTTTTAAGGTGAAGTCTATCCAGTCGCGGTAAGCATAGCTCACGGAAGCTCCGGCATAGGCAACCTTTGCCTTGTCTTGCAGCAGCAGGCAGCTGGCATTGCTTCCGAAAGACCCGGGGAGCGAGAACAGTTCGTTTTTGGTGATGCGATAACCTCCGTAGAGACGGAATCCAAACCCGTCGGCAGGCGAGGCTTTCAGTCCGATGCTCGCGTCTATCGGGGTGTATGATGTGCGCAACTGCTGGCGCTGGTCCCAATACGGAGAAATTTCATTCAGGTGTCGGAAATCGTTCAGCCGCGTTCCGCCTGCCGTTTGCACATAGACCACGTATGACCCGGCAAAGGTATAGGACAGCTTTACATCCGGAGCAAATTTCATTCCGCTGCCGTTGGCGGTCTGCAGGTCGGCATGCGCGCCCACGCGCAAGCTTATGTCATCGTTTTGCAGCGTGTAGCAAGGGTTGATTTGCAGCAGTGTGTAATCTTTCACCGGCGTTTCATAAATCAGGTTGTCCATTGTCAGTCCGATGCTTATATGCTGTGCTTCGCTGATTTCCCCCGTTACGGAACCTTCCGTATGAATGGTGTTTTCCGCCCCCTCCCCTATGTGGCCGTTGGGATACTTGCGGTTGAACGTGCGGAATCCCGTCTGCAAAGAGAAGTCTACAGGCATCTCCTTTCCGCGCGAGGCAATGCCAACGTATCCTTCGCCCAATGTATAATGCTGTCTGGCCGTGGCCGGCAGGTCGTTTGTCAGGTCGTAGTCAGGCATATAGTTGAACACCTGCGAGGCGAAAGCCCCGCCAACGTTCAGCGATACCTTGCGGAAATCGTGCTTGTAGTCTAATGAAATGTCTGTACGGTAAAAGCGGGATTTCCATTTCCCGGCATCTTCCAGATAAGGGATATTGCCATACATCCCGTAGAGTGAGGCCATCACTCCCAGCCGGTCTTGTGAAGTGATGTCCCACAGGTAGCTTCCCTTTATGTCTGTATTGTTCCGGTTCCCGTAGGCGGCGCGAAGATACCCGCGTTGCGCGTTCTTCTGTCCGGCATCCGGAACAAACGAAGGCATAGGCACTGCCGTCCATCCGCTGAACGGGCGTATGCCGGTGGCATAGTCAATTTCCTTTTTTGCGACGGCCGGCTCTTCAATCTCGGGAAGTATGTTGACCTTGAAGGCGTCCATTACTTCGGGGTTGTATTGATTCTCTACTACAATCGTCCGGTTCAGGGTGGAATCCGGTTCTTGTGCTGTCAGTGCGGCGGCAGACAAGATTCCGGCATAGAGTATAATCGTTCTTTTCGTCATCATTGTTCCAGTTTTTTCAGTCGGCTTTCTATCATTTGTTCAATATCGTCGTTTGCCTGATAATTTTGCTGCAGTGACAACAGATATTGTTTGGCATCAAGGTTCCGTCCTAATTCGACATAAATGTCCGATAGCAGTACGAAACTGCGTGCAAGCCAGTAGGCATGGGGCGTGCTTACCTCGATATATTCCAATACTTCTTGTTCGGCCTTCTCCGTTTCCCCGTTGTCGAAGTAGATTTGGGCGATGCGGTATTTGGCTTCGGCTCCGTAAACGTTTCGGGTGTCCTTGGCCAGGACTTTCAAATCGTCAAGTGCTTCCTGCTGTTTGCCCGAGGCCAACAAGGATTGTGCCCGGTAATGCCGCGCTTCGTTCTCAAGTTCGGGAGTCAGTTTGCTGTGTGCAAGCAGGGCGGAAGCGGCGATGACGACTTCTTCCGCATTGTCCATCTTGTATGCGCTCCGCAAAGCTCCCGTTTCTGCCTGAATCCGTTCCTCCTGAGAAGAAGTCCTGTCGGCCATCCGCTTATACAAAGCCAGCGCTTTCTCATAATCGCCGCCATTGTAAGCCATGTCTGCACACATTGCCATGGCCTCAACAGAGAATTTGCTGTCCGGATATTCGATGACTTTGTCCAGATATGCCGCGGCATGGCCGTAATCTTTTTCATTATAGGCTATCAGTCCCAGATAGTAGGAGGCGTTTACGCTGAATGCTCCTTGGGGGAACGACTGCAAGTAACGGGTGAAGCTGTTTTTTGCTTCTGCGGCATTTCCCCGCATATACACCCGTTCGGCTGCCACGTAAGTAAGCGAATCGCGTTCGTTGGCGTCAAAGTTCGCCCCTCCCGGCAGTGAAGAGGCAAAGGCCATATAGTCATCCACCCGGTTCAAGTCGATATAAATCGACTTTAGGTCGCGCTGGGCCAGGCGGGCTTCCTCGCTTCCCGGATATTTGCTGATTACATCCTTGTAGGCGGCAATAGCCTTTTCGTAGTTGTCATTCTGATAATACAGCAGTCCTATTTCGTTGGCAGCTCTGCGCGACAGGTAACTTTCCGGATAGCGCTGCACCAACAGCGTGTAACGCTTGATGGCATTGTCATTGTCTTCCATCTGAACGAAGGCCCGGCCTTGTTCATACAGCGCGTCGTCTATGTACTGCGACTCCGGATAGTCGGTCAGCAGACGGTTTAGAGTCTGAATCTTCCCGGTATAGTCGCGTTGCAGACCTTTTACAAAGCTCTCTTGGAAGAGAGAATAGTCTCCCAGCGCCGGATTGATGGAGGTGGCCTGTGCGTATTGCGCTCGCGCTTCGTCAAACCGCCTTTCATAAAAGTAGCAGTCTCCTATCCGGTTATGGGTGTCCGCCATGACCGCTGAGTCTTTGACCTTGCCCGACTCCGCGCAGCGGGTAAACCAGGTCAGTGCGCGCGTGTATTGCTTCTGTTTGAAGGCGGTGTATCCTAAATTGTACAGGGCAAGCCCGTATTCTTGTGTATTCTTGTCGGTGGCAAACTCCAGATATAGCTGCAGGTCGCCGGCGGCCTGCCGGTATTGTTCCATACGGTATCTGGATTCTCCCCGCCAATAAAAGGCGTCGGCTTTGGTCTGCTGGTTGTATTGCCCGAGCTGGAGCGAGCGGGTAAAGTAGTCGGCGGCATTTTCGAAAGCTCCCTGGGCGAAGGCTTGCGTGCCTAACCGGAACAACAGCTTTTGTTTGGCTTCCAGAATCCGCGGCCCGGGCTGGCTTATCTTGTCGATGGAGCGCAGTGCCGCCATGTAGCTGCGGGTGTTCAGATAGACCTCAATCAGATAGTCATTTACTTTATCCGTATAAGGAGAGTTGGGAAACTCGTTGAGGAAACGTTCGAAAACGGTTACCGATTCGGCAAAGGGAGAATAAGATGTCTCGTGGATGCAAAGCGCATAGTTGTAAAGCGCCTGTTCCTTTATCCCGCGGTCGAAATCGCTTGCTGAAGCCTGCTCGAATGCCATGCGGGCGAGATTTCGCTCCTTCAGCTGCAGGTAAGACAGTCCCATGTGGAGATAGGCGTTCTGTGTCAGCGCATCTTTTTCTCCGACAGTCTGGCCCAGGCAGGCAGCGGCTTCCGAATAGACCTGAGTATGGAATTGGCTCATTCCAAGCTTGTACATGGCGTTTCGTGCGGGCGATTCGGCCTGGTCTTTATAGGCTTTCAGCATTTTGACGGCCGAAGTGTAGTCGTTCAAGCCGTAGGCCGATTCGCCTGCAATGCGCCGCATCTCGTTTGCCCGGTCTTCGTCCGGATAAGCGGCGAGATAAGCGTCGGCTGTCCGGAGCGCGGCCTTGTAGTCTCCTTTAATCAGATAGATGTCTGCCATGTAATAAGGGGCGAACCTTTGATAAGATTCATCTTGCGTTACCAGGCGGAAGCCTTGAAGGGCCTTGTCATACCGCTGCTCCTTGTAGTCGATGTATGCCAAGTGATAAACGGCATCGTTCCGATAGGCTGGACTGACCTCTTTGAGGATGGTAAACCAGAAAGCGGCCTCTTTCAGATTGTTTATTTTCAGGTATGCGGTGGCCATCCGCAGGGTGCAGGCGTCGCGCTCTTCGCGGCCAAGCTGCTCGAGACTGCATGTCTTGAAACTGGCGATGGCTTCCAGATATTTTTTGTTGAAGAAGTAAGCCGAGGCTATCAGCGACTGTACGCGATTGGCATAACGTGACTCCGGATGGTTTGCCAGGTAACTCTCCAGCGTGTGTATGCAGTCCGGCATCTTTAGCTCATAGGCAGAACATGCCAGCATATATGCCGCTTCGTCCATCAGCTCCGGCTGTCCTTTGCTTTTGACATATTGCGACAGCGTCTGGCATGCGGCCGCATAGTCTTTTCGCTGGAACAGAACTTTCCCTTCCTTATATAGCCGGACGGTTTCGGTCAGCGGTTCGGTTTGCTGGGCTGCGAGGGATAACGGGGCGATGCATAGCCATCCTATCCACAGGTATCTCTTACTTTTCATATTCTATGCTGTTTATATGCTTCCAGAAAGAATGCGATTCCTTTTCTGACAGATTCCAAGCCGAATTCTTCCGGCGTAATCTTGTCGAGCGGCATCCAGAAAGAGTCCGCTACATCGTCCATTGCCTTCAGTTGGCTGTCGTCAGAAACTTTGCATAAAAAGAACTGGTCGAGCGTATGCACGAGGAAACCCGAATACAGATACCGGTTTGGGAGCGAAAACAAGTATTTGGCCTCGGTTACTGTCAGTCCCGTCTCTTCCTTTACTTCGCGTGCCACTCCCTCTTCACCGGTTTCATCCATGTCGATGAATCCTCCGGAAAGGTCGAGTGTCCCTTTGGCAGGCTCTTTTCCCCGGCGGCAGACCAGCAGTTCGTTCCGGTGGTTTAAGATGAAGGCCACCGTGGCGGCACTGGAGTTGAAGTAGTAGGTGAATCCGCAGTCGGCACATTTCTTGGACTTTCCATTGTGGATTTCGAAGCGGGACGAGCCGCACTTCGGACAATATCTGAATAATTCTAACGGATGCATAATCTTTTCATTTTTTTTATTTTACAAATATACGCATTTGATTGTTGCGGCTGTGCATGTTTTTTATATTTAACCAAATTGTTTTCATGATGAGGCCCGTCTCTGGAGCTGTCATGCCGCCGATGTGCCCCTTTAAAAAGAAGTTTTTACCATGTCATGCTGTCTGTTTGCCATAGCCGGATGCCGAAAGTGGCGGCAGAAAATTTTCGTTGCATGGCAAATCTCATAAAAAAGTATGTTTTTTAAGTGAAAATGTCAGAGGAATAAAAAAGTTTTTCTACATTTGCTTACAAAATGGTATAAAAAGAAAAATATGGAAAAGATAGACAAGCTTGACAGACAGATTCTGGAAATCATTTCCCAGAATGCTCGTATTCCGTTTAAGGATGTGGCGGCAGAGTGCGGAGTTTCGCGCGCGGCTATCCATCAGCGCGTCCAACGCCTCATTGACTTGGGCGTTATCATCGGTTCGGGCTATCATGTGAACCCGAAGAGTCTGGGATACAGCACGTGTACTTATGTTGGAATCAAACTTGAGAAAGGTTCGATGTACAAGAGTGTGGTGGCAGAACTGAAAAAGATTCCTGAGATTGTGGAGTGCCACTTTACTACAGGGCCGTATACCATGCTGACCAAACTTTACTGTACCGATAACGAACACTTGATGGAGCTGCTCAATTCGCGGATTCAGGAAATACCTGGCGTTACGGCCACCGAGACACTGATTTCGCTGGAACAGAGCATCAAGAAAGAGATTCCTATCCGCAGAGAAAAAGGAGAATGATGGAATGGATTGCTGCCTGCCGCCTGGAGGGGATTTTCATCGGTATCTGTACGTTTCTCATCATAGGGCTGTTTCATCCGGTCGTGGTGAAGGCCGAGTATTATTGGGGGACGCGCTGCTGGTGGGTGTTTCTGCTGTTGGGTTTGGCGGGCATCATAGGCTCGATAGTGTCCGGTGACATTTTGTTTTCCTCCCTGTTGGGTGTCTTTTCATTCTCGTCTTTCTGGACAATCAAGGAGCTGTTTGAGCAGCGGGAGCGTGTGCGGAAAGGATGGTTTCCCATGAATCCCAGGCGGAAGCATGAGTATGAGCAGATTTGACGGGATTTTCCCGGTTTTTAATGGCCGTCGGCTGTGAGATAAGCTTTATGTATTTCACAGCCGACGGTTGTTTTTTGGGTGGCTGGTCTTTGGGAGGATTGTCTTTAAGGCGGTGGCCTGAAACGGAGCGGCCGCCCTCAGGGGGAGTGGACGGAGAGAACGGAAAAAGGATGCCGGCCGGCCGGGAATCTGGTGCGGGCAAACGGATTTCTTGCCGGGATGAAAAAGAAACGGGAAAGGGTCAGAATGCAGGACGGAACTTGCGTAGTTCCGCGCGCAGCTGTAGGGCCAGTCCGCCGGCCATGTCGTCAAGCAGTTTCCAAAAGTGCGGGCCGTGGTTCATCTCCCGCGTATGGGCCAGTTCATGAAGCATCACATAGTCCATCAGGTGTGCGGGGACGAGCATCAGGTAGCAGGACAGGCTGATGGTGCCTGCGGCCGAGCAGCTCCCCCATCGGGAACGCGCTCCCGTAATGCGAACTTTCCGGTAGGTCAGTCCGAAACGTCCGGCCCATGCGTGCAGCAGTGGGGGCAGGTATCCTTGAGCCGCTTTTTTCAGTGCGCGGAGAATGGCGTTGCGAAGCAGCTTCTGCACCTTTTCACGCGTGAAATCCGTATGTGGAGGACAGTAGATAATCATTTTTTCATCGTTGCAGCGAACGGTAAAGTGCTTCATTGGGCCGGTTGCGAGGGATAGCCGGAAGCATTCTGCCTGAATGCGGAAGTCCAGGTCTATCGGCTTGGGCATTATCTGGCGGTATTGTTCGATGAGTCTGCCGCGGTAGGGGCGCAGGATGTCCAATACGGCATCCGTCCTGCTTCGGGGCGGAACGGTGAGATACAGCCCGTCAGGCTTCACGCGCATGGTCACATTGCGTGCACCGCGCCGGGTGCGCAGGATGATTCTTCCGAAATCTTCGTCGGGGATGATTCTTTGGGTAGGCATGGATTCATCTGTTCTTTTATATAAAAGAGACACGGATTACAGGATTTTCCGGTGTCAAACGACCGTTCGTCTCTTGTAATCCGTGTCTCAGACTTTTTCAGAAAACTGTTTTCAGGGTGTCTTCTTTATACAGTCTCCTTGATTATGCCTTTACTTCTTCCACTTCCTGAGGTTCGTCTTTCGGCAATTTGTTTTTCAGCATCAGGTAAGCAATCGGAGCAGCTACAAACAAAGAAGAGAATGTTCCGATAACCACACCGAGAATCATGGCGAAAGAGAAGCTCCGGATGCTGTCTCCACCCAAGATGAAGATGCAGACCAGCACGATAAGCGTACTCTGACCGGTGTTCAATGTACGTGCCAGTGTCGTATTCAAAGAGTCATTGAACAGTCTGGTGCGTCCGCGCTTCGGATACAGATGGATGAACTCGCGCACACGGTCGAAGATAACCACCTTATCGTTGATGGAGTAACCGATTGCCGTCAGGATGGCTCCGATGAAGGTCTGGTCAATTTCCAGAGAAAACGGCATCCACCCGTAGCAGAGTGAGTATGCGCCGATAATCAGCAGCGTGTCGACGGCCAGTGCGGCAGTGGCTCCGATACTGAATGCAATGTTGCTGAACCGTATCAAAATATACAGACCGATGGCAATCAAGGCAAAGATGACCGACCATATGGCCGAAGTCGTGATATCGTCTGCGATACTCGGCCCTACCTTTTGCGAACTGATGATTGAGCCGCCTACCTGGTTGTCGCGGTCAACGAATTTTTCCAGTGTGGTACTTGGGTCCAGCAGGTTGCCCTCTTTCAAGGCATCATATAGCAGGGCTTCTATTTCCGTATCCACTTCCGGAGAATCTTCTTCTATGCGGTAGTTGGTCGTTATACGGATTCTTTTCCCGTCAGTACCCAATGCAATGGCCTGAACGTTGGCATCACCCACCTTGTCATCAAGCAGCTCACGCACGGTTTCCGGCTGTACTACCTGGTCGAACAATACGACAAAGTTGCGTCCGCCCGTAAAGTCAATGCTTTGTGACAAGCCACGGACGAAGAAAGAGATGATGCAAACCGCTATGATGGTGCCCCAAATGGTGAACGAGCGCTTAATCGTTCCCATGAAATTATAGTGCACATTCTGGAAAAGATTCTTGGAAATGCTTGTGGTGAACGTAAGATTCTGCCATTTGTCTTTGTTCAAGAAATGGTCATAGACCAGACGTGTCATGAATACGGCGGTGAAGAACGAGCAGAGGATACCGATAATCAGAGTCGTTGCAAATCCGCGGATAGGCCCTGTACCGAAGTAAAACAAGATAACACCTGTGATGATGGAGGTGAAGTTAGAGTCGAAGATGGCAGAGAACGCATTCGAGTAACCTTCGGCTACTGCCTGCTTCATGCCTTTCCCGGCTTTAAGCTCCTCTTTTGTACGTTCGTAAATCAATACGTTCGCATCCACAGCCATACCTAATGAGAGCACCATACCGGCAATACCGGACATTGTCAGGGCAGCCTGGAATGAAGTGAGGATTCCCATTGTGAAGAAAAAGTTGAATACCAATGCTCCGTTGGCAATCATACCCGGGATAAATCCGTACATGGAGCATAAGTAGAGCATCAGGGCAATCAAGGCAACGATGAATGAAACGATACCTTGGTTGATGGACTCCTGTCCTAATGACGGACCGACAATATCTTCTTGCACGATTCTTGCAGGGGCAGGCATTTTTCCCGACTTCAGCACGTTGGCCAAGTCTTTTGTTTCTTCCGGCGTGAAGTTTCCGGAAATTTCTGAATTACCTCCAGTAATTTCTCCGTTCACGTTCGGAGCCGTATATACATAGCCATCCAATACGATAGCAATCTGATGGCCTACGTTGTTCTTGGTAAGCGTAGCCCAGCGGCGTGCTCCTTCCGTGTTCATTTGCATCGTTACACACGGTCTGTTGAACTGGTCGTAAGAGTTTCTTGCATCTGTCACAACATCGCCTTCCAACGGAGCGCGTCCGTTTCGGGCGGTGGACTTAATGGCATAAAGCTCGAACATCCGTCCGGTTTTGTCCAATTCAGAAGCTTTGACTCCCCACATCAGCTTCAGGTCGCGAGGCAGTATTTTCTTGACTTCCGGCATAGCAAAAATGCGGTTGATGGTGGCCGTATCTTTGTAGTCTGCATATCCTACGATAGAACCCATGCCGCTCTGGTTCATTGCGAATATGGAAGAGAACGGGTAGTTCTTGGCATCGCTTGAAGCTGCTTGGGTTGCATTGGCGGTTTCCCCCTTCAAGGCTGCGGCCAGACTGTCTTTAGCCGAGATGACAGGAGCTTCAGCCACAATTTCTTTTGTGGCCGTTGAATCGGAAGCCATTACCGAACGCACACGTTCATCTATCGACATCAGAACGGGAAGGACATCTTTTGCTTCAAATGTCTCCCAAAACTCGAGGTTTGCCGAGCCTTGCAGCAGTTTTCTTACGCGCTCCGGTTCTTTTATACCCGGCAATTCAACCATAATGCGCCCCATTGTTCCTTCTAAGGTCTGGATATTCGGCTGTACGACGCCGAAGCGGTCGATACGGGTACGCAATACATTATATGAATTGTTTACGGCAGCTTTGACTTCTTCTCTTAATACTTTTTCCACTTCAGCGTCTGAACTGCGGGTATTGACCCGGTCTTTCAGCTGTTGTGTCGCGAAAAGCTCTGCCAGTTTGCCGTCCGGAACTTGTTTTTTATACTCTCTGACGAAAAGTGTGATGAAGTCTTCCTGACTTGACCTCTGTTGCTTTGCTGCTTCATTGACTGCCTTATTGAAAGCTTCATCCGGCTTGTTGTCTGCCAAGGCCTTTACTACATCCGGAACGGAAACTTCCAAAATGACGTTCATACCGCCTTTCAGGTCAAGTCCCAATCCAATCTCCATCTCACGACATTGTTTGAGCGAATATACACCTAACCATACTTTCTCGTTCTGCATGGAATCGAGGTAGTGTGCCACGCCTTCCGGATCTTTTTCCGCCTTGTTCATGTGGTAGCGGGTTACAAAAGAGAACGAAAGATAAAAGACACAGGCAATGGTCAGTAATATCGCAAAAACTTTTACGAATCCTTTGTTTTGCATGTTACTTTAATTTATTATTTATTTTTCTGATTAAATACGTTTATTCAAGGTTGCAAATATAGTTTTTTTTTCATTTACATGCGGAAAGCTTTCTGAATATTTAGGTTTTGAGCGGTAAAAAATGTATTATGACAAGGTTTTTATTTCTTTTCCAGCAGGCACCACACCGGGTAATGGTCGGACAAACGGATGGTACGGTCTATTTTGCATTGGATTATCCTGAAATTTTCGTTTGCCATGATATGGTCAATGCGGAAATAGAGAAAGTTCCGGTTGTAGGAAAAGCCGGGGCCAAACCCTTTTTCTGCATAGGCATCCTGCAGCCCTTTGCCTATTATCCTGTGCGCATAAGATACGGGAGTATCGTTTAGGTCGCCGCAAACAATCATATAGCGGCAGCGGTTCCGGCGGATTGCATGGGCGACAGAGTCTGCCTGCACGGCGCGGGCTTTGGCGGCATCCGTGTATTTGCGCAGCAGATATTCGCCTTTTTTTATTTGCTGCTTGTCGGGCGATTTCAGGATGCTTTTGTATGCCTGCTTGTCTTTGCGGTTCAGCCGGTTTGATTCCAGATGGTTGCAGATTATGGTAAGGGTATCTTTTTGTTGCCTTATCTTGAACAGGGCGCTGCAGTTATAGATACTTTTGTAATGAATCTGTTCGGAAGACAGGATGGGATATTTGGACAGGCAGGCTATCCCGTATCCGTGGTAGACGGAACAGGTCTTTATGTACGGATAGACGGCAGACAGACTTTTCCGGAGCTTGGCATCCTCTGTCGGAAACTCTTGAAGGCAGACGATGTCGGCATCGCAATTCTTTATATAGTCGGTAATGGATACGGAGGAAGCTTCATTTCCGCCCGTTTCCCCTTTCATTTCCCAGACATTGTAGGTGAGTATCTTTATGCCTTCCTTGCTTTCCGGTTCCTGGCTCAGGTTGAGAGGTGTATAGTTCCATGTGGTTTTCCATCCGGCAAGGAGTATCAGGGCCGGAAGCCAGATGTATTTCCATTTGAAAATCAGCCAAAACAGCAGAAACAGGAGGTTAAGAAGCAGAAAGAAGGGGAAAAGCAGGCCTGTGCATGCCCATAGCGGATATTCCGCAGGGTCGGCATAGGGGCTGTAGGCGCATATCAGGAAGCCTGCTCCCGCGACGGCGTTGGCGAGCAGTATCAGAAAGCGTACGGTGCTGCCTATAAAGCTCATGTTGCTGCTATTTTTTGCTTGCGTCGAAGAGCCGTTTCTTTTCTTCCTCCGTCAGGCTTCCGTATCCGGACTTGCGGAGTTTGTCCAAAATCCGGTCTATTTCTTCCGATTGAGCCTTTTTCCGTGCATTGAAGTCATAGTCTTTCTGCTTGTCGCCGTAGTGTACCTTCATTTTGGGCTTGCGGCGTGCCGGTTTCCAGTTGCCTGCCAGAAAGTCGAGTGCGCGGTTTATCCATTTCGTTGCGTCATGGCCGTCGGAGATGCCGGCGGCAAACCACCATCCTGCCAGCGCGCCTCCCAGATGGGCTATGTGTCCTCCGGCATTGCCCGAGGTCATGAGCAGCAGGTCGAGGACAATCATGAAAAGGGCTACGTATTTCAGACGGACGGTGCCGACAAACATGAACTGTACCGCGTAGTTTGGTTCGCGCACCGCCGTGGCCACCACGATGGCCAGGATGGAAGCGGAGGCTCCCACCATGCTGGCGTGTCCGACCAACGGTGCGAAATAAGGAAACACGTTGTAAGCCAAGATATACAGCAGGCCGCCGCATATTCCGCCCAACAGATAAAGTCCGCGCAGATGCTTGGCCGAGAAAAAGAGCAGGAACAGGCGGCCGAACCAATAGAGCCAAAGCATGTTGAACAGGATGTGAAGCGCGCCTGCATGCATGAACATGTAGGTAAACAAAGACCAGGGCTGGAGGATGAAGCGTTCGGGCGATGCGGGGAGTGCCAGATAACTTTCCCAACGGCCGGTCGGAACGTTGAAAAGCGTCAGTCCGATGTTGGCGATGGTCACAATCAGGAATACCGCTATATTTATATATAATAATTGTGTGACGATATCCCCCCGCCGGAATCTCTCTCTTAAATCAGTAATAAATCTGCCCGCCCCCATTTTTCTTCCTCCAATAAATGATAAAGATTAGTCCGAACAGCATTCCGCCCAAGTGAGCGAAGTGCGCCACATTGTCGCTGCCGCTGATTCCAAAGAGCAGTTCGATTACGGCATAGCCGATAACGAAGTATTTTGCCTTGATGGGCACCGGCAAGGGAAATACAAACATCTGGCTGTTGGGGAACAGCATGCCGAATGCCAGCAGGATACCGAAGACGGCACCCGATGCGCCTACCGTTGTCAGTTGGTTTAAAAAGGTTTCCATCGGGATGACGCCCAATCCTGTATTGACGGCCTCGTAGTTTGACCACAAGGTGGCGTATTGTATGTATTGCACAAGCTCCTGTATCAGGCCTGCGCCGATTCCGCACACAATGTAATAGGTAAGGAAACGCTTGGGCCCCCACACTTGCTCCAGTACACGGCCGAACATCCACACGGCAAACATGTTGAAGAACAGGTGCGAAAAGTTGGCGTGCATGAACATATAGGTGAGCAGCTGGGCCGCATTAAAGTCGGATGCCAGCACGAAATGCAGCCCGAGCAGGTTTTCTATGTCTATCCCGTATCGTCTTGCCACAATCATGCCTAAAAAGCACAGGACATTGATGATGAGCAGGTTTTTGGTTACTGTAGGTAAATTGTTCATAATTTGTTTTCTGTCATTGAATCAGCTGCAAAGGTATAATATTCTTGGGAAGAATAAAGGGCGGCGTATGAAGAATTAACAATAAATAGGTGGCATGTTCCGGTTTTGACCAGATAAAGCCTTGTTTCAGACAGCAGGAAATCCGCATGGGGTCAGGATGGAAAATCCGTCGTATGCGCTTCAAACGGTGTTTAATACGATAAGGCTTTCCGGCCCCATATTGAAAAGCAGGTCTGCGATGCTCAGATTGGGGAGGAATCCCTGCTTCTGGTCGAACACCTGGTAGTAGGAAACCGGGGTAAAGTCCGGGTCGCTTTCCGCGTAGGAAGCTTTCGGATGAATCCTTTCACGGAAGTCGTCCGCCAGTTCGGGCGCGGTGATATACTCGGATGTCGGGATGATGCGGGGCTGTATGTCTATCTGTCTGCACATCCACAGGCACAGTTCCATGTTGAAGTCGAAGAGAAAATCATATTTCTGTTCGTAGAAGCGGTGGAATTCATCGGCATAATAGTCGAAGAACGGACTGTGCCGGTATCCCGCGACAAAGGCGTTCCAGTGCACATGCCGCCAGTTTCCGTGGTCGGAGATGCGGACATCTTTCATCAGACACTTGCCTCCCGCCTTTTCGGTGGGGATGGTCAGCGCCAACGGCCCGTCGGCCGACGCTATGACACAGCGGTTCCGGTAGGTTTGCTTGGTGTAATGGTCGCATTGCTCCATGTAAACCGTGTCGTAGGCAAGCAGCTTGGTGTAATATTCCACCGGGGCCAGATATGCCGAGCTTAAGAAAATCGTCTTTTTGTCCATTCTTTCAGTCATTCTACCGTTTGAAAAAATCTTCCTCTGTGCGGTGTCAGCCAGATTTTCCAGGCCTTCCCGATGATATGGCTTTCCGGAACGAATCCGAACAGCCGTGAGTCGCACAGGTTGACGGGGTCGTTTGCCGCCATCCAATAATAGTCTTGGGTGAACGTATAGGCCGGAACGGCTTTTCCTTCCACCCACAGCGTGTCATTGCGCACTTCTGCCTGCCGATGCTCGTGGCTGAGGATGGCATTGCAGAGCAATGTCGCGTTCCACGGATAGACTTTTACCGCGATTCCCTTGCGGGGAACGACAAACGGATGCACCTTCTGCGGCGTCTTCTCGCTTAAAGGCGCGATGCATATCCGGCCCGCCGCCTTTTGCGACACCAGATAAAATTCATAGTGGCTGAAGCTGCGTATGTAGTGCCCCTCCGGCGTATAGCCGGCAAGGGAGTTTCCCTCGATGCCTACCGTATCAAGGACGGCCAGCATCAGGTCTTCGGCAGCCGAAGGATAGGCATACAGTGCCTTGCTGTCGGGGCTTTCCACTTTTCCCCCTACATTAATCCATTCATGGTTCAGCATCAGCGTGTCTCCGGCGCCTCCTATGCAGCGGCTGATAAAGAGTTCCCGCCGTTCGATGCCGGTATCCGGCCTTTTCGGATTGGGATTGTTGAAAAGTACAATGTCTCCCTGCCTGACAGGTCTTGGCATCAGGCGGTGATATCCGAATACTGACGGAAAAGGCATGCGCAGACCGTAGCTCCATTTGTTCACCAAGATGCCTTCACCCTGATACAGACTGTTTTCCATGCCCGATGAAGGAATGATGCATGAGGTGACCAGGAACATTCTAATCAGCAATACGGCAGCGATTGCCATGCCGATTGCCTTCGCCCATACTGTCCAATGCCTGTTTGCCACTGGCGGTTCCGTTATTTTATAGAGTCTACAAATCTGAACAAGCGGTTCCAGCGTATCCTTCCGTCAAGCCATCCACGGTCTTGGTCAAGTGAAAGCCAGATGAAGATAGGTTTCCCCACAATGTGGTCTTCGGGCACAAATCCCCAGAATCGCGAGTCGGCGGAATTATGACGGTTGTCACCCATCATCCAGTAATAGTCCATCTTGAAGGTATATTCAGTAGCTTCTTTTCCGTTGATATAGATCTTCCCGTCTTTTACTGCTAATGAATTTCCCTCGTAGTTGCGTATCGGCCGCTCGTAAATCGGGAGATTGTCGAGGGTAAGCCGGATGCTTTCGCCCTTTTTGGGTATCCAAACCGGGCCGTAGTTGTCGGTGGTCCACCCCGTCTGCTTATTAATCGGATAAAGTCCGGTCATGTTGTCCGAGATGTTTGCTATCCACTCCACCACATCTTTGCGGGCAAGCAAGGCATTTTTTGCCCCTTCGGTCAGCGGCATGCGTATGACTCCGTCTGACGGAGGCGCGGCCATATCGTCAGCGCTTATATTGAATTCGTTGATTATCTCTTCCGGTATTCCGATATATGCGGTGATATCTGCCATTTTTCTGCCTGCCTGCAGTGTATATCCATTGCCCGTTTTGTTCACCTGGAACAGGGATGTCCACATTTCCGGGCGGCAGCGCTTGAATTTGACATCATATTGGTACTGCACGTTGTCGGGCTCCTTGTTCGGCTGTCCGTCCAAATAAATGATTCGGTCTTTAATCTGAAGCGTTTGTCCGGGCAAGCCTACGCAGCGCTTGACGTAATTCTCCCTCCGGTCGACGGGACGCGACAGTATCTCCCCGAAATTCTCCGGATGGTCTTTGATGTATTGGACTCCGGTCTGATAATAAAAGTCGAACGCCTGCAGCTGCTGTTCCTGCGACAGTTTCGACAGGTCGATTGGCTGCGAGAGGCTTTGGCCGATGGGATAGGCAATCTGATACAGACCTTCGGCCTGCGCCTTTGCCGCTACGCTGTCGCCCGCCGGAAAGTTGAACACAACGATGTCGTTCAGCTTGACTTTTCCCAGTCCGGCCACGCGCTTGTATTCCCAGTGCGGGAAGTCAAGATACGATTTGCAGTTCAATACCGGCAGCGTGTGCTGGGTAAGCGGCAGGTGAAGCGGAGTCTGCGGGATTCGTGCCCCGTAGCTCATCTTGCTGACAAACAGATAATCGCCGACCAGCAGGGACTTTTCCAGAGAAGATGAGGGGATGACATAATTCTGGAAGAAGTAAAGGTTGACGAAATACACGGCAACGAGTGCGAACACAATGGCGTCCACCCATCCCATCACTGTCTGTACGGTTTTGCTCTTGGATTGCTTCCACCATGTCCACGGGATAAATTTGGTTATGTAGGCATCAAAAATGAACGGGACGACAATCAAACCCAGCCAGCTTCTCAGCCAAAGCAGGAATATCAGGTAAAGAGCCAGCACGATGCCGAACTTTGTCCATTGTTTGCGCGGAGCTTCTATCTTTTTCATGGTTAAAAGCGGAATAAGTCATTCATGCTTAAAAATCCGGTGTGCGCGGCCGTATATTCGGCTGCCAGTACAGCCCCCAGCGCGAATCCTTTGCGGTTCTTGGCATCGTGGGTGATAATGATGGAGTCGGCTTCCGATTCATATTTTATCGTGTGTATTCCCGGCACTTCTCCCTCGCGGACCGCACTGACGGGCAGTTCGTTCGGAGCGCATTCCGTAGTCCCGCTTACCGTTCCGTCGGGTGCAGTCAGTGTTCCCATCACCCATTTGTCTTTCCGGTCAAGGTTCTCCAGAATGCCTTCTGCCAGTGTAATGGCCGTACCGCTCGGTGCATCCAGCTTATGGATATGGTGGGTCTCCACCATCGACACATCATAGTTCGGGAAATTGTTCATGATTCTGGCCAGATACTTGTTTACAGCCGAGAAGATGGCTACGCCCAAGCTGAAGTTTGACGACCAGAACAGGGTTTTCCCTTCGCCGCACAGGCGTTTCATCTCTTCACGGTGTTCGTTCATCCACCCTGTACTGCCCGAAACGACCTTTACTCCCTGGCGGAATGCCTCGATGCAGTTGCCGTATGCTACGGCCGGAGCGGTGAATTCGATGGCTACATCCGCCGAGCGGAATGCGTCCGAATCGAAATCCTGACGGTTGTTCAAGTCAATGATGCAGACAATTTCGTGTCCGCGGGAAAGGGCGATATGTTCGATTTCCTTTCCCATCTTGCCATATCCAATCAATGCTATTTTCATAATATACTTCTTTTTAACGGCAAAGATAGTGTTTTTCGCTATTAATCATTACATTTGACGAACATTTACATCTTCATTAACATGGAACAGCTCTTACATTATGCGTGGAAACACAAGCTTTTCCCGCTTCATCCCCTTCATACGGCCGACGGACAGTCGGTGGAAGTCATCGATTCGGGGCTGGCGAACGCCGATGCCGGTCCCGACTTTTTCAATGCCAAAATAAAGCTGGACGGCGTATTGTGGGTGGGAAATGTCGAGATTCACGAGCGGGCGTCCGACTGGTTCCGGCATAATCATGATAAAGACAAGGCATACGATTCGGTTATCCTGCATGTGGTTTCGGATATGGATACGGCGGTTTCGCGCAGCAACGGAGAGCCGGTTCCGCAGATGGAGTTCCACTGCCCGTCTTATCTTGCGGAAAATTATGAAGAGCTGCTTCACACGGCTCATTATCCGGCATGCTACCGGCTGATTCCCCAACTCCCGTCTTTTCTGGTTCACAGTTTCCTTTCCAGCTTGCAGACAGAACGTTTTGAGCAGAAGACGGAACAGATAGCCCGCCGCCTCCATGCCTGCGGCATGGACTGGGAGCATGCCTTTTTCATTACGCTTGCCCGCAATTTCGGATTCGGTGTAAACAGCGATGCCTTTGAACTTTGGGCGCAATCCATACCGCTTCCGGCCGTAGCGAAGCACCGGGATGACCTTTTTCAGGTGGAAGCCTTCTTTTTCGGGCAGGCAGGACTGCTGGATGAACTTCCGGCAGATGAATATACCGCACGCCTAATCAAGGAATACGAGTATCTGAAGCATAAGTTCAGCCTTCATCCTTCCGGAGCATGCCGGTGGAAGCTGCTCCGCATGCGTCCGGGAAACTTCCCGCATATACGCATCGCCCAGCTCGCCTGCCTGTATCATCGCTCGCAGGGGCTTTTCTCCCGGCTGATGGAGCTGGCCACGCTGAAGGAATTGCGCGATGAACTGAAGGGCGGGACATCGCTCTACTGGCTTACGCACTATACTTTCGGCGAGGTTTCCCCCTCCCGTCCGAAGTCGCTCAGCCGGTCGTCGGTCGACTTGATTATCATCAACACGGTGGTTCCCTTCCTTTACGCCTACGGAAAGTACCGCGGAGATGAAAGTCTGTATGGTCGGGCCGCGGCTTTGCTCGAGGAGATGAGGCCGGAAGACAACTATATTGTCCGGCTATGGAAGGAATGCGGGCTGGAGGCCGCCCATGCAGGAGACAGCCAGGCCCTGATACAACTGAAAAAGAGCTACTGCGACGCGAAAAGATGCCTCTATTGCCGCATCGGGTATGAATATTTCAAGCGGAAGGGATGACGGGGCAATGTCGCTTTTTCATGCTGGAGAAACGGTTTGTTTGCCCTATGGCCTTTCCGGCGGCGGGATGAAGCCGTTTCTCTTTGCCCTTGTATTTTTTTTGCCGGCGAAGATAAAAAAGTATCTTTGCAGGTATAACCAAAGACAACCGGTATGGGAAAATATATTTATGAGCTTACGATGAAGGTGCGCGACTATGAGTGCGACCTGCAGGGCATTGTCAACAATGCCAATTATCAGCATTATATCGAGCATACGCGCCATGAGTTTCTCCGTTCGGAGGGCATCAGCTTTGCCCGTCTGCACGAGCAGGGCATCGACCCGGTGGTGGCCCGTCTGACGATGGCCTTTAAAACCCCGCTGCGGAGCGGAGACGAATTTGTTTCGAAACTGTATCTGCGGAAAGACGGCCTTAAATATGTCTTTTATCAAGATATCTTCCGCCTGCCCGACCTGAAGCCGGTTCTCCGCTCGACCGTGGAAACCGTTTGCATTGTCGGCGGGAAACTGGGCGACAGCAAGGAGCTTTATGAAACTTTTTCCCCTTATTTAGATGAATGAAGAGGTACTCTATACGTTGGCCCTGACCAAAATACGCGGATTGGGCTTGATTGGTGCGCGCAATCTGCTGCAGGCGGTGGACGGTGCAACGGAACTTTTCCGGCATGCTGCCGACCTCTCGCGCACTATACCGGGGTTTCCCAAGCGTCTGGTGAAGGCTTTCGACTGTCCGGACACGTTGAGAATGTGCGAAGCAGAGCTTCAGTTTGCCGAAAAGAACCGTATCCGCGTGCTGACGGAAAGGGACGAAGACTATCCGTCGCGGTTGCGCGAGTGTGATGATGCTCCGCTCGTCTTGTTTTACCGGGGCAACGCCAATCTGAATGCCATGCATGTGGTCAGTATCGTGGGCACGCGCAACATTACAGAGTATGGGCAGGATGTTTGCCTGCGGCTTGTCCGTGAGCTGAAGGAGCTGCTGCCGGATACGCTTGTGGTCAGCGGTCTGGCTTACGGCGTAGATATTCACGCCCACCGCGCTGCTCTGCAGAGCGGGCTGGACACTGTGGGCGTTCTGGCGCACGGACTCGACCGCATTTATCCGCCGGCCCACCGGCAGACGGCGGCCGAAATGACGGAACACGGCGGCCTGCTGACCGAATACCCGAGCGGAACGAATCCCGACCGGCAGAACTTTGTGAAGCGCAACCGCATCGTAGCGGGAATGAGCGACGCTACAATCGTCGTTGAGTCGGCGGCTAAGGGCGGTTCGCTCATTACGGCGGAAATTGCCGGAAACTATCATCGCGACTGTTTTGCCGTGCCGGGACGGATTGGCGACACCTTTTCGGAAGGATGCAATAACCTGATACAGACAAATCGCGCCGTCTTGTTGCAGGATGCTGAGGGGCTGGTAAAGGCAATGAACTGGGATATGCCTTCACGGCCGGTTGCGGCCGCCGTGCAGAGGCAGCTTTTCCCCGATTTGTCGGAGGAAGAACAGCTTGTTGCAGGACTGTTGCAGAAGCATGACGAGGGCATGCAGATAAATGCCCTTGTGGTGGAGAGCAACATCGCCATCAACCGCATGACGGGAATCTTGTTTGAGCTGGAGATGAAGGGAGTTGTCCGTGCGCTTGCCGGAGGAGTATACCGGTTGATTGGAATCTAAATTTCTATAAAGTCATGGCAGGAAGATTTTGCAACAGGTTGGCATGGGCTTTTGTGCTGACCGCCTTTTTTGTCTGTCAGGGGAATGCCGGACAGAAGATATATGTCGGAAACAGACAGACCGCTGCAGAACGGCAGAGGCAGGCGGGCGAACCGCAGTTTCCTTTTCCTGAAATACCTTCAGCCCTTACCCGCCCTGAAGACCGTAAGGAGTTTCTTCTGAAACACTATTGGGATAATTTCGATTTCTCAGACATTTCGTTGGTAGACAACCGCGATATATCCGAGCAGGGCTTTGTAAATCAGATAGCCTTACTGGCCGACGGAAATACGGATGCGGAACTCGTCCGGCAGAGCATTGACAACTTCTGCTCGGGAATGGAGAAGCAGGTTCACGCACGCCGGATTTTCATGGATATGGCCGATGACTACCTGTATAGTCCTGGTTCTCCTTTCTATAACGAAAGCCTCTACTTGATTTACTTGAAGCGTATGGCGGAAAGCAAGGCCTTGGACGGGGTGCAGAAGGAGGCGGTGGCCTTCCGGATAAAGCTGATAAGCCGTAACCAGCCTGGGGATAAAGCGACGGATTTCATTTATTATCTGCCGGATGGGACGGAGTGTTCGCTGGCGGCGACTGCGGTGAAAGGTGACCGCATGATATTGGTCTTTTATGATTCGGAGTGTGAAAGCTGCCGGGAGACCCTGGAACAGATGACGGACGACAGGGCACTGGCCGAGGCGGTAGTTCGGGAAAAGGTCAGCGTGCTGGCTGTCTGTACGGAAGAGAATGCGGAAATGTGGCGGAATGCTCTGGCCGGAATGCCGCCGGGATGGATAATCGGCGAAGACCGTGGTGCAGTAAAGACGGATGCCTTATATGATTTGAAGGCTATGCCGAGCATTTATCTGCTGGACAAGAGCGGGCGGGTGCTCTTGAAAGACGCTTCGTATGAAAAGGTGCGTGAAGCGTTGCATCTGCACTGACGGCAGATGACGGATGAGGCGGGCCGCCGTGTCTTTCATGGCGGCCCGCCTCATTTCTGATAAGGATGAAAAAAGACTTTGCTATTGTTCCAATTCCTTTAACAGCTCTTCTACGGCGGCTTTCAACTGGGTATCCTCACCCTTCACCACCGTCTCCGGCAAATTGAGCACATAGATGTCCGGCTCCAGCTGCTTGTTTTCCAGGTAGCTGCCGTCGGGAAGCTGATATCCTACCACGGGAATACCGAATATTAGCGTAGGGTCTTGCAGCGTTTCCCAACTGACGGTAGTCATGGTTCCCGGTACGGGAGCACCCACCAGCTTGCCGATGCCGCGGTGTTTGTATACCCACGGCGTGCCGTGGGCATTTGAATAATTGGCTTCGCACTGCAGCATGATGGACGGCTTGTTCCATCGGCGGCTCGGCATGTCGCAGGCGGCACGGCCGCGGATTACTTGCGTAAGATATTTTTTGCCGCTGAACAAGATTTCGATGTCCTCATGCAGACGGCCTCCCCCATTAAAGCGGGTGTCGATTACGATGCCTTCACAGTCGTTGTATTTCCCGAGAATATCTGAATAGACCGTGCGGAAACTGCCGTCGTCCATTGACTCGATGTGCACATAGCCCAAGCGTCCGTCCGACCATCTCTTTACATCAGCGGCTCTTTGCTTTACCCACCGTTCGTAAAGCAGGGTGTTGAGCTCTCCGTTCCCTATCGGCCTGATTACCTCGTCCCAGTGTTCTTTGGTTTGAGGGTTGTAAAAGGAAATCAGGGCCTTTCGGCCGGCCTTTCCGTTCAGCAGGGCAAAATAGTCTGTATCGGCACCGATGTCTTTTCCGTCTATCTTTTCGATGACGGTGCCTTGGGCAACCTTCGTGCTCTTGCGGTCGAACGGCCCCTTTTCAATGACCTCGGCCACAGAAAGTCCGTTTCCGCTGTAGTTCCAGTCGAAGAGCAATCCCAGACTGGCTGTCGTTTCCCCTTTTCCGTCCGGGTAATACCGTCCTCCGGTATGTGAAACGTTCAGTTCGCCCAACCATTCGCTGAGCAGTTCGGCGAAATCGTAGTTGTTGGCGATATGCGGCAGGAACTTGCGATAGGCAGCCGTCATCGCTTCCCAGTCCACACCGTGCATTGACTCGGTATAGAAGCATTTCTTTTCCTGTTTGTATATGTGTTCAAACATGTATGCCCGTTCTGCCGCCAAGTCCATCTTCATTTCTGCCCGGAATGTGACGGGCTTCAGCTCTTCAGAACCGGTATCCATCTTCTGCATGCCGCTTCCGCCAAGTATGAAGATATTTTTCCCTTCCTTGTCAGTCTCCATGTTTGCCCATCCGGCATCCATCTTGTGAAGCAGTTTGGTCTCGTGTTTGCGTAAGTCCATCTTCCACATGTCGAATCCCCCTTCAAACGAGGCCAGATAATACAGGTTTTCTCCGTCGGCAGAAACAAGGGCTGATGCGATGCTCGAGGAGTTTGGAGTCAGGCGGACGATGCGGTCTTCTATACCGTCGAGCTCTACCACGATGTCTTCAGGCGCTTTTTCTTCCTTGTCCTTGTCTTCCGCTTTGTCTTTTTCTCCGGATGCCGCCTTTTCCTGCTCTTCTTCCAGCTCTTTCAGGAGTTCATAATCCTCTTTGTTCAGCCGGAACTTGTCGTAAGAATCTTTGTTGACAAAGGCAAGCATCACATCGTCCAGTGACCCCCATGAGGCATGGCTGCGCATTCCGTACCGTTCGGTGGTGAAAAGGATGGCGTTTCCGCCCATGACCCACCGCGGAGACCCGCTGGTATAGCCGCTGTTTGTCAGATTGACGGGACGGCTTTTCCCGTCGGCCTTGACCAGGGCCACATCGGTATACGGGTCGTGACGGTTGCCGATGAGGGTTAGCGTAAACCATTTGCCGTCCGGCGACCACATATAGTCAAAGCTTCCCGTGGTTTCATACCATTCCGACCCGTCTGTAATCTGGCGCACCTTGTGAGTAGCGAGGTTTATCACCATCAGGCGGGTACGGTCTTCTATGAATGCCACTTCTTTCCCGTCGGGAGAGAACTGGGGTTGCTGACGCTCTGTTCCGTTGTCGGGCAGCAAAGCTTCTTCTTCAATCAGTGTGGCGTTGGGGAAATTGGCATCATCCTTGCGGACAATCCGGGCTGTATACAGGTTCCAGTTGCCGTTTCGTTCGCTTGCATAGACCAGCGAGCGGTTGTCTGCCCCAAAAGACAGCCCTTCCTCCGCTTCGGGCGTATGAGTGACCTGTTTGGTCGTGCCATACTCCGTTGAAGTGACAAAAACCTCGCCCCGAACGATGAAAGCCACCTGCTTTCCGTCGGGAGAGACCGTGGCTTCGCTCGCTCCGCGTGCGAAACTGAGCGGTTCGGGCATGGAATCGTCGTCGCGTGTCAGGGTGATGGCCACCTTTTGCGGCTTTCCGCCGACGGGTTGGGTATAGATTTCGCCGTCGTATGTATAGCAAAGCGTTTCGTTTGCTATCGACAAAAACCGGACGGGATGCGTATCAAAAGAAGTTATTGCGCGTATCTCCTGCGGGTTTTCTGCCGGGAAAGCATATACATTCATCGAGCCTCCGTCGCGTTCGCTCAGCAGATAGACTTCTTTGTCATCGGCCGACCATACCGGATTGCGGTCTTCTCCTGCCCGGTTGGTAAGATTCGTATGTTTTCCGCTCTTTGTATCATACAGCCAGATGTCGCGCGTAACGGAGGATGTATGGTGCTTGCGCCATTCGTCTTCCAGTCCCTTGCGGTCTTGATAGAGGAACTTGCTCCCGGAACCGTTGAAACAGACATATTCTGCCGGAGTACCCAGAATCTGTTCGGTTCTTCCGCCGGTTGTCGGGACTTTATAGAGTTCTGTCATGACCGATTTGGGGAAAAGCACGCTTGCGGCAGGGTCTTGAATGGTAGCCGAAAAAACGACGGACTTTCCGTCGGGCGTGAATGCCGAAGGAATCTCTGCGGTGGAATGTGTCGTCAGTCTGCGTGCATTCCCTCCGTCTGCCTGCATGACGAAGATGTCGAGATTTCCATACCGGTCACTGGCGAAGGCAATCTCCTTTCCGTCGGGCGACCATACGGGTGAAGATTCATACGAATCCTGTGTGGTAAGCCGGATGGCCTCTCCTCCCGATGCCGGCACCTTATAGATGTCTCCTTTGTAACAGAATGCGATTTCCTTTCCGTCGGGGGATATGCGCACATCACGCAGCCACATGGGTGTGATGGCTGCTGCCGCATTGACGGCGATGCCTCCCAAAGCTATGCTTAATAAGAACTTTTTCATAAAAAGATATTGTTTTTGGTTTCACGCAAAGGTAAGGATTATGCGGATAACACGAAAAAAACTGAAAAATTATTTGGAATATATGGCCTAAAAGGCTTATCTTTGCAGCGTTTTCTGAGGAAAACGCAAAGTTTGGACTATGGTGTAATGGCAGCACAACAGGTTTTGGTTCTGTTTGTCTTGGTTCGAATCCAGGTAGTCCAACGGAAAAGGCAAAAGAGATTCCGGAATATTTTCCGGAATCTCTTTTTTTATTTCACCCATACCACGTAATCCTGCTTGCGCGGCTTGGCTTGTGGCGTTTGTTCATCGGCAGGGTAGCCCAGCACGCAATGTCCGATGCCTTCGTAGTCGCCTTCGATTCCCCATTCCTTAAGCATGTTTCTTCCTTCAGGCGAATTGAAAACCTCTTTGGCGCGGTGAATCCAGCAGCTTCCCAGTCCCAAAGCGTGGGCTGCATTCATCAGATTGCCCATTACAAGCGAGCCGTCGTACAGGTAGGTGGGACGGTTGCGGTCTGCCAATACGATGAGAACGGCGGGAGCCCCGTAGAAAGGGTCGGATGTGGTGCCCAATACTTCGGCGTTGAGCCGGGACAAACGGTCGCGTACATCCTTGTTGGTGACGGCGACGATGATGGGAGACTGCATTCCCTTGCCGGTCGGCGCATAGGTTCCGGCTTCAATGATTTGTTCGAGTAACTCTTGCGCAGGCATTTCGTCCGGCTTGTAGCCGCGGATGCTGCGGCGTGTCTTCATGTTTTCTATGGCTGCATTCATATCTTGAACTTTTAAGTTGGTTTCTGATAATGCTCTTGCTCTGAACAAAAGGCTTATAACAGTCGCTTGCTGAGAAAGCGCACCGGATACCATACCGATACGAATCCGATGGCAAGCACTGTCAAAAAGATTAGTATGACATCTTCCGTATGTACACTGACTGGATATGCGTCTACGATAAAGCTCCCCGAACTGCCTAATGAGAGCAAACCGAAATGTTGCTGAAGCAGGCAGAGCACCAGGCCCAATACAATGCCGGAAACGGCCCCTATCAATGTAATCATGTAGCCTTCTGTCATGAAGATGTGTGTGATGAGCCTGTCGCTTGCTCCGAGATTGCGCAAGGCTTTTACATCATTGCGCTTGTCGATGATTAGCATGGAGAGTGAACCGATTACGTTGAAACTGGCTATCAGCAGGATGAATGTCAGGAAAAGATAAGAGATAAGCTTTTCTATTTGCATGATGCGGTATGTGTCGGCCTGTTGTTCGTAACGGTTCAACACGCGGAACCGGTCTCCCAGATGTTCTTCCAGTTTTCTCTTTACGGATTCAATGTCCGTTCCCGGCGCAAGCTTCAGGTTTAATGCGCTTATTTCCGTATTATATTGGAAGAGTTTCCGGGCGAAGTCTAAGGAGGTGAGGATGTATGAGGCGTCGTATTTTTCCTGGTTGACCGCAAAGACCAGTCCGGACGAGAATAGCTGGCCGGAAATGAAGGATGCGGCAGGATTGGCGACATTGACTTTTGCTCCGCGCTTCGGGGCATAAATTTCCAGAGGATCTAAAAAACGTATCCCCGTGCCTAAGATGGAAAGCAGCTGGATGCCGGGAATGGCGTATTCTGCCACTTCATCATGCAGCAGTAGCTCCCCTTTTCCGAAAAGAATGCTGTCTATCGGACTCAGTTTGTCAAAGTTGTCTTCCACTCCTTTTATGACAGCCATCGCCTGCCGCCCTTGATATTGCACCATTGCATTATCTTCCAGTGATTCGGAACAGACGGCTATTTCCGGCATTTGCCGGATGGCGAGTATCTTTTCATCCTGTCCGTCGAATACCTTTCCGGCGGCGGGCACGATTTTCAGCTCCGGGTCGAAGGCTGTGAAAAAGGAGGAAACCAAATCCTGAAAGCCGTTGAAGACAGAGAGCGTACATACCATTGCCAATGTCGCCAAGGCAACCCCGCAGACGGATATGCTTGAGATGACATTGACCGCATGGTGAGACTTCTTTGAAAAGAGGTATCTCCTGGCTATATAGAATGGAAAGTTCATACGCCTCTTTATCGGTTAGCGTTTGCGCTGTGGCCGCCGGTCATTTCTTAAGAAGTTCGTCGATATGAGCGGCATAATCCAGTGAATCATCCACGAAGAACTTTAATTCGGGAATAATCCGGAGCTGGAAACGCAGGCGTTTTCCCAGTTCAAAGCGAATGGCTTTCATGTTGTTGTTGATGTTCTTCACAATTTCTTCACCGCGTTCTGACGGGAATATGCTAAGGTAAGCCTTGGCATAGCTTAAGTCGGGGCTGATACGCACCACGCTGACCGATACGAGTATGCCCGGCATTCTTTTGGTTTGCAATAGGAAGATTTCGCTAAGCTCTTTCTGGATGAGCCGGGAAATCTTATTCTGTCTGGTTGTTTCCATAATTTTATCTCATTTTTTTCGTATGATAGTCAGTCCGTCACGTAAAGGAAGAATGACTTTCTCCACACGTTCGTCGGCCGCCACCCGGTCATTGAACTTTTTGATGCCGATGGTCTGCGTGTCCGTATGGTTAGGTTCTTCCAGCACATGCCCGTCCCATAAAGTGTTGTCGGCGATGATATAGGCGCCCGAATCCATCTTGTTGAGAATCATCTCATAATATTCCACGTAAAAACGCTTGTTTCCGTCGATGAATGCCAGGTCAAAACGGATGTCCATTGGCGGGACAAGCTTCAGGGCATCGCCGATATAAAATTTTATCTTGGATGCATACGGTGAATTCTCCAACCATGGGCGGGTAAAGTCTTCCTGTTCATCATTGATTTCGAACGTATGCAACACGGCCCCTTCATCCAGTCCTTCCGCCAGGCAGAGCGCGGAATACCCGCTGTATGTACCTATCTCAAGCACCTGTTTGGGGCGTATCATCCGCACGAACATCTTAAGCATACGACCCTGAAGATGCCCTGAAGCCATGCGGGGACGCAGTAGCTTGACATGCGTTGCCCGATATAACGACTTCAGATAATCATCTTCTTTGTCTATATGTCGGAGTATATATTCATCCAATGCATCTGTTTCTTTCATTACAGATAGCGGTTACGGTTGGGTAATACATAGTCATTTTCGTTTTGGAGCACGTCACCCACCTGGTTGATTTCGAGGAATGAGGTCTGTGTCCCTTTCTTTCCGCCGCTCAGATAGGCTACCATGTCGTTTTCGTTCAGCACCCCGTCGTTTATCAGCTTGCGCAAAGCGGTGAAATAATACTCTTGTCCGTTGGCTTTCTCCGGCATGTAAATTGCTTCTACTCCGTAGGAAAGTGCCAGATGACGCATGGTCTTTTCTTTGTAGCAGATGGCCAAAACAGGATATTTCCCTCGGAAAGCGGCCAGACTGCGCGCTGTCAGTCCGCTGAAGCTGTCTGTGATAATGGCGCGGATAGGCATCAGCGTAGAGGCTTGAACGGCTTGCTTGGCCAGGAAACTGGTGACATTCGTATTTTGGGGAGTTAACGGAATGGGAATATTGTTTTCTTCCATCTTGTCTTTTTCCGCTTGCGCCGCCACTTTTGTCATGGTCTTTACCGCTTCCACCGGATATTTCCCGTAGGCTGTTTCTCCACTCAGCATGAGTGCATCCGTACGATAATAGATTGCGTTGGCGATATCCGTAACTTCCGCACGGGTAGGACGCGGATTATTTATCATTGTGTGCAGCATTTGAGTGGCGACTATGACCGGCTTTTTGGCAAGGATACATTTCTTTATCAGCTGCCGCTGGATGCCCGGAATGCGTTCTTGCGGGACTTCGATGCCTAAGTCTCCGCGTGCGACCATGATTCCGTCGGCTTCCTCCAATATCTCGTCTATGTTGTCAACTCCTTCCTGATTTTCTATCTTGGCGATAATCTTGATGTCGCTGTTGTGGGCCGCCAGGATTTCACGGATGTCCAATACATCTTGACGGTTGCGGACGAAAGAGTGCGCGATGAAATCGATGTCCTTCTCAATGGCATAAAGGATATTGTTCCGGTCTTTTTCTGTCAGAGACGGAAGATTGATGCGTACACCGGGAACATTCACGCTTTTGCGGCTGCCTAATGTCGCGTCATTGCATACTTCACAGACCAAGAATCCGTCATTCTTTTCGATTACCTTCATTCCCAGTTCGCCGTCGTCTATCAAGACATTGACTCCGACTGACAGGTCGCGGACAAACTCCGGATAAGTGACGGCTATGCATTCGTGCGTCGTTTCTTGGTCGGGATTTCCGACGATACGGACTTTCTCGCCTGTCTTAAAGTCTATCGGGCCTTCTGCGCTGGCGGTAGTGCGTACTTCCGGCCCCTTGGTATCCATCAGGATGGCTATGCGATTGGAGACTTCACGCACGTTGCCGATTAGTTTTTCAAAGCCCTCGCGGCTGGCGTGAGCCGTGTTCATGCGTACTACATTCATTCCTGCTTCGAATAGTTCTCTGATAAAGTCCACATCGCAGCGTAAATCCGAAATAGACGCAACGATTTTTGTTTGTTTTAGCATCATATATAATTAGTGTTTGTTATTTGTTTGAATGAGGGCTTCCACACCCAACCGGTAAGAATCAAGGCCGAAACCGCAGATTACCCCTATGCACGCACACGAAATCATTGACTTGTGGCGGAACTCCTCCCGTTTGTGCACATTTGATATATGTACTTCGATGACCGGAGCCGTGACAGCCCGTATCGCGTCCTGTATGGCGATGGATGTATGGGTATAGGCTCCTGCGTTCAGGATTATTCCATCGCATGAGAATCCGGCTTCATGTATTTTGTTGATTATCTCTCCCTCGATGTTTGACTGGTAGTAGTCGAATGTTATCCCGGCATACCGGGCCTTCAGGCCATTCAGATAATCTTCAAAAGACTCTGAGCCGTAGATGGAAGGCTCCCGCTTTCCCAACAGATTGATATTTGGACCGTTGATTATTTGTATTCTCATCTTTGCTTGTTTCTGAACTTTATATATTTTTGTTGGAGAATCGCCGCAAAGATACTAAAAAGAATGGAAAGTCCGGATAAAAACAAGAATATTATAATAAAGTACAGGCAATACCTTAAATTGGAAAAGGCATTGTCTGATAATACAATAGAGGCGTATCTGACGGATTTGGACAAATTGTTTGCTTTCCTTGCGCTGGAAGGAATCGGCTTTGCCGAGGTAACGACTGATGAACTGGAGACTTTCTCGGCGGGACTGCGAGACATCGGCATTCATCCCCGCTCGCAGGCCCGGATTCTTTCGGGGATACGCTCTTTTTACCGCTTTCTTGTGATGGATGATTATATCCGGCAAGACCCGACGGAACTGCTGGAGTCTCCTCAGCTCGGGAAACATTTGCCGGACGTGCTGACCGTGGAGGAAATAGACAACCTGATTGGGGCCATAGACCGAAGCACAAGGGAAGGGCAGAGAAACTGCGCTATCCTGGAGACTCTCTACAGTTGCGGCTTGCGCGTGTCGGAATTGTGCGGCCTGAAATTGTCTGACCTTTATCTGAAGGAAGGCTTTATCAAGGTGGAAGGAAAAGGAAGCAAGCAGCGGCTTGTGCCGATATCCCGGCGGGCGGTCGGCGAACTGGAGAATTATCTCCTGTTCCGCGATGAAGCCGAAATATTGCCCGGATATGAAGATTTTGTATTTATAAGCCGCCGGGGCAAGAACATTTCCCGCATTATGGTGTTTCATATAATAAAGGAGCTGGCACAGCAGGTCGGCATAAAAAAGCAGGTCAGTCCGCACACGTTCCGCCATTCCTTTGCCACCCATTTGCTGGAGGGCGGGGCGAATTTGCGGGCGATTCAGTGCATGCTGGGGCATGAAAGCATCGGAACCACCGAGATTTATACCCATATTGACCGTAACCGTCTGCGGGAAGAGATAATCGGACACCATCCCCGCAACCTCAAGAGGCGGCCTTGATGTCGGAATCCTTTCCGCTTGAACCGTCCTGCAGAGGTTTTTGTCCGGACGCAAACGGATTGCCGTCAGGGTGAAAACAAGTTTTGTCCGGATGTAAAATAAAAGGAAACGAGTCCAAAGAGCGACAAAGTCTGTGTTTTTAATCTTTTTTTAATGCTCGTTTTAAAAAAAATAAGGGAAAAGCTAACAGCAATCATTGTTTTTCTTATCTTTGCCCCAAATAATGGATAGAAGACTAAAAAATAAATTTATTATATACAAACCAAAACATTTAAGAATCATGATTAAGAAGTTGTATTTGCCGTTGGTGGCACTGTTTGTCCTTGCTCTCTCTTCATGTAGCAAGATGGGCGAATTGTCTGCTGACTACTTCTCTACAGACCCTGAGGTTCTGGAAGCTGTTGGCGGTAAGGTTCCTGTAACGATTACAGGTAAATTCCCGGAAAAGTACTTCAAAAAGAATGCAACCGTTGAAGTAACTCCGGTTTTGAGATGGGATGGCGGCGAAGCCAAAGGCCAGCCAGCCAAATTCCAGGGCGAAAAAGTACAAGGTAATGACCAGACTGTTTCTTACAAGGCAGGTGGTACTTATACGATGAAGGCCTCTTTCGATTATGTTCCTGAGATGGCGAAGTCAGAACTGTATCTTGACTTCAAGATTAAGAAGGGCAAAAAGGAATATACCATTCCTTCAGTAAAGATTGCAGACGGTGTAATCGCTACTTCTGAACTGCCGACCGTGAAGTCTGCCAATGCAGCCTATGCAGCCGACAAGTATCAGCGTATCATTGCACATGCAAAAGAAGCACAGATTATGTTCTTGATCCAGCAGGCTAACCTCCGTGCAAGCGAATTGAAGTCTGAAGGACTGAAGGATTTCCACAAGCAAGTCGTAACTGTTGCCGGTGATACGAAGAACTATAAGCTGAACAACATCGAGATTTCTGCATACGCTTCTCCGGATGGTGGTGTTAAGCTGAACACGACTCTGGCAGAAAACCGTCAGGACAATACCGAAAAGTACATGAACCAGCAGCTGAAGAAGGGTAAGATTGAAACAGAAGTAGACGCTACCTATACGGCTCAGGACTGGGAAGGCTTCCAGGAACTGGTTTCTAAGTCAAACATCCAGGATAAGGATTTGATTTTGCGTGTTCTTTCTATGTATTCTGACCCCGAACAGCGTGAAACTGAAATCAAGAACATCTCTTCAGTCTACAAGACTTTGGCTGACGAAATTCTTCCGCAGTTGCGTCGTGCTCGCCTGACTGCCAACTACGATGCAATCGGCCGCAGCGACGAGGAAATCAATGCAGCATTTGATGCTAACGAAGATTCTTTGAGCGTGGATGAATTGCTGTATGCCGCTACTCTGACTCAGGACAACGCACGTAAGGAAGCTATCTATAAGAGAACTATCCAGAAATATCCGAGCGATTACCGTGCTTACAACAACTTGGGTAAGATGGCTTACGCTGCAGGCGACTTGAACGCTGCTGAAAACTACTTCAAGCAGGCTGCAAGCAAGAACGCAAATGCCGCTGAGGTTAACACAAACCTTGGTTTGGTTGCTTTGACCAAAGGCAATGTGGCAGAAGCTGAAACTTATCTGAGCAAGTCTACAGGTGCTGATACTGCAAACGAAGCTTTGGGTAACCTTTACATCAAGCAAGGCCAGTATGACCGCGCCGTTCAGGCATTCGGTGACACGAAGACTAACTCAGCTGCTTTGGCTCAGATCTTGGCAAAGGACTATAACAAGGCTAAGAACACTCTGAATGCAGTTAAGAATCCGGACGCTTATACTGACTATCTGATGGCTATCGTTGGTGCAAGAACCAATAATGCCGATTTGGTTAAGTCAAGCATGGACAAGGTAGCTCAGAAGGATGCTGCTTTGGCTGCTGCTGCTCAGAATGACCGTGAATTTGCCAAATATGCAAATGAAATCAAGTAATTGACTATCGGTTGATTTAGATAAGGGAAGCCGGAACGTAAAGCTTTACGTTCCGGCTTTTTCTTTTTCAGCAGGTCAATTTAATCGGAGGAGGATAATGCCGGATTCTGATAAATTTCGTACATTCGCATTTAAATGTAAATGAAATGATTGTATGAACAGGTTTTGTCCTTTGTTGGTATGGCCGTTTTTATTGTCGGTTCTTGCTTCGTGCAGCAAGAATACGGATTTTATACTTCAGGGTGAGATTGACAATATAGGTTCAGACCGGATACTTGTTGTGTATGATGACCCTGATGCGAAGCTCGATACTATTCATCCGCAGGGAGGCAGGTTTGTTTATAAGCTTCTTCCCGACACGGTTCAGCTGTTCCGCCTGGTAGATAAGGCGGGAAATGTGATACCGGTCTTTGCAGACAAAGGCTGGCGGGTAGCTCTTTCTGGCAGTTTTGCCAATCCTAAGGTGTCGGGCGACGGGCCTAACCGTGATTATCAGGAGTTCCGCAGCCGCATTGCTTCCTTAAACGACTCGGCGGAAGTGAGCAAGGCTGCCGCCGACTTTATCCGTTCGCATCCCAACTCGTTTGCATCTGCCTATCTGATAGACCGTTATTTTGTTCAGGTTCCGGCTCCGGATGTGGAGTATATCCGGAAACTGGTCGAACCCTTGGACGGAAAGGTCAAAGACAGCCGGATTCTGAGCGTTGTCCTGCAGGCTCTTTCACAGAAGAATGCAGGAAATACAGATTTCGTAAGCTATTTCTCCTGCCGGAACCGCAAGGGAGAATATGTGACATGGGCAGACAAGGAGAATGACTTCACGCTGATTAACTTTTGGGCGAGTTGGAATGACGAGAGTATGGTGAAACGCGATTCGCTGGAGTCTGTAATCCGTAAGTTTCCCGCAGGGATTAATTTCAGGGTGTTGAATCTGTCGCTCGATTATGATAAGGATGCCTGGCTGGCCGCCTGCAAGGAAGACGGTTCCCACTGGATAGAAATCTGTGATTGTTCGGGATGGGAAAATTCTGTCTTGAAGCAGCAGAAGATTACCCGTCTGCCTGCAAACATATTGGTAGACCGAAACCGCAAGATTCTGGCGACAAACCTGTATGGGGAGGCTTTCCGGGATAAGATTTTGCAGTTGGCTCAAAAGGATTAATCAGAAACAATAATAGGAAAAGCATGTTAGTAAAACTATTTGGTGCTGCCGTACAGGGAATAGATGCTACCATCGTGACGATAGAGGTGAACAGTTCGCGCGGCATTAAATTCTTTCTGGTGGGATTGCCTGATTCTGCCGTAAAAGAGAGCCATGAACGGATTATCTCCGCTTTGCAGGTAAACGGATATAAGTTTCCTTCCTGTCAGCTGGTCATCAATATGGCTCCGGCCGATATCCGCAAGGAAGGCTCTTCGTACGACCTTCCGTTGGCTATCGGCATACTGGCCGCCGCAGGGACGGTATCCGCCGAGAAGCTGGGCCGGTATCTTATTATCGGCGAATTGGGGCTGGACGGCAGTTTGCAGCCTATCCGCGGGGCTTTGCCCATTGCCATTGCCGCCCGTCAGCAGGGGTTCGAGGGGTTTATCCTGCCCAAGCAGAATGCCCGCGAGGCGGCGGTGGTCGACAGACTTCAGGTATATGGCGTGGAAAATATCACGGAAGTCATAGACTTCTTTAATGGGAATCGTGTGTTGGAGCCCACGGTCGTGGATACGAGAGCCGAATTTTACAGAAACCAGGTTAATTTTCCTTTTGACTTTTCGGAAGTGAAGGGGCAGGAGAATGTAAAGCGCGCTTTAGAGGTTGCCGCGGCAGGCAGCCATAACATTCTGTTCGTGGGTGCGCCGGGCAGCGGCAAGTCGATGATGGCAAAGCGTCTTCCCGGCATTCTTCCGCCTCTTTCTTTGGGAGAAAGTTTGGAGACTACCAAGATACACTCCGTCGCAGGCAAGTTGGGAAAAGATGTTTCACTGATAGCCTTGCGCCCTTTCCGCAGTCCGCACCACACGATATCGCAGGTCGCGATGGTGGGCGGAGGTTCAACCCCGCAGCCGGGTGAGATTAGCCTGGCGCATAACGGCGTGTTGTTTCTCGACGAACTGCCCGAATTCAACCGGAATGTGCTTGAAGTGCTGCGGCAGCCGCTTGAAGACCGCCATATCACCATATCGCGTGCCCGCTATACGCTTGACTATCCGGCAAGCTTCCAGCTGGTCGCTTCGATGAATCCTTGTCCCTGCGGATATTATAACCATCCCACGCGGCGTTGCGTGTGCAATCCGGGCCAGGTGCAGCGTTATCTGAACCGTATATCAGGCCCTTTGCTCGACCGTGTCGACATCCAGGTGGAGATTGTACCTGTTCCTTTCGAGAAAATGTCGGAGCGTGCGCCGGGCGAGTCGAGTGCGGCCATCCGTGAACGGGTAGTCCGTGCCCGCCAGATTCAGGCCAAACGGTTCGCTCATGAGGCGGGAATCTACAACAATGCCCAGATGACTTCCCGTCTGCTTAATATCTATGCGGTGCCCGATGCCAGGGGACTGGAGCTTCTCCGCAATGCCATGACCCGCCTGAACCTTTCCGCCCGGGCTTATGACCGTATTCTGAAGGTTTCCCGCACGATTGCCGACCTCGAAGCATCCGAGCAGATTCTGCCGCATCATCTGGCGGAAGCCATCAGCTACCGGAATCTGGACCGGAGCAACTGGGGCGGATAGTTTTCGGATGGGGTGAAAAGAACTTGTTCTCCTGACAAAAAACGCGGATATATACGGGCTTGTCTGCTTTTGCCCTTGTATATATCCGCGTCCGGCTTATTTAAAGGCCCTCCGGCGAACTTTATTCTGCTATGAATATAATTCCACCCTGCGGCAGTATCGTGGCTTGTACGGCCTCGGATGACTTGACAGACGGCGTTGTGACGGTGAGGGCGTTCTGCTTGCCGTCTGAATACAGGGTGACTTGGCTTTCTTTGGCCAGCATCGGCAGGTTAAGCGTCAGTTTCAACGGCTCTTTTTGTGCGTTGATGCCGGCAATGTACCATCGGTTGCCGTGACGGCGCGCCAAGACAATGTATTTGCCGGGATAACCGTCGATGAACACGGTTTCGTCCCATGTGGTGGGAATCTCTTTCATGAAGTCTATCGCCGCTTTGGGGGCATCCGACAGATTGTTGGGCGCAAGGGCGAAGTTTTGAATCGGATTCTGGAACAGGACGGCCGTGGCCAGCTGGAAGGCATCGCTTGTGCGGCGGATGGTTCCCCCGTCGTTGGTGCGGTTGTATCGCTTGTTCAGGAAGGTTCCGCCAAACTCCATCGAGCCTACTGCATTGCGGATGAACGGGTGGAGGCAGGCGTTGAACGCTTCGTTGTCGTCGAAATGCTGGTTGAATACCAGATTTTCGGATGCCAGCACCGCTTCGCTTCCCACGTAGTTGGGATACATACGCTCCCATCCACGGGGCAAAGTGCAGCCATGAAAGATTACCATCAGCCCATGGTCGTCGGCATCGCTCAGGATGGCCTCGTAAAGACGCATGGTTTCCTGCTTGTCGCCGCCGAAAAAGTCCACCTTGATTCCTTTTATCCCTATTTCCTGCATCCATTTCATTTCGTGCTTGCGGGCAAACGGGTCGTCCATACGGTTGGTCGGGCCTTGCTCGATGTCGTTCCAGTAGCCGCTTGAGCTGTACCATAAAAAGAGGGAAACGTTTTTGCTTCGCGCATATCTGGCCAGTTCCTCTATGCCTTCCTTGCCGATGTTCGTGTTCCACCAGTTGTCTATCAGTGCATATTCGTATCCCATTGCGGCTGCAAGGTCGATATAGCGCAGCTGGTCTTCATAGTTGATGCTGTTGTCCTGCCAAAGTATCCAGCTCCACGTGCCGCGTCCGAAGCGGTATGTGTTTTCTGTCTCGAAGCGGGGTTCCACTACATCCCAGGGAACCGTCGTTTCCACAATCGGCTTCAGGCTGTTTCCTACGGTCAGCGTGCGCCAGGGCGTCTTGCCGGGCAGCGAAAGGCCGGGGGCAACGGTTCCGTTGCCGTTGTTTTCTTCAGGCATGGGGAAGGCAATGGTGTATAATCCTTCGGCCGTAGCGTCGCTCAGATGCGAGCCGCAGTATTTGCTGTCTACGCCGGTTTCGCTAATCAAGGCCCATCCGTCGCTGCCTATGCGGAACAGTCCCGGGAAGGTATAGCCGTGTCCGTATTGCGACCGGGTGTTCATCGGTGCGTCGGCGGCATACTCTTCCTCGTAACTTGGTTTCGTGCGTTTCCATCCTATCATTGCGTCGCTTTGCGGGCAGAGGAAAGTGGTGGTCTGTGCGGGGAAATCAAATCCCGTCTTCTCTTCGCGGATGACGATGCTTCCTGTTTCTCCGGATTTGGGTATTTCATACCGGAAGGCTACATCGTTGTTGCTGACACGGAATACGATGTCGACCGGTGTCTTGTCTGCATTCTGCAGGCTTATGGTAAGCTCATTGGCCGTGTAGTTTACGACCGAACGCTTGATTCGGTCTTGGGTGTATGTCTTTTTGATTTGCTGAGCCTTCTGTCCTACATAAGACATGTCTTTGCTGAAGTCGCCGATATTGGCGACGAAGCCAAGCGGAGAATTTTCGAGGATGGTCTTTTCGTCGTAGGTTACGGCATACATCGGCATGCCTTGGCTTACCGAAAAGTTTACTTTCAGCCGTGAGTCGGGGCCGGAGACCGTTGCCTGCTGTGCGAATGTCTGCGAAGCCGCCAGCATCAAGGCGCAAAATAGAATCTGTTTTTTCATGATACGATGGTTTGTTTATAGGTTATTGGTTTTTCTTGCTTTTCCGTGATTTCTGTCATGAGATTTGAAGGCAAAAAAAAATGGGAGAACGCTTTCTCCCAACCTTGTTAACCTTAAATCTAATACTATGAAAAAAATCATGTGACAAATGTAAGAAAGACACTTATCTTTTGCAAGCGAAGAGTTGATTATTATTGTAAACTTAAAATTCTTTTGCATTTCACCTTGTTTTCGTACACAATATTTCACATTGTGAGCATGATTCCTTTTTTTGCTTTTGCCTTCTGCCGGTATGCTGGGACAAAAACAAGATGTCATGCGCATGAAACGGCCGTTTGGTCGGGCATTGATTCTGTTTCACACGCATGACATTTCTTTCTGCCTGCTTTTCGGGCTTTGCCGGCACGGCAGTACGGGACGAATCCGGCTCTTATTCCCGTTTCGGGAAGTTCAGTCCGGGCTGTTCCAGCAGTTCAATCGCCTTCTTCATGCTGTCACTCAGTTCGTTGATGACTTGGAAATATTCGCTCATGTCCCACAGGTCGCGTGCTATCAGTGCTTTAAGCTGCGTCTTTATAAGGGGAAGAGCCGTGCGGTATTGCGCCTCATCATACTTGGCACCCGTATGCTTTCCTGTTTCTATCAGTTCGGAAAGCATGTCTTCCGTTATCTCGAAGTCGCGGTTGAAGCGGTCGAAAGTCTTGTATTTCTTAATCCATTCATTGCGGTGCCGGTCTATCAGCTTCAGATTCTCCTGCACGATGGCTCCTTTGTTGCGCAAGTCCAGGTAATAGTCGGTATACATGGTGGTGTCGAGCGGAATGAAATAATCCGGCATGATGCCTCCCCCGCCGTATACAGTGCGCCCCAGACGGAGAGTGCGGGTCTTCAGCGAGTCGGGGAAATGGATGCTGTCGGCGCTTACCATTTCTCCCCGGTTATACCGTTCTATCAAGTCCTGGTTATACTGCTCGATATTTTCATAAGGCTTCTGGATGCAGCGTCCCGACGGTGTGTAATAGCGCGCTACGGTAAGGCGTATCATCGAGCCGTCGGGCAAATCAATGGGGCGTTGCACCAGTCCCTTGCCGAAAGTGCGCCGTCCAACCACGATTCCCCTGTCCCAATCCTGGATAGCACCGGTCACAATCTCGCTTGCCGAGGCGGAATATTCGTCGACCAACACCACCAGGCGTCCGTTCTGAAAGTCTCCGTCGCCTTTGGCATTGAATTCGGAGCGGGGATTCCGCCGTCCTTCCGTATAGACTATCAGTTCTTTTTTCCCTAACAGCTCGTCGCACAGTTCGATGGCGGCATTCAGATATCCTCCCCCATTGCCTTGCAGGTCGAGTATCAGGTCTTTCATCCCCTTTTTCTGCAGCTTGTGGAGCGCGTCACGGAACTCCTCGCCGGTAGTGGCTGCAAAGCGGTTGATGCGGATGTAGCCGATGTGCCTGTTCACCATATAGGAAGCGTCGAGGCTGTATACCGGAATCTTGTCACGCTTGATGGTAAAGGGAATGAGGTCTTTTACTCCGTTGCGCATGATTTTTACATCCACCTTTGAGCCCTTGGGCCCGCGCAGCCGGCGCATGACCTCCTCGGTGCTCATCTTGACTCCCGCGATGATTGTGTCATTGACTTCTATGATTCTGTCGCCTGCCAAAATTCCTACCTTCTCCGAGGGACCGCCCGAAACAGGCTGTATGATGAACAGAGTGTCGGTAACCATGTTGAACTGGATGCCGATGCCGTCGAAATTTCCCTGTAGCGGCTCGTTCAGACGCTTTACTTCTTCCGGGTCGGAATAGGTGGAATGCGGGTCAAGTTCCTCGAGCATACTGATGATGGCATCCTCCACAAGCTTGTTTTCATCCACATTGTCCACGTAGAGATTGGCTATCGCAAACTCGGCGAGCTGAAGCTTCCGCGAAGGAGAATTAAGCAGTTTGTTCTGCGCATGCAGGGCAGAGACGAATATGCTGACGGTCAAAAAGAAAAAGAATCTGTATCTCATAAGCTTTTTGTTAGGATTTAAATTTCCATTCCTTCGGGCAAAAACGGAGAGACATCTTTGCCGAACTGCAGCAGCTCGCGGACAATGGTAGAGCTGACCGAGGTCTGTTCCGGTTCCGTAAAGAGCAGGATGGTTTCGATGCCGGACAGCTTCCGGTTGATGTCGGCTATCGTTTCTTCGTATTCAAAATCGCGCACCGTCCGGATGCCCCGGATGATGACTTGTGCCTTTCGCGCCAGGGCGAAATCGACGGTCAGTCCGTCGTAGGCCTCTACCTTTACGCGCGGATTGCCGGCATAAAGTTTTTTTATCATGCTCAGACGTTTTTCCACGGGGAAATATGTCCGTTTGCTTTCATTGATTCCTATGCTGATGATGATTTCATCCATGAAAGTCAAGGCCCGCTTTACCACCGAATAGTGTCCAACGGTAAAGGGGTCGAATGTTCCGGGGAATATGGCTCTTTTCATTGCTGTATGATGTCTTCTTCAACTACCAGATTGTCGATAATAAAATTCTGTCGTTCCATGGTGTTCTTTCCCATATAGAACTCCAACAGCTCCTGCACGGCATCGGTCTTTCGCAGCGTGACCTGCTCCAGGCGCATGTCTTTCCCGATAAAGTTCCGGAATTCCTCCGGGGATATTTCTCCCAGCCCTTTGAATCGGGTGATTTCCGGATTCGGGGCCAGCTTTTCGATGGCGGCGAGCCGTTCTTCTTCCGTGTAGCAGTAGATGGTTTCGTAAATTCCCTTCTTCCGGTTGCGCACGCGGAAAAGCGGCGTTTGCAGGATGTAGACATGCCCTTTCTTTATCAGGTCGGGGAAAAACTGCAGGAAGAAGGTTATCATCAGCAGCCGGATATGCATTCCGTCCACATCGGCATCCGTCGCCACTATTACTTTATTGTAGCGCAGTCCGTCCAAACCGTCTTCGATATTAAGCGCAGCCTGCAGAAGATTGAACTCTTCGTTCTCATACACCACCTTTTTGGTCAGTCCGAAAGAGTTCAGCGGTTTTCCGCGCAGGCTGAACACCGCTTGCGTATTCACATCCCGGCTTTTGGTGATGGAGCCGCTTGCAGAGTCTCCCTCTGTGATGAAGATGGAACTTTCCAGCCGTGGGTCGTCTTCTTCCTCTTTCTTGTTTCCCTTCAGGTCGTTCAGGTGAATGCGGCAGTCGCGCAGCTTGCGGTTGTGCAGACTGGCCTTTTTTGCCCGTTCGCGCGCCATCTTGGTTACTCCCGCTATGGCTTTCCTCTCTTTTTCCGACTCTTGAATCTTTTGCAGCATAACTTCGGCCACATCGGGATGCTTGTGCAGATAGTTGTCCACGTTCTCCCGGATAAAGTCGCCCACGAATTTGTTGACGCTTATTCCGGAAAGCGGATAGGGATTTCCGTCCGAGTCCTTTTCCGGAGCCATTACCAACGAGCCTAACTTGATTTTTGTCTGGCTTTCGAAAGTCGGTTCAATGACATTGATGGCGATGGCCGCAACAATGCCGTTGCGAATGTCCTGGTATTCCAGATTTTTCCCGTAGAATTCCTTGATGGTGCGGGCAATGTGCTCCTTGAAGGCGCTTTGGTGTGTGCCTCCCTGCGTGGTGTGCTGTCCGTTGACAAATGAATAATACTCTTCTCCGTATTGCGGGCTGTGGGTGAAGGCTATTTCAATGTCCTCTCCTTTCAGGTGGATAATGGGGTACAGTCCCTGCGAGGTCATGTTGTCATTGAGCAAATCTTCCAGTCCGTTCCGGCTGATGATGCGGTGGCTGTTGTAGTAGATGGACAGTCCCGTGTTGAGATAAGTGTAGTTGCGGAGCATGGTCTCTATAAACTCCGGGCGGAAATGATAGTTGACGAACAAAGTCTTGTCCGGCTCGAAGAAAATATAGGTTCCGTTCTCTTCATCGGTCTGTCGTGTCGTGTCGCTGATTAGATTTCCACATTCGAAGACGGCTTCCCGCATTTGCCCGTCGCGCATGCTCCGTGCAATAAAGCGCGAACTCAGTGCATTGACCGCCTTGGCTCCCACTCCGTTCAGTCCGACACTTTTCTTGAAAGCTTTTGTGTCGTATTTTCCTCCCGTGTTCAGCATCGAAACGGCATCTACGAGACTGCCCAACGGGATGCCTCTCCCGTAGTCGCGCACCGATACACGCAGATTGTCTTCCACGTTGATGTCGATACGCTTCCCTGCTCCCATTTTAAATTCGTCGATGGAATTGTCTATTACTTCTTTCAGCAGCACATAGATTCCGTCTTCCGCTTGCGAGCCGTCTCCCAATCGCCCGATATACATGCCCGGGCGCGTACGCACGTGCTCCATATCGCTCAGGTGGCGGATATTTTCTTCAGTATAGGAAGTTGGGTTGGTTATATGTTCGTTGTTTTCTTCCATTGTCTGTCTTTGATTAAGCTTGGAATATCTTCTTGTAGGCGCGGCGGCGTTTGTGCTGCACGGCTTCAAACGCACTCCATTGTGCCTGCACTTTCTTGTTTTCCTCCAGTTCCGGATTGCTTTCGCCGTATTTGAATCCCATCTGCTGATAAACGGGAACCAGGTCATAAAACAAGAGTGCGTTTACTCCCTTGCTTTGGTATTCGGGCTTTACCCCTACCAGCAGCAGGTCGAGCGTGTCTGCTTTCTTAAAGAACAGGGCTTTCAGCAGATGCCACCATCCGAAGGGGAGCATTTTCCCCTTTGCTTTCTGCAGGGCACGCGACAGCGACGGCATGGATATGCCTGCTGCGACCAGATTGCCCGCTTCATCTTCTACCAGTGAAACCATCCGCAGGTCGATGAGCGGAAGATACATCTTTATATATTGGTTAATCTGTCCCTGTGTCATTTGTGAATATCCGTAGAGCGGTGCATAGGCTTCGTTTATCAGGTCGAAGATTTTCTGTCCGTATCCGTCTTTCTTGATTTCACTCCGTTTCAGTTTCTTTATCTTCAGCTTATATTTCTGGAGAATGATTTCCGAAATGCGTACGAACTTGTCTGGAAGTTTGTCGGGTACGGTCAGCTTGAATTCTACCCAGTCTGCTTCTTTCTCGAATCCTAACCGTTCCAGATGTTTGGGATAGTAGGGATAGTTATATATCGTAGACATTGTGCTTAGCTGGTCGTATCCTTCTATCAGCATGCCTTCTGCATCCATGTCGGTAAACCCGAGCGGACCGACCATCGCTTCCATCCCCCGCTCTTTTCCCCATTCTTCTACCTGTTTCAGCAAGGCGGAAGAAACTTCCGGGTCGTCGGTGAAATCAATCCATCCGAAGCGCACTTCCTTTTTATTCCACGTTTCGTTGGCGCGGCGGTTGATGATGGCGGCTACGCGTCCCACCACCTTGTTGTCTTTATATGCCAGAAAATAGTCAGCTTCGCAGAATTCAAACGCGGCGTTCTTTTGCGGGCTGAACGTATTCAGCATATCATCGTACAAATCGGGTACGGAATAAGGATTGTTTTTATAAAGCTCGTAATTAAAGCGAATGAATGTCTTCAGCTCTTTGGGTGAGCTTACTTTTTTGATAATAATGGCCATCAGTTCGTTTTTACTATGAAATTTCAGGGCGTAAAGATACATATTTTTATCCGAAAGTCGTATTCTCTTTTTCTGATTTTAGATTTAGAATCTTTTTCCGGCGTGTTTTCAGGAGCAGAAAGCCTTTTTGGGGCCGGTTTGTCTGGATGAAAAGAAAGCATCGGGGCGCATTGCTTGTCTTATTTCCTTGATATAAAGGGTTATGCTGGCCGATTGTGCGCCTTTCAGACGCTTGAGAATTGAAAAATCACGGGCGGTCTGTCCTCTTGCCCGGATTTTCGGATTCTCGTGCCTTTCAGTACCACCATTCTTCCGGCATTGAAAGAATCATCCCTACGACTTCCGCATAATTTTTCTGCCCTGAAGGGATGCGGTTGCTCTTCAGATACCAGTTGTAGACGGCATCCTGGATTTTTCCCATAAAGGGATTGTAGAGGTCTTGCCGGTATCTGTGCAGTTGGCGGTAGTGCTCCTTCACTTCCGGTCGGATGGTTTCTGTCCATTTCTTGAAGTCGTTTTCGTTGAGCAGACTGGCCGCATTGACGAGTATGTAGGGCAGCAGGCCGGAATAGCCCTGATAACGGACAGCCTGGACGGAGGAGCGGATGCAGGTCTGATAGGCCCAGAAGTTGGCTTCCGCCTCACTGCTTACCCCTAACCAGTGCGAAAGTTCGTGGGCATAAGTAAAGGCGTCGGCTTTCATCTGTGGATTGACATACGATTCAGCGAAAAAAGGCCCCATATATCCCAATACGCCTACGGCCGAATAAAGGCCGTCCATCAGTGACTGCTTGGGATGCTGAAAAGCGCAAGGTTTCCTCAAGCCGAAATGCTCCGGAAAACTCTGGTAAATATTCTTTACTTCCTGTTCGTAGGTATGGATTTCCGGCCGATGACTGGGAGATAGCGGAACGAAAGAAGCGTTCAGGCTGTCGGTGTATGCGTGCAGAAAACGGAGGAATACATTTTCCTGACAGGTGGCGGCCGCGACATCCGCCCGCTGGAAAAAGCTGTTGCGGAAATAATTCATGCCCCATCCCCAGTAAAACCAGATGTATATCCACGCCATTATCTCGATTTCTCTGCCGATGACCGTAGTCCATTTCTTCTTGTGTCGGCGTGCGGTGAACGGAAATACGACCAAAAGCAGGGCGGCTCCGATGACAAAAATTTCTTCGAGCAGCAGGGAAGTGAAGGAGGAAGCCCGGGCAAGCAGGGTGGAGATTGCGGGATAGAGGGTTTGTGAATAGACCTCCCCTGCTCCGGGAATGAACCGGAATCCCAAGATGCCGGCGAGCAAGACGGCCAGCACCGCCCATCGGAAATGTTTCGGTCGGATGCGTATCATACGGGCAAAGTTAGAGGTTTTTTGCTCATCCTGTCCAAGTATGCGATAAAATCTTTACTTTTGTGGAAATGAAAGAATAACTGGGTTTATGGTATTGAATTATATCTGGATTGCTTTTTTTGCAATCGCTTTTGTGGTGGCGCTGGTGCGGTTGGTCTGCTTCGGCGATACGGAAGTGTTCCCTTCCATCATCAATTCCACATTCGATTCGTCGAAGACGGCCTTTGAGATTTCTCTCGGACTGACGGGAGTCCTTTCGCTTTGGCTGGGCATCATGAAGATTGGCGAATTGGGGGGCGTGGTAAACTGGCTGTCGCGGCTGCTCAGCCCTTTGTTCTGCAAATTGTTTCCCGACATTCCGAAGGGACATCCGGTTACCGGAAGCATCTTCATGAATCTTGCGGCCAATATGCTTGGGCTCGACAACGCCGCCACTCCGCTCGGCCTGAAGGCGATGGAGGGGCTGCAGCGGTTGAATCCGCAGAAAGATACGGCCAGCAATCCCATGATTATGTTTTTGGTGCTCAATACTTCGGGACTGACACTGATTCCCATCAGCATCATGGTCTACCGGGCGCAGCTGGGTGCTGCACAGCCCACGGATGTCTTTGTCCCGATTTTGCTGGCCACTTTCTTTTCCACTTTGGCCGGTATCATCGCGGTCAGCATCTATCAGCGCATCAATCTGTTGAACCGCACCATCTTGCTGTTTCTTGGCGGTGCGAGTCTCTTTATCGCGGCAATCATTTATTTTTTCAGCACGCTCCCGCGCGAGCAGATAAACGTATATTCCACCACTGTGGCGAATGTGCTGCTGTTTTTCATCATTGTCGGATTTATTTTTGCGGGCGTCCGCCGGAAGGTAAACGTATACGATGCCTTCATCGAGGGTGCGAAAGAAGGATTTTCCACGGCGGTGCGAATCATCCCCTATCTGGTGGCGATTCTTGTGGGCATCGGGGTATTCCGTGCTTCGGGCGCGATGGACTATCTGATTCAAGGCATCGCCGCGCTGGTTGACCGGTGTGGAATGAACAGCGACTTTGTAGGTGCGCTGCCTACCGCCCTGATGAAACCGCTGAGCGGAAGCGGCGCGCGCGGGCTGATGGTCGATGCCATGTCGACTTATGGTGCTGACTCGTTTGTAGGCAGGCTCTCTTGCGTCTTTCAGGGGGCTACGGATACTACCTTTTATATATTGGCGGTCTACTTCGGAAGCGTCGGTGTGGTGCGTACGCGGCATGCTGTTTCCTGCGGTTTGCTCGCCGACCTGGCCGGAGTGATTGCCGCCATATTCATCTGCTACTTATTCTTTAATTAAATAGATTGCTTATGATAACTTATCAGACCGAAGGCGTGGAGATGCCGGCTATCGGCAAGCGGGAGACTACGGCATGGATTAAGGCCGTTGCGGAAAGCTACGGCAAGCGCGTGGGTGAGATTGCCTACATTTTTTGCTCAGATGAAAAAATTCTGGAGGTGAACCGCCAGTATTTGCAGCATGACTATTATACGGATATCATCACGTTTGACTATTGTGAGGGGAACCGTCTTTCCGGCGACTTGTTCATCAGTTTAGACACGGTTCGTACCAATGCCGAGCAGTTCGGTACGGCATACGACACCGAGCTTCACCGGGTCATCATCCACGGCATCCTGCATCTTTGCGGCATCAACGACAAGGGGCTGGGCGAGCGTGAAATCATGGAAGCGGCGGAAAACAAGGCGTTGGCTCTGCTCCCCGGCATCGGCTGACCGGTGGCCCGGCATGATAATCTGTTTGCATACGTACCGGAATCAGTTTTCCTCCTTTCCGGAAATTGTTTTTGCAGGACAGGCTTTTCTTCTTCTCCCAATGCGGAATGAAAAGAAGCCTGTCCGTTTTTCTTTTCATTCTTTTTGGCGTACCTTTTTCAGAGATAGCCGCTAATTTTGTATTTTTGCAGCCGTATAAAACGGATATAATCAATGGATTTTAAGTACGATGTTATTGTAATCGGAGCCGGTCATGCCGGTTGTGAGGCCGCTGCCGCCGCCGCTAATCTCGGGTCAAAGACCTGTCTCATCACGATGGACATGAACAAGATTGGGCAGATGAGCTGTAATCCCGCCGTCGGAGGCATCGCCAAAGGGCAGATAGTGCGTGAAATTGATGCCTTGGGCGGCTATATGGGACTGGTAACCGACCGTACTGCCATTCAGTTCCGGATGCTGAACCGCTCAAAAGGGCCGGCCATGTGGAGCCCGCGCGCCCAGTGCGACCGGGGAAAATTCATTTGGGCCTGGCGCGAGGTGCTGGAGAATATACCCAACCTGCATATCTGGCAGGACACGGTGGAGGAACTGCTTGTGGAAAACGGAGCGGTGACGGGAGTCCAGACCTGTTGGGGCGTAACCTTCCGTGCCAAATGCGTCATCCTTACGGCGGGAACATTCCTGAACGGGCTGATGCATATCGGGCACAAAATGCTTCCGGGCGGACGCTGTGCCGAGCCGGCCTCGTATAACCTGACTGAGTCCATTACGCGCCACGGGGTTGTTGCCGGACGAATGAAGACCGGGACACCGGTCCGTATCGATGCGCGCAGTGTCCGCTTCGATTTGATGGAGACCCAAGACGGGGAAAACGACTTCCACCGCTTCTCTTTCATGAGCGAGCCGCGCCGTTTGAAGCAGCTGCAGTGTTGGACATGCTTTACAAACGAAGAGGTGCACGAAGTGTTGCGCAGCGGACTGGCGGACTCTCCCCTTTTCAACGGGCAGATACAGAGCATCGGCCCCCGTTACTGTCCCAGCATCGAGACCAAAATCGTGACTTTCCCCGACAAGCCCCAGCATCAGCTCTTTTTGGAGCCTGAGGGTGAAACTACCCGCGAACTTTATCTGAACGGCTTTTCATCGTCGTTGCCGATGGAAATCCAGATTGAGGCCTTGAAGCGTATCCCTTGCTTCAGGGACTTGGTGGTATATCGTCCGGGCTACGCCATCGAATACGATTACTTCGACCCTACCCAGCTAAGGCATACGCTGGAATCGAAGGTGATAAAGAACCTTTTCCTTGCAGGGCAGGTCAACGGGACTACGGGATACGAGGAGGCCGGCGGTCAGGGAATCGTGGCCGGAATCAATGCCCACATCAATTGCCACGGCGGCGAGCCTTTTGTGTTGGGACGCGACGAAGCGTATATCGGAGTGTTGATAGACGACCTGGTGACGAAAGGCGTGGACGAACCTTACCGGATGTTTACATCGCGTGCGGAATACCGCATTCTTCTCCGTCAAGACGATGCGGACATGCGCTTGACAGAGCGGGCTTACCGCATCGGACTGGCCAAGCAAGACCGCTATGATTTGCTTTGCCGCAAGCGCGATGCCGTTTCCCGCCTCATTAAGTTTGCCGAGACCTATTCCATCAAGGCGGACAAGATAAACGAAGCGATGGATGCTTTGGGCACATCCCGGCTGTCTCATGGCTGTAAGCTGATAGACCTGCTGGGGCGTCCGCAGATTACCGTGGAAAACATCGCGCCCTACGTTTCCGCTTTCCGCGCGGAGCTTGACAAGATAGAGGGGAACAAGGAAGAAATTGTTGAAGCTGCCGAAGTGCAAATAAAATACAAAGGCTATATTGACCGCGAGCGGACGATAGCCGACAAGATTCACCGTCTGGAAAGTATCCGTATCAGGGGGCGTTTCGATTATGCCAGCTTGCAGTCTCTTTCTACAGAGGCCCGGCAGAAGCTGGTGAAGATTGATCCGGAGACTTTGGCGCAGGCAAGCCGCATTCCGGGCGTCTCGCCCAGCGATGTGAACGTGTTGCTCGTCCTTTTGGGCCGGTAGAAACCGTCTGTTTCACGTGAAACAAATTGTTTAAAGATTACTTATAAAATACTGGATATGAATAAAGAAACATTGAGAAAAAACTTGCGGGAAATCCCTGATTTCCCCATCCCCGGAATTTTGTTTTATGATGTGACGACTCTTTTCAAGAATCCGGAATGTCTGCAGGGCCTGATTGATGAACTGTATGATATGTATAAGGACAGAGGCATCACGAAGGTAGTCGGCATCGAGTCGCGGGGATTCATCCTGGGCGGGGCGTTGGCGGCCCGTTTGGGTGCCGGATTCGTGATGGCGCGCAAGCCGGGAAAACTTCCGGCCGAGGTGATGGAAGAGACTTATGCCAAGGAATACGGTACGGATACCATACAAATCCATAAGGATGCAATCGATGAAAATGATGTTGTCTTGCTGCACGACGACTTGCTGGCTACGGGAGGAACGATGGCCGCAACCTATCGTCTGGTGAAAAAGTGCGGGGCGAAGAAGGCTTTCGTCAATTTCGTCATCGAGCTGAAGGGGCTGAACGGACGCAAGGCCTTTTCTGACGATGTAGAGATTACTACCCTTTTGCAGCTTTGAATAGGCGGATGATTTTTCTCCTTCTTGAAAATGGAAAGTCGCGGAATTCTCAGCCGGAATGAATACTTGCGGGGCATTGTGATGAACCTTCCCGCAAGTCCGGGTATTTATCAATACCTGAACGAGGAAGGTACGATTATCTACGTGGGAAAGGCAAAAAATCTGAAGCGCCGGGTGTATTCTTATTTTTCGAAAGACCATCATTCCACAAAGACCCAGATTTTGGTGAAGCGGATTGCGGATATCCGTTACATTGTCGTCAATACGGAAGAGGATGCCCTGCTGCTTGAAAACAATCTGATTAAGAAGTACAAGCCCCGTTACAATGTCTTACTGAAAGACGACAAGAGCTACCCTTCCATTTGCGTGACAAACGAGTATTTCCCCCGCATCTTCAGCACGCGCAAGATTGTTCGCGACGGGTCGGTATATTATGGCCCCTACAGTCATATCCCCTCGATGCAGGCCATTCTGCTGCTGATAAAGAAGCTTTATCCGCTGCGCACGTGCGGTTATGCACTTACGCCGGAGAACATCGGTCAGGGAAAGTTCAAGCCTTGTCTGGAATATCACATCAGAAACTGCAAGGCTCCCTGCATCGGACTGCAGTCGCACGATGAATATATGCAGAGCATTTCGGCGGCGCGAGAGATATTGCGTGGAAACACACAGCAGGTCAGCAGCGCGATGATGCAGGAAATGCAGCGCCTGGCCGCTGAGATGAGGTTTGAAGAGGCGCAGAAGATAAAGGAGAAATATGAACTGATAGAAAACTACCGGGCAAAAAGCGAGGTGGTCAGTTCGTCTTTCCACAATATTGATGTGTTTTCCATCGAGATGGACGAGGCTTCCGCATATATCAACTATCTGCACATCACGAACGGATGCATCAACCAGGCTTTTACCTTTGAGTATAAGGTGCGGATGAACGAGAGCAAGGAAGAGCTGCTGCAGTTGGGAATCGTGGAAATGCGTGAGCGCTATAAAAGCCAGTCTAAGGAAATCATTGTTCCCTTTGGGCTGGACATGGAGATGAACGGCGTGACCTTTACGGTTCCACAGCGCGGAGAGAAAAAACATCTGCTGGATCTTTCCGTCATGAATGTCAAGCAATATAAGGTCGACCGTCTGAAGCAGGCGGAGAAGCTGAATCCGGAGCAGCGGAGTGTCCGCCTGATGAAGGAGATACAGGAGCAGCTCCACATGGATCGCCTGCCTGTCCGCATCGAGTGCTTTGACAACTCAAACATTCAGGGGTCGGACGCGGTAGCCGCCTGTGTGGTATTCAAAAAGACCAAGCCCAGCAAGCAGGATTACCGCAAGTATATCATCAAGACGGTAGAGGGGCCCGACGACTATGCCTCCATGCAGGAGGTGGTGCGCCGCCGCTATACGCGCATTCTGGACGAGCAGGGCGAACTGCCCGACCTGATTCTGACCGACGGAGGAAAGGGGCAGATGGAGGTTGTGAGGCAGGTGATAGAGGATGAGCTGCATCTCCAGATTCCCATTGCCGGCCTTGCAAAAGACGGACGGCACCGCACTTCGGAAGTCTTGTTCGGCTTTCCGCCGGTTACGATAGGAATCAAGCAGGGCACTCCCCTGTTCCATCTGCTGGAGCGCATACAAGACGAGGTGCATCGCTTTGCCATCACCTTCCACCGCGACCGCCGGAGCAAGAAGCAGGTGGCATCGGCGCTGGATGCCGTCAAGGGCATCGGAGAAAAGCGCAAGGCCGAACTGCTGAAGCGCTTCAAGAGTGTGGCGCGTATCCGGCAGGCAAGTCTGGAAGAACTGGCGGAAGTGGTGGGAAGCACCGTGGCAAAAAACATTCAGGACAGCTTGAAATGAGCGTTTGCTCCTGTCCCACTTTCTTTTTTGTCAGGATGCTTTTGTCTCCGATTTATTTCGTAATTTTGTCCGGTTAAGATAAAAAGAAGATGAGAACAGTAATCCAAAGGGTGAGTCATGCTTCGGTCACGATTGACGGAGTATGCAAGTCTGCTATCAGAAAGGGATTCATGATATTGGTCGGCATCGAAGAGGCCGATACGCACGAGGATGCCGACTGGCTGTGCAGGAAGATTGTCAATTTGCGTGTGTTCGACGACGAGAACGGCGTGATGAACCGCTCCGTTCTTGAGGCGGGCGGAGAGATTTTGGTGGTCAGCCAGTTCACGCTGATGGCATCCACCAAGAAAGGCAACCGTCCTTCCTACATCCGGGCCGCACGGCCGGAAACGGCTGTTCCCTTGTACGAATATTTCTGCAATGAGCTGAGCATCGCTTTGGGCAGGGAAGTGGCGACGGGAGAGTTTGGAGCCGACATGAAGGTCGAGCTTCTCAACGACGGCCCCGTAACCATCTGCATGGATACTAAAAATAAAGAATGATATGACTTTGGAAGAAGCGCAGCGCACCGTAGACCAATGGATTCGGACATACGGTGTGCGTTATTTCAGCGAGCTGACCAACATGGCGGTGCTTACGGAGGAAGTGGGCGAACTGGCGCGCATCATGGCGCGTACCTACGGTGACCAGTCGTTTAAGCAAGGCGAAAAGCATGACTTGGGCGATGAAATGGCGGATGTGCTCTGGGTGCTGCTCTGTCTGGCCAACCAGACGGGAGTGGATTTGACGGAGGCTTTCCGGAAGAACCTGGAGAAGAAAACCTCGCGGGACAAGGACAGACATAAAAACAATCCTAAACTATAAGCGTATGGACTATAATTACGACGACAACCAAGAGAACCTCAATCAGCCCAGCAAATATGATATGGCTTTGGGCAAGTATAATACGGACTTGAACGACGGTGAAATTGCCGGAAAGACGGCGCATCTCGTTGAAAAATGTTTACAAGAAAACGATACCTTGGAAGTCCGGAAGTTTTTGTTCAACTGCATCGACCTGACTACCCTGAAGTGTACCGACAGCGAAGACAGTGTGATGCGCTTTACAGAAAGGGTAAACGATTTTGTAGACAAGTATCCGGACTTGAAGAACGTGGCCGCCATCTGCGTTTATCCGAACATGGCCGAGATAGTCAATGACACACTGGAGGCCGACGATGTGAAGATTGCCTGCGTGTCGGGCGGATTCCCCTCTTCGCAGACGTTTACCGAAGTGAAGGTGGCGGAAACGGCGATGGCCATCCATGCCGGAGCCGACGAGATAGACATCGTGATTCCGGTGGGCAAGTTCTTGAGCGGCGACTACGAGGGCATGTGCGACGAAATCGAGGAACTGAAGGAGGTATGCGGCGACAAGCATCTGAAAGTGATTCTTGAAACCGGTGCGCTGGGTACGGCCCAGAACATCAAGAAAGCCTCTATCCTGGCCATGTATTCAGGGGCGGACTTCATCAAGACTTCTACGGGGAAAGAAAAGCCCGCTGCTACGCCCGAAGCGGCCTATGTAATGTGTCAGGCCATCAAGGAATATTTTCTGGAGACGGGACGCAAGGTCGGTTTCAAGCCTGCCGGCGGCATCAATACCGTGCGCGATGCGTTGGTATATTATACGATAGTAAAGGAAGTCTTGGGCAAGGAATGGCTGAACAACGGACTTTTCCGCTTGGGCACGAGCCGTCTGGCCAATCTGCTGCTGTCGGAAATCGTGGGCGCCGAGACCAAATTTTTTTAAGGCAGGATACAAACGGCATATCGTCCTGTACAGAAGCGGGGCCTTCTCGCCCGAATCCACCCGTTAGGCAAGTCCGGCCGGTGATTCGGGCGGGCAGACCCCGCTCCTATTGTGTGTAAAGGATTGGAGAATCCTTGTAGATTTCTTAATGCTTCTTTCTTGTCCAATGTTACAAGACGGCCGCATATTTGCGGATTCTGTTCAGTCGTTCCATGAACGACTTGTCGCTTTGGGCTTGCTGCATGTTGCAGTCCAGCTGCATGCGCATCAGCAGTCCGGCACTTATGCCTAAAGCCGCTTCTATCAGCAGTGCCGTCGGGGTCGTCAGGGGGCGGCGGCAGTTCAGAATGTCATTCAGTACCTTATACGAGATTCCCGTCTGCGTGGCAAGCTTGGTTTGCGACAGCTTGCGGCTTTCAATCTCTTCTTTGATGAGTTCGCCCGGATGTATGGGGCGTTGGCAGATGTATTTTCCCATAGTCGTATGCCTGTATAGATATTTTACTTAACGTATATTCTCTTTGTTTCTACCGTTTTGCTTGCTGTGTAAAAATAAGATTCTTCTTTTGATTTCCTGTCATAAAAATGGAGTTTTATTTGTTGCTATGAGGATGAGTCTTTTTCCGTTCGCCCTCTTTGAGGACGGTTGTGTGCGGCACACTTTCAGTTCCGCAGGTTCGCTTCGCTTACCCGCGGTTAAGCATGGTTGGGACGGCTTTGCCGCCCTGTTTCCTTGACAGGTGTCGGTGTTTTGAGATAGAAGAAAATGGTTGGAATGATTTCGCTGCCTGCCGGTTTTCTCCTTTATAAGAAAAATGGAGTGCATACAAAACGGAGTTTTGATGCTGATGTAATGACTTTTTACTCCTGCCGGATGCCAGGCAGACAGGCTTTGGAATCGCGGAGCGACGGCGGCTGTTATTTTTCCCGCTCTATCACATAGTCGATATAGGCCGTGAGCGAAGCGCGGATGGCTTCGTTGGCCGTGGCAGGAAGCAGTTCCAATGCCTTGTCGCGATAGGAGTGCATTACTTTTTCAGCGTAGGCAATACCCCCCTCCTCCTTTACCCGCTCCACGAATGCGGCGATTTCTTCCTTCGAAGCCTTCATCGAGCGGATGCGGAGAGCCAGTTCGCGCAGCGGCTGCTCCTGTGTGCGGTTGATGACATACAAGGCAGGCAGCGTCAGCTTCCCTTCCATCATGTCGTTTCCCGTAGGCTTGCCTAATGCCGGGGAATCATAATAATCGAATATGTCGTCCTTAATCTGAAATGCGATGCCAATCATCTCGCCGAAAAGCGCTGCATTTTTTTCTTCCGTCTCACCGGCATAAACCGATACGGCCCCGCTCTCTGCACTGGCGGTAAACAGGGCGGCGGTCTTTTTGCGGATAACATCGAAGTAGACTTCCTCCGAGAAATTTTGGTTTGATACGTTGGCGAGCTGGATAATCTCCCCTTCCGAAAGCTCCTGGCCCAGGCGGGAAACCAAGTCCACCAGTTTCAGGATGCCGGTATGTGCGGCATGCTTCAGGCTTGTGGCCAGCATATAGTCGCCTACCAATACGGAGACCTTGTTGTTGTATACGGCATTGACCGACGATTGTCCCCGCCGCTCGTCGCTTTCGTCCACCACATCGTCGTGAATCAGGCTTGCCGTGTGCAGCAGCTCTAAGGATAAGGCCGCATGGAGGGTGGAATCCGTCACATTGCCGAAGAGTTTGGCCATCAGCATGACCAGAATCGGGCGCATCATCTTTCCGTTCCGCTTCTTGATGTAGCCCAAAACCTCGCTCAGCAAGGGGTTGGAGCTTGTCAGCGATGCATCAAAAAGTGCCTTAAACAGGTCTAACTCCTTCACTATCGGCTGTCTGATTAATTCTAACTTATCCATGCAACATCTAATTATCGCACAAAAGTAATAATAAAACAGTGAATTGCGTATTTTTTTGTACTTTTATGCCTCAAAAAATAAAGATTTTTACACGAAATGGACAAACTGTTTCTGCTTGACGCATATGCACTGATTTATCGTGCCTATTATGCTTTTATCAAAAACCCGCGCATCAATTCGAAGGGGTTCAATACTTCGGCTGTGCTCGGCTTCGTCAATACGCTTGAGGAAGTGCTGAAAAAGGAGAATCCCACCCATATCGGCGTGGCTTTCGACCCGGCCGGGCCTACGTTTCGCCACGAAGCCTTCGAGCAGTATAAGGCGCAGCGGGAGGAGACTCCCGAGGCCATCCGGCTTTCCGTGCCTGTCATCAAGGACATTATCCGGGCATACCGCATCCCTATCCTCGAAGTGCCGGGCTATGAGGCCGACGATGTAATTGGTACGTTGGCTACAGAAGCCGGTCGGCAGGGTATCTATACCTATATGATGACGCCCGACAAGGATTACGGACAGTTGGTTTCCGACCATGTCTTTATGTATCGTCCTAAATACGGCGACAAAGAGTTTGATGTGATGGGGGTGGAAGAGGTGAAGGCCAAGTTCGACATCCAGTCGCCTGCCCAGGTAATCGACATGCTGGGGCTGATGGGCGACGCTTCCGACAATATCCCCGGCTGTCCGGGCGTGGGCGAAAAGACCGCCCAGAAGTTGATAGCCCAGTTCGGCAGCATCGAAAATCTGCTGGCCAATACCGGGCAGCTGAAAGGAGCCGTCAAGACAAAGGTGGAGACGAACCGCGAGCAGATAGTGTTCTCTAAATTTCTTGCCACCATCAAGACCGATGTGCCGATTGCTCTTGACATGGAAGCTCTGAAACGCGAGAAGCCGGATGAGGAAAAGTTGCGCAAGATTTTTGAGGAGATGGAGTTTCGCACGTTGACCGACCGTATCTTCGGAAGCGAGAAGAAAACCGCCCCCTCCTCCCCTGCTCCGCAAGCCGATCTCTTTGGCTTGTTTGCGGACGAAGGTACGGACGCGCCGGAAAATCAGATTCTCACGCGGCTTGAAGACCTGGATTATGATTATCAATTGGTTGATACCGAAGAGAAAAGACTCGATTTATTACAAAAGATACTTACAAAAGAAATTTTCAGTTTAGATACGGAGACGACAGGAACCGACCCGATAACCGCCGAACTTGTGGGAATGAGCTTTTCTTTTGCCGAAAACCAGGCATTTTATGTCCCCGTTCCGTCCGACCGCCGGGAAGCGCAGCGGATAGTTGACCTGTTCCGTCCGGTACTGGAAAGCCGGCAGACACTGAAGGTAGGACAAAACATCAAGTATGATATGCTTGTGCTCGCCAATTACGGGATAGAGCTTGGCGGCCCGCTGTTTGATACCATGATTGCGCATTATGTGCTTCAGCCCGAACTGCGTCACGGCATGGATTATCTGGCGGAAATCTATCTGAAGTATGAGACCATCAAGATAGAAGAGCTGATAGGCCCGAAAGGGAAAGGCCAGAAAAACATGCGCGACCTCCCTCCCGAGGCGGTATACAAGTATGCCTGCGAGGATGCCGACATTACCCTGAAGCTGAAGAACCGTTTGGAGCCGGAACTTGCAAAGGCCGATGCGAAGACCTTGTTCGAGGAAATCGAGATGCCGCTTGTGCCGGTGCTGGCATACATGGAGCGTAACGGCGTGCGCATCGATACCGAGGCGCTGAAGGAGACATCGCGCCACTTTACCGCCCGCATGAACCAGATAGAGGAAGAAGTCCACCGCCTGGCGGGAACGGACTTCAACATCGCTTCCCCCAAGCAGGTGGGCGAAGTGCTCTTCGACCGGCTGAAGATTGTAGAGAAGGCGAAGAAGACCAAAACCGGACAATACGTTACTTCTGAAGAGGTGCTTGAAAGTTTGCGAGGCAAGCACGAGATTGTGGGCAAGATTTTGGAGCACCGGGGACTGAAGAAACTGTTGGGAACCTATATCGATGCCCTTCCCCAGCTTATCAATCCCAAGACCGGGCACATTCATACTTCGTTCAATCAGACGGTGACAGCCACAGGCCGCCTCAGTTCGAGCAACCCTAACCTGCAGAATATTCCCGTCCGCAATGAGGACGGGAAAGAAATCCGCAAGGCGTTCATCCCGGATGAAGGCTGCGAATTTTTCTCGGCCGACTATTCACAGATTGAATTGCGCATCATGGCCCACCTGAGCGGCGACCCCCACATGATTGAGGCCTTTCAGAAAGGACAGGATATCCATGCTGCCACGGCGGCCAAGATTTATAAGGAAAGTCTGGAGGAGGTGACACGCGAGCAGCGCAGCAAGGCAAAGACGGCCAACTTCGGCATCATCTACGGCATTTCCGTGTTCGGGCTCGCCGAGCGGCTGAATGTCGACCGCCGGGAGGCCAAGGCATTGATTGACGGATATTTCGAGAATTATCCGCATGTAAAGGAGTATATGGATGAAAGCATCCGTGTGGCGCGCGAGCGGGGATATATCGAGACTATCTTCAAGCGGCGGCGCTATCTGCCCGACATCACTTCACGCAACGCCGTGGTGCGGGGGTATGCTGAGCGGAACGCCATCAACGCGCCGATTCAGGGAAGTGCCGCCGACATCATCAAGGTGGCCATGATTCGCATCTACCGACATTTCAGGGAAGAGGGGCTTCAATCGAAGATGATTCTCCAGGTGCATGACGAATTGAACTTTAGCGTAGTGCCCTCGGAACGTGAAAAAGTGGAGCAAATCGTGATAGAGGAGATGGAGGGTGCTTACAAAATGAAAGCTCCGCTGCGGGCAGACTGCGGTTGGGGTAAGAACTGGCTGGAAGCGCATTAAGGTTAACGAGTCTTTAAAAAGTGACATTTTGCTAATTTGATGCAAAATTTATGGGTTTTATTTGCTTTTGAAGAAAGTATTTTGCTATATTTGCAGTGTGATAATGACAAAAAGAAAGTAAAACCTTAAAACTTTAAAGATATGAAGACTCTGAATTTAATCAAGATTGCACTGGTTGCAGTGGTTGCTTTTGTTGCGAATGTTACAATTTCTGCCGCTAATCCGGAGAATAATCTGATTTATAACGCGGAAGAAGTAAATGGAGTAAAAGTGGCGGAAACGGTCTACAAGATGGACGGTACGACGCTGACAAACTATATGAAGTACAATTATAAGTATGATGCCGCCAACCGGATGACGGAAAACGTTTCGCAGAAGTGGAACTCCGCCAAGGCGCGTTGGGAGAATGACCTGCGCATCCAGTATACTTATGATAACAAGAGTGTTACCGTTGAATACTACAAATGGAATGCAAGAAAGAAAGCTTTTGTTCTTGCTCCTGAAATGACGGTGACGATGGACAAGTAGAACTTGGTACAAACAAAGAAGCATTCATAAAACTCTTTTTTTCATGAAGGAAGAGGCACCTCGTGAGAAGTGCCTCTTTTTTTTGTGCCCTTTCGGGGAATAAGGATTCGGATTTTCTTTTGTTCCTTTCTGTTTCGCTTACAGATTGTAATTCATTTCCCTCTTCTGGTGTGTTTCTGGCCATAGAGTAAGTATATAAGTTCTCGTGGTTTGATTTTTATTTTGCAGGGGAAAACTTTTTTGTCGTAGGGAAAAGATGTGCACATGGCTGCAAAACCGCGGATAATCTTTGAGAATGGCCTTTCCGGACGGCTGTCTCTGTGGCAGACAGGCGGAATTTGTTTTAGGGTAGTTTGTGAAAGCTGTCGGGAGCGTGTCAGGAGATTTTTGCCGACACGCCTCCTGACACATCTCCTGACACGCATAAAAGGATGAAAGACAGATTCTTGTTTCGAAAGTGTCAGGAGTGACAGGAGATTTGCGAAAACATTTGTATGAATTGAGGGCTTTCATGCAGGCGTCTGGCTGTGTACTTGGCAGACAGGTGGAATAATTTCCGAGGCAAGAGGCGCAAAGCCTGTTCTGCAGGTAACATTTTTTGTGAAGTGTACACTTTTGTCCACCTATTTTATGCTTTTTATCCACTTTTATACGGCTGTTAAAGATTTGGCGTTTTGGAAAATACTTTTATATTTGCAGTTGCAATTTTTAGAGATAGAAGAGATTGATTGGTAAGTAGGAAGGAAAGCAAACGATTCTAATCAACCTTTATTATTAACTTTTAAATGTAGTATTTATGAACAACAAAGCAGGTCTAAGTCCTACTCTCAGGGCTTTGTGTTTGTCATGGCTCATGCTCCTTTGTGTTTGTTCATCGGCCCTTGCCCAGACCATCACGGCCACAGGTAAGGTTGTTGACTCCAACAAAGAGCCATTAATCGGTGTGAATGTCCTTGAAAAGGGGACTACAAACGGAACCATCACCGATTTCGACGGAAACTTCACGCTGAATGTTTCCCAAGGAGCAGTTCTCCAGTTCAGTTACATCGGATTTACTGACAAGGAAATGCCGGCCTCTACTTCGATGGTGGTGGAATTGAATGAAGACACCGAAACGTTGGATGAAGTGGTTGTCGTTGGTTACGGTACTCAGAAAAAAGGGTCGTTGACCGGTGCCATCACCGCCGTGAAGTCTGAAGAACTGACCAGCACCACTACCCCGACTACGGCAGGTGCTCTCGTCGGTAAGGCTCCCGGTATCTCAGCCCGTCAGGCCGATGGTCGTCCGGGTGCGAGTGCTTCCATCCAGATTCGTAACATGGGTACACCTTTATATGTAATAGATGGTGTACAGTGTGAGGAAGGACAGTTCAACAACATCGATGTGAACGACATTGAGAGCATCACCGTATTGAAGGATGCTTCCGCAGCCATCTACGGTCTGCGTGCCGCAAACGGTGTTGTATTGGTAACGACCAAGTCTGGCCGTCGCAACGAGAAGACTTCTGTAACAGCCAACTTCTACTACGGCATCCAGAACTTCATGCGTTATCCGAAAGTGGCAGACGCTCCTACATTCTATGAAGGACGTATGCAGGCCGACCTGAACACGAACGGTACAACCGCCCGCACGATGGACGAGCTGAACCTGTGGCGTCAGGGCCAGGGCGCTTATTCAAGCTTCGACTGGCAGGACTTCATCACCAACAAGAATGCCGCCATGTGGTATGGCAACGTAAGCATCGACGGTGGTTCGGAAAACATCAACTATCACGTGGGTGTGTCTCATACCGACCAGGATGCCATGATTAACGGCTTCAACTTCAACCGTACCAACATCCAGAGCAACGTGGAAGCCAACATCACGAAAAACTTCAAGATGGGTGTCCGCATCAGCGGCCGTATGGAAAACCGCCACAATGTGGGTGTGCCGGGCTTGGATGACTACTGGCAGCCGTATTACGCCATGTTCCAGAACTGGCCGACGCAGCATGCCTTTGCCAACGACAATCCGGACTATGTAAACGAAACCCGTAACAATGCGACGGGTGCCGCCATCTTCGACGAAGACATTACCGGTTATACGGACGATGTATGGAAATCGGGAAGTGTGAACGCCTATATGGAGTGGCAGACTCCCCTCGAAGGATTGAAGGCAAGAGTGGCCTATAACTACTGGATTGCCCAGAACGACCAGGAACAGTTTGAGTATACCTATCAGGTTTACAACTACGATGCGGCAACAGACACTTATAATCCGGTTTGGGGTAACCAGAACCCGTGGCGCCGCCGCGTGAAGGAACAGCGTCAGGAAAAGACATTCCAGGTGCAGTTGAACTACGACCATACCTTCAATCAGGCTCACCATGTATCGGGTGTGATTGGTCTGGAAACTTTTGAAAAAGACAACTCATGGACGCAGTACAATACCCTGCCCACCAACAACTACATCGCGCTGACCAACGGTATTGCCAACATGCAGTCGCTGGAGAATACGGAAAGCGTTGCCCGCCGTGCCGGTCTGGTATTCCGTGCCGCCTACGACTACCGCAGCAAATACTTCGCAGAGTTCAGCGGACGCTACGACGGTTCTTACCTCTTCGCGCCGGGACACCGTTGGGGCTTCTTCCCCGCCGTATCTGCCGGATGGAGAATCTCGGAAGAATCCTTCATGGAAAACATCAAGGAAGCTACCAAGCTGTCTAACCTTAAGATCCGTGCATCTTGGGGACAGATGGGAGATGACCAGTGGGATAATGATAACAACGGAACAATGGAAAACATTGTCAATCCGTATGCCTTCATGAACGGATATGTTTATGGAAACACGGCTGACGGTGCCGTATTGAACGGCAATGCCGTATCTCGCGTGGAATATCGTGGTATCCCCGTTACCACATTGAGCTGGATTAAATCTACCTTGATCAATGTCGGTATCGACTTCGGCTTCTTCGACGAGCGCTTGACCGGTACATTCGAACTCTTCCAACGTAAGCGTACCGGACTTCCGGCCTTGCGTTACGACGTTTTGATACCGGAAGAAGTAGGTTTTGACCTTGCCAACGAAAACCTGAACTCCGATTATCACAAAGGTTTGGAATTTGGTATCACATGGCGTGACCAGGTGGACGATTTCCGTTACTCTTTGACTGGAAACTTTACGCTTGCTCGCCGTATGACGGGTGACTCTTACAAACCGCGTTTCGGTTCGAGCTGGGATGAATATCGCAACTCTACCGAAAACCGTTGGGCTTCTACCTTCTGGGGTTATGAAGTGGACGGACGTTTCCAGAACTACGAGCAGATTCAGAATTATCCGGTGGACAACGACGGACAAGGTAACAGTACCATGCTGCCGGGTGACTTTATCTACAAAGACCAGAACAATGACGGTGTAATCAACGAACTGGATGAGCGTCCGATTGCTTACGGTGCAGGCCAGCTGCCTTATATCAACTACAGTTTGCTGTCAACATTCGAATGGAAAGGCTTCGACCTGAAGATGGACTGGAACGGTGCTGCCGCACAGTCATACGAAGTCTGCTGGGAGTTGGGCTATCCGTTCCAGGGTGACGGTAACTCGGCCGAATACCTGCTGACCGACTCTTGGCACCGTGCCGACCCGACTGACCCGAACTCACAGTGGATTGCCGGTGAATTCCCCGCTACCCGCTATGCCGGTAACAATGTCAGCTTCACCCGCCGCAGCGACTTCTGGGTAAAGAAGGTATGGTATCTGAAGCTCCGTACTTTGGAACTGGGTTATACCCTGCCGAAGTCTGTTACCAACAAGATGCGTCTGAACCGTCTGCGCTTCTATGTGAACGCTTACAACCTGTTCAGCATCGATAACATGCACAAGTATCAGATTGACCCCGAAATCACTTCAAACAGTGCATTGGTTACTCCGAACTTGCGTACGATATCATTCGGTTTGAATCTTAACTTCTAATAAAAAGCAGATATGAAAAAGAGTTTACTATATATATTATGTTCTGTTGCGCTCAGCACTTCCTTTACTGCCTGCGACAATTGGGTGGGAGACACGGAGCCGACAGACTTCCTGACCTCTGAACAGGTATGGAATGACGAGACCTTGATTCAGGGTGTGTTGGCAGAGCTGTATAATGATGTGGCTACCAACGGTAACATGGACAACGATGTGAACCATTCGCTGTTTGACGACTTCATGTGGTGCGGTCTGATGAACCAGGATGTGGAGTCTGCCCGCAACCAGATGGTGGCATACAGCTACGATGAATTCCGCTACTACGACTATGCCTATATCTATAAGTGCAACCAGGCTATCGAGTCTTTGGCTACGGTATCTCAACTGCCAGACGAAACCAAGGCTCTTTATACGGCTGAATTCCGTTTCCTGCGTGCTTATGCCTATTTCCAGATGTGTATCCGCATGGGCGGTGTGCCTTTGGTTACCGAAACCCAGAGCTATACTCCGGGCATGGATGTGACTGAACTGCAGAAACCGCGTGCTTCGGAAGCTGAAGTTTACAACTTTGTCTATGACGAATGTATGGACATTGAGGCTGCTTTGGCAGAAAACAATGATGTAACCAACAAGTCACGCGCCAACCAGTGGGCTGCTCTGGCTTTGGCCAGCCGCTCCATGCTGTATGCCGGCTCTATCGCCAAGTATAATGTTTCGGAAATCCGCGTTGCAGAGCAACCGGGTGTCGTAGGCATGGAGGGTGAAGACCCGACCGAATACTACACCAAGTCGTTGGCGGCATCAGAACGGATTATCAGTGAATTTGCAAACAATACGCTGCAGGGCATCGACAATCCTTCATCCGACAACTTCTACAATGCCATCTGCTCGAAGGACAACAATACGGAAGTGCTTTGGACAAAGGATTACAATGCCAGCAAGTTCCATACCTTCTCGTTTGCCAACATCGCGCAGTCTATGAACGAGGACAACGACAATGGATCTGACCTCTGTCCGACTTTGCAACTGGTAGAAACCTACGGTAAGTTGGCCGACAAGGATGCGGGAGGTAAATATATTGTTTACAATACCCGCGGTGAAATCTTTGACCCGATTCAGGATGTCCGTCTGAAAGGTACTTGCCTGGTTCCCGACCAGACTTTCAAGGGAGCACAGCTGGATGTTCAGGCCGGTGTGGCTGTATATAACAATGACGGAAGTTACACGTTGGTTACAGGGACAGAAGCGCAATCCACTTATGAAGGCGACGGCGGTACATTGGTAGGCAATGACGGTCCACTGAACCGTGCCACTTATACTAACACAGGTTTCAATCTGCGTAAGTTTGTGGATGAAAAGGCCGGAACTTCTGCCCGTGGACAAGGTTCTTACATCTGGTACGTATATTTCCGTATGGGAGAAATCTATCTGAATGCTGCTGAGGCTGCCATGGAATTGGGACAGACTTCAAAAGCCTTGACTTACGTGAACAAGGTTCGCCAGCGTGCAGGCTTGGGTGCCAACTCTTGGTCGGCTTCCGATTTGACCATCGACAACATGCTGAACGAACGCCGCCGCGAACTGGCATTGGAAGACCATCGCTTGTGGGATATGAAGCGTCTGCGCAAGGCACACCGTGTATGGAACGGAGTGGAATCAGAAAACACCATGCTGTATGCCTTGTATCCCTACCGTATTGTGGGAGGACCGGACAACAATAAATACATTTATGTGCGTCAGATAGCTCCGCGTTTCTTGGCTCCGCGTAACTTCCGTTTGGGTAACTATTATACTGCATTCGAGCAGGATGTTTTGGACAAGAACCCGAAACTGGTACAGAATCCGAATATGTAATCTAACAAAAGCATTCAATTATGAAGAAACTATTTTATTTTCTGTCATTCATATTGGCTGTCAGCTTCACTTCATGCGAGTTGGATAACTACGATGAGCCGAATGTCAATCTTACCGGTACGGTGAAGTATGGCGACAGACCGATTTATGTGCGAAACAATCAGGTGGTGATGCACCTTTATGAAGAGGGATGGGAACTGTCATCCAGTACCTATATGAATGTGCAGGTTGCACAGGACGGAACTTACAGCGCAGGCATTTATTCAGGGAAAGACTATCGCCTGGTGCGTGTAGCCAACATGGGTCCGTGGGTGAACCCGACAGACGAAGATGCCATCATCATTGACAACTACGATGGAAGAACGGTTGATGTACAGGTTACTCCTTATTACCTTTTGGATGATGCGACGATAACCTGTAGTGGCCGTCAGGTAACAGGCACCTGTACCATTACGGAGGTCACTCCGGGGGCGACTATTGAAAAGGTAGGTCTGTATGTGGGCCGTAACATCATCGTGGATGATACCCGTAACTTGGGACAGGGCGGCTATACGGAAGAAAATGCCGGCCTGACTGCCGGACAGACCGTTACCCTGAATGTGGACTTGAGCGGTTTTTCAACCAACTCAATAAACAATTCACTGCCCCAGACAGGTTTTGTATACGCCCGCATGGGTCTGAAGATAGCAGGCATTGATGCCATGATATTTACAGAGCCTGTTCAGGTACATTTCAATTAAGCGTTCTCTATGTAATAAGTAAAGAACATAAAAGGTAAAATTGCGCGCCACAGACTTCTACAGGTTCCGTAGTGACTACGTGACCTGTAGAATCTGTGGCATTTTTATGAGAAACCGCAGAAAAAGACTTATCTTTGTAAGCTGAAACCAGAAGATAATAATAAGATAAGAATATAGTTATGGCTTTACAATGCGGTATTGTCGGTTTGCCGAATGTGGGCAAGTCGACTCTTTTTAATTGTTTGTCGAATGCAAAGGCACAGGCTGCCAATTTCCCTTTCTGTACGATTGAACCGAACGTGGGCGTGATTACCGTGCCCGACGAGCGGCTGAACAAGCTGGCCGAGCTGGTGCATCCGGGGCGCGTCGTGCCGACCACCGTGGAAATTGTGGATATTGCCGGACTGGTGAAGGGCGCAAGCAAGGGCGAAGGTTTGGGCAACAAGTTTCTGGCAAATATACGCGAGACGGACGCCATCATTCATGTGCTCCGCTGTTTTGATGATGAGAACGTAACGCACGTAGACGGTACGGTCAATCCCGTGCGCGACAAGGAAATCATCGATACGGAGCTTCAGCTGAAAGATTTGGAAACCATCGAGAGCCGAATCCAGAAGGTGCAGAAGCAGGCACAGACGGGAGGCGACAAGGCGGCCAAGCAGACATACGAAGTTTTGGTGCGTTATAAGGAAGCATTGGAGCAGGGAAAGTCGGCTCGTACCGTGCAGTTTGAAACGAAAGACGAGCAGAAAATTGCGCATGACCTCTTTCTGCTGACTTCGAAGCCGGTGATGTATGTCTGCAATGTAGACGAAGGAAGTGCCGTGACCGGAAACAAATATGTGGAGCAGGTGTGCGAGGCGGTGAAAGAAGAGAATGCGGAAATCCTGGTGGTGGCAGCAAAGACAGAGGCCGACATTGCCGAGCTGGAGACCTACGAAGACCGTCAGATGTTTCTTCAGGAAGTGGGACTGGAAGAGTCGGGCGTAAACCGTCTGATTAAGTCGGCCTACAAGCTGCTGAATCTGGAAACGTTCATTACCGCAGGTGAAATGGAGGTCAAGGCCTGGACATACCACAAGGGATGGAAGGCTCCGCAGTGTGCGGGTGTCATCCATACCGATTTTGAGAAAGGATTCATCCGTGCTGAGGTCATCAAATATGAAGATTACATCAAGTATGGCAGCGAAGCCGCCGTGCGCGAAGCCGGAAAACTGAGCGTGGAAGGCAAAGACTATGTGGTGCAGGACGGCGACATCATGCACTTCCGGTTTAACGTGTAAAGAAGGTAACGGAGCATTCGGATTTTGTCAGGCCGTAAAATGAAAGGGCGGTTTTTAAGAACAAACAGCATATATTATGTTGCCGACGGTTATAATACAGCAAAAGATATACGAAATCAGAGGTGAAAAGGTTATGCTTGACAAAGATCTGGCATCCCTTTATCAGATGGAAGTAAAGAGACTGAATGAAGCAGTTAAGCGTAATATCCGTAGATTCCCTGCTGACTTTATGTTTCAGCTGACCAAAGAGGAATGGAGTAACTTGAAGTCGCAATTTGCGACTTCAAGTTGGGGCGGAGTTCGTAAATTGCCTTATGCTTTTACCGAGCAAGGTGTGGCTATGCTTTCTTCCGTTCTCAATAGTGAAATTGCCATTGAGGTAAATATTTCCATTATGCACACTTTTGTTGCTGTACGCCAGTTGGTTTCTTCTTCTTCCCTTTCTCAGCGTGTGGGCAGTATAGAGAAAGACTTGAATGAACTGAAAGCCTATATAGAGGAGGTCTTTACCGATTATAATGATGTAAATGAAGATACACGGATGCAACTGGAATTAATCAACCAGGCTTTGGCCGAATTGCAGAGCGACAGGCGGCGGGAGGAAAAGCCAAGAAAGCCTATCGGGTTTAAATGAAAGCGGATTGAATCGGCATTTGGGATTTATGACCTGAAAAGTTGAATCTTTTGGAATTGGAAAACTTATAAAATAAAGAGCCTTATGAAATATCTGATTGTAGGAACGGGTGGCGTGGGAGGCTCCATCGCCGGATTTTTGGCCTTGGCCGGAAAGGATGTGACCTGCATTGCCCGCGGAAAACATCTTGAAGCGATGCGCCGCGACGGGCTTCACCTGAAGTCGGACCTGAAGGGGGAGCATTTCCTTCCGGTGAAGGCGTGCACTGCCGAAGAGTTTGACGGCAAGGCGGATGTGATTTTTGTCTGTGTGAAGGGGTATTCCGTCGATTCCATCAAGGATGTGGTGGAGCGGGCCGCCGCTCCCGGTACGCTGGTTATTCCCATCCTCAACGTTTATGGGACGGGCCCCCGCATCGGACGCCTGGTTCCCTCGGTTACGGTGCTTGACGGCTGCATTTATATCGTGGGATTCGTGTCCGGTGAAGGGGAGATTACCCAGATGGGAAGCATATTCCGCATGGTGTTTGGGGCGCGTCCGGAACAGGGAGTGGCTCGCGAGCGTATGGAGGCGATAGCCGAAGAACTGCGCGGATGCGGCATCAAGGTGGAAGTGTCGGACGATATCAACCGCGATACCTTTATCAAATGGGCGTTTATCTCGGCAATGGCCTGCACGGGAGCCTATCACGATGTGCCGATGGGCGAGGTGCAGCATGAGGGAGATGTGCGCGATACGTTTGTCGGACTGTCGCGCGAGAGTGCCGAGATAGGACGCCGCTCGGGAGTGGACTTTCCCGAAGACCCCGTTGCCTATAACCTGAAGGTCATCGACAAGCTTGATCCGCACAGCACGGCCTCGATGCAGAAGGACATTGCCCGCGGCCATGAGTCGGAAATACAGGGCCTGCTGTTTGACATGATTGCGCTGGGCGAGCGTTTGGGCGTGGACATGCCGACTTATCATAAGGTGGCGCAGAAATTTCGGAAAGCATGAAACATATTGTCGATATCCGTATCTGGGAGCGGAAGGACAATTATAATTTCTTCCGGGGCTTTGCCAACTCGTGGATATCCATAACGGGAGAGGTGGACTGTACGGAGGCTTACGCTGCGGCCAAGGCGTCGGGACGCTCCTTCTTCCTGCATTATCTGTATGCCATCCTGCGGGCCGTGAATGAGATTAAGGAGCTGCGTTACCGCTGGGACAAGAACGGACAGGTGGTGTATCATGATACGGTGGATGTCATCTCCCCTATCGCCGTTCCCGGAAAGACTTTCTATACGGTGCGCATCCCTTACCGGGAGGATTTTGATGCCTTTTATGCGGAGGCACGCCGCATTGTGACTTCCATTCCCCCCGACGGAGACCCGTACGGAACGGACAAACGGATAGCCGAGCAGGGCGATTTTGATGTCTTTCTGCTCAGTGCCACGCCGAAACTGTACTTCACTTCGGTCACTTACACGCAGCAGTCGGTCGGTCATCCCTTGGATTATCCGCTGATGAATGCGGGAAAAGCCATCCGGCGCGACGGGCGGCTGTATATGCCGATAGCACTTACCGCAAGCCATGCCTTTGCCGACGGAGCGCATATCTCGCTGTTTTTCGAGAAGGTAGAGCGGTATCTGAAGTTTTTGTCCTGATAAAGTCAGATTTCCTTCCTTATGAAACGCCCGCTCCGTGCCTGCAAAATCTTGTATTGAGGCACGGAGCGGGCGTTTCTTTTATGGTCGCAGCAGTTCTTCTATGGCTTGGGTAATTGCTTCTTCGGAATTTTCCAGACTGTATCCGTAGAAGACTTTCCGCACCACGCGGTGCTCGTCGAGCAGGAAGAAGTAAGGGGCGGCTCCGCCTGTATGGTAATCGTTCACAAGGTCTTTCGAACCCTCCAGAAATCGGTAGTTTATCTGGTTTCGGGCGATATAGTTCCGGATGGAGTGCATGGGCCTCCCCCACGTTTCAATGGCAATCAGCTCGAAGTCGGCGGGCGGAAAACGGTCTTTCAGCCTCCGCAGGAAAGGGATGGAGGCGTGGCAGGCTCCGCATCCTATGCCGGTAAGGTTGAGCAGCACTACCCTACTCTTCACTTGGCCAAGCGAAAAGGAGTTTCCGTCGGCGTCACGGAGCGTCCATCCCGGTGCAGGCTTGCCTTCCATACTGGGCTGCTTGCGGGCAGACTGCTCCCCTTTTCTCTTTATCTCATAGCCTTTCGGAAAACAGTCGTAGAGGTTGAAGCCTTTCAGCCCTGTCGGGTTGAGGCGGGGGTTCAGGCAAACGTGGACGGAGATATAGTGCGACATTTTTTTGCTCACCTTATAAGGCAGTCTGGTCGGCTTGTCAATCCATATCTCATAGACAGAAGTGGGCTCCACATAGAATTCCGGCGGCGGAGACGGCATGCGGAAGGCTTTTCCGAAAAACTCAATCTGGTTTTCCTCGCGGATGGTCAGCTTGATGTAATACGTTTTTCCGGTTTCCCTCACTTCTTTCGTGATGCTGTCCGTCGTTTCAAGAACATACCGCAGGATACTCTCCGTGTATTGAAAGAACGGAGGCGTGACCGGGCGGAAAGGAAGCCGTCGGACGGTAAAGTCGTCCAGCACGATTTCCCTGTCATCGTGGTAGACGCTGGCGTGGATATGGCCGTCGTATCCCTCTTCAAATCTGTTTTTATCCTTCGAGTCCCACTTTGCAAAGCATGCGCCGATGGTGGTGTCCTGCGGATTCCTGTATTCTTGTACGAAGAAAGTGGCGGTAAAGACAGGCAGTGTGTCGCCCGGTTCCCAACTTTCGGTGTGTTCGGAGTAGCTTGCCGACTGGATTCCCTCCATCCGCTCCAGCACTTCTTTCAGATAATCCTGCGCCTGCAAGGTTGCGGGGAGCAGCAGACTCAGGAAAAAGAAAACTTTTGTCTTTATGTTTTTCCGTTGCATGGTAGAATAAATGAATTTTCATCCGCAAAAGAACGGCATTCCATCCTTTCCGGCAAAAAAATAACCTGAACTTTTCCTGAAATCTTCGTGCTTTTTGCTTATTTTGTCACAGATTGGCTTTGCAATGGAAAGAAGGAAACCATATATCGTGGCGGCCCTGCTGCTCGCTGCCCTGACGCTGACGCTGCGCATCTCCCTGCAAAACGGAGAGAAGCGCATACGGGAGGATGCAGACCGCGCGTTTAAGACGGCGGTGGAGAGGCACTATACCGAGCGGATTGAGCGCTTCCGGTATGCGGACAACCTTGCCTTGAGTCCGGATGTCGAGCGGTATGCCACCGTTCCGCCCTTCGACCGCAAGATAAAGAACTATACGCTCCGCACGCCGAAAGGGAAGATGGTCTATACCTTCCGCGACAGCCTGAGCGAGACAAAGGCCAAACGCCTGCTGAACGAATATATTCTTGCCGGAACGAACCCGGTAAATCCCGACAAGCTGAATGCTCTGTTCCGGGAGCAGCTTGCCTTGCTGAAAATAGACGGGAAGACGGGGACGGTTTACCGCAGCGGAAAGGCGAAGCGGTGCAGCCGTGACTCTCTCCCACCCTCGTCGGCCTATTTTACGCCCCTTTACACGCTGGACATTACAGGTGAAATCAAGGCGCAGGCCTGGGTGGACTATGGCTTCCATACTGTATGGCGGCATGTTGACAGCACCTTCTACTGGTTTCTGCTTCTGGTTGCGGCGGGTGTGACAGGCTATCTGTACGTTTGCCGGATGCGCAGGCGGGAACGCCCCGTGCGGGGGATTGCCATCGACCTTGACAAGCAGGAGTTGCTTGTCAACGGCGTGCAGTGCGCCATTCCCAAACTTGATTTGGCATTGCTTGACCTGCTGCTGGAGCGGGAAGGCGAATGCGTGGCCCGGGAGGAAATCAAGCAACGGTTCTGGGAAAAGGACGAAAATGCCGATGAAAAGATTGACACGCATATAAAAATGCTCCGGAAAATCCTGAGAGACTTTCCGGAGCATCGGATTGTTACCGTCCGCGGGCGGGGATATTATCTGGTTACGGGCGGTTCAGATACGCGCAAAGCTGCTGCACGGCCCGGGCACGGTGGCTGATTTTGTTTTTTTCATCATTGCCCATTTCGGCGAAAGTCTCTGCATATCCCTCGGGCACGAATACCGGGTCGTAGCCGAATCCTGAATTTCCCCGTCTGGCTTCGATTATCGCGCCTTTTACGATGCCTTCGAAGAGATGCTTCTCTCCTTTCTCAATCAGGCAGATGGCGGTGCGGAATTGGGCCTTGCGGTTTGTTACGCCGTTCAGCTCGGCCAGCAGTTTCTTCATGTTAGCTTCAGAGTCGTGGCTGCTCCCGGCATAGCGGGCGGAATAGACTCCCGGCGCGCCGCCGAGTGCTTCCACTTCCAGTCCGGTATCGTCGGCAAAGCAGTCCATCCCGTAGTTCCGGTAGACATATTCCGCTTTGAGAGCGGCGTTTCCCTCGAGCGTGTCGGCCGTTTCAGGGATGTCCGCATCGCAATGAATGTCTTTCAGACTGAGTATCTCTATTTCATCGCCCAGGATGGCACGGATTTCTTCGAGCTTGTGGGCGTTGTTTGTGGCAAAAACCAGTTTCTTCATCGTCTTTTCACTTTATCTTTAGTTTGTCAAACCCTTCTCCGTACACGCCCACCACGTTGCTTTGTGAGACGAATGCGTTCGGGTCAATGTCTTTTACCAGTCGGAATATGTCGAGCGACTGGCTCTTTTTGGCTAATACAACGATAACCTTCACTTCCTGCTTGCTGTACCATCCCTGGCCGTCGAGCAAAGTCACGCCCCGGTCTATCTCCGTGGCGATTGCTTGGGCTATCTTTTCGTATTGCTTCGAGAAAATCAGGAACTGGACGGACTGTCGGGCGCTGTTGACCACATAGTCGATGACGATGCTCATGATGAACAGCACGCAGAAGCCGAACAGCACGCGGCGCCAGTCGTGGAAAATGAAGTAGCATGAAGAGATGATGACGATATCGCAGTACATCATCATCCGCCCCAGCGTGACATCCTTGTATTTGTTGATAATCCAGGCGATGATGTCCGTGCCGCCCGTACTTCCGTTATTGCAGAAAACGATGCCGACACCGAAGCCCAACATCCCCGCTCCTATTACACAAGCCATGAAGTCCTGCCCCGTTCCGAGCAGTTGGGGCAGCCTGCCTTCGTCGTCTTTCAGCAGCATCTGGAAAAACCAAAGCAGAAAAGTCAGCATGAAGATGGCATATACGGTCTTGATGCTGAATTTCGGGCCCAATATCTTCAGGGCAAAGCCTAAGAACACGGCGTTGATGACGAAATAGGATACTTGGATTTCAACGCCCGTAGCGTAATAGATGATGGCCGCGATACCGGTAACGCCTCCTGTCGTAATCTGATAAGGAAGCAGGAATGCCGCCCAGCCGAGGGAATAACAGATTAAGCCGAAGGTGATGGCAAGATAGTCTTTGGCTTCCCTTCCCAGTTTTTTTCTTAACAGTGCTTCCATATTCTTTTTCTGTTTATTCGGTTTCCCGAATGACCTTTTGACATGAGTTTTTGAAAGGAGCATCGGAAACTTTCTTCAGGATGAAAATCAGTTTCCGATGCTTGAACGGATTAAAGTACAATGTTCACAATCTTTTTCGGAACAATGATGACCTTTTTCGGAGTCTTGCCTTCAATCCATTTCTGCGACTGCTCGTTGCTCATGACGGCGGCTTGGATTGTTTCATTGTCGGCATCGGCAGGGAATTCCATTACAAAGCGAGCCTTTCCGTTAAAGGAAACCGTATATTTCACGCTGTCTTCTTGCAGGTATGCCTCGTTGTAGGAAGGCCATTGCGCGTCGCATACGGAAGTGGTGTTGCCCAAAGCCTCCCACAGTTCCTCGGCCAAATGCGGGGCGAACGGGGCGATGACCACTACCAGACTGCTCAAAACATCCTTGTTCCGGCACTTGAGGGCGGTCAGCTCATTGACACAAATCATGAATGCACTGACGGAAGTGTTGTAAGAGAACGCCTCGATGTCGCCCGTCACTTTCTTAATCAGTTTGTGGACGGCCTTCAGTTCTTCTTTGGTGGCTTCTCCTTCGGTCGGCAAGAAGTTGTCCTTGCGGTCGTAAAAGAGATTCCAGAGTTTTTTCAGGAAGCGGTGCACGCCGTCTATGCCATTCGTGTCCCACGGCTTCGACTGTTCTACCGGCCCGAGGAACATTTCATACATGCGCAAGGTGTCAGCCCCGTATTTTTCAACAATCATGTCGGGGTTGACTACATTGAACATGGATTTGCTCATCTTCTCGATGGCCCATCCGCAAACGTATTTTCCGTCTTCCAATATGAACTCGGCGTTGTTGTATTCCGGCCGCCAGTTCTTGAAGGCTTCGATATCCAGCACATCATTCGACACAATGTTTACATCGACATGGATGGGCGTAACATCATATTGGCCTTTCAGCCCCAGCGATACGAATGTATTGGTGTCTTTGATGCGGTAAACAAAGTTGCTCCGGCCTTGAATCATTCCTTGGTTCACCAGTTTCTGGAAGGGTTCTTCTGTCACACTGACGCCCAGGTCGTAAAGGAACTTGTTCCAGAAGCGGGAATAAATCAAGTGTCCTGTGGCATGTTCCGTTCCTCCTACGTAGAGGTCTACGTTCCGCCAGTAATGGTCGGCGTGTTCTGACACCAAAGCCTTGTCGTTGTGCGGATCCATATAGCGCAGGTAATAGGCACTTGACCCGGCAAACCCCGGCATGGTGTTCAGTTCGAGCGGGAAAACAGTTACGTTGTCTATTTGAGAGTTTTCGACCACCTCGCCTTTCTCTACGTTCCATGCCCACTTGGTGGCGTGTCCCAATGGAGGTTCGCCTGTTTCTGTCGGCAGGAACTTGTCCACTTCAGGCAACTCCAAGGGCAGTTTGCTCTCGTCAATCATGTAGGGCATGCCGTCTTTGTAGTAGACCGGAAACGGCTCTCCCCAGTAACGCTGGCGGCTGAAGATGGCATCGCGCAGGCGGTAGTTTACTTTCACCCGTCCCAGCTGATGCTCTTTTACGTATTTCTTGGTGGCTGCTATGGCTTCCTTGATGGTGAGTCCGTTCAGGTTCAGGTCGCAATAGGGTGTGACACCCGCTTTCGGAGAGTTGCATACGATTCCTTCTTTGGCATCGAAACTTTCTTCACTGACATCACAGCCTTCTACCAGCGGTATAATCGGCAGATTGAAGTGTTTGGCGAAGGCATAGTCGCGGCTGTCGTGTGCCGGAACCGCCATAATGGCTCCCGTGCCATATCCGGCCAACACATAATCGCTAATCCAGATGGGTACGGCCTCGCCGGTAAACGGATTGACGGCGTATGAACCGCTGAATACACCCGTTACCCGGCGGTCGGCGATACGTTCGCGCTCAGTCCGCTTCTTGGTCTGGTCGAGGTATGCCTCTACTTCTGCCTTCTGGTCGGCGGTGGTAAGCTGCGGAACCAGTTCACTTTCCGGAGCCAGTACCATGAAGGTGACTCCGAACATCGTATCGGCCCGCGTGGTGAAGATGGTGAATTCCATGTCGCGGTCTTTTACTTTGAAGCGTACTTCCGCACCTTCCGAGCGGCCTATCCAGTTGCGCTGTGTTTCTTTCAGGGATTCAGTCCATTCGATGGTGTCAAGCCCGTCGAGCAGCCGTTGCGCATAAGCCGAGACACGCAGACACCATTGGCGCATCTTCTTTTGTACGACCGGATACCCGCCGCGTACGGAAACGCCGTCCACCACTTCGTCGTTGGCCAATACTGTCCCCAGTTTCGGACACCAGTTCACCATCGTTTCTCCCAGATAGGCGATGCGGTAGTTCATCAGGGTTTCCTGCTGTTCCCTTTCGCTTTTGCTGTTCCATTCTTCGGCCGAAAAGTTCAGTTCCTCGGTGCATGCTGCGTTCAGGCCGGCAGTTCCCTGTTTTTCGAAATGAGCCGTCAGCTCACTGATTGGGCACGCCTTCCGCTTGTCGTAGTCATAATAGCTGTTGAACATCTTCTGGAAAGCCCATTGCGTCCAGTGATAATAGTCCGGCTCGCAGGTGCGCACTTCCCTGTCCCAGTCGAAACTGAATCCAATCTTGTCCAGCTGACTGCGGTAACGGTTGATGTTGGCGGCCGTAGTGATGGCCGGATGCTGTCCGGTCTGGATGGCGTACTGTTCGGCCGGCAGACCGTAGGCGTCATATCCCATCGGATTGAGCACATTGAAGCCTTGCAGGCGTTTGTAGCGCGCGTAAATGTCGCTGGCGATGTATCCCAACGGATGTCCCACGTGCAGTCCCGCTCCCGACGGATAAGGGAACATGTTCAATACATAGAATTTCTGTTTCGTTTCATCCTCGGTAACTTTATAGGTATGGTTGTCTACCCATTTTTGTTGCCATTTCTTTTCTATTTCTCTGAAATTATATTCCATAAACAGGCGGTTATTAATTGATTTTTACATATTCTCCCAAAGCTCTGCAAAGATAACAAGACTTCGGGAATAAATGGAACTTATTTTAAACTAAAAGTTTATCCGGCCTTGTCGGGAGTGTTTCCCCGGTATGATTTGGGGATAAGACAGTTGTCCCGAAAAAAAACGGAGAAAAAGTAGCGTTTTATAAGTAAAATGATTATTTTTGCGATGCTTTTTCAAGCAGAGATTAATTGTATTGGCAAATAACGTTTAGCTGATTCCGTGCTGGAGAAAAGTCGAAACAAAGGTTCTATGCACACGAAACAGTTTGAACGTCCTTCCACGTATATCTGCGGAGGGCGTTTCCTGTTTGTGCATAAAGGGCTTCGACTCCCTCTCCAGCAAATAGGCAAATGCTCTGCCGCTTTTTTTATGGATAAGGGCAGGCATTCAGATAATCCGGAACGGTAAAGGAACAGACTCCGCAAGGATTTTCGTTAGTTTATTTCCTCATCACAACTCTCTCATCCACACTAATGACCTTGCGGAGTCCTTTTTTCAAGGTGTTTTGTGCGTGTCTCATCCGTATCGTAAGAATTTTTCATGCTGTCCGTAAGGTTGGAGCGACGGGGCGTAATGTGCCGTGGCGGTTGCGGAAGATTCGGAAAAGGCTTCCGAAGTCTTTCATATAAGGAAAAGCCAGGCATATGATTTGAATATACCTGGCTTTTGCAGTGCCCAGACTCGGGCCGGACCGGGCCGGATTTTACTTCACTGGCGTTTGAGACCGTCGCGCCTGCCGATTCCGCCGTCTGGGAAATTGTATTATGGATGAATGCAAAGGTAAGGAAGTTTTCCGGGAGCCGCAAATCGTGGTGTCTATTTCTTTATTTTTGTCATTTTTAAAGAGCTTCCTGATGGCTTTTTATGAAATAAGCCCTATCTTAGCGAAAGATTAACATAAATCTTTATTTTACCATGAGTAATAACAACTATTATTGCATCATCATGGCCGGCGGAATGGGGCGTCGGTTCTGGCCTTATAGCCGCAAGGCATTGCCCAAGCAGTTTCTTGACTTTTTTGGAGCCGGGCAGACCTTGCTGCAGCAGACTTATGACCGATACCGGCAGATTGTTCCGCCCGGAAATATCTATATCACCACGCATAGGGATTACAGGGAGTTGGTGATGGAATTGCTTCCTGACATTAAGGATTATCAGTTAATCGTTGAGGAGGAACGGAGAAATACGGCTCCTTCCATAGCCTATGCTTCGCATGTCATCCAGAAAGTCAACCCTGATGCGACCATTGTGGTGGCTCCTTCCGATCATATGATTCTGAAGATGGACGAGTTTAAAGAAGCGATACAGAAGGGATTGGAGTTTGCTTCTCATTCGGGGGAACTGCTTACCTTGGGTATCAAGCCCGGTTACCCGGAGACAGGATACGGGTATATTCAGATAGACGAGGAGAAGAAGGGCGATTTTTATAAGGTTAAGACATTTATTGAGAAGCCGGCTCTGGAGTTTGCCGAGGTGTTTGTTCAGAGCAATGAGTTTTATTGGAATTCAGGTATCTTTATCTGGCATGTAAATACGATACTCAAAGCTTTTCATGAGATGATGTCGGAAGTTTGTCCGCGGGTGGAATGCGACGAGCCGGATTTCAGCGCTTGTCCGAACTGTTCGATTGATTACGGCATCATGGAGAAAGCCAATAATGTATATGTCCAGCTTTGTGATTTCGGTTGGGCGGACATCGGGACTTGGGGTGCCTTGTATGATGCTTCGCCGAAGGACAAGAACCGTAATGTCATTGTCGGCAGCAATACCTTGCTGTATAACTGTAAGGAGGATATTGTGGTAATGCCGGAAGGTAAGCTTGCCGTTATCCAGGATTTGGAGGGATATCTGGTGGTTGAGCGTGGCAATGCTTTGCTGATATGCAAGAAAGATGACCAGAATGCCATCCGGAAGTTTGTGAACGATGTGGAAATGAAGTTTGGTGAGAAGTATTCCTGACGGCAAGTGCTGATATTCGGATGTGATGCCTGAGGCGGACAGGAGTGTTCCGCTTTGCTGGCAGACGAATGTCATGGAGCTGGAGAATATCTCCTCATCCTGTCGCCGTTGTGTCTTGTAGAGGCAGGATGAGGAGATTGGTTTGTCTTGTCGGTATGTGTCGGATTGTAAGATATGATTGTTTGTAGGGAAATTATTGCTTGTCCTGCTGCCAGGCTTCATGGATGGCTTTGGCGATTTCGGCGAACTCTTCGCCGCTCAGCTTCAGCTTCGGGTTTGAAAACAGCATGTCCGACTCTTTTTGCATCGGAATCAGATGGATATGGGCATGGGGAACTTCCAGGCCGATAACCGCTTCGCCTACCTTTTTGCATGGGAAAGCTTTCTGGATGGCAAGAGCCACATGCTTGGCAAATACATGCATGGCGGCCAGTTCTTCATCGCTTAAATCAAAAATGTAGTCCACCTCACGTTTGGGGACAACCAGCGTATGTCCCTTAACCAACGGGTTAATGTCGAGAAAAGCATAAAACTCTTCATTTTCCGCTACTTTGTAGCTGGGAATTTCTCCTGCAATGATTTTGCTGAATATTGTTGCCATATTGAATGAGTATTAAAAAGGCAAGTCGTGCACGGAGCAGACCTGCCTTGTCATTAAAATGATATGCCTGTTATTTCCAGACTGATTTTGCCTTGCGGAATGGTGATTTCTGCAACATCGCCTACCTTTTTGCCGAGCAGACCTTGTGCTATCGGGGTAGTGACAGAGATTTTTCCTTCTTTCAGGTTTGCTTCACTTTCAGATACGATGGTGTATGCCATTTTCATTCCTGTCTTTACATTCTTGAGTTCCACGCGGGTCAGAATCTGAACGGTGTCTGCATTCAGCTTTGAAGTGTCGATGATTTTGGCATCACCGATGGTTGCCTTCAGCTGGTTGATTTTCATCTCCAGCATGCCCTGTGCTTCTTTTGCTGCATCATATTCTGCGTTTTCCGACAAATCTCCCTTATCGCGCGCTTCCGCAATGGCGGCCACGATTTTCGGGCGTTCTACTGACTCCAGATGCTTTAATTCGGCCACCAGCTTCTGGTAGCCTTCTTCTGACATGTAAGCCATAATTTTCCTCCTAATATTCGTTTTATGTTATTTCTCTTATAAACAAAAAAGAATTCCGACATGTTCAAGATGTCGGAACCCTTCCTTTTCTATTTCTTGACAAAGGTAGATGTTTTATGGTATTAATCAAGCTTTTTCCGTATGCTTTTCAACATGTTTACAGATATTTCTTGATTGCTTCTTCTATATTTGTCTGTTCGTCCAGACGAAGGGTCAGTTCGTTGCTGCGATTGGCAATAAATGCGGTTGGCAGTTGTGTCACTCCATACAGGTTTACGAAAGTCGAGTAGGGGCCTTGGGGGTCGCGCACGCAAATCCAGGGCAGATTGTCGGCGGATGTTTTCCAAAAGTGTTCGTCCGTATCAAGCGAAATCTGGTAAATCTCCAGCCCTTGTGAAGCATACTTGTTGTAAAGTTCGCGCAAGGCGAGATTCCGTGCTCCTGAAGCGGGATTGGCATAAACGGTAAAGTCTATCAGTATGACTTTGCCTTTCAGGTCTGTCAGATGGTGTGTCGTTCCTTCCACATCCTTCAGCGGGATGTCTATGATGGAAGTTTCCTGCACTATGTTTGCTGGCACTGTCACCGGTTCGGCCTTGGGAGTCCGTGTATTTTTCATGCCCTTGATTACCATGTTATACAGATTGCGCGAGCGGTCTGCATGGGGATACTGGTTGTTCAGGCTTGTTGCTACGGCCGCAAAGCACTTTACATCTTCTTTGCTTGTCAGGGGGTCAAAAATCATAAACCCGTTCAGTTGCTGGAACAAGGCGAAGTAGGCGTAAGGTGTATTGGGGGCGCGGAAGATATATTCGCGTTTCACTTTGTCTTTGTAGGAGTTGACCAAGGCTAAAAGACTGTCCTGTACGATTCCTGCCGGAAGCCCGGATTTTCCTAAACTGGTTACCTGATTCTGCAGTTCGGCCTGGAGCAGCGAGAGCTCCTTGATTTTCAGATTTGTTTCCGAGCCTTCGATTCGGTAGTCTGTTGCAAAGGTGGGGAAATCGGCGTGAACCGTTATGGTTTCCGTTGAGTCGGCGGAAAAGTTGATGATCTTGTTGTCGATACGCAGGCGGTAGAACTCCGGCGAAGAGGGGCGTTCTCCCTCGAAGCTGAACGTTCCGTGGCTGCCAAGCTCGGTAGAGTCGAGGGTTACGATACCTCCCAGTGCGCTTTGCTCCAGATACAGTTTCTTTTCTGCCGCTCCGGTCACCTCTCCTTCCACTTTAAAAGTCTGTTCATTCTTGCAGGCCATCAGGATGACCGACAGTATGATTCCTACAATATAGGCGTTTTTTTTCATAATCAGCGTTTTTATCGATTGCGGAATGTCGCAATGTTCTTGTTTTGAGATGCAAAGATACGGCTTTTAATGATTTCACAAAGTTTTTGTCCGACAAAATACGTTAACTGTCCGGGTACATGCCGCCGTTTGGCCTTTAGGGCGGGGGAGCGTTTCATGCTGAAAATCTTTTCCCGCGGGGCAGACTGTGTTTTTGATATGCGGCAAATGGATTTTTCTTTTCGGCCGGAAGTTGTTTTTCCGGCAGGAAAATAAGATGAAAAAGCTTTAAAATGGAACTTTTATTTTGTAATTGCCTGTTTCTCTAAATATTTTGTCTATCTTTGCGCGTATTTTACATGGAAATTTTTTTAAACACAATTTTATGATCAATCCTATTGTTAAGACGATCGAGTTGGGCGATGGCAGAACCATCACGCTCGAAACGGGAAAGCTGGCAAAACAGGCGGACGGTGCCGTAATGCTGCGCATGGGAAATACCATGTTGCTGGCTACTGTTTGTGCAGCAAAAGATGCAGTTCCCGGAACAGATTTTATGCCGTTGCAGGTGGAGTACAGAGAAAAATATTCGGCGTTCGGACGTTTTCCGGGTGGCTTTACCAAGCGTGAAGGTAAGGCATCGGATTATGAAATCCTGACATGCCGGTTGGTGGACCGTGCGTTGCGGCCGCTTTTCCCCGACAATTACCATGCTGAAGTTTATGTGAATATCATCTTGTTCTCGGCCGATGGGGTGGATATGCCGGATGCATTGGCCGGTCTGGCTGCTTCGGCAGCACTGGCTGTTTCTGACATACCGTTCGGCGGCCCTATTTCAGAGGTGCGTGTGGCGCGTATCGACGGACAGTTTGTTATCAATCCGACCTTTGAACAGCTGGAGAAGGCCGACATGGATTTGATGGTAGCCGCTACTTATGACAATATCATGATGGTGGAAGGCGAGATGGAAGAAGTTTCGGAACAAGACTTGCTGGAAGCCATGAAGTGTGCGCACGAGGCTATCAAGGTACACTGCAAGGCGCAGATGGAACTGATGGAGGAGGTTGGCTCGACTGTCAAGCGCGAATACTGCCACGAAGAGAATGACGAGGATTTGCGCAAGGCCGTTCACGATGCCTGCTACGACAAGGCTTATGCTGTGGCAGCTTCAGGAAACAAGAACAAGCATGAGCGTCAGGATGCTTTCGATGCCATTTGTGAGGAATTCAAGGCTCAGTTTACGGAAGAGGAACTGGAAGAGAAGGCTGCCATGATTGACCGTTACTATCATGATGTGGAAAAAGAGGCGATGCGCCGTTGCATCCTTGACGAAGGAAAGCGTCTGGACGGACGCAGCACTACCGAAATCCGCCCTATCTGGTGTGAGGTAAGTCCGCTGCCAGGTCCTCACGGTTCATCTATCTTTACGCGCGGTGAAACGCAGTCATTGAGTACGGTGACTTTGGGAACAAAGTTGGATGAAAAGACCGTCGACGATGTGCTTGACCAGCATAAGGAGCGTTTCTTGTTGCATTACAACTTCCCGCCCTTCTCAACCGGTGAAGCCAAGGCGCAACGCGGTGTAGGCCGTCGTGAAATCGGTCACGGGCATCTGGCATGGCGTGCGTTGAAAGGCCAGATTCCTGCCGGTTATCCTTATTGTATCCGTGTGGTTTCTGATATTCTCGAATCAAACGGTTCTTCTTCAATGGCTACGGTATGTGCAGGAACGCTGGCATTGATGGATGCAGGTGTGCCTATCAAGAATCCGGTATCAGGTATTGCTATGGGATTGATCAAGAATGCCGGTGAAGACAAGTATGCAGTGCTGTCGGATATCCTTGGTGACGAAGACCATTTGGGTGACATGGACTTCAAAGTGACCGGTACGCGCAACGGTATTACCGCTACGCAGATGGATATCAAGTGCGACGGACTGACTTATGATATTTTGGAAAAGGCACTGATGCAGGCTAAGGAAGGCCGTGAATATATTTTGGGCAAGCTCACCGAATGTATTGCCGAGCCTCGTCCGGATTTGAAGCCTCATGCTCCGCGTATCGAGACGATGACCATTCCGAAAGAATTTATCGGTGCTGTTATCGGCCCGGGCGGAAAGATTATTCAGGGCATGCAGGAAGAGACGGGAGCTACCATTACGATTGAAGAAATTGATGGAGTGGGCCGTATTGAAGTGGCCGGAACGAACAAGAAGTGCATCGACGATGCAATGCGCATGATTAAGTCTATCGTGGCTGTGCCCGAAATAGGCGAAACCTATATGGGTAAGGTGCGTTCGGTAATGCCTTATGGTGTGTTTGTTGAGTTCTTGCCGGGTAAGGATGGCTTGCTGCATATTTCGGAAATTGACTGGAAGCGTCTGGAGACCATTGAAGAATCTGGTTTGAAGGAAGGCGATGAGATAGAAGTGAAGTTGCTTGACATCGACCCGAAGACCGGAAAATTCAAACTCTCCCATAAGGTGTTGCTGCCGAAGCCGGAAGGTATGGGTGATGCTCAGCCGAAACGTGAGCACCGTCAGCCCAAACAGCATAAATAATATATGTGTTAGACTCCATTGACGGGAAAAATAGGGAAGCCGGTCTGAATGTGTTCAGACCGGCTTCCTTTTTTGTGTCCGGCTGCCGCGGCTTGATTCCGGATGGATTAGGATAAAGTTATCTGGCCTCCTTGATGGAGATGGCGTATCCGCCGCCTGCCACGGCTTTCAGCGTGAGCTTCGTCCGGCTGCTTACCAGCTTCCGGGTGATGGTGTAGGCCTGCGGATTCTTGTCCCAGCTTGCATCCTTTGCATCGGCATAGATGATGGCCTCATACTTCTTGTCGGGGTCGAGGAAATCGAGCGACAGTTTCGAGGTATGTCCGTCATAGCCGGCGGTGCAGCCCACATACCAGTCATTCGTTCCTTTGGCCCGCCGGGCGATGGTCACGTATTCACCTGGCTCTGCTTCGAGATACCGGCTTTCGTCCCAGTCGATGGCCACATCCTTGATGAACTGGAAGGCATCCATGAAGCGTTCGTAATTTTCCGGCAAGTCGGCCGCCATCTGCAACGGACTGTACATCGTGACATAGAGTGCAAGCTGTCGCGCGAGCGTGGAGTGTACGTGCGCCTTGTTTCTGGGATTCATCTTGCTGCAGTCCATTTCAAAAAGTCCGGGCGTATAGTCCATCGGGCCTCCGATGAGGCGTGTGAAGGGCAGGATGGTGGTATGGTTCAGCTTGTTTCCGTCGCCGGCCTCGTTTTCCGTGCCGCGTGCAGACTCGTTGGCAATAAGGTTCGGATACGTGCGGCAGAGTCCGGTGGGGCGTACTGCCTCGTGCGCGTTGACCATAATCCTGTAGTCGGCGGCTTTGGTTACGGCATACAGGTAATGGTCTACCATCCACTGTCCGTAATGGTGCTCACCGCGCGGGATGATGTTGCCTACATAGCCGCTTTTTACCGAATGGTATCCGTTGTCCACCATAAACTGGTAGGCCTTGTCCATGTGCCGCTCGTAGTTTCTTACGGAGGAAGAGGTCTCATGGTGCATAATCATCTCCACTCCCTTTGCGGCCGCGTAGCGCCTGATTTCCTGCACGTCAAAGTCTGGATAGGGCGTAACGAAGTCGAACACATAGTCTTTGCTTTCTCCGAACCAGTCTTCCCATCCCTCGTTCCATCCTTCCACCAGTACGCCGTCGAAGCCATGCTCGGCAGCAAAGTCAATGTAGCGTTTCACATTGGCCGTATTGGCAGAGTGTGTGCCGTTGGGCTTGGTTTTCGAGTAGTCTGTTTCGCCCAGCTTTACGCTGTAGATGTCGTTGGTATAGTGCCACGTGCCTTTTTCCGTAATCATGTCCCACCAGATGCCGATGTATTTCATCGGATGAATCCATGAAGTGTCCTCTATCTTGCAGGGTTCGTTCAGATTGAGCGTGATGCGCGAGGCCAGGATGCGGCGCGCGTCGTCGCTTACGATGACGGTACGCCACGGAGAGCTGCACGGTGTCTGCATATATCCTTTGTCACCCTGGGCGTCGGGCGTGAGCCACGATTCGAACACCATGTTCTTGTCGTCCAGATTCAGGTTCATGCAGGCATAGTCTTTCAGTGCGGCTTCGTGAAGATTGATGTAAAGTCCGTCGTCGCTCTTCATCATCAGTGCCGTCTGCACGCCTGTAGGCGAAAAGACATATTGCGACAGGTTTCCCGTAACGGCATCCTTCATTTTTCCGCGTATTTCAGAGAGGCGCGATGTGGTGTAGTCATATTCTTGCGTGTCATAGTCTCCGGGAATCCAGAATGCCGTGTGGTCTCCTGCCATGGCAAATTGTGAATGCTCTTCCTTGATGACGAAATAAATCAGGTTCTCCTGCTGGGGAAATTCGTACCGGAATCCCAGCCCGTCGTTGAAAAGGCGGAAGCGTATCCGGATATAACGGTCGTTTTCGGGTTGGTCGAGCGTTACTTCCAGTTCATTGTAATGGTTTCGGATTTCACTTTCTTCTCCCCATACCGGACGCCAGGTCTCGTCGAAGGTAGAAGTGCGCGTGTCGCGTATCCTGAATCCGGTCATGAGGTTGGTCCGGCGGTCGCTGGTGCCGGCTTTTGTTTCTGTCTGCTCGTATGCGAGTCTTTTTCTCGGCGTTCTTCCTTTCAGTTCCAGCCCGAGTGTGCTCGGTTTGATGACCGGCTTGCCTTTGAAGGAAAGGTCGTAAGTGGGAGCTCCTTCCTGATTAAGGCTGAAGTTCATTACCAGATTCCCGTCCGGCGATGTGAGCCTTTGTGCGTTTGCGGTAAAGATACAGCATAATGCTGCAAGAACCCATGTTTTCTTCAGATTCATAAGGTTTTCGTTTTTTAGATTGGTTTGTTTTCAAAAAGGTTAAGAAATGCGTATTTGTATCCGGCAAAGGTACACTAAAAAATGAAATCTTATTTTGTCTTTGGCTTTAAAAATAGGGTGGGATGAAAAACTCTTTTTCAGGGAGCGGATGAGGGGTTTGCAGCCTTGTGCCGGACGGAATCTGCAGGAAGTTTTTTCATTTTTCCCTACACCCCTGCATTTTTGAGTATAACCGGCTGTCTTTCTTGTTGTTGGCAGGTGTAGGGAGGCATGTGGGAAAACGTGCGGGGAGAAGTTTCCCTGCGCGTTTTCTGGGGGACTATCGGGCGATATCCTTTCCGTGTTCCTTCCAGTCCTCGAATCCCTTGTCCAGATTATATACTTTAAATCCTTTTTTCGAGAGGATGCGCGCCGCATTCCGGCTGCGGCGTCCGCTTTTGCAGTACACGGCTACCGGCTCTTCCTTGTCCAGCACCTCGTCGGCACTGGCGGAAAAGTTTTCGTCCAATACATTTATATTATAGCTTCCCGGTATGTGTCCGTCGGAGTATTCTGCAACGGTGCGCACATCGACGCACTGGATGTTTTCATCCTCAATCAGACGCTCGAATTCATCGGAGGAAAGATTCTTGAAGCCGTCTTTGGGCTTGTCGCTGCATGCGAACAGCAGAAAGGCGAATGCGCATACAAAAAGTGTAAAGTAAAGGGTCTTTATCATAAGCTCGGAGTGTTTAGTAGGTGAATGTATAGGAAACGAATCCCTCGTCGTAGGTATTTATCTGCAAGACGACGGTGTCGCCCTTGCTGAGCTCGTGTCTGTACGGCCAGAGCGGGATGGAGAGACAGACTTCGCGGGTGAAGGCTTCACTGTCGCCCTTGCGGTCGTGGTAGAGGGTCAGGGCAAGCGTGCGCGTTCCTTCGCTCTCCGTGATGCCGTGGTCTACGAAATGGAAGGCATGGCTCCCTTCCTTCACCAGGGGGAGAAGTATCAGGTTGATGTATTCGCCCGACCGCCATACGCTCCGCACGTTGACCGGGTCGGTCTTTATCCCGTCCTGAAAGTTCCAGTCAGGCAGCGGACGCATCGCCAGAATCAGTTCGGCGGAGTAAAGATAGGCTTCATCGCTGTCGTCCGCCGGCTCATAGACAGACACGGTGCGGTATACCGAGTCAGGGACGAGCCCGTCCAGTCCTTCGCGCGGCTGTATGGTATAGACTTTTCCCTTGTCCGTAACCAGTTGTGTAAGGGTGCCCGTCTCGTCGGTCTGCCCGTCGATGAATTCTGTCACCACGTTCGGATAGACATAATCGTCGTTCTGACACGCCGTGACAGCAAGCAGACAGACCGGCAGCAGCAGCAAAAAGACTTTCCGCATCATGCTTCCGTGGCTTTCTGATGGTTGATGACCGGATTGGCATACATGGTCAGCATCCGTTCGCGCAGGAATGTTTCGTCTTTGCCGGCGATGTCAATCAGGTCAAGCTTCTTCTGGATGTAGGCCTCAAAGCGGGCTTTGTCTTCCGGCGTATAGCGGGAGGCGAAGCGGGCAGTGCCTTCCAGCAGGTCGCAAGCCACATAGTTGCCCGGATACAGGCGGTAGCTGCGGTGGATATGCCGGTCTATCAGCTGCGACACTTGGGTAAACAGTTCGGTCTTCGGCAGGTGGCGGAGACCGTCCAGTTCCTTGTCGATGCATTCCGAGGCCTGGAAGTGGATGCGCCCCTTGTAACCGAATATGCCCGTCTGCATGTTGAGCAGGTCATCCTGCTGACTTTTCCGGTATCCTTCGATGTCCCGCTTCAGCTGCATTTCCGCCGCCTTCAGATAGTCGCACGGGTCGTATTCGTAGGATAGGGAAAGCGGCACGATGTGCAGTTCCTTCAGCCGGTCTGCCGGATTGTCGCCCGCGCCTCCCAAGGCAAGCATCTTCAGCACGCTGTCCTGCGTGCGGTCGTCCGAGTCCTTGGCGCGCCCTTCTCGCTGGGCAATCCAGATATTCTCGCCCTTTTCGGCCACGGCGAAATGGATGTAGCGCGACAGGCGTGCGGAAGCCTCAAGCTTCTGCCGCATGGAAAGCGCGCGCTGCACGATGAACGACTTGTTTACCCGCACCAGCTTCTTAATCCAGGGGTAGATAAGCAGATTGTCGCCGATGGCAATCTCCACGGTGGTGGGGAATCCGTTGTCCAGGAGTCCTAACGAAAGAAGTCCCGGGTCGAGCACAATGTCGCGATGGTTGGATATGAACGTGTAGCGCTGCTGTTTGTCCGTCAGGGCGGAGGCGTCCAGGTCGAATCCGTCGCTGTGATGACGGATGATGTCGTGCAGGAGTCTGTAGAAAAAGTTCTTCTGAATATCCAGATTGGTCTTGCACTGCACCAGCTGGGCGGCGATGGCATCCATCGGAACTCCCGGCATGACGGCCGCGACGACGGCACGGAAATCCGGGTCGGCAAGCAGCTCCCGGCACACTTGCGGCAGTTCTTCGGGAGAGTAGGGGCGTATTTCGTCAAATTCGGCGGGGATAGGCTTGTTCATGGCTCGTTCTTGGTTTGGTGTTGCTGCAAATATACTAATTTTTTTCAGAACAATCTTCTATGATGTCCGTCATCACATCTTTCATGTCAAGCCCCGCGGCACGCACCTGCTGCGGGATAAAGCTCGTGGCGGTCATGCCCGGCGTGGTGTTCATCTCGAGCAGGTTGATTTTTTCACCTTCGGTAATGATGTAGTCCACGCGCACCAGGCCTTTGCATCCCAGTATATCGTAGATGGCCGATGTGAGCTGCTGCACCCGGCCGGTCAGTTCGGGGCTGAGGCGTGCGGGAGTAATCTCGGTTGCCTCGCCGTTGTACTTGGCGTCGAAGTCGAAAAACTCGTTTTTGCTCACCACTTCGGTGATGGGGAGCACCACCGCCTTGTCTTTGGTCTTGTAACATCCCTCGGCCAGCTCGATGCCGTCCATGAAGGCCTCTATCATCACATCGTCCGACTCTTCGAAAGCCTTCTGCAGGGCGGGCTGTATCTGTTCTTTGGTCTTTACCTTCGTCACGCCGAAGCTTGACCCGCTGGCGTTGGGCTTGATGAAGCAGGGCAGGCCTATCTTCTCAATCACGTTTTCGTCACTGATGCCGTGGCGTTTGTTCACCAGCATCGACTCGGCCACACGCACGCCGAATCCTTTCAGATACTGGTTGAGGGTGAACTTGCTGAAGGTAAGTGCCGATACCAGCACGTCGCAGGTGGAGTAGGGAATGTTCATCAGCTCGAAATAGCCCTGCAATATTCCGTTTTCACCCGGTGTTCCGTGAACGGTGATATAGGCAAAGTCCGGTTTCACCCTGACGCCGTTTTCCGTAAAGCTGAAGTCGTTCTTGTCTACCGCCGCGCGCGTGCCGTCGGGAAGCAGGGCTTCCCAGTCTTTGCCGGTCAGTTCCACGATGTAGGTCTGATACTTTTCTTGGTCGATGAAGGAACGGATTCCTTCGGCACTCTTCATCGAAACGCCGTGTTCCGATGAGTCGCCTCCTGCTACTATGGCAATGATGCGTTTCATGATTCTTCTCTGTTGCTTATATACGCTCTCCATTTCTCCACGAGGCGGGTCATGTCGTCGGGCAGCGGGGAGGAAAAAAACATTTCCTCGCCTGTGCGGGGATGTTTGAAGCCCAGTGTCCGGGCATGGAGCGCCTGGCGCGGACAGATGGCAAAGCAGTTGTTTACGAATTGTCTGTATTTGCTGAAGTGAGTCCCCTTCAATATCTCGTGTCCGCCGTAGCGTTCGTCGTTGAAGAGGGTGTGTCCGATGTATTTCATGTGGACGCGTATCTGGTGGGTGCGTCCGGTCTCGAGCACGCACCTTACAAGCGTCACATATCCCAGCCGCTCCATCACCTGATAGTGGGTCACGGCGTATTTTCCCTGCTCGGGGTCTGTCATTACGGCCATCTGCATGCGGTCTTTGGGATTGCGCCCGATGTTTCCGGTGACGGTTCCCTCGTCGTTTTCCATATTGCCCCACACCAGGGCGTTGTATTCCCGCCGGGTGGTCTTGTTGTAGAACTGGAGGCCGAGACTTGTCTTCGCGTCGGGTGTCTTGGCAACAACGAGCAGTCCGGAAGTGTCCTTGTCGATGCGGTGTACCAGTCCCACCTGCGGATCGTTGGGGTCGTAGCTCGGCACGTCGCGCAGATGCCAGGCGATGGCATTGACCAGCGTGCCGGTATAGTTGCCGCATCCGGGGTGTACCACCAGACCGGCGGGCTTGTTCACCACCATCAGGTCGTCGTCTTCATACACGATGTCCAGCGGAATGTCTTCGGGAATGATGTCGTTCTCATAGCGCGGGCGGTCCATCATCACGGTGAGCACATCGAGCGGCTTTATCTTGTAGCTGCTTTTCACGGGCACGCCGTTGGCCATCACGAAGCCCGCGTCGGCGGCCGCCTGTATGCGGTTGCGCGATGCGTTCACCATGCGTTCGGCCAGATACTTGTCGATGCGCACGGGCGACTGTCCGCGGTCTACCGTCACGCGGAAGTGCTCGTAGAGTCCCGTTTCTCCCGCCGGTTCGATGTCGTCCAGCGTTTCGTCCAGTTCGTCGGAATAGTTTTCTGTCATGGGTGCAAGGTTAAAACCACGAGTCGTCCACCTCCGGCCGGTCGCTGACGGCCGGAAGCGAGTCGGGATGAATGAATGTGGAGTCGGCGGCAAGCGAGTCGCGCAGCGCCACGCTGCCGATGCAGAGCGTGAGCAACGCCTCGTTGGGTACGCGGTCGCCCACCGTAAGCGAGTCGCCCCGGTATTTTATGCCGTATACCCAGTCTTGTTCGCCGGGCACGATTTCGGGCTCGGTCAGGCGGAAGCCCATCGCCTTGAGCTTGGCTTCGGCCTGGCGGAACGAGCTGTTGTCGACCAGGTCCGGCAGCCGCACGAGGGGAACACTGGTGGTAGTGACGGTGAGATAGACCATCCGTCCCTCTTTCACCCGTGCGCCGGGAGCGGGCTTCTGTTCCAAAACGATTCCGCTCAGCGCGCCCTTTACATATACCGAGTCTGTCACCTCCCCTTTCAGCTGTTGCTTTTCGAGCATTGCCTGCGCCTGCGCCACGTTTTTATCTGTCACGTCGGGCACCGTATGCGCTTCTCCGTGGTGGGTGTAGGCGTCAAGCCAGAGCAGGGTTCCCCATGCCGTGCCGGTTATCACGACAATCATCGCGGCGATGTTCAGCCAGAAGAAGCGGTTCGCCTTGATGGAAAAAAATTCTTTTAGTGTCATCGTCTTTTTTGTTCCGTATGAAATGGAAATATCTCGGCGGCAAAGATATAACTTTTTATGCAGAATCGCTCATACTTCCGCAGAAGATTCCGCCTTGTGCGCGGGATGCCGGAAAAAACAAGGCCTGCAAGCGGAGGTTTCCGCTTACAGGCCTTACATTATTTAGGCTGAAAAGATAAATGTTCTTCGGTTTTCGGAAAATATCTTCTTATGAATGATTCGGACGGTCGTAATTTGTTCTGAATACTGTTCCCTTATGATTCCATTCTCTGCCGTCAGATGCTCTGGTAGTCCAATAGATAATATCACCTGGCTTTACGCTAGCAATATTTCTTATGCCGCTGAAACTTTCATTCCAATATATAGTACAATTTAAATTGCCTAATCCATCCGTTCCGGTTTCTATCATTCTGTCGGCAATACCGTCATCGTCATCGTCGAAAATTACTTGGTTGCTGGGATTTCCACAATGGGCAGCATCATGTGTAACGCCCTTACTATAATCGCCTTGCCATTCTTCATAATTGTTTGACCAGTCAGTATCACAGCATACACCCCAGCAAGCCGCGATATACTCGTCGGGAACAAACTTTTCAATAGTTGTTTGAGGTCTAATCCATTTTTGTTTCATAGTTTTCTTCCTCCCTGATAAAATTTATTGATACATAATCTTTCACGAAACTCCGGATTTCCCGCTCCATGCAGCCGTCTTCATCCTCGTATTCCTCTTGCGCGCGGGCCAGTACCTGCGGGATGGTGCGCGGCGTCTGGAATTGCTCCCAAAGGAACTGCACGGTGGAATTGATGTCTATCAGCCCGTTCATCGTGATTTCCTTGCCTACGGGCACCAGTATGGCCTCGTCGCACATCTTCCGCATCAGCACATCGGGATTCGCCCGATATACCTTGCCATACTCCACCCGCTTGCTCCGCTCCATGTAGCGGGCAAATTCCTCGTCCGTCAACGCGGCAGCCTGGCGGTTGGTCAGGCCTCCCAGGTTCGGAAACGAGTACATCTGCGGTTTTCTGTACGACAATTTCATGGCTGCGTGTTTTTCTTTCCTCTTCTTGCCCGTCTGAAAAACATCCGGCAAGGCAGGATGCAGGAAAAGTCCTTTACTTCTTATTTGTTGTCTGTCGGTGCAAAAATAGCGAAAACTTATACAAAGAGTGCGTTTTAAGTGTTAAAATCGAAGAAGAAAGGATAACTTTTTTGACATCCGGCCGTATTCCGGAGCCTGAGCGGCGGGAAAAAGGCGGTTTTGCCCGCACCGGCTCGGCTTCCGGCCGCGGCGGCAGCCGCTTTTTGTACTGACGATAATTCCGGCAGGCCGTGTGGGGGCCGCGTGCGGCATGCAAGAGCCGGACTGTTTCACCAACAGCCCGGCCCCGCATCAAACATCCAATAAAAAATCAGAGACTGTCCGTCAGCGGATGAACAGCAGCTCCCGATATTTTGGCAGTGTCCACATCTGGTCGTCGACGATAAGCTCCAGCTTGTCGATATGGTATCTAATCTGCTCGAGCATCGGTGCGATGGTGTCGTGGTAGGCAATCGCCTTTTCCCGCTCGCCGGCAATCCGGTTGGCTACCTTGCGTGCTTCCACCATTGTGTCTACATGCTCCTTGATGTAGCTCGTGTGTTCGGCTATCTTTCGTATGATGGCCAGGTTTTCTGCCGCGAGCCTGTCGGTTTCTTCCTCGCCGAAAATGCCGCGCATCTTGTATACATTGTCGATAAGCTTGGTCTGATACTCGATGGCGACGGGGACAATGTGGTTCATCACCAGGTCGCCCAGCACGCGTGCCTCTATCTGGATTTTCTTTGTATAGGTCTCCCACTTCACTTCATTGCGGGCCTCCAGCTCCTTGCGCGTCATCACGCCGGTCGATTCAAACATCCGGATGCTCTCCGGCGCAAGATAACGGTCGAAGATGAGGGGGCAGCTGGTCTCGCAGTCCAGTCCGCGTCGTGCGGCCTCCGCCTTCCACTCTTCGCTGTATCCGTTCCCGTCGAAGCGGATAGGCTTGCTTTCCTTGATATACTTGCGGATAACCTGGATGATGGCGGAGATTTTCGGCTCTCCCTGCTCGATGAGCGCGTCCACTTCGCCCTTGAAGATGACGAGCTGTTCGGCTACAGCCGCATTGAGGGCTATCATGGCGCTGGCGCAGTTGGCTTCCGAACCCACGGCGCGAAACTCGAAACGGTTTCCCGTAAAGGCGAAAGGCGACGTGCGGTTGCGGTCGGTGTTGTCAATCAGCAGTTCCGGAATCTGCGGAATGTCGAGCTTCATGCCGTGTTTGCCGCTTAAGGAAATCAGTTCGTCGGTGGAGCTGTCTTCCATATGGTCGAGCACCTTGCTCAGCTGGTTGCCGAGGAAAGACGAGATGATGGCGGGAGGCGCCTCGTTGGCTCCCAGCCGGTGGGCGTTTGTCGCGCTCATGATGGAGGCCTTGAGCAGTCCGTTGTGGCGGTATACCGCCATCAGCGTGTTGACTACAAAGGTGATAAAGCGCAGATTCTCTTCGGCCGTCTTTCCCGGTGCCATAAGCAAAACGCCGGTATCCGTGCCGAGCGACCAGTTATTGTGCTTGCCCGAGCCGTTTACTCCCTTGAAGGGCTTTTCGTGGAGCAGGACACGGAATCCGTGCGCACGCGCCACTTTCCTCATCAGCGACATGATAAGCATGTTATGGTCGACAGCCAAATTGCATTCCTCGAAGATGGGAGCCAGCTCGAACTGGTTCGGGGCTACCTCATTGTGGCGGGTCTTTACCGGGATGCCCAGTTCAAGCGCCTGGATTTCCAAGTCCTTCATGAAGGCTGCCACGCGTGTAGGGATGGCTCCGAAGTAGTGGTCCTCGAGTTGCTGGTTTTTCGAAGCCTCGTGTCCCATAAGCGTCCGGCCGGTAAGCAGCAGGTCGGGGCGGGCGGCATACAGTCCTTCGTCTACCAGGAAGTATTCCTGTTCCCATCCCAGATAGGCCATCACCTTTTTTACTGCCGGGTCGAAGTAGTGACAGACATCGACCGCCGCCTTGTTGACCGCGCTCAACGCCTTCAGCAACGGGGCCTTGTAGTCGAGCGACTCGCCCGTATAGGCGATGAATACGGTGGGAATGCACAGCGTGTCATCAATCACGAACACGGGTGACGAGGGATCCCACGCCGAATAACCGCGCGCCTCGAACGTATTGCGGATTCCGCCGTTGGGAAACGAGGACGCGTCCGGCTCCTGCTGCACAAGCAGCTTCCCGGAGAACTCTTCAAGCATTCCGCCCTTCCCGTCATGCTCCACGAAAGCATCGTGCTTCTCCGCCGTTCCCTCGGTGAGCGGCTGGAACCAGTGGGTGTAATGGGTGGCTCCCATCTCCATCGCCCACCGTTTCATGCCTTCGGCCACCTGGTCGGCTATGTTGCGGTCGAGGGCCGCACCGTTGTCTATCGCGTCGGTAAGGCGGGCAAATACCGCCGACGGCAGATAGCGGAACATCTTTTCACGGTTGAACACATACTTGCCGAAATATTCGCTCGGCCGTTCCGCAGGCACGGCCACTTCGTGCGGCCTTGCCTGAAACGCTTTTTCTACTACTCTGAATCTCAATGTTGTCATAATGTCTCTTGATTTTAACTTGTATTTTATGGGTTTGATGATATCAATCAATGGTTATAGGCAGATTCTCCGTGCTCGTAGATGTCGAGTCCCTCTTCTTCTACCCGTCTGTCGACGCGGATTCCTACCAGTCGGTCGGTTATCTTGAACAGGACAAATGTCATGACTGCGCTGAAGACGATGGAGATGACCGTTGCCAGAATCTGTACCCACAGCTGGTGCCAGTCGCCGTAGAGTGCTCCTTCCACACCGCCTTCTCCTGAAATAAACTGCGTGGCAAATACACCCGTCAGGACTGACCCGATGATTCCTCCCACGCCATGCACGCCGAAGGCGTCGAGTGTGTCGTCATACCCGAACCGGGGCTTGATGACAGCCACCATATAAAAGCACACGATGGAGGTAATCATGCCGATAAAGAACGCTCCCAATATGTCGACCGTTCCTGCGGCCGGGGTGATGGCTACCAGTCCCGCTACCGCACCGGTGCATGTTCCTACCGTAGTGGGCTTTTTGTTATGAATCCAGTCGATGGCCATCCAGGTAAGAGCAGCTACGCAGGTAGCCAGATGTGTCACCAGAAAGGCGTTGGCGGCGATGCCGTCGGCACAAAGTCCGCTTCCGGCATTGAATCCGAACCATCCTAGCCACAAGAACGCCGTCCCCATGAAGACGAAAGTCACGTTGTGCGGGGTCATCGGATGGCGCGACTTGTAGTCGCTCCGTTTTCCCACCATAAGCGCCATGACTAGGGCCGAGATTCCGGCGTTGATGTGTACTACCGTACCGCCCGCGAAATCTATCGCCCCCATCTTTTGCAGGAATCCGCCTCCCCATACCCAATGGGCCATCGGCATGTAGACCAGTATGCTCCACAGGATTGTAAACAGCATAAAGCCGGAAAACTTCACACGTTCGGCAAACGAGCCCAGTATTAAAGCCGGAGTGATGACGGCAAACATGCACTGGAAGAGCACGAATATCAGTTCGGGGATATTGCCTGAGGTAAGCGACTGCGTGGTGATACCCCGGAGAAACACTTTGTCAAATCCTCCGATGACAGCTCCCAATGCACTTCCGCTATCGGCAAGTCCGGTGCCGAACACGAAGCTGTATCCGAAGGCTATCCACAAAACGCTGACGGCGCCTACGATAAGCAAGGTCTGCATCACGATGCTTAAGACGTTTTTCTGGCGCACCAGTCCGCCATAGAATAGGGCAATGCCCGGAATGCTCATCAACAAAACGAGTATGGTAGCGACAATCACCCATGCGGTGTTGCCGGTGTCAAGTATTGTATCCATGATAATCGAGTTTTAGCGTTATAATTTGTGTCTGTTTATTTTTCCTGTTCGGCGTTGTATAGGGAGATGTCTCCCCGTTCTCCCGTGCGGATGCGGATGGAGTCCTCAACCGGGAGGATGAATATCCTGCCATCGCCGATTTCTCCCGTGCGCGCGGCGTTCATTACAGCCTGCACTGTCTTGTCTACATTCTTGTCGCGCACCACGATGGATACCATGATACGTTCGATTGAACTTGTGTCATACACCATTCCACGGTATATGCGCCCCTGTCGGGTCTTGCCCACTCCCCTGACGTCATAGTACGAAAACCATTCGATGTCGGCAGCCAGCAGCGCTTCCTTTACATCATCGAAACGGCTTCGACGGATGATTGCTTCGATTTTCTTCATATTGCTTTTATTTTGATGTGTTTAGTTGTTGTGAAATGTTATCCTGTTTTCTTTTTACCTTTTGTCAAAAACCAATGCCTGTCTTATCTGTAGCTTTTCTTAAAGTGTCAGTCCGAATACGAAATAGGCTCCTTCGGTCGCCGGATTCCAGATTACGCTGGCGAAGAGCGGCAGAGAAAAGCGTTGGGTGACGGGAATCGTGCGGGATGCCGTCAGTGCAACCTGACTTACCTCGAATCCGCCCGCGCCTCCATTATAGAAGGAAGTGGCCCAGGGCGTGGCTCCCACCGCCGCTGTCCAGTCGATGCCGCCCAGACGGAACGGTGCTTCCAGATTTATGAATGATGAATACGCCCGTTTCCCGCTGTTGTTTACTCCGTCGTTTCCTGCAAAGTTTGTGTACCAGTCTATCGCCACGACGCCGAAGTCATAACCGACCTGAGCCTCGAATACGTGTGAAGTGTTCCGCGCCCCGTAGTGGAAATAGCCCGGGCCGTTGTTAAACCAGTAGTCCGTTACCGATACGCTGAATCCTTTGTATTCATATCCCAGCGTAAGGTCGAACTCTTTTGTGTCTTTGCTCTCGAATCCCACCGAGCCCCATGCGGACAATGACAGTCCTTTATAGGCAATCCCTGCCGACGGCTGTATGCTGATGCCGCCCAAGTCCTGTCCTCGCCAGATGTATCCACTGACCAAATCTGCTCCGACATGGGCTTCTACGCCGGTTTGTGCCGAGAGCCCGGAGGCGGCTGATACGGTCATCGCCGCTAACAGAGCCTTCATGAAAGAAATGTTTGTTTTCATAATTAATCGTTTTGTCTTATTAAAAATGTTATTTGTGTCTTTTTGCTTTATTTTTGATGCAAATATATAGCATATTATCTTTTGATACGGAAAATGTTTGGTATAATGTCAAATTTTATTTTGTATGTTTGATTCTGTCGTTGTTTGGCGTTGAAATGTAACAGATGCAACCGATATGTCTGCGTATAGTAACAGTTTGTAAGTTTTTAATTTTTTGAAGTGTAATTTGTGTCAGTATTCTCTGCTGATAAGATGCATGGATAATGCCGGAAAGTCGCGTCTTTTCGCTTTTTGTGCCGGGATGAACCGCGGTTTTCGTCTTGTGCCTGTCGGCGTTTGGTTGGCATGAAATGCAGGCATGGCCCTAATCCCGTGTCTTTTTGGCCGGCATCCTGTCGGATGATGACAAATAAAAACGTGCGGCATAAGCCGGTAAAGACTTATGCCGCACGGATGCAGCCGCGGACTGCGACGGGAAGTCCGCCGGTTCAGCTATGGCTCCGGATGCGCTGCATGGCTTCGATGCAGTCGTCCCGCCTGCCGAATGCCGTCAGACGCAGGTATCCTTCTCCGCTCGGGCCGAATCCCACGCCGGGCGTGCCCACAATATTCATATTATAGAGCAGGTGGTCGAAAAATTTCCATGAGCTCATGCCTTCCGGAGCCTTGAGCCAAAGGTAGGGGGCATTGGTTCCGCCGTAGACATCGAACCCGCTGTTCTGCAGTTCCGTCCGCATGATACGGGCGTTTTCCATGTAATAGTCGATGGTTTCCCTTACCTGCCGCTGCCCTTCGGGGCTGTATACGGCTTCGGCTCCCCGTTGGGTGATGTAGCTTGTCCCGTTGAACTTGGTGCATTGGTGGCGGTTCCACAACGGATTCAGCGGGATGCGCTCCCCGCCGAGGGTGGCGGCGGTGATTTCTTTCGGTATCACCGTGTAGCCGCACCGCACTCCCGTAAACCCGGCGGTCTTTGAAAAACTCCGTATCTCGATGGCTACCTTCTTGGCTCCCCTGATTTCGTAGATGGAATGAGGGATGTCCGGCTCGCGGATGTATGCTTCATAAGCGGCGTCGAACACAATCAGCGTGTCGTTTTTCAGCGCATAGTCCACCCATACCTTGAGCTGCTCGTGCGTAAGAGCCGTGCCCGTCGGATTATTGGGATAGCAAAGATAGATAAGGTCTACGCGATGGTCGGGGACACTGGGTATGAAATGGTTTTCTGCCGTGCAGGGCAGATAGGTTACATTGCTCCATGTCCCGTCCGGTTCGCGGACGCCCGACCGTCCGCACATGATGTTGCTGTCCACATACACGGGATAGACGGGGTCGGTAACGCCCATGCTGTTGTCCCACCGCAGCAGTTCGCCGATGTTTCCGGTATCGCTTTTGGCTCCGTCGCTGACGAAGATTTCCGAAGGACTGAGGCTGACGCCCAGCGGGGCGAAGTCATGCTTGATGATTGCCTCTATCAGAAATTCGTATCCCTGCTCCGGCCCGTATCCGTGAAAGGTGTCCATGTCCGCCATCTCGTCTACCGCCTTGTGCATGGCCTGTATGCAGGCAGGCGGGAGCGGGCGGGTCACATCGCCTATGCCCAGACGTATGAGCGGCTGCTTGGGGTGAGTGACCTTGAAGGCATTTACCTTTTTTGCGATGTCGGAAAACAGATAGTTGCTTTGCAGTTTCAGAAAATGTTCGTTTACTAATGCCATATACGTTTTGTATGATTAAGTTCAGATTTCTATTTCTCCTTCAAAGACCTGGACGGCGGGGCCGGTCATTTTCATGCGGCCGTCGGCCTCGTCCCAGTGCATCAGCAGGGTGCCTCCGTCCATCTCCACGGCTGTCGGGCCTTGGCACCGTCCCGTTCGGACGGCGGCCGCAGCCGTGGCGCAAGCTCCCGTTCCGCATGCTTGGGTTATGCCGGAGCCGCGTTCCCATACGCGCATCCGGATGTTGCACCGGTCAATGACCTGCGCGAACTCTACATTGACCCGGTCCGGAAACAGGGGATGGCGCTCTAATAACGGGCCGGCCTCCGGCAGATTGACCTCCGCCACATCGTTGACAAATATCACCAGATGCGGATTGCCCATCGATACGGCTGTTCCGCTGCCGTACGGGTATCCGTTTCCCAATGTCACCGGGTGGATATCAAGGGGTTCCCCCATGTCTACGGTAACGGATGCCACCTGGTTTTGGCCGTCCGGATGCAAGGTCAGCACCTTGATGCCGGAAAGCGTGTCGAGCCTGACGGTAGTCTTGTCCGTCAGTCCGTGTTCATACACGTACTTCCCGATGCAGCGGCAGGCGTTGCCGCACATCTTTGCCTCCGAACCGTCGGCATTGAATATGCGCATGCTGAAATCTCCCTTCTCCGAAGCGCCGACAAGCACCAGTCCGTCGCTCCCGATTCCCGTATGAGGGCGGCTCCATGCCACGGCCAGCTCTTCCGGATTGCCGAGCGGATACTGCATTGCATTGACATAAATGTAGTCGTTTCCCGCTCCGTGCATTTTGGTGAATCTTACTTTCATGATTTTTTCATTGGTTATTTGTGGTACGCATCCTCGTGAACTCCCGCTACCGCCCGTCCGCTCGGCTCGTTCATGCCCTCGAATGAGGCGTCCCATGCCAGCGCCTCGGCGGTGGAACAGGCCACACTCGGCACACTCGGCACGCTAAGCGCGGCGCTGTCACTGGGAAAATGTTCTTCGAATATGCTGCGGTAATAATATTCCTCTTTGTTGCGCGGCGTATGGATAGGGAAACGTTCGGCGGCATGTGCCATCTGCTCGTCGCTTACCGCCTGGGCGGTCATTTCCTTCAGGGTGTCAATCCAATTGTATCCTACGCCGTCGCTGAACTGCTCTTTCTGTCTCCAGGCGACACTGTATGGAAGCATGTCGGCGAAGGCTTCCCGCACGATTTTCTTCTCGATGGTCTTGCCCGGACACATCTTCAGACGGGGGTCGATGTTCATGGCAACATCAAGAAACTCCTTGTCGAGGAAGGGCACACGCCCTTCAACGCCCCAGGCCGAAAGCGACTTGTTGGCCCGCAGACAGTCGTATAAATGCAGTTTGGACAGCTTGCGCACCGTTTCACGGTGGAACTCTCCGGCGTTGGGGGCTTTATGGAAGTAAAGATAGCCGCCGAAAACCTCGTCGGCCCCCTCGCCGCTGAGCACCATCTTTATGCCCATGCTCTTGATGACACGGGCAAGCAGATACATCGGCGTGGAAGCGCGTACGGTGGTCACATCATAAGTCTCGATGTAATAGATTACATCGCGCAGCGCGTCCAGTCCTTCCTGGATTGTATAGTTGATTTCGTGGTAGACGGTGCCGATATGTTCGGCCACTTCACGGGCTTTCGCGAGGTCGGGAGCACCCTTCAGGCCGATGGCAAAGGAGTGGAGCTGGGGCCACCAGGCTTCCAGCCGGCCGTTTGTCTCGATGCGCCGGGAGGCGTATTTCTTTGCTATGGCAGAAATGACCGAGCTGTCGAGTCCGCCCGACAGCAGCACGCCGTAGGGAACATCGCTCATCAGCTGGCGGTGTACGGCCGACTCGAGGGCTTCGCGCAGCTTTCCGACCGCCTGTTGCTCGGCCGGGCCGGACAGAGAGGCACCGGCTTCCGGCTGCGGCACTTCATCCATCCATTTGCGCTTGTACCATCGCTTCATCGTGCCCTCGCGGCTCCAGTAATAGTGTCCGGGAAGAAAAGGCTCGTAACGCTCGCAAAAACCTTCGAGCGCCTTCAGCTCGCTGGCGCAATACACTTTTCCGTCGCTGTCATACCCGATATATAGCGGTATGACCCCGATGGGATCGCGCGCGATAAGGAACTCGCCGTTCGCTTCATCGTAGAGGGCGAAGGCGAAGATGCCGTTCAAGTCTTCCAGAAAGCGGATGCCCTTGTCGCGATAAAGGGCGAGAATCACTTCGCAATCGCTTCCCGTCTGGAAAGGATACTGTCCGGCGTAGCGTTTGCGTATGTCACGGTGATTGTATATTTCGCCGTTTACGGCGAGTATCTGCTTGCCGTCCGGCGAGAAGAGCGGCTGCTTCCCGCTCTGAGGGTCGACAATCGAGAGCCGCTCATGGGCCAGGACGGCCGATTCGCCGCAGTAAATGCCGCTCCAGTCGGGGCCGCGGTGGCGTATCCTCTTGGCCATTGCCAGCGCCTTGTCGCGCTGCTCCTTTTTTTGTCCCTTGATATTGAAAATTGCTACTATTCCACACATGGTTTGCTCGTATTAAAAAAGTGTTTTTGTTGGGTTGTCTGTCTCATTTGCCGCGGGCAATGCAGTATCGGTCGATGTCGGCCGCCGCTTTTCGTCCCGATGCAATACATTTTACTACCAGACTGGCGCCTGAGCCGGCGTCGCCCGCCACGAATACATTCTCGGGCAGAGGCGGGAGTTCCGGCTTCAGAAATCCCATGGCCAGCAGCACAAGGTCGGCTTTCAGCGTTTCCTTCTTTCCGGTCGGCCGCATGGAAGGGCGGCCATTGTCTGTCGGAATCCACTCTACCTCTTCCACTTCGACGCCGCATACATGTCCTCCCCGTCCGATGAAGCGGTTGGAAGTCAGGCTCCACCGGCGTACGCATCCCTCTTCGTGGCTGCTGCTTGTCTTCAGCACAAGAGGCCACTGCGGCCAGGGCGTGGCCGGATTGTTGCCGACAGGCGGCTTGGGCATGATTTCAATCTGTGTGACGCTCAGCGCGCCCTGACGGTTGCTCGTCCCGATGCAGTCACTGCCTGTATCTCCTCCCCCGATAACCAGCACATGCTTGCCTTTGGCGGTGATACGCTCTTCTTTGCCGAAGGTTTGCCCGGCAAGTACCCGGTTTTGCTGCGCCAGCATCTCCATGGCAAAATGGATGCCCTTCAGTTCGCGTCCCGGAATCTGGAGGTCGCGTGCCTGCGGCGTGCCGGTACATACGCAGTAAGCGTCGAATCCGTCCGGCATCCGGGTGAGGTCGACTGCTGTGTTTGTCTTGAAAGTCACGCCCTCTTCTTCCATTACATGCAGGCGGCGGTCGATGATGGGCTTGTTAAGCTTGAAGTTCGGTATGCCGAAACGCAGCAGTCCGCCCAAGTATTCCAGTTTTTCGAATACCGTAACATCGTATCCGCGGCGGTTAAGCTGGTTGGCGGCCGCCAGTCCTGCCGGGCCTGACCCGATGACAGCCACCCGATGTCCGTTTCGTGGCGTGCGGACAGGCTGTATATATCCTTCGCGGAAGGCGGCTTCGATGATGGCCGCCTCGTTTTCGCGGACAGTGACCGGGGCATCAAGACTGAGCTTGAGCACGCAACTCTTTTCACACAAGGCCGGGCACACGCGTCCGGTGAATTCCGGAAAGTCGTTGGTCTGGGCCAAAATCTGGTAGGCCTTTTTCCAGTTTCCCTTATAAAGTGCATCCTGAAACTCCGGAGGGCGGTTTCCCAACGGGCAGGCCCAGTGGCAGAACGGTACGCCGCAGTCCATGCAGCGCGATGCCTGTAGCTTCCGTTCGCTCGAGTTAAGGGTCTGCTCCACTTCGCTGAAGTCAGTGATTCGGTCGTGTATAGGGCGGTACCCCGCTTCCTGGCGTGGTACGGTTAAGAATGCTTTAGAATCTCCCATTTTTGTTCTGATATATTTAGGACGGGATAGAGGAAAAACGGTCTGCTATCCGCATCCGGATTGTTTTTTCTATTGTTGCGATGTTAGTAGTCTCTTTGCACTTCGGCGATTTTTTCCTGCAGTTTGCGCATCTGCTCTTCTGCCAGCACTTTTTTGTATTCGATAGGCGTGACCTGGATAAATTCATCGACATAGCGGCTCCAGTCATCGAGCATCGTTCGTGCCAGTTCGGAGCCGGTATACAGGTAGTGCCGCCTTATCAGCTCGTGCAGTTCCTTGCGTGCGGAAGCGTCCTCGAGCAGCGAAAGCTCGACCATCTCCATGTTGCAGAAGTAGTCGAAGTCGTGATGCTTGTTCCATACGTACGCCACGCCGCCGCTCATTCCGGCTGCGAAGTTACGTCCCGTCTCGCCCAATACCACCACTCGGCCGCCTGTCATGTATTCGCAGCAGTGGTCGCCTGCTCCTTCCACCACGGCAACGGCACCGGAGTTGCGTACGGCAAAGCGTTCGCCGACTTTCCCGTTGATATAAACTTCTCCGCTCGTGGCTCCGTAAAGCAATGTATTGCCTGCAATGGTGTTGGCCTCGGCAGCAAAGTCACTTCTTACAGGAGGAAGCACGGAGATATGCCCTCCGCTCAGTCCTTTTCCCAAGTAGTCGTTGGCTTCGCCTTCCAACCTGAAACTGATTCCACGGGCGAGAAACGCTCCGAAGCTTTGTCCGGCAGAGCCTTTGAACTTGACACAGATGGTCTGGTCAGGCAGTCCCTGCTCTCCGTATCGGGCGGCTACGGCTCCTGAAAGCATGGCACCTACCGAACGGTCGGTGTTGGCGATGGTATACTCTAATGATACATCCTTGCGGTTCTCTATCGCGTTTCGCGATGCCTGTATCATCCTGACATCCATCACTTGGTCAATGTCGTGATGCTGCGTTGTTACGTTGTGCAGCGGCGAGCCGTTGTCGATTTTGCACAGGATGCGGGAGAAATCCAGTAAGGATGCTTTTGAGCCGGCGTCGGCAGGAACAACCTCGATTAAGTCGGTCCGCCCCACGATATCCTCTAATTTCGTGAATCCCATCTCGGCTAAATATTCGCGGACTTCCTGAGCAAGGAAGCGGAAATAGTTGACCACATATTTATAATGTCCGCGGAAATGCTCGCGCAGCTTGGGATTCTGCGTGGCTACTCCCACCGGACAAGTGTTTGCATGGCACTTGCGCATCATGACACATCCCAGAACAATCAGTATGGCCGTGCCGAAAGAAAATTCTTCCGCGCCTAAAAGTGCCATTTTAATCACATCTTGTCCTGTTTTGAGCTGTCCGTCGACTTGCAGGCGCACTTGCCCGCGAAGTCCGTTCAGTACCAAAGTCTGCTGGGTCTCGCTCAATCCGATTTCGGGAGATATGCCGGCGTAGCGTACGGAAGAGGCAGGCGATGCTCCTGTGCCGCCCTCCGCTCCGGATATGACTATCAGGTCGGCCTTTGCCTTGGCTACTCCTGCCGCGATGGTGCCCACCCCGCTTTCGGCCACAAGCTTTACGCTGACTTTTGCCTTTGGGTTGACATTCTTCAGGTCGAAGATAAGCTGTGCCAAATCTTCGATGGAGTAGATGTCATGATGGGGCGGAGGCGATATGAGCGAGATGCCGGGGATGGAATGCCGCGTGCGGGCGATGACTTCGTTCACTTTAAATCCCGGCAGTTGCCCGCCTTCGCCCGGTTTTGCTCCCTGGGCAATCTTTATCTGTATTTCCTCGGCGTTGACCAGATATTCGGCAGTGACTCCGAAACGGCCTGAAGCGACCTGTTTGGTCTTGCTGCACAACGAGATTCCATCGTATGTCTCGTGGAAGCGTGCGGAATCTTCTCCGCCTTCCCCTGTGTTGCTGCGCGTTCCGAGCTTGTTCATCGCCAAAGCCAACGCTTCGTGCGCTTCCTTGCTAATGGCTCCGAACGAGATGGCACCGGTCACGAAATGTTTTACGATGTCCTCTACCGGCTCGACCTGCTCAATCGGTATGGGATGCTTCTTGATGCGGAAGAAATCGCGCAGGAAAATGGGGGATTCCTTCCTGTCGACTGTGGCTGTGAACTCCTTGAACTTGGCGTAGCTTCCCAATCGTGTGGCCAGTTGCAGGGAACTGATGGTCTCGGGATTCCATGCATGTTTCTCTCCGTCCTTGCGGTAAGAGAATTGTCCGATATGAGGCAGCAGCTCTTCTACGCTTCCCGCATGGTATCCTTCTGAGTGGAAAGCGATATAGTCTTTGGCAATTTCCCGCAGTCCGATGCCACCTATGCTCGATGACGGCGTGCCGAAATAGTTTTTCAGCAGCTCTCTGCTCAGACCTACGGCTTCAAAAATCTTGGCACCGCGGTAAGAACGTATCGTGCTGATGCCCATCTTGCTCATTATCTTGTATAAGCCTTTGCATACGGCCTTGATATAATTTCGTTCGGCCGTTTCATAATTCATCTGTATATCGCTCTTTCCGACCAAATCATCCAGTACAGCGAAAGCCATATACGGATTGATGGCGCTCGCTCCATAGCCCAAAAGCAGAGCGGCGTGCATGACTTCCCGTATTTCTCCGCTTTCAACAATCAGGGCTGTCTGTACCCGTTTCTGTACCGCAATGAGGTGATGGTGGACGGCGCTTACGGCCAAAAGCGAGGGAATTGCGGCATGGCCGGCGTCTATGTCCCGGTCGGACAGGATTATGTAATTGACTCCGTCTGTAACGGACTCTTCTGCTTTCTTGCACAACGTGGCAATCGCCTCCTGAAGCCCTGCCGCCCCTTGTCTTACATCGAACAGCATCGGCAGTTTGACCGTATTGAATCCCTTGTAGCGTATGTTGCAAAGGATGTCCAATTGGGTGTTGGTCAGGATGGGATGGGGCAAACGGACCATTTTGCAATGGCTTTCGTCCGGAAGCAATATATTGCTTCCCACTGCACCGATATATTCAGTGAGCGACATCACCAGTTCTTCCCGGATTGGGTCAATAGGCGGATTGGTGACTTGCGCGAACTGCTGGCGGAAATAATTGTACAAAAGCTGCGGTTTGCCGGACAAGACAGCCAGGGGAGTATCGTTCCCCATCGACGATATCGGCTCATTCCCGCTCGTGCACATGGGGGTTATGATTTTTTCGATGTCTTCGCGGGTGAATCCGAAGGCGCGCAGCTTCCGGTCGTAATCGGTCACGGAGTTGCTTACCTTACGGCCGCTTTTCAGTGCGTCCAGTTCGATGCGGTTGGCTGACAGCCATTGGCGGTATGGCTTGTCGGAAGCCAACTGTTCCTTTAACTGGGCATCGTGGTATATCTTCCCTTCCTGCGTGTCGACCAGCAGTATCTTTCCGGGCTGCAGACGGCCTTTTTCTTTGATGGTCTCAGGTTCGAAACTGATTACACCCGCTTCACTGGCCACTACCATCATGTCATTCTTGGTTATCAGATAGCGTGCCGGACGCAGCCCGTTGCGGTCAAGCATCCCGCCTGCATAGCGTCCGTCGCTGAACAACAGGGCGGCAGGTCCGTCCCACGGCTCCATAAGGATGGAATGATATTCGTAAAAAGATTTTAGCTCCTCGCTAATGGGATTTTTATCATTGAAAGATTCCGGGATGAGCATAGCCATTGCATGCGGCAAGCTGAGCCCCGACATGACGAAAAACTCCAAAACATTGTCGAGCGAGGCGCTGTCGCTCATATTGGGCTGCAAGATGGGCCGTATGTCCTTTACATTTCCCAGCAGAGGGGTGGAAAGAACGCTTTCACGTGCTTCCATCCATCCGCGGTTCCCCCGAATCGTGTTGATTTCACCGTTGTGTGCCAGCAGGCGGAAAGGCTGTGCCAGACTCCATGTGGGGAAAGTGTTCGTGCTGAAACGGGAATGCACGATGGCAAGTCCGCTGGTAAAGTAGGGCTGCACCAGATCGCAGAAATATTCACGTACCTGCACGGAAGAAAGCATGCCCTTGTATACGATATTCTTGCTTGAAAGCGAGACAATATAGAAGTCTTTGTCCGTAATACGCCTCTCTATTCTTTTTCGGATGATATAAAGGGTCCGTTCGAGGTCTTTCGCGTCGGATATGCCCGTAATGAATATTTGCTTGATATCCGGCTCCGTCTTCAGTGCATCTTTCCCTAAGATGGAAGAGTTGACCGGAACGGAGCGCAGATGCATTAAAGACAGTCCTTCGCGCTCTATCTCTTCAATCATAATCCGGAGCATTTCCGCCTGTTTGTCTTTGGATTTCGGAAGAAACACCAGTCCTGTGCCGTATTTCCCTTTTTCGGGGACAGGGATGCCCTGAAGCAAAATGAATTCATGCGGAATCTGCAGCATGATGCCGGCTCCATCGCCGGTTTTGTTGTCGGCTCCTTCGGCTCCGCGATGCTTCATGTTTTCCAGAACCTTCAGTGCGGCGTCGACTAACTCATGCGATTTGTTGCCATGGATATTGACAATCATCCCTACGCCGCAGGCGTCGTGTTCGTAGGAGGCGTCATAAAGTCCTGAATCCTGCTGCTGACTTATTGCCTCTGCTTTTAATGTTTGTTTGATGAAATGATAATCTTTCATTGGTATTCTCTTTCTTTTTTATTTAATAATACCATAATTTGTGTCACTATGGGTGCAAAAATAAATTATGGCTTTCTAAAAACAAAGAGAATAATGGACAAAAACCATTTTAAAATATCTGCTGTGCGCTTAGATGTTTTAAAATGGCTTTATATTGCCGATATATGTTTCTAATTGTAATGTATTTCTCTTAATTTGCTTATATATTGTTAGTTTTGAATATAAATAAAAATTTTTGATGATGCTGTTGGCATTGACTGTTTGTATGGTTGTTTCGTGTATATGCTGTTATTTTGTTCAGACAATGCCTTGCTCTTTCATTAAAATGAAATGGCTAACGAAACTTTTCCTCGTTTTCTGCGGCGATTTTCTTCAGGCATTGCTGGAATGCGATAAAGCCTCCGCCCAATACGCGGTTATTGTCGTAGAATACGGCCGACTGGCCGGGAGCGATGGCCGAGGCCTTTTCGGCAAACTTCACCAACAACTGCCCGTTTTCGAGTTGGATTACCTGGCAGGGAATCGGCCGGCTTCGGTAACGGATGCGCACAGACAGGGTGGGGCACGACAAAAGCTCCCCGATGTCGGCGGCATTGACATCCTCCACCAGCATGTATTCTGTCTTTAACTGTTCGGCGTCGCCCAGCATCACCGTATTTTTGGCCGGATTGATTTTCAATACATAAGCAGGCTTGCCCAAAGCAATCTCCAGGCCCTTGCGCTGGCCGATGGTGTAGTAGGCAAAACCCTTGTGCTGCCCCAGCTTCAGTCCCTTTTCATCGACAAACCATCCCGGTCCGATGCGCTCGTCGATGTCGGGACAGTGCTCTTTCAGGAAATCGCGGTAGTCTTTGTCGATAAAGCAGATTTCCATGCTTTCGCCGCCGCGGGCCTTTGCCTCGAATCCCTTTGAAGCCAAGTATTCGCGCACCTGCATCTTGGTCATTCCGCCTAAGGGAAACATCATGCGGCGCAGGATATCCTGCGGGAGTTTCCAGAGGAAATAAGACTGGTCTTTCGTCGGGTCGTCGCCGGTGACGATGTAGCGCAGGCCGTTGCGCTCTTCCAACCGGCAGTAATGCCCTGTCGCAATGTGGGCACAGCCCGTGCGGTCGGCCCATTCGCAAAGGATGCGCTCCTTGAAGAGCGGGTTGCACATGACGCACGGATTCGGTGTCCGTCCGCGCATGTACTCATCGATGAAATATTGCACGATGACCTGACGGAATTCTTTCCGCACATCGGCCACGTGATGCTCTATACCCAACCGGGCGGCCAACGCCTGCGCCTCCACGATTTCATCGGGCTGTTCCTGTCCGGGTATAGAGAAATGCGACGGAATGTCCCATGTGCGCATGGTTACTCCTACTACCTCAAATCCTTTTTCCTGTAACATGATGCATGAGGCGGAGCTGTCTATGCCTCCGCTCATGCCTACCAATACTCTTTTTTCCTTGTCCAACATGCGGTCTTTTTAAGCGTTTAGTCAAGTTTCGTCCGATTATAAAAACAGTTCCGGCTCGCGGCGCGCGCTGAAGTGCTCGTGCAAGAAGGCGGCAAACGGATTGTCGAACACGCGAGCCCCGTTGGGACATGCCTTTACACAGGCGCAACACTTGATGCAGCTGCCGGCAGAAGTCTCTATCCTGCCGTCTGCGCCGAGGCGGATGGCGTGCGTCGGGCACACTTCCACGCACTCGCCGCAGGCGAAGCACTGGTCTGTGCACACGGGGCAGGCAGGCTGTCCCGCCTTCACCTCCTTGTAAGGGATATTTCCCTTGATGAAAAACGGCGGAAGGCCGGGCTGTTCGAGCAGTTTCCTCCAGCTGCTCCGGCCGAATTCCACGGCTTTCTGCAGGTCGGCAGCGTCCGGACGGCCGGCAGCGACGGGGCAAGCCGCCGTGCTGTAGCTGTGCTCGCCGATGAAAGCTCCCGCCGAAAGCGGCGTAAAGCCCAGTCCGGCGGCCGTATCACGCAGTTCAACCAGCGCGTCTTCATAGTCGCGGTTGCCGTAGACCGCTATCAGAATGGCAGGCGCATCGGCTCCCCGCAGGCGTTTGATACGTTGCAGGGCCGTCGGCGCTACCCGTCCGCCGTAGACCGGTGCGGCGATAATCGTTACGGCATCCCCTATCTCAATGGGAGAAAGCTCTTCGTTAAGCGTCAGGTCGGTCTCAATCCGCCGTCCCATGCCGATGCCTTCGCCCACGGCCCGCGCAATCTGGGAGGATGTATGGGTGGGCGAAAAGAAAACAATGTGCGTTGTGGTGTATGTTTTCATCATGAAATAACAAAAAAGAGTCTGATTTGTTTCGCAAAGATAGCTTTTTTGGTGGAGAAAGAGCCGTGTAGGAGAAAAATTATGCTGCGGTGAAAATCTGTTTCCCTGCGGGGGAAAATTTTTTTGTCCGGCATCCCGCCGCCTTTTCATTTATAGTTTGTACTTTTGCATCATTATGGAAGAACAGTTTGACATACGCGACTATAAGCCGGCAGGGAAGGAACGCGACTTTGAGAACGCTCTCCGTCCGCTTCAGTTCGAGGACTTCAGCGGGCAGGACAAGGTGGTAGACAATCTGCGTATCTTCGTAAAGGCGGCCCGTCTGCGTGCCGAGGCGCTTGACCACGTGCTGCTGCACGGCCCCCCCGGATTAGGAAAGACTACGCTGAGCAACATCATCGCGAATGAACTTGGCGTTGGCTTTAAAGTGACATCCGGACCGGTGCTTGACAAGCCGGGCGACCTGGCGGGAGTGCTGACCAGCCTGGAGGCGAATGATGTGCTTTTCATCGACGAGATACACCGTCTCAGTCCGGTGGTAGAGGAATATCTGTATTCGGCTATGGAAGACTACCGGATTGACATCATGATAGACAAGGGGCCTTCTGCCCGAAGCATACAGATTGACCTGAATCCGTTCACTTTGGTGGGAGCCACCACCCGCAGCGGCCTGCTGACCGCTCCGCTCCGCGCCCGCTTCGGCATCAATCTGCATCTGGAATATTACGATGATGCGGTGCTGACGCGGATTATCCTCCGTTCGGCGAAGATTCTGAACATGCCCTGCGACATGGAGGCGGCGGGCGAAATCGCTTCGCGCAGCCGTGGAACGCCCCGTATCGCCAATGCGCTGCTGCGTCGGGTACGCGACTTTGCGCAGGTGAAAGGGTCGGGACGGATTACGGTGGAGATAGCCCGCTATGCCCTCGAGGCCCTGAACATCGACCGCTACGGTCTGGACGAGATAGACAACAAGATACTCTGCACGATTATCGACAAGTTTAAGGGCGGCCCCGTGGGGCTGACCACCATTGCCACGGCATTGGGCGAAGACCCCGGTACGCTGGAAGAGGTATATGAGCCGTTCCTCATCAAAGAAGGCTTTCTCAAGCGCACGCCGCGCGGACGGGAAGTGACGGAACTGGCGTACAAGCATCTGGGCAGAAGCATCTATAACAGCGGCAAGACCTTGTTCGACTGAAGATTGCCGCAGAATAAAAAATTAGGTTATGGCTGAACTGAAATCGTTGGCTAAGGATACGGCCATCTATGGCGTAAGCAGCATTGTGGGCCGCTTCTTGAATTATCTTTTGGTGCCGCTGTATACGGCCGTGCTGCCGGCTGCCTCGGGCGGTTACGGCGTGGTGTCGAATGTCTATGCCTATACGGCACTGATACTGGTTCTGCTGACTTTCGGCATGGAGACCGGCTTTTTCCGTTTTGCCAACAAGTCGGGCGAAGACTCTCATAAGGTATACGCCAATGCCTTGCTGTTTGTCGGCGGGCTTTCGCTGCTGTTTGTGACACTCTGCATGGTGTTTCTGAAGCCGGTTTCAGCTTTCCTCGAGTATCCCGACCATGCAGATTATGTAGGGATGATGGTGGTGGTAGTGGCGCTTGACTCCTTCCAAAGCATTCCGTTTGCCTATCTGCGCTACAAGAAGCGTCCGGTCAAGTTTGCGGCCATCAAGCTGATAAACATCGTAGGAAACATTGTTCTGAACCTTTTCTTCCTGTTGCTGTGTCCGTGGCTTCATGTGCATGCTCCCGGATGGATATCATGGTTTTACAATCCTGCCTATTTGGTCGGATACATTTTCGTGTCGAATCTCATCATGTCTGCCCTTCAAATGTTTTTTTTCATACCCGAGCTGCGCGGCTTTTCCTACCGGATAGACTGGCAGCTGATGAGGCAGATGGTCGATTATTCCTTTCCAATTCTGATATTCGGAGTAGTGGGAATACTGAATCAGACGGTCGACAAGATGATTTATCCCTTTCTCTTCGACGATCGTCAGGAGGGACTGGTGCAGTTGGGTATATACAGCGCCACAAGTAAGGTCGCTCTAATCATGGCGATGTTTACGCAAGCCTTCCGTTATGCCTACGAGCCGTTTGTCTTTGGCAAGAACAAGGATGCGGACAACCGGAAGGTTTATGCCGCTGCCATGAAGTATTTCTTTATTTTTTCCCTGCTGGCTTTTCTGGCCGTGATGGGATATATGGATGTCTTGAAGTACATGGTAGCCCGCGATTATTGGGAAGGACTGAGCGTGGTGGCCGTTGTAATGGGCGCTGAGATATTCAAGGGAATTTATTTTAATCTTTCATTCTGGTATAAATTGACCGATGAAACCCGGTGGGGAGCCTATTTCTCGCTGATTGGTTGCACGGTCATATTGATTTTGAATGTATGGCTTGTTCCGATATATGGCTATGTAGCCTCTGCGTGGGCCTCTGTAATCGGGTACGGAGTGATAACCCTGCTGTCTTATTTTGTCGGACAGAAAAAATATCCCGTCTCTTATCCGCTGAAAGACATGGCGGTCTACCTGCTGCTGGCAGCTGTCCTGTACATCCTTTCACAGGCGGTAAGCATACCGAATGTATGGATGCGCCTGCTTTACCATACCCTGTTGATTCTGTTATTCATTATATATATAGTGAAGCGAGACCTTCCTTTAAAGAGCATCCCCTTGGTGAACCGCTTTTTCAGATAGGGGAAAAACAAAAAAGGAAGGCATACAATCTGCATGCCCTCCTGTATATATCGGAGCCGGAACATTACTTTTTACGCTTCTTGCTGCGCTTGCCCCATGTTTCGTCCATGGAAGATTCTGCGGCACCGTCTTGCCGGAAGAACTGCATCCAGTCATCCTGCTGTCTTGAGTTGTTGGACGATGCGCGCTCTGCCTTCGGCTTTCTTTCAGACCGAGCTCTTTCCTTCTTTTCGCGTTTCTTTCCGCTCTTGTCGCTCTTTCCTTCGTTTTCTTCGGCAAATTCCACCACCACTTTGCGGCCGTTTACGGTAGCTCGGTTCAGAGCCTTCACCACCAGCGGAGCCTGCGATTCGATGACTTCAAAGAACGAGAAATTCTGCATCAGGTCGATACGGCCAACCTGGATACGCTCTTTCTTGATATAGTGATTGATTAAGTCGATGACCTGGTTCGGGAAAAATCCGTCTGTCTTCCCTAAATTCAGGAAAAGTCGTGCATATCCCTTCTCTGCCTTGCGTGATCTTTCGTGACTTTCCCCACGCGACTTGCGGTCTTTGCGCTCCTTTTTCTTGTCGTTGCCTGCTTGAGGCTCCTCGATTTCCGGTGCATTCTTGTAGTATTCCAGGAAGCGGTTGAATTCCATCGATACCACGCGCTTGATAAGGTCTTCTTTGCTCAGCCATTCCCACTTGCGATAAATCATCGGCAAGAAGGCCTCAATCTCTTCTTCATTGACCTTAACCTTTTCTATATCGTCAATTACCTTGATAAGCTGCTGTTCGCAGATTTCTTTGCCATTGGGAAGCGTGCCGATGTCGAACTTCTTTTTGATGATGCGTTCTATCTCGCGCATTTTTCCCTTCTCGCGTAGATTCATGATGGCGATGGATACGCCGGTCTTTCCTGCGCGTCCCGTTCGTCCGCTGCGGTGCGTATAGCTTTCCGTATCGTCAGGAAGTCCGTAGTTGATTACGTGAGTCAGGTCGTTTACATCCAGTCCGCGGGCGGCAACATCGGTCGCAACGAGCAGCTGCAGGTGGCGCTGGCGGAATTTCTGCATGACCAGGTCGCGTTGTGCCTGACTTAATTCGCCGTGCAGCGAGTCGGCGTTGTATCCGTCCTGTATCAGCTTGTCGGCAATCTCCTGCGTTTCTTTACGCGTGCGGCAGAAAATGATGCCGTAGATTTGCGGATAAAAGTCTACCACGCGCTTCAAAGCCAGATATTTGTCTTTGGCGTGTACGATATAGGCGATATGATGAACGTTTTTGCTCCCTTCATTCTTGGTGCCGATGGTGATTTCCTTCGCGTCGTGCAGGTAAGTCTTGGCGATTCGCGATATCTCGGCGCTCATTGTAGCGGAGAACATCAGCGTATTGCGGTCTTGCGGAACTTTTTCGAGAATGGCATTGATGCTGTCTGTAAAGCCCATGTTCAGCATTTCATCGGCTTCATCCATCACGACATCCCTTACAGTATCCAGTTTGGCCACTTTCCGCTCCATCAGGTCGATAAGGCGTCCCGGAGTGGCCACGATGATGTGTACGCCTTTCTTCAGGCTTCGTATCTGGCTTTCAATGGAAGAACCGCCGTATACAGGTAATATCTTCAAATCTGTTATATACTTAGAGTAATCTGTCAAGTCACCGGCAATCTGTAAGCACAGCTCACGGGTCGGACAGAGTATCAGTGCTTGAGGCGCACATTCCTTTAAATTGATTTTTTGTATCAGCGGCAGACCAAATGCGGCTGTTTTCCCGGTTCCGGTTTGTGCCAGAGCCACTACATCATTACCGTTTCCCAACAGGTAGGGTATCACTTCTTCTTGTACAGGCATAGGGTGTTCGTAGCCCATCTCCTCGATGGCCTTGCGTATTTCTGGTGCAACACCCAGTTCTTCAAATGTCTTCATTGATTATTTAACTATCTAATTTCCGGTTGCAAAGATACAGACAAATACTGACATATAGTCATTTCTTCTTCTTTTTTTTACTAATAATTAGGTATTGACTGATAAAACGGAAGCGGATATTTTTGCTGGAAATTATAGCACTATGGTTAAATTGGTGGATTCCCGGCACAAAAAGTCTGCCGGGCGTGATAATCGGATGAAATGGCTGTGGATTGCGGGAGTGGTTTTACTGGCTGTTTTGTCGTCTGTACTGGTGATGAGCGTCTGTCTGCATACCGGAGAGCCGGACTGCCGCTGCTTCTTCTGTGTCATGAATGCTTCCTCCGGCGAGAGCGAGCTGACATATAACCGGTATCTGCCTTTGGTCAGCGGGTTGTGGGCGGCTATACTTCTGGTTCTCTTTTATGCGCTTGTGCGTTGGTGGAACCGGCGGTCTGGCAGATAATGTAGCGTATGGTTATGACGGTGGCAAGCAGGCCGGCGATAGAGAGCAAAAGCGCAGTTTTCCCGCCGAACAGTGCGTCCATGCTTGAGGCGGAATCGGGGGCGGCAATCATCAGGGCGACCGAAAGCCCGTTGTTTACCAGGTGAAGCAGGATGCAGGGAAGCAGGCTGCTGGTGCGCCAGTACAGCCATCCGAGCACCAGCCCGAGCACGAATGCATAGGGAATTTGTGCCGGATTGAGGTGGATGACACCGAAGATAAGGGCCGACACGAGGATGGCGGCGTAAGGATTCTTCCAGGTGCGCAGCAGATGCCCTTCAATTGCTCCCCGGAAAAGCATTTCCTCGAAGACGGGCGCGACGAGGGCGATGGATATGACGCCGAGGATGTGGTCTTTCATCTGTACGAACATGCCGGCCGTGAAGTCGGGCAGGGCAAACCGCTCTGTCAGATAGTTCATCCACAGCATCATCCCTAAGGTAAGCGGGAGGACGGCCGCCATCAGCCTGCCGGATACCTTGCTCCAGCTTTGCCGGCCTACATAGCGTTTCCACACAAGATGGATTCCCATCAGTATGTTGCTTAAGAGAAGGGAGAGGATGACGGCCGGAACCGAAAGCGACGCCTCGCCGTCTTCCGGCAGGCTGAATGTCCCGCTTTCGGAATAACGGCGCATCGCATAGCCTGCATAGGCGATGAAAGAGATTACACTGCTGCATCCCAGCTGGTAGATGAAGTAATATAGAATGAGTTTTACGGTCTGTTTCATGGCTGGTGGCTTAAAAACGCGTAAATGTAAGGGTAATTTCCCGGATATGCAAGGATGGAAAACAGGTTTTGACCTTGGGAAAACCTGTCTGCAACGCGGTGCGGCGGAAATTTCATCCGGATGAAATGGCGGCGGCATGCCGATGTTTCGGCTTTCCGGAATAAGTATAACCGGCCTTTCGGTTGTTCTAATAATTAAAGCACATCGACATTAATCTTTTAAAGCAAGTATATTATGAAAAAAATCTTTTTGGCATTTGTGTTTTGCCTGCTTGGAGTGGGAGCGGCAGTCGCTCAAACCTTGCGTTCTCCCAACGGTAACCTGACATTGGATTTCCGTCTGCTGCCCGACGGGACGCCTGTCTATTCTTTGCAGTATAAGGGAAAAGATGTCATTAAAGAAAGCAGAATGGGATTCCGTCTGCGCCCTTCTTACGCATTCAACAAGGATTTTGCCGTTACGGATACGCGCTTTTCCGAGTCGGACACTACCTGGGAGCCGGTTTTGGGCGAGAATCGGGTCGTTCGCGACAATCATAAAGAGATGTTCATCGCCTTGCAGCAGAAAGAAACCGGTTGGCAACTGAACATCCGCTTCCGTCTGTTCGACGACGGACTGGGATTCCGCTACGAGTTTCCGGTGCAGAAAGAGCTGCGCAACTTTACCCTCGATGCGGAAACCACCGAGTTTTGCCTGGCGGGAGACCATAAGGCGTTCTGGCTGCCGGGAGATTATGACACCAATGAATATTCCACCACGGTTTCGCTGCTTTCGGAAGTCGCTTCCCGTATAGACAAGGTGCGTCAGGAGCCGCTGGCAGCAAAGGCTTTTACCGAGGGGCTGGCCGTACAGACTCCGCTGATGCTGAAGTCTGCCGACGGACTTTATATCAATATCCATGAGGCGGCGCTGGTGAATTATCCTGCCATGTGCCTGAATCTGGATGACAAGAATTTCGTATTGACTTCCAATCTGACGCCAGACCGTAACGGAGCGCGGGGATTCATCCAGACGGGCAGCGTTACGCCGTGGCGTACGGTGGTGGTAAGCGACGATGCCCGCGACATTCTGGCATCAAACCTGATTTTGAATCTGAACGAGCCATGCCGCCTTGAGGACACTTCCTGGATTCATCCGGTGAAATACGTGGGAGTATGGTGGGAATACTTTACCGGACAAGGCTCTACGTGGGCATATACCGATAATCAGGACATTGTGATAGGCGAGACAGACTATACAAAGGAGAAGCCCAACGGAACACACGGGGCCAATACGGCGCATGTCAAGGAATACATTGACTTTGCGGCGGAACATGGCTTTGACGCCGTGCTGGTGGAAGGGTGGAACGAAGGATGGGAAGCCAATTACGCCTACATAAAAGAGCATATCTATGACTTTACGAAACCTTACCCCGACTTTGATGTGGAAGAGCTTCAGCGTTATGCGGCCGGAAAAGGGGTAAAGATTATCATGCACCACGAAACGACCTCTTCGGTCGCTGACTATGAGCGCCAGATGGAGGATGCCTTCCGCTTTATGGCAGATAACGGCTACGATGCGGTGAAGACCGGATACGTTGGCCCCATTATTCCCCGGAGCGAGTATCATGACGGACAGTGGATGGTCAACCATTATCTGCGTGTGGCCAAGATGGCGGCTAAATATAAGGTGATGGTAAATTCGCATGAGGCTGTGCGTCCTACCGGATTGTGCCGTACCTACCCCAACTGGATTGCTCAAGAGTCGGCCCGCGGTACGGAGTTTGAGTCTTTCAACGGCAATACGCCCGAGCATACCACGATTCTCCCGTTTACTCGCCTGATGGGAGGCCCGATGGATTATACTCCGGGCATTTTTGAAGGCGACCTTTCCGTATACGGCTCCAATAAAGCCAGACTCAGCACCACGCTCGTCAAGCAGTTGGCCTTGTATGTAACGATGTACAGCCCCTTGCAAATGGCGGCTGATTTGTATCCGAACTATGAGAAATATCCGGATGCCTTCCAGTTTATCAAGGATGTGGCGGCGGATTGGGATAACACTTACATATTGGAAGCCGAACCGGGCGACTATATCACTATTGCCCGCAAGGCGAAAGGCAAGGCCGAATGGTTTGTTGGCGGCATTACGGATGAGAATGCCCGCGAGGCGGTGATTGACCTGAGCTTCCTTCCGGACGGAAAGAAATATGAGGCGACCATTTATGCCGACGGCAAAAAGGCCGACTGGCGCACCAACCCGAAAGATTATGTCATCTCGACCCGGAAAGTAAGCAGCAAGACTGTGCTGAAGCAGCGTCTGGCTCCGAGTGGAGGAGTAGCAATCAGCATCCGGGAACTGAAATAACGGGCTGAAGACCTGTCAGTATGGGCATGACAAAAGTCGGAATGCCTTTTTGGCAGGATGAGCGGAGTGTCATTGATGTAAGTCAAGAAATTTGCCATAAGCTTGAAGTAAATCTTTGGTTTAGGAACAGATTTGAAAGAATGGTTGTATTTTTGTGTTGTAAAACATAAAAACAAACATTTAAGGTAGCTTTTCGGGAGAAAAGCAAGGAAGATTGATAAGGATAACACTAAACTAAAGGTATTATGAAAGAGGTAAAGAATTTATTGCGCACTCTTAAGAAGAATTTGGAATGGAGTGCAATGGCTATGTATGGTCAGACTTACAACAAATGACGGCCATACGGTTTGAGAGAATTGAAACGGATTTGATAACAAAAGGTTGCATGAGAGCCGGAAAGCTCGAATGCAACCTTTTTCTTTATGCGTCAGGATTTTTTGCCGGAAGGAAATCTATTCCCAGTTGTCTGTCCGGAACGGTACCAAGGGCAGCTCGCGGAGATTGGCTACATTCCCCGGCAGGAAATCGCGGAATCCATACCTTACGGCCACCGGACGGGCGACTTTTTCGCAGGTAACCTTTATCTGGTTTCTTCCGGCTATTTCAGCCTGTGCAGGATAAAACACCTTGTCTTCTCCCGCCATCTCGAATCCCGCCATCTGATTCATGCGGTTGAATCCGTTGTCGGCGTGAGAGAAGCTTAATATGGCTGCATTGTCCTTTATCTCCATCGATTTATAGACCGGACTTTCCGGTTCGATGCCGCCGATGTGGTAGGTTTTGCTCAGAGCCTGATAGGCCAGACGCTCGCCCACATGCTTTTTGTCTTTGGGATGAATGTTGTAAGCCTCGTAGGGCTCTACCAAATCGTTGGTCGAAATCATGGCACTGTTGGGGATTAAGGCCTGTGCCTTAAACTGCGCTTCCCTCAGCAGGGCGTTTCCGGTTCCTTCGGCCGAGCCGAACGGAGCGATTTCCACGAAATAAAAGGGCAGTTCACCCAGTCCCCATTCTTTTCGCCAGAGTTCCACCATCGTTTTAAGCCGCTCGCCGTAGGTTTTGTGCTTGCCTACGTTCGATTCTCCCTGATACCATAAGAATCCTTTGATGGTATAGTTCTGCAGCGGCTTCAGCATGCCGTTGTACATCAGCGTGGGACTAAGGTAATGCCACCAGTCATGCGGCTCTTCTTTCCGTATATCCCGCTCCAGATTGATGTCGGGATACTGGGCTACGATTTCTCTCGGCAGCCATCCTTCCACGGTCGAACCGCCCCAGCTACAGTTGATGATTCCGATAGGGACATTTAATACCTGGTTCATCATCATGGCAAAATGGAAGGCGGTAGCGCCAAAAGCCGGCGCATTTTCGGGACTGCTTACTTTCCAACTTCCCTTGCAGCGGTCTGCAGGCTCCAGCTGTCCGTTTTTCTCAATCATGGCCACGCGGATGCCTTTCCATTGTCCGGCTTTGGCTATGGTTTCGTTGGCTCCGGCTATGGGGCAATTGTCAAATCCCGCAAGCGGCATTTCCATATTCGACTGTCCGGAGCAGAACCAGACCTCTCCGATAAGGATGTTGCTTAGGGTGATTGTTTCGTCGTCTGAAATCAGAATGGACTGGGGCGTATAGCTGGCGGCAGGTGTGTCTACGGCGGCAAGCCATTTCCCCTGGGCATCTGCCTCGACTGTATATGTCCGCTCGTCCCATGTAGTGCGGATAGTCACTTTTTTGTTGGGGTCAGTCCACCCCCAGAGTCTGGCCTTCGTCTGTTGTTGAAGCACCATATTGTCACTTAGAATGTCCGGAAGCGTCACTTTGCTCCAGGCTGTGATTCCTGTCATCAGCAGGAACGCGGAAATAAGTAATTTTTTCATGGTTGTCTGATTAGTGTTTTTCATTCTTTGTCTACAAAAATAGCGATAGTTGCATTAGGGCGTTTATCAAAGCGCGTAATTGTAACAAATTTTAGAAAAAGCAATCCTGCTTGCTGCTCTTTTTCCCGGCGAGGCCGGACAGATTCCTTTTTCTTTTTCCCTATGGCAATTCTTGTCTTGTCCCGGCACCATAGTTTGATATGCTTCTGTCAAAAAAACTTTTTCCTTGCATCCTGACGCAACAGGATGGGGACAGTTGGAGGAGGAAAAGGGATGAAAAGAGATGTGTTCCAAAGCCTGTCATGCCTCCCGACCTGATTTTGGATGGATTGGATAAGGAAAAACAAAAAAGACAAGCCGCCCGAACAGCGGTTTGCCTTTCTCCGTACTCGAAGCGGGACTTGAACCCGCACAGCCATTACTGGCCAAGGGATTTTAAGTCCCTCGTGTCTACCGATTCCACCATTCGAGCATCCTTTTAAAAAGGAGCGGAAAACGAGACTCGAACTCGCGACCCTAACCTTGGCAAGGTTATGCTCTACCAACTGAGCTATTTCCGCATATCAGGTGCAAATGTAGAGAGTTTTGTGATACATTCCAAACATTTGTCCCGTTTTGTTTGAAAAAAGCTTTTATGGGCGTCCCAGCAAGGCTTTTTCTGCATCTTCTGCCGTTTGGAAATTGAATCCGGCGATGACTTGCTCCATCAGTTTTTCGATGCGGTCATTGCAGAGGTTGCCGATGCTGCCTTCATGTGTGTGGTGCACCTGCTTGTCGTGAGTGAATCGTCCTGCCTCAATGTCCAGTCCCACTTTCTTGTAGGCGTCGCGGAAAGGCATTCCCTCGCTGGCAAGGCGGTTTACTTCTTCTACGCTGAACATGTAAAGATATTTGTCATCGTCCAGGATATGTTCGTTGATGCTTATTCTCTCCATGATGTAGGATGCCATCTTCAGACAGTCTTTCAGTTCGTCGAAAATAGGCAGGAAAGCTTCCTTGATGATTTGCAGGTCGCGGAAATATCCCGACGGGAGATTGTTCATAATCATCATGATTTGTTGGGGGAGTGCCTGAATCTTGTTGCATTTTGCACGGGTCAGCTCAAACACATCAGGGTTCTTTTTGTGGGGCATGATACTGGAACCGGTGGTACATTCATCGGGCAACTTCACGAAACCGAAGTTCTGGCAGCTGAACATGCAGGCATCAAATGCCATCTTAGACAAGGTTCCCGCAATTGAAGCCAAGGCAAAAGCCACGTTGCGTTCCATCTTTCCCCGTCCCATCTGCGCATAAACAACATTGTAGTTCATGGAATCGAATCCCAACAGACGGGTCGTCATCTCCCGATTCAGCGGGAAAGAGGAGCCGTATCCGGCGGCGGAACCGAGCGGATTGCGGTTGCAAAGCTTGTAAGCCGACTGCAGGAAGAGCATATCGTCTACCAGACTTTCGGCATAGGCGCCGAACCACAGGCCAAATGACGAGGGCATGGCGATTTGCAGATGCGTGTATCCCGGCATCAGCACCTCTTTATAGCGGTTGCTTTGAGCTATCAGGATGTGGAAAAGATGCTTTACGGCTTCCGCTGTCTTCCTGATTTGCGCACGGGTGAACAGCTTTAAGTCGACCAGCACCTGGTCATTGCGCGAGCGTCCGCTGTGAATCTTCTTGCCGACATCGCCCAAACGCCGGGTCAGCATAAGCTCTACCTGCGAATGCACATCTTCCACCCCGTCTTCGATGGTGAATTCTCCGGCTTCTGCCGAAGCGTATATTTTTTTCAATTCTTCCAGCAGGATTTTCAGCTCGTCTGCGCCCAGCAGGCCAATGCTTTCAAGCATGGTGATATGGGCCATTGAGCCCAGTATGTCGTATTTTGCCAGATAAAGATCCATTTCGCGGTCCCGTCCCACGGTGAACCGGTCGATTTCCTCGTTTACCTGAACATTTTTTTCCCAAAGTTTCAGAGCCATCTTCTTCTTGTTTTTGCGGTTTTCAATAAGAGATTGCAGCGAGCATCTCCGCCAGTTTTTCTACGCCATCCTGTAAAGGTTTCGATACCATTGTTTTCATAAACATGTTTACCTCTGCACGTATCGTGGTTTTCAGCTTGGCTTCTTCTTCCGTTACGGGCAGAATCTGAATCCAGAGATTCAAGGGAATGGGAGATTGTTCGCCTTCAAACTTGATGCACTTCATGGGTTCGCGCTCGATGATACGCAGTGTCAGACTGATTCCCTGCACCTTTATGGTCAGTGAATCGCGGTCGAAGGTGAGATCCTCCAGTTTTCCTTCCAGTTTGCCTTTCAGGGAGTCCATGTGCTCCTGTATGGAGGCGATGTTGTTCAAGTCAGACAATTTGTTGTATACGCGTTCCTGACTGTAGGGAATGTGCTTGATGCTGCTTTCAAACTGTGCCGTCATTTTTTCAAGTATAAAACCACAACATTCCAAGCGCGGAAATTTGTTTTGCTGCGGAGCCAAAGGAGATACGCCCGTATGCAAATCAGTCCGTGCCTGGAATGAAGTCTGTTGATAACGATGTTTATTTGCCCGTCCAGTGTGCAGGGTCTTGTCTCCATGCCTGCAAAACGGGAATATCCTCTTTGTTTATATAATCGGTCTTCAGTGCCGCGTCCAGTACGGCATTGTAGTTTGTCAGGGTAATCAGTTCTACCTTGGCGTTCTTGAATGCTTCTACAGATACATCAAAGCCATAAGTGAAAGATGCAATCATGCCGATTACTTCGCATCCGTCGCGGCGGATGGCTTCTACTGCCTTCAGGCTGCTTCCGCCTGTCGAAACCAGGTCTTCGATTACCACAACCTTCATTCCCGGGCGGAGTTCTCCCTCAATCAGATTTTCCAAACCGTGGTCTTTCGGGCTTGAACGGACATAGACAAAAGGCAAATTCAGTTCGTTGGCCACGAGTGCTCCCTGCGCGATAGCTCCGGTCGCTACTCCTGCAATGGCATCCACTTCGCTGAACTTTTCAAGAATGATACGACATATTTCCAACTTTACGAAATTACGCAAAGCAGGATAAGATAAAGTCTTGCGGTTGTCGCAATAGATAGGCGACTTCCACCCCGATGCCCATGTAAAAGGATTAGCCGGTTGAATCTTGACCGCTTTTACCTTCAGCAATTTCTCTGCGAATAATCTTTCCAATGCTTTCATAACCTAACTGTATATCTGATAAATGTTTTGCAAAATTATGGAAATCCCGTGGAAATAGAAAATTTGCATGCGTTAATTTTATAAAATCCAGTCAGATTGCGTTGTATTTTGCCCATGCGAGTGTCAGAATACTGATGCGGACACCTTTTATGCCGAGAAGGGCTTCGGCGCAGGCAGTGAGTGTGGCTCCGGTTGTCAGCACATCGTCGGTCAGCAGCAGGTGCTTTCCGGAAAGCCGGTCGGCTTCGGGAGTCGTGGCGAACAGGGATTCGGCATTTTCCCTGCGTTCATAACTGGATTTGTGTGTTTGTGTAAGATTGTTGCGGACGCGTCGCAACACATTATTATATATAGGGATTCCGGTTTTTTCGGATATGCCCCGTGCAAACCATTCGCTCTGGTTGTAGCCGCGTTCCCGCAATCGTTTGGGATGAAGCGGTACGGGAATCAGCGCATCAATATGGGCGAAAAAGTCTGTCTTGAGCAATTCTTCGGCCGACAGCGTCCCCATTTGCCTGCACACATCTTTTCGTCCGTGGTATTTCATGGCATATAAGATTTGTGCCACCTTGCCGCCTTTGGCATACAGGTAGAGCGCAGAGGCCCGCTCTATCGGGATGATTCCCCAGAAGAGCTGTTCCATCCGGTTTCCGGGGATGTCTTTCAGGTTTGTCCTGGGAAGCTCGGCCAGACAGGTGATGCAGACGGATTCTTCGCTTGGAAGAAGCTTTTTCCCACATGTCAGGCACCAGCGCGGAAACAGGAAATCCCTCAGGTCAGAAAAGAGTTTCGTCATCGGTGCCTGTCCGTTTGAGCTGTTTCATGATTTCATCCGCCGAGAATCCGCGTCCTGCCGCGAAGCGCATCAGCTTGGCGTTGCGCTCGTATTCGGTTGCGGCTTTCACGGTCTTGGCTTTCTGCTGCAGCAGGTGCAGCAGCATGTCGGCGTATTCTCTTTCGTCAATTTCTTCCAGTCCGGTGGAAATGGCTTCTTGGGGCAGTTGTTTCATGCGGAGTGCTTGGATGATTTTCAGCCGTCCCCATTGGTTGAAGCGGTATTTGTCCCTTACAAAGAAGCGGCAGAAGCGGGCATCGTCCAGATAGCGCTCTTTCTGCAGATGAGAGAGAATGTTTTCCGTTGTCGTTTCATCGGCTCCCCACAGCTTCAGCTTTGTCCGGAGTTCCGACGGACAGTGTTCGGAGGCCGAACAGTAGGCTTCCGCCTTCAGTTTCAGTTCGTGCTCGGTATAGTTTTTCATTGTCTTACAGCTTTTATCATGCGGTCATTGCCTGCGAAGTCCTTGCGCAATTCGATGTCTTGGTAACCTGTTTCTGCCAGCAGGCTCTGCATCTCGCTGCCGTATGCCCGGTTGATTTCGAAGAAGAGCTTGCCTCCCGGTGCCAGCATGTCCTGTCCTGCCAGAGCGATGCGGCGGTAGAAGCGGAGCGGGTCGTTGTCGGGGACGAACAAGGCCTGTTCCGGCTCGTAGTCGAGCACGTTGCAGTCCATCTCCGCCCGTTCACTTTCCCGGACATACGGGGGATTGCTTACGATAATGTCCGTCTTAGGGAGAGAAGAATGCGGGGCCATGACATCCACCCTGCGGAAATCTATCCGTACTCCATGATGCGCCGCATTTTTCCGTGCGATGTCGAGCGCTGCGGCGGATATGTCCCATGCGGTAACCTTGGCTCCGTTCATCCGGCAAGCCAGCGATATGGCGATACAGCCGCTTCCCGTCCCGATGTCAAGCACAGACAAGTCTGTTTGCGTGCAGTCGGCCACAATCCAGTCCACCAGTTCCTCCGTTTCCGGACGGGGAATCAGCACGGCGGGAGTAACATCAAATGTCCGTCCGCCGAAGCAGGCCTTCCCGATGATGTACTGAATCGGCTCGGAATGTTCAAGCCGGAGCAGAATATCGTCCAGGCGTTTCCGGTTTTCTTCCGGAAAATCCATATCTTTGCCTGCGTAGAGCATGAGGGATGAAAAGCCGAAAGCTTCTTCCAGAATCCATCGGGCGAGGGCGGAGGCTTCAGACTCTGTATACGGAGCGGCGGTGAGCCGTTGCTTTATATAGGTATAGAGAGGGTGCATGTCTTTATTTGATAGTGGAATGCAAAAGTAAGCATAAAAAACAACAAGCCTATGACGACAGATGAAAAATATATCCGCAGGTGTATCCAATTGGCAAAAAACGGACTGGTGAATGCGGCGCCCAATCCGATGGTGGGAGCCGTCATTGTGCATCAGGGGAAAATAATCGGCGAAGGGTATCACGCACGGTGCGGTGAAGGCCATGCCGAAGTAAATGCCGTCCGTGCGGTGAAAGACAAGGAGCTGCTGAAGGACTCGACGCTTTATGTCAGTCTTGAGCCTTGTTCGCATTACGGCAAGACGCCTCCTTGTGCCGATATGATTGTAAGCAAAGGGATACCGCGTGTGGTCGTGGGCTGCATAGACCCCTTTTCAAAAGTGTCGGGACGCGGCATCAGAAAGCTGCGCGACGCGGGAATCGAGGTGAAGGTTGGCGTGCTGGAGGCGGAATGCCAGGCACTCATCCGCCGTTTTGTGGTGTTCAACACCGAGCGGCGTCCTTATGTTACCCTGAAATGGGCGCAGTCGGCCGACGGATTCATCGATATAAATCGCACGGAAGGCGCTCCGGTCGTTCTTTCCACGCCGGACACGGCTGTCTATGTCCATAAGCAGCGGGCGGAACACAAGGCCATTCTTGTGGGACGGCGCACGGCCCGGCTCGACAATCCGTCGCTCACCGTCCGCCATTGGTATGGCAAAAATCCGCTCCGGCTGGTGGTTGACCGTGCTTTGGAGTTGCCCGAATCCCTCCGGCTGCTCGACGGAAGCACGCCGACCGTAGTCTTTACCGCCCTGCAGCGCCCTTCCCGCGAGGGCCTGGAGTTTGTTACGCTGGATTTTGGCCGCGATATCCTGCCGCAGATTATGGACGAACTTTTCCGGCGCAATATCCAGTCGCTTTTGGTGGAAGGGGGAACGCAGCTGCTGCAGTCGTTCATCGACGGCGGATTGTGGGATGAAATCTATGTGGAGCATGCTTCGGCCGTATTGGGCGAAGGGGTGAAGGCGCCGCTGGTTCCTGCCGGACATCCTGCCTCATACGGGTGGCGCGATGGGGTGGCGGTGGCGCACTACACGCGTGGCGCGGGGAAAGTGCAGGCGGAATAGGATGAAAGTCTGTTTTCATGCCTGCCAAAATCAGACTTTGTCCTTGCCGGACTGCCTTTAGGCGGGGTGAAACCCGGACAGGGCGTATCCGGCGAGGCTGAACGCCTTGGGATAAAGCCATAAAAAGCCCTATTTGACAGATAAAAAACAGGAGTTTATCCATAATTTTATATAAAACTTCCCGTAAAAGTGCCGTAACGAAAAAAAACTTTCTACTTTTGCAACTTGTAATAAAAGAACTCATTTGCAAATGAAGATAAAGTACTTGCCGTGGCTTGCGGCGTTTTTGACCGCTTCCTTTATAATGACGTCTTGTCTGGACAATGATGAGACGGAGGCGACATACTCATTCAACAGTAGTATCACTGCCTTTTCGCTCGGTACGCTCCATATCGACCGGACGGGGATTGACAGCAACGGGGAAGACAGTGCCTACGTAGACACCATTAACTGCGCCAAATATCCGTTTTCGATAAACCAGACCACCCGTGTGATAGAGAATAAAGACTCTTTGCCGGTAGGCACGCACATCGACAAGGTGGTGACAGACCTTGATGCGGATTCGGAAATCATCTTTTATACCAAGAACGGCGTGGATACGCTCTGGACTTCTACCGATTCCATCGACTTTACAATGAACGACCCCGAGACCGGAGTGCAGGAGCACGCCGTGATGTTTGGGGTCTATACGTATAGCGGAACGCGCGGCAAGACCTACAAGGTGAAAGTGAACGTTCATCTTCAGGAACCCGACACGATAACCTGGAAAAACTTCGGTGGTCTGGATTTTGCAACGCCGATGACGGGCATGAAGGCCGTATATGCCGGAGGCAGAGTATTTGTATTCGGAACGGAAGGTACGGAGACCGTAATCCGTTATACAGAGGTTAGCTCCGGCAATCCTCAGGCTTGGCAGGACATTGCCCTTGCCGGAATCACTTCCGTACAGGCCACTTCGGCCACCGTATGGCAGGATGAAGTCTATTTTCTGGCCGACGGCGGCAAGCTTTGCCGGATAAAATCGGATTTGACCGTTGAGTCCGGGCTGGGAAATGAAACGTTTACCCAGCTGATTGCAGGTGCAGACGATGAGGCCGAGCCGGTGCTGTATGCCTGCACTGCTGCCGGAAGCGGAGCATTGTCGGCAGGCTATGCTTGGACGCTTATGGAGCCCGGCGTGAATTTCGCTGCCGACAAGAACGTATTCTCTGCCAATGCGGAAGTTTCATACAACAGCAACTTACACCGCACCATAGTCATGGTAGACGACAGAGCGGCCAGCGATACGGCAGCCACGGTCTACAGCCGCCTTTCCAATGGAGGATGGACGGAATACTCTACTTCCAATGCCCCGCTGCCCGGACTGGAAAATATTTCCATGGTTAGCTACGATGAGAAATTGTATGCTTTTGGCGGAAGAAGTACCGCTCCCGGCACGACTCTTACCCAGCCTTTCGGCTATTTCTTTTCTTCTGCCGACAACGGATTGACATGGCAGCAGGTGGAAGAAGAAATGGCATTCCCGCAGGAGGCGGCTGAAGAAGGAGCCAATGGCATTACCGAATCGTTTGGCGACCGCTACACGGACAACGGTGGAGAGTATGCGGCGGCTGTCAGCATCCCGCAGGAAGAGCTTAATGCCGAGGGGGCGCTGAATCCGAGCTTTATCTGGATTGTGTGGGGCGATGGAACGGTCAGCCGCGGACATATCAATCGTTTGGGCTTCAAGCCTAAAGAGTGGTGATTTTATTGACGAAAAGATGAAAAGCATGCAAGAAAAAGACCAGATAGACAGCACACGCATCCCTGCACACATTGCCATCATTATGGATGGCAACGGGCGTTGGGCGAAACAGCGCGGACATGCGCGTACGTTTGGCCATCAAGCCGGGGCGGAGACGGTGCATGTCATTGCCGAAGAAGCCGCACGGCTGGGGGTAAAGTTCCTTACTCTTTATACTTTCTCCACGGAAAACTGGGGACGGCCGGTCGATGAAGTCGCCGCACTGATGAGTCTGCTCATGGACTCCATTGAGGAAGAGACTTTCATGAAGAACAACATCCGCTTTGCTATTATCGGAGACACGGACAAGCTGCCGGAAAATGTTTTGGCCCGGTTGAACCAGTGCATTGAGCATACTTCGGGAAATACGGGCATGTGTCTGACGCTTGCATTGAGCTATTCCTCGAAGTGGGAGATTACGGAGGCGGTAAGACAGATTGCCTCGGAAGTTGCCGAAGGCCGGCTGAAACCGGAGGAAATAACCGACAAGACTATCGATTGCCATCTGGCAACAGCTTCCATGCCCAATCCGGATCTGCTGATTCGCACGGGCGGAGAAGTACGCTTGAGCAATTATCTGCTTTGGCAGTGCGCTTATTCCGAACTTTATTTTTGTGATACATACTGGCCCGATTTCAAGGAAGAAGAACTGCATAAGGCCATCTGTGACTATCAAAAGAGAGAACGCCGATTCGGCAAAACCAGTGAACAAATATAGTAAGTAAGATAAAAAGATAACAATGCGATACCGTTTTCTACTGAGCCTGTTGATATTGGTCTGCTGCATGAGCCTTCGGGCGCAAGCGCAGGAGGTTATGAACGATACTATTTATAATCCGACCATTCTGTATAACGGAACGCCGAAACAATACGAGATTGCCGACATCAAGGTGAGCGGCGTAAAGAATTATGAAGACTATGTGCTGATTGGAATCTCCGGTCTGGCCGTGGGGCAGACCATAACCGTGCCGGGCGATGACATTACCACAGCACTGAAACGCTATTGGAGACACGGACTGTTCTCGGATGTAAAAATTCTGGCAGACAAGATAGTCGGCAATAAGATTTATCTTTCCATCAGGCTTGCACAGCGCCCGCGTATTACGGATATTGTGATTCATGGCGTAAAGAAGAGTGAACGCGAGGATTTGCAGACGCGGTTGGGCATGGCGAAAGGTACGCAGATTACGCCGAACCTGATAGACCGTGCGAAAATCCTAATCAAGAAATATTTTGATGAGAAGGGCTTCAAGAATGCAGAGGTCAATATTATCGAACGCGAGGACACGGCCAACGCAGAGCAGGTGTATGTGGATGTAGACATCGACAAGAAGGCGAAAATCAAGGTTCACAAGATTACGATTGACGGCAACTCGGTGCTGACAGACAAGAAGCTGAAGCGCGTGATGAAGAAGACCAACGAAAAGGGCAAGCTGATAAACCTGTTCCGCTCAAAGAAGTTCATCGACGAACGGTATGAGGAAGACAAGCAGAAGATTATTGAAAAATACAACGAGCTCGGATATCGTGATGCGCAGATTGTGGAAGACAGCGTTTCGCAGTATGATGAAAAGACCGTGGATGTCTATATGAAAATCTATGAGGGGCAGCAATATTATATCCGTAACATTACATGGGTGGGAAATAAGGTTTATCCGTCTGATTGGCTTGCCGAGCAGCTGCGCATGAAGAAAGGGGATGTGTATAACCAGAAGCTGATGAACGACCGTATAACAAACGATGAAGACGCCATCGGGAACAACTATTATAACCGCGGCTATGTATTCTACCAGCTGAATCCCGTGGAAGTAAACATCGACGGTGATTCAATCGATTTGGAAATGCGTATCACCGAAGGCCCGCAAGCAAGCATCAGCCATGTGCGCATTAACGGAAATGACCGTTTGTATGAGAACATCGTCCGCCGTGAACTTCGTACGCGTCCGGGAGACCTGTTCAGCAAGGAGGCGCTGGAACGTTCTTACCGCGAAATTGCCCAGATGGGACACTTTAATCCCGAGAACATCCAGCCGGATGTTCAGCCGAACGTGGAAGACGGTACGGTGGACATCAACTGGGGACTGGAGTCTAAGGCCAATGACCAGGTGGAATTTTCTGCCGGATGGGGACAGACGGGTATTATCGGTAAGCTGAGTCTGAAGTTTACCAACTTCTCGTTTGCGAATCTCTTCCGCAAAAATGACAACTACCGGGGTATCCTTCCGCAGGGCGACGGCCAGACGCTGACTATCAGCGGCCAGACAAACGGACGCTACTATCAGTCGTACAGCGTGTCCTTCTTGGACCCGTGGTTTGGCGGCAAGCGGCCGAACTCATTCTCCGTATCAGCGTTCTTTTCCAAGCAGACCGATGTGAGCGACCAATACTATAATAGTGCATACATGAATAACTTTATGAATCTGTATGGTTATGGATACGGAACGTACGGTTATAACAATTACCTGAATTATGAATCGTTTTACGACCCGGACAGCTATATCAAAATATTCGGTATATCGGCAGGATGGGGAAAGCGCCTTCGCTGGCCGGACGATTACTTTACCTTATCCGCTGAATTGTCTTATCAACGTTTCATTATGCGCGACTGGAGCTACCTGTATATCCGTCTGAACAACGGGCAGTATATGAACACCGGTACGAGCAACCTGTTGAGTCTGAATCTTACGTTGGCACGAAACTCAACCGACAACCCGATATTCCCGCGTTACGGTTCAGACTTCTCGCTTTCGTTGCAGATTACGCCGCCTTACTCCTTGTTCGACAAGAGGGATTACGCTACCTACGGACAGGACAACTACGAGGAAGCGGCAAGTATGTATAAGTGGATTGAGTATCACAAATGGAAGTTTAAGATGAAGACCTATACGGCACTGATGGATATACAGAAGTGTCCGGTCATCATGACACGTACAGAATTCGGTATTCTGGGACATTTCGACAGTCATAAACGCTCACCGTTTGAGACTTTCTACGTGGGAGGAGACGGTATGACGGGATACAGCTACAACTATGCTTCCGAGACCATCGCACTTCGCGGGTATGAAAACGGTTCGCTGACCCAGTATGGCGGACAGGAAGGTTATGCCTACATCCGTCTGGGAGCCGAGCTGCGCTATCCGCTGATGCTTGAAAACTCAACCAGCATCTATGCATTGGGATTTGTGGAAGCCGGTAACGCCTGGAACAACGTGGCCGACTTCAATCCCTTCAAGCTGAAACGGTCGGCAGGCGTCGGCGTCCGCATCTTCCTCCCGATGATTGGTATGATGGGAATTGACTGGGCATACGGTTTCGACAAGATAAACGGTTCGATGGACTATAGCGGAAGCCAGTTCCACTTCATCATCGGACAAGAATTTTAATACATAAAGTTATGAAGAAGTTAATCTTTTCTGCTTTGATGCTTGTAGCCTGCACGGTTACAGCATTCGCCCAGAAATTTGCCTTAGTGGATATGGAATATATCCTGAAGCAGATTCCGGCATACGAACAGGCCAACCGGCAGATGGAGTCGTATTCCAAGCAATGGCAGGCCGAGATAGAGGCCAAGGCCGATGAGGCGAAAACTCTTTATGAAGACTATCAGAAAAAGGCGGCTTCACTGTCGGCCGCTCAGGTGACCGCCAGAGAAGAGGCGATTGTTGCTAAGGAAAAAGAGGCGGCAGAGCTGCGGCAGAGATATTTCGGCCCGGAAGGAGAGATGATGAAGAAGCAGCAGGAGCTGGTTGTCCCGATACAGGATGCCATTTATGAGGCGGTAAAAAATGTTGCCACGCGCAGGGGATATGATGTGGTCGTTGACCGCGCTTCGGCCCAAAGCATGATTTTTGCTTCGCCACGCATTGATATAAGCAATGAAGTCCTTGCAGAATTAGGATATTCAAATTAATTTTATACTTTTGCAACCGGGCGTCTTGGGGAAGGCTCTTATCCCGCTTCGGGGCGGCCTGAAAATACGAAATTGAAACTTAAAAATAAAAACTGTTATGGTGAAGAAAATTGCTTTATTACTTTTACTTATTGCTCCTATGAGCGTTTTTGCACAAAAGTTTGCCCATTGCCGTTCGATGGATGTCCTTCAGGTTATGCCTGAGTTTGCGAAGGCACAGACGGATATCGAGGCCATGCGCAAGCAGTATGAAGATGAAATCAAGCGTGCATCGGATGAATTTTCAAAGAAGTTCGCAGAATATCAGAAAGAGCAGAGCACTCTGCCGCAGAATATTCAGGAGCGTCGCCAGCGCGAGCTGCAGGAACTGAACGAAAAGGGTATGCAATTCCAGCAGCAGGCCCAGCAGGAACTGGCCGATGCCTATCAGAAAATGATGACTCCGGTTTATGAAAAGCTGGAGAAGGCCATTCAGGCTGTGGGCAAGACGGGAGGATATACTTATGTGTTCGACTTGTCGCGCACGGATATTCCTTACATCGATGAAACCGTATCGAAGGATATCACGAACGACATCAAGACAAATCTGGGAATCAGCCTGACTGCCACTCCTTATGTGCCGGCAACTCCGGCTCCGACAGCCACCACACCGGCTCAATGATGCTTTAATATAGCTGTTTGGGCACGGATTATACGGAGCGGAAAGGGTCGGACAGACTCAAGCCGCAATGCCCGTATAATCCGTGCCTGTTTCTTTTTGCCTTTCATACATATCCTATGCCGATTTCCACTGTCCCCGTGCAAGGCCCGATAGGAGTGTTCGACTCCGGATACGGCGGTCTGACCATTCTTGGCAAGTTCCGCGAGCTGCTTCCCCAATACGATTATCTGTATTTGGGCGACAATGCCCGCACTCCCTACGGTACCCGCTCTTTTGAGGTCGTTTACGAATTTACGCTTCAAGCCGTCCGCCGTTTGTTTGAATTGGGGTGTCCGCTGGTTATCATCGCATGCAACACCGCTTCGGCAAAGGCCTTGCGCAGCATCCAGCAGAATGATTTGCCTTATCTCGACCCGTCCCGCCGCGTGTTGGGCGTTATCCGCCCCACGGCAGAATGCATCGGAAGCATCACGAAAACCCGTCATGTGGGGCTGCTGGCTACGGCCGGAACGGTGAAGTCGGGGTCATATCCGCTTGAAATCCGCAAGCTCTTTCCGGATATTCAGGTCACGGGCATGGCTTGCCCGCTCTGGGTGCCTTTGGTGGAGAACAATGAGGCCGATTCGGAAGGGGCAGACTATTTTGTGTACAAATACATCAGCCGCTTGCTGGCGGAGGATTCGGCGATTGATACGCTGATTCTGGGCTGCACACACTATCCGCTGCTGATAAACAAAATCCGGCAGTTCACTCCGCCCCATATCCGTCTGGTTTCGCAGGGGGAATATGTGAGCCGCAGCCTGAGAGACTATCTGTCGCGTCATCCGGAGATGGACGGCCGGTGCTTGAAAAACGGGCGTTGCGAGTTTCTTACCACCGAGTCGGTCGAGAAGTTCCGCGAGTGCGCCTCGGTCTTTATGAAGCAGGATGTGGATGTGCGCAGCATTACCTTGGGCTGAATTTCCTTTCTTCCCGGCGGCCTCCGGCGGCGGATGGGGAAATCCCTGCTTTTCATGCGCATGAAACCGGATTTTTCCCCTGTCATCTGCTGCATTTGAAGCCGCGGAAAGAGGAGGTCTGCCTGTTTTTCCGCCGCTTGGATGCCTGCCTTTGTTCTTCCGCCAGGCCTTAAAGCGATTGCGGCCTGATGCCCCGCCCGGAAGACGGCTTGCTCAGGGGCAGAATTGCAGGGCGGAAATGCCGCGCGGCCTCCGGGCAGGCGCGTTTCCGAAACCTTTTCGCCTTTCTCCGGTCATATTTCCCGCTTTTTTCTTGCCGTTCGTTCAATTTTTTTATATTCGCTCCCATGTTTTTGAACTGTCAAATGTACGCCCGTTTCCATATTCCGTAAACTTGGGGCGGGGTCATATAATCGCCGAAATATTATGATAACACATTATTTGAAGGTGGCTTTACGCAATTTGCTGCATTTTAAGATGCAGAGCCTCGTATCTGCGCTGTGTCTGGCGGTAGGAATTGTCGTTTTCAGCGTGGTATATCTGTTTGTTGACCGTTTTGCGGACGCTTACAGCAGTTTGCCCGACGACGACCGCCGTGTACTAATCAAGGCATACGGGAAGGAAACGGGATATGAAATGCCCTTCCGTCTGTCGGAAACGGTCGAACTGGCGTTTCGTGCGGAGGGAATACTGGATTCCTTGTCTGTCCACTCGGCCACACTGCGCACGGATGTGGAAGTGATAGGGAAAGACGGCCGTAGCCTGCCATATATCGTGGATTATAAAGTGACAAATGCACGTTTCTCCCGTTATTTCAACTTGAAGCTGCTTTATGGCGACTATGTTCCGGCATTGCCGGACGAGATAATCGTATCGTCTGACTTTGCCAAAAGGATATCCCAAGACGGCAGCCCCGTGGGAATGATGGTTCGCCTTGTCTCGCTGGAACCGGCAAACAAGATAAAAGATTATCGTATTGTGAACGTGGCGGATGTTCCTGAAAACGGACTGGAACTGAATGCGGACTGCTATTTTCCACTTGAGGCATTGCCCTACGCACGGACTCAGGTGCATGCTTTTATCCCGAAGGGGCAGACTTTAAGCGGACTGAACAAGGCGTTGGACAATGTTGTATGGAATAATGGCGGGCAGGAAATATCCGTAGATGCTTCTCCGGTGAGCGGACAAAAAGAGACTTTACTCGTAAAGTCTTTGATTCTGCTTCTTGCCTCCCTGATTCTGGTATCGGGACTGATTAATTTCCTGAAATTTACATTTCAGATGTTCTATGCCCGACAGCACGAACTGGCTTTACGGAAGAGTCTTGGCTCGGACATGAAAGGAATCTTTTTCCTGCTTTTCATAGAGGTATTCTGCATGCTGTCTTTTGCTTTCCTGCTTTCATTGGTATTGCTGGAGGTTTCGCTTCCTCTGGCCTACCGTTTTCTGCCGGAAGAAAACATAGATTGGCTTGTTGCAGGAGATTGTTATCGGGCACAGGCGGTGCTTTATCTGGCAGTCTTGTTGGTTTGTCTGTTTATAGTTTCTTATCCGGTGTGGCGCGTGCGTGGAGTAAACCTTGTCAGCCGGATTCGCACAAACGAGCGGAAGCACAGATTCCGTACTGCGATGATTTGCATCCAGCTGCTTATCTCTATGGCCTTTTTAGGAGCGGTAATCATCATTCATTTGTCGTATAGTGAACTGCGGGGCAGGCTGTATTATCCTTCGGAACGGGTGGAAGAGAACCGGATTATTTCGATAGGCATGACCAATAATGTAGTTCGGAAGCATTGGGATGTAATACGTACAGAACTTGACCGCATGCCGGAAATAGAAGAACAGACTTTCGTCAATGAAGAATCGAACGACGGCCTGCTTTCCTATCAGTTTACTACCTTCCTGAAGCAGGACAGTGCGGAAGTCCGGCTGAAAGTAATGACCGGGAATCCTGATTATTTCCATTTCTTCCACATTCCGCTTCAGGGAAAAATATTGGAAGCGGAATCAGACGGCTTTGTTTACGTAAGCAAGAATTTTGCCGAGCTGTTGCAGCATGAAAATTCAGAAGGCATGGTGCGGTTGGACGACCGGACTTATCAGATTGCCGGCGTATATGAAGATTTATATCGGAACATGATGGACGACGGCAGGTTCGTTGGTTCTGTGTTTTTCCCTACGCCGGATTTTAAGGTATGGCTGTTAAAAATAGCTTCCGGACACGATGTGGATGAAGTGATGGAAAAGGTAACGGCTGTTTGCAGACAGCATGTCCCCGACACATTGCCTTTGGATGTGTATAAATTCGGCGAGCGAACCGTGTGCTCGGTAATGGAAACGTTGGAGACCGTTATGTGGATACTGGCTTTGGTCAGCCTGCTGCTGGTGATACTCAGTGTGTATTCCTCTATTTCGATGGATGCCGTGGCCCGTCAGAAGGAGGTTGCTATCCGGAAGATAAGTGGAGCCTCTCGTAAGGATATTGTGACATTGTTTGCCCGACCGTATATAATGATGTTTGCTCTGATGTCCCTGGTGGTTTACCCGTTGTTGCGGCTGTCTATGATTGGTACAATGGAAGAATCTTCCTTGAAATCGGTCTACGGATGGGAGTGGGGAGTCATTTTGTTCGTTTCCACGGCTCTGCTGATTACGGTGGCAATCGGTTGGCAAATTATAAAACTGGTGCGGGTAAACCCGGCGGCGACTATAAAGAAGGAATGACAGATTGTACGGACTGGATGTACGGCCTGAAATCATTTTGCTTCTTCGGCCTTTCGCCTGTTCCGGTAATATTTATATCCGAATCTCTTCTTATGGATTATCCGCAAGAATTTTTTTCTGCAAGGAGCAGAAGGATAAATGATACGGGAAAACGGCAGGTGTGAATGCATCGCATTTCTTTTGGCTCCATTCATAAATCAAGTCCGTTTCTATAGTCTTTTTGCAAAAAACAGGCTGTCCCGCATTTTATCGGGGGACAGCCTGTTTTTTCTGGTTCGGGAGTGACAGAATTTATTTCACTTCCCACGTATCGTTTGTATCCAGAAGTTCGGCAAACGTATGGTATTTCTTTTTGGCGGAAACTTCCTCTATTTGTGCCTTTACAGCTTCATCGTAGGTAGGAGCTTCCACATCGCGGATAACGCCCAAGGCAATCGGGAAGTCCGGCCCTTCCATCAGAGCCAGCTTGAGTTGCAGCGTATGGTCTTCGCAATGCGCGTCGTGAATCAGGATATCCTTTTCCGTTATCCCGTTTTCGCCCAGCTTCACCACTTTCAGCCCGAAGCCTTCCTGCATCAGTCCGAATTCTTTGTTGGGCCCGAACAGCATCGGCTTGCCGTGCTCCAGATAGATGGCATTCTTTTCGCGGTCTTCTTTCTTGGCGATAGCGTTGTGTGTGCCGTCATTAAAGATGACGCAATTCTGCAAAACCTCCACCACTGAAGTGCCTTTATGGCGGGCTGCCGCCTTCAAGACCTCAACCGAAGGGCCTCCGTCAACGGCGGCACAGCGGGCAAAGAAGCGTCCTCTTGCACCGAAGCAGAGTTCGGCCGGGCGGAACGGGTCTTCCACCGTTCCGTACGGAGACGACTTGCTGACAAATCCGCGGGCGGATGTCGGTGAATACTGTCCCTTGGTCAGGCCATAGATACGGTTGTTCAGGAGAACGATGTTGATGTCCACATTGCGGCGGATGGCATGGATAAAGTGATTGCCTCCGATGGCCAGTCCGTCTCCGTCGCCTGAAATCTGCCAGATGGTGATTGCAGGATTGGCCACCTTTGCGCCCGTGGCGATGGCTGCGGCACGTCCGTGAATGGTGTGCATGCCATAGGTGTTCATGTAATAAGGCAGGCGTGAAGAACATCCGATGCCCGAGATGACGGCTATCTGATGAGGGGGAACGCCTATTTCTGCCAGTGCCTTGTGGAAAGAATTCAGAAATGCATGGTCGCCGCAGCCCGGACACCAGCGCGGTTGTCCTGCCTTGTAATCTGCTGCTGTATATTTTGTTTCGCTCATTGTGCTTATTCCTCCATAATTTTAGTGAATGCTTCAACCAGTTCCTGTACGACGAACGGCTGGCCTTTGACTTGATTGAACTGATGTAGATGGATGCCTTCCACTTTCATGCGCAGGTATCCTGCCAGTTGGCCCATATTCTGTTCGGCTACGACAATCTTCTTGTAGCGGCGCAATACCTCGGCCGTGTTTTTCGGCAGCGGGTTAATGAAGCGGAAGTGGGCAAGGGCGGCTTTCTTTCCTTGTGCATTCAGCGTGTCCATTGCAGAATGAAGGTGTCCGTAGGTACCGCCAAAACCGACAATCAGCAGGTCGGCGTCCGGATTTCCCTCTATCTCCAGTGGAGGAATGCAGTCTGCAATCTTGGCTATCTTCTCGGCCCGCAGTTTTGTCATCAGGTGATGATTTTCCGGTTCCGTAGAGATGGCTCCGGTTTCGTTGCTCTTTTCCAGTCCTCCGATGCGGTGCATGAAGCCTTCTGTTCCCGGTTTCGCCCAGTAGCGTACGCCTGTTTCCGGATTCCGCAAGAAGGGAGTCCACTTTCCGGCCATGTCGGGAGTGACATAAGGCGGGTTGATGGCAGGATATTCATTCAGATTAGGAAGCCGCCATGCAGCCGAGCCGTTGGCAATGTAGGCATCGGTCAGCAGCACCACCGGGGTCATGTGCTCGAGTGCTATTTTGCAGGCAGTATAGGCAGCGTCAAAACAGTCGGTTGGTGAAGATGCGGCGATGACCGGCATCGGACTTTCTCCGTTTCGTCCGTAGAGAACCTGCAGGAGATCCGTCTGTTCAGACTTGGTCGGCAGTCCGGTAGAAGGCCCTCCACGCTGCACATCGATGATGACAAGCGGCAGTTCGGTGATTACGGCCAGATTCATCGCCTCGCTCTTCAGGCAAATGCCCGGTCCGGAAGTGGTGGTTGCAGCCAAAGCTCCGGCAAAAGAAGCTCCGACAGCTGATGCGCATCCGGCAATCTCGTCTTCACACTGCACGGTCTTTACGCCTAAAGATTTATGCTTGGCCAGTTCGTGCAGGATATCCGTGGCCGGAGTGATGGGATAAGAGCCCAAATACAGTTCCAGTCCGGCCTTCTCGGCGGCAGCCATCAGTCCGTAGGCCGTAGCCTTGTTGCCGTTGATGTCCATATAGCGTCCGGGAATCTTTTGCTCCTTGCTGGGAACTGTATAGCTGATGGAAACGGAAGCGTGGGTATTTTCTCCGAATCCGTATCCTGCATGAAGCACCTTGATGTTGGCTTCAGCGATTTCCGGTTTCTTGGCAAACTTTTCGCGCAGCAGTTTCTCGCCTACGGTTATGTCGCGGTGAAACAGCCAGCATACCAGTCCCAAGGCAAACATGTTCTTTGTCCGGAGTATTGTCTTATTGTCCAGGCCGCTGTCTTTCAGACATTCCTTACACATGGAAGTAATTGCGGCCTCTACCACCTCGTTCTTGATTCCTAATTCAGAGAACGGGTTTTCCAATTGGAACTGTGCTTTTTCCAAATCACGCTTGGTAAACGAATCTGTATCGATGATGATTACAGACTGCGACTTGCAAAACTTGTATTGTGTTTTCAGAGCGGCAGGGTTCATGGCTACCAAAACATCGCACTTGTCGCCCGGCGTGTAGACTTTGCCCGAGCCGATGTGTACCTGGAAACCGGAAACTCCCGTCAGTGAGCCTTGCGGGGCGCGGATATCTGCCGGATAATCTGGAAATGTACTGATGTCATTTCCTTCCGTAGCCGAAATATTCGAAAACATATTACCAGCCAACTGCATTCCATCGCCCGAATCGCCTGAGAAGCGGACTACCACATCGTCCAGCTCCTTGACTTTCATATCTTCTGCCATATAGAAATGTTTTAGTTTAAAGTTCACAAAATCAGTAGTTGCAAAATTGGCGAAGTTCCTGCAAATAACAAAATAAATTGATGGTTATTTTAAAAGATGACGGGCAATATGAATAATTTGAATATTTTTCGGGACTATTGTAGGAAAGTTTGGGCAAAAAGCATTATTTTTGCACGCATATTCATGAAACCGCAGGGGAAAAACGGCCTGTGCGGCGTCTGTAGACGGCGATTTGTGGGTATGCTGTTCCAAAAGGCTCTGTAGTTCAACGGATAGAACAAGAATTTCCTAAATTTTAGATAGGGGTTCGATTCCCCTCGGAGCTACTCTCTGTAGACTGTTGTCTGGCTGTATAGACATCTTGAAATACCTTCTTCGTTTTTATTCCACTAATTTTGTATTTTTGCTCAAGTAACAAGATAGTATCATGGAAAGGCAGATGTTGGAGAGGCTAAGGCAAGGGGATGAAAAGGCTTTCAAAAATATATTCGACAGATATTATACTCCGTTATGTCGGCTGGCAAACCAGATTCTTGGAAATGTCGCCTTGGCCGAAGAGATTGTGGATGACACCATTTTCTATTTATGGGAGCACCGGAAGGAACTGGTCATCACGCACACTCTGTACGCTTATCTTGCAAGGGCGGTAAGGAACCGCTGCCTGAATGAACTGAACTCCCTTTCCCGCCGTGCCGAGCAAAGCTTTTCGGTCTACATATCGGACGAGAATATTGACTTTCTGGATACGTTGTTTGCCGATGAATCCCATCCGCTTGGCACGCTGATGGAGCGCGAGCTGGAGGAAAAGTTGGCTCGTTGCATCAGCTCCTTGCCGGGAGAATGCCGGACGGTGTTTGAGAAAAGCCGTTTCGAACAGAAAGGATACGAAGAGATTGCCCAAGAACTACATATCTCAACGAATACCGTTAAATATCATATCAAGAATGCGTTGGCCTATCTTCGTGCGCATCTTGCCGACTATCTGAGGATGGTGCTTGCATACATGTGGATTGGCCGGTGAAAGAAGCGGATTGAAAAAAGTCTGTTTTTTTACTACCCGCCCTTCCCGTTTTTTTGTCTAATCAATAAAAGCAGTTTCAATGGATATAAAAGATTTGCATAAGGAGGAAATTGACCGTTTGATATTGCTGTATATATCGGGTGATATAGACAGGGAGTCGCTGGCTCTGCTCCGTAAGTGGAGTGAGGCATCGGCCGACAATGCCCTTTATGTAAGAGACAGCCTGGAAATATGGTTTTCTGCGGGCGCGGCCGGCGACAAAACTTCCGTTGCAAGAAAGGAAGAGGCTTTCCGGCGCTTCAAGGCCAGGATAGCGAAGGAGGATGCCGCCGGGCGGGCGAAGCGCCGTTTTGCGATGCCGGCATCGAAATGGATTTGCCGCGTGGCGGCCGCAGTGTTGATACTGCTCTTGCCTTTGGCCGGATATTGGGGAGGCATGAAAAAGGTTGAGGACAATTTTTCGGACATCATGGTAGAAGCCCCGATGGGTGCGCGTACGAAACTTTATCTTCCCGACGGCACTCTGGTCTGGCTTAACGCCGGCTCCAGAATCGTATATTCTCAGGGATTCGGTGTCAGCGACAGAAGCCTGGAGATGGAAGGAGAAGGATATTTTGAAGTCGCGAAAAATGAGGAACTCCCTTTTGAGATAAAGACAAAGGAGCTGAATCTGCGCGTACTCGGCACAAAATTCAACTTCCGGAACTATGCCGACGACGAGGAGGCTGTGGTGAACCTGATAGAAGGCAGGGTGAGGCTGAGAAATGAACTTGTCGTTTCCGGCGATTTGTATATGCAGCCGAACGAGCGGGCGGTATTGACAAAGCATACCGGAGCTTTGGTAAAGTCGGAAGTAAATGTCTCCAATTCCACACTGTGGACACGGGATGAACTTTATTTCGACGAAGTCTTGCTGAAGGATATAGCCAAACAGCTGTCTCGCAGCTTTGATGTGGAGATAGAAGTGGCGGATTCGTTGCAGAACAGGCGGTTCTATGGCAGCTTTAAGATAGTGGGAAACTCGATAGACGAGATATTGAACACCATATCATCCACGGGCCGGATGAAATATAAATGTGAAGGAGACAGGTATGTGGTATATTGAAATATTGAGATTGAGATAAAAAATATGTAGAACCTTAAAATTGTAATCTTATGAAGACACTGACCGGCTGAAATGAAGCGCCGGTATCAAGATAAAGAATGAGGATGCGGCCACATCCTCACTCAAAAATCTGATACCTGCAAAGACTCTTACAGTTATAGATTTCAAAGCTAACAAATCTATACTTATTTAAGAAATAATTTATAGAAGTTTAAATCAAAATCACTTTATCATGAGATATTACAGTAAGGCTATGTTGGTAGCCTTGGCAGCGCTTTGTCTGAATGTATCCGCTTATGCGCAGGATATATCCTTTAAAGTAAGCAACGTAACGGTTAAAGAGGCGATAGAGCAGCTCCATAAATCTACAGGCTATTCGTTTGTTTTTTCATCGTCAGACCTTGACACGAACAAGCGTGTGACCATATCGGCAGACAATGCCACCATACAGGAAGTTGTCGGCCAGATACTGAAGGGACAGAAAGGGGTTGGCTATGCAATCCAGGGCAATAAGATTGTCATAAAGAAGACTCGCGGCGTTTCTTCTTCACAGCAGGATGCCGGCAAGGTTACAGGTCATGTGGCAGACGCTTCGGGCACGCCGGTTATCGGTGCCACAATCATGGAAAAGGGTACTTCCAACGGGACGATTACCGATTACGACGGTAATTTTATCCTTGAAGTCTCTGCCAATGCAACCCTCGAAGTGTCTTATATCGGCTATAAGCCGCAGGAGTTTAAGAATGTGTCAGGAAAGAATCTGTCCATCGTCTTGAAGGAAGATACGGAAGTGTTGGATGAAGTCGTGGTCGTAGGTTATGGTATCCAGAAGAAGTCGGATTTGACAGGCTCTGTTTCTAATGTGAAGTCGGAAAAGTTGTTGGAACGCCCTGCAACGACGGTAGAACAGGCACTTGCCGGTAGGGTAGCCGGAGTAAACGTAAGTACCAATTCCGGTCGTCCGGGCGGACGCACCAATATCCAGATACGTGGATATAGCTCAATCAACGCAAGCAGTACGCCGCTTTATGTTGTCGACGGAATCATCTGGCAGGGAGGAGGCCTCGATGCAATCAATCCCAATGACATAGAAAGCATTGATGTATTGAAAGACGCTTCGTCGACGGCTATTTACGGAACGAGAGGCTCTAACGGTGTAATCATCATTACGACGAAAAAGGGAAAGAAAGGCGAAAGACCGAGAATCAGTTATGATGCAAACTTTACGGTGAATACGCTGGCTCGTAAGATTGATGTGCTGAACTCGGAGGAATTCATGCAGGTATGGGAGACCGGTTATAATAATGCGGCGAAGTTTGACCCTACCGGATGGGCTTCGGGCAAGTATGACAAATATAATCCTGCTACGGTACGCGAACAGTATAAGGTGGGAAATACTTATGGAAATCATGAACTGTTTGATGCAAATGGAAATCCGCTGTATGATACAGACTGGCAGGATGTGGCGACACGCACTTCTATCAGTCAGAGCCATAATCTTTCTCTTACCGGCGGTTCTGAAAGAACTTCATACGGGTTGTTTCTCAATTATACAGATGATGAAGGAATTTTGGAGACTACTTACAAGAAGCGTTTTTCCGGTCGTTTGAATCTCGATACCAAGGTTACAGACTGGCTGACGGTGGGAGCAATGTTCAGTTACAGTGATATACGCGAACGCCTTCAAGACCAGGAGCAGGGTTCGGGCAATATGCCGCGAGCGATGCTTGAGGCGGCACCGATTATTCCGGAGCGGTATCCGGACGGTACGGTAGCTCGCCTGTCGGATTTTGCCGGACTTGAAGTGGCAGATACTCCGACCAACCTGATGGACTTGAAGTGGCAGCAGAAGACGGCATTGTTTAATGGAAACGCTTATGCAAACTTCAAGATAGCAAAAGGACTTGAGTTTAAGACTACGATAGGTGTCTCAAATACTGATTGGAGGGAATTTATATTTTCACCGACTACGGTAAACCTGCGCAGCACCTTTGGCAAAAACAGGGCGAGCCTGTATACAGAGCGCCGTCGCTTCTGGCAGTGGGAAAATCATCTGACTTATAACACGGTGATTAAAGATATTCATGCCCTGAATGTAATGGCGGGTGTGGAATATCAGAAGTATCATCAGTTGAGATACGAATCTGATGCGAAGGATTTGTCGGACGATTTCTTCCAGTGGAATAATTTGGGACAGGCACAGACACAGAGCATCGCATCGTCTGCTTATGGTTGGCAGATGGCATCTTATTTTGCAAGAGTCAACTATACCCTGCAAAACAAATATTTGTTCACTGTGACAGGACGTGCTGATGGTTCATCAAAATTCGGATCAAACAATCGCTATGCATTTTTCCCCTCGGCCGCTTTGGGATGGCGTATCAGTGAAGAGAAGTTTATGGAGCCGACCAAAGACTGGTTGTCTTATTTGAAACTGAGATTTAGCTATGGATTGACCGGAAATTCGGATATAGGCCAGTACAGGTCTTTGCCTATGCTGGGCTCTGCAAACTATGTATTCGGCGGAAACAGAGCCCCGGGCATAACTATCGGAGAACTGGCCAATCCTGATTTGAAATGGGAAAAAACAGCACAGTATGACCTTGGGTTTGATTTAGGCTTATGGGATAACAGAGTGACTCTGGAGGCAGACTTCTTTTTGAAAAAGACGAAAGACTTATTGTATGAGACTCCTGTGCCTGCCACCAGCGGGAAACGCTCGATGATGGCAAATATCGGCAGCATGGACAATAAGGGTATCGAACTTACCTTGAATACGGTAAATATCGAGAAGAAGGATTTTGTGTGGACTTCTTCATTCAATATTTCTTTCCTGAAGAATGAAATAACTCAGTTGGGAACAAATAATGAAGACAAACTGGTAGACCCGAACTTTTTGGGCTATAATGTAATCTTGCGTGTGGGTGAACCCGTCGGTTCTTTCTGGGGATATAAAAGATTAGGTACGTGGGGAACGGATGAAGCTGCCGAAGCAGCCAAATACGGGAAGAAGCCGGGAGATTTGAAGCATGAGGATTTGAACCATGATTATCAGATTAATGATGACGACAAGCAGATTATAGGCCGTGGTACTCCTGATTTCTATGGAACATTTAGCAATTATTTCAGTTATAAAGGATTCGACCTGGCTGTAGAGTTGCAATATTCGGTCGGGGCGGATGTCTTGAATAATACCGGACATTCATTGGAGGATCGTACAAGTATTGCCAATTCAAAAAGTACGGTCTTGAACGCTTGGACGGAAAACAACCAGAATACTCCGATAGCCCAAACCCGTCTGGCTGATGCGGGATACACTACTCTGATAGATTCGCATAAGGTAGAGGACGGTTCTTTCCTGCGTGGCAAGAATATATCATTGGGATATACTTTCCCAGACAAGTGGATATCAAAATTAGGATTGTCTAAAGTCAGGTTATCTCTTTCTGCACAAAACTTTTTCTTGATTACTTCTTATTCAGGATATGACCCAGAGGTTTCTACTTATGATGCAGCTTTCGGGCAGAACATACAGTTCTTTGATTATCCCAAATCAAGAAGCTACACATTGGGATTGAATGTTACATTTTAATTAAACGAATGATAGTATGAAAAAGTATATATATATTTTGGCATTGGGAGGCTTGATAGCCGGTTCTTCATGCAGTGATTTTCTTGAGGAAAATCCGAAGTCGAACTTTACTCAATATAATTATTTTAAGAATGCAAGCCAGGCAAAGACTGCTGTTGACGGAGCGTATGAGCGGTTGAGGGCATTGACTAATAATGCGAATTATGGAGAGAGTGCATGGGTGACATTGGATTTGTTATGCGGTCATGCCACTTCAAATGCGCAGAGCCTTTACAATAATACCTATATCAGGCATACTGCCGGTACGATGAACAGCGCTTTCGGCGATATATGGAATGGTTTTTATGAAGGTGTAGCAAACTGTAATCTTTGTCTTGCAGGCATGAATACAATGGAGGAAGATGAAATTGCTGAATTGAGAGGTGAGGCTTATGCCCTTAGAGCCTTGTATTATTTCTATCTGACCCGTCTGTATGGAAATATTCCTTTGATTCTGGAGCCTGTAACATCAGACTCTCCGTTGATGTATCCGGAGAAGTCAAGTCAGGAGAAAATATTTGAGAGCATCGTTTCTGACTTGAAGGAAGCCGAGAAATCTGGTCTTCCCGATACGGATGAAACGGGGCGCGTCTCTTTGGGATTTGTAAAGACGCTGCTTGCAGATGTATACCAATACATGGCCGGCTATCCTCTGAACAAGGGTACGGAGTATTATAAGCTGGCTTATGAAAAGGCAAAAGAAGTGCTTGACCAGTCTTATTGCGTATCTCCTGCTGATCTGTCATATAATTCTTCTCAGGCGACATCTGCATGGTATTCACTGTTTGACTCTTATGACAAACTGCATGACAAGGCTAATAAAAATAAAGGAGAGTTGATATTTCAGATACAGTTCAGCGCTTCTGCCGATGCGACAAACTCTATCACCAGTATGATTGTTCCGGTGGGTACGCCGATTACGGATGTTTACGATAAGTTCGGTTCTTTGGTCCCGACACAACAGTTCTTAGACTCGTATGAAGCGGGGGACCTGCGTGCGGCAGAGCGGGGAATGTTTTTCTCGGAATATCCGAATGTAGACAATGGTACGACAATCGAAACCTTCTCGACGGCATTATACAAATATTTCGATGTGGATGCGGTGACGACGGGTAAGTGTGACTTGAACTTTACGCTCTATCGTTTGCCTGAAGTGATGCTGATTTATGCAGAGTCTTATACTCAGGCCACCGGAAATCCAGACCAGTTGGCGTATGATATGCTTAATGCCATCAGAAGCCGTGCGGGACTTCCTTCCTTGTCGGGGTTGAGCAAAGATGATTTTATTCAGGCTGTGTGGAAGGAAAGAGCTCATGAGTTCTGTTATGAGAACCGGGAATATTTCGATATTCAGCGCACCCGTAAGGCGTATAATCTGAGTTCCGGCAAGTTTGAAGACTATGATAGCTTTGCCAATGAAAGCGGAACGACATTCAGTGAGAAATATCTGTTGTGGCCGATACCTTCAACAGAGACCGATGTAAATCCTAAATTGTTGCCGAACAATCAGGGCTGGTAAAAACAGAATGCTTTTAAGCCTGTTTGAATTTCTTGGTCAAGACTTTTGAACAGGCTTAATTTTAAAAGAATATCATAATGAAGAATAGATATAGATTGAGCAATGTCGGCTTGCTGGCACTTTTTTTATTGGGAAGCGGATGTCACGAGCGTTCGGTCGACAGAATAGGAATAGATGGAAAGTCGGTAGGCGATGAAGTGCCGGCTTCACTTTATGGGGTGTTCTTTGAAGAAATATCTCATTCGGGTGATGGCGGAATTTATGCGGAGATGATTCAAAACAGGGGCTTTGAAGAAGGCGTGTTGCCCTCGGGTACAGAATTGAAGGACGGGTATGCTTGTGCTTCTTTGCTGCATTGTTATTCAAACGATTCCATCAACGGATTTAAGGTGAAATGGGATGAAGGGAAATCGATGAACGCCTGGGAACTTGTTTCTCAAGACGGTCAGGATGTTTCTTATGACATTACCGCCGCTTATCCGTTGCATGCTGCCACTCCTCATGCGCTTCATGTCAATCTTGGAGCCGGAAAGACCCCGTTGTCGATAGTAAACCACGGGTATTGGGGCATTGCCGTAGAGAGCGGACAGCAGTATCTTCTGAAGTTTTGGATGAAGTCTTCTCCTGCCGTGTCGCCGTCTTTGACAGTCAGTCTGAAGAATAAAAACGGCGATGAGGCTTGCAGGGCGGATGTTGAACTGAAGAACGACAACAAGTGGAACTGCTATGAGGTCAGTCTGACAGCCGTGAAGGGTGGAAACGATTACAGTCTTTACATAGACTTGGAGAATAGAGGTGACATTTATCTGGATTATGTCTCGCTTTTCCCGAAAGAAACCTATAAGGGGCGTGAAAACGGACTGAGAAAAGACATCGCAAGTTATTTGGCTGAGCTCAAGCCGGCTTTCATCCGTTGGCCGGGAGGATGTATCGTCGAGGGGCTTACGATGGATAATCGTGTGAAGTGGAAAGAAACCATAGGCGACCCGATGAAACGCCCCGGTGAATACAACCTTTGGGGATATCGCAGCACTTATGGCTTCGGGTATCATGAGTTTTTGCAGTATTGCGAGGATATTCATTCGGATGCGATGTTTGTATGCAATGCCGGGATGTCGTGCCTTTTCAGAAACGGCGATTATGTGGAAGGAAAGGAGCTTGATGCTCTGGTGCAGGATGCTTTGGATGCCATAGAGTATGCCATCGGTGGTGTGGATACCAGATGGGGCGCAGAGAGAGCAAGAAACGGACATCCGAATCCTTTCCCTCTGAAGTATGTGGAGGTGGGAAATGAGAATGTAGGACTGCGCTACGCGGAGCATTACAAGAAGTTCTATAAGGCGATAAAGGAGAAATATCCCCAGATGACCGTGGTCTGTGCGCTGATGTTCCATCCGGAAGTTGCCGAAGCCGGTACCGTAGAGGTCATAGACCCCCATTATTATGAAACGGCCGACTGGTTTTACAGAAACAGCAACCTGTATGACAGCATTCCTTCTCTGTATCAGTCGAAGATATATATAGGAGAATATGCGGCTACCGGCAATCCTTCCGTCTATTCTTCATTGGCCGAAGCCGCGTTTCTTACTGGCGTAGAGCGCAACGGAAGCCGTGTTCAGTATGTTTCTTATGCACCTCTTTTCCAAAATGCCAATAATGGAACCGGGCATCTCATAATCTTCAAGAATGATTCTGTTTATGGCAGAAGCAATTATCATGTGTTGAAAATGTTTGCAGAGAATCGTCCTGACTATAATCTTGGGACAAAAATAGATTTTGCAGAGACTCCCCGGCCGGTTTCTCCGGTTGGTCTGGTAGGCCTTGGCAGCTGCGGAAGTTCTGTTTCTTATAAGGATTTCAAGATAGAAAGGGACGGTAAGGTCGTTTATCAGGCTGATGATTTCAGCGGCTTTGCGCAAGACTGGAAGGTTTCAGGCGGCGAATGGAGCGTGTCTGAGGGAATATTGACGCAGAGCAAGCTTGACGGCGACGGTTATGTATGGCTTGATGGCCGGCGGATGGGCAACTGCGTCATCTCTTTAAAGGCGATGAAGCACAAGGGAAGAGAAGCGTTCCGGATTTTCTTCGGGGCTCAGGATGAGAATAATTACTATATGGCCGACCTTGGAAGCCATCAGAATGAGTCTGTCATCTTTGGAGAACGGAAGAATGGAGTGAACACGTCTTTGTTTGACTACCGTAACACGACCAATATCCGGACGGGAGAATGGTATGACATCAAGGTGGAAATTAAGGATAATCATTGGAAGTGCTACCTGAACGGGGAGCTGGCTTATGAATATACCTATGCTCCGCTGGTTCGTCATTATGCCGTTTCGGGTTATGATGTAGCAAACAGAGAGCTGGTGATAAAGCTTGTGAACGGAGAGAACGAGGAATGGGCATCGCAAATCAGTTTGTCCAACGTGAGCAACATTGCTTCGGAGGCAAAGAAGATTGTGCTGGCGGGCGATGCTCCTGATGCGGAAAACAGCTTCTCCAATCCGGAAAAGGTGATTCCTGTGGAGGGAACGGTGAACGGCATATCTGAGACATTCGGCCTGACTTGTCCGGCCAATTCGTTTACGGTATTGAGAATACCTTGTGACCTGAACAAGTAGGCGTTCAATGCCTGTCTTGACAGGTCGTTTCACGCCGGGGGTGCCTGCTCCCCGGCGTTTTTTTGTGGCTTTACGGCTTGATGATGGGATATTGAGCGGGATAAAAGATTTTTTGAAAGGCCGGGCATGTGCTTTCCCCCAAGCAAAAAGGGTTGCCGCATCACGCGGCAACCCTTTCCTTATTGAGTTAGTAATTTAGTTTGAGAGAATTGAAACTTCACAGCCTCACATGTTTGTTTTAAGAAAGTACTAACTATATATAAAAGCAAATGAAAATGTTCTACTGCTTATGGCCTTCCGTCAGGGGAGACGGGCCTGCGACCTCTTTCAGCGGCGACTTTACCGAATCGGCTTCGTATGCAACCTGCGGGTCGGCGGCGCTGCGCCCGAACTGGTCGTAGACATAAATTATTTCGTTCCCTTTCTTTTCGGATATGGCATACTTCATAGTCCCAGCTATGGTAAATAGCATGACCAGCATTGCCGCCGCCTTAAACAGCGGCATGAGGCGTGCTTTTAGCGTCAGGCGGGTGGCCTTGACCGTCGTTGCCCCTATCTTGGCAAGCACTCGCTCGTCGAAATCATTCCCTAATCCGACTTCATGCTCCTTTTCCTGATAGGCAAACAGCGGCTGATAGCGCAATAAATGGGCAGGAATCTCCTTTTGTCTGAAGAATGTGCGCAGAATCTGCTCTTCCTCAATCGAGGTTTCACAGTTCCAATACCGTTCCAACAGTTGTTCTATGTACTTATAATCCATACTTATCTATTTCGCTATACTTTTTTCTTATCTTCTGCCGTGCCCGGAAGAGATTTATCTTCACCTGTTCTTCGGTTGTTGCGAGTATTTCTGCAATTTCCTTGTAGCTTTTTCCTTCAATGTCGCGCAGCTGGACAACGGTGCGCTGCTTTTCCGGAAGTTCGTTTACCAGGCGATGAATCAATCCCCACTGCTCTTTTTCCTCCAGTTCCCTTTCGGGGGTCGCGTTGTCGGGCATCTCTTGCGCCTCTGATGTGAAGCTTACGTTCTGCGCTTCCATCTTTTGGCTCCGGTCGATGGCAAGATTGCGGGCGACGGTCAGGCAGTAGGCTTCCACCGAGTCTAAAGTGTGCCATTCATCTCGCTTGTTCCATACCCGTATCAGCGTGTCCTGAACGATGTCTTCCGCCTCTGCGCGGTTAAGCGTAATGCGGAGTGCCAGTCTGAAAAGTTTGTCTTTCAGCGGTAGTATATCGTTTCGGAAACTGATTTCTTGCATCGCTTTCTATAATAATGACGGGTAGGTTGCGGAAAAGTTACATTGGCCTGCCGTTTTTTTCAGATTATTTTTTGATAATCGTTCCGGATGCCTGGGCGATGGCCGCAGCAGAAGTGATTACAACCTGGCTGACACCGGCTTGGAGGGCGGAGAAGGAGTTTTCCAGTTTGGGTATCATGCCTCCCTGTATGATGCCTTCCTCCACATACTTCTGGAAAATGTCCGGGGTTATGACCGGGATGACGCTGTTGTCGTCGTTTTCATCGCGGAGTACGCCTTTTTTCTCGAAGCAGTAGACCAGAGTGACTTCAAACATCCCGGCCAGTGCCTTGGCTGTTTCTCCGGCGATGGTGTCGGCATTCGTGTTGAGCATGCTTCCCCGGCCGTCGTGAGTCAATGGCGCGATGACGGGCACGATTCCCCGGTGGAGCAGTGCCGACAATGTCTCGCCGTTTACTGCCTCTACATCGCCAACGAATCCGTAGTCAATGTCCTTTACAGGGCGTTTTACGGAGCGTATGATGTTCAGGTCGGCTCCGGTAAGTCCTATGGCATTGATGCCTTTTGCCTGGAGTCCTGCCACGATTGTCTTGTTTACCAGTCCTCCATACACCATCGTAACGACTTTTAGTGTTTCCGCGTCAGTTATCCGGCGGCCGTTTACCATCTGGCTCTTTATGCCTAACCGTTCGGCAAGCTTGGTTGCCGAGCGTCCTCCTCCATGCACCAGAAGCTTCAGTCCGGGTATCTGCGCAAAGTCTGCCAGCAGTTGGGCGAGCGTGTCTGCTTCCTCAACGATTTTTCCACCTACTTTTATTATTGTCAGTTTTTCCATAGTTTATGTATTGAAGTGAAGAAAGAAGAACGGGAAGCTTGTTGCAAATCTTCCCGTTCTGTATGTTTTGTGTGAAAGTTATTCCAGATAAGTGTATCCGTAGAGTCCGGAGCGGTAATTGGCCAGGAATTCTTTTCCTTCCTCCAGCGAGATTTTTCCTTCTTTTACTGATTTTGCAACCCAAGTCTCTAATGTGCGGACCAGTTTTTTGGGACTGTATTGCACATAGTCCAGCACTTCGGCCACAGTCTCACCGTCGATAACCTGATCGATGGTATATCCTTTGTCGTTTACGCTGACATGAACGGCATTTGTGTCCCCGAACAAGTTGTGCATATCCCCCAGAATTTCCTGATAAGCTCCCACGAGGAATACACCTATATAATAGGATTCCTTGGCTTTGATGGTATGCACCGGCAGGTCATGAGAAACATTGCGGGTAGACACAAAGTTCGTAATTTTTCCATCCGAGTCGCAAGTGATGTCTTGCAGGGTCGCCGTCCGGTCAGGGCGCTCGTCAAGGCGCTGTATCGGCATAATCGGAAATATTTGGTCTATGGCCCAAGAATCCGGCAGAGACTGGAAAAGAGAGAAATTGCAGAAGTATTTGTCTGCCAGCAGCTTGTCCAAATTCCGGAATTCATCGGGAGCATGCTTCAGTCCGGAGGCAATCTGCCGGATTTCCCGCGTAATAGACCAGTACATACGTTCGATTCTGGCGCGAGTTTTCAGGTCAACGATGCCATGGCTGAACAAATCAAGCGATTCTTCCCGAATTTGCTGCGCGTCGTGCCATGCTTCCAGCATCCGGCTTTGGTTTAAATTGTCCCAAATCTGGTAAAGCTCCTGTTCCAGCTCGTGTGCTTCAGGGCTGACAACGAATTCCTCGTCCATTTCAGGCAGGGAAGCGGTTTCAAGCACTTCCACAATCAAGACCGAGTGGTGTGCAGTCAGCGAGCGGCCGCTTTCGGTGATGATGTTCGGATGGGGGATATTGTTCTTGTTGCTCGCATCCACCATGATGGAGATGGAGTCATTCACATATTCCTGTATGGAATAGTTTACGCTGCTTTCGCTGTATGAAGAGCGTGTGCCGTCATAATCTACCCCTAATCCGCCGCCGATATCAACGAACTCCACGGGGAAACCTAACTGGTGAAGCTGTATATAAAATTGTGATGCCTCTCGCAAGGCCGTCTTGATGCGGCGTATTTTCGTAACCTGGCTGCCGATGTGGAAATGAATAAGTTTGAGGCAGTCTTTCATATCTTTCTTTTCCAGAAAGTCAAGCGCTTCGAGCAGTTCGCTGGAGGTAAGCCCGAATTTGCTGGCGTCTCCTCCGCTTTCTTCCCATTTGCCGCTCCCGGATGAGGCTAATTTGATGCGTATGCCGATATTGGGGCGCACATTGAGTTGCTTGGCCATCCGAGCAATCAGGCGGAGCTCGTTAAGCTTTTCAACCACCAGAAAAATGCGTTTCCCCATTTTTTGAGCCAGCAATGCAAGCTCGATATAGCTTTCGTCTTTATATCCGTTGCAGATAATCAGGGAGTCAGAATCCGTATTGATTGCGATGACTGCATGGAGTTCCGGCTTCGAACCGGCTTCCAGTCCTAGGTTGAACTTCTTTCCGTGGCTTATAATCTCTTCTACTACGGGACGCATCTGGTTTACCTTGATAGGATAAATGATGAAGTTCTCGCCTTTATATCCATATTCTTCTGATGCCAATTCGAAACAGTTGGAGATTTTTTCGATGCGGTTGTCCAATATATCGGGAAAACGTATCAGCATAGGAGCTGTTACGTCCCTCAATTGCAGTTCATCGACCAGTTCTTTCAAGTCGACTGCTACGCCATCTTTACGTGGAGTTACTACTACATGACCTTTGTCATTAATGCCAAAGTACGAAACGCCCCATCCAGTGATGTTATAGAGCTCTTCAGAATCTTCAATACGCCATTTTCTCATTTCACAACATAAAATACGAATTAATATTTGGATTTATGATAACAGTTTTTTCAGTCGGTCAACAGACTCGGTTATCTGCTTTTTACTTTCCAGGTTTTCGGCATTGAAGCAGAAACGGGCCTGCCTGTAGAAAGGCATTCGCTGCTCCAATGCAGAGACGATGGTATTCATTAGTTCTGTGTCCGTCTTTCCGTTCAGCAGCGGACGCGCGGCCTTGGCTATTTTTAGTCTGCGGAAAAGGACATCTGGGTGTACGTTTAGGAAGACGGTATCTCCGGCGGCATTCATGTATGCCATATTGTCGAAGAAGCAGGGAGTGCCTCCTCCGCATGCAATCACTACATCTTCAAACTCTCCGACCTCGTGAAGCATGTTCCGCTCCGTTTCCCGAAAGCCTGTTTCTCCCCGTTCCGCGAACAGTTCACTGATAGTCTTGTGTGTACGCTCTTCCACATACCAGTCGAGGTCAATGAATCCTAATCCGCAGCTCTGTGCATATGCTCTTCCCAACGTGGTTTTTCCCGAGCCCATATATCCGATTAGAAAGATTCGCCTCATTTCGCCTTCTTTTTGCTTGTGGTCTTTACGGTGATGGCCTTAGGCTTGCGCACTTCTTCCTTGCTCTTCTGCAGTTGGATAAGCTGCATGCAAGCTTCTGCATCTAAAGTATCCGCTTCGATGGTTTTGGGAATCTTATAGTTTTCCTTCTTGTAAGAAATATAAGGCCCGAACCGTCCGTTCAGGACTTTCAATTCCGGTTGGTCGGCAAATTCTCTGATTATTTTTTTTGCTTCTGCCTCTCGCTTGTTCAGGATAATCTGTTCGGCTTCCTCCAGTGTCATGGCCATAAGGTCTGTTTCTTTCGGAAGAGAGACAAACTTATTGTCATGGCGGATATAGGAACCGAACCGTCCTACTCCTACGACTACCGGCTTCCCTTCCCATTCGCCCAACGTACGAGGGAGCTTGAACAGGTCAAGGGCCTGTTCTAAAGTGATGGTTTCCATAGAATATTCTTTCCGTAACGGGGCAAAGCGAGGCTTTTCGGCTTCGCCCGCTATGCCGATTTGCACCACTGGACCGAAACGGCCGACCTTTACCGCAACCTGGCGCCCGCTTGCCGGGTCGGTTCCCAGTATGCGCTCGCCTTTTGCCTTGCTTGAGTTCGCCTCTTTCGTCTCTGTAACCAGCGGGTGGAAGTCTTTATAGAAATGTTCCATCATGTCCGTCCAGGCGCAGTCACCTTCCGCCACTTCATCAAACTCCTTCTCAACTTTGGCCGTGAAGTTATAATCCATGATTATCGGAAAGTATTTCATCAGAAAGTCATTGACCACAATGCCCACATCGGTAGGAATCAATTTGTTTTTCTCGCTGCCGGTAATTTCCGTGCGTATGGTCTCCGTAAGATTTTCATCCATCAGCTGCAATACTTTGTAGGGACGTTCCGTTCCTTCCTTGTCGCCCTTCACCACATAGCCTCGGCGCTGAATGGTAGAGATGGTAGGGGCATATGTAGACGGACGCCCGATGCCCAGTTCTTCCAGCTTGCGCACCAGGCTGGCTTCCGTATAGCGGGCGGGCGGGAGAGTGAAACGCTGTGTGGCGGTAATCTCTTTCCGCGTCAGGTTTTGTCCTACTGTCAGGTTCGGAAGCAGGCGACTGTCGTTTTCCGGTTCGTTCTCATCGTCGTATGATTCTTTGTATACACGCAGGAAGCCGTCGAAAACTACCGTTTCGCCTACGGCAGTGAACGTGTCTTCCTGTCCGCTGATGGATATGGTCGCTGTGGTCTTCTCTAAAGTCGCGTCTTCCATCTGCGATGCAAGCGTGCGTTTCCATATCAGGTTATACAGACGCACTTCTCCGCGCTCTCCTTCAATCGCTTCGTTCGACATGTAGGTGGGGCGGATTGCTTCATGCGCTTCCTGTGCTCCTTTCGTCTTCGTGTGAAACTGGCGTGTATGCACGTATTTCTCGCCTATCAGTTCCGTTATGGTCTCGCGGCAGGAGTTCAATGCCAGTTCCGAAAGGTTCACCGAGTCGGTACGCATGTAGGTTATCAATCCGTTTTCGTACAGACGCTGCGCGATAGACATGGTTTGTGAAACGGAAAATCCCAGTTTGCGTGCTGCTTCCTGTTGGAGTGTGGAGGTCGTAAACGGCGGAGCCGGCGACTTCTTCAGCGGGCGCGTCGTGATATCTTCGATGGTGAACGTGGCATCCTTGCACGAATTGAGGAAAGCTTCCGCTTCTTCCTTGGTCTTGAAGCGCCGGCTTAATTCAGTCCGGATTTCAGCCCCGTTGGCATCGGTAAAGATTGCCGTGACACGGTAGGATGCTTCGCTGGTAAAGGCATGCACCTCGCGCTCGCGCTCCACTATCAGCCTTACGGCCACCGACTGCACGCGGCCTGCCGAGAGCGAAGGCTTGATTTTCTTCCATAACACCGGAGACAATTCAAATCCCACGATGCGGTCCAGCACGCGGCGCGCCTGCTGGGCGTTCACTAAGTCCGTGTTGATGTCGCGCGGATGCTTGATGGCATTCAGGATGGCATTCGGAGTAATTTCATGGAATACGATGCGCTTGGTCTTTTCAGGCGTCAGCCCGAGCACTTCATACAGATGCCACGATATGGCTTCCCCTTCGCGGTCTTCATCGGATGCCAGCCAAACCATGTCGGCCTTATCGGCTTCTGCCTTCAGCTTCTTTACGACAGCCGCCTTTTCTGCGGGGATTTCGTAGAGAGGCTTAAAGTGATTGTCGACATCGACGCTGAGATCGGATTTTTTCAAGTCGCGTATATGTCCGTAGCTCGAAAGCACTTTGTAGCCTTCGCCCAAGAATTTTTCGATAGTCTTCGCCTTCGCCGGAGATTCGACTATTACAAGATTATTTTGCATAATATATGTATTCCATTAAATTTGGGGGCAAATGTATAAAAAAAGCGGAAACATACCTTATATTTCCGCTCTTTCTTGATTTTTATTAAAGGAAAGGCTTGTTTCCCCCGTATGCCGGCGGATGGACGGCCGCTGGTTGCCGGCTTCGGCTTTGGCGGTTTTCCGGGTCTGCCGGAGATAAAGCTGTTGTCTTTGGCGGCGGCCGGTGTGCTTAAAGAGTCCAACATGTCTTTTCGGCAAGTCTGCGTGGGGAAATGTCGGGATTCGGGAGGTTTTTTGTGCCTTTAAAGGATTTTTTTGCCGCCTTCCGGAATGATTTCTCTGCCGGGGAAATTCTTTTTCGCCTGAGCAAAAATGTTTTCCCCGGCAGAGAAGGCTTTTTATTGCGGATTCTGTTTCAGGTTGCTGTTGGTCAGCATGATTTTGTTCGGTATCGGATACAGGTTCCGGTTCGGGTTGCTTGCGTCATGCGAGAACCAAGACTTGGTTGTGAATACTCCGAAACGAATCATGTCTTGCCGGCGGCGTCCTTCTTGGCAGAACTCCCAGCCCAGTTCATCGAGGAACCGGCCGTATTGGATATCGGCTCCGCCTTCGTGTGTCGTTGTGTTCTCGTCGCGGCGGCCATAGTCATAACAGCTTCCTCCCTCGAGCTCATCGTCGGTTACCGTTGCATCGCTGGAGTTTTCAAAGGCCCGTGCGCGGACTTCACTGACCAAAGCGCCGGCTCCGGACTGACCGGAACGCATCAATGCCTCGGCCTTCATCATCAGAATATCGGCATAACGGAACAGCGGCCAGTCGTTGCTCAACCGGTTGGTTATGCCTTGGGCATATTCGAACTTGCCCCAACGGAATCCGTCGTCTACATCAGAAGCGTCGATTGACGGTACGGAATTGGTGTAGATTAGCGGCCCTTCTCCGTCACTGCGCTGCAATATCTCGCCGGAGGCCGTATACTGCTGTCCCTGGATATAGTTCAAATCCAGACGCAAGTCGTTCGGATGGAAGGTTTCGATAAACTGAGGGATGGCGCAGACGCCGCCCCACGGTCTTTCCGTAAACTGATAAGTGTCTTGGTTTTCCGGTGCGAGCGTGTACATGTGGAAGTCAAAATCGTTCCATCCCGTAACATAAATCTCGTCGAACGGCAGGGCGAAAATGATTTCCTTGGAGTTTTCGTTGTTCGTGGCAAATACATTTTTCTGGTTTGTCTCCAGTGCATATTCGCCGGATTCTTTTGCAAAGTTAATTACAGCATCACATTCGTCGATACACTCCTGCCACATCGGGGTTCCCGCCCATACTTCCGCGTTCAGATACATCTTGGCAAGCAGCGTGTGTGCCGCCCATTTGTTGAAGCGGCCGTAGTAATATCCGCGCGGTGTCTCAGAAAGCTGGCCGATATTCTCGGTCACTTCCTTGACGATGAAGTCGAAAACTTCTTTCCGTGTAGACTGTTTGGGCAGTGAGGTGTCTTTAAAGTCCGTTACAATGGGGATATTTCCATACAGGTCGATGAGAATGTAATAGTAAGAGGCTCTCAACACTTTCAGCTCGGCTGTCAGGGCCGTTTTGGTCTCTTCGTCTACGGTGATGGTACCTTCCTCTATCTGTGAAAGAATACGGTTGCAGGTGTTCACCCCGTTATAGGTGCGTTCCCATCCTTGCAGCACACCGTCGTCTTCCGTTGTCCAGGTATGTTCATGCAGGCGTTTGTAGATGTATCCGTCTACCCATCCGATTCCCAGACGGGCGGGAATGACATCCTGGTCGGCACATAATTCCTGCGAGCGCACTACTCCGTTCCATCCCAACAGGGTTTCGCGCCACGGGATATAGGCGGCATTGACCAGATAGCTGACTTCTTCCTCCGTCTTTGGGGCATAATTTTCGGATACTACTTGTCCGTAGCTGTCGTCCAACAGGTTCGTACACGCGTTGCCCCCTATCAGCATCAGGGAAAGCAGGCTTAGCGAACAAAGTTTGTTGATTGTATTTTTCATTATCGTAAGCGTTTTAAAAGATTAGAAAGATTAGAATTTGACATTGACTCCAAATGTAAACGAGCGTGAAGTCGGGTATCTGTCACGAGTATCATATCCCGGCGTCAGTCCGTCGGTAGACACTTCCGGGTCAATCCCTTGATAGCCGGTGATGGTCAGGGCGTTCAGCACGGAAGCATAAAGGCGGAGTGACTTGATGTATTTGCCAAGCTGTCCGAAGTTGTATCCCAGCGTGATATTGTCTATCTTCCAGTAGTCACCGTCCTCAACATAGTAGCTGTTGAACTCTGGCTCTACTTCTGCGCTCAGGGTATGCTTTCCGAATACCAGGTGATTGACAGATTTCAGACGGTTCTCCATGCGGGAGTTCTTTACATTTTCATAGTTCATGCGTGCGCCGTTGATGATTTGGAAGCCGAAAGCTCCGCGCATGGTGATGGCCAGGTCGAAGTTCTTGAAGCGGAAGTTGTTGTTCCATCCGGCATAATACTTCGGCAGACCGTTGCCGATTACATGCTTGTCTTCGGGCGCGTGAGTGAAATCCTTATAGTTTACCAGATTTCCGTTGCGGTCTTCGTAAATCCAGCGGCCTTCATCGTCCACATCCACTACTTTGAAACCGTAGAAGTTACCGATGCTTTCGCCTACCTGCACCCGATGGGAGTCGGTTACCTGCCCTGAATATTCTACGGTTCCTGTGTTGAAGTAGTCGTATTCAGTCTTGAAGATACTTCCCGAAAGGCTTTTCAGCTTGTTTGAGTTGAATGAGAAGGTTGCCGTTGTGCTCCATTCAAAGTCTTTGGTCTGCACCGGAATCACGTTTACCAGAATTTCGACACCCTGATTCCTCATCTTACCGCCGTTTGCTGTGGTCGTATTGTACAAGTTCGGCGGTGTAGGAACGGCATAGTCATAAATCAATCCGTCTACCAGGCGGTTGTAATAGTCGATGGTACCAGACAAGCGTCCTCCCCATGCAGCCCAGTCGATTCCGACATTGGTCTCTTTTTTCTCTTCCCAACGCAAGTCCGGGTTCGGATTGGATGCCGGCACAATAGTCTGTATCCAGGCATTGTTTACATAGGCATACGAGCCGTATTTCAGCATGGCGACACCCAAGAATGACTTGGCCGGCTGAGAGCCTGTCACGCCATAACCCACGCGGAGTTTCAGGTCATCGAAAATGTTTTGATTCTGCATGAACGGTTCTTGCGTAAGCCTCCATCCCAAAGAAACGGACGGAAACAGTCCCCATGCATTGTCAGTCCCCCAAAGTTGGCTTGCTCCTTCGTAGCGCAATGCGGCCATAAACAGATACCGGTCTTTCCATGAATAGGTGGCACGCCCGAAAAATCCAATCAGGTTTGTTCTGGTCTTGCTCGAACCGGCAGAAGCCTTTCCTTCCTTCAGGGCCGAACCGATGCCGATATTGTGCCATCCGCCGAAATAGTCGTCCTGAAAGCCGTAATTGTCAAAGTAAGTGTCTTCGTAATCGGTTTCATCGTAGCTGTAACCCCCGAGGATAGAGAATTTGTGGTCGTTGATTGTCTTGTTGTATTGGGCGGTAAGCTCCATCAGCTTTTCCATTTCGGTATAGGCTCCTACAGAAGACCAGCCGTTCTTATGGTCGCGCAGGGCGGAGATATGGTTTTGTGTTTCGCTGTATCCCCGGTTCATGTTTTCCCGTGTGTAAGAAAACATGGCGGACAAGGTCAGGTCTTTAATCGGATTATAGGTAATGCTTCCGTTATAGCGTAGCTCGGTTTTCTTTACATTTCCGCTTGCTTCATAGAGTAGGGCCAGCGGGTTTTCGTATTCGAACTTGTTGACATTCTCAAACCATGTACCGTCTTCATTGCGTATCGGTTCGGTCGGATTGCGGCGGGTTGCCTGTGAGTAGACGCCGCCGCGGAAACTTCCGCCGTTTTGAGTTGATTCCATCTGACGCTTCTTTCCGAATACTCCGAATTTCAGTTTTACCTTATCGTCGAACATACGGTGTGTAATCTCGATGCGGCCCTGGAAATTCTCAAAGTCAGACTTCTTCATTGTTCCTTGACGGTCTGCATAGTTTAAGTTTGCAATGTAGCTTGTCTTGGAGTTTCCTCCCATTAAAGACAGGTTATGCACGTGTGTGATGGGGGTGCGGGTGATTTCGTCTACCCAGTCGGTGTCGTAACCATAGTCATAATCCGGATAGAGAGCGGCGAATTCGCGTCCGTTTAGCATGTCCAGCTTTTTTGCCATCATGGATGTACTGATGTATCCACTGTATTCTACGGAGCAGATGTCACCTCCCTTAGACTGTTTGGTCGTAATCAGGATGACTCCGTTTGTGCCTCGTGTTCCGTAGATGGCGGCGGCAGAACCGTCTTTCAATACATCCACGCTTTCTACATCTTCAGGTGCTACCGTACTCAGGTCGCCGGGAACTCCGTCGATTAATACCAGAGGGCTGGTGTTTGCTCCGCCGATAGTGTTCGTTCCTCTTAACCGAATTTGGGTTGTGCCCGCCGGGTCACCGCTTGGGTTCGTGATGGCCAGACCTGCGACCTTTCCCTGAATCAGTTGGCCTACATCTTTTACGGCTCCTTTAATGAAGTTGTCTGATTTTACACTTGCCACGGCACTTGTTACATCCCCTTTTCTTTGGGTTCCGTAACCGATGACGACCACTTCGTCCAGCATCTCATTGTCTTCTCTTAGTATTACTTTGACATTTGGCTTTGCGGGAACTTCCTGTGTCTTATATCCAATATAGGAAATGATAAGGGTGGAAGAAGACGGAGCATCCAGAACAAACTGACCGTCCATGTCGGTGATGGTTCCTATTGTCGAGTTTCCTTTCACCACAACACTGGCTCCAATGACGGGTTCATTATTGACATCTAATACTGTTCCCTTTATCTGTTGGGCAAATCCCCTTGCAGGACAACAAAGAAACAATAGGATAATGAGGCTGACTGCCTGAAGCCACAGGGTTCGCGGCTTCCGCTTACATACTGCATGTTCCATAAAAATTAGTTTTACAAGGTTAAACATTAATTGGTTTATGTTGACACAAATTTATTGAAGTAATAAAATTTTTATGTCATGCAGATGTTTCAAAAAGGGGATATAAATCAGCCAAACGGATGCTATAAATCATTTTTGAAGGGGGTCAGGCGATATTTCAGCGGCCTCTGGATGATATAAGTCAAGAAATGGGGCAAAGTGTATATCGGACATTTATTCGCACTAACTTTGCGGGCAAATAATTCAGACAGATGGTGAAGAAAAGTTTGTTGGCTCTGGCTTCCGGGACATTGGGACTGGGCATCGCGGAATTTGTAATGATGGGAATCCTCCCGAATGTGGCCCATGACTTGGGTATAAGCATTCCTACGGCCGGACATTTCATATCGGCGTATGCTATCGGCGTATGTGTGGGCGCTCCGCTTACGGTGGTGGTGGCGCGTACCCGCCCGCTGAAACAGATTCTGTTGGGGCTGGTGGCCATTTATCTTCTGGGAAATCTCTGCGCGGCCTTTTCTGCCAGTTACTGGATGCTGCTGGTAATGCGGTTTGTATCGGGCCTGCCGCACGGGGCCTTCTTTGGAGTGGGGTCGATTGTGGCGGAAAAAGTGGCGGAGAAAGGGAAGGAGTCGCAGGCCGTATCGCTGATGATTGCGGGGATGACCATTGCCAATCTGTTTGGGGTGCCTTTCGGAACGATGCTGAGCAATCTGGTTTCCTGGCGTTTCCCCTTTCTTTTCAATACGGCGTGGGGCGTGCTGATGTTTTGTCTGGTGTGGAAGTGGATACCCGCGCTTCCCGCTCTTCCGGATGTGGGACTGAAGGGGCAGTTCCGCTTCTTGAAAAGACTGGCTCCCTGGCTGATTATTCTGACTACGATGTTCGGAAACGGAGGGATATTCTGTTGGTTCAGTTATGTCACCCCGCAAATGATTCATGAGGCAGGGTTCTCTCCGTCGCACATGACGCTCATCATGATGTTTGCCGGGTTGGGAATGACGGTGGGTAATTTGGTCGGCGGGAAGTGCGGCGACCTGTACGGACTGGCACCGGTAATCCGTTTCACTCAGGTGCTGATGGTCGTTTCATTGCTCGGCACCTTCTTCTTCGTTTCCATACCGTGGCTGTCGGTTTTGCTGATGTTCATCGGTACGGCGTGCCTTTTTGCCGTCTCTCCTCCCCAGCAGCTGCTGCTGCTTCAGAACTCTCGCGGAAGTGAGATGATGGGAGCCGCCTGTGTGCAGATTGCTTTCAACCTCGGGAATGCGGTAGGCGCTTATGTGGGCGGACTGCCGGTTGAGGCCGGAATGGGCTACCGTTATCCGGCTCTTGCAGGAGTCTTTGTCGTGATGTTGGGGCTTGCGGCCATTTCCGTCTATATAAGGCGGGAGCGTATGGAGGTCAGCGCCGTGCAGGCTGGTGAATGAAAGAAATCTTTATTAGGGACAAATAGGATTTTCGTGCCGGTGGAAAAGTTTTTTTCTGCCGGCACGAATCTTTTTGCAGGACGGGATGCGGACGGGCATCCTTGTCCGTATCAGTCTTCCTGAATGATGATGCCCATCTTTTTCATCAGGAAACAGGCGTTCATGTTCTGGGCTGTCCCCTCGCGGAGCCTGTAGGAAAACGTAAGCTCGTTGTCTTTGATGTCGGCCTCAAAGCAATAATTGCGGATGTTGCCCGGAAACTGTTCTGCCAGCCGGCTCAAAAGCAGGTCGTGCGTGGCGATAATCCCGTTTGTGTCAAGGTGCATGAACTGCCGGATAAGGTCGAACGAGCCTTTTTGCTTGTCCGTAGAGTTCGTTCCCTTCAGGATTTCGTCGAGTATGATAAACAGTTCCTTGCCGTTGTTCAGCATGTCGATGATGCGCTTCAGGCGCTTCAGCTCGGCAAAGAAGTAGGATTCGTTGTCGGAAAGCGAGTCGGAAGTGCGCAGGCTGGTGACAAGCCGTGCCGGATAAAGCGTCAGCGCGTCGCAGCATGCGGGTGCGCCGATGCAGGCAAGCAGGTAGTTGGTTCCGATGGTCCGCAAATACGTGCTTTTGCCCGCCATGTTTGCTCCGGTGATGATGAGGAAATAGGGGCGGGAAGGGATGAGCGCGTCGTTTTTCACGCATTGTGCGGGCGGCATCAGCGGATGTCCCATGTTTCGGGCCTGGAAACGGAACGGCTTGTCGGCGATGGCCGGATAAGTGTATTCGGGATGGTTGTAGGCGAACGTGGCCAAAGAGCAGAGTGCATCCAGCTCTCCCACCACCGACAGCCATCCGATGACCTGTTTGCCATAGCGTTCCTTCCACCGCTCAATGCGTACAATCTGTTGCAACTGGAAGAAAATGCTGCCTTCTAGGATGACATAAAGCAGCTGGTTGTTGCGCAGGTCAAGACGGTCAAGTTCTTTCGACAGTTGGGTCAGGGCTTCAGCCGGCGATTTGCCGTCGATGTCGAGACTGTCCATAAGCTGCCGTATGGCGGATGCCTCCCACTTCTCGTTTTTTGCCAGGGCAATCAGGCGGGCATAGCTGTTCAGCGTCTTCAGCCGCTTGCCGTAATTCTCTTGTACGGCGGTTGCCCGCTTTATGATGCCGAAGCTGATGATGACGAAAAGCATGAAAGACAGTCCGAACCAGCTCATCGGGGCGATATGGAAGAGCGCAGCCGCCAGCAGCAGGCCGTTGACGAGCGGGACTCCCCAGACAAATGCCTTTACCCAGGCGGCATGCAGGTATTTTGCGGGGCTTTCACACCATTGGCGGATTTCTTCTCCGTCGGTTGCCTGCCCCTGACAGGTCAGTCCGGTCACGCGGAATTGTTCGCGGAAATGGGGACGGACGCTTAGGTCGCGGACAGCCTCCTGCCGCATCTCGATGGCAGACTTGTCTGTCAGGTGATGCTGCATCCATGCTGCCAGGCATTTTTCGCCGAAGCAAGTGCAAGTGCGGTTTATCATCTGAAACAGCGAGCGTTTTCCGAATACATCGAGGTCGAACGTATATTCATGTTCGGGATTTGTGTATTTGTTTCCTTCCTCAAAGCAGCTGTTGTCTCCGGCCAGTGCCTGCAGTTCCTCTTGGTTTACCCGGACTACCGTCTCCAGCCAGTCGCGCCGGCGGAAAAGCCGGTCATGCACTTTCAGCAGGATGAAGAAGGGAAGAAATGTGCAGCATACGGTCAGAATGATTTTCCAGCCCTCTTCGTGGAACAGGCAGATAATGCCGGCCGTTCCGGCGGTAAACAGCAAAACCCGCAGCAGACTGATGCGGGTGATGTTTTGTCTTACCCGTTTCAGCTCAGACTGGGCATCCGCAATCTGCCGGGTATAATGGTCGTGTGGTTTCATGTGTGTTGTGTCGTTTGTTTGGTGATGCCGAAGACAGCCTTTGTCGGCAGGCTGTCTTCGGCATGCCGGTTCAGAAAGCGGTAAGAGCCTGTTCCAAATCGGCGATGATATCGTTTACATTTTCAATTCCTACTGAAAGACGAATCAAATCAGGGGCGACTCCGGCTTCGATTAACTGCTCATCGCTCAGCTGGCGATGGGTGTGGCTTGCCGGATGCAGCACGCAAGTCCGCGCGTCGGCTACGTGAGTCACGATACATGCCAGTTTCAAGGCATCCATAAACTTGACCGCGTCTTCGCGCGTGCCTTTCAGTCCGAAGGCGACTACGCCGCAAGAACCGTTTGGCATGTATTTCTGCGCCAGCTCGTAATACTTGTTGCTTTTCAGTCCGCAATAGTTCACCCATTTTACTTTGGGATTGGCCTCCAGCCATTCAGCTATACGCTGTGCGTTTTCACAGTGGCGCGGTACGCGCAGATGCAGTGTTTCCAGACCGAGATTCAGCAGAAACGCGTTTTCAGGCGATTGTACGGAACCCAAGTCACGCATCAGCTGGGCGGTGGCCTTGGTTATATAGGCCATTTTGCCGAAGGCTTTCGTGTAGGTCAGCCCGTGATAAGACTCGTCCGGACGGGTCAGGCCGGGGAATTTGTCGGCATGAGCCTCCCAGTCGAAGTTGCCGCTGTCTACGATTGCCCCTCCCACACAGGTGGCATGACCGTCCATATATTTGGTTGTGGAATGGGTGACAATATCGGCTCCCCATTCAAACGGGCGGCAATTGATAGGGGTAGCGAAGGTGTTGTCCACAATCAAAGGAACGCCGTGCCTGTGTGCAATCCGGGCGAACTTCTCAATGTCGAGCACGTTGATGCTTGGATTGGAGATGGTTTCCCCGAACAGACATTTCGTATTAGGCCGGAAAGCCTGGTCTATTTCCTCTTCCGAAGCGTCGGCATCCACGAACGTACATTCGATTCCGAGCTTCTTCATGGTTACTCCGAACAGGTTGAAAGTTCCGCCGTATATGGTGGAAGAGCAGACGAAATGGTCGCCCGCCTCACAGATATTGAAGACGGCGTAAAAGTTTGCTGCCTGGCCGGATGAAGTAAGCATGGCTCCCACGCCCCCTTCCAAGGCGGCAATCTTGGATGCCACGGCGTCGTTGGTGGGGTTTTGCAGGCGGGTATAGAAATATCCGTTGTCTTTCAGGTCAAACAGACGGGCCATCTGCTCGCTGTCATCGTATTTGAAAGTTGTGCTTTGATAGATCGGGAGCACTCTTGGCTCTCCGTTCTTTGGCGACCATCCTGCCTGAACGCAGAGAGTCTCCCTACTGAATTTGTTTTTCATGTCTGTTTCGAATTTTTCGTTTTGAGTGGACAAAAATAAGAAAAATATGTCATCCGATAGCTGTTTTAATAAAAAAGATGTATATTTGAGAAACTAATCTTAAGTACTACTATATTATGGCAGATGATATCAAGTTTAAACATGTGATGCCGATTCAAATTCGGTTTAGCGATGTTGATTTGTATGGACACATGAATAACAACGCTTATTTTGCTCTGTATGATTTGGCGAAGACATCCTATTTCCGCGATGTGTTTGGTATGGAGGAATGGAACAAGTTTGCTGTCGTAGTGGCGAATATCAATGCTGATTTTCTGGCTCCTGTCTTTTTCTCTGATGAGCTGATTATAGAAACGGCGGTGGTTCATGTCGGAAACAAGAGCCTTACCCTCTTGCAGCGGGCTACGAACAAGGCAAGCGGAGTGCTGAAGTGCCAGTGCCGTACGGTTCTGGTAGGATACGATGTCGCTACCAAAGAGCCGGTTCAGCTTCCGAAGGCTTATAAGGAGGCGATTTGTGACTATGAGGGAAAAACTTTGGAGGAGCTGTCTGCTCCGGTGCAGTAGGAAGCCTTCAGGAGGCTTGGGCAAGACGGATGTGTTTCATGCGGTGAGGCTTCCGTTTTGAACGGTAAAAAAGTTTTTTGAAAGAGAGAATAATCAGTCCGGATGCGGGTAAAACATCAGGACTGCATTCGATAAAGCAATCGCGGCAAGGCTTTTCTTTGTGGGAAATGCCTTGCCGCGATTGCCTTTTACAGTCTCTCCTGTCCGGATGAACAGGAGAGACTTGCAGTCGGGCTTATTTATATGACTTTCTGTAGATGTCAAGAATTTCTTCGTCAGTCAGCGGACGCGGGTCGAACAAGAACAGGCCGCCCATTGTTTCCCGTGCGTTCTGCACCATCTTCGGGAGATCCTCCTCTTTCAGTCCCCATGTACTCAGTTTGAGTCCGTATACATCGCATCCTTTCTGCATCCTTACGAGAGCGTCGATAAAGTCACTCGGACGGTTGCTCTTCTGCTGAGTCATGATTTCAGCCATCTTCATGTAGCGTTTCATGCTGTCATTACGGAACGTTTCAAAGTAGTTTTCGCTGATTGCAATCAGACCCGCGCCGTGGGGCAATGCGGGATAATAGGCACTCATTGCGTGCTCGAGTGAATGTTCGGATGTGCAACTGGAGGTTGCTTCTACCAGTCCGGCGAGCGTGCTTGCCCATGCAACTTTGGCGCGTGCCTTTAAATCGCGTCCGTCCTTTACGGCAACAGGCAGATATTTGTAGAGCAAACGGATGGCTTCAAGCGCATAAAGGTCGCTGATCGGAGTGGCACAGTTGGCGATGAATCCTTCAGCGGCGTGGAAGAATGCGTCGAAACCCTGGTAAGCAGTGAGGTGCGGCGGAATTGAGACCATGAGTTCCGGGTCGACGATAGATAGGCAAGGGAATGTATGTTGGTTTCCAAACCCGATTTTTTCCTGCTTCTCCTCGTTGGTAATAACTGTCCAGGGGTCGGCTTCGGTGCCTGTTCCGGCCGTTGTGGGTATGGCTACTATCGGCAATGCCTTATTCATAGGACGTCCCTTACCGGTACCTCCCACAATGTAGTCCCAATAGTCGCCTTCGTTGCATGCCATTATGGCGATTGCTTTGGCAGAGTCAATGCTGCTTCCTCCCCCCAGTCCGACGATGAAGTCACATTGTTCGGAACGGCAGAGAGCCGCCGCTTCCATCACATGGCTCTTGATAGGATTCGGAAGAATCTTGTCGAATACGACCGATGCCACGCCGTTTTCTTTCAATAGCTCTATGACTTTGTCCAGATAGCCGTATTTCTTCATGGAAGTTCCCCCTGAAATGACGATAAGTGCTTTCTTGCCCGGCAGTTTTTCTGTTGCCAGTTTCTTTAATTCTCCACATCCGAAAAGAATTCTTGTCGGGATGTGCAAACTGAAAATTGGATTCGCGTTCATAATACTTTCCCTTTAAAGTTAAAGTTTCATTGTTTCAAATATACGTTTTTTTTCGATGCGAAGAAGAAAAACTTCACATTTATTGGCTGTATGGCCTGATTTTATTTGCGTATCATTTCTGCAGCATGCTGAAAGGGACGGTTGCGCAGGGCATACCATGTGCATGCAAACGAGCTTAGCGAGCCGACAAGAAAGATTACCCCTGTGGTAGTCATGATATCGCCCAGTCCTACTAACGGGGAGACGATGCCGCCGAACGCAAATCCTAAAGCTCCGAGCAGGGCGGAGGCGGTTCCTGCATTTTCGCGCTCGCAATCCATTGCCAGTGTATTGGAAGCGGTGAAGGTCAGTCCCAGCATAGACAGAAGGCATACGAGCAGGATTTCGTATATCCAGAAGCTGCATCGGGTAATCAGTGCGCCGCACAGCAGGATGGAAAAGAAAATCATTCCCGCGCTTCCTGTGAAGAGGGCCTGTTCGGAATGGCGGAACTTGACCGATGCGGCGGCGGATACGACGATGGCAATGGCATTGATGCCGAAACATACGCTGAATGTCATGGGAGAAAAGCCGTAATGCTGCTGCATGATGAAGGGAGCCGATGCGATGTTGGCGAAAAGCACGCTTTGGGCGAAGCCGAACTGAAGGATATAGCATACATACCGCCGGTTGCGCAATGCTCTTCCGAAGCTCAGATACATGTCTTTCCACTTTGTAGCCTTGCGGTTTTCTGCGGGGAGCGATTCCTCAAAATGGAAGCTCCCGGCCAAGAGGATTATGCCCAGGCCAAACAGACACCAGAATATGCCTTGCCATCCTGTATGGCCGGCAAGCAGGCCGCCTCCCATGGGGGCAGCAATCGGGGCGACCCCGTTGACGGCACCGATAATCGCAAGCATTTTCCCCAGTTCACGCCCGCAATACTTGTCGGCGGCAATGGAGCGGGAGATGACGATGCCGCCTGCCCCGGCGATGCCCTGTATCAGACGGAAGGAAACAAACTGCAGGATGGTTTGCGAATAGATGCAGCCGATGGTAGACAGGAGAAAAAGCGACATGGCAGCAATCAAAGGCGGACGGCGGCCGTACTTGTCGCTCAGAGGCCCGAAGAAAAGCTGGCCGACAGCAAGCCCAATCATGCTGGTCGTGAGTCCAAGCTGCACCATCGAGGAGCTTGTGATAAAATACTCGGACATTGCCGGCAGTGTGGGGAGGTACATGTCCGTAACGAAAGGCCCGAAAGCCGTCATCATGCCTAAAAAGACGAGTATGAAAAGGCTGGAGTTCTTTTTCTGCTTCATGTAAAAATAGGTTGGTATTTTGCTGCTGCAAAAGTACGCGGCATTATCGTGGCGGAATGTTTTGTTTTGAAAATATTTGTTTAATAGTTCCAATCCGGAGGCCGCGGTGAAATTTTGGTTTGCAGATACCAAAAAGTCCGTTTGACCTGCAAACGGACTCTTTTGGCTCTTCAGGTTGGACTTGAACCAACGACCCTCTGATTAACAGTCAGATGCTCTAACCGACTGAGCTACTGAA
>CALUJA010000002.1 GCA_944320845.1 uncultured Phocaeicola sp.
CCCATTCCGAACAGGGCAGTTAAGCTCCGCCGCGCCGATGGTACTGCGCAAGCGGGAGAGTAGGTAGCCGCCGTCTTTCTTCGGGTTCCGTCCCGCCCCCGGCAGAGGGGGAGGGGACGGGACTCTTGCTTTTTTCTTTCCCCTTCCTTTCCTTCCCTTTCCTTTCTCTTTCCCCCTTTCTTTTCCCTTCCCTTTTCCTTTTCTTCTTTCCTTTTTTCTGCCTTTGTCTTTCCCTTCCCTTCTTCTCCCCATTTTCCTTTTCCCTTCCTTCATGCAGGGTGGCCCCGCCGTTCCCCCGGCTTTCTCTCCTTATGCCGTGCCTTTCATGCTTGTCTTATCATGCGGAAATGGAACTGACATGGATAATTCAGAATATGTCATTGACCTGACGAAAAACAGTCGGGATTGGAAGTAGGGAGTTATCATTTACAATAAACTTGATTTTGCAGCTGACTTGGTTTGGAGGGAATTGGTCTGAATCATCAGAATGTCTGATACTGCGGCGGCTCTGTATTATTGTATGGAATACAGCGATATGTAACCAGCGGAATTGCTTATCGGGAGGGAGTGGATTGCGGCATTTACAATCTTCATTGTCGGTTTGATGCCAAGATTGGCTTTATCACTCTGTTTGGATTGACAGGATGAAAGAAGCGGAGAGTGCTGAGCAAATTTGTTTTTGACGCCTGCAAAAAGAAGGGAAGCCCTTAAAAACCGGTCTGCAAACAGATTGGCTTTGAGGGCTTCCCTTGTAATCTGAAGGTTCAGAAAGGAGATATGTTATTTATACTCGTCCCATCCCTTGATGGCAATATCGTCTATCGTCATGGTGCAGAAGGCATTGATGAATGCGCTTGCCAGACGGGCGTTGGTAATCAAGGGGATATTCAGGTCGATTGCCGCACGGCGGATTTTGTAGCCGTTGTCCAGTTCGCCTACTGAAAGGTCGCGCGGTATGTTGATTACCATGTCTATCTCTTTTTGATGGAGCATCTCCAGGGCCTGCGGGTGTCCGCTTTCGCTTGGCCAGTATACGTGCGTGTTTTCCACGCCGTTTTCTGTCAGGAATTTCGAGGTTCCTCCCGTGGCGAATATGTTGTAACCTTTGGCTTTCAGTGCTTGGGCGGCCTTCAGCATGTCTACTTTCTGTTTGGGAGCGCCGGTTGACATCAGGATGTTCTTTTCCGGAATGCGGTATCCCACAGAGAGCATGGCTTTCAGCACGGCGCATGAGGTGTCTTCGCCGATGCATCCCACTTCTCCCGTAGAAGCCATATCGACGCCCAATACCGGGTCGGCTTTCTGCAGACGGTTGAAAGAGAACTGGCTGGCCTTGATTCCTACGTAGTCCAACTCGAACAAATTCTTGTTCGGCTTTTCCACCGGCAGACCCAGCATGACTTTAGTTGCCAGTTCGATAAAGTTAATTTTCAGTACCTTGCTGACGAACGGGAACGAACGGCTGGCACGCAGGTTGCATTCGATTACCTTGATATCGTTTTCGCGTGCGAGGAACTGGATGTTGAACGGGCCTGAAATGTTCAGTTCCTTAGCAATCTGTCGGGATATGCGCTTGATGCGGCGCACGGTTTCCACATACAGTTTTTGCGGCGGGAACTGGATAGTCGCGTCGCCGGAGTGTACGCCGGCAAATTCGATATGTTCAGAGATGGCGTATGCCACAATCTCGCCGTTTTGTGCCACGGCATCCATCTCCACTTCCTTGGCATGCTCGATGAACTGACTGACCACAACCGGGTGTTTCTTGGATACATTGGCCGCCAGTTGCAGGAACCGCTCCAGTTCTTCCTGATTGGAGCATACGTTCATGGCCGCTCCCGAAAGCACATACGACGGGCGGACCAGTACGGGGAAGCCTACTTTTGCGATGAAGGCATTGATGTCTTCCATCGAGGTCAGTGCACTCCATTCCGGCTGGTCTACTCCGATGCGGTCGAGCATGGCAGAAAACTTGTCGCGGTCTTCGGCATTGTCGATGCTTTGTGCGGATGTACCGAGGATATTCACCTTTTGTGCGTCGAGACGGAGGGCCAGATTGTTTGGTATCTGCCCGCCTGTCGATACGATGACGCCGTGCGGATTTTCCAGGTCAAGTATATCCATTACACGCTCAAAGGTCAGCTCGTCGAAATAAAGGCGGTCGCACATGTCATAGTCGGTCGATACGGTTTCCGGGTTATAGTTTATCATGACCGAGCGGTATCCTTCCTTGCGGATGGTGTTGAGGGCCTGAACGCCGCACCAGTCAAACTCTACCGACGAACCGATGCGGTAAGCTCCCGAACCGAGCACGACGATGCTCTTGTGGTCGCCCAGATAGTGTACATCATTGGCCACTCCGCTGTAAGTAAGATACAGATAGTTGGTTTGTGCCGGATATTCGGCGGCCAGCGTATCAATCTGCTTCACTACCGGCACGATGCCGATGCTCTTGCGGTAGTTACGCACCTCGAGGATACCGTCTTCCATTTCTCCTTGATAGCCGATGGCGCGCGCTATCTGGAAGTCGGAGAATCCTTGGCGCTTGGCTTTGTAAAGCATCTCCTCAGGCAACTGCGATATGAGCTTGTGATTGTTTCCCCATTCGTGCAGCTCCTTTGAAGTCTGCATGATGTTTTCCAGCTTGTAAAGGAACCATTTGTCGATTTTTGTCAGAGCATGAATCTGGTCGACGGTATATCCCGCGCGCATTGCCTTCGAGATGACGAAGATTCGCTTGTCGGTCGGCTCGCGCAAGGCCTTGTCTATGTCTGAGATGACCAGTTCTTTGTTCTCTACAAATCCGTGCATTCCCTGCCCTATCATGCGCAGACCTTTCTGGATGGCTTCTTCAAACGTGCGTCCGATGGCCATGACTTCGCCGACTGACTTCATGCTGGAACCCAGTTCACGGTCTACACCGTGGAATTTCCCCAAGTCCCAGCGTGGAATCTTGCACACTACGTAGTCGAGTGCCGGCTCAAAGAAGGCGGATGTCGTTTTGGTCACAGAGTTTTTCAGGTCAAACAGTCCGTATCCCAGTCCCAGTTTGGCCGCAACGAAAGCCAAAGGATAGCCTGTGGCCTTTGAAGCCAGAGCGGAAGAGCGGCTCAGACGGGCGTTGACCTCGATGACACGGTAGTCTTCCGACTCCGGGTCGAAAGCATACTGCACATTACATTCGCCCACGATGCCGATGTGGCGGATAATCCGTATGGCCAGCTCGCGCAGCTTGTGGTATTCGCTGTTCGTCAGAGTCTGGCTTGGAGCGATAACGATAGATTCACCCGTATGAATGCCCAACGGGTCGAAGTTTTCCATGTTGCAGACAGTGATACAGTTGTCGAAACGGTCGCGCACCACCTCATATTCCACTTCTTTCCATCCTTTCAGACTCTTTTCCACCAATACCTGCGGAGAGAAGGAAAAGGCTTTTTCGGCCAGGGCATTCAGCTCTTCCTCATTGTCGCAGAATCCCGAGCCCAGTCCGCCCAGGGCGTATGCAGCGCGGATGATGACAGGGTATCCCAAATCCTGAGCCGCGCGGCGTGCTTGCTCAATGTTTTCACAGGCTTCGCTCTTGATGGTCTTTACGTTGATTTCATCCAGCTTTTTTACGAACAGCTCGCGGTCTTCCGTATCCATGATGGCCTGCACGGGAGTTCCCAGTACTTGGACATTATATTTCTCGAAAACGCCCGACTGGTAAAGGGCAACCCCGCAGTTCAGCGCCGTCTGTCCGCCGAATGACAGCAGCACACCGTCCGGACGCTCTTTCTCGATGACCTTTTCCACGAAGTAAGGTGTGACGGGAAGGAAGTAAATGCGGTCGGCCACTCCTTCGGAAGTCTGTACGGTAGCGATATTCGGATTGATGAGCACCGTGTGGATGCCTTCTTCCTTCAAGGCTTTCAGCGCTTGTGAGCCTGAATAGTCGAATTCTCCGGCTTCACCGATTTTCAATGCACCTGAGCCTAACAATAATACTTTCTTTATATCTTTTTCTTTCATACGTTTCTTTTGCTGGTTTGATGGTATGTTATCGGTTTTTTAAAAGAGCATTAGAGCAGTTTCACGAATTCATCGAAGAGGAACTCTGTGTCGGTCGGTCCGCTGGCTGCTTCCGGATGGAACTGTGCCGAGAACCACGGGCTTTTCCGGTGGCGGATTCCTTCGTTCGAGCCATCGTTCATGTTGATGAAGAGCGGTTCCCAGTCTGTTCCCAGCGTGTTGTTGTCTACAGCGTAACCGTGATTCTGGCTGGTTATGAAGCACCGGTCAGTCCCCATCATGCGTACGGGCTGGTTATGGCTGCGGTGTCCGTATTTCAGCTTGTATATTTTGGCTCCTCCGGCCTTGGACAATAGCTGGTTTCCCATGCAGATTCCGAATATCGGAAGCTTCTCGTCGGCCATTGCCTTGCGGATATTCTGCACGGCTGCATCGCAAGTGTCGGGGTCGCCCGGACCGTTTGAGATGAACAGACCGTCGAACTGTAATGAGTTGAAGTCATAATCCCAGGGAACGCGGATGATTTCCACGTTGCGCTTCAGCAGACAGCGGATGATGTTGGACTTTACGCCGCAGTCGACAAGCACAACTTTCTTTTCCCCGCCTTCATTATACCGGATGATTTCCTTGCAAGAAACTTTGTCCACGTAGTTGACTCCGGCGTATGTGGCTTCGGGAATGTTTTCGGGCTCGTCGTCAAATACGATTTTTCCCATCATGACGCCATGTTCACGCAGCACTTTGGTCAGTTCGCGCGTGTCGATTCCTGTAATGCCCGGAATCTTTTCGCGTTTCAGCCAGTCGGCAAGGCTTTCTACAGCATTCCAGTGACTGTATTTCTCACTGTAGTCGCTTACAATAATCGCTTCGGCATGAATTTTTTCGCTTTCCATGAAAGAAGGAAGTCCGTTTGCCCCAAAGGTAAACGGGGGTACTCCGTAGTTTCCCACTAATGGATAAGTCAGCGTCATCAGCTGCCCCGCATACGATGGGTCAGTCAAACTTTCGGGGTATCCGGTCATCGCTGTATTGAATACAACTTCACCGGCTACCGGCTTCTCATAACCGAACGACTTGCCATGAAAGTGGCTCCCGTCGTCGAGGATTAATGTCACATTTCTCATTACCTTATATTATGTCGTTTCTTAGAATTGATAAATTTGCTCTATATAATCGATGAATGCCTGGTTTACCAGCTTCACTCCGCCCGGGGTGGGATAATCGCCGCTAAAGTACCAGTCGCCTTTATGGTTCGGGCAGGCTTCGTGCAGTCCGTCAAGCGTCTGGTATACAATCTTTACTTGTGCCTGTGTGCCTGCGGGCGTAAGCAGTTCTACCATTTTGGCGGATATTTCTTCATCGGTAAACGGCTTGTATATTTCCTTTACGTAATTTTTCATTTGTTCTTTGGGCAGGTTTGCCTGCTCTTTTGATTTGCGGTAGACATCTTCAATCACCTGCTGCATGTCCCGTTCTTTCAGCAGTGCGATGGCGGCTCTGAAAGCGATGAACTGCTCCATGCTTGCCATATCAATGCCGTAATAGTCCGGATAGCGTACTTGAGGCGATGACGAGACGATGACAATCTTTTTCGGATGCAGGCGGTCGAGGATGCTGATGATGCTTTGCTTCAGGGTCGTGCCGCGGACAATGCTGTCGTCGATAATCACCAGATTGTCTTCGTAAGGCGTCAGACTGCCGTATGTGATGTCGTAAACATGGGCGGCCAAGTCATTGCGTGTGTTTCCTTCGGCAATGAAAGTGCGTAGCTTGATGTCTTTGATGGCTACCTTCTCGCTGCGAATCCGTTGTGAAAGTATCTGTTCCAGTTCGCTATGGCTTGGCTTGTGTCCCAAAGCCTCGATGCGCTGCACTTTCAGTTGGTTCAGATAATTGTCGAACCCTTCAAGCATGCCGTAGAATGCGACTTCCGCCGTGTTTGGTATAAAGGAAAAAACGGTATGGACTACATCAAAATCGATTGCCTTCAGTATGGGATTGACCAGTTTGTTGCCCAAAAGCTTGCGTTCACGGTAGATGTCCATGTCGCTTCCCCGGCTGAAGTAGATTCTTTCAAATGAGCAGGCCTTTTTCTCCTTGGGCTCGTTGATGCTTGCCAGGCGCATTTCTCCTTTCTTGTTGACCAGAATCGCCTGTCCCGGTTCCAGTTCATGGATACTGTCGGCCGGAACATTCAGTGCGGTCTGGATGACCGGGCGTTCAGACGCGAGAACCATGATTTCCTCGTCCATATACCAGAAGCCGGGACGGATGCCCCACGGGTCGCGTATGGCGAAAGTCTCTCCGCTTCCTGTCAGTCCGCAGATGACATACCCTCCGTCCCATTTCGGGCTCGATGTCTTCAGCACGTTTGTCAGGTCGATGCGGTCTTCGATGGCATGCGTTATGTCCATTCCCTCCAGTCCTTCCGCCTTGCATTCATTGTATAACCGTTCCACTTCACGGTCCAGCCGGTGGCCTACTTGCTCCAGCATTATGTATGTGTCGGCATATTTTCGCGGATGTTGGCCGAAAGCCGTTATGTCGGCAAATATCTCGTCGACGTTTGTCAGGTTGAAATTTCCGCACAGTGCAAGGTTTTTGGCCCGCCAGTTATTGCGACGCAAAAAGGGATGCACGTAGGAAATTCCGCTTTTACCTGTTGTGGAGTAGCGCAGATGCCCCATATAGAGTTCTCCGGCAAAGGGAAGAACCTTTTTTGCATATTCGGCGTCGCTGAGTTGCTCCGGCGTTAAATCTCTGAAGTGCTCATGCACCGTGCCGAATATCTCGGTGATGGCTCCCGCTCCCAAGGCGCGCTCGCGAAACATATATTCCTCACCGGGATTTGCCTGAAGCTTTACGCAGGCCAGTCCGGCGGCTTCTTGTCCTCGGTTGTGCTGTTTTTCCATCATTAGATAGAGCTTGTTCAGTCCGTACATCCATGTGCCGTATTTTTTCTGATAATACTCCAAGGGTTTCAGCAGGCGTATAAGCACTACCCCGCATTCGTGTTTCAGTGGTTCCATCCTATTTTATGACATTAAAAAACGCCCGGATATGCCCATGGGCATTTCCGGGTGTTGGTTATCTGATTGAAAATAAAAATCAGCAGGCAATAAAAATGGAAAAAGAAGAATCTGGAAGGAAACAGTTGCAGGCTTGTCCGCTTACTTCTGCTTACCTTAAAAAAAGCCTTCAAAGGCAGGCTTCCCGAATTCCCTTTATATCTTTCCTTCTGCAAGTAATCCATGCCGACTCACTAAGTCTTTGATTCGGGTTGCAAATATAGTAATTTTCGGGCAAAATCCAGATGTAGGAAAGAAAGTTTCGTAAAAAACGAAGGAATGTTCCTTGTTTTTTGCAAAAAAAGCCTGCAATCGTTTTGTATATCCAAATAAAGCTGTAAATTTGCATCGCTTTTCCGGAAGGAGAGTTTGCCGAAATAACTCAGTTGGTAGAGTAACTCATTCGTAATGAGTAAGTCGCGGGTTCGAGTCCCGCTTTCGGCTCGAAGGCGCGGTTCGCGTCTTTTTTGTTTTTATAAGGTTCTGTTTGCGGAAGGTCTTTGCAGAATTTCTTTGGGCTTGGACGAAAAATGTTTCCGCTCTTGTGCTGAATTTTTTTTGTTGCTTGAAAAAAATAGGCCGGCGGGGCTTCTCTCCGGTTGAGAAGCCTCGCCGGCATTATACTGTTCCGGCCCATCGGCCGGAACAGGCTTGAAGCGTTTATTCTTCGCTTTCAAGCAGAAGTTCCATTACCTGGCAGGCTGATTTTGCGACAGATGTTCCCGGGCCGAAGATGGCCATGACTCCTGCTTTGTAAAGGAAGTCGTAATCTTGGGGAGGGATGACACCTCCTGCGAAGACAAGGATATCTTCACGCCCCATCCGTTTCAGTTCGGCGATAATCTGTGGAATCAGCGTCTTATGTCCGGCAGCCAGTGAAGATACGCCTACGGCATGGACATCGTTTTCCACGGCTTCACGGGCGGCTTCTTCCGGAGTTTGGAACAGAGGCCCCATGTCTACGTCGAAACCACAGTCGGCAAATCCGGTTGCCACGACTTTGGCCCCTCTGTCATGCCCGTCTTGTCCCATTTTGGCTATCATGATACGTGGCCGGCGGCCTTCTTTCTTGGCAAATTCTTCGGTCAGTTCGCAAGCTTTTGCGAAGTCTGCATCTTTTTTACTTTCTGATGAATACACGCCTGATATAGTTCTGATGATTGCTTTATAACGCCCTACGACGGCTTCGCAGGCGTCGGAAATTTCTCCCAATGTGGCCCTTACGCGGGCTGCTTCTACCGCCAGTTCCAGCAGATTGCCTTTACCTGTCTTTACACATTCTGTAATGGCGGCGAGAGCCTTGTCTACCTCGGCCTGATTGCGTCCTTCTTTCAGGCGGCGCAGGTTCTCTATCTGTTCTTGACGCACAGCCGTGTTGTCTACTTCCAGAATATCAATCGGGTCTTCCTTTTCCAAACGGTATTTGTTTGTGCCGACAATCGTCTGTTCGCCGGAGTCAATGCGTGCTTGGGTGCGGGCAGCCGCCTCTTCGATACGCATCTTTGGAATTCCCGTTTCGATGGCTTTTGCCATACCTCCTAAGCGTTCGATTTCCTGGATATGTTCCCATGCGCGGTGAGCCAGTTCGTTTGTCAGCGATTCCACATAATAAGAACCGCCCCACGGGTCAACGTTCTTGCATATTTGGGTCTCTTCCTGGATATAGATTTGTGTATTGCGCGCGATGCGTGCAGAAAAGTCCGTCGGCAAGGCGATGGCCTCGTCCAAAGCATTGGTGTGAAGCGACTGAGTGTGCCCCAATGCGGCAGCCATGGCCTCGATGCAGGTGCGTCCCACATTATTAAACGGATCTTGTTCGGTGAGCGACCATCCGGATGTCTGCGAGTGGGTGCGCAGAGCAAGCGATTTGGGATTCTTCGGGTTGAACTGTTTCACAATCTTTGCCCAAAGCATCCGGGCAGCTCGCATCTTTGCTATTTCCATAAAGTGGTTCATTCCGATGGCCCAGAAGAAGGAAAGACGGGGGGCGAATGCGTCGATGTCGATTCCTGCTGCTACTCCGGCGCGCAGATATTCCAGTCCGTCGGCAAGTGTGTATGCCAGTTCGATGTCGGCTGTAGCTCCCGCTTCCTGCATATGATAGCCTGAAATGGAGATTGAGTTGAATTTCGGCATCTTTTGAGAAGTATATTCAAAGATGTCTGATATAATCTTCATGGAGAATGCAGGCGGATAAATATAGGTATTGCGCACCATGAATTCTTTCAGGATATCGTTTTGGATTGTTCCTGCCATTTCTTCCAGTTTGGCTCCCTGCTCCAATCCGGCATTGATGTAGAATGCCATAATCGGAAGCACGGCTCCATTCATGGTCATTGATACAGACATTTTGTTCAAAGGAATGCCGTCGAACAGCACTTTCATATTTTCCAGCGAGCAGATGGATACGCCCGCTTTACCCACATCACCGACAACACGCGGATGGTCGGGGTCGTATCCTCTGTGGGTAGGCAGGTCAAAAGCGACCGACAGACCTTTTTGTCCGGAGGCGAGATTGCGGCGGTAAAATGCGTTTGATTCTTCAGCCGTAGAGAATCCCGCGTATTGGCGTATGGTCCACGGGCGGAAAGTATACATCATGGAATACGGGCCGCGCAGATAAGGAGGGATTCCGGCGGCGTAGTTCAAGTGTTCCATGCCTTCGAGGTCTTCTTTTGTGTAAACTGGCTTAACCTGAATCTGCTCTGGGGTCTTCCAGTTGGCTTCAATGCCGTTGGCTTTTTGCCATTCCATGCCGTTTTGCGGATGGAATCCGGCGAATATGTCGATGTTTTTAAAATTCGGTTTCATAGATTTAAGTTTTGAGTATTCGGTTTTGGTTATTGGATAAAGATGTTATCACTCAAAAGCTTATCTGTTTAATAATTGTTTGTTGTATGCTCTCAGTGTCTCCAGTACGTTGCAACGGACATGGATGAAGTTTTCGATGCCGGCAGCCTTCAGTTCGTCCATACATGCCGGAGCGCCTGCTACGATGAACATGGCTCTTCCATCAAGTGCCTTGAATGCGGGAATGGCATATTCGGCATATTCGTCGTCGCTTGAGCAGATTACTACAATGTCTGCCTGGGCTTTCAGAGCTGCTTCGATACCTTCTTCTACGGTCGGGAAGCCTAAATTGTCGATTACTTCATATCCTGCACACGCCAGGAAATTGCAGGAAAACTGGGCGCGCGCCTGGCGCATTGCCAGATTGCCGATGGTTAGCATGAATGCTTTGGGGCGTTTCCCGGAGTGTTCCGTCTGCAAGCGCAGTTCTTCAAACTCGCTGGCCGCACGGCTGGTGTTTAATGTCGCGAACATTTGACCTTCATGTTCGTGTCCGTGGCAGCAGCAGGCATGTTCCAATGGGGTCTTGCCGCCTGACAGTTCGGTGAAGTTGGGATATTGGTTGGTGCCCAACAGAATCTCCTTGCGTTTTGACACTGCTTCGTGGCGGGCTTGGTTGCTGTTGTTTACAGATTCCTGTATGCTTCCGCTCAGTACGGCCTTCAGCATTCCTCCTTCGTCCTCTGTTTTCAGGAACAACTCCCAAGCTTGTTTGGCGATAGATGCAGTCAGATTCTCGATATAATAGGAGCCGGCTGCCGGGTCGACTACGCGGTTCAGGTGTGATTCCTCTTTCAGCAGCAGCTGCTGGTTGCGTGCAAGCCGCTCGGAGAAGTCGTTCGGAGTTTCGTATGCCTTGTCAAACGGAGTGACGGTAATGGAATCGACTCCTGCCAATGCGGCGCTCATGGCTTCTGTCTGTGTGCGCAGCAGGTTTACATACGAATCGAACAGCGTGAGGTTGAATTGGGAAGTCTCGGCATGTACCGCCATCTGGCAGGCGCATTGGCATGCGGGTTTGTATTCGTTTACTATATTTGCCCACAGCAGGCGTGCCGCACGGAATTTTGCGATTTCCATAAAGTAGTTTGAGCTGATGCCGAAGTTGAACTTAATCTTCTTCGCCGCTTTTTCGGCAGGTATTCCGGCTTCAATCAGTCGGTTTAAGTATTCGTTTCCCCAAGCCAGGGCGTAGCCCAACTCCTGGTAAATGTAGGCTCCGGCATTGTTCAGATCGACAGAATTGACTGCAATGCAGCGGAAGTTGGGGTAGGCATCGAGTATTTCAACAAGCTCTTTGGCCGTATCGAGCAGTGCGCTCATGTCTTTGCCCTTTTTCATCATCCGGCTGATGGGGTCGAAATCCAGCGAGCCATGCAGCTTTTCGGGCGCGTAGCCTTTTTCCTTAAAATATTCGGTAAGCAAAGAGGCAAGCTGCACGGTGTGGCGCTGACATGTCTTGAAGTTCAGTTCGATGCAGTCGCGGCAAATATCCTTTAGCAGCGTATGTATGTAATCGGCGTCCAGGTCTTTCGCCTTTATGTGGAATCCCAGTGAGTCTACGCCCTTGTTCAGCAGGTCGAGTGCCTTGGCATTGGCTTCGGCCGGATTTTCCACACGGATGTCCTGACGGATGAACCAGGTGTTGTCATCCTTCTTGTTGCCTCGGATGTAGGGATATTCTGCGGGAAGCCCTTCTGTGGTTTTCATTCCCTCCAGGTCTTCCAGACGGTAGAAAGGTTTAACTTTGAATCCTTCATTGGTTTTCCACACCAACTTCTTTTCATAATCGGCTCCCTTCAGGTCTGCCATGATTTTGTCCATCCATTCCTGGGTGGCGACCGGCGGAAAATCCGAAAAGAGTTTTTCTTTACTATCTGCCATAGTGAATTAGTGTTTTTGTTGATATTATGATTTAATTCCGATGGTTGAGCAAACCGGTCGGATAGGGCAAATATACAAAATAAAGAGAAAACAATCGTGAAGTGGCGGATATTTATTAAGCTTTTTCTGTAAAAAGAATCTTTTCGGAAGGCCCCGGACAGGGAATGCGCAGGCAGGGTGATGGCCGGATATGCTTGGGCGGAAATTTGTTTTTGTGGGATAGAACGTGATTTCGGACGGCAGCATAAATCCGTTTCATTCCCACGGGGCATCCGGCATGTGCCGCATGGAAGCGTGTGTGCATGATGTTTGCGGCGGAGAGCCTGCATGGCAAGGCCCGGCCATCTGCATGACCGGGCCTTGCAGAAAGGATGCTCGTATTTTACGGAAAGGGTCAGAAATATTTTTCGAGTTTCTTTATCATCATTCCCAGACAGAATACGACCACATGGTCGCCTTCCTGAATCATGGTGTTACCGGTAACCAGCATTCCCTCGCCATTGCGGGTCAGTCCGCCTATGGTGGCGCCCTTGGGAAGTCCGATGTCCTTTACCGGAGCCTTGGTGATGCGTGAGCCGGCCTTTACGATAAATTCCGCCACATCGGCATCAGCGAAAGTCAGACACTTTACATTCGATACGTCTGCATCGAGCATCATCTGGTAGATATGGCTTGCGGCGATGAATTTCTTGTTGATTACCGTCCCGATGTCCAGACTCTCCGCCATGCTGATATAGTCCACATTCTCCACTTGGGCGATGACTTTGGTCACTCCCATGCGCTTGGCGGCGAGACAGGCCAGTATGTTTGTCTCCGAACTGCCCGTCAAGGCGACGAATGCCTCCGTATTGCGGATTCCTTCTTCACGCAGCAGTTCGATGTCTCGCCCGTCTCCGTTGATGACCATCACCTTGTCATCCACCAGTTCCGTCAGGCGGTTGCAGCGGTTGAAGTCGCTTTCTATGATTTTTGCATGCATGTCTTCGGGCAGATACTGCACTGTGCGCACGGCGATGCGGCTTCCCCCCATAATCATTACATTGTGCACATCGGGCTCGTTTTCCTTCCCCGAAATCTTCCGGATGTAAGGAATGTATTTTTTTGTGGTGGTAAAGTAGACCACATCATTCAGCCGGATTGCGTCGTCGCCCCGTGGAATGATGGTTTCATTGCCGCGCTTGATGGCTACGATGTGGAAGGGAATTCCCTGTCCTCCTAATTCATGGAGCGGAACATTCAGGATTTCCGCCTTTTCGCGCATTTTCGTTCCGAGCATTACCAGTGCCCCGCCGGCGAATTCCCACCATTGGCGTATCCAACTCATCTTGACAGCGTCTACGATTTCCCGTGCGGCAAGCATTTCCGGATAAATCAGCGAATGCACTCCCAGGCGGGAAAAAAATTCTTTGTGCTTGGGCAGGAGATATTCATAATTGTCAATGCGGGCTACGGTCTTTTTCGCGCCCAGATTGTTGGCAAGCATGCAGGCTGTCATGTTCTGGCTTTCGAACGGAGTGACGGCAATGAACAGGTCGGCGTTGGCCACGCCGGCCTCTTTCAGTCCGTTGATGGAGGTCGGAGAGAGGTTGACAATCATCAGGTCGAGGTTGTTCCCCAACCGGCTCAGCTTTTCATCGTCTTCGTCCATCAGGATAATGTCTTGCTTTTCTCCTGAGAGCAGCTTGGCAAGATGGGTGCCTACAGCTCCTGCTCCGGCAATAATGATTTTCATAAGTTTAAAGTATGGATAATGGTGTGATAAATGCTTTCTTCGTCGATGCCGCAAATGGCCCAAAGTTCTTTTACCGTGCCGTGCGGGATAAAGCGGTCGGGGATTCCCAGGCGCTTTACTGTGGGCTTGTAGCCGTTGTCTGCCATAAATTCCAGTATGGCACTGCCCATGCCTCCTTTCAACACGCCGTCTTCCACGGTGATGATGCGGCTGAACCTTTGTCCGATTTCGTGCAGCATCTCTTCGTCCAGCGGTTTCAGGAAGCGCAGGTCATAAAGCGCAATGCTTTTGTCTGCCAATTCCTTTTCAACCCGGCAGATTGCCTTGGCCGCATCGTTTCCTATCGGGCCGATGGTTATTACCGCAAGGTCGTCTCCGTCTTTCAGCTTTCGTCCTTTGCCTGTTTCTACGGCTTCGAGCGGGCATTCCCAGTCGGTAAGTACGCCCCGTCCGCGTGGATACCGGATGGCAAAGGGGCCTTTGTCCGGCAGCTGGGCGGTGAACATCAGCCGGCGAAGCTCGTGCTCGTCGTAAGGCGAGGCGATGGTCAAATTGGGTATGGAGCGGAGGTAGGCCAGGTCGAACACTCCGTGGTGTGTGGCCCCGTCTTCTCCCACCAGTCCTGCTCGGTCCAGACACAGCACCACGTTCAGCTTCTGGATAGCTATATCATGAATGATGTTGTCATACGCACGCTGCATGAACGATGAATAGATGTTGCAGAAGGGAAGCAGCCCCTCTTTGGCCATTCCCCCCGAGAATGTCACGGCATGTCCTTCGGCAATCCCGACATCGAAGGCGCGGTCGGGCATGGCTTTCATGAGGATGTTCATGGAGCATCCCGATGGCATGGCGGGTGTCACGCCTACAATCTTGTCATTCTGCCGGGCCAGCTCAAGCAGTGTCTTTCCGAATACATCTTGGAAAAGGGGAGGCATTCCCGTGGTATCTGTTACGATGCGTTCTCCCGTGTCCTTGTCAAACATTCCGGGAGCATGCCATACGGTTGCCGCTTCTTCGGCAGGCTTGAATCCCTTTCCTTTCCGCGTATGCACATGAAGCAGCTTGGGCCCCTTCATGTCCTTGATTTCTTTCAATACCCGTGTCAGCGTCTGGATGTCGTGTCCGTCTATCGGGCCGAAATAGCGGATGTTCATTCCTTCAAAGATATTCTGCTGCTGCATCAGCATCGACTTCAGGCTGTTGTTGAAGCGTATCAGGCTTTTGCCCCGTTCGTCGTTGAGGATGCCCCATTGGTACAGTTTTTTCGACAAGGCATTTCGCAGCCGGTTATATCCTTCCGAGGTGTGCAGATTGAGCAAATATTGCTTCATCCCTCCCACGCTGCGGTCGATTGCCATGTTGTTGTCGTTTAAGATGATGAGCAGGTTGTTTGGCGTAGAGGAGGCGTTGTTCAGCCCCTCGAAAGCCAGTCCTCCGCTCATGGAGCCGTCGCCGATGACGGCTACAACGTGGCGGTTGTTTTCCCCCTTGCGGGCGGCTGCCACCGCCATGCCGAGAGCGGCAGAGATGGAATTGGAGGCATGTCCGCATGTAAAGGTGTCATATTCGCTTTCTGACGGCGAAGGGAAGGGGCAAAGTCCGTTCAGCTTCCGGTTTGTGTAAAAGCGGTCGCGCCTTCCCGTCAGTATCTTGTGGCCGTAGGCCTGGTGTCCCACATCCCACACAATCCGGTCATAGGGCGTATTGAATATATAGTGGAGTGCAACTGTCAGTTCCACGACTCCTAAGCTGGAGCCGAAGTGGCCCGGGTTGCGTGAAAGTTCGTCTATAATCTTTTCTCTCAGTTCGGCACAGACTTCGGGCAAGCTTTCCACGGGAAGCTTGCGCAAATCATCCGGACTGTCTATCTTATTCAACAATTCATACGAAGTTTGTTCTTCCATTTTGTCCTGTTAAACTTTAGCCGTACAAAATTAGATAAAATATCATAATATACTTACTTTTGCGGGAAAAAAGCACTTTAATCGACGCTTTGCCTATGGAATTCAGAACGAAAGTGGGACTGCAGAGGGGGGAAGACGAAATCCGCCATTCCGACTGCCTGATGTTATGGGGGTCATGCTTCGCTGAAAATGTGGGGAGGAAGCTGCTTGACTATAAGTTTGACTGCGACATCAATCCTTTTGGCATACTGTATAATCCGCTGTCGATAGCGGAAGGCCTTTCCCAGCTGCGGCGCGGCAAGATTTATACGGAAGAAGACCTTCGCCATGACCGTGGCGTGTGGTACAGCCTGATGCATCACGGTTCGTTTTCCTCCGCGAGCAAAGAAGATTGCCTTGCTGTCATAAATTCCCGTTTGCGGACGGGAAAAAAATATTTGGAAAGGGCAGATTGGCTGCTGTTCACTTGGGGAACGGCCTGGGTATATGAGTGGAAGGAAGACGGGCGCGTGGTAGGAAACTGTCATAAGCTGTCCGAACGGATGTTTTCGCGCCGCCTGCTTGAGGTCGGCGATATAGAATCCGTCTATATTCCCCTGCTGTCGGAACTTTATGCCGCCAATCCCCGGCTGAATGTATTGTTTACCGTCAGTCCCATCCGCCATATAAGAGACGGCATGCACGGCAATCAGCTGAGCAAGTCCACGTTGCTACTGGCGGTGTCACATCTGTGCCGCCGTTTCCCCTTTTGCCATTATTTTCCGTCCTACGAGATAATGATGGACGAACTGCGCGACTATCGCTTTTATGCCGATGACATGCTTCATCCCACCCCGTTGGCAGTCGATTATATCTGGGAATGTTTTTCGGAAGTCTTTTTCAGCCCCGCTACTTGCCGGGTGATGAAGCAGTGGGAAGAGATACGAAAGGGACTTTCCCACCGTCCCTTTGACGCCGAATCGGTAGCTTACCGCAGCTTTTTAAGTCAAATTCTGTTAAAGATAGAAGAGTTAAAGAAAAAATTCCCGTACTTAGACGTCCGAAAAGAAGTAGAATTATGTCAAGCACAATTGAAGAAATAGTTTCTGTCTTGGGCGCGGAGCGTCAAGGCAATGCTTCGGCACAGATAGACTGGATTCTTACGGACAGCCGCTCGTTGTGTTTCCCGGAAGAAACCTTGTTTTTTGCGCTGAAGACCAAGCGCAATGACGGGCATAGATATATAGAAGACTTGTATTCACGCGGAGTGCGCAACTTTGTGGTCAGCATCTTCCCCGAAGATGTTGCCCGCTATAATGACGCTAACTTCTTGCGTGTGCCTGATACGCTTAAGGCATTGCAGAAATTGGCCGCCTGGCGCCGCGGACAGTTTGATATACCGGTCATCGGCATAACAGGAAGCAACGGAAAGACCGTTGTGAAGGAATGGCTTTATCAACTGCTCAGTCCCGAGCGCGTCATAACCCGCTCGCCGCGCAGCTATAATTCACAGATTGGAGTCCCTTTGTCAGTCTGGCTGATGAACGAGCATACCGAACTCGGTATCTTCGAGGCGGGAATTTCTGAAATGGGGGAAATGGAGGCTTTGACCCCTATCATCCGTCCGTCTGTCGGTGTGCTGACGAACATCGGATGGGCTCACCAGGAAAATTTTGCCTCTTTGCAAGACAAGTGCATGGAGAAGCTCCAGCTTTTTAAAGACTGCGATGTCATCATATACAATGGCGACAATGAGCTGATAAGCAGTTGTGTGGCCAAATCGCTTTTTGCCGCCCGTGAGATTGCCTGGTCTATGAAAGACAGTGAGCGTCCGCTGTTTATTGAAAAGATAGAGAAAGACGATACGGGCACGACAATAAAATACCGTTATCTGGGATTCTTCAAGGAATACCGGATTCCGTTCATCGATGATGCCTCCATCGAAAATTCTCTGAACTGTCTGGCCGTGGCCCTGTATCTGATGGTATCTCCGGAAAACATTGCCGAACGCATGGCGCATCTGGATCCGATAGCCATGCGCCTGGAGGTAAAAGAAGGGAAGAACGGGTGCGTGCTGATAAACGACAGTTACAATTCTGATTTTGCATCATTGGATATTGCGCTCGACTTTATGGCACGGCGCACGGAAGACAAGCGCCGCAAGCGTACTTTGATTCTTTCAGACATTCTTGAAAGCGGACAGACGGGCAAGCTGCTTTATCGGCAGGTGGCCGACTTGGTGCACAGCCGGGGCGTTGACCGCATAATCGGCGTGGGAAAAGAGATTTCAGAGGCAGCATCACGCTTTGAAATGGAAAAAGTGTTCTTCCGTTCCACATCCGAGCTGCTTGAATCGGGTGTGCTTGACGGATTCCGCAATGAGGTTATATTGATAAAGGGAGCCCGTGTGTTCCAGTTCGACAAGATTACCGACCTGCTGGAACTGAAGGTGCATGAGACCATACTGGAAATTAACCTGAATGCACTGGTGGATAACCTGAACCATTACCGCAACAAGCTTAGGCCGGAAACGAAGATGGTCTGTATGGTAAAGGCTTCGGCCTATGGCACGGGCTCTTTTGAAGTGGCAAAGACTTTGGAAGACCAGAGAGTGGATTATTTGGCAGTAGCCGTGGCCGATGAGGGAGCCGAGCTTCGCAAGGCGGGCATACGGAGCTCCATCATTATCATGAATCCGGAAGTGACGGCCTTCCATACCATGTTCAATTATAAACTTGAGCCGGAAGTCTACAGCTTCCATCTTCTGGAGGAGCTGATTAAGGCGGCAGAGCGCGAAGGCATGACCAACTGTCCCATTCACATAAAGATAGACACCGGCATGCACCGTCTGGGATTTGCTCCGGAGGACATGCCGCGGCTCGTCGAACGGCTTCATCGGCAGAGTGCGGTTATTCCGCGTTCGGTTTTCTCCCATCTGGCCGGGAGTGATGCCACGCGTTTCGATGCCTTTACCCGCAGGCAGATAGAGGTTTTTGAGGCGGCGGCCGCAGAACTGCAGGCGGGCTTCGGCCATAAAATCCTGCGGCATATATGCAATACGGCCGGTATAGAACGTTATCCGGGCGCACAGTTTGAGATGGTTCGTCTGGGTATCGGACTGTATGGCATCGATCCTTTTACAAACAAGATGCTGCATAATGTCGCGACACTCAAGACAACCATTCTCCAGATACACGATGTCCCGGCAGACGAGACGGTAGGATACAGCCGGAAAGGCGTGCTGACCCGCGATTCCCGCATAGCAGCCCTTCCAATCGGCTATGCCGACGGACTGAACCGGCGCTTGGGAAACGGACATGCCTACTGCCTGGTGAACGGGCAGAAAGCTCCTTACGTAGGTAATATCTGTATGGATGTATGTATGATAGATGTGACCGACATCGATTGCAGGGAGGGAGACAAGGTTGTCATCTTTGGAGACGGACTTCCGGTTACGGTCTTGTCGGATGTCTTGGAGACCATCCCGTATGAAGTGCTGACCAGCGTGTCGAATCGGGTAAAGCGAGTCTATTATCAGGATTAGTCATGGACATTCTTCGGTTCTGTAAAAACTGGACACTCCCGATTGCCATGTGCATGGGAGTGCTGCTTTATTTTGTTTATGTCAATATCCCGGCACTGGCTTTTACCAGGCCTTTTGCCAATCGTGCGGTAGACATTGTTCAGCCCGTGCTGATATTCCTGATGTTGTTTCTTACCTTCTGTAAGGTTGGCCTGCATGATTTGCGCCCTTGCCGCTGGCATCTGTGGCTGATACTGATACAGGGAGTAAGCTTTACGCTGATGGGAGTCCTGCTGATTGTGCTTCCCGATTTTCCGGCGCGCATTCTGGTGGAGGGCGCGATGCTCTGTATGATTTGCCCCACGGCGACAGCCGCGGCTGTGGTGACGCGCAAGCTGGGGGGCGATGCCGGACATATCACGACTTACACTATCCTGATTAATCTTCTGACATCTTTTCTCGTCCCTTTCATGCTGCCGATGGTGCATCCCCATCCCGGCATGAGCTTCGGAAGCTCCTTTGTATTGACGCTCGGCAAGGTATTCCCGCTGCTGTTGTGTCCTTTTGTTGCGGCCATTCTGCTGCGGTATCTTTGTCCGAAGCTGCATGCACGCATCGGCGAGCTACAGGATCTGACCTTTTATTTGTGGGCACTCGCGCTCACCATAGCCATAGCCGTTACGGTGAAAAGCATCGTGCACAGCGATGTTTCGTTCTGGTATCAGGCGGGACTGGCCGGCATATCTCTGGTCTGTTGTGCCTTGCAGTTTTTTTTAGGCAAGCGCATCGGACGGCTTTACGGCGATTCAATCAGTGCCGGGCAGGCATTGGGGCAAAAGAATACGGCGCTGGCCATCTGGATGGGATATACCTTTTTCACGCCTGTTACTGCCGTAGCCGCCGGTTTTTATAGTGTATGGCACAATGTGGTCAATTCATACCAGCTCTATCAGCAGAGAAAGAAAAGCGCATGACCTGATGTCGTTTTTTTCTGCAGCGGGCGGCATCCGCTGTTGCCCTTATAAAGCTTTGGTTTCATCGTGGTGAAAAATCCGTTTCATAAAGATGAAAATATCTGACGCTTTAGATGATTTGAGCGCTTTTGCTCTTTAAACTGTTGCTTCTTATCGCTATTTTTTGAAAATTTCTTCTTTATGTTTCACAGTTTGTTTATATTTGTAGCGCGCAGGCCAAGGCTTGTCCGCTTATCATTAAAAACAAACGATAGCTATGGATTGCACAAACATCATCGGCGAAAAGATAAAGTCGCTTAGAACACTGAAGGAAATCAGTATAGAAGAACTGGCGGAACGTACGGAGCTGACCGTAGAGCAGATTCGCCGGATAGAAGAGAATGTAGATATACCGTCGCTGGCTCCGCTTGTCAAGATAGCCCGTGTATTGGGAGTTCGATTAGGAACTTTTCTTGATGACCAGGACAACGAAGAAGGCGCTGTAGTTTGCCGTCGGGGAGAGGCAGACGACACGGTTAGCTTTTCAAACAATGCGGTGGATGCGCGACAGCACATGCATTACCATTCCCTTTCGCGCAGCAAGACCGACCGTCACATGGAACCGTTCGTTATCGACATCGATGCCGACAAGGAAAAAAAATATTCTCTCTCGGCACACGAAGGGGAAGAATTTATCATGGTGCTGAAAGGAAAGCTTGAAGTGAACTATGGGAAGCAGACTTATGTGCTTGACGAAGGGGATACAATTTATTATGATTCCATCGTTCCCCATCATGTGCATGCATACAACGGACAGAAGGCCCAGATATTGGCTGTAATCTATACGCCCATCTAATCATTTTAATCTTTCAGTATTATGTTGCAATTATCAGAAAGAACTTTGGGGGACTGGCTGGAACACTGGGCGGAAACTACCCCCGACAAGGAATACCTTGTCTATTCTGACCGTAACCTGCGCTTTACGTGGAAACAGTTTAACCAACGTGTGGACAATATGGCGAAAGGCCTCTTGGCCATCGGGGTGAAAAAGGGCACGCATGTAGGCATTTGGGCGGGAAATGTGCCAGACTGGCTGACTTTCCTCTATGCCTGTGCCAAGATTGGTGCGGTGGCCGTTACGGTCAATACCAGCTACAAGCAGGCGGAACTGGAGTATCTTTGCCAGAACTCGGATATGCATACGCTTTGCATCGTGAACGGAGAAAAAGACAGCAACTTCGTAGAGATGACTTACACCATGCTGCCCGAGCTGAAGACATTCGAACGCGGACGGATGAAGAGCAAAAGGTTTCCTTACATGCGGAACGTAATCTATATCGGACAGGAAAAATACCGGGGAATGTATAACACGGCCGAGATATTGCTGCTTGGCAATAACATAGACGACGAGGAACTGCGCCAGGCACGCCGTCAGGTGAACTGTCATGATACGGTGAACATGCAGTATACTTCGGGGACGACCGGATTTCCTAAGGGAGTCATGCTGACTCATTATAACATAGCCAACAACGGATACCTGACCGGCGAGCACATGAAGTTTACTTCCGAAGACAAGTTGTGTGTATGCGTCCCGTTGTTCCATTGCTTCGGCGTGGTTTTGGCTACGATGAACTGTCTGACACACGGATGTACGGAGGTGATGGTCGAGCGTTTCGATCCGTTGCTCGTATTAGCCTCCGTTCATAAAGAGCGCTGTACGGCTCTTTACGGCGTGCCGACGATGTTTATCGCCGAGCTTCATCATCCGATGTTCGACATGTTTGACCTTTCCTGCCTGCGCACGGGCATTATGGCCGGCTCACTGTGTCCGGTAGAACTGATGAAACAGGTGGAAGAGAAGATGTTTATGCGCGTTACAAGCGTATACGGGCTGACGGAGACTTCGCCGGGAATGACACATAGCCGTATCGACGACGACCCGGAAGTGCGCTATACCACGGTGGGGCGCGATTATGAATTTACGGAGGTCAAGGTAATCGACCCGGAGACCGGCGAGGAATGTCCGGTTGGAGTGCAGGGAGAGATGTGTAACCGCGGATATAACACCATGAAGGGATATTACAAAAATCCGGAAGCCACGGCCGAAGTGATAGACAAGAACGGCTTTCTGCATTCGGGAGACTTGGGCGTAAAGGACGAGGACGGCAACTACCGCATCACGGGACGCATCAAAGACATGATTATCCGGGGAGGAGAAAATATTTATCCCCGCGAGATAGAAGAGTTTCTTTACCAGATGCCGGGCATTAAGGATGTGCAGGTGGCCGGCGTTCCCTCGAAGAAATACGGCGAAGCCGTGGGTGCTTTCATCATTCTGCACGAGGGATATACGATGAATGAATTTGATGTCCGCGAGTTTTGTCAGGGGAAGATTGCCCGTTACAAGATTCCGAAATACATATTCTTTGTCAAAGAGTTTCCGATGACCGGCAGCGGAAAGATACAGAAATTCAAGTTGAAGGATTTGTCACTGGAACTCTGCAGGCAGCAGGGGATAGAAATCATCTGATTCTCTTTGGCGGATTTGTGCTGATATTGTCAGGAAAGCAGGATTGTCGGGCAAGCTTTCATGTTTTGCCGGACAATCCTGCTTTTTGCTCGGCAGCAAACGGACTTTTGTTCGCTGTCCTGCCGCAGTTTCCTTATTTCTCCCATTTCTTTCCCTTGAGTGCTTCCAGCAGGGCGTCGTTTTCCGGACGGGTTCCCACGGTGATGCGCAGACAGTTATGACAGAGCGTTACGTTGGTCCGGTTGCGCACGATGATTCCTTTCTCTACCAGATAATCGTATATCCTTTTGGCATCCGTTACCCGTGTCAGGAAAAAGTTGGCGTCGGTAGGGTAAACCTGCTCGCAGCATGGCAGCTTCCTGAATTCTTTTACCAGGCGGGAACGCTCGTTTAAAAGTGATTTCACCCATTCCTGCACCTGATAATGTTTCTCCATCATGCGGATTGCCTCCTGTTGGGTCAGGAGATTGACATTGTATGGATACTTTATCCTGTTCATTATCCCGATGATTTCCTTCGATGCGAACGCCATTCCCAGACGGATGGCCGCACATCCCCATGCTTTTGAGAAGGTCTGAAGCACAATCAGATTAGGATAATCCTCCAGTTTGTTCAGGTAAGAAGGGACATCTGAGAAGTCAGCATAAGCTTCGTCTATGATGACCAAACCCTGGAAATCCTGTAGCAGAGCGAGTATTTCCTCTTGACAAAGATTGTTTCCCGTAGGGTTGTTGGGCGAGCAGAGAAAGACTAGCTTGGTGTTGTCGTCGGATGCGGCGAGCAGTTTATCCGACTTAAACTGGAAATCCTCGTCAAGCTGCACTTTCCGGTACTCGACATCGTTTACTTCCGCACATACCTGATACATGCCGTATGTCGGGTCTATGGCCACTACATTGTCTGTCCCCGGCCGGCAGAAAGCCCGGAACAGCAGGTCGATGGCTTCATCGCTTCCGTTTCCTAAGAATATCTGTTCGGGCAGCACTTTCTTGACCGGCGCGATAAGCCTTTTCAGCTCCCGCTGCAGCGGATCCGGATAGCGGTTGTTGGGGGTGTTGTATGGGTTTTCATTGGCATCCAAAAAGATGGATGCCTCGGCCCCGTTGTATTCGTCACGTGCGGAAGAGTAGGGCTTCAAAGTCCAGATATTGGGGCGAGTCAGTTCTTTCAGAGGTTTCATATTGTTCGTTTTAAGGTTTCCAGACGGACACTCACGGCATTCTTGTGGGCATCGAGATATTCGTTGGCGGCCAATACTTCGATGGCAGGGCCGATGGTGGCTATGCCCTCGGCAGTAACTTCCTGGTAAGTAATCTTGCGGATGAAACTGTCAACACTCACGCCGCTGTATGCCTTGGCATATCCGTTTGTCGGCAGGGTGTGGTTGGTCCCCGATGCGTAGTCGCCCGCACTTTCGGGGGAGTATGCGCCCAGGAAGACCGAACCCGCGTTGACGATTCTCTCGGCCACGCTTTGGTAATCCTTGGTCTCGATAATCAGATGTTCGGGCGCATATTCGTTGGCCATGTCAATCGCTTCATCGATGCTCCTGACCAAAATCAACTTGCTGTTGGCAAGCGACTTTTCGGCAATGTTTCTGCGGAACAGGGACGGGAGCTGCCGGCTTACTTCTTCCGTCACGGCCTGGAGCAGGTCTTGTGAAGTGGTGATAAGGATGGCCTGACTGTCTGTTCCGTGCTCAGCCTGCGAGAGGAGGTCGGCGGCAACGAATGTCGGATTGGCGCTCTCGTCGGCGAGGACTGCCACTTCCGACGGGCCGGCCGGCATATCAATGGCCACATCGCGCAGCGAAACCTGCTGTTTGGCGGCCGTCACATACTGGTTTCCCGGACCGAAAATCTTGTATACCTTGGGGACAGACTCCGTTCCGTAGGCCATGGCTCCGATAGCCTGCACTCCTCCTGCCTTAAAGACACGGCTTACGCCGGCTATTCGGGCGGCATAAAGGATGGCCGGATGTATCTTGCCTGTCCGGTCGGGCGGGGTACAGAGGATGATTTCCCTGCATCCTGCGATTTGTGCCGGAGTAGCGAGCATCAGCACCGTGGAGAAAAGGGGGGCTGTTCCGCCCGGAATGTAGAGTCCGACCTTCTCAATGGGCACGGCCTTCTGCCAGCAGGTCACTCCCGGCAGGGTCGTTATTTTTTTCCCCTCGAATTTCTGTGAGGAATGAAAGGTGCGGATATTGTTGTATGCCAGCATAATGGCGGCTTTCAGCTCGATGCTGACTTCTTTTTCAGCTTCAGCAAACTCTTTTTCGGTGGCAGCGAGTGAGGCAAGCCGCACCTTGTCAAACTTTTCTTCATATTCGATGACGGCCTTGTCGCCTTCCGTGCGTATGCGGTCCAGTATTTCAGACACGGTGTTCCGCAGAATATCGGTGTTCAGAACCGGCCGTTTCAGTATTTCTTTCCAGGCCGGCCGTTCGGGATTGGTTATAATATTCATGGTATAGCGTTCTTAAAAAAAATTTCAGATAATCATTTTCTCGATAGGCAGCACGAGAATGCCCTGCGCGCCGATAGCCTTCAGTTTTCCGATGATTTCCCAAAAGCATTTCTGGTCGAGCACCGTGTGTATGCTGCTCCATCCTTCTGTGGCAAGCGGCATGATGGTGGGGCTTTTGATGCCGGGCAATACACCGATGATTTCCTTGACCTTGTCGGTCGGCACATTCATCAGCACATATTTCTTGTCCTCGGCTGTCTTTACTGCATTGATGCGGAACAGCAGCTCTTTCAGTATTTCTTTTTTCTCATTGCTCAGATTTTTGTTGCCTATAAGCAGGGCCTCGCTTTTCATGACAGTCTCCACCTCTTTCAAATTGTTGCTGATGAGGGTTGAACCTGAGCTGACGATGTCGAATATGGCATCCGCCAGTCCGATTCCAGGAGCGATTTCCACCGAGCCGGTGATGACATGGATGTCTGCCCGTATCCCGTTTTTGTTCAGATAGGAACGAAGAATGCCCGGATACGAGGTGGCAATTTTTTTCCCATTGAACCAGGCCGGGCCGTTGTACTCTGTTTCCTTGTGGATGGCAAGCGAGAGACGGCATTTGCTGAAGCCCAGTCGCTGGACGATGTCAGCATCTTCGTTTCGTTCCACAAATTCATTTTCCCCCACGATGCCCAAGTCGGCCACGCCGCTTGCCACACATTGGGGAATATCATCGTCGCGAAGAAACAGAACCTCCACCGGGAAATTGGTGGATTGAGTGAGCAAAGTGCGTTTGGAAGTCGACAGCTTGATGTCGGCTTCGGCAAGCAAGGCCATTGTGTCTTCGAAAAGGCGGCCTTTGGATTGTACGGCGATTCTTAACATATTCATTGGTGTTGGTTTGTTTAAAATAAAAAAGGCTTGCCGCTGCAACGGAAAGCCTTTTTGCTGTTAGTTTTTGTCGTTTATGACCACATGCCCCTCTCAGCCTACCGTTGGTATCGTTAGGTAATGATGATGATGGTGATGCAAGGTCATAAGTCTCATAATTTTCTTGTTTTGTGACAAAAATAAAGCATACGGATGAAAAATCCAAATGATTATCAGAAAAAGTTTGTTTTTTTCTTTCATGGATTTTGCCTTTGCCCTTTATGCCGGATTTTTGCACGGATGAAAATCGGCTTTGCACGGGGCAGGAACTGGTTTTCACCGCAATGGAAAAAGAGGACGGCCGGCTTCAGGCAGTGCCCGCTTCCTCATCCACCGTATGGCATCCCTTGAAATACATTTCTTTGCGCGCCTTCTCTTCAGAGAAAGTGAAGTAGGTGCATACGGCTTGGGTGCAGGTTTCTCCCTTTATATTGTCGATGCGGGCATCGACGGTCACGAGGTTACGGTGCTTTTCCCTGATGCGTGCCCGTATGATGATATGGTCGTCCGTGGTCATTACAGGCTTGAGATAGCGGGTTTCCATCTTCGAAGTCACCCCTGCGGTCTGTAGTTTCCGGGCGATGGCCCAGGCACAGATTTCATCAAGCAGTACGGCCTGTATGCCTCCATGCAGTGTATCCTTCCATCCCTGATATTTGGGCTCGGGATGCCATACGCTCACAATGTCTTCTCCGTCTTCATAAAACTCCATTTTCACGCCGGCCTCATTGTCGGGGGCACAGCCGAAACAGAAGTAATCCTTTATTCCCTTCCAGGGATTGACTATCTTTTTCATGGCTTCGCGGGGGATTAAAGTTCGTAGTCGGTGCAGGCGCGCCCGTCTTTGGCTTCTTTCAGGATGGACGCTGCCGCAATGTGGTCGGGATGGACGGCGTATGCCTTCACTTCCTCCAGTGTGTCGAACGTGCTGTCGAGGCAAATGTCCCATTCTTCCTCAGGATTCATGTTCAGTCCTACGTGTATGCTGCGTATGGAGCGTATCTTTTCAGGCAAAGCCTCGATGGCAGCCTTGAAACGGAGCATGACATCTGTTTTTTCTTCTGTGGTCAGGCTTTTTTTCAGTCTGAACAAAACAATGTGTTTGACCATGATTGATTATTTTATTAATTATCGTATTTTTGTATATTGCAAATATATAACTAATTATTGAAACAGCGGATATGATTATCATTGGAATTGCAGGAGGAACAGGCTCCGGGAAGACAACAGTAGTGAAACGGATTGTGGAACGCCTGTCGGCGGATGAAGTGGCGGTTCTTCCTTTAGACTCATATTATAAGGATAGCAGCCATGTGCCGGCAGAGCTTCGCCAGAACATAAACTTTGACCATCCGAACGCTTTTGACTGGGATTTGCTTTCGGAGCATGTGTCGATGCTTCGCGAAGGCAAGGCAATCGAGCAGCCTGTATATTCATTCCTTACCTGCACGCGCCAGCCTGAAACCGTTCATATTGAGCCACGCAAGGTTATCATCATAGAGGGAATCCTGGCTTTGAGCGACAGACAGCTGTGCGGGCAGATGGATTTGCGCATTTTTGTGGATGCAGACCCGGACGAACGCCTTATCCGGGTCATCCGGCGCGATATGCAAGAGCGGGGAAGAACGGCCGAGGCTGTGATGGAGCGTTATGTAAAGGTGCTTAAGCCGATGCATATGGAGTTTATCGAACCTGCCAAGCGTGTCGCTGATTTGATTATCCCCCAGGGAGGCCATAACAGCAAGGCCATAGAGATACTGCAAATGTATATCGAAAAAATAGCCGGGCGATGAAAACGTGTGCTGCATTCTGCCTGTGTGTCATGTCTTGCCTGCTTTTTGCCTGCGGCGGAGGGAAGGAAGAGAAGGCTTCTGTCGATTTGCCGCAGATACGGGAGCGGGGCGAACTGGTGGCATTGACCGTCAACAGCTCGGCTTCGTATTTTGACTATCGGGGCGAACCGATGGGATTCCAGTATGAACTGGTGCAGCAGTTTGCGCGTTCGCAGGGACTGCGTCTGGCAATAAAGGTGGTTAAAGACGAGCAGGCTTTGGTAGACAGCCTGCTCGCGGGAGCGGGCGACCTGATAGCCTATAATCTTTCTCATACCATCGGGAGGAAAGACGAGCTGCTTTATTGCGGAGAAGAGGACATAACCTGCCAGGTCATCGTGCAGCGCCGGGGGGAGGATGCTTTAAAGAATGTGACCCAGCTTATCGGGAAAGAGGTTTATGTGAATCCGGGCAAGTATCTCGACCGTTTGAAAAACTTGAATGAAGAGCTGGGAGGCGGCATCCGCTTGAAGGTAATGTCGGTAGACAGCGTCTCTTCGGAAGATTTGATAGCGAGAGTGGCGGACGGTGAGATTGACTATACCGTTGCCACCGATGAAATGGGGCGCATAACCAAGACCTATCATCCGAATCTGGACATCAGTCTGCAGATAAGTTTTGACCAAAGGGCTTCGTGGGCAGTGCGGAAAAGCTCTCCGCTGTTGGCCGAAGCTGCCGACAGATGGCATAAGGAGAACATAAACTCGGAGGAATTCAAGGTGAGTGCAAGGCGTTATTTTGAGTTGAACAAGCGAGTGGCTCACGGGTCAATACTTTCGGCAGAGAATGGCCGGATATCTTATTACGATGACTTGTTCCGGAAATATTCGGCAGAGATAGGATGGGACTGGCGCCTGCTGGCCGCCTTGGTTTATACGGAGTCTAACTTCAATCCGGATGTGGTTTCATGGGCGGGGGCAAAGGGACTCATGCAGCTTATGCCGGTTACGGCGCGGGCTATGGGCATTCCGCCGGGAAAAGAGAGCGATCCGGAAGAAAGCATCAAGGCGGGGGTAAAATACATCGCTGCCTTGCAAAAGATGTTTAAAGAGGTGGCCGACAAGGAGGAACAGGGCAAATTCGTGCTGGCGGCCTATAATGCCGGGGCCGGACATGTGCTCGACGCGATGGCACTGGCCAAAAAGTATGGCCGGAACCCGCATCTGTGGGAGCATCATGTAGCCCACTATCTTTTGCTGAAGAGCAGCGAGAAATATTATCAGGATTCTGTTTGCCGGAACGGCTATCTGCGCGGGACGGAAACCTATAATTTTGTGAAGGATGTGATGGAGCGGGCTTCGGTTTACAAGAAGAAGATAAAGTCTTGAAGCGGATGCGGCGTTGTTTGCCAAGACAGTTTATGCACCGCACCCTGCAAAACTTTTTTCCGAAAGGAGACGATTCGTGCGGGATGCGGTGCATAATTGTTTTTTAAAGGAGCAGGCCTTATCCTATCTTGCTTATTTTTTTCAGTTTTTCTTCTTCCAGCAGCTTTATCTTGCGTCCGTCGATAATGATAAGCTTTTCGGCTGCGAAGTTTGAAAGGGTGCGGATTGCGTTTGAAGTAGTCATGTTCGACAGATGCGCCAAGTCTTCGCGTGAAAGATAGATGCTTAGTGTGCATTGGTCCTCTTCTACGCCGTAGGTATCCTTGAGAAACAGCAGGGATTCTGCCAGGCGTCCGCGGATATGCTTTTGCGTAAGGCTCACCGTGCGCTCGTCGGCAATTCCCAAATCCTTGGAAAGCTGCCGGATGAAGAACATCGAAAGTTCCGCATTCTCCTGCAATAGTCTGACGATGACAGGCATCGGAATCAGGCAGATGGTGCACGGCTCGAATGCGGCGGCGGCAGTCACATAGTTTTCTTCTGCCAGATAGGCCCGATAGGCGAAGTATTCCTGGCTTTTGATGACTCGGATTATCTGGCTGCGGCCTCCCACTCCGTCTTTGTATATCTTCACTTTGCCGTTTAGCAGGCACATCAGATATTGGGGAGTCTCTCCTTCGTTATAGATGGTCTCGTTTTTCTTGTATTTTTGCACCATGAAATTCTGCGCGAGAAACTCTCTTTGCTCTTGAGTCAAGGGTTGCCACAAGTCGGGAATGCATTCGGCAACTTCAGCTTCTGTCAATTCCTTTTTTACCATATATGTCTAAAACATGTTATTCAGCACAAAGGTAAAAATAAAATAATTAATTTGTTCTTTTTTATTGATAAAAAAAGACTCTTCCAATGGCTTTTGTTATATATTTGCTGTCGACTTATGTGTAAAACATGCTGTTTATACGTTGTTTGTTGGACTGTTCTGTCGTTGTTCAGTTTATATCCGGTTGCAGGAGAAGCTCGTAATGGTGTCACGTCTTTTCCCGAGAAGCCGTTTGTCCCGGATTCCATTCTGGAATATATTTTCCATTCCGCGCGCTTCTACTCGCAAGAAGTGAGGAGTTATAAGGGGGACTTGTATCTGAAAGGGATGCTGAAGGTGCATAAGCAGAACCGGATAATCAAGTATGTACCGTCAATGTTCAGGTTTGAAAAGGGCGTGAAGAATTATCTGCATGAGTCCGTCAGCGAATTCCATTATACGGCTCCCGGCATCTATGACCGGAAGATAAGGGCGGTATCGAGTACATTTCCCAGTAACAGGGGACAGGTATTCGATATACTCGACTATATGAAGTTTAACATTTACGCTCCGTCGGTTATGGGGGATAAGGTGCTGTCTCCGCTTAGTGAAAAATCGAGTGTACATTACTGTTATTTGCTTGATTCCATCATACCGAAACCGGACGATTATTGGTATAAAATCCAGATTGTCCCCCGCTATCACAGCACGCAGCTGCTGGAAGGATATTTGTGGATAGCGTCAAAAGACTGGACAATCCGCTATATGGATGTGAAAGGGAAATATGGTTTGGTGGCTTTCCGCCTGCAGATGCAGATGGGGGATACACCGGAAACCAAATATCTGCCTGCGAAACTTAGCCTGAACCTTGTATTTAAGTTTCTGAAAAACCATCTGGAGATGCAGTATACGGGATGGATGAAATATAAGGAAATAGAGTTGCGGAAGCCTGGCGAATATTTGTGGCGGAAGAAAGAGACCCAAAAAAATTATAACCTTTCCGAATCTTATACATTGACTTGTGATACGAGTGGGATGGTTTCGGCTCGTGACTCGTTTGAACGCATCCGTCCCGTACCTTTAAGTGTGTATGAAGATTCGCTTTACCGGATGGCCGATGAACGGCAGCGGCAAAGGCAGGCTGCCGATACGTTGAAAGCCAGGATGACCAAGCGGAAAAAGAATCTTGTCTTTTTGGGACAGTTGGGCGATGCTTTGATAAGCAGCTACGATATTGACATTTCCAAGTTTGGGACAGTGAACTGTTCTCCGCTGATAAATCCTTTGCTGATAAGTTACAGTCACCGTAACGGCATTTCATACCGTCAGGTATTCAAGTATAATAAGTTGTTCCACGACGGGCGTCTGTTGCGCATCGCTCCTCAGATAGGCTATAATTTCACAAAAAAGGAGTTTTATGTGAAGGCGGACATGGAATATGTCTATAATCCGCGTCGTCACGGAGCTTTTGAACTGCATGTAGGTAACGGAAACCGGATTTACAGTAGTGTTGTGCTTGACCAACTGGCCGAAATACCGGACAGTGCGTTTTCTTTTGACGGGCTGGAACTGGATTATTTCAAGGATATTTATATTGATTTCTCTCATAATATAGAAATAGTAAACGGGCTGAACCTGTGGACGGGAGTTGCAGTCCATTGGCGTTATACCAAAAGCACGCCGGAAGTAGAGGCCCGTGTCCGCTCGAGGTATAACAGTTTTGCTCCGCGTGTCCGTATCCAGTGGACTCCGGGCATGTATTATTACATGAACGGCCCCCGCAAAATTAATGTCGGCTCTTATTTCCCGACCTTTACTGTAGATTATGAACGGGGCGTTCGCTTCCTCAGTAATTCGGGAGAGTATGAGCGGATAGAATTTTCGGCAGAACAGATGATTCGCTTGCGTAATGTGCGGACTCTTTCTTATCGGATGGGAGCAGGATTCTTTACGAATCACAATCGTTCGGACATGTATTTCGTAGATTACGTTAACTTTGCCAACCGTAACCTTCCACAGGGGTGGAATGATGATATTGGAGGGACTTTCCAACTGTTGGACTCACGCTGGTATAACGCTTCAACCCACTATATAAACGGAAACCTGACATATGAAGCTCCTTTTATCCTGCTTTATCCGGTTACCCGCCTGCTCTCTTTTATCCAGAAAGAGCGTATTTATGCCGGTGTCCTGTTTGTTCCTCATCTGAATCCTTATATCGAGTTGGGATATGGTTTTGGCACACATCTTTTTGATGCCGGCATTTTTGTCGGAAATGAAAAAGGTAAATTTACATCGGTAGGATGCAAATTTACCTTTGAATTGTTTAACAAGTAGAATCGTTTATACCAATTCGTCTGAGGTATATCCTTGTGGAAGTTCTCTGCAGTTATATCCGGATGCCATAATTTCTCCGTAGGCGCCGGCCGAGCGCAAGGCAATCAGGTCGCCTCGTCTTACTTTGTTCAGGTCTATGGCTTTTCCGAATACATCGGATGATTCGCATATCGGGCCTACTACATCATAAGTTTCCATGCCTTCGTCAGAGGTGATGTTTTCTATCTTGTGGTAGGCTTGGTATAAGGCCGGACGGATTAGGTCTGTCATTCCGCCGTCGACGATAGCGAACTGTTTGTTTGTGCCTTGTTTTACATAAATGGCCCGTGTGATGAGGCTGCCGCATTGTCCTACTACAGAACGTCCCAGCTCGAAGTGTAAGGTTTGTTGTGGGCGCAAGTGCAGGTGTTTGTGATAAGTGGAAAAATATTCTGCAAAGTCCGGTATCGGCTTTCGGTTGGGATGTGCATAGTCTATGCCCAGTCCTCCACCTACATTGATATGCTCTACGATGATTTGACGGGCGAACAGCTTTTCTTGCAATTCGTTTACCCGGTTGCAAAGAGCTACGAAATCTCCCATATCCAGTATCTGCGAGCCGATATGGAAATGCAGTCCTACAAACTTTACATTGTTCATCTCCAGCGCCCGGTCTATCACTTTGTCCATATCCTTCATGCTGATGCCGAATTTGTTCTCGGCAAGTCCGGTTGTAATATTGGCATGCGTGTGTGCTCCCACATCGGGATTGATGCGGAAAGCTATGCGGGCAATTTTTCCTTTGGCGGCAGCCAGTTCGTTGATTACTTCCAGCTCGGGAAGCGACTCCACGTTAAAGCAGAAAATGTCATAATCCAATCCTAGATTGATTTCCCAATCTGTTTTTCCCACTCCGGCATAAACGATTTTGCTTGCCGGAAATCCTGCCTTGATGGCTGCTTTGATTTCTCCGCCGCTTACGCAGTCGGCCCCTAATCCGCTTTCACGGATGATGCCGAGTATTTTGGAATTGGCATTTGCCTTTATGGCATAATGTACGCAGAACTTGTTGTATTTCGCCGCTTCTGCCTTGATGACACTTAATGTGTCGCGCAACAGATTGGCGTCATAATAATAAAAAGGTGTCTTCAGGTGTTGAAACTTGTCTGCTGGAAATGTTCCTTTCATGATATGAGCTTATTATTTTTACAGGCAGACCTGTGGATTATGCAGACCTGCCTGTAATGTATGACTTTAACCTTGGCGATAATTTATTTTTTGCCGTTGAAAAGAGCGTCGCTTAATCCTTGCAAAGCTTTTTTCTTGTCTGTTTCGCGAATCAGGAACGAGATGTTGTAGTTGCTTCCTCCGTATGCAATCATGCGTACGGGTATGTCGCGCATGGCTTCGATGGCTTTGGCCTCGAATCCTACGTTTTCCCATTCCAGGTCTCCCACTACACAGATGATGCACATGTCGTGGTCTACGGTCACTGTGCCGTATTTTTTCAGGTCGTTTACAATTTCATTCAGGTGTTTGGTATTGTCTATTGACATGGAGACTCCTACTTCAGAGGTGCAGACCATGTCGATGGCCGTCTGGTAGCTTTCGAAGATTTCGAATACTTTGCGCAAAAATCCGTGAGCCAGCAGCATGCGGCTTGACTTTATTTTGATGGCTGTGATATTGTCTTTTGCAGCCACGGCTTTGATTTTTCCTCTTTCCGTTTCGTTGGATATGAGGGTGCCGGGAGCCGAAGGTTCCATCGTGTTGAGCAGGCGTACCGGGATGTTGGCGTATTTGGCCGGCTGGATGCAGGTGGGGTGCAGGATTTTTGCACCGAAATAGGCCAGTTCGGCAGCTTCCTCAAAATGCAGGTGGCGTACGGGCGAAGTTTTGTCTACCACCCGCGGGTCATTGTCGTGCATGCCGTCGATGTCTGTCCATATCTGTATTTCGGAAGCATTGACTGCCGCGCCGATTAATGAGGCGGTATAGTCGCTTCCTCCACGCTGCAGATTGTCTATCTCGCCGTAAGCGTTGCGGCAGATAAAGCCTTGCGTGATGTAGATTTCGTATCCGGGATTGGCTTCCAGCTGGGTATTGAGTTTTTCACGGATGTAGTTGAGGTCCGGTTCGCCGTTCTTGTCTGTCCGCATAAACTCTAAGGCCGGGATAAGGATTGCACCGATTCCCTGCTCTTGCAGATAATTGGTTACCATATTGGTGGAAATGATTTCTCCCTGAGCCAGGATAACTTTTTCTTCGAAGAGCGTAAAGATGTCTTTAGTGTATGAACGGATGTAATCAAATACAGACTTTACAAATTCAAGCGTCTTCTGTTTGTATTCTTCCGTAGAATAAAGTTCATCAATATGCTGCTTGTATTTGGCTTCCAGTTTATTGATGATTTCATTTGCACCATCAGAATTTTTCTTGTACAGATAATCTGAGATTTCAACCAGCGTATTGGTTGTGCCTGACATGGCAGAAAGGATGACAATCTTCTGCTCGCCGTCAGTAATCAATTTGGCTACATCTTTCATCCTTTGTGCAGAGCCTACAGATGTTCCTCCAAACTTTAAAACCTTCATTTTACGTCTTGAATTTTAATTGTTCGTTAATCAGTTAATTTCCGGGGACAAATGTAATAATAAAATGCTGATTTTCGTCATTTTTGCCGAAAAATCGTAGGAGACTGTTTTAAAAGCGGCATATGCAGGGGCAGAGGATGCCGCTTGGAGGTGGGATGCTTGCGCCTGGTGCGGCCGGATGTGTTTTTTGCTGCTTCAATGATTCCGTCTGGCGGCGGCCTGCCGTTTTTCTGACGGCATGAAAAGAAAGGCAGATGGCAGGGAAAAGAAAGTTTTTCTTGGTTTCCCTGCCATCTGCTTTATGTCGTTTCCGCCGTTGTCTTGGAGTTCCGGAAAAGTTATCGGATATGAAGGCTCGTTTCTATTTCTTCGATTTCGGCCTTGAAAGCCTTGTCCACTTCCACTTGGTCTTTTACAATCTTGCAGGCGTGCAGCACTGTCGCATGATCTTTATTGCCGATTACCTGTCCAATCTTTGAAGAAGAGGTTTCGGTATGTTTCTTGGCCAGATACATGGCTACCTGACGCACCTGAACGACCTCGCGTTTGCGGGTTTTTGAATGGATGGCCGTGGTGTCTACCTTGAAATGCTCGCATACTTTCTCGATGATATCGTTGATTCCGATAGGCTTCAGCTCGGCACAGCGTATGGCTTTGTGCACGATTCGTTGGGCCAAATCCAAGTCGATTTCCCGCTTGAACAGGATAGATTGGGCCAAAAGCGAGTTGACGATACCTTCAAGTTCGCGCACGCTCTCATTGACATTTTCTGCTATATAGTCGATGACGGCGTTGGGTATGGACAATCCGTCGCGGCGGATTTTGCTCCGCAGGATATTCTTGCGCAGTTCCACGTCCGGCTTCTCTAATTCCGCCACCAGGCCCCATTTGAATCGTGTCAGCAACCTGTCTTCCATGCCTTGCAGCATGACGGGAGCGCGGTCTGATGTCAGGATAAGCTGTTTCCCGTTCTGGTGAAGGTGGTTGAATATATGGAAAAACGTGTTTTGGGTCTTTGTCACCCCTGCAAACTCTTGTATGTCGTCGATAATCAACACATCAATGGTCTGATAGAAACTGATGAAGTCATTGAAGTGATTCGTCCGCACAGAGTCTGTATATTGCACTTGGAATAGATGTGCAGATACATAAAGCACGCGCTTTTCAGGATAAAGCTCTTTGATGCGTGTTCCGATTGCGTTTATCAGGTGTGTCTTTCCTACGCCCGAGGGCCCGTAAATGAAAAGCGGGTTGAAAGTGCTCGCCGGATTCTGTGCTACAGTTTCTGCGACCGTTCTTGAAAACTCGTTGCTCGTGCCTTTAATGAAGGTTTCAAAGTTGTAGTTCGGATTGAGATGCGGGTCTAATTCCTGTACAGGCGGTGTTATTAGTCCGGGCGCCTTGTTGGCGTTATGGATGCTCTTGGGTTCAGGCAGCGCTGAAGAGCGGCCTGCTCCTTTCATGTCCACGGTAATATGATTGGTCTTGTCTGTAAGGATAGAATACATGAGTTCCGTACCTTCTCCTATTTCCTTATAAATGGCGGCCTGCAGCAGGCTTACATATTTCTCTTCCAGATATTCATAAAAAAACGGGCTCGGTACACCTATAGTCAATGCATTCTCCTCGTATTTCAAGGGGACAATAGGCTCAAACCATGTTTTAAAAGCCGTTGGACTGACATTATCTTTTATGAAAGAAAGACAATGCTGCCACAGCGCAACGACTTGTTTGTTCTCAATCATTACGTGCGTTGTTGTTAAAAAGCGAAACTTCTACTTGTGCAAATTTCGTAATGAATTTCAATATAAACAAGTGCGATTTTTCTTTGATATTTAATCTTTTGTATAAGGTTTTGATTGTTAGATGCTTATTGAAACGCGATTTTTTTCTTGCTTCTTAGTCTTGTTGTCAGATTGCAAATGCTTGTTCTTCAAAATATTATAAATGAGTCTTATGCTTTTACAAACAAAATACTCGTGCTTCTATTTTTCTTATAATCAGTGCTATAGATAATGCGATATTGCATGAAGACGGCCTGTTGCTATTTAGATAAAATCTATATAACGTGGAATATGCTTTTAAAGTTTGGTTGAAAACGAAAGTATGAAAGAGCTTTTTTGTCTTTTTGCTTTTGTCTGTGACTTGTTTAAGCGGATTTCTTTTTATGGGCCTTTTGTTTGTGGCGTTTTTATAAAAAGGGCAGGTTGGCGGGGCTGGGTCGTGCTTGGGTTTATACATTCTTTAGTGATGTTTGTCCGGCTTCAGGGCATTTTGCCATAAAGTCGGCTGATATATATTGCGCCGCTAAAGCACGGGGAATACGATTCCTGTTTTGGCAGGACTTGCGATAGCCCATACTTTAGCAGTGCTTTCCTGGACGGGAACTATGGAACTTTTCTTTTTATTTGTCCTTCTTGCCGAATAAAGAAAAGTGAACATAGCGTTTAGGATGTTCCTTCAAATCTTTTAGCAGGCTGGCGGCATTGGCTGAAGTCGCATTCAGATTCTTGTAAAGGGAAGAATCGTTCATAAGCAGCCCCAAAGTGTTGTCTTTCCGGTTTAGCTTGGCCGTCAGCATCTGGACATTTTGCAGTGTGGAGTCTATTTTTATGAATGTAGACGCGTAATCGATGTTTTTTAAGCTGTTGCTGATTGTCTCCAGATTTTCGGTAATCTGTACGGCATTGGTTGTAAACGACGGTATGTCTTCGTTCATCAGGCGGTTAAGCCGTTTGCTCGTAGCATCGAGTGAGGCGGTAATTCGCTCGGCATTGTGCAATGTGTTGGTTAGGGCAGGGTCGGAGAGAAGGCGGTTGAGGGAGCCCATGATGGAGTCAAGCTTTGGAAGCATTTTTTGTATTTGGGGCAGCAGGTCTTTCTCGGCCGCGCCCAATATTCCCTCATTGGCTGCGCCCGCTATTGTATCTCCAGGTGCAAAGAAGCCGGAGGATGTATAGTCGAGCAATAGGTTCATTTTGACGGTTCCCAGCATTTCAGTCACCAGTTCGGCTTTGCTTCCTGCCGGAATGCGCATGTTTTGGTCGATTTCCATCCCTACCACTACATGTCCGGGCTTGTCGTAGTTGTATTGGATGTCGCGCACTATGCCGATTTTGAAGCCGTTGGCGAATACCGGACTTGATTGGGCCAGTCCGTTGACATTGGTAAACTCTACGTAATAGTAGCTTTCTGGCTTGAACATGTTGATGCCCTTCAGGTAATTGATGCCGAAAAAGAGGATTATCAACGATGCGATTCCTGTCAAACCTATCTTTACTTCTTTTTTCATAGATGTCTATTTTTGTTTGCTGTTTTGTTTAAACTCTTTAATGGCTTGTCTGATGTCCATTTTCTCTCCGTCGCGGAAGGCTATGATGAAGGCATCCGCAAATTTGCGGTCGACCTTTTCCCGTTTTAGCCGGCGTATTTTGTTGTAGTCCGTGTCTTCGCCGTAGGTGTATTTTATCAATCCCTTCTCCCGGTAATAGCTTACGGGCGACAGGCCTTTTAGTTGCTTGCTTCCCTTGGGCAATACCTTGGAGGAGGTCAGAATCTGTATCTTGAAAACAGGACGTGACGCTGTTTGGATTGGCTCTTTGACGGGATTTTCAGGCTTGGCCGGTTTTTGGGGAACTGACTGTATGCCGGCATTGCCCTTCAATCCGCTTTTTTTGTAGGAGATAAAAGCGTTATAGATGCTTCGCGCCAATGTGCTTGCCCCGTGTTCGGAGAGCAGGAACCGTTCTTCCTCTGCGTTGGTGATGTATCCCAGTTCGATAAGCACGCTTGGCATGGAGGTTTCGCGCAGGACAAGAAATCCGGCCTGATGCACGCCCTTGTCCGGACGCCTTTCCTTGCGGAATTGTTTTTGTACCATTTGGGCGAAACGGATGCTTTGTGCCATATTTTTGTCTTGCAGAAATTCAAAGATGATATAGCTTTCCGACGAGTTGGGATTGAATCCGGCGTATTGTTGTGTATAGTCGTCTTCGATAAGAATGACGGAGTTTTCCTTTTTTGCCACTTCCAGATTTTCTTGTGTGCGGTGAAGACCCAAAGTATAAGTTTCAGTTCCGCTGACATTGCTGCTGCGCGATGCGATAGAGTTGGTGTGTATGGAAATAAAAAGGTCGGCTTTGGCGTTGTTGGCTATTTCAGCGCGGCGGTGTAACGGCACGAAAACATCTTTTGACCGTGTATATACCACACGCGTGTCCGGGCAATTGGTCTGTATCAGCTTGCCTACCTTCAGGGCGACATTGAGATTGATGTTTTTTTCACGCCCCTTCCGTCCGATGGCTCCGGGGTCATGCCCCCCGTGTCCGGCATCAATCACAACTGTAAAGCTTGCTTTCTTTTCAGATGCACGGGCATTTGCCGGATGAAACACCATAAGACATAGGAAAAAGTATAATATGTAATATCCGTTTGTCCGCATAATAAAACAATCGGGACAAAGTTAATAGTTTTTTGTGGATAACCGTTTTTGGAAAGAAAAGAAATCGTCTTTTCGTAAATAAAAGCTATAAAAACAGTAAAAAAGTCTATCGTCAGGTTTTTTTCGCTATCTTTGTTGGTAATGTATTATTAAAACTTAGAAAGATATGGTATTGATTGATGGAAAGGCCGTTTCGGAGCAGGTGAAGCAAGAGATAGCGGCCGAAGTTGCCGATATCGTAGCAAAAGGAGGAAAGCGCCCGCATCTGGCGGCAATACTTGTCGGGCACGACGGGGGAAGTGAAACCTATGTGGCGGCCAAGGTAAAGGCATGTGATGTATGTGGCTTCAAGTCGACCTTGATTCGGTATGAGGCGGATGTCACGGAGGAAGAACTGTTGGCGAGAGTGCATGAACTGAATGAAAATCCGGATGTAGACGGATTTATTGTACAGCTTCCCTTGCCTGAGCATATATCCGAACAGAAGGTTATCGAGGCGATAGATTACCGTAAGGATGTGGACGGATTTCATCCGATTAATGTGGGAAGGATGTCTATCGGGCTGCCTTGCTATGTTTCGGCTACTCCAAGCGGCATATTGGAATTGTTGAAACGCTATGAGATAAAGACGCAAGGAAAGAAATGCGTCATTCTGGGACGCAGTAATATAGTAGGAAAGCCGATGGCGGCCCTGATGATGCAGAAGGCTTGTCCGGGTGATGCGACAGTGACGGTGTGTCACAGCCGGAGCCGTGATTTGGTGAAAGAGTGCCGCGAAGCCGATATCCTGATAGCCGCCATGGGCCAGCCTAATTTTGTAAAGGCCGATATGGTGAAGGAAGGTGCGGTGGTGATTGATGTTGGTACTACCCGTGTGCCGGATGCATCGAAGAAATCGGGCTTTAAGCTTACGGGCGATGTGAAATTCGATGAGGTTGCGCTGAAATGCTCGTTCATTACGCCTGTTCCGGGAGGTGTAGGGCCGATGACAATCGTGTCGTTGATGAAGAATACATTGCTTGCCGGGAAGAAGGCTATATATAAATAATGTGTAAGAAGGCGGGGAAGACTTTTTATTCTATGGGTGTCTGAAAGTTTCATCAGAGGGTGGCTCATGGATGAGCGTGGCTTCCCACCCTTTTTCAAGGACATGTAAAGGGCGGGCTTTGGTGAAAGATTTTCCGTAAGCAGCAATGGCGGACTTTTGATAAAACAGGATTGCAGAAAAAACTGCCTGAAAAATTTGTATATTCGGAAGAAATGCCTACCTTTGCACTCGCTTTTGATAAAGTTGACCGACATGGTGACTATAGTTCAGTTGGTTAGAGCGTCAGATTGTGGTTCTGAATGTCGTGGGTTCGAGTCCCACTAGTCACCCTTTGGCGGGGAAACTTTTTGAAAGCGGGTGTTTATACACGGTTGACTATACGGTGACTATAGTTCAGTTGGTTAGAGCGTCAGATTGTGGTTCTGAATGTCGTGGGTTCGAGTCCCACTAGTCACCCCGGAAGGTAATGAAAGTCCTGCATGATTATTGCAGGACTTTTTTGTTTTCTTTAAAAAGAATTTGCTATCTTTGTACCAAATACGAAAGCCATGAGATTACGCACGGTAGCTAAGTTGAGCATTGTTGTTTCCGTTATCCTGTTCTGCATCGGGATAGGGCTTTATGGCTTTGCTCAACTAAGTATGGTAGACAAGGGTAGGGAAGCCGATGTTTTGTCTTATGTGCCGAATGATTGTTCCGGCGTGTTCGAGACAGACAATCTGGATTTTTTCATGAACGAATTCCTTCAAACCGCTTATGCCGGACGGATGGAATCATTGCGGCGCGCCGGAATAACCGATGCCATCTTCAGTGATTTGACCCGTTATGCCTTTCGGAGTGCGCATGGACTGAGCGGACAAATGAATCATATACTTATGAGTTTCCATGCTCCGGGTACGCCGCAGGATGTTGTGGTCTATTTCCGGATGGGAAAAGGCGGGAAAGACAAGGTGGTGGATGCCATCTGCCGGAAATTTGGAGTGAAGTATGAGCCTAAGAAGGAAACGTACCGCGGCGAGAAGATAGAGGTATACCCGATAAATGCAGCGAGTTTTGTGGCGGTATATGAGGGAAGCGGATTTCTGGCGGTAAGTTATCAGAAGCGTTTGATTGAGGCTGTAATCGACGCTCATAAGGATGAAAGTTCGTTGCGTCAGGATGCCGTCTTCATGTCGGCCTATCGCGAAAAGTCTGTTAATTTTATGACGCTGTACGGGCATGCGCCTTCGTTGCCGTTTCTCGAGGGAAACAAGGATGCGCAAGATTGCTGGAGTGTGTATGATATTCATGTAAACAGTGATGTGTTTTACTTGAGCGGCGGGATACATAGGTCGGATTCGTGCAGGCAGGTGACGGCGGCCCGTTTGTGCAGTAGCGCGATGGATGTGCGGCAGGACAGTCTGTTGGTTTTGTCGGGCACGGACAAGATTGCTCCGGCCATTTCGGAGGTGATTGCACTGCCTTCGCACAGTTTGTTTGAAGAGTGTATTTCTAATCTGTCGCTTGACGCGTCCTATATCATGGTGGCGGATATGGATAAGGTCGCATGTTCGCCCGAACGTTTCAGCGGCTATCTTCCCGCTTTCATGCTGGCCCATCCCGATATGTTCCGTTCCTTTATTCTTTCGGTGCAGGTCACAGAGGTGGACGGAAAGCTGTCACACATTTTTGTGTTTACTTATAAGGAATAAGAGATGCAGCCTGTTGTGCCGGGGCTGGTTTCCTGCGTGTCATTTTCCTGCATTCTTCTGTCTTTTCTTCTTGTTGGAACGGGAGTCCCGTCGGCATTAAAATCCGTTTTTGTCCTGATGAAAAGTTATTGGGAAAGGAATGAAACCTTCAGTTCCTTCGTCATACCTCTGTCAGGTCAGAGCTATCTCAGCCGGTTGCTCTGGAAGTGAGGAGCGGCCTTCAGGTGAAAATAGAGCAGGGATACTATCGTCAATACCGCCCCAAAGCAATAAGCCATGCGGAATGAAGCTATTTCAGCGATATATCCTCCGGTCAGCATACCGATTCCGATGCCTACATCCCACGATGTGAGATAGGTACTCGTGGCGGTTCCCCTTTGACTGTTGGGGGCGAGATTGACAAACAAGGTGTTGTAAGCCGGAAACATGGTTCCGAACCCGATGCCTAACAGCAGGGCAATCAGAAAGAAAAGAACTGTTGTGAAGTCATGGCTCCAGTTTACCAGCCATCCGCAGGCTGTCAGGGCGAAGTAGCAGAAGCAGACAAGGTAAATCCCCGCGAGGATGACCGTGGTAATCATTCCCTTGTCTACCAGTCTGCCGCTGAACAGCCTGCTGATAGCCATCCCTGCCGCCATGCAGGTGAAGAAAAAGCCCGTTTCGGCCGTGATTCCTATCTGATGCGCATACATCGCCACATAGTTTGTCGTCATGCCGTAAGGGATGGAAAGCAGCAGCAGGCTGAATCCGGCAGGCATTCCCTTCAGCAGGATAAATCGGTCGAGCGAAATCGGCTCTCGCTTTACAGGCGGCTTGTAGGGAGTCTTGACCAGACAAGCGCAAAGGAATCCCATCACGCAAGAGCCAAGGGCATAGGTGAAAATGGTGATGTAAGGCGCGCCGCCGTTGTGCAGAAACAGTCCGAACATGGGGCCGATAGACATGGCGATGTTGTTTGCAAGTCCATAATATCCCAGTCCCTCGCCCCGCCGGGCAGAAGGCATGATGTCGATGACGATTGTATTGCCTCCCACTGTAACCATGCCGAATGAAACGCCGTGTATGATTCGGAAAATGATGAACATGGTCAATGTCCCCGCCACCATATATCCGGCGAAAATGAGTGTAAAGATAAAGTATGCCAGCAGATAGAGAGGTTTCCGGGCGAACGCGTCAAGCAGATAGCCGGAAAACGGCCGGATGCATAGCGAGGAAATGGTATAGCAAGAAAGGACGATTCCTATCGTGGTATTTGAAGAATGAAAGATTTCGGACAGATAAAAAGGCAGGACAGGGGTGAGAAGCCAGAATCCGAAGTAGAGCAGAAAGTTGGCTGCCAGAATAAAGCAGTAGCTCGAGGTGACAAGTCTGTCTTTTCCCATGGCGTGAATACTTTATAACCGCCACAGACTACGCCCATCCTGACGGATGCAAGGAGAAGCTTGCCGGTGGAGTCTGTGGCGGAGAAAATATCAGTTTGCTGATTCAAACTCTTTCAAGAAGCGGGTGTCGTTTTCAGAAAACATACGCAGGTCTTTTACCTTATACTTCAGGTTGGTGATGCGCTCCACACCCATGCCGAATGCATAGCCCGTATAAATCTTGCTGTCTATACCGCAGGCTTCAAGCACGTTCGGGTCGACCATTCCGCACCCTAAAATTTCCACCCAGCCGGTGTATTTGCAGAATGCGCATCCTTTTCCTCCGCATATATCGCAGCTGATATCCATTTCTGCACTTGGCTCCGTAAACGGGAAGTAGGACGGACGCAGGCGAATCTTTGTTTCCGGTCCGAACATTTCCCGGGCAAACTGCAACAAGACCTGCTTCAGGTCGGTAAAGGAAACATTCTTGTCGATATAGAGCCCTTCTATCTGGTGGAAGAAACAGTGGGCGCGATAGCTGATGGCCTCATTGCGGTACACTCTTCCCGGACAGATGATGCGGATAGGCGGCTGACTGTTTTCCATTGCACGCACCTGTACGCTGCTGGTATGGGTACGCAGGATGATGTTTTTGGTAACATCGTCTTGGTTGGCTTCGACAAAGAAGGTGTCTTGCATGTCGCGGGCCGGGTGGTCGGCCGCGAAATTGAGAGAGGTGAACACGTGCAAGTCGTCTTCCACCTCCGGGCCGTCGGCGATAGTGAAGCCCATCCTCCCGAATATGTCGATGATTTCGTTGCGTACGATACTTAGCGGATGGCGGGTTCCCAATGAAACCGGGTAGGCTGTACGGGTCAGGTCAAGTTCTGACATGCCGGTATCCTGGCTTTCAAAAGCTTCTTTCAGTGCGGCGATGCGTTCCTGTGTACGGCTTTTCAGTTCATTTAGTTTTATGCCCACTTCTTTCTTGTGTTCGGCAGGCACATTACGGAAATCAGCCATCAGTTCGTTGATGGCGCCTTTCTTACTCAGGTATTTTATGCGCAGAGCTTCCAGTTCTTCTGCGTTGCGGGCAGTGAGTCCTTCTACTTCCTGAAGCAGCTGTTCTATTTTTGCTAACATATTTCTATATTGTTTTTATCGGATGCAAAGGTAAGGATTTAAACCGAATTATCCGGTTTTTTGGCAGATAAAAAAGAAAACTCTTCTTTTATGAGGAGGCAAAACAAAAAAAAGCTAATTTTGTCTCAGATTTTTGTGAGTTCAAAAAATGATGAGACTATTGATCATTGGATGTTTTCTGTGCCTTCTGATGTCTTCTTGCGGCGACGGACGGAAAAAGACGGATCCTTTTGGTGCGTTGGCCGAGCAGATAGATTCGGCGAAGGCGGTGCATCCGGATTCGGTGGGCGACCTTACGTTTGAAGAAGAGGAGGAGGTTCCCGTTGCGGCCGATGAAAGTTTTGCGGACTTCTTTTATAATTTCGCTTCCGATGAGGGATTTCAGCGTACACGCGTGGTCTTTCCGTTTTCTTTTTATGGCGATGAGGATGTAAGGCGCATCGGGCGTGAAGAGTGGAGGTATGATCCGCTGTTCAGCCGGGAGCCGGTCTATACGGTGCTCTTTGACAATGAAGAAGACATGGAGGTAGAAAGAGATACTTCGGTTCACAGTGTGCAGATTGACTGGATTTATCTTTCGTCCAAAAAGGTGAAGCGCTATTATTTCGAGCGCAAAGACAACCGTTGGTATCTGGAGGCCGTCAGTGTCACCCCGCGGAACGAGGCGGATGAGGCTGGCAAAGGGGAAGAAGACTTTCTTGATTTTTATGAAAGGTTCTCCCGTGATTCCGTATTTCAGCGGAATCGTCTTCATTATCCCCTGCTGTTTGTCACTTCAGACCCGGAAGACGAGTTCCGGATACTGGAAACCACGCTTGATGTCGGCCAGTGGTTTGCTTTTCGTCCCCCGATGATGAGAGACAGCCTTACGAACGTTCATTACGGGCAGCCTGAAAACAAGACTTCAAAACATAAAATCATCGAGTTCAAAGGCTTTGGAAACGGATTCAACAATACGCTGTATTTTGAATGCCGGAAAGGTATCTGGAAGCTGACGAAGTTTGAGGATTTGAGCGATTGATATCTATGAAAATATATAAGGATTATTCTCTTCTCCCGTACAACACTTTCGGGATGGATGTGAAAGCGGCGCGGTTTGTAGAGTATGATTCGGTGGAAGAGCTTACAGGTTTCCTGGCCGGACATGAAGATGTTTTCCCCTGCCTGCATGTCGGCGGAGGGAGTAACCTGCTGTTTACTGCCGATTATGCAGGCACTGTCCTTCATTCGGCCATAAAGGGGCGGGAGATTGTCGGTGAAACGGAAGATTGGGTTGACATTCGCGTGGGGGCAGGCGAGGTATGGGATGACTTTGTAGCCTATGCCGTGGCTTGCGGGTGGTATGGAGCCGAGAATCTCTCCCTTATTCCGGGTGAAGTGGGGGCTTCTGCCGTTCAGAATATCGGGGCTTATGGTGTGGAGGCAAAGGATTTGATTCGTTTTGTCGATACCGTTTGTCTGGAGACAGGCTGCAGGCGCCGGTTTGCAAACGAGGAATGCTGCTACTCTTATCGGGAAAGTGTGTTTAAGAAAGAGCTGAAAGGCAAATATATCGTTACGCATGTGACTTTCCGTCTGGGAAAACGGCCGGCCTTCCGGTTGGATTACGGAAATATACAGGCAGAGTTGGGTGGCGCTGAGCCGACGCTCGAGGGGGTTCGTCAGGCTGTCATCCGGATTCGCCGGGCGAAACTTCCGGACCCGAAGCTGTTAGGCAATGGAGGAAGCTTCTTCATGAACCCGGTCGTGCCGGCAGAACAGTTTGAGGCATTGGCCCAGCGTTTTCCCGACATGCCGTGTTATCCTGTGGCGGGAGGCCGGGTGAAGATTCCTGCGGGATGGCTTATCGACCGCTGCGGGTGGAAGGGGAAATCCATCGGCCGTGCGGCTGTTTATGAAAGGCAGGCGCTGGTTTTGGTCAATCTGGGCGGAGCGTCAGGAAAGGAGATTCTGCAGCTGGCCCAAGCGGTGGCACATTCGGTCAAGGACAAGTTTGGCGTGACAATAGCGCCTGAAGTAAATATTATTTAGGGTTATGGAGATTTCGATATTGGGAAGCGGGACTTCGGTCGGTGTTCCGCAGGTAGGATGCAGATGCAAGGTCTGTACCAGCCGTGACGAGCATGACAGGCGGCTGCGGTGTTCCGGGATGGTGGAGCTTGACGGCGTGCGGATATTGGTGGACTGCGGCCCTGATTTCCGTGAACAGATGATTCGCCTGGATGATTTCCGTCCGATTGACGGGGTGTTGGTTACGCACGAACATTATGATCATGTGGGCGGACTGGATGATTTGCGTCCTTTCTGCTCTTTCCGTGAGATTCCCGTCTATGCGGAAGATTATGTGGCAGACCGCCTTCAGAGCCGTATGCCCTATTGTTTTGTGAAGCATCCTTATCCGGGAGTCCCTCATATCCCTTTGAAACGCCTTCATGCCGGTGAAGCTTTTTATGTCATGAACCGTGAAGGAAAGGCGGTTGAGGTGATGCCCTTTCGCGTCATGCACGGCCAGCTCCCGATTTTGGGCTACCGCATCGGCCGGATGGCCTGGATAACCGACATGCTGACTCTTCCTGAAGAGTCGTATGCCTGTCTCGAAGGGTTGGATTGTCTGGTGATGAATGCGCTCCGCTTTGAGAAGCACTGGACTCACCAGTCTCTGGGCGAAGCTCTGGAGCAGGCGGAGCGGATTGGTGCCCGTGAAACCTATTTCATCCACATGAGCCATGACATCGGGCTTCATGCCGAAACATCCGCATTGCTTCCGCCTCATGTTCATTTGGCCTACGACGGCCTGACGATTACCGTGTAGGCGGATTGCCTTGACCGTTGCAGAAATTCTTTTGGCTCTGTGCATACCGGGGTTTTGCAGGGCCATCCCGGCGGAATATGATAATGAAACGGGGAGACTGCCTTGGCGAAGGATGGCAGTCTCCCCGTTTTACGGAAGGAGGGTTTGTTCGAATCAGACTATTTGCCTGTCTTGACTTCGCTCCATGCCGGTGGATTGACTCCCATCAAATGGCGGACGAAGAAGTCATAGCGTTTATGTTCGCCGAAGTCCTCGCCCATCGTGTGGTGTGCCCCGGGGATAACCACCAGTTCAAAGTCTTTGTTTGCCTTGATTAAGGCATTGACCACCTGCATGGTCGAGGCCGGGTCTACGTTGTCATCCATCTCGCCTACCACCAGCATAAGCGGGCGCTGCAGCAGATGCGCATTCTCCACATTCGAGCACTCCTTGTAAGATTCGTCTACCGGGTATCCCATCCACAGTTCGTTCCACCAAATCTTGTCCATGCGGTTATCATGGCATCCGCAGGCCGAGTAGGCGGCTTTATAGAACTCGGGATGAAGCAGCACAGCAGTCGTTGATTCCTGTCCGCCGGCAGAGCATCCGAAAATTCCCACACGGTCAATGTCCATGTACGGATACTTTCGGGCGGCGGCTTTAATCCAGGCAATATGGTCGGGAAGTCCTGCATCCTTCAGGTTTTTATAGCATACCTCTTCAAAATCCTTTGAGCGGAAAGAGGTGGTCATGCCGTCTACCTGAACTACTATAAAGCCCAGTTCGGCGAGTGAAGTCATCCACCAGTTGTATGAAGAGAATGTTTTGGGAACATACTGGTCGCCCGGGCCGGAGTAGATGTATTCGATAACCGGATATTTCTTGGCCGGATTGAAGTTGGTCGGGCGGTAAATCACTCCCCACATGTCGGTTTTTCCGTCGCGTCCTTTGGCGGTAAATACTTCGGGTGCTTTCCATCCGTTGGCCGTAAGGCGGGAAATGTCGGCTTTTTCCAGCTGCATGATGATTTTGCCGTCGGAAGCGTTGCGGAGCACTGCGGTGGGAGCCTGGTCTACTTTCGAGTAGACATCCACCAGATACCGGTAGTCCGGAGAATACCATGCCGTGTGCATGCCTTCTTCCGGGGTGAGCGCGGTCAGTCCCTTGCCGTCAAATCCGATGCGGTAATAGTGAATCAGATACGGATCCTCGTCCTTGTTCATGCCGTTTGCCGAGAAATAAATCTGTTCGTTGGCTTCATCCACATACTGCACGCCGCGCACATACCATTCTCCCTTTGTAATCTGGTGGGTTGGCCTTGCCGTAGCCCGGTCATACATATACAGATGGTTGTAGTTGTCCCGTTCGCTGGACCAGATGATGCGCTTGCCGTCGGTCAGATAATGCCTGAAAATGCGCGGATAGTTCACATATTTTTCTTCTTTCTCTTCAATCAAAGGCCGCACACTGCCGTCGGAAACAGACATTTCAAGCACGCGGTAAACTTTATGTCCGCGTTCGTTGTACTCGAAGGTTATGCCTTTGCTGTCGCCGTTCCACTGCGGGCCGTAAATTTCATACTGGTGGCTGAACAGTTCGGTAGAGGGAATCAGGCGTTTTCCATCTTCCACCCCGAAGATGCAAGGCACCTTAAAGGGAAGTTCATCGCCGGGTTTGGCGTATTCCTGCTTGTGAAGCTTGGGCTGCAACTGGTCAGTCGGGGATGATTCTACGTAGTAAACGTAGCGTTTCTCTACGGGGCGGATGCGGCAGGCCGCGACATACCTTGAGTCGGGCGACCACTGGATGTAAGAAGAATAATAGTTGCTCAGTGTTCCGTCGAGGCTGAGCTGCTTTTCTTTTCCGGTAGCCGTTTCGCGCACATATACATTGTCATTTTTTATGAAGGCCACATATTTCCCGTCTGGTGAAGAGACCGGCGAACCGCCCTTTTCATCGTCTACCTCCATCCAGTGGCGCTGGCGTCCCGGTGCGGGCAGCGCCCCTTCTTCGCTCAGCTTGTTGCGGCGGATATCGAAGCTCCATCGTTTATTGTCATAGACAAAGTGCAGGGTGTCCATTCCTTTCGTCACCTGACAGCGCTGGATGGGCAGCTGCATCGGGCTGATTTCTTTTCCTGTCAGGGCTTCAAGGGCGGCCGACAGCTTTTTCTGGTCGAATAGGGCGGAGCGTTTCTGCTTGTCTGCATCTACCTTTACATATTCCGCGCCTTCGGGCGTGTTGCGGACATACCAGAAAAAATCTGTTTCGTCTATCCACCGGGGATTTACATTACTGTAAAAAACTTGTTTGGCACTGTATTTCTCGCGCAATTCATAGGCTCTGTTGTAGTCTGACAGTGTGCCTTGTGCCCATGCCGCACTGCCAATCAGAAGCGTTGCTCCGAATAAAATGATGTGTTTCATGTATGAAATGTTTGTCTGTCTGTTGGGAATATTACAAAATCAGGCGCGGAATATACGGATATTGCGGTCTTTCTGCTGAAATCAAACCTTAAAATCCGTATAATCCGCACCCGAAAAATAATATTGTTTGAATCTTCGGTTATTATCTTATTTCACTTCCCACTCAAAGAGGCCTGAAGCGTTCTTTTCGGGTTGGACAACCTCCAGTTTCACAGCCGTTGTCTTTACCGGTTCAAAGTCTACCGTGTTCGGATTGCCTTTCTTTACGCCATATTCATTCAGGTTCTGAACCGGAGTCCAAGCACCCGCCGCGTCTTTATAATAGATTTTCCATGATTTCGGAACACGGCATCCGCCCCAAGGAGCGTCGTCATACCAGTATACCGTTGAGCTGGAAACCGTCATTGCTTCGGGGAATTCGTAGGAAATCCATTCAGTAGTTCCTTCTTTCGGCCACCAGTGATAGTAAGGGATAGTGCGGTCGTTTTCGTCTTTCGGCACCAGACCGTCGGCGATGGCAGACAAAGATTTTACTTTGTGTGATGCATCAATCTTGCTCTTCGAGGCCAAAGTCGGGATGGCTGTCGGGCGAGTGGCGCTAACCTCTTGCGGTAACCATACGGCCATATTGCCAGCTCCGCGGTGTGCCCATGCATAATAAGGGATGAGTGTCAGCGTATGGTCTTTTGCTACAAGGCGTCCGCTTTCATCATACTCCAATGTCTGGGCTTGGGTCTTGATTTCGTTGATTCCATAAAGCAGGTCGGGCTTGTTTACCACTTCAAACTTCGGGGTGCGGTTCATCAATACGCTCAGCACATCAAAGTCATTGTCCGGCCATTCGGCGCAATAAACGACGGGGCCCCTTTCAACGGCAACGCGCCCGCGGTCAGCTTCCACTTTGTTGTTGGCCTTAACCGTACGAACCTCCATGTCGAAGTGAACTTCCACCTTATCGCCTTTTTTCCATTTGCGGTCGATGGTGAAATATCCCTGTTGCAAATCGGCTTTCATTTCTTCACCGTTTACTTTTACACTGTATTTCGGGCGCAGTCCGTCGGTGTAAGTGTAAAGGTCGCTCGGCACTACCTGATTCTGTACCCATCCCGGAATACGAATCTTCATGGCAAACTGTCCGGCTGAATTGCGGTCAACTTCGATAGTGATGTCGCCGTTCCACGGATAAGAAGCAGTCTGCTTCAGGCTTACCTTTTTGCCGTTGACTTGCAACGTGGCATTGTTCGACATAAACAGGTTGACATAAACGTTTTTGTCCTTTACTGCATAGACATATCCGGGCAGCGACGGGATGAAACGGCAGATATTAGACGGGCAGCATGCGCATCCGAACCACGGTTGGCGTTGGTGCTGGCCCATAGACTCCAATGGATTCGGGTAAAAGAAGCCTCCACCGTCGAGCGAGACACCTGATATCAGACCGTTGTATAAGGTACGCTCCAATACATCATAGTATTTGGAATCGCCGTGCAACAGGAACAAACGGTAATTGACATATACGTTACCGATGGCAGCACAAGTCTCGCAGTAAGCCGACATATTGGGCAATTCGTAGTTTGCCCCGAAGGCTTCGCCGTTATTTGTAGCTCCGATACCTCCGGTGATATAAAGCTTTTTGCTTACGATATTGTCCCAAATTCGGTCGATAGCATGCACGTAAGATGTATCACCGGTAAGAGCGGCCACATCTGCCATACCCGAATACATATATGTAGCGCGCACGGCGTGTCCTACGGCCTCATCTTGTTCGATTACTGGCTTATGAGCCTGACTGTATTCATCGCGCCGGGAGGTGTATCCACGCTTATCCAAGAAAAATTTGGCTTGCTTCAAATATTTTTCATCTCCTGTCACAAGATACAGTTTGGCCAATGCCATTTCGGCTATCTGGTGTCCCGGAACGCGGACTACCTGATTGGGACCGTCGCCTATCTCCCGGCAAACGCAGTCTGCATAGCGGATGGCAATGTCGAGGAAATTACGCTTTCCGGTGGCTTGATAGTGTGCAATCGCTCCTTCTATCATGTGTCCCAGATTGTAGAACTCGTGACTAAGGTCTTCTACCTTCTCCCAACGCTTGCTTCCGGCCCATTCATGTGGGTGCTTTGGATTCATGGTACGGGAGGTATACAGGTATCCGTCCGGCTCTTGTGCCGCAGCAACAATCACCAATACGCTGTCAATGTATTTTTGCAGTTTCTTGTCGGGATAGGTTTGCAGCAGATAACTGGCTCCTTCGATAGTCTTATAAACGTCTGTGTCATCGAAAGAATAGCCTGTTACCTTATTCGACTCGCTGGGATGAGCCGCCATTTCGAAGTTTTTGTAGCGTCCGGTTTCTTCACATTTACTGAAAGCCAACGGGATGGTTACTTCACGGCTTGCCTTTAGTCGTTGTCCCCAGAATGAATCCGTTATCTTTACCGAGGTGAAAGGCACCGGATTAATGGGATAACCGTGGGCTTCAGTTTTCTTTTGTGCGTATGCTCCCCCGAGAACCATCGAGAAAAGCAAGGCTGAAATCATTAGTTTCTTCATGGTTATGACTATTAAAATGGTTTGGTTTAGTGTCTTGTTTCAAAAGGGATATATTCATCCCACAATTTTAAAGCGTGCAGATAGCCGCTGAACGGCCATTCATTTTCCGCATTGCGTCCCAAAGTTACAAATTGTATTGGTTTTACCAATATTTGGATATCTTTATTGCTGATGAGTTGTCCGTTGATATACACTTTTTCCAGTCGCCCGTCGAAAGATACATAGATGTGCTGCCATTTTCCTGCCAGCGTCTGGGCATCTTTGTAGCCTACATCTTCATACCATCCGTAGTGATTCATCATGCCGCACCGGGGCTCCGTGCCGTTTACAAGCATGATTTTCTCCAGTTCATCGTGGCTGCTCGTAAAGTCGGCTATGCATTCGTTTTCTGCCAGTTCAGGATTGAGTATCCATGCCTCTAATGTATAGGGTGCATTGTCGAGCAAAGTGGCGGGCAGCGGGAAGTTGGAACGGAAGAACTGCTTTCCGTCAAAGCGGAATGCCTTTTTCCCCTGCTGTTCTTCCACGATGACGGGTTCGGTCTGAGCTTCAAACCCGCCTTTGACTCCCAGGTTAGGGATATATCCTACCGTGTCTCTCGCAGCAAATTCGTCTGCATTGAGCGATACGACAAGGCCTTTCTTTTCTTTTTCCGCGGCAGGCAGGCGCACCAGGCCTGTCTTTGCGTCGTATTCCCTTTCTGCTTCTTCCTGTTTCCAGTTGTAGTATCGGAAGTTTGTCAGGGTCAAAATCTTTTCTCCCGCTTCAATGCGGATTTTTCCTCGGGTCAAATAGGGGTCTGCATCGGCAGAAGTCCATTTGTTGTCCTGATACACCCATACGGTAGCCGTATGGTCTTGTTCGGGATTCAGTACCGGCGAGGCGTATTCGATGACCGTGCCCGGGGCGAGCGTGATGGCTTCTTGTCCGCCAATGCGGTGGCGGGTGACTTGTCCCGTTTCCAGACGGAAGGAACCTCCCAGCATTCCTCCGTTGTTCTTCCACTCTGTGCCGTTCCAGTCAGCTCCCGAAAGTCCCATCCACAGTTGGGGAGAGGATGTTTCATGGTTTCCGAAGATTTTTATGTTCCACAAGGCTCCGGCAAAGCCGTTTTTCTGCGACCCTGTTGTGGTGAGGCGCACATAGCGCGCCTTTGCGTTTCCGAAGTCTACCATAGGGCTTCCGGCCAGATGATTCTCTCGTTTGTCGGCGAATACGGCCCAGTTTTTCCCGTCGGTCGAGGTCTCGATGACATATTGATAGTAGGATGTTCCGTATTCGAATTGGGTCCAGACGGTTTTGACCGTTTCTGTCCGTTGCAAATCAATTTCAATCCATTCCTGTCCCATCGTACGCGGCCGCCAGAGTGTACCGTTATTGTCGTCCACTGCATATTCAGGCAGAAAGTTTTCATCGTAATAAGAAGATACTTTCACCGGCTTTCCGTAAGCCAGGTTCGGAGAGGTCAGCACGCTTTTCCCCAAGCGTCCCACGCCTTTGTGCGTTCCTTCAACGGGCTGTATCGTTCCGTCCGGATTGAAGGTAAGTCTGTCGATGCACAGCTGCCGGTGAAATCCGCGGGTAGAATGCGGATTGTCGTGGCGGTGATAGATGATATAATAATTGTCTCCTTCTTGCAGGATGCTGTGATGCCCCGGTCCGTGGATGGTGCCGTCGGCAGATGTCTTCAGGATGGTGCCCTTGTAGGTATACGGCCCTAACGGACTGGTCGCCGTGGCGTATTGCACGTGGTAGGTGCTGTCGTGACAAGAGTCGGATGAATACATGAAATAATAGATTCCGTCCTTTTTCAAGACAAAGGGAGCCTCAAAGAAATCGGTTACTTCTGTATTGGGTATCAGCCGGGTCTCTGTAAAGCTCTTCAAGTCGGGGGTCATTTTTCCCGCTCCGCAGCCGAAGCCTTTGTAGATGCCCCATGTTCCCCAGTAGAGATATACCGAGCCGTCGTCGTCCACAAAGGTCTGCCCGTCGAGCGTGATGGCATTTTTCACAAAACGGTCGGGCACAAGGACGGCTTCGCTTTCGCCCAATATGTTTTTCCACGGGCCGCGCGGAGTTTCTGCGATGCCTTCGTAAAGGTTGCAGGGCTGGCAATAAAACAGACGGTAAGTGCCGTCTGTATGTTTCATCACATCCGGTGCCCATATCCAATGGCTGTCGGGCCAGTTCATGGGCATGATGGTCCAGTTTTCAAAGTCTTTGCTGCACCATACCTGCGATGGGCCGAATCCGGCACCGCTGCCGTCGGTGGTTGCATACATATAATATGTGTCGCCGAACTTCTTGATTGTCGGGTCGGCAAAGTATCCCGGAATGAAAGGATTGCCGGCTCCCGGTGTGTTCCACTTGACATTCTGAGCTTGGGAAGTCAAGGAAACACCGGCAAGCAAAAGTGTATATAAGAGTTTCTTCATATCAAATTTCGTTTTGTTTAAGGATGTACCTTATTGTATAGGGGCAGGTCTATTTCATAGAAATATTCTTTCAGCAGATTATACATGTCCGGGTCGTATGACTTCAGTTTGGTCCGGCGGTTCATGGCGTTATGCACTCCGTTTGCCTTTTCCGCATATTGGTTGCAGTCGAAGAAAGACTGCACGCATTCGGCGAAATACTCCTCTTTGTTGCTGATGCAGTAGGTGTCTTTCCATAATCCTTTCCGGATTGCATTCTGACGGCAGGCCTCAAGACGCTCGTTGAAATCAGGCTCTATCTCTGCGATTCCGACCGTATGGATAAGATGGGAAAACTCGTGCACCATGATGCTTTCCCCTTCATACCGGTCTCCGGGAAGTGCCAGCACGTTTTCTTCCCCGAAGCTGGCCGAGAGGGTATCTTCGGGAGCTCCTCCAAACCCGCGTGCCCGCTTGTTCCAGAAAGCGATATTCTCTGGTGTATCGCAGATATGGGCGTATTCGGGGAGGTCGCACACCTCTTCATGCTCTCCCAATATCATGACATGACATCCTCTTTCTACCATGTGCCTCTTCACATCAGGGCGTTTGGCGAGCATCAGCGATACGATTTCATACGCTTTCATCAGGGCTTCATCGCGCACCTTGTCGGAGGAAACGATATATAGTCCGTCCACCGCCAGGTATTTCTTATAGAAATCCGGGATTCCTTTGCCGGCAGGAACTCCCGACGGATGCACATTGCTCATGAAAGTACGCTCCAGTTTGAGGGCGAAGCCGCCTCCTGAAGCCAGATGGATATTGAGTTTCGTGTGGCGGGTCACGGTCATCTTTTCGCACGAATAGTCTTCCGCCTGCTTTGATGCGTTGATTCCATCCTTTATCAGCGTGCAATTATAGGTTTCTCCTTCGCCAAGGAAAGAGAAGTCAAGGGTCAGGTCGCGCTCGTCCCAGTTGGTCATGCCTCCTATGTACCAGTTGATATCTTTTTTTCGTACTGTCACGATATATTTTCCGAGCTCTCCGGCCAGGACGAAGGTCGAGTCAGTCTCTACGGGAACAGAGGTTATGAAGTCTACACATTCCTGTTCATTCTTATAGTTGGTAGGAGCATCGCAGAGCATGGTAAGCGGAGAATCGTAAACGATATAGGCTGCCAGCTGGTGGGCACGGGTCCCCATGCTCATCGGCGTGTAATACATCGGCTTGAAGTCGCGCTTTGTCGCGTTTCGCATAGCTCCCGGCGTATAGTCTACATAGCCGGACATCATGCGGATATAGGGGAAGGTGACATCGTAAAGCGGCATATTCTTTTCTACCTCGCTCCATTTCACCTCTTCCATGCCGAACACGCTTTCATAATTGACTACATTCGGATAAGTGCGGTTAAGTCCCGTCGGCTTATAGATGCCGTGATAGTCAAGTATCAGCTTGTATTCGGCTGCTTTTTCGGCGATGCGGTAAGCCATTTCCACGGCAGTCTGGTCGTCGCGGTCAAGGAAATCCACCTTGAAGCCCTTGATTCCCATCTCCGAATACTTTCTGCAGGCTTCTTCCAACTGGTCATCCAAAACGTTGAATACTGTCCATAATATCAGTTCCACCCCTTTGCTTTTTCCGTATGCCACCAGTTCGGGCAGGTTGATGGCAGGGATAGTGGTCAGCATGTCGCCGCTTTTCGGGTCGTACCACCCTTCGTCCATCACTACATATTCCAGTCCGTGTTCCGATGCAAAGTCAATATAATATTTATATGTGTCCATGTTGATGCCTGAGCTGAACGGGACTCCCTTTAAGTTCCAGTCATTCCACCATTCCCATGCCACTTGCCCGGGTTTGACCCAAGAGTAGTCTCCGATGCGGTTGGGCGAAGCCAATGCATAGACCAGATTGTTGACAGGCATTTCCGTGTCTTCTTCCGTGATGGCCAGTATGCGCCACGGATATTCCCGCGTTCCTTGTACACGCGCGATATAGCTTTCCGTTTCGGTTACATATTTCTGCTTCCGCCAGGGATAGTAGTCAAATTTTTTTGGATAGGGTGCAAAGACACCTTTTAAGCTGTTCGTTCCGGTCGGTTTCACGAACATGCCGGGATACGCTTCAAGGTCCGATTCCAATATCGTTACTTTAACATCCTTGCAGTCTACTGTAGCCGGCAGGAATGCCAGTTGCTGTCGCGCTTCGGGCAAGGGCTTCACTTCGTAGGTTGCCTGATAAGCCATGGCCATCGGCTTTTCTTCGTTGGTAGTATAGGGCAGATAAGCCGTGTTGTCGCCGTTGAAATTGAATTCGGCCGTTTCATCGGCAATGAAGATTTCCTTTTTCTTTCCGGCTGTAGTATAAAAGCGGTAGGCAACTCCTTCATTGTATACGCGGAACACTACGCCATAGTCACCTTTCAGCTTCAAGTTCATTTCGTTGCATTCAGAACGGAATGACTTGAAGCGGTAAAAAGGTGATTCTATATCCTGAACAACATTTCTTGACTTGGCTGAAGCAATTTTCACCGCCTTCCCGGAGGCAAGCTGCCCGTCAAGTCCAACCAAACCTATTCGATTGTTTTTTAATATAAGAGAGTTTTTATGATATACTGAATAAGTAAGCAGGTCGCTGTTCTCGTCCGTAACTTCAATTTTAAGCTGCTTGTCGGGCGACAGCAAGGTATAATTTTTACCGTATGCAGACATCCATGCGGTGCATCCCAGAATAAATCCGATAAATAGTGTCTTTCTCATGTGTTGATGTTATTAAAGGCTTGTTTGTTTCTGTTTACAAAGCAAAAGAAAAGACTCCTATTTGGGTGCAATAGAAGTCTTAAACAATGCGAATATAATCCGAAAAAAGCGGAAGCCGGGATAAATGCAGCTTTTTTTGGACGATTTTTACATGCTTGTGGATTAAAGTTGCAGGATTTGCAGGCCGTAATCCTCCGTTTGCCGGACTTACCGGCCGGCCGCTCTTTTCACCAGAAGTGTTTTTCCTTCCAATTCCCCTTCCATGTTATAGGTCTCTGACTTTACCAGCCCGGTTCCCTCTGCGTACCATTCGGTGATACGCTGGTTGGTTGTTTTCAGTAAAATCTTTGTGCGCTTCAGATAGGAAATCTTGATGCAGTGGAATTTTCCGGCCGTAGTGCTGACTTGCTCTTCGCCCATGTATGAAGCGCCGGATATGGTGATTTCATTCTTCAGCATGTTGCGGATAAGCTGGTAGTGTATGTCGGGCATCGTCTCGCCTGCCTTCGCTCCTTTTTTGAGAGTAAAGGAGTTGTCTCCTTTAAATTTGTGCTCTTCCAGAAGTTTCAGGCGGGCGGCCTCGCCGTATTTGTCCGGGTCGGAGTCGGATGCTATATACGGCCCATACATCAGGTCTTCTGTGCATGTCGTGTTTGTACCGTCATAATTCCAGTTGAACAGGGTATAGCTGGTGTTGTTCTTGGCTTTTGTCGTTACGATTTTGTCAAGGTAGGTGGCGCGCACGGTGTTGCTTTCGCGAATGACATTGGTTACCGTAATGGTTTCATCGGAAACGCTCTGTCCTGCCTCGTCATAGTTTACGTAATGAAGCTCGCTGCCGGGCGTGGTGCAGAAGTATTGTGCCTGCATGGTATGGCATGCCAGCAGTGCCGCGGTGAGTAAAAATAATTTTTTCATAAGTTTCTTGTCCTTTTATATAATGTGTTGCAAACTTACGAATTTCTTTTCTTTGTGCCTTTAAGGAGCAGGCAAATTTTTTATCGGGGCGGGAAACCGGTTTCATGCGGTCGGAAATCTGGTCTTGACGGCATGGAACGTCGCTTTTCCTTTGATGAAGCGGACGGACTGCACGAATCGGAGGCTTTTGGGTAACGTTCAAGCATCTTTTCGACGGATTGATATTTACGGTTTCATTTAAAATTGTAACTTTGCCGTCACTTTGTAAAGCAGACAAGAGCATGATATCGGTAGAAGGACTTAAAGTGGAATTTGGGGTGACTCCCCTCTTCGAGGACGTTTCATTTGTGATAAATAAAAAAGACCGTATAGCCTTGGTGGGAAAGAACGGTGCCGGAAAGTCTACATTGCTGAAGATACTGTCCGGTTTGCAGCGACCGACCGAGGGCGTTGTTGCCGTTCAAAAAGGCGTAACCATCGGTTATCTGCCCCAGGTGATGGTATTAAGCGACACGCGGACGGTGATGGCAGAGGCCGAAATGGCTTTCAATCACATCTTTGAGCTGCGGGAGCGTCTGAATAAGATGAATCAAGAACTGGCCGAACGTACGGACTACGACTCGGAAAGCTACCATGAACTGATTGAACGCTTTACACACGAAAACGAGCGGTTCCTGATGATGGGGGGCACTAACTATAGAGCAGAAATCGAGCGGACGCTGATAGGACTGGGTTTTGGCCGTGGTGATTTCGACCGTCCGACATCGGAATTCAGCGGCGGATGGCGCATGCGCATCGAGTTGGCCAAGATATTGTTGCGCCGTCCTGATGTGCTGCTGCTCGACGAGCCTACCAATCATCTCGACATTGAAAGTATCCAATGGCTGGAAGGCTTTTTGAAAAACAGTCCGGGTGCGGTTGTCTTGGTCAGCCACGACCGTGCTTTCATCAATAATGTCACCAACCGGACGATAGAGATTTCGTGCGGACACATTTATGATTATAAGGTAGCTTACGACGAGTTTGTGATACTTCGCAAAGAGCGGCGTGAACAGCAGCTCCGGGCCTATGAAAACCAGCAGAAGGAAATAAAGGACACCGAGGAATTCATCGAACGCTTCCGTTATAAAGCGACCAAAGCCGTGCAGGTGCAGAGCCGCATCAAGCAGCTTGAGAAGATAGTCCCGATAGAGATAGATGAAGAAGATGTTTCCACGCTTCGCCTGAAGTTTCCTCCCGCCGTGCGCTCGGGAAACTATCCGGTGATATGCGAAGGAGTGAGCAAGGCATACGGCAGCCATGTCGTGTTTCACGATGTGACGCTCACAATCAACCGGGGAGAGAAAGTAGCCTTTGTCGGGAAAAACGGGGAGGGAAAGTCTACTTTGGTCAAGTGTATTATGGGCGAGATACCTTACGAAGGCAAGTTGGTTATCGGACATAATGTGATGATAGGCTATTTCGCGCAGAATCAGGCGCAGCTGCTTGACGAGAATCTTACGGTATTCGACACGGTTGACCAGGTGGCAAAAGGAGATGTCCGGTTAAAAATCCGGGATATCCTTGGCGCGTTCATGTTTGGCGGCGAGGCATCCGACAAAAAGGTAAAGGTACTTTCCGGGGGAGAGCGGAGTCGTCTCGCTATGATAAGGCTTTTGCTGGAGCCGGTCAATCTGTTGATTCTGGATGAGCCGACCAACCATCTTGACATGCGTTCCAAAGACGTGCTGAAAGAGGCCATCCGGGATTTTGACGGTACGGTGATAGTCGTTTCCCACGATAGGGAATTTCTTGACGGACTGGTGACAAAAGTTTATGAATTCGGTGGGGGAGTTGTAAGAGAGCATCTCGGAGGCATTTATGACTTCTTGCAGAAAAAAAAGATACAGAGTCTGGACGAGCTTCATCTGTCCCAATCGCCGGCAGTGACGGGGAAAAAAGAGGCGGTGGAGGCTGCCAGTGAAAACAAGCTCTCTTATGAAGCGAAGAAGGAGCAGGGCCGGAAAATCCGGAAACTGGAAAAACAGGTTGCGGATTATGAGGCGGAGATAGAAAGACTGGAGACTCTGATAGCCGAAGTGGAAGAAAAGATGGCCACACCCGAAGGAGCGGCCGACATGAAGCTGTATGAGCGGCATAAGGAGTTGAAAAAACAGGCGGAGGCCGCTGAAAACGGATGGGAGGCCGCCTCCATCGAGCTGGAAGAACTGAAGGGATAAGCAGAATATTGGTTTTAAAAAACAATGAATATGAACAAAAAAAATTATGTAGTCTTGGCAGCCGTAGTAATGGCTGCAATGAGCGGTTGTGCCGGTCAGAAGGAAGCGAAAAGTTCTTCTGGCATTAATCCGGCCAATATGGATACGACAGTGGCTGCCGGCAATGACTTTTTCCGTTATGCCTGCGGCGGATGGAATGATGCACATCCTCTTACTGCCGAATATTCCCGCTATGGAACATTCGATATGCTGCTTGAGAACAGTCAGAAGCAGTTGCGCGAGCTGATTGAAAGTCTCGCAGCCCAACCGCATGAGGCGGGAACCGCGGCTCAAAAGGTCGGAGACCTGTATAATATGGCCATGGACAGCGTCAGGCTGAATGAGCAGGGTGCGGAGCCTATAAGAAAATGTCTGGATGAAATAGGGGCAATGACGGAAAAGAGCCAGATTGTTCCGATGATGACAAGACTCGCTTGCGACGGTATCGGCACTTATTTCAGGAGTTATGTGTATGCAGACCCGAAAAACAGTATGCTGAACATTTTTCAGATGGGGCAAGGCGGCATCAATCTGGGCGAGAAAGAATATTATTTAGACGATGACAGCATCACTCGGAATATTCGGGAGCAGTATAAGAACTATATAGTTCGTCTGTTTGCTCTTGCCGGATTTGCCGAAGCCGATGCGAAACAGAAGATGGCCGATGTGATGGAAATCGAAACGGCTATAGCCAAGGCCTCGTTCAGCGCCGTACAGCTTCGCGACCCCGAAGCCAATTACCATAAAATGTCTTATGATGATTTGAAAAAGACCTTTCCGGAAATTGATTGGGATACGTTCATAAAGGGATTTGGCATAGGCGAACTGACGGAAGTCAATGTGGAACAGATTGAACCGATTAAGGAAGTGGGCCGTCTGATGAAGACTTTGCCGCTTTCCAAGCATATCGCTTATCTGCAGTATAACCTGCTTGATGCCGCTGCAAACTATCTGAGCGACGATTTTGTGGCAGCCCACTTCGACTTTTACGGGAAAGTCCTTTCCGGACGTCAGGTGAACCAGCCGCGCTGGAAGCGCGCCGTAAATTCTGTAGACGGCATGTTGGGCGAACTGGTAGGCCAAATGTATGTTGAGAAGTATTTCCCCGCGGCAGCCAAAGAGCGGATGGTTCGTTTGGTCAAGAATCTGCAGGCGGCTTTAGCCGAACGTATCGACGCACAGGCGTGGATGAGCGACAGCACCAAGGCGAAAGCCCACGAGAAACTGGCGGCCTTCCGTGTAAAGGTCGGGTATCCGGACAAGTGGAAAGACTATTCGGCTCTCCTGATTGAGCAGGATTCCTATTGGGCGAATGCCTGCCGGGCTGCGGCTTGGAATATGAAAGACATGTACAGCCGCCTTGGAAAACCGGTCGACCGGGATGAATGGCTGATGACTCCGCAGACGGTCAATGCTTATTATAATCCTTCGACGAATGAAATCTGCTTCCCGGCCGCCATTCTGCAACCGCCTTTCTTCAATATGGAGGCGGATGATGCGGCCAATTACGGAGCTATCGGCGTGGTTATCGGGCATGAAATGACACACGGATTTGACGATCAGGGCCGTCAGTTTGACAAAGACGGCAACTTGAAGGACTGGTGGGCTGAGGGAGACGCCGACCGCTTTGAGGAGCGTGCCCAGGTAATGGTGGATTTCTTTAACAATATAGAAGTTCTGCCGGGACTGTATGGAAACGGACAGCTGACCTTAGGTGAGAATCTTGCCGACCACGGAGGATTGAACGTGGCCTACCTGGCATTTCAGAATGCCACAAAGAACGCTCCGCTCGGTGTAGTCGACGGTTTTACCCCGGAGCAGCGATTCTTCCTTGCCTATGCCACGCTGTGGGCAGGCAATATCCGCGATGAGCAGATTCGGGTATATACCAAGTCTGACCCTCACTCTTTGGGAAAATGGCGGGTAAACGGTGCTTTGCCTCATATCCAGGCATGGTATGACGCCTTTGGAATCACGGAAGACGATGCCATGTATGTCGCTCCGGAAAAGCGGGTGGATATTTGGTAATATAATAAATGTGTAAGAAAGGACGAGGCACGTGCGTTGGCACGTGCCTCGTTTTTTTATCTGTTTACATAAGCAGCGGCGGCCTCGGCACACCGCTCTCCGTCCATGCCTGCTGAAACGATGCCGCCGGCATATCCGGCTCCTTCACCGCAGGGGAAGAGTCCTTTCAGGGTGACATGCTGCAAGGTTTCACTGTCGCGGAGGATGCGGAGAGGGGCGGAAGTGCGGGTCTCGATGGCTATCATGACCGCTTCGTTGGTCAGAAAACCGTAGGACTGCTTGCCGAACCGCTGGAAACCCTTGCTCAGGCGCTGGCTGATAAAGGGCGGCAGCCAGAAGTGAAGAGGAGACGAAACCAGCCCCGGACTGTATGAGCTTGGCGGAAGGTCATAGCTCAGTTTTTTACGGGTAAAGTCTGCCATCCGCTGCGCCGGTGCGGTCTGCCGCATATATCCCTGCTGCCAGCAGACTTGTTCCATCTGTTCTTGGAAGCGCATCATGGCGAGGGTATGAACTTCTCCCTCTTTCGTTGCTCCCTGAAGAATGAGTCTTTCCGTTTCAGCCTCGGCCGAGTTTGGGAAGGTTTCGATGGCCTGAAGCTGCAATGACGGGTCGAGAAGGTCTTCCGGGCGTATTTCCACCACCATGCCGGAATTGCTCCATCTTGTCCCCCGGTTGCTCGGACTCATGCCGTTGACCACCAGCTGATGGGGGCCGCTTGCCGCCGGTACGACAAAACCGCCCGGACACATGCAGAAGCTGTATACTCCACGGCCGTCTACCTGCTGCACGAAGCTGTATTCTGCAGCCGGGAGATATTTTCCCCGTCCTTTCCGGCTGTGATACTGTATCTGGTCAATCAGCATCGAGGGGTGTTCCAGGCGCACGCCCACGGCGATGCCCTTTGCTTCCATCTGGATGCCGTTGGCATACAGCCACCGGTAAACATCGCGTGCGGAGTGTCCCGTAGCCAGAATGACGGGCCCCCGGAATGTTTTTCCGGTATTCGTTTCAATGCCGGCAACTTGCCCGTTCTCTATCAGCAGAGTGTCCATGCGGGTTTCGAAATGCACTTCTCCTCCGCAGGAAAGAATCGTGTTCCGCATGTTTTCGATGACGGCCGGCAGTTTGTCGGTGCCGATGTGCGGGTGTGAATCCGTCAGAATAGAGACGCTTGCCCCGTGCTGGCAGAAGACATTCAGGATTTTCTCCACGTTTCCCCGCTTCTTGCTGCGCGTATAGAGCTTTCCGTCTGAGTAGGCTCCCGCGCCTCCCTCGCCGAAACTGTAGTTCGATTCCGGATTTATCTTGTGCTCGCGGCTGATGCGGGCCAGGTCTTCTTTGCGTTCCCTCACGTTTTTTCCGCGTTCGACCACGATGGGCCACATTCCGAGCTCTATTAGTCTCAGGGCCGCAAACAGACCTCCCGGTCCGGCTCCCACGATGATAACGGCCGGGCGTCCTTCCACATTCGGGTATTCCGTGCGGACAAACGGTGCTTCTGACGGGTCTTCGTTGACAAATACTTCTACCTTCAGATTGATATAGATAGTGCGCTGGCGTGCGTCGATGCTTCTTTTCCGCACGCGGACGGCGTGAATGGTGCGTATGTCAAGCCCCTTTTCGCGGCCGATGTATTCTTTTAGGGATTGTTCGCTTGCAGCCTGTTCGGGCAAGACACGTAACTGGTATTCGTGAATCATGATTTATGGGTTTGTTGTTACAGGATTATGGGATTATTATAATGTCAACATTTGTTTTTGGTTGTTTCCAAACATTTTTCCATTCGCATCGGAAAGAAGGCGGACGGCGGCCGTCCGTTCGTCTTTGCCGGGCAAAGAAAATTCTTATCCGAACAGCTCGCGGAATGCCTCTTCCACTTTCCTTACCGGGACAAGCCGGATTTTCGTTTTCTTCTGGTCTAATCCTTGCAGGTTGTGCTTCGGGATGAGCATGCACGAGAATCCCAGTTTTTCCGCCTCGCTGATGCGCTGTTCGATGCGGTTGACCGGACGGATTTCTCCGCTCAGCCCCACTTCGCCTGCCATGCATACGCCCGGCGTGATGTCGGCATCCATGTTGCTGGACAGGATGGCGCTGATGACAGCCAGGTCAATGGCCGGGTCGTTTACCTTCAGGCCTCCCGCGATGTTCAGGAAAACATCTTTTTGTGCAAGCTTGAAGCCGACCCGCTTCTCTAATACGGCCAGCAGCATGTTCATGCGGCGCAGGTCGAAGCCCGTAGCCGACCGCTGCGGCATCCCGTAGGCGGCCGTGCTTACCAGTGCCTGCACTTCGATAAGAAACGGGCGGATGCCTTCTACGGCGCAGGCTATGGCTACGCCGCTCATGCCTTCGTGGTCTTGTGTAAGGAGCAGTTCCGATGGATTGCTGACCTGCCTGAGCCCGTCTTGCCTCATTTCGTAGATTCCTAATTCGGCCGTGCTCCCGAAGCGGTTCTTTATGCTGCGCAGGATGCGGTACATGTAGTGCTGGTCGCCTTCAAACTGGAGTACCGTATCGACGATATGTTCCAGAACCTTCGGCCCGGCGATGCTTCCCTCCTTGTTGATATGTCCGATGAGTATGACAGGCGTGCCGGTTTCTTTGGCAAACTTCAGGATGGCAGCCGAGCATTCCCTCACCTGGACGATGCTTCCCGGAGAGGAGTCGATGGCTTCGGTAGAGATGGTCTGGATGGAATCGACGACGACCAGGTCGGGAGCTGTGTTCTTGATATGGGTGAAGATTTGTTCCAAAGAGGTTTCGCAGGCTATCAGCAGATTGTTTGCTTCCGCATGCGGGATGCGGTCGGCGCGCAGCTTGAGCTGGCGGGCACTTTCCTCCCCGGAAACGTAAAGCACCTTCTGGTCTGCCAGCCGGAGAACCGTTTGAAGCACGAGTGTTGACTTTCCGATGCCCGGTTCGCCTCCTATCAGCGTGAGCGACCCCTGCACCAGACCGCCTCCCAGCACCCGGTTCAGCTCTTCGTCTCTCATGTCAATGCGCTGCTCGTCGCTTGATATGATTTCTTTCAGCCGCTGCGGCTTGGATTGTACCGGCTCTATTCCGTGTGCCACGTGCTTGGAAACCGGCGTTTCCTTACGCACCACTTCTTCGACAAACGTGTTCCACTGTCCGCATGACGGGCATTTTCCCGCCCATTTGGGCGATTCCTGTCCGCAGTTGGTACATACATATACGGTTTTCTCTTTGGCCATAATTTTTTTTTTGCAGTTCGTTTCTCCTGCAAAGTTACGAAAAGCCGTTCAGTTTTAAGAAACGAATCATCCGTTTTTCGCGGATTTGGGATTGGCTGAACGGGATTTTCTTATTTTTGCAGGCGGTTCAGTGCCGCTTGATAACGGCGGGCGTTGGCCAGATGCTGTGAAAGCGTCGTGGCGAAATTGTGTGTACCGGAAAAGTCCTCTTTGGCACACATATATATATAGGAGTGGCGGGAGTAGTTGAGCACACTCTCCAGTCCTTCGACCGAGGGAATACGTATGGGGCCCGGCGGCAGTCCGGCGTGTTTGTAGGTATTATACGGACTTTCTACCTCCAGATGCTTGAACAGGATGCGTCTTAATCCGAAGTCCTGCAAGGCAAACTTGACGGTGGGGTCGGCCTGCAGGGGCATTCCGATGCGCAGACGGTTCAGATAAAGCCCTGCCACTTGTGGCTTTTCAGCCTTGTTTGCCGTTTCTTCTTCTACAATAGAGGCAAGAGTGCTGACCTCAACGGGTGTAAGACCTATTGCTTTGGCCTTGTTGAGGCGGCTTTCGTTCCAGAAACGGTTGTATTCTTTCTGCATGCGGCCGACAAATGCGCGGGCGGTCATGTTCCAGTAGACTTCATACGTGTTGGGAATGAAGAAGGCAGGCAGCGTTTCGGCGGTGTATCCTAAAGAGTCGCAGTAGACACTGTCGCTTAGCAGGGCGGCTATGCTTGCCGAGTCGGCCATGATTTGTCGGGAAACGGCGCGGGCCAGTTGTCCGAGGGTGCGGACACTGGGAACAACTAGTTTTACGGGAGTCTGGTGTCCGCTTCTCAGCATGCGGTAGATTTGCAGCGTGTTCAGTCCGGCATTCATCCGGTAGGCCCCCGGATGTACGGTATAGCCTCTGAAGCGTGCAAGCAGTTTGAAACCGGTCAGGTTTGAAGCCGAAAGGTTCCTTTCCATCTTGAGATATACTGAGTCGGCGGAGTCATCCTCGTCGATATAGATGAATTCAGGAGTCCGGGCATGTATGGGGCGGTTGAATAGCAGGCTTGCAACCGTCGTTCCCAGGCCTGTTACGATTATGATGAATCCGATAGAGATAAGCAGTGTCTTTTTTTTCATTGATTCTGTCTTTTTGGATGACGGCAAAGATACGCTTAAAATTCTCGTCCGCCAAGTTTAATTCGTTTTTCGTCGGCATGCGGCAGCGGGGGGATTATGATGAAATCTTTGTTTGATGCCCTCCATACAGTCCTTCGTCGGTCTCAAAAGAGAACTTTTCCTGTGCGAAGTATCTTTTTGTCCTCCTATTTGGGGCTTTTGTCCACTTTCAAAACCCTTATTTTCCCTACCTTTGTTTTTACAATGCCGGATGATGGGCATTGGCGGATTTTGGAAACAATTTTTTTAATTAATATAGAACGCTAATAAGTATGAAGAATGCAATCTTAGGCTTGGCATTTTGTGCCGCGATGCCTGTGCTTGCCCAGCAGAAGGCAACGGTAGCCATTCATCCCGAACAGGGCAAGCAGGTGATTAACAAAGAAATTTACGGTCAGTTTGCCGAACATCTCGGAACTTGTATCTATGGTGGTCTGTGGGTAGGAGAAGGTTCATCCATCCCTAACATCAAGGGATACCGCACCGATGTATTTGAAGCGCTGAAAAAACTGAAGGTTCCTGTGCTGCGTTGGCCCGGGGGATGCTTTGCCGATGAATACCACTGGATGGACGGTATCGGCCCACAAGAGAATCGTCCGAAAATGGTGAACAACAATTGGGGCGGTACGGTAGAGGACAATAGCTTCGGTACACACGAATTTCTTAATCTGTGCGAAATGTTGGGATGCGAGCCTTATATCAGCGGTAACGTAGGTAGCGGCACCGTGGAAGAACTGGCAAAATGGGTGGAATACATGACTTCGGAGCAGGGAAGCCCTATGGCAAAGCTGCGTAAGGAGAACGGACGCGAAAAACCATGGAAGGTAAAATATCTCGGCGTAGGCAATGAAAGCTGGGGATGCGGCGGAAACATGCTTCCGGAATATTATGCGGATTTGTATCGCCGTTACCAGACTTATTGCCGCAACTATGATGGCAACCGTCTGTTTAAGATAGCCAGTGGCGCGAGCGATTATGACTATCGTTGGACGGAGGTATTGATGCAGAAGGCCGGTAACCTGATGGATGGTATATCCTTACATTATTATACGGTGCCGGGATGGACGGGAAGCAAAGGCTCGGCAACCAAATTTACGACCGATGACTATTACTGGACGATGGGAAAATGCCGGGAGATAGAAGATGTAATCAAGCGCCATGCCGCCATCATGGACAAATATGATCCGCAGAAGCGTGTCGGCTTGATGGTTGACGAGTGGGGAACATGGTGGGATGAAGAGCCGGGAACCATACCGGGACATCTTTATCAGCAGAATACGCTGCGCGATGCCTTTGTAGCGTCGCTTACCTTGGATATCTTCCACAAATATACTGACCGTGTGAAGATGACAAACATCGCTCAGATTGCCAATGTGCTTCAGTCTATGATTCTGACGAAAGAAGACAAAATGGTGCTGACGCCGACATATCATGTGTTTGAAATGTACAATGTTCATCAGGATGCCGTTTATCTGCCGCTTGACCTGCAGTGTGAGCGTAAGATTGTACGCGATGACCGCATTGTGCCGTTGGTAAGCGCCACCGCTTCACGCGACAAGGCAGGCCTTATCCATATCTCTTTGTCTAACATTGACCTGGAAGAATCTCAAGACATAACGCTGACGCTTGGTGATGTAAAGGCAAAGTCGGTAACTGGACGTATCCTGACTTCAAACCGCATTGATGACTACAATTCGTTTGAAAAGCCGGATGTGGTTTCTCCGAAGGTATTTAAGGGGGCGAAAATAACGAAAGACGGTCTGCAAGTTACATTGCCGGCTAAGTCAATTGTAGTATTGGAAGTGAAATAAAAGCCGGTTTTCAATTGGTAGGTAAAAGACTGTTAAAGGGGTAATGACAGCCTGGTCTGTATTAGACCCGACACGCATGATGGCGTAGTCGGGTCTTTTTTTTGTCGGCATAAAGTGCCGTTCTGATAAAATGTTACACTATCTTTAATCGGTTGAAACATGTTTGTAACATCTATTTCCGACCTTTGCCGTACAAAAAAATTCATTATTGATGAGAAATCGATGGATTGTTGCCTGTCTGGCCGGACTTATGGTTTTACCCGTTTCGGCAGGTGAACAAAAAGAAAAGCAGGAAAAGGAGGATACTAAGAAAGGTGAGGCTATCATAACGGTATTTTCTGATTTTCATTCAGGGTTCGGAACCGCGAACAATGACCGCGGGTTCGATTTGGACAGAGCTTATATAGGCTATCAGTACTCTTTACCCCACGGGCTGCAGCTGAAGGCTGTTATGGATTTCGGGCAGTCTGATCATGTGGAAGATTATCAGCGCATAGGTTATGTCAAGAATGCGATGGTGTCGTGGAAGCACGGGAAATGGACATTGAACGGAGGTTTGATTACCACAACTCAGTTTAAGACACAGGAAGATTTTTGGGGCAAGCGTTATATCATGAAGTCTTTTCAAGACCAATATAAATTCGGGAGCAGTGCCGATTTGGCTATATCTGCGGCTTATAAGTTTAATCAATATGTTTCGGCAGATGTGATTCTGGCAAACGGCGAAGGCTACAAGCGTGTACAGGTGAAGAATGGATTGCAATATGGAGCCGGAGTGACACTGAAGCCGGCAGAAGGATTGGTCGTGCGCGTGTATGGATCCTACAATGAAGCTGCTGAAGACGGACAAAAAGGCATTACCAATCTGGCTGCATTTGCCGGATATAAGCATAAGGCGTTTTCTGTCGCTGCGGAATACAATTATCAGACAAATGCATCGTATGTGGATAATCAGGATCAAAGCGGAGTTTCAGCCTATGCAACTATCAGATGCAATAAGAATATCGCCTTGTTCGGGCGTTGGGATTATCTGATGTCGAAAGCTGATTGGAATTTGGATGATGACGGCATGGCCGGTGTGGCGGGCGCAGAGTTTAAGATTGGTAAATATATAAAGTTGGCACCTAATTTCCGCATCTGGTCTCCTAAGCAGTCTGGCGCGAAGAACGAGTGCTATGCTTATCTGAATGCATCATTTTCTCTGTAATCAACATTTTATAAATAAGAAGCAATGAAAAAGTTTTATTTACCTTTAGTAGCAGGCGCAATGGCGATAGCATTTGCCGCTTGTGGTGGACAGTCAAACGGGCATAATTCTGTTGAATTGACAGGCGCAGGTGCAACGTTCCCGTTGCCTTTCTATAATATGTCTTTCGAAAATTATGGGGCAACCCATGATGACAAGGTTTCTTATGGTGGCATTGGCAGTGGCGGCGGAGTGCGTAACCTGAAGGATGGAATCGTAGACTTTGCAGGAAGTGATGCTTTTCTTACGGATGAAGAGATGAAAGAGATGCAGCCGGTTGTACATATCCCGACTTGTATGGGAGCGGTTGTATTGGCATATAATCTTCCGGATGTGGTGAAATTGAATTTGTCTGGTGATGTAATTGCGGATATCTATGCCGGAAAGATTACGAAATGGAACGATGAGCGTTTGCAGAAGCTGAATCCGGATGTGGAGCTCCCGGCTAAAGACATTATTGTTGCTTATCGCTCTGACGGAAGTGGCACGACATTTATCTTTACAGACTATCTGTCAAAGGTGAGTGAAGACTGGAAAAATACTTACGGTGCGGGCAAGACGGTCGATTTCAAGGTTGGTCAGGCTGCTAAGGGTAATCCGGGGGTTGCCGGCATCATAGCCCAGACTCCTTATTCTTTGGGCTATATTGGTTCTGAATACGCTTTTGCCCAGAATATTCCTTATGCAAGTGTTGTGAACAAGCGTGGCGAACTGATTACTCCGTCTACCGAAACCATTTCTGCAGCGGCAGGCGATATACCTCAGGATACTCGCTGCTCTATTACAGATGCGGATGCTGCAGGTGCTTATCCTATCAGCTGCTTCACTTGGCTGGTGATTTACAAGGAACAGCATTATTCTGACCGCAGCAAGGCTCAGGCAGACGCTACAGTTGAACTGATGAAATATATGTTGAGCGATAGCGTTCAGCAGACGACCGCTACCGTTCACTATGCTCCGCTGCCTAAAAAAGCGATAGAGCTGAGCCTTCAGAATCTGAAGACTGTGACTTACGACGGACAACCGATTTTAAAGTAATTTTTAAAGCAGCAGGTTTATGCAAGACAAAATATTCCGGGTTTTGCTTATCCTTTCCGCTGTCGTTGTACCACTTATCGGGGGAGGGATTATCTATTCCCTCACCGTCGATTCTACGGGAGCTTTTGAGCAATTCGGTTTCTGGAATTTCGTTTTTTCAGATGATTGGGTAACGACGGCCGGAAAAGAAAAGTATGGGGCCCTTCCTTTCATTACGGGAACACTGCTTACTACCTTCCTGGCACTGATAATGTGTATACCTTTCTCGTTGCCGGTCGCTCTGTTTACCGGAGAATATTTCCGCGGAAAGAAGATTGCAACTTTTTTGGGTACGGTGACAGATTTGCTGGCGGGCATTCCTTCCATCATTTATGGCTTGTGGGGATTCTATATCCTGCGCGGAGTATTCATGGAATTGAATTTCTCTCCTCAAGGTTCGGGCATTCTGACCGCGGCTTTCGTACTGGCTATCATGATTGTGCCTTATGCGGCCTCTTTGAGTGCCGAGTTCATCAAGATGGTTCCCTCTGACCTGAAGGAAGGAGCCTATGCAATGGGAGCCACCCGTGCGGAGGTAATCCGCAGAGTCGTGTTCCCGATGGCCGGTTCGGGTATATTTTCCGCCTACATTTTGGCTATCGGGCGTGCTTTGGGTGAGACGATGGCGGTGACGATGCTTATCGGTAACACCAACCAGATGCCTGATACGCTGCGTACCACGGGAAATACGATGGCAAGTATCATTGCCAATCAGTTTGGGGAGGCGGACGGACTGAAGCTTTCTTCCTTGATTGCAATCGGATTGCTGCTGTTTCTGATAACGGCTGTCATTAATATAATTGGTAAGATTCTAATCCGCCGTGCGCGCCGCGTGTGATTAAAAACAGGTTTTATTATGATACAAGTAAATAATATACGTCTCCGAATATTTAGAAGCCGTCTGCTGTATGTCACGGTCTGTGTGTTTTCCGGTTTGACGGCCATTCCCCTGCTGGCCATTCTGGGAGAAGTGTTGATTAAAGGCTGGAAACAGTTGGGATGGGCTTTCTTTACCGAAGCCACCCCCAATGCTTATAAGGCGATGATGGCTGCATCGGCAGGCGAACCGATTCCGGGCGGCATTGCAAACGGTATCATCGGTACCTTTCTGATGTTGATTATCGCGGCGGTGGTAGCCATTCCCGTAGGTATCTTCTGCGGCATCTGTTTGTCTGAATACCGGAAAAGCTGGTTTGCGACATTTGTCAGTTATCTGACCGACTTGCTTCAGGGAACTCCGTCTATCATTATCGGTATCATTACCTATATATGGGTGGTGGTTCCGATGAAGGGATATTCCGCTTTGGCCGGAAGCGTGGCGCTGTTTATCATGATGCTTCCGCTCATTATCCGTTCTACAGAAGAGACCATGAAGGTTCTGCCCGAAACCTTGAAGGAGGCAGGCCTGGCTTTGGGCGGAAGTTATTGGCGGGTGATGCTGCAAGTCATGCTTCCCTCGGCGCTGGGCAGTATCTTTACGGGAATCCTGCTGGCGATTTCACGTGTGGTAGGCGAGACTGCCCCGTTGATGTTTACCGCCTTGGGCGGTGCGGCCATCAGCTGGAACGTTACCAAACCCATGTCGGCCGTGCCTTTGCTTATCTGGGAATTCTTCAACGACCCCAATTTGCAGAGCCTGATTTGGGGCGCGTCCTTGTTCTTGCTTACTTTTGTCTTATTGTTGAATTTATTAGCTAAACGAATTGCAAAGAAATGGAAAATATAAAAAATCCGATTCTTCAGATAAAAGATGTTTGTATATCGTATACGAGTGATGTAATGGCTGTGAAACATGTTTCTGCCGACATTGAAAAAAATTCTATTACAGCCATTATGGGCCCTTCGGGATGCGGCAAGAGTACGCTGCTGCGCGCTGTAAACCGTATGCACGAGCTGTATAAAAACATCCGGGTTACGGGAGAAATCTTGCTGAACGGTGAAAATGTGCTTCAGATGCCGCCGATGGAGGAGCGCCGCCGTATCGGAATGGTGTTTCAGCGCCCGAATCCGTTTCCCACGATGAACATTTACGACAATGTGCTTGCGGGATACATCTTGAATGGCATCCGCCTGTCGAGAAGCCAGAAGGATGAAATCGTGGAACGCAATTTGCGGAATGTGGCTTTGTGGGATGAGGTGAAGGATTCGCTGACCAAGCGCGGAACTTTCCTTTCCGGTGGTCAGCAGCAGCGCCTGTGCATAGCCCGTTCTTTGGCGCTTCAGCCGGACATTCTGCTGATGGATGAACCGACTTCTGCTCTTGACCCGATTGCTACGAAGCATATAGAAGGACTGATGGAGAACCTGAAGAAAGAGGTGACTATCTTGATTGTGACGCACAACATGTCGCAGGCAATGCGTATTTCAGACCGCTCGATGTTTATGTTTCTGGGCGAACTGATAGAGTATGACGATACCAAGACCATGTTTGAAAATCCGAAGGATGAGCGTACGCGCGCTTATCTGACCGGCAAGATGGGATAATCGTTTCTTGCAGACTTGCAGATAAAGGAAAAAGGTCATTCGGAGCCTCTGAAAAACATGCTCTGAATGACCTTTTTGCATATGGCAAAAAAATTTTTCATCAGATTGCCCGGCCGGTTCGGACAGGATATAAAAGACACTGCAAGGCATCCTAAGGTGAGGAAGAGCCTTGCAGTGTCGCATAGATTCTTGTTGGAAAGCAGGAACGTTCGTTCTGCCTTGCCCGGTGAAGCCGTCAGGGATGTATGCTTGTGCGATGGAATATCTCTATCGCAGGCTGATGGAGGATGTTTTCCTGCGTGATGTTGGAGTTGCTTTCCCATTCCACCGACTGGCTTCCCGCCCACCACAGAATGTTTACGATGATAGCGGCGAGGATGACGGTATATGCGGTAATCCTTGCCTCCAGCTGCTTGCTGGAAGGCCTTTGTAACGCAGATTTTTCCCTCACGGCATTTTCTGCTGTCCATGTATTCTCCATATCGTTTGCTTTTATCATAAATTCTATCTCCTTTTCTTACAACTAAATGCAAGCCACGCATGAATACTGCATCCGGATAGAATAATTTTTTTAATTCACGTATACGGTCTTGAAGTATTCTTCAAACAGCAGTCTGGCCCTTTCCAGTTCTTCCGGCGTATTGGCCGCGACATCTTTCAGCTTGTATTCCAAGCCCATGGCCTCGTATTTATGCATGCCCAATGTATGATAGGGAAGGATTTCCACCCGCTCTATCATCCGGTAGTCCTTGAAATGTTCGCCTAAGGCCCTGATGTCTTCTTCAAAGAAACTGTATCCTTTCACCAGAACATAGCGCAGCCAGAAAGGTTTTCCGGCTTTTTCCAGCCAGGCTGCCGTCTTCAAAGTCTGCTCGTTGCTGCGTGCGGTCAGCGTCTGGTGGCGTTTGTCGTTGAATTCCTTGATGTCAAGCAGCACCAGGTCGGCCAGAGAAAAAAGTTCTTCCACCTCCTTGTTCCAGATACTTCCGTTTGAATCGATGCAGATATGGATGCCGGCATCCTTCAGCATGCGGCATAAAGGGATGAGTGCCTTGGCCTGAAAGGTCGGTTCGCCGCCGCTGAACGTGATTCCGCCCTTCTTTCCGAAAAAAGGCTTTTGGCTGACTGCCATTTTCAAGATTTCTTCGGGGGCGGTTTCCTTGCTTTCGCCCTTGGCGTCAATCGTGTCCGGATTGGCGCAATACAGGCAGCGGAAGTTACACCCCTGCAGAAATACCACCAGGCGGATACCCGGACCGTCGTAAGTGCCGAGTGACTCATACGAATGTACTCTTATCATAGAAATTTGCATTAAGTCGATTGGGGTTGTTCAAGCTATGTTTTTGTGCTTTAGTCAGACACGGATTACAGGATTCCGCGTCCGCTGTCCGGGCGGGCGTATCCGTGTAATCCGTGTCCCTTTATGAAAGAAAAAACGGTCAGGCTGTTACATGCGTTCGTGGAAGCTGCGTGAAATTACTTCAAGCTGGTGTTCGCGGCTCAGCTTGATGAAGTTTACCGCGTATCCCGACACGCGTATGGTGAGCTGCGGATATTTCTCCGGATGCTCCATGGCATCTTCCAGCATTTCGCGGTTCAGCACGTTCACATTCAGGTGGTGCGCCCCCTTCACAAAGTATCCGTCCATCATGGTGACCAGATTCTCTATGCGGCTTTCCCTGTCCACACCCAGCGATTTCGGGACAATAGAGAACGTATTGCTGATTCCGTCCTGCGAGTCTCTATAGCGCAGCTTGGCTACAGAACTGAGCGAAGCGACGGCTCCATTCTTGTCGCGTCCGTGCATCGGGTTTGCTCCCGGAGCGAATGCCACGCCTTTGGCGCGTCCGTCCGGTGTCGCCCCGGTCTTTTTCCCGTACATGACATTTGATGTGATGGTGAGGATAGACAGGGTAGGCTTTGCATTCTTGTAGACCGGCAGTTTCTTCAGCTCTTCATCGAAGTAGTAAATCAGGTCGACTGCCAGATGATCCACACGGTCGTCATCGTTTCCGAAGCAGGGGAACTCGCCTTCGATGTCAAATCCCTCTGTCAGTCCGATGTCATTGCGCTTGGCGGTAACCTTTGCATATTTGATGGCTGAAAGAGAGTCGACTGCAATCGACATTCCCGCTACGCCATAGGCCAGATTGATGGCAGGGTCTGTATCCACGAACGCCATCTGCGCCTTTTCGTAATAGTATTTGTCGTGCATATAGTGGATGATGTTCATCGCCTCGTTATAGACGCGCGCCATTTCCTTCAGCACCTTTTTGTAGTTGGCAAGCACTTCCTCAAAATTCAGCACATCTCCGCTCAGCACCGGAATGTCTTTGACCATCACCGTGCCGGTATTCTCGCAGCGTCCGCCATTGATGGCCAGCAGCAGGGCCTTGGCCAGATTGCAGCGTGCCCCGAAGAACTGGATGTGGCGTCCGATGTCCTGATAAGAAACACAGCATGCAATGCCGTAGTCGTCCGAACCGCGTACCTCGCGCATCAGGTCGTCGTTTTCGTATTGAATGGAAGAAGTGTCGATGGAGACCTGTGCGCAGAAGTCTTTGAATCCCTCAGGCAGTTGGGGGCTCCACAGCACGGTCAGGTTTGGCTCGGGTGAAGGGCCGAGGTTGTAGAGGGTCTGCAAGAAGCGGAATGAGGTCTTGGTCACTTTTATGCGGCCGTCGTTGAAGCGTCCTCCGATGGATTCGGTCACCCAGGTGGGGTCGCCGGCAAAGATGTCGGTATACGCCTGCATGCGGAGATGGCGCACCATGCGCAGTTTGATGACGAACTGGTCGATTAATTCCTGAGCATGCACTTCGTCCAGCAGGCCCTGATTCATGTCATACTCGATGTAAATGTCGAGGAATGACGATACATTTCCCAGCGACATGGCAGCTCCGTCTTGTTCCTTCACGGCAGCAAGGTAGGCCATATATACCCACTGCACGGCTTCCTGCGCGTTTGTTGCCGGACGGCTTAAATCCAGTCCGTATTGTTCTCCCATTATCTTTATTTCCTTCAGGGCCTTGATTTGTTCGGCCACTTCCTCACGCAGGCGGATGCGGGCATCCGTCATCGGGCCGGTCAGGTGGCGCAGGTCGTTCTGCTTGGCTTCAATCAGACGGTCAAGGCCATAAAGAGCCAGACGGCGGTAATCGCCGATGATGCGGCCGCGGGCATAGTTGTCGGGCAAGCCGGTAAGGAATCCCAACGAGCGGAAAGAACGGATTTCTTCGGTATATGCGTCAAACACTCCGTCGTTGTGAGTCTTGCGATAGTGGGTGAAAATATCTTTTACTTTCGGGTCTACTTCCATACCATTCTCACGGCATGCTTTTTCTACCACCTTGATTCCTCCGAAAGGCTTGATGGCGCGGCGCAATACCTCGTCGGTCTGCAAGCCTACGATAACTTCATTCTCCCTGTCGATATATCCGGGAGCAAAAGAGGTGATGGTGGAAACGGTCGAAGGGTCGAGCGAACGTACTCCGTTGTTTGCGCGTTCTTCGGCCAATGCCTCCAGACACTTGTTCCACACTGCTTTCGTACGCTCTGTCGGGCCTGCCAGAAAAGATGCGTCACCTTCATAAGGGGTGATGTTTGTCTTGACAAAATCGGTAACGTTGATTTCATGGTTCCAGCGACCTGCTTTAAAATTCATTGCCATAAATAATAAAATGTGTTAAGTGAAAAGTTTATGGTTTAAAAAACCGTTGCAAAGGTATGACTTTTCCTCGACAGTGGCAAGAGCTTGTATTATCCGGATTGCGAATTTGTATTAATTACAATGTTGTTAACCTTTATTGTGCCTTGGCTTTGTCTTTGGAGCCGTCTTTTCCGTAAGATAGAATTTTTTTGCGGCGGGTATGAAAAAAATGTTTTGGGCGTATGAAATCGGATAAAATGTTGGGGAAAAGAAATGTTTTCCTTATTTTTGTCTGATTTTTAGAAAAGAAAACAATCATGCATACAAGACAAGAACAGATGGAAGCGTTCGGGCGGCTGCTCGATGTGTTGGATGAACTGCGCGTGAAGTGCCCGTGGGACAGAAAGCAGACCAATGAGAGCCTGCGCCCCAATACGATAGAAGAAGTGTATGAGCTGTGTGACGCGCTCGTGAAGGACGATAAGAAAAATATCTGCAAAGAGTTGGGAGATGTCCTTTTGCACGTGGTGTTTTATGCCAAGATAGGCAGCGAAACGGGCGATTTCGATATCAAGGACGTGTGCGACAAGCTTTGCGACAAACTTATCTTCCGCCATCCGCATGTGTTTGGTGAGGTGAAGGCGGATACGGCGGAGCAGGTTTCTGAAAATTGGGAGCAGATAAAGCTGAAGGAAAAAGACGGGAATAAGTCGGTATTGAGCGGTGTTCCCGAGGCTTTGCCTTCGCTCATCAAGGCTTATCGCATACAGGACAAGGCACGTAATGTGGGATTCGACTGGGAGGAGCGCGAGCAAGTATGGGAAAAGGTCAAGGAGGAAATTTCCGAATTCGAGGAGGAAGTCGGCGGTATGGATAAGGAAAAGGCAGAAGCGGAATTTGGCGATGTGATGTTCAGCCTGGTCAATGCTGCCCGTCTCTATAAGATAAATCCCGACAATGCACTGGAGCATACCAACCAGAAGTTTATCCGCCGCTTCAATTATCTGGAGCAGCACACCATTAAAGAAGGGCGTAATCTGGGTGACATGTCGCTTGAGGAAATGGATGCCATTTGGAACGAAGCGAAAGCCAAAGGCTTGTGACACGATTATTAGGACTTAAAAAATATATCTATGAGAATACAACGGATAAGGATGGGGCAGTTTGCCGTGCTGCTCTTTTTTGCTTTGCAGGCGATAACGGCAGGAGCTGTAAACAACGAAGTGTGGCAGAAATTGAAGGCGCTTCCCGGGGTGACGGATGTGGACACGCTTTCAAGCACGCAATATGCCGACAAGTTTGTGATGTATATAGACCAGCTGCTTGACCCGGAGCGTCCGGAGGCCGGATACTTCAAGCAGCGCGTCATTGTGGCTCATGCTGGGTATGACCGTCCTACTGTATTGGTGACTGAAGGGTATGATGCGAATTATGCGGTGAATCCAAATTATAAGGAAGAACTTTCAAAGCTGCTGGATGCCAATCTGATATTTGTGGAATACCGTTATTTCGGCAAGTCAATGCCTGAGCCGTGCAACTGGGATTACCTTACGGTCGTCAATTCGTTGGCGGATTTGCACCGGGTAAATACGACCTTCCGGAGGCTGTATACCGGGAAATGGCTGGCCACAGGCATCAGCAAGGGCGGACAGACCACCATGTTTTACCGTTCTTACTATCCGGACGATGTGGATGTGTCGGTCCCTTATGTGGCTCCGCTGAACAAGGCGCTGGAAGACGGTCGTCATGAGGTGTTTTTGCGTGATAAGGTGGGAACGGCTGCCGCCCGCGAAAAGATAAAGGAAACGCAGACAGCTTTCCTTCAGCGCAAGCAGGCACTGCTTCCCATGCTTGAGGATTATTGCACGGAAAAGGGATACACATTCCGCATTCCGGTAGCAGATGTGTTCGACTACTGTGTGCTGGAATATTCTTTCGCCATGTGGCAGTGGGGAACTTCTTTGGCTGAGATTCCTGCGGCAGGCGCGACGGACAAGGAGTGGTTTGACCATCTGATGGAAATATGCGAACCGAACTATTTTTCTCAGCAGACCGTCTATCCGTCTTTCAATGTGCAGGCTGCCAAAGAGCTCGGCTATTACGGATACGATATGGAGCCGTTCAGGGATTTGATGAGCATCAAGACCTGCAAGGATTATCTGCGCCGTGTCATGCTTCCCGAAGAGCTTTCCAACTTGACCTTTGACGATACGCTTTATAGACATACGGTGGATTTTCTGCAGAAAAACGACCCGAAGATGATTTATATATATGGGGGAGACGATCCTTGGTCGGCTTCCGGAGTAACATGGCTGAAAGGGAAAAAGAACATTCATGTCTTTGTGCAGCCGGGAGGCAGTCATGCTACCCGTATCGCCAGTTTCGATGAAAAGACTCAAAAGGAAATCAAGGGGCTGCTTTATGAGTGGCTTGGATTGTAATGTGTAAAAACCGAAGGTACAGATGTCTCATTTGGCTCCATTGATAAGTGATTTGGCCCTCATCTTGATTTGTGCGGGTGTCATGACGCTTCTTTTCAAGAAATTGAAGCAGCCGCTGGTGTTGGGATATATCGTGGCCGGATTTATCTGTAGCCCGCATTTCACTTTTACTCCCACGGTGACGGATGCCGCCAATATCCAGACATGGTCTGAAATCGGTGTCATTTTCCTGCTGTTCGCCCTGGGATTGGAATTCAGCTTCAAGAAGCTGATGAAGGTGGGCGGGGCTGCGGTGATATCGGCATGCGCCATTATCTTCTGCATGATTCTGGTCGGGATATTTGTGGGATGGTCGTTCGGATGGAAGCAGATGGACTGCATCTATTTGGGCGGTATGCTTGCCATGTCGTCCACCACCATTATATATAAGGCGTTCGACGATTTGGGCTTGAGGCAGCAGCGTTTTGCAGGCATAGTGCTGAGCATCCTGATATTGGAAGACATTCTGGCGATAGTTCTGATGGTCATGTTGTCGACGATGGCGGTCAGCCAGAACTTCGAGGGGATGGAGATGGGATACAGCATTCTCAAGCTTTTGTTCTTCCTGATACTGTGGTTTGTGGTAGGCATTTACCTGATACCGCTTTTCCTGAAGCGGGTTCGCGGTCTGATGAACGCCGAAACACTGCTCATCGTGTCGCTTGCCTTATGTTTCGGCATGGTGGTGCTGGCAGCCAGTGTCGGTTTCTCGCCTGCTTTCGGTGCCTTTATCATGGGGTCAATCCTTTCGGAAACGGTGGAGTCAGACCATATCGAGAAGCTTGTGGCTCCGGTAAAGGATTTGTTCGGCGCCATTTTCTTTGTGTCTGTAGGCATGATGGTTGACCCGAACATGATTGTGGAATATATAGTGCCGATTATAGTGATTGTAATAGCCATATTGGTGGGGCAGACCGTGTTTGGGACAGGGGGAGTGCTGCTGTCCGGACAGCCTTTAAAGATTGCCATGCAGTGCGGTTTCAGTTTGACGCAAATCGGCGAGTTTGCTTTCATCATAGCTTCATTGGGTGTAAGTCTGGGTGTGACGAGCCATTTCCTTTATCCGATTGTGGTGGCCGTGTCAGTAATCACCACTTTCCTTACTCCTTACATGATTCGCTTGTCTGCTCCGGCCTACAGACTGGCTGACCGTTACATTCCTGTAAGGTGGAAACATCTGCTGGAGCGTTATGCAACGGGAGTTCAGACGGTGAATCATCAGACCAACTGGCAGCGTCTGGTTTCGGCCATAGTGCGCATCGTGATTATCTATTCGGTCTTGTCGGTAGCCGTGACCATTGTTTCGCTGCATTTCTTCGTTCCGATGCTGGTGTCCGTACTGGGTGACGGGTGGGGCAGACTGGCGGGGGCAGTCCTTACAATCGGGCTTTTGTCTCCTTTCCTTCGTGCGCTGGTCATGAAGAAGAATCATTCGGCAGAGTTTCGCTCTTTGTGGGCGGACAATCGCTTTAACCGCGCCCCGCTGCTGTCGCTTGTTTTGCTGCGTATCGTGATAGCCGTTTCTTTTTTGGTATATGTCATCAATCATCTTTATCAGGCTTCGGTGGCATTGATGGTAGGGATAGCGATTGTTGCCGTGCTGCTGATGATTCTTTCCCGTTTCTTGAAAAAGCAGTCAATCATTCTCGAACGTGTCTTTGTGCAGAATCTCCGTTCGAAGGATATGCGGAAGGAATATTTGGGAGAAAAGCAGCCGGAGTACGCCGGACGCCTGCTCGACCGCGACCTGCATTTGAGTGATTTCGTTATTCCGGCGGATTCGTTGTGGGCGGGACATACGCTGCAGGAGCTTGACTGGGGCAAAAAGTATGACGTACACGTGGCTTCAATTATCCGGGGCACGCACCGCATCAATATTCCGGGCGGTGGAAACCGGATATATCCTAATGATACATTGCAGGTGATAGGTACAGACGAGCAGCTTTCGCTTTTTGCAGCCCAGGCGGAAGCCATGAAAAACAGTAGGGCCGAAGAGGATTTTGAGCTGCATGAGATGTATCTGAAACAGTTTGTAATCGATGCTAGGTCGCCTTTCTGTGGCCGTACGATTCGTGAAAGCGGCATTCGCAACAGATATCGCTGTCTGGTGGTGGGTATTGAGTCGGCCGACGACGGTTCTTTGCGCAAGCCGGATGTGAATGTTCCTTTCGGCGAGAAGGATATCGTTTGGGTCGTAGGCGAGAAAACCGATTTGGCGAGGTTGTTCAACGCCTGAATTTTTTTATTCCGTTTTTGATTTTTCTTTTTTGCTGCCACTGCTCTCACCGTTGCTCATAACAGTAAGTGTATGAGCTCAATAGAGGGTGGTGGTAGTAACTTTTTTTCTGCCGTTTTCAAGGTTTGCTGCCACCACCTTTCTTGCGTTCTGATTTCAGCTGTTCCGTTTTTCTTGTTTTATGACATGGGTATGAGAATCATACCATGCCGATGATATTTTTGTTGCATGGTTTCAATGCGGAATTTTTGTTATGATAAACGGATGATAATTTCGGATGTGAAGATTTGTGTACCTGCTTAAAGCATCTCCGTTCGTTTTCCTTTAATTTCTTTTCATCGGGCAAATCATTTATAAATCAGAATAAATCATTATCATTTTTTACATTCAAAAGGAAAAATGTTACGTACGTGACAAGATATGTAACGTATAAAAAAATAGTGTAACGTATTTTAAACTTTTGGATACGGGAGGAAATATCTTTTTCGATATAGTAAAATAACTTTGTAGTATAGGATATATTCAGATTCTTTCCTGGCCTCTGTCCGCTTTTCATTTTGAATCGGATGGTACGGGCGAATCAGGCATACTCCTTAATTTTTTTATGTATAACCTAAATCAGGAGAAGTATGAAGACATAAAGGTAATGAAAAGCAATGACAAATCAAAATGATTCTGAGTCGAGAGAAATCTTTTTTTAATTAATCATTTAATAACATGAAAAACATAAGACAACAGTTTCTTGCAGATTATTCCTCGGACAAGAGGAAAGGTCTGAAATCAAGGGGAATCTTATTCTTTTTCTTATTAATGTGTAGCTTGAATCTGGCTGCACAAGGTAAGTTTACGGTGACGGGTAAGGTTCTCGACGGGAATGACGAGCCATTGATTGGAGCTGCCATTGTATTAAAGAGCAATACTTCAGTCGGTACGGTTGCGGACTTTGACGGTAATTTTACTTTGGAGGTACCAGACGGGAATGCTGTGCTGACGGTTTCGTATCTGGGTATGGCTCCGCAGGATGTAAAGGTAAACGGACGCCACATGATTGTGGTTACTTTGCGTGAAGACTCCGAGATGTTGGAAGAAGTGGTTATTGTAGGTTACGGCCAGCAGAAGAAGGAATCTGTAGTAGGTGCCATTACACAGACCAAAGGTGAAGTATTGGAACGTGCCGGAGGTGTGGCCGACATCGGTGCGGCCTTGACCGGAAATTTGCCGGGTGTAATCACCACATCAAGTAACGGTATGCCGGGTGAAGAAGAGCCGGAAATCGTAATCCGTGGTGCAAGTTCGTGGAACAACAGTGATCCGTTGGTATTGGTCGACGGTATTGAGCGTCCGATGAGTTCGGTGGACATCAGTTCGGTTGCGTCTATATCTGTCTTGAAGGATGCCTCAGCTACGGCCGTATATGGTGTAAAGGGAGCCAACGGTGTTATCCTTATTACGACCAAGCGTGGGCAGGAAGGAAAGGCTCAGATTGATATTTCTGCCCAAATGACCATGAAGGTTCCTTCAAAATTGCCGAACAAATTAGATTCATACGACGCGTTGATGGCGCGTAATGTTGCGATTGAGCATGAATTGGCGTTGTCAAATGCGGTCGGATCCGGTGCATGGGGATATATCACACCGCAGGCCATCATTAACAAGTATCGTTATCCGGCCAATTTGGAAGAGTATGAGCGCTATCCGAATGTGGACTGGCAGGATGTGCTGTTTAAAGATTATGCCATGTCTTACAATGCAAATTTGAATGTAAGCGGTGGTACGAATTTTGTGAAATATTTCGTTTCTGCTGACTTCCTGCATGAAGGTGACTTGTTTGATGTAATGGACAATGGGCGTGGGTATAACTCCGGCTATGGATACAACCGTATCAATGTCCGCAGTAATCTGGATTTCCAGTTGACCAAGACCACTACATTTAAGGTAAACATTGCCGGTTCGAATGGTTCGAAGAAGACTCCGTGGGGATATACGAACTCTGCCGACTGGGCGATGGCTCAGTATTGGGCAGGAGCCTACAGCACCCCGCCTGATGTGTTCCTTCCTCAATATTCTGACGGCACATGGGGATATTATCCGAATGTATCAAATGTATCCAATTCTACATCAAATTTGGCCTTGTCAGGAGTAATGACCACCACAACGACCCGTATCAATACAGACTTTACGTTGGAACAAGATTTGAGCTTCATAACGAAAGGTCTGCACGCGCGTGCCATGATTTCATGGGATAATGTGTTTGTGGAGACCAATCGTGGTGTAAACGACCTTTATCATGATCCTCAGTTTAAGTGGATTGATCCGGAAACTGGCGTTGTTTATTATAAAACGGAATATGATGAGCAGAATCGTTTTGATTATCACTCTCAAATTTTGTGGACTACCGATGGTGGATATGTGAATGATGGAGCGACTCAGCGTAATCTGAATTACCAGATTCAGTTAGATTGGGCACGTGAGTTTGGTCAGCATAATGTTACGGCGATGGGATTGTTCAGCCGCCAGGAAAGAGCTACCGGTAGTATGCTTCCGAACTATCGTGAGGACTGGGCCTTCCGTACCACTTACAATTATGCCAATAAATATTTTGTAGAATATAATGGCGCGTATAACGGTTCTGAGAAGTTTGCACCGGAATACCGTTTCGCTTTCTTCAACTCAGGCGCTTTGGGATGGATGATATCGGAAGAAAAGTTTATGAACTTTTCCAAGAAATGGTTGGATATGTTGAAAGTGCGTGTTTCTTACGGTGAAATCGGTGATGATAACGTAGCCAATCGTTGGCTTTATCTGAGCACTTGGGATGTGGGAGGCGGAGCTAATGGTAAAACTCCGATGGGGTTGAATCATGAATATAGCCCTTATTCATGGTACCGTGAAACAGCGGTAGGTAATCCAGACATCCATTGGGAGACGGTTCGTAAGTTCAACTTAGGTATCGATTATTCTTTCTTGAACGGACTGTTTGCCGGTGCCGTTGAAGTGTTCCGCGACCGTCGTACAGACATTATCGTTTCAGGAGGTGAGCGGTCAATACCTCCCTATTATGGAGCTACGCCTCCGTCGGCTAACTTGGGTGAGGTAAAGACACGGGGTTATGAACTGGAGCTGCGCATCAATAAAGTGTTTGCCAATCAGATGCGTTTGTGGGGTAATTTCAGTATGACGCACGCGGTAAATGAAGTAATCAAGCGTGACGACCCGCAGTTGGCTCCAGCCTATCAAAAACAGGCAGGTTACAGTATTCGTCAGACGCATGCGCACATTGATGCCGGACATCTGAATACGTATGACCAGATATACGGAAGTCCGCAACATAATACGAACGACAATCAGAAATTACCAGGGGATTATTACATAGTAGACTTCAATGCTGACGGTGTGATTGATGACTTGGACAGCGCCCCTTACGGTTTTTCAGGAACACCGCAGAACACTTACAATGCCACCATCGGTTTTGAATGGAAAGGTTTCAGTGCCTTTGTGCAGTTCTATGGTGTAACGAATGTGACTCGTGATGTAAATCTGGAAAGCTTTACGAACCGTCTGAACAGAGTGTACGATCAGGGAACTTGGTGGTCAAAAGACACGCCGACTCCGGAAGTGGTTGTGCCCCGTCTTACTACGACACCGAGCTATTATTATGGTACACAGAATCTCTATGACGGATCTTATATCCGTTTGAAGAATGCAGAAATTGCTTATACATTCAACAGCGGATGGGTACATAAGATTGGTATCCGTAATCTGAAGATATTCTTGAACGGTAATAACCTGTGGGTATGGACTCGCATGCCGGATGACCGTGAGTCTAACTTCTCTGGAGCGAGCGGTCAGGGTGCTTATCCTACGATGAGGCGTTTCAATTTAGGACTTAAATTCACTTTATAATTGAACATGTTATGAGAAAATTATATAAAACTTTACTGTGTGGAGGCCTGTTATCGGTGACTTTAGGATTGTCTTCGTGTGAAGATTATCTGGAGAAAGACCCAGACTCTACGGTGCTGGAGGAAGATGTATATAAGAACTTCATGAATTTTCAGGGGTTTGTGGAAGAAATATATAACTGCATTCCGGATAAAGTGCACTGCTATTGGACTACTTCTTTCAACTGGGGAGAAGATGAGATTATGAATACTCAGGCTGACTGGCATTTGGTGCATCAGATTGATTTGGGTAATTTTTGGGCCTGGCAGGCAGGAAAGATGAGCGAAGCTGCTTCTTGGCTTGATTCGTCAGATGCCGACCCTACAGCTACAGATCGATTCAAGCATCGCTTGTGGCCGCATGCGTGGTATTGCATTCGCAAGGCCAATATCGGCTTGGCGAATTTGGACAGAATGACGGATGCAACTCAGGAAGAAAAAGATTTGATAGCCGGACAGCTTTATTTTTTCCGCGCATGGTGGCATTTCGAAGTAATGCAATATTTGGGCGGGATGCCTTATATTGACCAGGTATTGGATCCGGATGGCTTGACTTTGCCACGTTTGAGTTTCCGGGAAGCGGCAGATAAGGCGGCTGAGGATTTTAAAAAAGCGGTAGATTTGTTGCCGATAGATTGGGATGATACAACTGTCGGAAAACAGACTTCCGGGCAGAATGCCTTGCGCGTTACCAAAATTGCAGCTTTAGGTTATCTGGGAAAAACTTATCTGTGGGCAGGTAGTCCATTGATGGAGCATGGTGCGCAGACTGGCGGTGCAAATACATACAATTATAATAATGAGTATTGTCAGAAAGCAGCTCAGGCTTTCGGTGAACTGTTGTCATTGGTGGAAAGTGGTCAGACTCAATATGAGCTGGTGCAGTTTAAAGATGCTTATAGTGATATTTATAATCATACGAAGGCGGCAGGTGTAAGCAATTGTTATTCGGATCTTTTCTATACAACCGGACAGAACTGGATGGTTCCGGGTTCGGTCGAAGCCATATTCCGCGGCCCTTCAATGGGAATTAATATAAGTCCTTATCAGGCTGCGAAAACATGGGGACCTAAAATTAACAATCTGGTTCCGGATGATAAGTATATCCATCAGCCTACAGCTAATTACGTAAATCTGTATGGAATGGAAGACGGTTCTCGCTTGAACGATGCGCAGGGATCGTTCGACAAGACGCATCCGTTTAAAGGTCGAGATCCCCGTTTCTATCATGATATTGTTTTCGATGGATTTAAATATGTAAATGGCCAGATGAGTGAGGATATGGAAGAGTATCGTTACAGTGAGCTTTTTACAGGCGGTAATGTTCGCGATGAGCAGTTGGGTAGCCGTACAGGGTATTTTACTCAGAAATTGGCACCTCATACTGTAAACAATTATGATAAGGTGCAGGATTATGGAGGCAACTTGCAGATGGGATTATGCTATATGCGTTTGGCGGATGTCTATTTGATGTATGCAGAGGCTTGTGCCGCTATTGGAGGTGCCAATGGCAAGGCTTCCAATTTTTCTAAGACAGCTCGTGAAGCCATCAATGTGTTGCGTGACCGTGTGGGTATGGCACATGTGCTCGACCGTTATGCTTCCGATAGCCATACGTTTATGGACGAGGTGCGTCGCGAACGCGCTGTTGAGTTGGCTTTCGAAGGCTTCCGTTTCTGTGATTTGCAGCGTTGGCTGCTCCTTACGGAATATCCTTATAACATCAAGACCTCTCAAGAGTTTACACGCGTTCATGATGACGCATGGTATCGGGATGCCAATAATGACCCGAGAGATGCCGAAGTGGCAAACTGGCGTGAAGAGGAAATCTTGACTCGTAATTTTACGGCGAAGCATTACTGGTTCCCGTTGAAGGTGGAGGATACTTATTTGTATGAAGGGTTTGACCAGAATCCGGGATGGTAAGCAGAGACAGAATTTCATAATTTAAAAGATTGAACAAATGAAACATAAATATATAAGATTCATTTTGCCGGCACTCATGACGGGGCTTTTGCCGAGTTATGCAGGTGCACAATCGGTTGCGGAAAATGAGACAGATTCATTGAATGCCGCAGACCCTTTGGTACAGGTGGCTTTCCGCAAAGTGGCTCAAAGTGATTTGTTGGGAGGAGTGTCTGTAGTTAACATGGCAGAGGCGATAAAGAAGGACTATAATACCGATTTGAACAGTCTGGATAATATGGAAGGTTATATCGGTGGTTGGAACGGCAACTCTTTGTGGGGAATGGACGGTGACAATGCCGGTTATTTGGTGCTGATTGATGGAGTGCCTCGTGCTGCTAACAATGTTTCTCCTTCTGAAATCGAGCAGATTACTTTTTTGAAAAGTGCTGCGGCTGTCGTGCTTTATGGTAGCCGTGCCGCTAAAGGGGCTATCTATATTACAACCAAGCGCGGTAAGATTCAGGATAAATTGCAAGTTGATGTACGGGCCAATACGGGATTTTATGTGCCCAAGAGTTATCCGAAATATTTAGGTTCGGCTGAATACATGTCTTTGTATAATGAAGCTCTTCAGAACGATGACTTGGATCCTTTGTATAGCAATGCCGATATTTATAACTATGCTTCGGGAACCAATCCTTACCGTTACCCGAGTCTGGACTACTATTCTTCCGACTACTTGAAGAAGGCTTACAACCGGAGCGATGTAACGGCCGAGTTTTCTGGCGGAAACAGACGTGCCCGTTTCTATTCGAATATTGGCTATTACCGGGAGGGGAGTCTCTTCGATTTCGGAGAAGTAAAGGATAACTATACCAGTCGTTTGAGCATTCGTGGTAATGTAGATTTGACCATTAATGACGATATTTCCGCTTATGCTCACGCCAATGCCACTTTCTATGATTCACGGTCGGGAAGAAGTACGCATGCGGACGGAAATGATTATTGGCGTGAAGCTTCTACTATGCGTCCAAATCGTTTTTCTCCGCTGATTCCGTTAAGCTATATAGATCCGAATGCTACGGCCGCTTTAGACCTGATGGGTATTAACAACAATATATTCGAAGGTGGTTTTCTGAATGGTACGCAGCAGGATTTGCGCAATATTTTTGCCGATTATTATGCTGCCGGGTATACGAAGTTTACGAGTCGACAGTTCCAGTTTGATACGGGAATTGATTTCAAGTTGGACAAGCTGTTGAAGGGACTTTCTTTCCATTTCCAGTTTGCTGTCGATTATGCGACTACGTATAACACTTCTTATAACTATTCTTACGCGGTATATACTCCTATTTGGTCAAATTATAATGGTGTGGATGTCATTACCGGTTTGGTAAAGGAAGGAAATGATAAGCGGAGTGGTTCGCAGAATATTAGCGGGAGTACCGATAATCAGACGATTGCCATGTCGGCTCATTTCGATTATAATACAACGATTAACAATGACCATAACTTGTCGGCCATGTTGATAGCCAACGGTTTCCAGCAAACAAATTCAGGAACCTATCATCGTACCAGTAACGCTAACTTGGGCATTCAGTTAGGCTATAACTATCGTGGAAAGTATTTTGCTGATTTCAGTGGCGCAGCCGTTCATTCTGCTAAGTTGGCTGAAGGGCATCGCAATGCCTTTTCTCCTTCTTTGACTTTGGGATGGAAATTGGCAAAAGAAGACTTCCTGACCGATTCTCCGGTAGTCGATGATTTGACTCTCGGTGTGTCCGGCAGCATTCTGAATCAGGATATAGATATCACAAGTTATTACCTGTATATGGGAACTTATGATGCCACATCTGGTGGATGGTTTGCTTGGCGTGACGGTTATGGTGGAAACACGACGCCTTCCAAGCGCGGAACGAATGAAGATTTGGGCTTTATCAAACGTAAGGAATTGTCGGTTAATCTGCATACTTCCTTATGGAATCGTTTGATTACGGCCGATGCAAACTTCTTTGTCAACAGTATGGAAGGTCTGTTGATTCAGCCGGCTACCATTTATCCGATTTATTTCTCTGCTTATTATCCGGAGAATTCGTTTGTGCCTTATATCAACTATAACAACAACAAGCGTATCGGTTTTGACTTTGCCGTTAACTTCAATAAAAAGGTGGGTGAAGCCGACCTTTCATTGGGCGTAACTGGTACTTATTATGATACAAAGGCGACTAAGCGAGATGAGAACAATGAAGATGCTTACCAGAATCGGGTTGGAAAACCGCTTGATGCAATTTGGGGACTGGAGTGCGAAGGTTTCTTTGAGAGTGATGAAGAAGTGGCAAGTTCTCCGACACAGTCTTTTGGAGGTACGGTTCGCAAGGGTGACCTGAAGTATAAGGACCAGAACAATGACGGTGTGATTGACAGCAAAGACGAAATCTGTTTGGGACGCGGCGGATGGTATGGTTCTCCGTTTACATTGGGAATTAACTTTACCGCCAAATGGAAAAACTTTACACTCTTTGCACTCGGAACAGGAGGTTTCGGAGGCTATGGCATGAAAAACTCTTCTTATTATTGGGTATATGGCGAAGGAAAATATTCGGAAGTAGTGCGCGGACGTTGGACGGAGGAAACCGCGGCAACGGCCACTTATCCCCGCCTGACGACACAGACAGGTAACAATAACTTCCGTAATTCTACTTTCTGGCTATATAAGGCCAACCGTTTCGACTTGGCGAGAGTACAGCTTACGTATGATTTCCCGAAAAACTTGTTGCGCAAGACCTTCTTGAAAGAAGCATCGGTTTATATAAGCGGGTCTAATCTGCTGACTATTGCTAAAGAACGCAAACTGATGGAGATGAATGTAGGTACTGCTCCGCAGACTCGTTTCTATAATTTGGGTGTGAAGATTGCTTTCTAATCAATTAAAAGAAAAATGAATATGAAAAATATAATAAAGTTAGTGGCTCTTCTCCCGTTGTTTACGGCTTGTGATGATTTGTTTGATCCGGCCATTGAGAACGTTCGGGATTTGAGTTCTATGTCTGATGACCCTGTGTATTCGCATGGAGTTATGAGTAATGCGTATGTATTGTTGCAGGATTGTTACAGATCGGCTCCGCTTAGTGATGTGGCCACCGACGATGCGGTTTCGAATGATAACTCCAATGCGTGGCGTAGTATGGCTACCGGTTCTTGGACTGCACAAAATGACCCGGGAGAACGCTCTCAATGGAAAGTATGCTATAATGCCATTCAATATTTGAATCTGTTTCTTGAAAATATGGATGATGTAGAATGGGCGCGTGATGAGGTCGTTCAGCAGCTATTCAAGGATCGTTTGCAGGGAGAGGCTTATGGACTGCGTGCCGTGCACATGTGGTTTTTGTTGAGAGCCCATGGCGGATGGTCGGCAGACGGACAGTTGTTGGGCGTTCCCATCAAGACGGCATCTGAAACTCCGGAATCTGATTTTACTCAGCCGCGTGATACTTATCAGGATTGTGTAGATCAGATATTGGAAGACTGTCAGAAAGCCATTGAGTTGCTTCCTTTGGACTATAAAGACCATACAATAGGCGAGATTCCTCAGAAATATCTGGATATAATGTCCAATATTGCCGAAGATGATGCTAAAGTGTCAACGTACGATCGTGTCAATGGAACGGGAGCTACAGGACGTATTTCTGCTCGCATTGTGGAGGCGGTTCGTGCTCAGGTCACTCTTTTTGCGGCAAGTCCGGCATTCAGTGAGGGGACTACTGTGAAATGGGAAGATGCAGCCAATTATGCGGCTACTGTATTGGATCGTATCGGTGGGGTTTCCGGTATGGATGCAGACGGATATACATGGTTTGCCAATACGACTGAAATTACCAATCTGGCCAATGGTGCTGTACCCGCAGAGGTAATTTGGAGAAGCAATATGGAGACGAACCTTACTCTGGAAACAGATAACTTCCCTCCGACTCTGTACGGTAATGGAAGAATCAATCCTACGCAGAATTTGGTGGATGCTTTCCCGATGGCAAACGGTTACCCGATTACGGATGCTGCCAACTCCGGCTATGACTCGAATAATCCTTATGCAGATCGTGACCCGCGTTTGGCTGCCTATATTGTTTTCGATGGTAGTGTGCAGGGTACTCCTGACACACAGATTACTACCGGTTCTTATGGAACAAATACGGATGCTTTGAACCGGGAATCCGGAAAATCCACCCGAACGGGATATTATTTGCGCAAGCTGTTACGTAAGGATTGTAATCCAAATCCTCAGTATAATACTAGTCAGAAGCATTATACAGCCCGTATCCGTTATACAGAAATCTTCTTGGCTTATGCGGAGGCTGCCAACGAAGCTTGGGGACCACAAGGCAAAGGTTCGCATTCTTACAGTGCTTATGATGTGATTAAGGCTATTCGCAGTCGGGCCGGTGTAGGTGCAGACAATGGCGATGCTTATCTGGAAAGTATTAAGAATGATAAAGACAAAATGCGTGAACTGATTCGCAACGAACGCCGTCTGGAACTTTGTTTCGAAAATATTCGCTTCTATGACTTACGCCGTTGGAAGGCCGATTTGACCGAAACTGCCAGAGGGGTGAATATTACCAAAGAACAAGATGGTTCGCTGAAGTATACTACGATAGATGTGGAAAATAGAGATTATCAACCTTATATGAATTACGGGCCGATTCCTTACAGCGAGGTGTTGAACTTCGGTTTCGTACAGAACCAGGGATGGTAATTGTGTATAATTCATGATAAAATGATTAAGATATGAGAAAAGCAAATTTACTTTCTATACTTGTGGCCGGAATTTCTGCGATAGGAGTTTCTTCTTGTAAGAACGGAGATGCAGATTTTTCCAATTATGACAACTCTGCCGTTTATTTTGCTTACCAAACTCCGGTGCGGACATTGGTGATGGGAGAGGACACGTATCCTACAGAGCTAGACAATGCGCATAAATGTAAGATTTATGCTACGATGGGTGGTGCCTATGGTGGAAGCGGGTCTACAGTAATAGACATTATGGTAGACGAATCGCTTTGTGAGAACCTTTATTTTGAGGACGGGACAACTCCGGTAAAGGTTATGCCTTCTAATTATTATACGTTGGCATCGGAGCAGATTACGCTGAACGAGAACAATAATCTGATGGGCGGTGTGGAAGTGCAGTTTACTGACGCTTTCTTCAATGATGAAGCTTCATTGACCAATTCGTATGTAATTCCGATTCGCATGACGGATGTGGTGAATGCGGATTCTATCCTGGTCGGCATTCCTAAAACGGACAATGTATCATGGACCAATTCGGTCATGTGGGATACGGCTCCCAGGAATTATGTGTTGTATTGCGTGAAGTATATCAACAAGTGGGATGCGGAATATCTCCGCCGCGGAATTGATAAGGTGACGGAAGGTGGGACTACCGTTACGAATGTACGCCATGAAGAATATGTGGAGGATGATGAAATTTGCAGCGTCACTACCCGAAATCTGGATACAGCTGTATTTCCCGTATCTACCACGGTAGGTACCACTACACTTACTTGTGACCTGCTGCTTACTTTCAACGACAAAGATGAATGTACCATCACTTCCGGTACAGACGGATACATGGCAAGCGGAACGGGTAAGTTTGTGGAAGACGGAGAGAAGAACAGCTGGGGAAACAAAGACCGCAATGCGCTCTATCTGGAATACAACATTGATTTCGGCATGAAGCAGTATCAGACAAAGGATACACTGGTGGTGCAGACCCGTGGCGTATCGTTTGAAACATTCTCGCCGGTGTATAAAGAGAACTAATATTTTTAAATGAAAACGACTATGAGACATTATAATAGATTGTTACTGGGAGCGTTTGCGGTAGGTGCTTTGGCTGCGTGTACAGACGAGAGCATGTTGCCGTACGAAGGGGGCACAATGCCTGAAAACCTTGCTCAGTTGGTATATTTGAACAATTATGATGCATTGAAGAACTATGTGAACCGTGCCAATCCCGACTTTAAGTTGGGATTGGCTCTCGGAGCCAACGACTTTACAAAGGGAGAGCTGGTGCATAGCCTGGCCGTTTCCAATTTTGATGAAATGACGGCGGGCAATGAAATGAAGTATTCTTCCGTTGTAGGGACTGACGGTTCGATGGACTTCACTACCGTAACCGATTTTGTGCAGGCGGCAAAGGAAGCCGGCATGACGGTTTACGGGCATACGCTCTGTTGGCATTCGCAGCAGACCCTGGCTTATCTGAACGGGCTGATTGCGCCGACTGTCATTCCCGGCGAGGATAGCAATGGGGGGCTGTGTCTGCTTTTGAAGAATTCTTCTGCTAAAGCCAATATTTATGATGCCCAGACTTGGTATCAGCTTGCAGCTCCGTTGACACAGGGAACTACCTATACCTTGAAGTTTGTGGCGCGTGCGTCGGAAGCTTATCATCCGGAGATTTATTTGCAGTCTTCTTTGGGAGGCGCGCAGCAATACCCCGGTGGAATAGATATCAGCGAAATGTGGGAAGAAAAGACATTTACTTTTACACCTTCGGATGGATTGGTGGATAAGATTGCCTTTAATTTCGGAACGGCAGCTGTGAACATCTGGATTGACAATATTTCGCTTACAGCTGATGGATCGACTGAAAACCTGATAGCTAATAGCGATTTTGAAGATGGAACGATTACCGGATGGACGGGCTGGTCACCAGGTGCATTCGAGTCTATTTCCGGACAGGATGAAGGATATGCCGTTGGTGGCGGAGCTTATGATGAAAGTGTAATTACCAATTCCGATTTTGAAACCGGCATATCCGGTTGGGGAGGATGGGGTGGCTCTGCTACCCGTAATCAGTCTGCTCAGGGAGGCGGTTACAACAGTGATTATTCCTTTGAGATTGTAAATCCTGCTGCAAAAGACAATCCGTGGGATATTCAGGTAGCTTGGGATTTTGCTGCTCCTCTTGTTCCTGGCGGTACATATCGTTTGTCGATGATGGTAAAGGGAAGCGTTGACGGAAGTATCGGAGCCGGTTTCCAACGAAAGTCTGACTATGCGGGAGCAGGTGATTTTCCGGCAATTCCTGTTACGACAGAATGGACGGAATATAGCGCAGAAATTTCAGTCTCCGGCGGTGGGGCAGACAATGCAGACCGTTTCTTGTTTAATATAGGTACTTATGTCGGTACGATTAACATCGATGACATTACTATTTGCTACTTCAATCCGAATGCAGGCGGACAGACTATCGAAATGCCTGCCGAAGAGAAGAAGGCTGTGCTTACCAATGCTTTGGAGACCTGGATTGCGGGTATGATGAATGCTTGTAAGGAAAATCCGAGTGCAGGCGAAGGTGAAGATGCCGGTGCCACACTGGTCAAGGCATGGGATGCCGTAAACGAACCGATGTCTGACGGCAATACATCGCAGCTTAAATCCGCCGCAACCGAGAGTGCCGAAAGTGCCTCCCAGAGTTTCTATTGGCAGGATTATCTTGGCAAGGACTATGCCCGTCAGGTGGTTAAGTTTGCCCGCCAGTATGGAGGCGACGATTTGAAGCTGTTCATCAACGACTATAATCTGGAGGCAGCCTATAACAACAATGCCAAGTGTCAGGGATTGATTGATATGGTTAAGTATTGGGAATCTGACGGTGTGACAAAGATTGACGGTATCGGAACTCAGATGCACGTGTCTTATTCCATGAATCCCGCTACGCAGCAGAAGAATGAAGAGTGCGTGGAGCGTATGTTCCAGTTGCTGGCCGCATCGGGCAAGCTCATCAAGATTTCTGAACTTGACATGGGTATTCAGGATGAAAACGGAACGGCTATTCTGACGGAAGATGTGACTTTAGAGCAGCAGAAGCTGATGGCCGGCTATTATACGTTCATCATTCAGAAATACTTCGAACTGATTCCGGCTGCTCAGCAATATGGCATTACGCAGTGGAGTGCGACAGACAGTCCGGCTGGTTCCGGATGGCGTGCCGGTGAGCCTATCGGTCTGTGGGATGCTAACTATAACCGCAAGCCTACCTACGCAGGCTTTGCCAACGGACTGGCGGGAGAAGTGATTGACGCTGAGTCGACGGCAGGCAGCACTCAAACGGCTGAATGAATCTGACAATAAAATAATCATCCTGGTTAAAACAAAGTTTGCTTTTCATAATATGGGAGGATGATGAAGGTGACGGAGAAAAACAGGGTATGTGAATATCCTGCATTCTCCGTCACCAATTTTTTTGCAGTGTTTCTTACAGGCGCTTCAGCTCCTGATACAGCCGCTGTATCGGCAGTCCCATGACATTGAAGTACGAACCGTTCAGAGCCGATACCCCGATAAACCCGATCCACTCCTGGATGCCGTAGGCACCGGCCTTGTCCAAAGGGCGGTAGGTCGTTACATAAAAGTCGATTTCCTCGTCGGTAAGCGTGTCGAAGGTCACTTCTGTCACGGCGGCGAAGGTGCGCTGAAATTCGTGCGTAGTGATGCATACCCCCGTAATGACCTGATGCGCGCGGCCTGACAGCTGATGCAGCATGCGGCGGGCATCATCAGCGTCATGCGGCTTGCCCAACACCTTTCCGTCTGTATACACGATTGTGTCGGCAGTGATAATCAGTTCGTCTTTTTCCATAGAGGGGCGGTAGGCGTCCGCCTTTTCGCGGGCGATGTAGACCGGTATTTCTTCTCCTTTCAGTGTGTCCGGATAGGTTTCGTCGATGCCGGGCAAAAGTTTTACTTCATAGTCGATGCCCAGTCCGGCAAGCAGTTCGCGGCGGCGGGGAGAGTTGGAAGCCAGTCTGACTTTATACTTCTTCAGGTTTTCAAGAATCATCGTAGTTTATGTTAAGGTTGAAAAATCGTTACCATCCGAATGCTTCGGCGTGCGACATCCATTTGTCTTGTGCGCGTAACACCTGCTCAATCACGTCGCGTGCGCATCCGTGCCCTCCTTTCCGGTGGGAAATGTATTTGCAGACGGCTTTGATTTCGGGTGCGGCGTCGGCCGGACAGCAAGGCAGCCCCACCAGGCGGAGCACTTCATAGTCGGGAATGTCATCGCCCATATAAAGCACCTCTTCCGGTTTCAGTCCGTATTTCTCCATCAACAGGCCGTATTCTTTTGTCTTGATGGCTGCGCCCATGAATATGTCTTTGATTCCGAGACTTTCATAGCGCCGGCGCACCGCTTCCGTGCGTCCGCCCGTGATGATGGCTATACGAAGCCCGCATTTCACGGCGAGCTGGATGGCATATCCGTCTTTGATGTTGACCGACCGCATGGGTTCGCCGTCGGGATGGGTATATACCGTTTCGGCGCTCAATACGCCGTCTACATCAAAAAACAGGGCTTTGATTCGGGTCAGGTCGTAGTCTATCATATTTTTGCTTTTATTTTTTCATTGAATGATGGATGCTTTTGCTGATGAGTTCATATATCTGTGCCAGTTCCGGCTCGTCGGAAAGCATCTGCAGGTGGCGGCTGATGACATTTTCGTCATACCGGCACGCCGGTCCGGTCTGGGCTTCCGCGGGAGAAAGATGGTGCACTTTGCGCGCTGTCTCGTCGATGAGCGGCAGCATGGCCTCGAAGGGAAGGCCGTTTGCCTTGAGCAGATGTTCGCAGATAGCATACATGCGGTTGGTGAAGTTGCAGGCAAACACGGCGGCGATATGGAGATAACGGCGCTGTTCTGAGGTTGCTTCGTGGATATTGCCGCTGATACGTCCGGCCAGTTCCTTCAGCAGGCCGGCGTCGGCAGCATTGTTCGCTTCGATAAAGAAAGGGATGGCCGAAAAATCCACAGGACGCCGCTTGCTGAATGTCTGCATCGGATACATCACTCCATGGCGTGCGGCATGGCCTTTCCATACATCCATCGGCATGCTGCCCGCCGTATGTACGAAAAGAGACTGCGGGCTGCGGGCGGTTATCTGCGGGATGAGTGATTCGAGCACGGCATCCTTTACGGCGACAATGTACAGGTCGGCTCCGGAGATTATAGAGCCGGTCGAGGTGGTATACGGACAGCCGACCTGTTCGGCCAGCGTGCGGGCGGAGTCTTCAGTGCGGCTGAATATCTGGCAGACAAGGCAGCCGCACCGGGCGAATGCTTGGGCCAGATGGGTTGCCACATTGCCGGCTCCGATAAAGACGATGGAGTGGAGGGTTTGTTTCATCAGTATTTATCTTGAAGATATTAAATAAAGAATGATGCCTGCGAGCAGCAGGGTGACCGGCAGCAGATAAGCGGACATCTGTCCGAGCAGGGAGGTCACCAGACCGATGTTCTGGATAAGCCAGATGCCTCCGAGTACGAGTCCTACCGACTTGTCGGCCTTGAACCACAGGAAGATTACCGCGGCATAAAGCAGCATCGTGTCTTTTTGCATAATCCAGGGCAGGCCGTGGGCGGCGAATCCTATCCACTTGTCGAGCAGATAAAGAATGCCCATCACGACTAAAAAAACGGCTGTGGCCTGATAAGTGTCTTTATGGTTGGTTGCTTTTGCTGTCATGGCTGTTTCTTAATATAAAAATGTATGGTTGAACGCCGTTTTCATAAAACAGTCGTTTGTCCCGACAAATATAGGCTTTCTCTTTCAAAAGCTCAATAAAAAATTATAAATTTGCGTGGCATGTCTATTCGTTTGGCTACATATTATCGTGCGGAAGACATTCCGTCTCTTCCGGGAGCGAATGTCTTTCATTCCGCCGCACTGTTTCGGGCGTTGCAGCAGACACCGGGATATTGTCCGGTATTGCTGGTGGCTTATCAGGGTTCGCGTCCGGTTGGGAAGCTGCTCAGCGTCACTCGCCGCTACTTCCGCATGTTCGGCTATGTAGAGAAAACCTATGTCTACGGCACGGGAGAATATTTTGATTCGTCGGTTCCTGCCGGTGCCGTGTTCCGTGAAATGCTTTCATATCTGACCGCCACCTATCGTGACCGTTCTTTCCTGATAGAGTTCCGTAACCTGGAGGAACCTTTGTTCGGCTATCGTCATTTTCGCGCGAACGGTTATTTTCCGGTGCGGTGGCTCCGCGTACGCAACTCCATTCATCACGACCGTCTGGACAAGTGGATGAGTGCTTCGCGCAGGCGCCAGATTCAGCAGGGGCTGAAGAATGGGGCTGTGATTGATGTGGCACGCACCAGGGAGGATGTGTATTCCTTTTTCCGGATGCTGAAGAAATATTATTCGTCAAAGTTCAGCCATTATCTTCCCGATGTGGGGTTTTTCATTTCGCTGTTCTCACAGTCGCCGCAGGAGCTGGGGAAGATTTTTTTGGTGCGTTACAAGGGCCGGATTATCGGAGGGTCTGTCTGCCTGTTCTCGGGAAACGACGCTTATCTGCTGTTCTCGGGCGGAATGCGCAAGAGCTTCCCTCTGCAATATCCGGGCGTGCTGGCGGTATGGGGCGCAATGTCCTATGCCCGCGACGGTGGTTACACCCATTTTGAGTTTATCGATGCCGGACTGCCCTTCAAGCGCTACGGTTTCCGCGACTTCATCCTGCGTTTTGGCGGAAGGCAGATGAGCAGCCGGCGGTGGTATCGCGTGCGGTGGAAGTGGCTGAATCGTCTGCTGACCCGCTTTTATGTCTGAAGCTGCCGCCGGTCTCTGCGCCTGATGCCGTGCGGAAGTTCCGTTTGTCGGGATGGAAAATTCTTTTCATGCCCGCCGCCGGTTCTTCAGCAAAGGGCAGCCGGGGAGACGGACAGACATTCCTTCGTTAAGAGATAAGAATGAAAGCAAATTAATGGGGGATTCTGCAAATATTTTCCTAAAAAAGTTTCGTATTTCAGCGCAATTTTGTTTTCTTTGTCTGCGTATAAAAAGAACTTTAAAACTAAATACCCATAAAAACAGTGCTATTATGAAAATTTCTCACATCGAACACTTGGGCATCGCGGTAAAAAGTATCGAAGAGGCCCTTCCGTATTATGAAAACGTTCTCGGACTGAAATGTTATAACATAGAGACAGTGGAAGACCAAAAGGTTAAGACGGCCTTTCTGAAGTGTGGTGAAACGAAAATCGAGCTTCTCGAGCCGACCGGGCCGGACAGCACCATCGCCAAGTTTATAGAAAACCGCGGAATGGGCGTTCACCACGTGGCCTTTGCCGTGGAAGACGGCGTGGCCAACGCTTTGGCGGAAGCAGAGGCTGCCGGCATCCGGCTGATAGACAAGGCACCGCGCAAGGGAGCCGAAAGCCTGAACATCGCTTTCCTGCATCCGAAGTCAACAATGGGGGTTTTAACGGAATTGTGTGAAAAGTAGCAGGCGGGTTTTGCAGGCATACTTGTTACCTTTCTGTCATATTCATTAATTTTAATAAAAGGAAAAATACCATGAGTAACCAACTTGAAAAAGTGAAAGAGCTGATCGAACTGCGCGCCAAGGCTCGCTTGGGAGGCGGCGAAAAGGCAATAGAGAAACAACACGCAAAAGGAAAATATACAGCCCGCGAGCGTATTTCCATGTTGCTCGATGAGGGCAGTTTTGAAGAAATGGACATGTTTGTGCAGCACCGTTGCACAAACTTCGGTATGGAGAAGAAACATTATCTGGGCGACGGCGTGGTAACCGGATATGGTACGATTGAAGGCCGTCTGGTGTATGTGTTTGCCCAGGACTTTACCGTATCGGCCGGTTCTTTGTCTGAAACCATGTCGCTGAAGATTTGTAAGGTAATGGACATGGCGATGAAGATGGGCGCTCCTTGCATCGGACTGAATGACTCGGGGGGGGCGCGCATCCAAGAGGGAATCAATGCCTTGGCAGGATATGCCGAGATATTCCAGCGCAATATCATGGCTTCGGGCGTGATTCCGCAGATATCAGGAATTTTCGGCCCATGCGCCGGAGGTGCGGTTTATTCGCCGGCACTGACAGACTTTACCCTGATGATAGAAGGGACTTCTTACATGTTCCTTACCGGTCCGAAGGTGGTAAAGACCGTTACGGGCGAGGATGTTTCGCAGGAAGACTTGGGCGGAGCGAGCGTTCACTCTACCCGTTCGGGCGTGACTCACTTTACCGCATCTACGGAAGAAGAGGGACTGGCTCTGATTCGCCAGCTGCTGAGCTATATTCCGCAGAACAATCTGGAAGAACCTCCTTATATCGACTGCACCGACCCGATTGACCGTCTGGAAGATTCGTTGAATGAAATCATTCCCGATAGTCCCAACAAGGCTTACGATATGTATGAAGTCATCGGTGCGATTGTTGATAACGGCGAGTTCCTGGAGGTGCAGCGTGATTTTGCCAAGAACATTATCGTGGGCTTCGCCCGTTTCAACGGCCAGTCGGTGGGCATCGTAGCCAATCAGCCTAAGGTGCTGGCGGGAGTTCTTGACTGCAATTCATCGCGCAAAGGCGCGCGTTTCGTCCGTTTCTGCGATGCATTCAATATTCCCATCGTTTCTCTGGTGGATGTTCCGGGCTTCCTTCCGGGTACCGGACAGGAATACAACGCGGTTATCCTGAATGGAGCCAAATTGCTTTATGCGTATGGAGAGGCTACTGTGCCTAAGGTAACCATCACGCTGCGCAAGTCTTATGGCGGTTCTCATATCGTGATGAGCTGCAAGCAGCTGCGTGGCGACATCAACTATGCTTGGCCGACTGCCGAGATTGCCGTAATGGGTGGTGCCGGTGCCGTGGAGGTATTGTATGCCAAAGAGGCCAAGGAAGCAGCCGACCCGAAGGCTCTGATGGCGGAAAAGGAGGCGGAATACACCAAGCTGTTTGCCAATCCGTATAATGCGGCCAAGTATGGTTATATCGATGATGTAATCGAGCCGCGCAATACGCGTTTCCGCGTCATCCGCGCCTTGCAGCAGCTTCAGACCAAGAAGCAGACGAACCCTGCCAAAAAGCATGGAAATATTCCTTTGTAATATTAATCCTTAAATATCGAAAGTTTATTATGAACAGACATATAGCCGGAATATTTTTCTTGTCCGTTTTATTGGCGGCGTTCAGTTCTTGCACGGCTCCCGGGTCAGGGAGCAAGATTGTTATCAACGAAGTGTTGGTTGACAATCAGGAGAACTTCGAGGACGATTACGGCGTACACAGCGGATGGGTTGAAATATTCAATACGTCTTATAACAGCGTGAATCTGGCAGGATGTTACCTGAAGGTGAGCAGCCAGCCGGGTGATACGATTTCTTATTTCATTCCGAAAGGCGATGTGCTGACAGCCATCAGTCCTCGTCAGCATGCTCTTTTTTGGGCGGATGGTGCTCCGCGCAGAGGTACATTCCATACTAATTTTGTCTTGAGTAAGACAAGCGACAACTGGGTAGGCTTGTACGATTCAGGCCGGAAGCTGCTCGATCAGGTTGTGGTGCCTGCCGGCGTGCTGAAGACCGACCAGTCTTATGCGCGAGTAAGCGACGGATCGGACGAATGGGAGGTCAAAGACGACAGTGAAACCAAGTATGTGACTCCGAGCACGAATAATCAGACGCTTGAGGGAAATCCGAAAATGGATAAGTTTGAGCAGCACGACTCTGTCGGTATTGGCATGACGATTACAGCCATGTGTGTAGTGTTTACGGGACTTATCCTTCTGTACATCTGCTTTAAGATGGTAGGAAAGGTGTCCATCAAGTTGCGCAAGCGCAATGCGATGAAAGCGCATAACATTACCGACAAGCAGGAAGCTAAGGAGCGTGGACTGGGAGAAGCACCGGGTGAAGTGATTGCTGCCATCTCGATAGCGCTTCATGAAGCTCAGGGCGCGGATCACGATGTGGAGGAAACAATCCTGACCATCAGCCGTGTAAAGAGAAGCTACTCTCCGTGGAGCTCGAAGATTTATTCGCTGCGTGAAATTCCTCATAAGAAATAAACCTCTAACGATTTACGACAATGAAAGAATACAAATATAAAATAAACGGTAATCTTTATAAAGTTACCGTGGGAGATATAGAAGAAAACAATGTGCGTGTTGAAGTAAACGGTACACCCTATACGGTAGAGTTGGAGAAGAAGGCTTCTCCCAAAATCAGGCCTGTAGTACGGACTGCTTCTACCAGTCCGGCTACGCCTCCTCCTGCCGTTACTCGTCCTACATTGGTGGGCGGAAAGTCTGGCTTGAAGTCTCCGCTGCCCGGCGTAATCCTTGAAATCAAGGTGAAGGAAGGTGATATGGTGAAGCGCGGACAGACACTGATTATCTTGGAAGCCATGAAGATGGAAAACGATATCAAGGCAGACCGCGATGGTAAGGTGACAGCTATCAAAGTGAGCAAAGGAGAATCTATTCTTGAGGGTACAGACCTTATAATCATTGAGTAATTATGGGAGAATTTCTTAGTTTCTTGCAAAATAATCTGGCAGATTTCTGGACATATACCGGCTTTTACAATGCTACATACCAGCATTTCATCATGATTGCCGTAGGTATATTCTTCATTTATCTGGCCGTAGCAAAGGAGTTTGAGCCGATGCTGCTGATTCCTATTGGATTCGGTATGCTTGTCGGTAACATTCCGTTCAATATGGAAGCCGGTTTGCAGGTTGGCATCTACGAACAGGGCTCGGTTCTCAATATCCTTTATCAGGGAGTGACTTCCGGATGGTATCCGCCACTTATCTTTCTGGGGATTGGAGCCATGACCGATTTCTCGGCGCTGATATCCAATCCGAAGCTGATGCTTATCGGCGCGGCGGCTCAGTTTGGTATTTTCGGCGCTTACATGATTGCGTTGGAACTGGGCTTCGACCCGATGCAGGCTGCATCTATCGGTATTATCGGTGGAGCCGATGGTCCGACGGCTATCTTCCTTTCTTCTAAGCTGGCACCTAACCTGATGGGAGCGATTGCGGTATCCGCCTATTCATACATGGCGCTTGTACCGGTGATTCAGCCGCCCATCATGCGTCTGTTGACAACGAAAAAAGAGCGGCTTATCCGAATGAAGGCACCGCGTGCCGTATCTCATACGGAAAAGGTGATGTTTCCGATTGTCGGTTTGCTGCTTACCTGTTTCCTTGTTCCTTCCGGTTTGCCTTTGTTGGGTATGCTGTTCTTCGGAAATCTGCTGAAGGAAAGTGGGGTGACCCGCCGTCTGGCGGAAACGGCACGCGGCCCGCTGATTGATACAATCACGATTTTGTTAGGTTTGACAGTGGGTGCGTCTACCCAGGCTTCTGAATTCCTGACGGTTGACTCTATTTTGATTTTTGTGCTCGGTGCCTTGTCATTCGTTATCGCAACAGCTTCTGGCGTATTGTTTGTGAAGATATTCAACTTGATATTGCGTAAGGACAATAAGATTAATCCTCTGATTGGTAATGCCGGAGTATCGGCTGTGCCTGATTCAGCCCGAATCTCACAGATTATCGGTCTGGAATATGATCCGACCAATTATCTGCTGATGCATGCTATGGGGCCGAATGTGGCCGGAGTTATCGGTTCGGCTGTTGCCGCCGGTGTATTGCTGGGATTCCTTGTATAAGATTAATCCTTGAATAATGAAAAAAGAAGTCGCCTGTTTTTGCAAGGCGGCTTCTTTTTTTGATTTATGTCATGAATCTATGCAAATACATTCGCTTTTTATGTATCTTTTTCTGAAAAATGGCGGGAAGCTTATATCTTTGTACCCGCAAAGCAATAAACTAAACGTAAAAGACGATGGAAAAGACTGTGAAGTATCACGTTCCTCAGAAAGGAATTTATTTGTATGCTCATGTTCATGACGGAAAGACGGAGATGATTGTGCTGAACAGTACTGACAGCGAGCAGATATTGTCGGCCGAACATTACAATGTCTTGACGAAAGGTTCGAAAAGCGGTAAGGAAATGGCAAGCGGGAAGCCGGTAGATTTTACGCAAGGACTGGTCTTGTCGGCCCGCCGGTCATTGGTTATTGAATTTTAAAGATTTTGTTTTGGTTCAGCCTCCCTTTATGTGCGATAGACAAAAGGGAGGCTTTTCGTTTTTCAGTTGTCTTGAAAGTTCAGAGACAGCTGGCGTTCGTCGGTTTTCTTGGGTGATTTGGGCAGAAGCAGTTTCCTTACGCCGGTACTGCCCAGTTCGTGGATGGTTTTCTCTGGCAGTTCATGGCAGGTGATGAAGTATTGTGCCTTTTTTATGACAGCTCCCATCTTTTTCAGTTCGTAAAAGCCGATGCGTGAAAAGCGGCGGGACGCCACAATGAGCCGGGCAGACCTGACTCCGATGCCGGGCACACGGAGCAGCGTTTCATAATCGGCTGTGTTGATGTTGACCGGAAAGAATTCCGGATGGCGGAGCGCCCACGACAGTTTGGGGTCGATTTCCAAATCCAAGTCGGGAGTCGTGTCGTTTACCAGTTCATCCACCGAAAACTGATAGTAGCGCAAGAGCCAGTCTGCCTGATAGAGACGGTTTTCCCTGATTAAAGGCGGCTGCTTCAGGGCGGGAAGCCGCTTGTCGTAGGTATTGACGGAAACATATCCGGAGTAATACACGCGTTTCATGGTGGGGCGTTGGTAAAGGGCGGCTGAAACGTTCAGTATGTCCTTGTCCGTTTCGGATGTGGCTCCGACAATCATCTGGGTGCTCTGTCCTCCCGGGGCGAAGCGCGGAGCATAACGGTATTTCTTCCGTTCCTCCATATTTTCGGTCACTCCTTGCTGGATGTATTGCATGGGCAGATATACGCTCTGATGGTCTTTTTCCGGTGCGAGCCGCTTCAGATTTTCTTCGGTCGGAATCTCTATGTTTACACTGAGGCGGTCGGCGTACAGTCCGGCCTGACGGACGATTTCCCGGCTTGCTCCCGGAATGCTTTTCAGATGGATGTAACCGTTGAAACGATGCTTTTCGCGCAGGTCTTTGGCTACTCTCACGAGGCGTTCCATCGTATAGTCCGGATTGCGCACCACGCCCGAACTGAGAAACAGCCCTTCGATATAGTTGCGGCGATAGAACTCTATGGTAAGTTCCACCAGTTCGCTGACGGAAAATGTAGCGCGCGGAATGTCATTGCTGATGCGGTTGATGCAGTAGGCGCAGTCGTAAATGCAATGGTTTGTCAGCATAATCTTGAGCAGTGATATGCACCGGCCGTCTTCCGTGAAGCTGTGACAGATGCCCCATCCGCCTACCGTATTGCCCAGACCGCCCTTTATGTTCCGGCGCGAGGTGCCGCTCGAGGCGCACGAGACATCATATTTGGCCGATTCTGCCAATATCTTCAGCTTGTTTAATATCTGTTCGTTCATTCCCGATAGTATGTGACAAACAAAGTTACTTACTCTTTCCGAACCGTGCAACGGGTTTCCGAAAATTATCGTACCTTTGCATGCTGATTGGATATAAACCGGATTTTCATTATGTGGTTATTACTTGCCTTTTGCTCGGCGGCGCTGCTGGGCTTTTATGATGTGTTCAAGAAAAAATCGCTGGCCAATAACGCCGTGCTTCCCGTATTGGGACTGAATACGCTTTTTTCAAGTCTGATATTTCTTCCTTTCATCCTTGTTTCCTGGTTAAGGCCGGAGTGGCTGGAGGATACGCTGTTTTTCGTTCCGCAGGTGGGATGGGAAGTGCATAGGTTTATTATTCTGAAGTCGCTGATAGTGCTTTCTTCGTGGACATTCGGATATTTCGGCATGAAATATCTGCCTCTGACTATCGTCGGGCCTATCAATGCCACCCGTCCGGTCATGACTTTGGTGGGTGCCCTGCTTATCTTCGGCGAGCGGCTCAATGTATATCAGTGGATAGGCGTGTTGCTGGCCATCGTTTCATTCTTTATGCTGAGCCGTTCGGGCAAGAAAGAGGGAATCGATTTCCAGCATAACAGGTGGATTTGGTTTGTGGTGCTGGCCGCCTTGTTGGGTGCTGTGAGCGGACTCTATGACAAATATCTCATGAAGCAGTTTGACAACATGGTGGTGCAGTCGTGGTACAACATTTATCAGCTTTTCCTGATGGGCGGCGTGCTGATGTTCCTCTGGCTTCCGAAGCGCAAGACGACCACTCCCTTCCATTGGGACTGGTGCATCATCCTGATATCCGTTTTTCTTTCGGCGGCCGATTTCGTTTATTTTTATGCCTTGAGCATGGACGGCTCGATGATTTCCATCGTTTCGATGGTGCGGCGCGGAAGTGTCATCGTGTCTTTCCTTTTCGGAGCCATGGTGTTCCGTGAAAAGAACCTTCGCAGCAAGGCGGTCGACCTTTTGCTGGTGCTTATCGGAATGGTTTTCCTTTATCTGGGCAGTGTGCTGTGAGGCGTTTGGAGCATTCCGCGCACGTTCCCTTTATGATATAATTCATTTTTCGGGCGATGAACCCTTCGGGGATGTCGACGGGGGGAATCATATCCTTGCTCAGGCAGTAGGTTTTGCCGCAGCATTCGCAGTAGAAGTGGCAGTGTTCTTCCTTTTCCTTGCAGTGGCCGTGGTTGTGGCACAGGCAATATTTCAGCGAGCCGCTGCCATCGTCCACGCTGTGGATAAGGCGGTGTTCGTGGAAAAGCGTCAGTGTGCGGAAGATGACCGACTTGTCGACGCTTTGCAGCTGTTCTTCCAGGCTTCCCAAGCTGAACGTATCTTTGGTTCCGGCGATGGCTTCGTAGATGAGAAGCCGTGTGGAGGTAGGGCGGATGCCTGCTTCTTCCAGGATGGGACTGTAGTCTTGTGCTTTCATCGGTTGTCTTTTCTTGGATTGTCGGACAAAGATAGGAATCTCTTTTTGCAATCCGGTTGTAAAGATGCTTTTTCTTTGCCGTTTCCTGCATGGGACGGCGGTTTTCATGCGCATGAAAAGGCCGTTTGGAGGGATGAAACCGTAGCCTTGTCCCGATGGAAAAAACGGCGACAGCGAAAAAAAAGCCTGTCCTGCGGTTTTGCAACCGGCGGGACAGGCTTTCATTAATTATGTACTACCTTTATTTGATTTCAATCTGGCGGCTTACTTTGGCTCTTTCCTCAGGTGTACGCTTCGGAAGGTCAATGGTCAACACGCCGTCGCTGACATTGGCGCTGATTTTTTCCTTTTCCACATCGTCCGGAAGAACCAGAGCCTGCTGGAATTTGGAGTAAGAAAATTCGCGGCGCAAATATTTCTTGTTCTCTTTATCCTCTTCTTTCGTTTCGTTTTTCTTTTCCATGGTGATGACCAGTTCGTTGTCTTCACTCAGATGAATGTTGAAATCGTCCTTTGTCATACCCGGAGCCGCTACTTCCACCTTGTAGTCCTTGTCGCTTTCGCTGACATTGATTGCGGGGGCCGTAGCATTGGTTCTTATCATCCAGTCGTTGTCAAAGAAATCATTAAAGATACTCGGTAACCAGTTCTGATTGTTGTATTTTCTAACAGGCATCATAGTTGTAATCTCCTATATTTAAGTTATACATTCAATTTGTTTTCTGAATCCCTCCGCCTTTCGGCTTCGCGATTCGCCTTATGTATTGCAAACCTTGTGCCGTCTTTTGGGGAGGAAAGGAATGCTTGCGGAGATTTTAAACCTGTGAAAACCTTTTTAAGCCATGCCGTCCGGATTTTAATCCTGTGCATATCTTGTTAACGCAGGATACTGACACAGTTCTGACACTTTGCTATTTCCGGCGACTAATTGTCAGATTCTCCCTTAGTTCTTCAATGAATAGCTGACGGTAGTCACTACCCGCACTTTCTTTATGTACGGAGTGTTGGCGTCACGGTCATTGATGCTGAACTGGCCCTGATTGGCATACCGTATCTTGCCCAGTTCGCTTTCAGAGTCTTTGGCAAACTTTTCGGCTGCTTCGCGGGCATTTTTCGTTGCCTCTTCAATCATCTGCGGTTTGATTTTGTTCAGACTGGTATATTCATATTGCACTCTGTACTGATACTCGCCCGAAGTGATGGCTATGCCCCGTTTCAGCAGTTCGCTCTGCTCGCTGATGAGCTTGCGCACCAGGTCAACCTTGTCTGAAGTCACGGTGATAACTGTCGTTACATTGTAGCGGTAGTTGTTTGCCTGCGTATTTCCGTAGCGTTCGGCCTTCAGGTCGATGATTTCGGGGGCGTTGACGCTGATTTCGCTTTCGGCCAGTCCTTTTTCTTTCAGAAACTGCACGATGGTTTGGTTCGAGCGTTTGATTTCATCATACAGTGCACTGAGGTCGTTTCCTATGCTTTTGTATACGAGCGGCCAGGTAACCTTGTCGGCTGCCACCTCCATTTCGGCCAGTCCCTTTACATTGACATTCCGGTCTTTCTCTGCAAAATCGTTGAATCCTCTTTCAATGAATACGCCTAACAGCACTAATCCGATAGCAAGAATAGCTGCTTCAATTCTGTAATTCTTCATAATACATTTGTTTTATAAGTGGATAATAGATTTTTGTATGCTTAAAGGATGGCCTTGAAGTGATAGTTGGCCAGTTCCCCGATTGGATTTTTAACAAACAACCCTGTGACAAGGTTCAAAGAAGCGGCTGTTTCTTTGATTTCGTCCTGAAAAAACCAGGCTACCGAGCCGGTGAAGGAGACTGGCAGCGGGCATTGGTAAGGCACTATGTTTCGGCGGAAAAATTCGCAGAAGCTTCGGTTCAGGAAGTCATGCACTTCGGGGAGGTGCTTACATTTATATATAAAAGGGACGATTCCGGACAGAAAACGATTGGCATGCGGACGGCGGTATACGCGTTCGAGGATAGACGAGGGCGTTTCCTTAAGTTCGCCTAACAGTTTGTCATAGAGAGACGGGGGGAAGATGCCTTTCATGCAGTCGGCCAGAAAGTGCTTGCCCAGATAGGCTCCGCTCCCTTCATCGCCCAGGATGTATCCCAGCGGCGGAATGTTGCGGACAATCCGCTGTCCGTCATAGAGGCAGGAGTTTGAGCCGGTGCCTAAAATGCAGGCGATGCCTGACTGGTCTTTGCATAAGGCACGGGCGGCGCCGAGCAAATCCGTCTCAACATGGAGTCCTGTCAGGGGAAAATGTTTTTTCAGTATGTCTGAAATGATTTTTGACTGTGGCGGAATGCATCCCGCTCCATAGAAAAAGATGGCGCGGATATGAGAGGCCGGGCAGGGAAGTGCAGGCAGAAGCTGTAGCCGGATAATGTCACGTATCTTTTCTTCCGGCTGATGGAACGGGTTGATTCCTTCGGTCTGGATTACGGTCTGGTCGGTGAGCCTGTTTCCTATGCACCAGTCAGTCTTGGTAGCTCCGCTGTCGGCAAGAATAATCAAGGTTAAAAAGAATTTGTGGTTGGTTGTAAAGAGACTGTCTCAGCGTACCGTGCTGAGACAGTCTCTTTGTAGTATGTTTTCAATGGCAGTGTCCGCATCCGCCTCCGCAGCACCCGTCGTCTTCACCGTGGCTGCCGCATCCGCTTCCGCATCCTTCGCATCCTCCGCCGCATCCTTCTCCGCTCATGGCCTTGAGGATGTCTTCCACTTCCTTGTTGGTCGCATCGCGCATCTCGATTACTTTCCCTTCGAAGGTCAGGTCTTTTCCTGCGTGGGGATGATTCAAGTCGAGCACTACCTTGTCTTCTGTAATTTCGCCCACATTGGCATAGAAGCGGTTGCCTTCCGAATCGTTCAGCATGATGATGTTTCCTTCAAAGATGTTCTCGCTGTCGAAATTTCCGTCCGGGTCGCAGAACATCTTTTTCGGTACCTGGCGCACGTTGTCCTCGTTGCGCTCGCCGTATGCCTCGGCACACGGGATGGTGAAGCAGAAGTCGTCTCCCTTGGCCAAGGGCGTAATTTCTTTTTCAAACCGGTCAAGTGTATAGCCGAGTCCGGAAATGAACTGGAAGGGATGCTCGGCCGGAGCTTCTTCCAGGAGTTCTTTTTTCCCGTCGGTTACGGCATACAGCTTATATGCCACTGTAATGTATTTGTTTTCCATATTGAATAAAAATTGTAGATAAAATAATTGCCGCAAAGGTAAGAAATAAAAACGGTTTCTTCCTTTGTTTATCGGGCTTTCTTGTTCTGGTCTGCCTCTTTCAGCATTTCACGCACCGCGGCTTCCAACTGTTCGTCTTCTCCTTTCAGTGATTTTTCCGGAGAGTTGTATACCTCAATGTCTGGCTTCAGCTCATGGTTTTCCATGTAGTTTCCCTGCATGTCCATGCAGCCTACCTGCGGAATGCCGAACACGATGCTTGGGTCAATCAGTGTTTCCCACCATACGGCAGTCATGGTTCCCGGTACGGGCGTGCCGATTAGCTTGCCTATTTTCAGCGTTTGGTATACCCACGGGAATCCGTGTGCATTGCTGTAGTTGTCTTCGCATACCAGTACGCACGACGGCTTGAGCCATTTGTTGAACGGGTCGCTGCCGATATATTGGCCGCGCGGCACGAAGCGCTGATATTCTTTTCCGCTCAGCAGGGTGGCAAGGTCGTCGTGAAGCCATCCGCCGCCGTTGTGGCGTGTGTCTACGATAACGGCTTCCTTGTTTCGGTTCTTGTCACTCAGCAGTTCGCTGTATACCGTACGGAAGCTTGGGCTGTCCATTCCCTGAACATGTACGTAGGCAATGCGTCCGTTCGACAGCTTCTCAACCATCCGTTCGTTGCGCTTTACCCATCGTTTGTAAAGCAGTTCCGATTCTTCGGATGCGCTGATGGCCTTGACACTGACATTGAAACGCTTGCCGTCGGCAGGATTGTAGATTGACAGATATACGGGCTTGCCGGCTTTTCCTTCCAGCAAAGGATAGTAGTCGGTATCTTTTCCTATCGTTTTCCCGTCTATCTTCTCGATGATGCATCCGGCCGTCACGCCTGTTTTCTTGACAGCAAACGGGCCTTTGGCTATGACTTCCTGAATTTTCAGTCCCTCTCCCGTATAGGAATTGTCGTAGAATACACCCAGACTGGCCGTTTGCAGCGTAGCTCCCGGCGCGCGGTAACGCGCTCCCGTATGCGACCCGTTCAGTTCGCCAAGCATCTCGCTCAGCATTTCCTGGAAGTCGTAGTTGTTGTTGATGTAGGGAAGGAAGCGTGAATAGCTGTCCTTATATCCCTTCCAGTCCGTTCCGTGAAGATTTTCCACATAGAATTTGTCGGCCACCTGCTGCCAGATATGCTCGAACATATATTCACGCTCTCCGTATGGACGGTAGTTGAAGACAGCTTCAAACTCGATTGGCTTTATTTCCTTCTTGTCAATATCGATTTTTTTAAGGTTTCCTCTGGTGCACAGATAGATGTTTTCTCCCTTTTTGTCGGCGGTGAGTGAGCTGTATCCCACATCCTTCAGGAGGATTTGGGTCTTGTCTTCCTTCAGATTATGCTCCCATAAGTCATATCCGCCTTCGAAAGAAGCCAGATAATATAGTTTGTCCCCTTTTGGAGTCAGCACGGCGTCTCCCAATTGCGATGAGTTGACCGTCAGCCGGACAATGCGGTCGAAGCGGTTCTCCAAATCGAATGTCAGGGGCTTCACTTCTTTTTCCTTGTTGTCCTTGTCACTCTTCTTGTCTTTGTCTGTATCTTTCTTGTTTTCGTCCTTGCCGTCATCCTCTTCTTCCACGAGCGCAAGCTCTTCTTTGCTCATGCGGAAGCGTTCGTAGGCATCCAAATCGAAAAACATGATGTAGACATCGCTTTCGGCTCCCCAACTGCCGTGGCTGCGGTATCCGGCGCGGTCGCTTTCCCATATCATGGCCTTTCCGTCGAGTACCCATTTGGCGTTTGAATCCGTATAGCCGCTTTCGGTCAGGTTATGTATCTCTCCGTTTCCGGAGGCGTTGACCAGAGCCACATCATTGTTGTTCCATCCTCCGGTACCTATGTATCCGCTCAGCAGCCACCGGCTGTCGGGACTCCACTCGAACCATTGGTCGCCGTCGCTGTAGGAATATTCGTATTTGCCGTCCATAACAGTACGGATGGACTTGCTTTTCAGGTTCAGCACACGCAGCGTGGTACGGTTTTCCAGATAGGCAATCTCTTTTCCATCCGGACTGTATTTGGGTTGGAAAGAGGTGACTGTAGTGTTTGTCAGGCGTTCCTCCTTTATGTCGGTGGCATAGGTAAAGAGCTTTTCGTCTTCTTTCGTGAGAGATGCCTGGTAAATCTGCCACAGGCCGCCGCGCTCGGAAGCGTATACAATGCTCCTCCCGTTGGGGGCAAAGTCAATGCTGCGTTCTTGGTCGGGCGTATCTGTTATTTGCCGGGTGGTTTTGTATTCTACGGAAGTAACGAAAACATCGCCGCGAAGTATGAAGGCGACTTCTTTGGCATCGGGCGACAAGGCGATTTCAGTTGCTCCCGAAGTGCGGATTTGCCGGATAAGGTCTTTGTCATTCTTGTCGGCAACGATATTGACAGACACTTTCTGTGGTGTGCCCCCTTCTTTTACCGTGTAGATTTCGCCATCGTAGCCATAACACAGGGTGCCGTCGGCCGCAGCCGTGAGGAAACGCACCGGATGCTTGGTATGGTGTGTGAGTTGCACGGCATCCGTTCCGTCGATGCTGCGCTTGAATACATTGAACGACCCTTGGCTTTCGCTCAGATAGTAGAATGACTGTCCGTCTGCAGTCCATACCGGCGTGCGGTCTTCTCCCTTGAAAGAAGTCAGTTTCCGGTAGGTTCGTCCGTCTTTGCCGGACTGGCTCAGCCAGATGTCGCGGGTGATGGACGAAGTGTGATGCTTGCGCCACGGGTCTTCATAGCCTTTTTTGTCGTGATATAATAAGGCTCCGTCTTTTCTTATGCTGATGTCTTCCATCGGGAGCGAAGAGAACATGGCGGGACGCCCGCCCTCCGTGCTGATTTCATAAATCTGCGGAAACTGGCTGTCGGGGAAAGTCATGTCTTTGGCATCGGGCATGAGCGAGGCGGAAAAGAGGATATGTTCGTTATCGCTGAATGTAACGGGAGTTTCCGTTCCCGAATGCGTGGTCAGCCGTTGCGGCATGCCTCCGTCCCTATTCATTATATATAGGTCTAAGCTTCCTTCGCGGGCGGAGGCGAAGGCTATCCGTTTCCCGTCAGGGCTCCATACGGGATGTGTATCGTGAGCGGAGTTTGTGGTCAGTTGGGTAGCTTTTCCTCCGGTTGATGGAACAGTGTAGATATCGCCTTTGTAGGTAAAGGCGATGGTGCTTCCGTCGGGGGAAATGGCACAGTGGCGCAGCCATAAGGGATGGTCTTGGGCATTGATTGCAACCGCCATACTCCATACGGCCAATGTCAGAAGTTTGCGTTTCATAAATGTAACAGGTTATTATGCTTGGTCTTATCTTTTCTTTCTTTTCCGGAAAAAGCTGCGTATCCGTTGCAGCACCATCATGCCCGTGCGTATACCGTCGTAGGCAGCGATGCCCGCATTGACATGCTGCAGGAGATTGTCCATCTTGTTCTTGCTCTGCTTGGGTGCGAACAGGTCTTCGGCCAGTTCCTGTATGCGTTCGCGCGAGTTTCGCACTTCCGCTTTTTTCTCTTCCCGCAGGCGGGCGATTGATTCCATTGTATAGATGGAAGTCGGTGTCGGGTTCTGTGAATCCATATCTTATTTTTCTTTTCTGGTATGTTCGTCCAAAAACAGGCGCGCAAGGAAGTTTACCATCGGCTGGAATATCAGTTGCTTGCGTTTTTGATAAATCAGAAAGGCGAGCAGCAACACGATGCCTCCTATTACGGCATATCCCCCGATGAGGCTTCCCACCAGCGGAGCGATGGCGTAAACCAGCATGAAGGAAAAATAAAAGAGGGCCATCATGCCAAGTATCACCAAGAGCAGGATGAGGATAAGGGTGGAGAGCAGGATGGTAAGTTTCTCCACCAGGTCGATTTTCAGATATTGTCCTTGCAGCTCTATGTACTTGCGTATTTCCTTGAACAAGGCTTCCAGATTGTCTATGCTTTTGTCGTTGGCAAACATGATGTCTTTCGGGTTGGTTTAATGAAAAAGGCAGACCTTTGCCGTGATAGGCAAAAGTCTGCCCGATAATCTGTAGTTATTCAGCATCTTTCACTTCTGCCGCAATCTGGTCAACCAAATCGTCCATCTCGTCACGGTTCAGTCTGATTCCTTTCTTGCGGAGAACTTCAGCAATCTTTCTGCGTGTATCCTCGCCTTTTTCCGGGGCGAACAGAAGGCCGGCTGCTGCTCCCAAGGTAACACCGCCTAAGAATGCAGCTACAATACTTAATGCTTTCATACAGTTATGATTTTATGTTATTACTCTACAAATCTAATAAAATATCCCGATACATGATTGTTTTTTCTAAGAAATTTCTGTTTTACGGGAAGTTTTTTTATTGTTTTTGAAGAAAAGTGCGGGGCCGGGAGAAAAAATGCGGCTGATGCCCGTGGAAAAACGTTTTTGCACTGATGGTAATGCGGCTGCACCGTGCAGGTATGTCCGAAAGACGGGTTGTCAGGGAAAAACGGCCTTTCATTATTTGCGGCTGCTATGTTGGCAGGCCGTTTAATATTAACAGAAATTAAGAGAGTAGATGGTTTTATATTGCTACTTTTGCATGATAAAAGTGATAATATCTAACTAAATCGATAAGAAACAATGAAAAAGATTGCTGTATTAGGAATGGGACTGTGTGTGGCATTGGCATTCTCTTCCTGCAAATCAAGTGAAAGTGCCTATAAAAGAGCTTATGAAAAAGCCAAGCAACAGGAACTGGCGGAGGCTGCTGCCGCTCAGGAAGAGCCGGCTGCGGTTGAAACGGCTCCTGTGGTAGAGACGGTTCCGGTGACGACCCCGGCTCCGGTCGCTTCTGTCCGCGAGGAAAAGGTAGAGCTGGTATCGGGAGACGGACTGAAGGCCTATAGCGTCATCTGCGGAAGCTTTGGTGTAAAGGCCAATGCCGACGGACTGAAAACGTGGCTTGACGGTGAAGGATATAGCGCGAAAGTAGTGTATAATGCAGCGAACAACATGTATCGTGTAGCTGTTGAATCATTCGACACTCGCGATGAAGCAGCCCGCGCAAGAGATGCATTCAAGGCAAAATATCCGGGCCGTGAAGATTTTCAGGGTTCATGGTTGCTTTACCGAGTACACTGATTGTCCGAATATAAGATTTATTACTCCAAAAGTCGGAGATTAAAAGCGACAGTGTGAAACTGTCGCTTTTTTTTGTACCTTTGCGGCAGGAAAATCAAATAAACAAATACGGAAGCATGAAATTTTTAATAAGCTTTTCGCTCGCGGTGCTTTCTTTTGTCGCGTTGCATGCACAGGAAAAGGTGGTTCCCATAAAGTATGGAGATATGGAACAATGGGTAACCCGCCGCATTCATGAGTCAGGGATTATCGGTGGAAATACAAAACTGCTCTATGAGCTCGGCCCTACGCAGGAAATCGACGGGAATGTGGCTTATGTCAACCAAGGAGGTTCTCCGTGGGCTAATTCAAACGTGATGGCGAAGGTGATGGGCATCGTCAAGACCAATACCAGCGTCTATCCGGAGAAGCGCGAAGAGGGAGGATACTGCGTCCGTCTGGAGACACATATCGAGAAAGTGAAGGTTTTGGGGCTGATTAACATCACCGTATTGGCATCCGGCTCGATGTTTCTGGGCGATATGAAAGAGCCCATTACGGGGACGAAAGACGGAGAGAAGGCTTTGAATATGGGTGTTCCATTTACTTCCCGTCCCAAGGCGGTGCGTTATGACTATAAGGTGGAGATGTCGGGAGAGCCGGACCGTATCCGTCAGACCGGATTCAGCCGCAAAGAGACGGTTCCCGGGCAAGATTGCGCCATTATGACCTGTCTGCTCCAGAAGCGTACCGAAGACAAAGACGGGAATATCATAGCCAAGCGTATCGGAACCGCTGCTGTAAAATACAGTCGCTCCGAGGGATGGAAGAACGGCGTTACTTATGAAATCATGTATGGTGACATTACCGGCGACAGCCGCTATGTGCCCGACCTGATGAAGCTGGGGGTAGGTCATTATTATGCCCGTAACAAAAAGGGGGAGAGCGTGCTGATTCAGGAAACGGGATGGGCGGATGCCGGCGAACAGCCCACTCATCTGATTCTTCAGTTTACATCCAGTTTGGGCGGTGCCTTTGTCGGCTCGCCGGGCAACAAGTTGTGGGTGGACAATGTAAGTCTGGTTTATTGACTTGGCTTGTTGAAAATATCGGGTGATGTTTTGAAAATCAGGATATGTCCTGCGAAACCGGTGATGCAGTCGGTTTCGCAGGACTTTTTGTTTGATATGCTCTTGTTGTCTGTCTTTGCCGGAGGTCGTTTTACGCCTTATTGATTCAGGCATCTGGCTTTAAAGAATGTTTCCGGCCGGCACAAGAACGACTTTTCTGCTTTTCTCCCTGTCTTCGTGATACATCGCGATGTATGCAGCGACCGCTCTTTCCCTGTATTCTGTCGGTACCACCCCTTTGAATAAAAGCGCCAGCTCGTCTTTTATCTCCTGAGTTTCCAGATATTCGGCCAGTTGTTTTTCGGTTGCGAAATGATATTCATTCTTTTCCATATAATGCGCGTTGGCCAGATAGGTCATGGTTCTGTATATTTCCCAGTCGAGAGCCTTCTTCATGCCCGATGCAGAATAGTTTTTCTTCTCGGTGAGACTTTTCAGCCATTCGGCACTGTTGTTCATATTGCGCAGCTTAATCTGCATCCGTGTTATGTCGTCCGCTATGTTTCTGTCTATCAGCAGCAGTATCTTGTCGGAAAAGATGGCGGAACCGGCCGGCAGCTTGAGGTTTTCGAAGTGGATGGATGCCGGTTTCATCCTTTTGTTTTCCGGTTTGGCCGTTTCAAATCTCAGCTTTATCAGTATGCGAAGGTTGGCTTTCAAGTGCCGAATCATGTCTTTGAACTCGGAAAAGAAAATCTTTCTCAGATGCTCTTCCTCTTCAATCTTGTTTTTTGTATTGGCTCTCATTCCAAACAGCCATGAATATACTGCTGTAATCAGGGGAATGAGGATGGAACAGATTTCCAGAAGCTTTTTGATGTCGAAGTAAAGTATTAAAAATAAGATTAGCAATGCAATCAGGCAAGAATATACCCAAGTGAGGCGTACGTAGAATTTGTATTGTCTGTCTTTTGCGGTTAAATGCTTTCTTTGTGCGGTGGTTTCTTCATTTTTCTTTGTCTGTTCTGTTTCCATAGCATCTGGTGTTAAGTTATTAAAGTAGCGGTTAGATGTAAGATTGCTTATGTATGGAATTTATGAGTCACCGTCATACTCCGACAAAGCCTTGAATACCGGTCGGGTGGATTGAGATTCGGTCTCGAATCCGTACCAGTAGCAGCGGCGTTCGGCCTTGTCTTCAAGTCGGCATAAGCGGAGATTTTCCTGATATTGCCCGTAAATTGTTTCCCAACTGTCGGGGGGAGTGACATGTTTGGTGCGTACCTTTTCGGCCGGTTGCTTTTTAAGCGACATTCCGGCCTCTATCCAGGCCAGGCTGACGACGGTAGCATAATCGGGATAGTGTTCCTTACAAAAACAGTAGAGAAGTATCCCCCGCCGCTCAAGACTCAGCGGCTGGTCGATAACATGCAGTCGGGTCAGGTAGTTTAAAAAGAGAGTAAGAAAGTTTTCCTTGTCGACAATCAGCGAACGCGTGACAGACTGCCAGGCGGGTGTATTATAAAATCCGTCCAAAAGGCGGGAAAGCAGGCGGGCTGTCTGTAGTTCGTCGGGAGTGATTTCGTTGGTCTGCAACACTTCATAGGGCGGGAGCGGTGAAAAGCAGATGCCCAATTCGGGGGCAAGACGGCGCATCTCTGTGCCGGGAAGCAGCTTAAGTGACTCCAGTTGTATTTCTCCGGCGTGGTAGGATGCCAATGTACGGATGTCTTCAAAGATTTCTTCCAGCCGATAAAGGGGGAGTCCGGCAATCAGGTCGGCATGGGTCTCCATGTTTGGCAGGGAGCACAGAAATTTCAGTCCTTGCAGGGCTTCGGACAAGTCGCCTTGGCGGCGGCACTTTTCAAGTACCGTTTGGTGCAGACTCTGGATTCCCGCTTCCAGATGGAGCAGGCCTTCCGGCATTTCTGACAGTACGTTTTTCAGTTCGTCAGACAGCAAGGCCGGATGTATCTCCAAATGAAAACGGATATCTGGAAATTCACAAAACAGATTGAGCAGGGCTTTCGCGCGGCGATTGTTATAGTTGAACGTGCGGTCTAATACCCGGATATTCCGGATTTCATGCCGGTGAATCTCCGATATGCGCCTACGGATAGTAGCGATGGACAGTGTCCGGACTGGCTTTTCACCGCCACTCACGCAAAAGGCGCAGGTGTTGAAGCATCCGCGTGTGGTTTCCAACTGCACGAAAGGCTTATCCCAATTAAAGAATCGGCTTTGTTCCGGATTGGTCAGGCTTTCGATATCCGGAACGCGTGCCAGGCCGTTGTCGTGATAATGCCCTGCTTCATCCAGATAACACAGTCCTGTAATGCCGTGCCACTCTGCAGGATTTTGCCATGCAGCCAGCCAACGGGGGAACATCTCTTCTCCTTCTCCGCGGAATACGCAGGTAACGAACGGATTTCTTCTCAGGAAACATTCGTTGTCTCCTAAAAATTCAGGCCCTCCCAAGATGATGCGGCACAGAGGCAGCAGGGCGCTGACACGGCTTAATATGTGGATAAGTGCTTCGTGGTTGAACAACCAGCAGGTAGCGGCGACAATGTCTGGCTTTTTCCGGAATATTTCACCGGCAATCATGCCCGGATTCTCATTGACGGTTGCGGAAATCTTGTCCCATTCCCATGTCTGGTCGTCCTTTGTCTGTGCATGCAGGGCGGGAAGTGCCAGTGAAGAGTGGGCATAAGAACTGTTCAGGTCGAGCCAAAGAATATTCATGAGCCGGGAATGTATAGTTCAGGCATGAATTATGCAGAGGCTGCGGAATGTAGCACATTGTCTGTCCGCCTTTTCTGCGTAACCCATGCCTGGCCTGATGTTAAATCAAATATTGTGAACTGATGGATTCGTTGGTCATTACCCTGCGGATTGTTTCTGCGAACATGTCGGCAATGGAAAGTTGCTTTACTTTGGCGCAGCGGCTTGAGTAGGGAATGCTGTCGGTGAACACCATTTCTTCCAATTGTGAGTTTTGGACGCGCTCGGAAGCCGGACCCGACATGACACAGTGAGAGGCGATGGCACGCACGGAGTGGGCGCCCGCTTCTTTCATGATGTCGGCAGCCTTGGTGATGGTGCCTGCAGTATCCACCATATCGTCAATCAGAACAACATCTTTACCCTTTACATCTCCGATAATCTGCATGGATGCCACTACGTTGGCTTTTTCGCGTGTCTTGTGGCAAAGCACCAGAGGGACATCCAAGAACTTTGCATAAGAGCTTGCACGCTTCGATCCGCCCACATCGGGAGTTGCGATGACCAGATTGTCCAGATGTAACGACTGGATATAGGGGGCGAAAATGGAAGATGCATATAGGTGGTCGACCGGAATATCAAAGAAACCTTGAATCTGGTCGGCATGAAGATCCATGGTAATCAGACGGTCGATGCCTGCCACTCTCAGCAAGTCTGCCACGAGCTTGGCCCCGATAGAGACACGGGGCTTGTCTTTGCGGTCTTGGCGCGCCCAACCGAAATAGGGGATGACAGCGATGATGCTTTTGGCCGAAGCACGCTTGGCGGCATCAATCATCAGGAGCAGTTCCATCAGGTTGTCTGAGTTGGGGAAGGTAGACTGAACCAGAAATACGTATTGTCCGCGAATCGACTCTTCGTACGAAACGGAAAATTCGCCGTCGGCGAAGTGCGTAATGTTCATATTACCAAGTTCACAGCCTAAACTGTTGCAGATTTTCTCTGCGAGATATCTCGAATTTGTACCCGAGAATACTTTAAAAGGTGTTGTTCCGCTCATTTCTTTATGTGATTATAGCTAACAATTTTATGAAATGCAAATTTACGCCATTTCTTTAAGCCGGACAAGATTTTCCGTCAAAAATTGAAATCTGCCGCCTGAATATTTAGTCGGCGAGGTCTCTCAATTTGCGGAAATAGGCGATGAGCGCCTGATAATTGTTGTCGGTAGAAGGGTTGAACTTGTTCCACAGGCATCCCATGACGGCGGCTCCTCCAAACCCGAAGTCTTTTACGCGCAGGATGTTGCTGTCGTCTACGCCTCCCAAGGCCATCACCTTCTTGTCGATGATGCCCTTACGGCTCGCCTCACGGATGATTTCGGGTGTAAAGGCCGAGCAGTATCCCGGTTTGGATATGCTGTCGAATATCGGGCTCAGGAATACGTAGTCGCAGTTCTTCTTGTCTGCCTCCACTTCTTCGAGGGTATGGCAGGATGCACTGATGTGTCCCGAATAGTTGTCAGGCACAATGGGATTCCGGCTGCTGAGATGGATGCCCTTCAGCTTGTATTCGTTTTTCAGATAGAAGTGGTCGTGCACCACGATGCGCTTTCTGTATTTTTCCGGGATGAGTGTCAGCAGCCGTTCGGCATATACGGCAGGCGTGTCGGGCTTGCGCAGATGCAGCACATCCAGTCCTTCATCGAAAAGGTTGGTTATTATCTGGTCTTCCTCCACAAAATAATGGGGAGTTGTTATCAGTATCAGTTTCATCTTTGAATGGAAATATTGCGGCAAAGTTACAAAGCTCTGGTATATTTCACAAATGTTTACAGTAAAATCGTGTAGGTCTCCAGTGTTTTCAGGTCAATATACCACAGTTTTCCGCTCATGATATCTCCGTAGCCGCATATAATCTTGACCACTTCATTGGCCTCTGCGCAGCCTATCAGTCCGGGGGTGAATCCTATTACTCCCTTGGGGGGCTGAGGCATGGACAGCATCTCCGCTTCATTTGGAAAAAGGTCGCGGTAGGTCTTGCCGCCCTTGTAGTTGAATACGGATACTTGTCCGTCGAAAGCCCGTATGGCTCCGTATACGTAAGTCTTGTCCAGACGCACGCAGGCATCGTTAATCAGGTAGCGGGTCTTGAAATTGTCGCATCCGTCTGCCACAATATCGTATTGTTTGATGATTTCTTCGGCGTTTTCGTCCGTCAGGCGCACGGGATAGGCTCTTATGTCCAGTTCGCTGTTCAGGGCTTTCAGGTGTTTTTGGGCTTGTATCGCTTTGGGAAGCCCTATTTCTGCTTCCGTATAGAGCACTTGCCGCTGGAGGTTGCTTGCGCTGACAGTGTCGTCGTCTATCAGGCCGATGGTTCCCACTCCGGCACCTGCCAGATAAAGGGCGATGGGCGAACCCAGTCCGCCTGCACCGACAATGAGTACCCGTGCCTTTTTCAGGCGTTCCTGTCCTTCCTGCCCGATTTCAGGAAGAAGAATCTGACGGTTGTATCTTTCCATTATTCAGATTAAATTGTGTGGACTAAAGGTTTCATGCCGGCGCCACATTGTTTTTCCTTAGGTCAAACATTCGTCCCGCCGGCATGAAAATGTGGTTTGGTCTGTTTATTTTACGAAATCAAACGAAGCGTCCCAGTCCTTCCATACCGGTTCACGCCCCAAAGACTTCAGTGCATGTTCCACTTCCACCGCCGTGCGGTCGTCGCTTATATGGAACTGTTCCAGTGCTTGGGGATAGGTATAATATCCTCCCGGCTCGGTCTTGCTTTCGGCGCTCATGGTTGTTACGCCCAGTGAGGCCATATGGTCGCGGATGTATGCCGGTTCGCGGGTGGAGTAGGATATGTCGACATCGTGGTCGAATATGCGCATGGCAAAGGTTACCTGCGCCAGTTCCTTGTCGCTCATGATGACATTCGGCTGAAATCCTTCGTTCTCGGCCGGACGCATGCGGGGGAAATTCACGCTGTATTTCGTTTTCCAATAATGTTTTTGCAGGTAGCGCAGGTGATAAGCCATCATCGTAACATCAGTCCGCCAGTCTTCAAGGCCAATCAGCACCCCCATGCCAATAGAGTGGACTCCTGCCTGCCCCATACGGTCGAAGCCGTTGACGCGCCATTCGAACTTTGATTTCATGCCGCGCGGATGATAAACATTATAGCGTGCCTTGTTGTATGTTTCTTGAAAACAGATTACCCCGTTCATTCCATGCCTGGTAAGTTCGGCATATTCTTCGGTCTTGAGTGGCATTACTTCTATCTTCAGGTTGGAGAAGTAGGGTTTTGCCAAATCAAGAGCCTTTGCCAGATATGGTACTCCTGCCTTTGCCGGATTTTCGCCGGTTACAATCAGCAGGTTTTCAAACGGGCCGAGTTTCTTGATTGCCTTGTATTCGTTTTCGATTTCCTCCGGTGTCAGGATGGTTCGTGCCATCGGATTGCTGATATGGAATCCACAATATACACAGGAGTTGGTGCATGAGTTGGTGAGATATAGGGGAATAAACATGGATACGGTCTTTCCGAAGCGTTCTTCGGTATATTTGCGGCTGAGTTGTGCCATTGGTTCGAGGTATTTCTCAGCAGCCGGAGATACCAGTGCCATAAAGTCGTCCACATCGCAATGTTCTTTTCCGAGTGCGCGGAGCACATCTGTTTCGGTTTTGGCCTGGATGGCGCGAGTGGTTTCCTCCCAGTCTATTTTTTCTAATTCTTCGCTGAACATTTTATGAATGTACAATTAAGTTAGTGGTCAATGGCGGATATACATGGATTCATATCCGCCATTAATTTTTCATTGTTGGTTATTGATTGAAGAAAGGTCTCGGCTTAGCTTCATGGCGCAGAAGTTCGGTCCGCACATGGTGCAGTATTCGCCATCGGTATGATGCCCTTCGTTGAAATATTCCAAAGCACGGTCGGGGTCAAGGCTCAGGTGGAACTGGTCACGCCAGCGGAATTCGTAGCGTGCTTTGCTGAGCGCATTGTCTCGTATCTGCGCTCCGGGATGTCCTTTAGCAAGGTCTGCGGCATGGGCGGCAATCTTGTAGGTGATTACTCCAGTACGCACATCTTCGCGGTTAGGCAGTCCGAGATGTTCTTTCGGGGTGACATAACACAGCATGGCGGTTCCCAACCAACCGATTTGTGCAGCTCCTATGGCAGAGGTGATATGGTCGTATCCCGGAGCGATGTCGGTCACCAATGGGCCGAGCGTGTAGAATGGAGCGTTGTGGCAGTGTTCTATCTGCCGTTGCATGTTTTCTTGAATCTTGTGCAGAGGAACATGTCCCGGACCTTCGATGAAGGCTTGCACATTCTTATCCCATGCGCGTACCACCAGTTCACCCATTGTGTCGAGTTCGGCAAATTGAGCCTCGTCGTTGGCATCGGCGATACATCCTGGACGCAGTCCGTCGCCTAATGAGATGGCTACATCATATTGGGCTAGAATATCGCAGATATCATCAAAGTGTTCGTAAAGGAAGGATTCTCGGTCGTGGATGAGGCACCATTTGCTCATGATGCTTCCTCCTCTGCTCACGATACCGCACAGGCGCTTGTCTGCCAAATGAACATTGTGGCGGCGAATGCCGGCGTGGATGGTGAAGTAGTCCACTCCCTGCTCGCACTGCTCGATAAGCGTGTCCTTATAGATTTCCCAGGTCAGGTCTTCTACCTTGCCGTTTACTTTTTCCAAGGCTTGGTAGATGGGGACTGTGCCGACAGGAACGGGACAGTTGCGTACAATCCATTCGCGTGTCTCGTGGATATTGTCGCCGGTTGACAGATCCATCAGCGTATCGCCGCCCCACTTGCAGCTCCATACTGCCTTGTCCACTTCTTCTTCAATGCTGGAGGTGGTGGCAGAATTGCCGATGTTGGTGTTTATCTTGACCAGAAAGTTGCGTCCGATAATCATCGGTTCGCTTTCCGGGTGATTGATGTTGGCAGGTAATACGGCGCGTCCGGCGGCAATCTCGTCGCGAACGAACTCGGGAGTGATGTGTGTATCGATGCCCAGTTCCTTGCAGTTCATGTTTTCACGGATGGCGACATATTCCATTTCCGGAGTAATGATGCCTTGTTTGGCATAATACATCTGTGTGCAACATTTTCCTGCTTTGGCACGGTAGGGCAAGGTGATGTGTTCGAAGCGCAGATGGTCGAGCGATGGGTCATCGCGGCGCATCTTCCCGTATTCGGAGGTGATGGATGGAAGCTGTTCCACATCGCCTCGTGAGGTAATCCACGGTTCACGCATACGGGGAAGACCCTTTTTCAGGTCAATCTCTATGCTCGGGTCACTGAACGGGCCGCTGGTGTCGTAGACATAGACCGGTGAATTCGGAGTCATCACCTTTTTTCCGTCCTGAATGGTAACGGTAGGTGTGAGGTTCACTTTCTGCATTCCTACTTTAATGAAGGGGAAAAGGGTACCCTGCATGTAGGCTTTCTCTGCATGGGCGTATGCCCTGTTGTCTTTTTCCATATTGTTTCCTTGTTGCCTTAGGTTATCAGTTGAGAAATGCGGTTAAAGGGGATGAGGCCGAAGCTTCGAAGCTTGTAGTTTGGATACCCAGTCCGGCTTCGTAGGCGCGGCGGCCTGCAATGACGGCTTCTTTAAAGGCGACGGCCATCTCTTCAGGATTACCCGCTACGGCAATGGCCGTATTGACCAGACAGGCTGCTGCGCCCATTTCCATGGCTTCAGCTGCATGGCTTGGTGCGCCGATTCCTGCATCCACTACCACCGGAACGTTGCTCTGCTCGATGATAATCCGTAGAAAGTCGCGTGTCTGCAATCCTTTGTTGGTGCCGATGGGGGCGGCAAGCGGCATGACCGTAGCGGCTCCGGCTTCTTCCAGACGCTTGCAGAGCGTGGGGTCGGCCTGACAGTAGGGAAGTACCACGAAGCCCAGTTTCACCAGCTCTTCCGTAGCTTTCAGCGTTTCGGTTGAGTCGGGGAGAAGATAGCGCGGGTCAGGATGGATTTCAAGTTTCAGCCAGTTTGTACCGAAAGCTTCGCGGGCCATCTGTGCGGCGAATACGGCTTCTTCCGCTGTGCGTACTCCTGATGTGTTGGGAAGAAGCTGGATATGCGGGTGGACGATATGCTTCAGCATGTCGTCTTCCTTGTCGTTCAGTTCAATACGTTTCATGGCTACGGTGACCATTTCCGTACCTGAGGCAAGGATTGCCTTTTCCATCATTTCGTTTGAGTTGAATTTGCCGGTTCCCAAGAACAGGCGGGAGCCGAATTCTTTTCCGGCGATTATCAGTTTCTTCATTGTTGTGTATGCTTTTAATTGGTTATTCTGTTTTTGAAGTCGAGAGGATAGACAGGATGCGCCGTGTCTCTTCCACCGGATTGTTAGCCCGGAGGATGGTTCCGCTCAGTGCAATGCCTGTCACTCCCGTTTGCAGGATGGCGGGAATGTCCTCGCAAGTGATGCCTCCGATGGCAACAAGCGGCAGCCGGATATCTGCATCTTTCATCTGGCGGGTGATGGAACGGTATCCCTCCAGACCCAGAATCGGGCTGAGATTCTTTTTCGTTGCCGTGAAGCGGAAAGGCCCGCAGCCGATATAGTCGGCCCCGGCTGCATGATGCATCTTGATATCATCGAAAGTATTGGCTGTTCCGCCGATAATGAATCCGTTTCCCAGCAGATGTCGGGCTTCGGCCACAGGCATGTCTTTTTTCCCTAAGTGAACGCCGTCGGCCTTCAGCTTTTTCACCAGTTCCACATGGTCGTCGATGATGAATGTAGCGTGATAGTGCCGGCACAAGTCCTGCACGCGGCGCGCTTCCCGCTCCACTTCGTCCGTCGGGGTGTCTTTCATGCGCAGCTGAATCCACCGGCATCCTCCTTCGAGCGCCATGCGTGCCGAGTCGTAATACGTATACCGCTCGGTGTAGTGTGTAATGAATTGGAGCTCCATGGCTTATCCTCCGCATGCAGCTTTGATGATTACTAAGCTGTCGCCCGGTTTCAAAAGGGTGTTTCCCCACTCCGCGCGTGGAATCATACGGTTATGCAGGGCTATGGCCACTCCTTGGACAGGAAGCTCTAACTGGCGTGCCAGGTCGGCGACTGTATTTCCCTCAATGAGTTCTGTCTCTTTGTTGTTTACTGATATTTTCATGGTCGAATAATTAGTGGGAGTAATACAAAGAGCCGTGCCGTGAGAAAGGCGGAAAGAGAATTTTAGCAGACAACAATCCCTTCGTCGGTACTAACCGCATCAGGTTCGCAGGGTATAATCTCAGCCCGTCTTGTGGGCACCCCTTTGTTTTACTTCACGGCAAAAATAAATGAAAAGATTGGAATAAAGAAATAAAAGGAGAGTTTTTTGTCGGAAGCGGAGCGTATGGAGAGGTTGGTGGTGTGGAAATGGTTTCTGTATTTGAATTATCAGGGGAAAGAGGAATGAACCCGGCAGAATGTTATGGGAGCAAATTGTTTTGGCACGCCCGAAACACAGATTTGCTCCTTCAAAAAATCCGTTGGATTTATTTGAAATGACTCTGATAACACCACTCCCTGCCACAAGCATTGGGTTTCGATTGGCGTTTTTCAGTAATGCGCCTGTCGGCCCGCTCCATTCTTCAAACTTTCCACAAACTCATAGCCTTTTTTTGCCCGAAAAAAACGAGACAGAATATGAAGCCGGTTGTTTTATCTTTTATATTACTAATGTTTTTCACATGTGCGTCTGGTCAGAAGATAGGGAAGACATTATATCATTACATTGAAATCGCCAAACACCACAGTCCGCTGCTCAACGATTACCGCAATCAGGTGCGAATGGAGCAGGATGAGCTGCAACGGCTGAAGGCAATGTATCGCCATTCCCATTTGGAACTGAACGGAGATTATCTGTTTGTACCGGTTGTTTCCAAAGACAACGGGCGTACTTCATTCCGGTGGAACGCGCGGGATGCCGCAGACTATTACGGGTACGACCTTGGCGAAAGCAGCGGATTTCTTCATGCCGGGGTAACTTGGACGCAGCCGCTTTTGGGAAACTCTTCCTACAAGGTGGCGCAGGAGCAGGCAAAAATAAATACCGAGATTGCTCGCAACCGCATCCGCTTGGAAGAAAAACAGTTGGAACGTACCGTGACAGAGCAATACCTGCTTTTCCAGCGGCGGCTTTCTCGGTTTGGATGCGCGGAATATTGTTTATTTCCGTGTTTCCCCATTGGCATTTGTACGAATACCTGTGCCTGACAGTTGGTCTGGCAGGTATGTTTGTCCGTATTTATACGGTGGGGCATACTCCTGTAGGCACTTCGGGCAGGAATACAGATGGCCAAGTGGCGGATACACTGAATACCACGGGTATTTATTCCGTGGTGCGCCATCCACTCTACCTCGGAAATTTCTTGATGTGGTTGGGTATTGCGCTGCTGACTTGCAATGTGGGGTTCGTTGCCGCATTTGTACTCGCTTATTGGCTTTACTACGAACGTATCATGTATGCGGAAGAACAGTTTCTGCGTCGGAAGTTCGGTGATGCCTATCTGCGTTGGGCGGAACGGACTCCGGCTATTCTTCCTCGCTTCGGGCAGTTCCGGTCGGCAAGCTTGCCGTTCTCTTGGAAAAAGGTATTGAAAAAAGAAAAGAACGGACTGTTCGCCCTTTTTCTATTGTTCAGCCTTTTCGATTCCCTTATTGTTGGGTTGGTTGGCGGCGTCTCGTTAAATTATGTTTTGCTCATGCTGACTGTTGTGAGCGGCATGGCCTATTGGGTATTGAAATATATCAAAAGACACACGAAGCTGCTGGACGAAAAGGGACGGTGAGTTAATAACCAAGAATGCTTGTCTTCAAAATATTCCCAAACTTACACTCTACTTTTGTCACGACTTAAATCAAGATGGTTATGGCAAAAAAAGTTTGGATTATCTTAATAAGTTGTTTTTGCTTGCAGTTACTGGATGGAGCGGAAGTGCAAAAAAGAAGGTGGAAGGACTTGTCATCGACAATGCATCGGGGCGGCCAGTGGAGTTTGCCGATGTTGTCCTCTATCGGGCTATGGACAGCGTGTTTGTAGCCGGATGCGTTGTCGGCTTTGCTGATGGGTAGTGTGGTTCATTCACTCAAACAAACAACTCATGTGATGCGTCCTGATGGCAGTAACGACCATTCTTTTCCTTCCGGGCATACCGCCACCGCTTTCATGACCGCTACGATGTTGACCAAAGAATATGGGCATAAGAGTCCGTGGATAGGTATCGGTGCCTATTTGGTGGCTACGGCTACAGGATTGATGCGTATGGCGAACAACAAGCATTGGCTGAGCGATGTACTGACCGGGGCGGGCATCGGTATCCTCTCTACGGAAATGGGGTATTATCTGGCAGACCTTGTTTTTAAAGAGAAAGGCATTAGTCGCTTTACGGATGATGAGTCGTTCGACCGTTGGGATAAACCCTTTTTCTTTAGTCTTTATGTCGGGATGAACATTCCTTTGAGTGGTTATGACATTGACGAGCGCCATGAGTTCAGCACCTCCTCTGGCTGTACGGCAGGTGTGGAAGGGGCTTGGTTTTTCAATCCCTATGTTGGAATCGGCGGACATTTCACGGTATCCAACATCGCGGTCATTATGGACAGCAAAGAGGCTGAGGCAAACACATTCGATGCTTTCTCATTCTGCGCTGGCGGATACTTTTCCTATCCCTTGTCCTCCCGTTTCCAAATAGGTAGCAAATTCGTAGGCGGCTATGTCCTCTATCCCGACTGGCAGCTTAGCGATATATCCGTCCGCCATCGGGACGGATTCTGTGTGGGTAGTGGTGTCTCTCTTACTTTCCGTGCTACATTGCATTATGGCATGAAACTGTTTTTGGACTATAACTTGATGCCGTCGCATAGCAGGGGAAGCAAGGAATGGATGAATATGTTGGCGGTTGGTTCGGCGTTCATGGTTTCATTTTGAATATACTGTGGATTTTCCATTTTAGTTTTCTCTTAATCACAACAATTTATAGAAAGAATAGCAAGGGGAAGAAAAGATAGATATAGGAGGAGATTATCTTTTGTTATCCATAGCGGATAAAAACAAAATCCCTGTAACACAAGTGCTACAGGGATTTTTTCTTATAAATATGGTAACTGAAATTACTTGTTCAGAGCCAAAGCCACATTAACGGCGCAAGCTACGGTACATCCTACCATCGGGTTGTTACCGATACCGAGGAATCCCATCATTTCTACGTGTGCGGGAACTGATGAAGAACCTGCGAACTGAGCGTCGGAGTGCATACGGCCCATCGTGTCGGTCATACCATAAGAAGCAGGACCGGCTGCCATGTTGTCTGGGTGAAGCGTACGACCTGTACCACCACCTGATGCTACTGAGAAGTAAGGTTTGCCGGCAAGAACACGCTCTTTCTTGTAAGTTCCGGCTACCGGATGCTGGAAACGAGTCGGGTTGGTAGAGTTACCTGTAATAGAAACATCTACATTTTCGTGCCACATGATAGCTACGCCTTCACGTACATCGTCGGCTCCGTAGCATTTTACTTTTGCACGCGGACCGTCTGAATACGGAGTTTCTTTTACAATGTTCAATTTTCCGGTAAAGTAGTCAAACTTAGTTTGAACATAAGTAAAGCCGTTGATACGTGAGATAATCATGGCGGCGTCTTTACCCAAACCGTTCAGAATGCAGCGCAACGGATTCTTGCGAACCTTGTTTGCCATTTCTGCAATCTTGATGGCTCCTTCAGCGGCAGCGAAAGATTCGTGGCCTGCCAAGAAGGCGAAGCATTGGGTTTCTTCACGAAGCAGACGGGCTGCCAGATTTCCGTGGCCCAAACCTACTTTACGGTCATCGGCAACAGATCCCGGAATGCAGAATGCCTGCAAACCGATACCGATTGCTTCAGCAGCGTCGGCAGCATTCTTGCAACCTTTCTTCAATGCAATGGCACAGCCTACTACATAAGCCCACTTGGCGTTTTCGAAGCAGATACCCTGAGTTTCCTGACAAGTCAGATACGGGTCAAGACCTGCTGCGTCACAGATAGCGTTAGCTTCTTCAATGTCTTTGATGCCGTTTTCGTTCAGTGCAGCAAGGATTTGCTTCATACGGCGGTCTTGACTTTCAAATTGTACTGGTCTAATCATAATCTGTGTCCTCCTTTATTCTTTACGTGGGTCAATATATTTAACTGCTCCTTGTTCGGGTTTGAAACGTCCGTAAGTTCCGGTAACGGCTTTCAGCGCTTCGTTAGCATCCGTTCCTTTCTTGACTTGTTCCATGAATTTGCCCATGTGAACATACTCATAACCTATTACTTGGTTGTCTTTGTCCAAGGCCATGCGGGTGATGTATCCTTCAGTCAATTCGAGGTAACGGGTTCCTTTGGCTTTTGTTCCATAAAGAGTACCTACCTGACTGCGGAGACCTTTGCCCAAGTCTTCCAAACCGGCACCGATCATCAGGCCTCCTTCAGAGAAGGCAGACTGAGTACGGCCATAAACGATTTGCAAGAAAAGTTCACGCATGGCAGTATTGATAGCGTCGCAAACTAAGTCGGTGTTCAATGCCTCCAAAATGGTTTTTCCCGGCAGAATTTCAGAAGCCATAGCTGCTGAATGAGTCATTCCTGAGCAGCCGATAGTTTCTACCAAGCATTCTTCAATGACACCTTCTTTTACGTTTAAGGTCAGTTTGCATGTACCCTGTTGTGGAGCACACCATCCCACACCGTGTGTTAAACCTGAGATGTCTTTGATCTCTTTTGCTTGAATCCATTTTCCTTCTTCAGGAATTGGAGCCGGACCATGATTGGGGCCCTTTGCGACACAACACATGTGTTCAACTTCGTGTGAATAAATCATATTCTTTACGTTTTTATTAGTTGGTAATAAAAAATAGGTATTCGTAAACCACTTGATTTCTTGAATCCGCACGCAAAGTTAGTCGTTTTATTTTGTTATACAACGGAAGAAACCAAACTTTTTCTTCTGTTTTTATAATATTTTTGCTTTATCTTTGCTGCATGTAAAGTTTTGATGAACTACCTATCTGTAGGTAATAATAATTAGGTAAATGGATTCGACGGAAATAAAAGTGACAGATGAGGCTTTGCGGAAGGGCGCAATGGAAGGAACGGATGCTTTTTTGCAGGTGTTTATTGACAAATATCTGGAGGTGACAGGCGGAGTTGTCAATGTGGATACAATGCCTTTGCTTAACGGTTACCAGCATACGCTGCTGGGCTATCATTTTTTTCGGGAGGAAGTGAATGAAGGAGGCTTTGTCCAATTGATACAGAATGGGTACGGGCCTTATATTTTCGGCAATCCGTTTGCCAAGGCCATGCGTCTTATGGGGGCGAAAGATTTCTCCAAACTGATATATGCGGCTCAAGAAATATACATTGACCATCGTAAAGACTTGGAGCGTGAATGTACGGACGATGAGTTCATGGCTATGTATGAACAGTATGAGGTGTTTGATGATTTGGAAGAGAAGTTCATGGATATGGAAGAGCAGGTTACGGCGCAGATTGCTGAATATGTAGACCAGCATTTGGAGCAGTTTGCTCTTGTTGTCGGATAGCTTTTATTTGTTAAAAAATGAGAATGTATGCAGTGTTGTCCGTAGGACTGCATTTACTTAGCAGTATATCTTAAACAATATTAGAAAACCAAAAGATTTGATTGAATATGAAGAAACTTAAAGGAGCGGTGATGATGGCCGCAGTAATAGGGATGTTGGGATTTAGCTCTTGCCTGGACGATAATGGCGAAAATGTATATTCAGGTGCTGGCTTTGTTGTACCGCAGGGATTTGACGGGGCTTATACTTTCAGATACAGTGACGGCTCAAGCATTGTCCCGACAAATCAGGAGTTGTTGGAAGGCAAGTTGCCAACAGGTTATACATATTATTATATAACCTATTCTTATAATCCGGACGAAAATACGGGAGCAGAGACTTCCAAAAGCATAAATGCGGAAATCAACTATCTGGCGCCGATAAAGACCGACCAGGCAGTTCCGGCTGCTCCTACAGAAGATGCAGGTAATGCTCCTGTGTTAGGGGTGAATACAATATCCGGCATTTCTTTCGGCTATTACGACCGCAATAATATCTTTATTCCTATCTCTTATACCTATAAAAGTTCGGGGGATGAAGATGAACTGGATGCAGAATACGCTTCCCATTCCTTTACCTTGTATTATGATGCGCAGTATACCAGTCAGGCAAAAGACCGGATGTATGTGGAGCTGAGGCATACGGTTACTGATCCGTCGATTAATGACGAGCGTACATCGTCTACGGGAGAGTGGAGACATTTTAATATTGCAAGTCTCGTGGCCACACATCAAAGCAAGTTCGGGACTTCTGAACTGCCCGACCAGATTATAGTAAGATACCAGCAGGCTTCTATCGGTTCTTATGACCAGACTTATGACCGGGAAGCGGAAGTTGCCTATGGCTCTTTGTTCGAACAATGAGATAGAGTGCTAATTTATAATAAACAATGGGAGACATGCTGATACATGTCTCCTTTTTTTATACATTTGCGTTTCGTTTTCATAACAGAGAAAGAAAGAGAAGGAATGAATTATAAAGAGTTGTTTCATCGAGTTGTGTCGTTGTTGTCCGCTCCGGCCAAGGCGTGGGAAGAGATAAGCGCGTCGGATAAAAGTGGCCGGGTGACAATGGACTTTGTATATCCGCTGATAGGAGTGTGCGGACTGGCCGATTTTATCGGTACTTTCGTAGAGCGGGGCGTTTCGCCGGATGTCTTTCAGTATGCATTGCAGAGTTGCTGTGCGGTGGCTGTCGCTCTGTTTGGAGGGTTCTTCATGGCAGTCTATCTGCTTGACAAGATAGGAAGGCGAGGCTTTTCGGTGGCATTCCCGGAGGAGATGCTGCGGATTCTTGTAGGCTATTCACTGGTTGTCACCTTTGTGCTCGATACGGTGGACGCTTTCTTTTCCATTACCTTGCTGCACTGGATTCTTCAGCTTTATACACTCTTTGTGGTTTTCGAGGGGGCGCGACGCTTTTTGAAGGTTCCGGAAACGAAACTCACCTCATATACGGTGGTGGCGACGGTGCTGGTCTTGCTTTCGCCTGCTCTCATAGAATTTGTATTTAATAAACTTTCGGTAATATTGAACTGATGAAAACAGCAGCTAACAATATCAATATAAAAAACAAGCGTGCTTCTTTCGACTACGAGTTCATAGACACTTATACGGCCGGCATCGTGCTGACCGGAACAGAGATAAAGTCTATCCGCCAGGGAAAGGCGAGTCTGGTCGATACGTTCTGTTTCTTTTCGCGCGGAGAGCTGTGGGTAAAGAACATGCACATTGCGGAATATTTTTATGGTTCTTACAATAATCACGCCGCACGGCGTGACCGCAAGCTTTTGCTTACCAAGAAAGAGCTGCGCAAATTAGAGCGGACTTCTCAGGAGCCGGGCTTTACGATTGTGCCCACCCGTATGTATATCAACGAGAAAGGCTTGGCAAAGGTGGTGATTGCCTTGGCAAAAGGCAAGAAGCAGTATGATAAGCGCCAGTCGTTGAAGGAAAAAGAAGACAAGCGTATGATGGACCGGATGTTTAAGCGTTGAAATGCAGGATTATGACAATGCAGCAGTTGATAGACAAACGTATCCTCATCCTGGATGGGGCGATGGGAACCATGATTCAGCAGTATGGCCTGACTGAATCAGACTTTCGGGGCGCGCGCTTTGCCGGTGTGCCGGGACAGCTGAAGGGATGCAATGACTTGTTGAACCTGACTCGTCCGGACATCATAGAGGACATTCACCGCAAATATCTGGATGCGGGTGCAGACATTATCGAGACCAATACTTTTAATGCCACGGCCGTTTCGATGGCGGATTACCGTTTGCAGCCTTATTGCCGCGAGATGAATCTGGCAGGAGCCATGCTGGCACGCCGGATAGCCGACAGATATACAGCCCAGACACCGGAAAAGCCGCGTTTTGTAGCCGGTTCGGTGGGGCCGACCAACAAGACTTGTTCCATGAGCCCCGATGTAAACAATCCGGCATACCGTGCCTTGACATTCGATGAATTGCAGGATGCCTATTGCGAGCAGATGGAAGCCTTGCTTGAAGGCGGGGTAGACGCTCTTTTGATAGAGACTATATTTGATACGCTGAATGCCAAGGCAGCAATCCGTGCGGCCGGACTGTCGATGGAAAAGGTGGGGAGGCGGGTTCCCCTGATGCTGTCGGTCACGGTGTCGGACATAGCGGGACGGACGCTCTCGGGGCAGACGCTCGATGCCTTTCTGGCATCGGTGCAGCACGCCGACATCTTTTCGGTTGGTCTGAACTGCTCGTTCGGAGCCAGGCAGCTGAAGCCGTTTTTAGAGCAGCTGGCCAGAAGAGCCCCTTATTATATCAGTGCTTATCCGAATGCCGGGTTACCCAACAGCATGGGGCAATACGACCAGACTCCTGAAGTGATGGTGCGAGAGGTGAAAGAATATGTGGATGAAGGGTTGGTAAATATCATTGGCGGCTGTTGCGGGACGACAGAACAGTATATCGCGCTTTTCCCGGACTTGGTTGCCGGGGCGAAGCCCCGTGTTCCGGCACCGAAGCCACGGCATCTGTGGCTTTCGGGACTGGAGTTGCTGGAGGTTACTCCTGAGATTAATTTCGTAAACGTGGGCGAACGCTGCAATGTGGCCGGCTCGCGCAAGTTCTTGCGCCTGATTAATGAAAAGAAATATGATGAAGCCCTCTCTATAGCCCGCAAGCAGGTGGAGGACGGAGCGCAGATTATTGATATAAACATGGACGACGGTCTGCTGGATGCGGCAGAAGAGATGACTACCTTCCTGAATCTGGTGGCTTCTGAGCCTGAAGTGGCCCGTGTGCCCGTGATGATTGACTCTTCGAAATGGGAAGTCATTCTGGCCGGACTGAAGTGTGTGCAGGGAAAGAGCGTGGTAAATTCCATTTCGCTGAAGGAAGGGGAGGAAACGTTTGTGGAGCATGCCCGTGTGATAAGGCAGTTTGGAGCGGCGGTCATAGTCATGGCTTTCGACGAGCAGGGACAGGCCGACACGTATGAGCGCAAAATATCGGTTTGCCAGCGTGCCTACCGCATCTTGACCGAGAAAGTGGGCTTTAACCCCGATGATATTATTTTTGACCCAAACATACTGGCCGTGGCAACGGGTATCGAGTCGCACGACAACTATGCGGTAGACTTTATCCGTGCGGCCGGATGGATACGCCGGCACTTGCCCGGAGCGCATGTGAGCGGGGGCGTAAGCAATTTGTCTTTCTCCTTCCGGGGAAACAACTATATCCGCGAGGCGATGCATGCCGTGTTTCTTTATCACGCCATCCGCGAGGGAATGGATATGGGGATTGTCAATCCCGGCACTTCGGTGCTTTATACCGACATTCCGGAGGATGTCTTGGAACGGATTGAAGATGTGGTGCTGAACCGCCGTCCCGATGCGGCGGAACGCCTGATAGAGACAGCCGAACGGCTGAAGGCGGCAGGCGGACAGCCGGATGCCGAGAAAAAAGAGGGCGGGAGCGCATCCGCCGAAGTTTTGGCGCCGGTGGAAGAGCGTTTGCAGCAGGCACTGGTGAAGGGAATATCCGACAATCTGGAGACAGACCTGCATGAAGCGTTGCAGAAATACCCGAATGCGGTAAGCATTATCGAGGGCCCGCTGATGGCGGGAATGAATCGTGTGGGCGAGCTGTTCGGGTCGGGCAAGATGTTTCTGCCGCAAGTGGTGAAGACTGCCCGGACAATGAAGCGGGCGGTCGCCGTTCTCCAGCCTTATATTGAGGCAGAAAAGGCGGCGGGTGCCAAGAGTGCCGGAAAGGTGCTCGTGGCAACGGTGAAGGGAGATGTGCATGATATCGGGAAAAACATCGTTTCGGTCGTGATGGCATGCAATGGATATGAGATTGTTGACTTGGGAGTAATGGTGCCGGCCGAAGTGATTGTGGAGACGGCCATTCGGGAAAAGGTGGATATCATAGGGTTGAGCGGACTGATTACGCCGTCGCTGGAAGAGATGGTGCATGTCGTGACCGAGCTGCAGCGTGCCGGACTGCATATTCCGGTATTGATTGGGGGGGCCACCACTTCCCAGCTGCACACGGCACTGAAGATAGCTCCTGTTTATCAGGCTCCGGTGGTGTATCTGAGAGATGCTTCGCAGAATGCGCCGGTGGCGGCCCGGCTGTTGAATCCGGAGCTGCGTCCGGCTTTTGAGGAGGAACTGAATGCGACATACGACCGTCTGCGCAAGATGAACCGGGAGCGCACCGTAAAGCCGGTGTCATTGGAAGAGGCCCGAAAGAACAGACTGAATCTTTTTCCTGAATAAAAGCCGGACGGATTGAGATGAAGCGGCGGCGGGTTGCCCAAGGGTTCCGCCGGCCAGCTCATTTAATCTTTTCCCGAATCTTGCTAAGATAGACGTGCATGCCTTCGGCATCTTTCCGGCTGATGATGTCCAGCAGCTCGTTCAGTTCGGTGCGGATGTTTTCCACCTGCCCGGGAGTGTGGGGATTGAAAAGGATTTCCTGCAAGAGATAGTCGTCTTCGCTCAATACCCCCTTGGCAATGTCCATGTGGCGCTTGAATGTCGTTCCCGGCGCGTCCTGATGTTTCATGACGGCGGCGAATACAAATGTCGAGACAAACGGGATGGACAGCGAGTATGCCACCGTTTCATCGTGCTCTTGAAAGGTATATTCGAAAATGTTCAGCCCCAGGCGCATGTAAAGGTCTTTGAAGAAGATTTTTCCCAGGTGGTCGCCCTCCTTGATGATGATGGCGTTTTCGGTGCTCAGCTTGTCAAGATTGGCGAATGTGGGGCCGAACATCGGGTGTGTGGAGACATAGCGGAATCCGCAGGTGTCATAAAATTCCTTCAGTCCTGTCTTTACAGATGCGATGTCGCTGATGATACAGTCTTTGGGAAGTACCGGAAGCACCTGCCGGAAAGCGTCGAGCGTATATTTCACGGTGGCGGCGTTGATTACCAGTTCGGGCTTGAAGTCCGTTAGCTCTTCCAAAGAGGTGAACCGATAGCAGTTATACATGAATCGCAGGCGTTGGGGATTGATGTCGTATACGGCGGTCTCGTGTTCGAAACTCAATATATCTGTAAAGAAGGAGCCCATCTTTCCGGCTCCCAAAATCAAAATTCGCATTTGTTCTTTGATTAATGGTTTATGATGGAAGGCCGGCAGAGGGATGGAGGCGGAGTCCCGTCATCCCTTCCGCAGGCTTTCCATTTTTCATGGTTTACTTGTTGATGATTTCCATTTGCTGGCGGACACTTTCTTCGTGAATCAACTCGAATACTTGCTTGATGAAGTTGGCGTCCATGCCACACAAGGAGCCCTGCGCTCCGCGCTTGTCCAAGATTTCGTTATAGCGTCCGGTCTGGAGGATGGTCATGTTGTGCTCTTTTTTGAATGTCCCGATTTCGCGGCACACACGCATACGTTTGGCCAGCACTTCCATCAGGTCGTTGTCACATTCGTCAATCTGGCGGCGGAGCTCATTCAGATTTTCTGTTGACTGGTGTTCGCTGCGGATGACCAGAAGATTCAGGATGTAATCCAGTACGTCAGGTGTGACTTGTTGCGAAGCGTCGCTCCATGCGGCATCGGGATTGCAGTGCGATTCCACAATCAGCCCGTCGAATCCCAAGTCCATCGCCTGTTGGCAAAGGGGGGCAATCAGTTCGCGCTTGCCTCCGATGTGGCTCGGGTCGCAGAGAATCGGAAGGTTCGGAATGCGCCGGCGCAGTTCGATAGGGATGTGCCACTGCGGAAGGTTGCGGTAAATCTTCTTGTCGTAGGATGAAAATCCGCGATGAATCACGCCGATGCGTTTCAGCCCTGCGTTGTTGATGCGTTCCAAGGCACCAATCCACAGTTCCAAATCGGGATTGACCGGATTCTTTATAAGCACGGGGATGTCTACGCCTTTCAGTGCGTCGGCTATTTCCTGTACGGCAAACGGGTTGGCCGTGGTCCGCGCGCCAATCCAAAGGATGTCGATGCCGGCTTTCAGGCTTTCGTATACATGTTTGGCCGTAGCCACCTCCGTCGTGACATACATGCCCGTTTCCTTTTTCACTTCTTTCAGCCACGCCAGTCCTTCCACACCGATGCCTTCAAAGCCTCCCGGTTTGGTACGCGGCTTCCAGATGCCTGCCCTGAATATCTTGATACCTTTGTCTGCCAGTTGTCGGGCAGTCGTCATGACTTGTTCTTCTGTCTCGGCGCTGCATGGTCCGGCGATGATTAACGGACGCTCTTCGGATACGCCTTCGAGTTTGATGGGTTGTAAATCGAGTTCCATGATATTTTGTTTATAGATTCTTGTTTTTTTGCCTGATGAAAGCCGCGGCTTGACCGCTCATAAGTTTGCTTTTATCCTTTCAAGCGCTTCGGCCAGCTTGTCTTCTTTCGCGCAGAGCGAGATGCGGATGTAGCGTTTCCCGTTGCTGCCGAAGATAAATCCCGGTGTGATGAATACGCGGGCGTCGTGCAGCACTTTTTCGGTTAGTTCTTCCACGTCGCCATAGCTGTCGGGGATGCGCCCCCAAAGGAACATGCCCACCTGCTCAGGGTCGAACGTGCATCTTAGCACCTGCATGATGGCTTCCGCCAGTTTGCGGCGGCGGCTGTATACGTTGAAGTTCGCCTCTTCATGCCATTCGGCGCTGTTATGGTAAGCCTGTGCGGCGGCCAGCTGCATGGGGCGGAACGTTCCGGAGTCGATGTTGCTTTTTACTTTCACTATCCACTGCACGAAGGTGGCGTTCGTAGCCAGCATTCCCACGCGCCATCCCGGCATGTTGTGGCTTTTGCTCATCGAGTTGAACTCGATGCAGCATTCCTTTGCCCCCGGCACGTTCAGGATGCTGATGGGCTTGCGGTTCAGGATGAAGCTGTACGGATTGTCGTTCACGATGACGATGTTGTGGCGGCGTGCGAATCCCACCAGCTTTTCGTATAGCTCCATGGTGGCATTGGCCCCTGTCGGCATGTTCGGATAGTTGGTCCACATGACTTTCACCCGTGTCAAGTCCATTTTTTCCAGTTCGTCAAAGTCCGGTTGCCAGTGGTTGTCCTCACGCAGGTTGTAGTTTACGATTTCGCTTCCCAGTATCTTGTTTAGCGATGTATAGGTGGGATAGCCCGGATTGGGCACCAAAACCTGGTCGCCCGGGTTCACCAGGGCCAGTGTCACGTGCAGAATCCCTTCTTTCGAGCCGATAAGCGGCTGGATTTCCGTAGCCGGATTGAGCTCCACATTATACCAGCGCTTGTACCAGTCTGCCATTGCCTTGCGAAGCTCCGGTATTCCGACCGTCGGCTGATAGCCATGCGCGTCCGGCTTCTGCGCATTCTCACACAATACCCTGATGGTTTCGGGCGAAGGAGGCATGTCCGGGCTTCCGATGCCCAGGCTGATGACATCTTTTCCTTCGGCATTCATCTGCGCTACCTCTTTCAGTTTCCGGCTGAAGTAGTATTCACTTACGCTTGCCAAGCGGTCGGCAGGCTGTATTTTATATGGTTGATTCTCCTTCTGCATACTCTCCTAATATTTTTAGTGCTTTTGTTAATGGATTTACTGCATCGATGGACTGTCTGTATTTCAAGTAGTCGTCAAACATTACATCTACATAAAACATATATTCCCACTCGCGTCCGATGATGGGGAGTGACTGTATTTTGGTCAGATTAATCTTGTAAAAAGAAAAGATGGACAGCACCTGCGAAAGGCTTCCCTCGCTGTGGGGAGTTGAAAAGACGATGCTCGCCTTGTTTATCTTTGAGCGGTCTTTCAGTTCGTCGGCGGTCCACGCGTCGCAGACAGCCAGAAAACGGGTGAAGTTGTGCTTGTTGGTCTCGATACCCTCCTGCAGGATTTTCATTCCATAAAGTCCTGCGGCATATTTCGAGCAGATGGCGGCATGTCCCTTCAGGCCCTTTTCCTTGATGTCTTTGGCACTGGCTGCGGTGTCTTCGGTCTCCACCACCTTCAGCTCCGGATGTTCCTGCAGAAATTCGCGGCATTGTGCCAGTGCGACGGGATGCGAATTGACTTCGGTCAGTGTGCTCCAGTCTTCTCCCGGCAGACACATGATGCTGTGGCTGATGCGCAGCTTGTGTTCTCCGATAATCGTCGCTCCGCTTTCGCGCAGCAGTTCGTAATTATGCAGCAGGCTTCCCGCTATTGTGTTTTCGATAGCTACCAGTCCGAGCACGCTGCTGTCTTTTTTCATCTTCTTGAAGACTTCTTCGAACGTATTGCAGCAGATTAGCTCGATAGGCTCGTCCTTGAAGTATTTGTGGGCAGCAATGTCGTGATACGAACCCGGAACGCCTTGTATCGCTACTTTTTTCATTTTCATATTGCTCTTTACGGTTAAAAAAAAGTCCCGTCTTCTTTTCGAAGCGGGACTTTGAATCTATTTCACGTTTTTATTTCCTTTTTATCATGCACACACAAACTCCCGCTTCACTTCATTGCTAAAGTAAAAGTAATAAAAGAAAAAGAAGAAGTATGATGCAAATGTTTTCATCTTTGTTATTTTGTTGTTTTCTACGCTGCAAAAGTAATAATTTTCTTGAATAAACAAGAGTTTTGCAGACTTTTTCTGCAAAAAAATTAGAGAAGGACGGAGGTTTCCTCTTTTTGTATTATTTTAGCGCAGGATGTTAAGCCTGGCCGGACGGTGGAAAGCCGGTCTTTTCAGGGTATGTAAAACAAAAAAACAGAGGAAACAATGATTTATGATTTTGATGAAGTGATAGACCGCACGGGGACAAGTGCAGAAAAAGTGGACGGAATGAAGGAGGTATGGGGAAGAACCGACCTGATTCCCCTGTGGGTGGCGGATATGGACTTTGCCACACCGCCGTTTGTTCTTGATGCCATACGGAAGAGATGCGAGCATCCGGTCTTGGGATATACGGCAAAGCCGGACAGTTATTATCGGTCTATTGTGGATTGGGTGAAGCATCGTTACGGAATGGAGGTGGAGGCGGAATTTTTGAACTATGTGCCGGGAGTAGTGCCCGGTTTGGGGATGGCGATTAACTGTTTTACCCGGCCGGGTGACAAGGTGATGATTATGCCTCCGGTATATCATCCCTTCTCTTGGCTGGTGACGCGAAACAATCGCCGTCTGGTAAAGTGTCCGCTGAAGCTTGCCGACGGGCATTATCGAATGGATTTGGAGCTTTTCCGCCGCTCAGTCAAAGGGGTGCGCGTGTTCATTCTCTGCAATCCCCATAATCCCGGCGGGGTGGTATGGGAGCCGGAAGAGCTGAAGGCCATAGCGGAAATCTGTGCCGAAGAGAATGTGATTGTCTTTTCGGACGAGATTCATGCCGACTTGACCTTGCCGCCGAACAGGCATCTGCCTTTTGCGATGGTGTCGGACCGGGCAAGAAACAATTCCGTTACTTTCATGGCGCCCAGTAAGGCCTTCAATATGCCGGGGATGGCGGCGTCTCATACCATAATATATAATGCGGGACTTCGCGGCCGCTTCCGTGCTTATCTGGATGCGGGCGAGCTGGACATGGGGCATGTGCTGGCCTACCCGGCGGTTGAAGCCGCCTATACGCAGGGAGAGGAGTGGCTTTCGCAGTGTTTGGCATATATCCAGGGAAATATTGACTATGTGGACGAGTATTTGAAAAAGGCAATGCCGAAGATTAGGGCGATGCGTCCGCAGGCTTCCTACTTGGTTTGGCTGGACTGCCGTGGGCTGAACCTGGAGCATGATGCCTTGAACGACTTTTTTGTTTCGGGCGCTCATCTGGCTTTGAACGACGGCGAGATGTTTGGCGAAGAGGGAAAAGGGTTCATGCGCCTGAACGTGGGGTGTCCGCGTGCGGTGCTGGAGCGGGCGATGAGGCAGCTGGAGGCTGCTTATGCGGCTCTTTCATAGCGGGATGACAAGGCATTCCGGTTGCCTGTACAGATAAGAAATCCGTTTCATGCCGATGAAGCTCAGATTCCATCGGCGTGAAACGGATGTTTGATGAGTATGGAAATCTGCCCGGATAAGCATGTCGGGCAGACGGCTACTTTCCGTACAGCTTGTTTATAAGGTCATTCCTTCCCATACGCCTCAGTTCGTTGATGATGGCACGGCGCTCTTCGGGCTTGTACCAGAAGAAAAACATCCGTTGGGCAAGTTTTTCCTTTTGTGTCTTGGCGGAATAAACCGGCTCGAGTGTATATGGATGATAGCCCGTATGCCAGGCTTCCGTAGATACGGTCATGGGAGTAGGGGTAAAGTCCTGTACCTGCTCCAGGTGAAAGTCGAGCCGTTTGGTGATGGCGGCTAATTCAGCCATGTCTTCTTCCGTGCATCCCGGGTGACTGCTGATAAAGTAAGGAATGATTTGTTGCCGCAGATTAAGTTCCTTGTTCAGTGTGTCAAAAATGCGTTTGAAACGGTAAAACAGGTCGAACGACGGCTTGCGCATCAGATAAAGCACGCGGTCGCTGGTGTGTTCGGGGGCTACTTTCAGCCGTCCGCTTACGTGCCGGACGATGAGTTCACGGGTATATTCGGCCGCATTGCGGTTTACAGCCTCGTCTTTGCTCTCGTGAAGCAGGAGGTCGTAACGCACTCCGCTTCCGATAAAGCTCTTCTTGATGCCCGGCAGAGCGTCGACAGAATGGTAGATTTCAAGCAGCGGACGGTGGTCTGTATTAAGGTTCGGGCAGATTTTGGGATGGATGCACGACGGCCGCTTACAGCGCCGGCAGAGATTTTCATCCTTTCCCCCCATGCGGTACATATTGGCAGACGGCCCTCCCAAGTCGCTCAAATATCCTTTGAAGTCGGGCATCTCGGTGATTGCCCTGACCTCTTTGAGGATACTCTCCTTGCTCCGGCTGACGATGAACTTTCCCTGGTGGGCCGAGATGGTGCAGAATGCGCATCCGCCAAAGCATCCGCGGTGGATATTGACGGAAAACTTAATCATGTCGTAGGCCGGAATGCGTTTCCCTTTATACTTGGGATGGGGCAGACGGGTATAAGGCAGGTCGAACGACCTGTCCAGCTCTTCCTGTGTCATGGGCGGAAAGGGAGGATTGACCACTACCGTGCGGTGGTCTGCCTTTTGCAGAATGCGGGCGGCCGTGTATTTGTTTGACTCCTCTTCAATATGGCGGAAGTTTTCAGCTTGCTTTTTCTTGTCTTTCAAGCATTCCTTATGCGGGAAGAGCGTCAGGTCTTCAAATCCTTCCAAGGGCTTTGGCCTGTCATCGCAGGTGAGATAGGCCGTTTGAAGGATGTCATGAGGAATTTTATTTTCGGCCTGCATCCGTTTCGAAAGTTCCGTAACGGGCTTTTCACCCATGCCGTAAATCAGCAGGTCGGCTCCCGAGTCGACCAGAATGGAGGGGAGAACTTTGTCTTGCCAGTAATCATAATGAGTCAGCCGCCGTAAAGAGGCCTCTATGCCTCCCAATACGACGGGTACATCCGGATACAGTTTCTTGAGAATCTGTGTGTATACGATGCTTGGATATTCCGGCCGCATGTCGTGCCTGCCGTCGGGGGTATAGGCATCCTCACTGCGGAGGCGCTTGTTGGCAGTATATTTGTTTACCATGCTGTCCATGCATCCGGCGGATACGCCGAAAAACAAGCGCGGACGCCCTAATTTCCTGAAGTCTCTCAAGTCATCGCGCCAGTTGGGTTGGGGGATGAGGGCGACTTTCAAGCCTTGGGCTTCAAGTATGCGCCCTATCACGGCGGCTCCAAACGAGGGATGATCTACGTATGCATCCCCGCAAAACAGAATGACATCCAGTTCATCCCATCCTCTTAACTCGACTTCCTTTTTCGTTGTCGGCAGCCAGTCTGTCAGATTATGCTGTTTCTTTGTCACGTTTCCAATTGATGTAGAGCAGGATGAGTTGGTGAAGTCCGAACGCCTTCATGTTGTTGTGGTAGATTACATCAATGCAAAGGTCCAGCAAGTCCTTGCTGTTTTCTTCCATTGAGGCAATCAGCGACCGGATATTCAACTTCAGTTTGTCGAGCACACTCTCGTCAACGATGCCGTTGCTGTCTATCAGCCCTTGAAAGAGCGAGTATTTTTCGATGGTTTCCAGATGCGTTTCCGAAATTTCCATGCTGCGGGTGCCCGAAGCGTTTGTCTGTATCGTATACATAATATTATTCTTTAAATGTGTTTCTACAGACAAAGTTATACTTTTTCCTGAAATGACCTGCGTTTTTCCCTCTTTTTATTGTTTTAAAGTTTGAGGATGCAGACTGCTGTTGCGGATGATGTCCCATACTTCCTCTTCTGTTCCGGAAAAAGGACCGGACTTTTCGAGCTTGATGGTCGACATGGCGGCCGCAAAACATCCTGCCTCTTCATAAGAAGCTCCCTTGTTGCGCATATAGAGATAGCCTAAAACGTAAGTGTCACCGCAGCCTGTAGCGTCTACCACCTCGTGGGGAGGATAAGCGGGTATTTTGTGGAATGTCCCTTCCGCATAAATCAATGAGCCGAGGCTGCCTAACGTGAGCAGAACCTCCTTTACTCCCCAGGCGGCAAGCTGTAGGGCGGCCTGTTTCGGGTCTTTGAATCCGGTCAGCACTTCTGCTTCATGTTCGTTTACCTTAAGGATATCGATGTATTTCAAAGCTTCCTTTTTGTCTTTCCAGTCGATGGGGTATACCTTTTCCTCTCTCACTTCGCGAAGATACCCTTGTGCATCTACGGCTAAAATGCCTTTCCCGGAAAGCATCTTGACCACATCTAAAGAGAAATCGTCGGACAAAAGACTTCCCAGATGGAATATATGGGCATTTTCATCTTTGAGTTCATCTACGGTGAAAGGGTCGGCCTTGGCCAGTACACGCTGTGTACGGTTGTCTTGGTTTTCTCCGTAGGTATTTTCAAAATAGACCGTATTCTTGCTTGGCAGGACTTTTACCCGGATTCCCTCTTTGCGCATATCCTCTACAGCTTTATATTCGCTCGGTGCAAGGGCTGTAATCAGCTTGTAGTTTTGGATATCTTTCAGGTGTCTTATGCCATGAGAGAAATAGTAAGAGGTACCTCCCGGCAGATAAGTAGTCTTTTTGGGGGTTACGATTTTGTCTAAAGTGATATGTCCTATGCAACAGATATCATTGGTCATTTTCGTAAGGTTCTTATGATTCGGCCGCAAAGATACATAATATTTTTCTTATCTTTTCTCTTCCCGGAAAATTAAACGAATGTCCATTTTTTCTGAAATTATAGTATATATTTACTGGTCTGGGAATAAAAACAAGAGAGAAGGGTGGTTTAATGAAACAAAAGCTTTAACTTTGAGGCGTTTTTTGTTTGTCTTGGAAACAAAAGTGTTTAATATAAGGAAAAAGGATTTTAGAAATGAAAAACATGAATGTAAAGCCCGCAGACGGAAAGTTGGGGGTATTGTGTGTTGGTTTGGGCGCTGTAGCCACGACATTTATGACTGGAGTGTTAATGGTGCGGAAAGGTCTGGCGAAACCGGTTGGGGCAATGACTCAGTATGATAAGATTCGTGTAGGACGTGGGGTTGATAAGAAGTATCTGCATTATGACGAGATTGTTCCGATGGCACAACTGAGTGATATCGTTTTTGGGGCGTGGGATGTATATCCGGCTAACGCCTATGAATCGGCCATAAACTGCGAGGTGCTGAAGGAAAAGGACATCAATCCAGTAAAAGACGAACTGGAAAAGATTGTTCCGATGAAGGCCGCCTTTGACCATAATTATGCCAAACGCCTGGACGGAAATAATGTAAAGGACTGCGCGACCCGTTGGGACATGGTGGAACAACTGCGTGAAGACATCCGCAGCTTCAAGGAAGCCAATGGTTGCAGCCGTATTGTTGTGCTGTGGGCTGCTTCTACAGAAATTTATGTGCCGGTATGCGAAGAGGTTCATGGCACATTGGCGGCTTTGGAGCAGGCGATGAAGAATGACGATCGCGAGCATGTCGCTCCCTCTATGTGCTATGCTTATGCTGCTTTGGCCGAAGGCGCTCCATTTATCATGGGCGCTCCGAATACGACAGTCGATATCCCGGCCATGTGGGAGATGGCAGAAAAGACCAAGATGCCTATAGCCGGAAAAGACTTCAAGACGGGGCAGACATTGGTTAAGTCTGGTTTCGCTCCGATTATCGGCACGCGCTGCTTAGGTTTGTCAGGATGGTTCTCAACCAATATCTTGGGTAATCGTGACGGACTGGTATTGGACGAGCCTGCTAATTTCCATACCAAAGAGGTCAGCAAGCTGTCTACTCTGGAGTCTATCCTTGTTCCGGAAAATCAGCCGGACTTGTATACGGACTATTATCATAAGGTGCGTATCAACTATTATCCTCCTCGCAACGACAATAAGGAAGGATGGGATAACATCGATATATTCGGATGGATGGGCTATCCGATGCAGATAAAGATAAATTTCCTTTGTCGCGATTCTATTTTGGCTGCACCGTTGTGTCTGGATTTGGTGTTGCTGAGCGATTTGGCTGCCCGTGCCGGACGCTATGGCATACAGCGTTTCCTGAGCTTCTTCCTGAAGAGCCCGATGCATGACTATACTCAGAATGAGGTTCCGGTTAACCATCTGTTCCAGCAATACGTGATGCTGAAGAATGCCCTCCGTGAAATGGGTGGTTATGAAGCTGATGAAGAAATTGATTAGTCAGTAAAAAATGCTCAAATATGAAAAGCCGCCGCTTCTGTTTGGAAGCGGCGGCTTTCTTATTATATAAATGTATAATTACCACTTGATGGGAGTTTCTCCATGTTCGGCCAGATAGGCGTTTGCACGGCTGAAGTGCTTGTTCCCGAAGAACCCGTTGTAGGCCGAAAGGGGAGAAGGATGCACGGAAGTCAGTACCAGATGCTTGTTCCGGTCGATGAAAGCACCTTTTTTTTGCGCATACGACCCCCATAAAATAAAGACCAAATGTTCGCGGTTTTCCGCCAAAGCGCGGATTGCGGCATCGGTAAACTCTTCCCATCCCTTATGCTGGTGTGAGCCGGCCTGGTGTGCGCGCACCGTAAGAGTAGCATTAAGCAGCAGCACTCCCTGCTCCGCCCAGCGGGTTAGATTGCCTGTTGTGGGCATGGGAATGCCGAGGTCATCGTGTATTTCCTTGAATATATTTTGCAGAGACGGCGGAAAAGGAACGCCGTCGTTTACCGAAAAGCAGAGTCCGTGCGCTTGTCCCGGGCCGTGGTAGGGGTCTTGCCCGATGATGACTACCTTCACCTTGTCGTAAGGACAGAGGTTGAAGGCGTTGAAGATAAGTCTTCCCGGGGGGTAGACCGTGGTGGAATGATATTCTTGACGGACAAAGTCTGTCAGCTTGACGAAGTAGTCTTTTTCAAATTCTGGTGCAAGAATTTTTTTCCAGCTTTCTTCTATTTGTACGTTCATAAATCCAATCTGTTTGTTTTGCTGTGTAAAGATAATGCTTTTTTCAGTCAAAAGCGGGCGGGCAGTCGGTTTTTTGTCGTGGCGGGTAGGCCGGCCGGCTTCCGGCTCTTTCAATAAAAAAATTCCATACGGGCGGAAAGTGCTTTTTGCCGTAGGAAAACGGCGGCGGATTAAGTCAGGAAATTGTTCCTCTTAGGCCTTTTGTCTTGATAAAAAGATGGTTTTGAGGCAAATTGCGGGTGGAATATCAAAAAATAGATACATTCATGGGATTAGTATCTCTTTTTTTTCTACTTTTGCACAGTTTTTGGGTTGTTGTGCCGAAGTGAAACGAGGCTCTTCCCAGACATTAAAAAGAGATTATAATTAAATTCTGAAGCATGATACACAAAGTATTGATCGCTAACCGTGGTGAGATAGCTGTACGTGTGATGCGTTCTTGCCGTGAGATGGGCATCCGCACAGTTGCAGTCTTTTCTGAAGCCGACAGAACGGCGCGCCATGTCCTTTATGCAGACGAAGCCTGTCTGATAGGTCCGGCTGCCTCTCGTGAGAGTTACCTGAATATTGACAAGATTATTATGGCGGCCAAGCGTCATGGTGCGGATGCTATCCATCCGGGATACGGTTTCTTGTCAGAAAATTCGGACTTCGCCCGCCGGTGCCGTGAGGAGGGAATTATTTTTATCGGCCCTGATCCTGAAACGATGGACGCGATGGGCGACAAGATTTCGGCGCGCAAGCACATGATTGCAGCAGGAGTCCCGGTGGTTCCCGGTACAGAACAGCCTTTGCAGAGCGTGGAAGAGGCGAAAGAAATCTGTAACCGCATCGGTTATCCCGTAATGCTGAAAGCGTCTATGGGCGGTGGAGGAAAGGGAATGCGCCTGATTCATAGTGAAGATGAAGTTGAGGAAGCCTATAATACCGCCCGCTCGGAATCCATGTCATCGTTTGGAGACGACACGGTTTATCTGGAGAAATTTGTGGAAGAGCCCCATCATATCGAATTTCAGATATTGGGAGACAATTATGGGAATGCGGTTCATCTGTTTGAGCGCGAGTGTTCCATCCAGCGCCGTAACCAGAAAATCGTGGAAGAGACGCCTTCTCCTTTCGTTACTCCCGAATTGCGGGAAAAGATGGGTGCGGCCGCCGTTGCGGCTGCCAAGGCCGTCGGCTATAAAGGAGCCGGTACGATTGAGTTCTTGGTAGACAAGCATCGCAATTTCTATTTCCTTGAAATGAATACCCGCCTTCAGGTGGAGCATCCGATTACGGAAGAAGTGGTGGGTGTTGACCTGGTAAAGGAACAGCTCCGTATAGCAAACGGCGAGCCTTTGCACTTCAAGCAGGAAGAATTGATTCAGCGGGGACATGCGATAGAGTGCCGTATCTGTGCCGAGGATACTGAGAACAACTTTATGCCTTCTCCCGGAATTATCCGTCAGCTGATAGAGCCTAACGGCATAGGCGTTCGCATCGACAGCTATGTGTATGAAAGTTACGAGATTCCCATTTATTACGACCCGATGATAGGCAAGTTGATTGTGTGGGCCACTACCCGCCAGTTTGCCATTGAGCGTATGCGCCGCGTGTTGTATGAATATAAGATAACTGGCTTGAAGACGAATATCGCATATTTGCGTCATATCATGAATGTGCCCGACTTTGTGGAAGGCCACTATAATACGCTTTTCATTCCGAAGCATCAGGACATGTTGCGCCGTTGGGCCGGCAAGAAGGAAGAGGATACGGAAAACATAGCGATGATAGCTGCTTATATAGATTATCTGATGAATCTGGAAGAAAACAATTCAGGCTCTTCCGATAACCGTCCTATCAGCCGCTGGCGTGAATTTGGATTGAAAAAAGGTGTATTGAGAATTTAAAAGACATATATTATGGAAATACATATAGGTGAGAGAGTAGCCGATGTGACTTTGGTCAGCAAGGAAGGGAATAAAGTTCAGCTGACGATTGACGGAGTGCCTTACAATGTAGATATCGTGATGGCTGAAAATGGGAGTTGCTCTATCCTGCACGATGGAAAGTCGTATAATGCCGAACTGATTCGCAAGGAGGGAGGAAAAAGTTATACGGTGAATGCCCATTATCAGTCGTATAATATTGATATCATTGACTCTCAGGCCAAATATTTGCGCATGCGTAAAGGCGGCGATGAAAAGCAGGAAGACAAGATTGTATCTCCTATGCCGGGAAAGGTGGTCAAGATTCCGGTAAAGGTCGGCGACCGTCTGGCGGCGGGAGATATTGTTGCCGTTATCGAAGCCATGAAGATGCAGAGCAATTATAAGGTGAATAGCGAATGTGTCGTAAGGGAGATTCTGGTGAAAGAAGGAGATTCGGTTAACAGCAATCAGGTAATCATGACATTGGATGTAATTAATAACGAAAAAGAATGATATGACAGCAGAAGAACAATATAAGAAATTCGAAGAGCTGGATAAGCAGGCTTCGTTGGGAGGCGGCGTTGAGCGTGTGGAAAAGCAGCATGCTAACGGTCATATGACTGCGCGTGAACGTATCGATATGCTATTGGATAAAGGAACTTTTAATGAGATAGATAAGTTTGTCATCCATCATTGTACGGATTTTGGAATGGATAAGAAACACATTCCGGGAGATGGTATCGTTTGCGGCTACGGTAAGATAGACGGACGCCTTGTCTATGTTTACGCTTATGACTTTACTGTATACGGTGGAACATTGAGTACAACGGGAGCAAAGAAGATTGTAAAGGTACAGGAATTGGCCTTGAAGAACGGAGCCCCTGTAATCGCTCTGAATGATTCGGGTGGAGCTCGCATCCAGGAAGGAGTGGGCAGTATCTCCGGTTATGCATCAATCTTTTATCAGAATACGATAGCTTCAGGAGTAATACCTCAAATTTCTGCTATATTAGGGCCTTGTGCGGGCGGTGCCTGCTACTCTCCGGCATTGACAGACTTCATTTTCATGGTAAAGGAAAAGAGTCACATGTTTATCACAGGTCCGGATGTGGTGAAGGCCGTAACCCACGAAGAAGTGGATAAGGAGGAATTGGGCGGCGCATATACGCATAGCAGCAAGAGTGGCGTAACCCATTTCTTGTGTGATACGGAAGAAGAAACATTGATGAGCATTCGGGAGCTGCTGAGTTTCTTGCCTTCCAACAATATGGAGGACGCTCCGATGCAGTCTTGTACGGATGATATTCGGCGTGCAGAGGAATCTTTGATGACTGTGATTCCGGATGATCCCAATATGCCCTATGACATCAAGAATATTATCGAGCCAGTAGTGGACAACCACTATTTCTTTGAGGTGATGCCTCACTTTGCAAAGAATATAGTGATAGGGTTTGCACGCATGGGAGGCCGTCCGGTCGGAATTGTGGCTAACCAGCCTGCCTATTTGGCCGGTGTGCTCGACATCGATGCTTCTGACAAGGCTTCTCGCTTCATTCGTTTCTGCGACTGCTTTAATATTCCTATCATTACGTTTGAAGATGTTCCGGGATTCCTTCCGGGATGCACGCAGGAACATAATGGCATCATCCGCCACGGAGCAAAGATTGTATATGCGTATGCGGAGGCGACAGTGCCTAAAATTACAGTTATTACACGTAAGGCATATGGCGGAGCCTACATCGTAATGAACAGCAAACCGATTGGGGCGGATGTGAATTTTTCTTATCCTACTGCTGAAATAGCGGTAATGGGAGCTGATGGCGCTGTCAATATCTTGTATCGTAAGGCAAGTGAAGAGGAGAAAAAGCAGGCTGTGGAGGATTATAAGGAAAAATTCTCTAATCCTTATCGTGCGGCCGAGCAAGGCTATATTGATGAAATTATCCTTCCGAAGGATACGCGTTACAAATTGATTCAGGCATTGGAAATGACGCAAAACAAGAGTCAGAGCAATCCGCCGAAGAAACATGGCAATATGCCGTTATAATTCATGGTGAGGTATGTTTTTTACAAAAATTATCTTACTTCCTGCCTGATTTAAAAAAGAAATTCTTATTTTTGCAACGCAAATTGGTAAGAAAGGGAGACGAAACTCCTGAAAGAAGAGTGCGAGTGTTTATAAATATATTATAAAACCTTTAAAACTTAAACAAAATGATTAAAGTAGGTATTAACGGTTTCGGTCGTATTGGCCGTTTTGTATTCCGTGCTGCTCAGAGCAGAAATGATATTCAAATCGTAGGTATTAACGATTTGTGCCCGGTAGATTACTTGGCTTATATGCTGAAGTATGATACAATGCACGGACAATTCAATGGCACTATCGAGGCTGATGTTGAAAACAGCAAATTGATAGTTAACGGAAAAGAAATCCGTGTAACAGCTGAAAAGAATCCTGCTGACTTGAAATGGAATGAAGTAGGTGCAGAATATGTTGTTGAATCAACTGGTCTGTTCCTGACTAAAGAAAAAGCTCAGGCTCATATCCAAGCTGGCGCTAAATATGTAGTGATGTCAGCTCCTTCTAAGGATGATACTCCGATGTTTGTTTGCGGTGTTAACGAAAAAACTTATGTAAAGGGCACTCAGTTTGTATCTAACGCTTCTTGTACTACCAACTGCTTGGCTCCGATTGCTAAGGTTTTGAATGACAAATTCGGTATTGTAAACGGTTTGATGACTACAGTTCACTCTACAACTGCAACTCAGAAGACTGTTGACGGTCCTTCTATGAAGGATTGGAGAGGTGGTCGTGCTGCTTCTGGCAATATCATCCCGTCTTCAACTGGTGCTGCAAAAGCTGTAGGTAAAGTTATTCCTGAACTGAACGGCAAGCTGACAGGTATTTCTATGCGTGTCCCGACTTTGGATGTATCTGTAGTTGACTTGACTGTAAACTTGGCTAAGCCGGCTTCTAAGGAGGCTATCTGCGCTGCCATGAAGGAAGCTTCTGAAGGTGAACTGAAGGGCGTTCTGGGTTATACTGAAGATGCTGTTGTTTCATCAGACTTCTTGGGCTGCACGCTGACTTCTATCTTCGACGCTAATGCTGGTGTTTATTTGACTGATACTTTCGTTAAGGTGGTTTCTTGGTATGACAATGAAATCGGTTACTCTAACAAAGTATTGGATTTGATTGCACACATGGCTTCTGTAAACTGCTAATCAGTTTAAAGAATATAAGGTTTGAGCCGTCCGATAGTTTTCGGGCGGCTCTTTTTGTTTTGTAACGGAAAGTTTTCTGCGCAAAAAGGTGGGTTTTGTGCAGAAAAAACTATCTTTGTCGGCAGAACATTTAGATATGCTTATGGGTTATGACATGATAACGATATTAGGTCCGACTGCTTCCGGGAAGACTTCTTTGGCTGCGGCTTTGGCGGCACGCTTAAAGACCGAGATTATCAGCGGAGACAGCCGGCAGGTGTATCGGCGGATGGATTTGGGAACAGGGAAAGACTTGGATGACTATCGGGTGGGAGATTATCAAGTTCCTTTTCATCTGATTGACATCGTAGAGCCCGGTTATAAATATAATGTATTCGAATATCAGCGTGATTTTCTGCAGGCATATCAGGATATGCGGGAAAGGGGACTGGTCCCGGTTCTTTGCGGAGGGACGGGAATGTATTTGGAGTCTGTCTTGAAAGGATATAGGCTGCTGCCCGTTCCTGAAAATCCGGAACTGCGGGCAAGACTGGCCGGCAAATCGTTGGAAGAGCTGACGGCGATGCTCGCTACGTATAAGAAGTTGCATAACTCGACGGATGTAGACACGGCGAAACGTGCGATTCGGGCGATAGAGATAGAGGAATATTATCTTACGCAAGACCCGGAAGCCCGTGCTTTCCCTCCAATCGACAGCTTGATTGTCGGGATAGATATAGACAGAGAGACCCGACGCAAGAAGATTACTTGCCGCCTGAAAGAGCGTCTGGCAGAAGGAATGGCAGATGAGGTTCGCCGTCTGCTTGATGAGGGCATATGTCCGGAAGACCTGATTTATTATGGTTTGGAATATAAATTCCTGACGCTTTATGTTACAGGGCAGATGAGTTATGACGAGATGTTCCGGAGCTTGGAGACTGCCATTCATCAGTTTGCCAAGAGGCAGATGACATGGTTCCGCGGTATGGAGCGGAGAGGCTTCTGCATTCATTGGATAGATGCAGCTCTGCCGATGGAGGTGAAAGTCGGAAAAATAATGGATTTAATTCAAAACTGAAAAACGATATGGCGGTGGAACCGAACAGATGGGGGATAATTTATAATCCGAAAGCCGGAAGCCGGAAGGCTCAGAAGAGGTGGAAGGAAATCCGTGACTATATGGAGTTGCGGAACGTGAAATTTGATTATGTCCAGTCGGAAGGATTTGGTTCTGTAGAGCGTTTGGCGCGTACGTTGGCCAACAACGGCTACCGGACAATTGTCGTAGTGGGCGGAGACGGGGCAATAAATGATGCCATCAATGGTATAATGTATTCGGATGTAGAGCATAAGAATGAAATAGCTTTCGGTATCATCCCAAACGGCATCGGAAATGATTTCGCCAAATATTGGGGACTCGATTCCAATGATTACCGCAGGGCGGTAGATGTGCTGATTAATCGCCGGCTGCGTAAGATAGACGTGGGTGTGTTCTGTTATTACGACGGCGAGACCCACAAGACGCGTTATTTTCTGAATGCCGTCTACATGGGATTGGGGGCGCGTATTGTGCGTATAACGAACGAAACGCGCCGTTTCTGGGGCATACCTTTGGTTTCATATTTGTCATCTCTTTTTCTGGTGGCGTTTGAGCGCAAGCTTTACCGGATGCACCTGAAGGTAAACGATGAGCATATCCGGGGGCGCATTATGGCCGTGGCCGTTGGGAGCGCCCGGGGGTATGGATTGACCCCAAGCGCCGTGCCTTATAACGGATGGCTGGATGTTTCGGTCGTTTATCGCCCCGAACTTCGTGAGCTGATATCGGGCCTGTGGATGCTGCAGCAAGGCCGCCTGCTGAATCATAAGACGGTAAAGCCTTATCGTACCCGTCGGGTGAAGGTGCTGCGGGCGCAGAATGCAGAGGTAAGCCTGGACGGCCGCCTTTGGCTCGACCGCCATTTCCCTATTGATATAACGATTGCCCAGGAGGCTTTGACTTTGATTATACCTAATTGACAATATTATGATGCATGCCACAAAAATTTTGGAACAGGACAGGAAATCTTTTTTGCCGGACTCTCCGTGTGTGATTGAAGGAGAAAACAGAGCGTTTCACATTTGTCAAGCCTGGCCGCGATGAGGACATTTTTCGGCAGGATGGCCGCAGTATGCATGCTGCTGTCGGGGGGATGGTGCGCTGTATCGGCTCAAAGCGAGGCTTTGATTTCTTCGGAAGAAAAGAGTCTGCTGGAAGAACTCTCAAAGGGCAGGCGCAGAGTGGACTGGGCAAATATGAACATTCAGTTCAGCTCCTCGGCCGACGCGCTTTTTACAGACGGAGAGCTGGATGAGGCCGCGTTTAAGGTCAACCGTGTCCGTCTGGAGATACTGGGGGCCTTTTCCAAAAAGTTTTCCTATCACTATCGTCAGTCGCTGAATCAGTATACCACGCCCAATATTCCTTTAGACAACCTGTCTGGGTCTATAGAGCTGGCGCTGGTGGGATGGAGGCTTAACGACCGTTGGGAACTGACGGCAGGAAAGCAGGCCGTTCAGTTCAGCGGTTATGAGAATTGGGTAAACGCCATTAAGGTGCGTCATTATTCAGATTTCAATGAGATGACACCGTGCTATCAGGCCGGTCTGAACGTGGCTTACTCCTTGACTCCCGACCAGATGTTCAATTTCCAGCTGACGAATAACCGCAGTGGTTCCGCCGACGAGCAGTTTATGTACGGACTTCCGGAAGGCATCGAAAAGTCAAAGATTCCCGTCATGGCAACGGTAAACTGGGACGGATATTTTGTCGGACGGGCATTGCAGCTGCGGTATTCGCTGTCATACGGTCAGCAGGCCAAAGGGAAGAATATTTTTTACTTTACTTGCGGCAATGTTTGGGACAAGAAACCTTTTTTGGGATACATCGATTTCATGTATTCGCGTGAGGGCCTCGACTCGAAAGGCCTGCTCAGCAGCCTCACTGCCAACCGCAATGGCGGGGCGGTGACAATGCGGAATGTCGATTATTTTACGGTAATCGGCAATCTTGACTACCGCGTGACTTCACATCTGAATCTTTATGTGAAGGGAGTCTATGAGATAGGAAACGTTTATAAGTCGGACGGAGAGTTTGCTTCCGGCAACTACCGCCGTGTTTGGAACACCCAGCTGTGTGCCGAATATTATCCGATTGAAAACCGTGAGCTGTTGGTTTATCTCCATTTGCTGTATAAGAATGTTCACTTTACACGGCTCGGACGGACTTGGGGGGCTGAAAGCTATAGCCGTCAGCGTATTTCGCTCGGGCTGGTATATACACTCCCCGTGTTCTGACGGAGATTAAATTATGGTTGACTTATTATCCATCTCAACAAAAAAATATATCTTTGCATCACGAAAAGTATAAAAACAAAAGGATATGCTTACCATTAAACAGATTACAGAGGATACCGAAAAGGTAATCCGGGGATTGGAGAAGAAGCACTTTGCCAATGCGCGGGAAGCCATAGCACAAGTGCTCGAACTGAACGACAAACGACGCAATGCTCAGAATCAATTAGATAAAAACCTTGCAGAAGTCAACTCTATGTCAAAGGTTATCGGCACTTTGATGAAGGAAGGTAAAAAAGATGAGGCTGAAGCTGCAAAAAACAGAGTGGCGGAAATCAAGGAAGTCAGCAAGTCGCTTCAGGCTGAAATGGACAAGGCGGCGGAAGACATGCAGAACTTGCTTTATACCATTCCGAATGTGCCCTATGAAAGTGTGCCGGAAGGTTTCGGAGCAGAAGACAACGTGGTGGAGAAGATGGGCGGCATGGAGACTGAGCTTCCCAAAGACGCACTTCCTCACTGGGAACTGGCGAAAAAGTATGACCTGATAGATTTCGACCTTGGAGTAAAGATTACCGGAGCAGGTTTTCCCGTGTATAAGGGTAAGGGAGCACGCTTGCAGCGCGCTTTGATAAATTTCTTTCTCGACGAGGCTCGTGCTGCCGGCTACGAGGAAATCATGCCTCCCACGGTGGTGAACGCCGCTTCCGGTTACGGCACAGGGCAGTTGCCTGACAAGGAGGGACAGATGTATCACTGCAATCTGGATGACTTGTATCTGATTCCCACCGCCGAAGTGCCGGTTACAAATATTTACCGCGATGTGATATTGGACGAAAAGCAGCTTCCTGTCAAGAATTGTGCCTATACGCAATGTTTCCGCCGTGAGGCAGGCTCGTACGGAAAAGATGTGCGCGGCCTGAATCGCCTGCATGAATTCTCTAAGGTGGAACTGGTCCGCATCGACAAGCCCGAGCATTCCCGTCAGTCTCATCAGGAGATGCTTGACCATGTGGAGGGGCTGTTGAAGAAGCTGGAGCTGCCATACCGCATATTACGCCTGTGCGGAGGAGACATGAGCTTTACGGCCGCTCTGTGTTTTGACTTTGAAGTCTATTCGGAAGCCCAGAAGCGGTGGCTGGAAGTAAGCTCGGTATCCAATTTTGATACTTACCAGGCAAACCGCTTGAAGTGCCGCTACCGTACGGCTGAAAAGAAGACGGAGCTTTGTCATACGCTGAACGGGTCTGCTTTGGCATTGCCGCGCATTGTGGCGGCTTTGCTCGAAAACAATCAGACTCCTGAAGGCATCCGCATCCCGAAAGCACTGGTTCCGTATTGCGGATTCGACATGATAGACTGATATTCTTTTACGAACAGACGATAAGGGCTGTCCCGGTTGGATTCTCGTCAATCCTTCCGGGACAGCTTTTTATGTCGTGGCCGAGCAAGGTTAAACTTGGGCAGGCATGGAGGCGGCGCTGTTTCCGCGTATGGATGCCGGATGAGTGACGCCGGCGTCGCCTGTCTTTTGCCGGGAGGAAAATAGGTTTTTGCAAGAATGAAAACATCTTTCTGCTGCGGCAAGACGGCGGCAGGCCGCAGTGGATTTCAGAGGATGTCTTGATAAAAAATTTATACGATTCGTCTGTTTCTTATGTTGTCGGACATGTATTTGCGTAAAAAATCCGGCCGTAAAAAAAAAAACAGGCGGCAAAGCAAAAAAAGTGACTTTTTAGTTTTAGAGTTTCTATTTAATTATTATTTTTGAGAGGAAATAAATAACATTTTTTAGAGAAGAACATATAATTATAACCTTAATAAACAACTATGAGTTATTTACGATTTGATAAAACTCTGCTGACCAATCTGGAAGAATCTCTTCCTCGGGAGATTCTCCGAACCAATCGTTCGGGAGCGTATCATTGTTCAACCATTGTCGATTGCAATACTCGCAAATATCATGGCTTGTTGGTCATCCCGGTTCCGGAACTGGATGATGAAAACCATGTGCTGTTGTCTTCATTGGATGAAACGGTGATACAGCATGGAGCCGAGTTCAATCTGGGGCTTCATAAGTATCACGGCGACAGCTACAGCCCGCGCGGGCACAAGTACATCCGTGAGTTTGAGTGTGAAAAAGTGCCTACCACTCTTTATCGGGTAGGCGGTGTGATTCTTAAAAAGGAGAAAGTCTTTGTTCATCACGAAAACCGGATTCTGATTCGCTATACCTTGGTTGATGCACATTCAGAAACGATTCTTCGTCTTCGTCCGTATCTGGCTTTCCGCAGTGTGCGCCAGTATACGCATGAGAATTCTCAGGCGAGCCGCCATTATGATGAGGTGGAGAACGGCATCAAAACTTGTATGTATCCGGGATACCCGGAGCTGTATATGCAGTTCAGCAAGGAAAATACCTTTCATTTCCAGCCAGACTGGTATCGGGGCATTGAATATCCGAAGGAACAGGAGCGCGGATATGACTTTAACGAAGACCTTTATGTGCCGGGCTATTTTGAAATCAATATCAAAAAAGGAGAGTCAGTTACATTCTCGGGGGGAATCTCGGCCATCGACACCTCAACGTTGGATTCTCTCTTCACATACGAAGTTGAAAAGCGTATTCCGCGCGACAGCTTTAAGAATTGCTTGATTAACACAGCTCATCAGTTCTTGAACAAGCAGGACGGTGAGTCTTATATATTGGCCGGTTATCCGTGGTTTAAGTGCCGTGCCCGCGATATGTTTGTTTCGTTGCCGGGACTGACATTGGCCATTGGCGAGACAGAAAAGTTTGAGCTTGTGATGCAGACCGCTGTTAAGGCTATCTATGCTTTCATGAACGCCGAGAAAACAAATCTGAAGGTTTATGAAATGGAACATCCGGATGTGTTGATGTGGGCGGTATGGACTGTGCAACAATATGCGAAGATGGTTTCACGCGAGGCGGCCAAAGAGAAATATGGGCAGTTGGTTAAGGATATAATCAGTTATCTGGCTGATGGAAAACATCCGAACCTGCAGGTTCATGACAACGGACTGGTATATGCCAACGGTCGTGACAAGGCCATTACGTGGATGAATTCTACAGTAAACGGTCGTCCTGTAGTGGCAAGAACAGGATATATCGTAGAATTTAATTCTTTGTGGTATAATTCCCTGCGTTTTATCGCCGATTTGCTGGCAGATGATGCTGAGCTGAGTGCCCGTTTGACGCAGATAGCCGATAAGACGGCTTCTTCGTTTGTCTCTACTTTCTTAAATGAATATGGTTATCTGCTGGATTATGTAGACGGCAACATGATGGACTGGAGCGTGCGTCCGAATATGATATTTGCGGCGGCATTTGATTATTCTCCTCTTGATGCCAAGCAGAAGAAGGGTGTAGTGGATATTGTGACGAAAGAACTGCTTACTCCGAAGGGTATCCGCTCATTAAGTCCGAAGAGTGGGGGATATAATCCCAATTATGTCGGGCCTCAGATTCAGCGTGACTATGCCTATCATCAGGGAACAGCGTGGCCGTGGCTGGAGGGCTTCTATTTGGAAGCTTATTTGCGTATATACAAGCGTAGCGCAATATCCTTTGTGGAGCGTCAGATGATTAGTTATGAAGATCAGATGACTTGTCATTGCATCGGCTCTATCCCTGAACTTTTTGATGGAAATCCGCCGTTCCAGGGACGCGGGGCCGTATCATTTGCCATGAATGTGGCTGAAATCTTGCGTACACTGAATTTATTGTCAAAATACGATAACCAATAAAGAAGGAGGAATACTATGAAAGTTTTAATGTTTGGCTGGGAATTTCCTCCTCATATCTTAGGAGGTTTGGGAACTGCCAGTTATGGACTGACAAAAGGAATGTCTCAACAGTCGGATATGGAGATTACATTCTGCATTCCGAAGCCGTGGGGAGATGAAGACCAAAGTTTTCTGAAGATTATAGGAATGAACAGTGTGCCTATTGTATGGCGCGATGTGCAGTGGGATTATGTGAAAAGCCGGGTGGGCTCTTATATGGATCCGCAGTTGTATTACGACATGCGCGACCATATTTATGCCGATTTTAATTATATGCATACCAATGATTTGGGTTGCTTGGAGTTTTCCGGCCGTTATCCGGACAATCTGCATGAGGAAATCAACAATTATTCGATTGTGGCAGGGGTGGTAGCCCGCCAGCAACAGTTCGATATCATTCATTCGCATGACTGGCTGACCTATCCGGCCGGCATACACGCCAAGCAGATATCGGGCAAACCGTTGGTTATCCATGTTCATGCTACGGACTTTGACCGTAGCCGCGGCAATGTGAATCCTACGGTTTATGCCATTGAGAAGAACGGAATGGATCATGCCGACTGCATCATGTGCGTGAGTGAGCTGACCCGACAGACGGTTATCCATAAGTATTATCAGGATCCGCGCAAGTGCTTCACGATGCATAACGCGGTGTCTCCGCTTTCGAAAGAAATCCAGGATATCGTTCCACAGAAGAATCCGAAGGAGAAGATTGTTACATTCCTGGGCCGTATCACCATGCAGAAAGGGCCTGAATATTTCGTTGAGGCGGCGGCTATGGTGCTGAAGCGGAGTCATAACATACGTTTTGTGATGGCCGGCAGTGGCGATATGATGAATGCCATGATTCGCCTGGCGGCTGAACGGGGGATTGCAGACCGTTTCCATTTCCCTGGCTTCATGAAAGGCAAGCAGGTATACGAGGTGCTTAAGGCAAGCGATGTGTATATCATGCCGTCCGTGTCCGAACCCTTCGGCATTTCTCCGCTGGAAGCTATGCAGTGCAGCGTGCCGACAATAATATCCAAGCAGTCGGGTTGTGCCGAAATTCTGGAGAAATGTATCAAGACTGATTATTGGGATATTCATGCTATGGCAGATGCCATACACTCTATCTGTACCAACGAGTCGCTTTATGAATATTTGCGCGATGAAGGGAAGAAAGAAGTGGATGGTATCGTATGGGAGAAGGTAGGCTTGAAGGTGCGTGCCCTGTATGATCAAGTTTTAAGCAATTATGGTAAATAAATAATCTAACTCAATCGTTATGAAAACAATCTGTCTTTACTTTGAAATTCACCAGATAATACATTTGAAACGCTATCGTTTCTTCGAAATAGGCACCGACCACTATTATTATGATGACTATGCAAACGAGCAAAGCATCAATGAAGTGGCCGAACGCTCTTACATTCCGGCCTTAAAGACTTTGATTGAAATGGCAAAGTCTAACGAAGGGGCCTTTAAGGTGGCTCTTTCCGTTTCCGGTGTGGCATTGGAGCAGCTTGAGATTTATGCTCCGGCCGTTATTGAACTGTTGCACGAGCTGAATGCAACGGGCTGCTGCGAGTTTATCTGCGAACCTTATTCTCATGGCTTGTCATCGCTGAAGAATGAAGACTGCTTCCGCGAGGAAGTAGAGGCTATGCGCAAAAAAGTGAAGGACTTTTTCGGGCAAGAGCCTAAGGTGTTCCGCAATTCCAGCTTGATTTACGACAATGAAATAGGAGGAATCGTGGCCAGCATGGGATTCAAAGGAATGTTGGTAGAAGGTGCAAAACATGTATTGGGGTGGAAGAGTCCGCATTATCTGTATCATTGTGCCGAGAATCCGAACTTGAAACTTCTGATGCGCGACTTCAAATTGTCGGATGATATCAGTCTGCGTTTCTCTAATACGGAATGGAACGAATATCCGCTCTTTGCAGACACTTATACCAATTGGATTGCTTCATTGCCGGAAAACGAGCAAGTCATCAATATCTTTATGGAACTGTCTGCTTTGGGTATGGCTCAGCCGCTTTCTTCCAATATCCTGGAATTCTTGAAAGCGCTTCCGGCCTGCGCAAAACAGCGGGGAATCACTTTCTCTACGCCGACGGAAATCGTAACCAAGCTGAAATCGGTGGATATGGTCGATGTTCCTTATCCGATGTCATGGTCGGACGAAGAGCGGGATATCAGCCCGTGGCTGGGAAACGTGATGCAGCGTGAGGCTTTCAACAAGCTTTATAGTGTGGCTGAACGTGTATACCTGTGCAATGACCGTCGCATCAAGCAGGATTGGTATTATTTGCAGGCAAGCAACAACTTCCGTTTTATGACTACCAAAGATACGGGAGTGGGCTTGAATCGTGGAATCTATGATTCTCCTTATGATGCGTTTACCAATTACATGAACATTCTGGGCGATTTCATCGGACGCGTCAATGCCTTGTATCCGGTCGACATGGACGATGAAGAGTTGAACTCACTGTTGACTACAATCAAAAACCAGGAAAACGAACTGGTTCAGCTGACTGATGAGGTGAAGAAACTTCAGGCTGAATTGAAGAAGGCGGAAGCTAATGCAGAACCGGCCCCCAAAAAGACGGCGGCCAGAAAGACGGCCTCTTCTGCCGCAAAGAAGACTGCTGCGAAGAAAGATGCGAAATGACGCTTTTCTCTTTAAGGCCGTAGAAGGGGAAGAAAGAATTAGTCAGATTCTTGAACACACTATTGTCTGATGGTTTGAGCTCGGCATTGAGGCCGGGCTCATTCTTTATATGCAGAAAAATGTATTGTTGCTGAAATGAAAAAATGATATGACAGGTATGAAAAAATTGTTTGCTGCCGTCGGGATGTCTGCCGCACTGTTGTGCGGCTGTTCGCCGGTAAGTGAATCGGACGGGGAGATGAATCGTTTCATCTCTGAGTTGATGGACAAAATGACGCTTCATGAGAAGCTGGGACAGCTGAACCTTCCGTCGGGAGGCGATTTGACCACGGGGCCGATTGTGGACAGCGACTTGGCGGAGATGATTCGCCGGGAGGAAATCGGAGGATATTTTAATGTAAAGGGCATTGATAAGATTAGGGAGTTGCAGCGCATAGCTGTAGAGGAGACCCGCTTGGGCATTCCGCTGGTGGTGGGTGCTGATATTATCCACGGTTACCAGACTATTTTTCCGATTCCGCTCGCATTGTCTTGCAGCTGGGATACGGCGGCGGTGCGACGGGCTGCCGAAATATCGGCCAAGGAAGGCAGTGCCAACGGCATTTCATGGACATTCAGTCCGATGGTGGATATATGTAAAGACGCCCGTTGGGGCAGGATAGCCGAGGGGAATGGCGAAGACCCCTATCTTGGCTCCGTGTTGGCGCGGGCGTATGTTCGGGGCTATCAGGGCGAAAACCTGCGTGAATCTGAAGTCAACATCATGGCTTGCCTGAAACATTTCGCCCTTTACGGAGCTTCCGAATCAGGCCGCGACTACAATCTGACCGACATGAGCCGTGTCCGGATGTTCAATGAATACTTTCCTCCTTATCGGGCCGCTGTCGAGGCAGGCGTGGGAACGGTGATGACATCCTTCAATACAGTCGACGGCATCCCGGCAACGGCCAATGAATGGCTGTTGGAAGATGTCTTGCGTGGGCAGTGGGGATTCGGAGGAATGGTTGTAACCGACTATAATTCGATAGGCGAAATGGCTGTTCATGGTGTGGCAGACCTGAAGAAGGCCGGCATAATGGCCATGAATGCCGGGACAGACATGGATATGGTATCGGGCAGTTTCCTTTATCCGATGGCAGAGGCCCTGTCTGAAGGCAGTGTATTGGAAGAACGTATCGATGAGGCGTGCCGCCGGGTATTGGAAATGAAGTACAAGCTTGGGCTTTTTGACAATCCTTACAAGTATTGCGACACACTTCGCGCTGCAAAAGATACGTATTCGGCTGAAAACCGTGCCGAAGCACGGCGCATCGCGGCCGAAACCTTCGTATTGCTGAAGAATGAAGGCAGGCTGCTTCCCTTGAAGCCGGGGAGCCGCATTGCTTTGATAGGGCCGATGGCGGATGCCCGCAATAATATGTGCGGCATGTGGAGCCCGACTTGCGACCCTTCGCAGCATCAGTCCTTGCTTGAAGGCATGCGTGCGGCAGTGGGAGATAAGGCCGAAATTCTTTATGCCAAGGGAAGCAATGTCTATTATGACGGGCAGACGGAAAAAGGTGCGGTGGGAATCCGCCCGTTAGAGCGGGGAGACGACAGGCAGCTGCTTGCCGAAGCGATGGCGGTTGCTGCACGTGCCGATGTTATTATAGCGGCGGTAGGAGAGTGTGCCGATATGACAGGAGAATCTGCATCGCGCACAGACATCCGTATACCGGATGCCCAGCGTGATTTGTTGCAGGCATTGGTGAAGACGGGAAAGCCCGTCGTACTGCTTCTCTTTACCGGAAGGCCGCTTGAACTGGCATGGGAATCGGAAAATGTACCGGCAATCTTGAATGTTTGGTTTGGTGGAAGCGAGACCGGAGCCGCTGTGGGCGATGTGTTGTTTGGGGAAACGGTGCCTTCCGGCAAGCTGACAACGACTTTTCCCCGCAGTGTAGGGCAGCTTCCTCTTTATTACGGCCAGGTGAATACCGGACGTCCTGACGGAGAGCCGGGCGTATTCAATCGTTATGTCAGCAATTATATCGACTGTCCCAATGACGGACTGTATCCTTTTGGTTATGGCCTGAGTTATACGGCGTTTGAATACGGCGAGATGAAGCTTGATGCCGAAGTCTTGCCGCAGGGCGGGAGTATTACGGTAACGGTTCCGGTGAAGAATGTTGGCGACTTCGACGGAGTTGAGACGGTGCAGCTTTACATTCGCGACCTTTATGCGGACATAGCCCGTCCGGTAAAAGAGCTGAAGGGCTTCCGCAGGATATTCCTGCGAAAGGGCGAAAGTCGTGACGTTACCTTTACATTGACGGCCGATGACTTGAAATATTATAATGCCGATTTGGTTTATAAATACGATGCCGGAGACTTCCAGGTGATGGTAGGGCCCGACAGCCGGAATGTCCAGACCAAAACATTTATGGCGGAATAAAGCCTGGATTCGGACAGGGGAAAAAGAAAGGCTGCCCATGAGAAAAACTTTTTTTCATGGGCAGCCTTTTTGTGTAATATCGTGAGAAAGTCAGCGCGTCTGCATTTATTCTTCGTGTGGTCTCGTGTAGATGACCGTCGCTTGAAGAGGATTGTCGTCGTTTCCCCTGAACAGGCGTGCAGAGTTCACCTCCAAATCGTGGGAGATGCCGATAATCTGCGCTTCGGTTGAACTGTTCGTGCTTTCAGATTCTCTTTCAATCTGCACGGGAATCAGCAGCAGCTTGTCCCAGTCAGCCGGTCTTTCTTCGCTATTCCTTATTTCGCTGAATATATGACTGATTAGTCGGTTCAGTGAAGAAAAGGTATACGTGTTGCTGCTGCTGTTATAACTTGCCAGGAACGAGGTCTGGTTGTCCGCGTTCTGGTTGTTCTCGAAAAAGTCCTTGACCTCATTCTTTCTTATCAGCAGCAGATATTGCGGAGTCCCCATCTCCAGTTCCCTTTCCTTCCCTTCAATGGTGTCTTTGTATTTGGTGAATGAGAGCGAAACAGAGTTGAGCGTATCGGTGCTCAGTTCATCATAGATGTCTTGCAGGGGAAGCGTGACCTCTGTCCATAATCCGGCAGGGGTTTTCAGATAAGTTTCGTTGGAGTGTCCTGCACCGGTAAACTCTTCCAGCTTTTCATCATTCTGCAGGCGCGTGCGCATATAGATTTCTTTGGAGGCGGCAAATGCCGTGCTTCCTTCTACAATGGAGTCGTTTCCTTCCGAATCTTTCATCGTATATTCAAAGCGGGTGCGCAGCCAGATGTCTTGAATGTACAGTACAGAGCCTTCTCCGCTTGTGTTGTAAACGTAGAATCCGCTCAATACATTGTTGATAAAGCTGGCTCCGTCTTTAAAGTTTTCCGGATTTTCTTTGTATTTGTCAAAAATGTATTGGTTGAAATTCCCGCTCCCTATTTCCTGCGGCACGGTCTGGTTGCTCAAGTCAATTGTTATGTTTGGATAATATGTCAAATCTCCGTTGTCGTCTGTGGCATATCGTACGGAATCGCTTACCGAATTGTCATAGGCGGCATAATCTTTTTGGCCTATCACTTCCGGATAAACATAGTCCTCGGGCGTATATGTTGTATAGTAAATGTCCGGATGCTTGCCGTCGTCGATGATTCCCGTATCGTTTCTCAGCAGTTTCACCGATGCCTGCATCGGCGCTACCGAGTCTCCGTAGTAGCTGTGATAGTAGAGTTCGAGTGTGGTGCTTGTTATCTTTGTGAGTGTTTCCGGGTAAGCGAAGTCTTCCGGACAGTATACTTGCGTAATAAAGTCGGTTGTAAATTCTCCGAAGTCCTCGTCTGTGATTTTTCCCAAGTAGGCACTGCTCGTGCGTGAATATAGTCCTTCGGGTGCGATATCTTTCACCAATACGGTTTTGGTATCTACATTGTAGGTTTTTGCATAGGCTTCGATTTCGTCTGCATCGGCCACAAAGTTTCCGATTCCCGTCGTACTGTCATCGCAGCTATAGAGAAAGGCGGCAAATCCTGCTGCTGCCAGGAACTTGAATTTCATGTTGATTGTTTTTTGAATTATTTATTTTCAGCGGCATCCCATACCTGGTCGTAAAAGGCATCGCATGCGTCGGCGTATGTATCGGCTGTCTGATAGTCAAGAACAGGGATATTCAGTTTGCGTGCGTAATCAGTTATGTTGGGATTGATGCTTTCGCTGTTTTGTATGATACCGTCTGAATAAGAAACTGCCAGTTTGCACAATTCCTCATAGTCTACCGGAGTCTTTATCATGCTGATATCTTCCGTTGTAATTTCTTTCAGCATAAGTTGTTGGGTGAAGTTTGGATTCAGAGTCGATTTGAACCCCTCATTGTATACAGAGAAAATCACTTTGGAGTCTCTGAATGACGGTTCTTCATAATACACCTTTTTTATATATAAGGGGACCATTGCGCTCATCCACCCGTGACAATGTATGATATCCGGACACCAGCGCAGTTTTTTCACTGTCTCCAACACGCCGCGTGCATAGAATATGGCACGTTCTCCATTGTCTTCATAATCATTTCCGTTTTCATCGGATGTCATCTGACGGTGGAGAAAATAATCATCATTGTCAATAAAATAGACTTGCCGGCGGGCAGCCTGAATGGATGCCACTTTGATAATCAGCGGATGATCCGTGTCGTCGATGATTAGATTCATTCCTGAAAGACGGATTACTTCGTGCAATTGGTTGCGCCGTTCGTTGATATTTCCCCATTTGGGCATGAATGTCCTTATTTCTCTGCCTTTATCTTGTATGGCTTGAGGCAGATCCCGGCCGATGATTGCCTGCTCGCTTTCGGGTACATAAGGAGTGATTTCTTGTGTAATGAATAAAACTTTCTTCACGCTCATTTTGAAACAATTATTACTCTAAATCTGACTGCAAAGATACAAAAAATGAATGAATTTGGGTGGTTATACGGATGATTTTAATGCTTATAGTATGTTAATAAGTCATGAACGGACTGATTATGAGCATATATGTTCTTTGGTTTTCATGCTTTCCGGTGGCTGTCAAAAAATGGATAATCCCGATAAAATTTGAACGGGCGTTTGGTATTGTACGGAAATAAATATTTAAATTTGCAGCCGTTTAGAAACATTAGATGGTTAAAAGCCAAAGAATAATGAAGTTAATTCAAACAGTAAAGGAGTTGCGTTCGGAGTTGGACGGACTTCGTAAAGCCGGAAAAACTATCGGATTGGTGCCGACTATGGGTGCTCTGCATGCCGGGCATGCTTCGTTGGTGAAACGTGCCGTGGCAGAAAATGATGTGGTAGTGGTCAGCGATTTCGTTAATCCCACTCAGTTTAATGATAAAAATGATCTTTTGAAATATCCGCGGACACTGGAAGCGGATTGCGCGCTGCTTGAGGCGTGTGGAGCGGCTTTTGTCTTTGCCCCTTCTGTAGAAGAAATGTATCCGGAGCCGGATACCCGACAGTTTAGCTATGCGCCGCTCGACACGGTGATGGAGGGGAAATATCGTCCCGGACATTTCAATGGAGTTTGTCAGGTGGTGAGCAAGCTGTTTCTTATCGTTGAGCCGACAAGGGCTTATTTTGGAGAAAAAGATTTTCAGCAGCTGGCCGTTATCCGTGAAATGGTGCGCCGTTATCCTTTCCCTATCGAGATTGTGGGTTGTCCTATAGTCCGCGAGGTGGACGGACTGGCATTGAGCAGCCGGAATACGCGCTTGAGCGCAGAACAGCGGGAGCAGGCCTTGCAGATATCACAGACTCTTTTCGCGAGTGTGGAATACAGCAAGACGCATACTGTGGCCGAAACCCGTTTGTATGTAGAGTCGCGCATCGCCCGGTCAGAAGGATTAAGGCTGGAATACTTTGAAATAGTGGACGGAAATACGCTCCAAACCGTGAACGGATGGGATGAAACGGAGTATATCGTGGGGTGCATTACCGTATTTTGCGGTGAAGTCCGCTTGATTGACAATATTAAATATAGAGGATAGCCGTATGATGATAGAAGTATTGAAGTCGAAAATACACTGTGTGACCGTAACCGAAGCTAACTTGAACTATATGGGGAGCATCACTATTGACGAGGACTTGATGGAGGCTGCCAATATGATAGCGGGTGAAAAGGTGCAGATAGTGGACAATAATAACGGGGAGCGTTTCGAGACTTATATAATCAAAGGCGAGCGCGGGTCGGGCTGTATTTGTCTGAATGGCGCGGCAGCCCGCAAGGTGCAGGTAGGCGATGTGGTGATTATCATGTCATACGCACTGATGGACTTTGAGGAAGCCAAGCGTTTCAAGCCTTCTGTCGTGTTTCCCGATGCGGCGACCAACAGGCTTGTATAGGTTGTGCGGACGGTTTGCGTCTGTTGAAAGAACAAGGGTGGGAGCAAGGAAGTTTTTTCCTGTGCTCCCATTTTCGTTTGCATGGCATGACAATCCGGTTTTGCCGTAGCCGGAATGGATTTTCGCGCCGTGAAAAAACGGCTTTAATCCTTGAAGTCAAATTCCAGCTGTATCCATTCGCTGCTGCGGGCAGGCGGAAAATCCTCTTCCTCTTTGGGATTTGAGATATAAAGCCCTATCAGGCGGATGGGATGCTGTTCGTAGTCCACTTCCTTCAGCAGTCTTTTGGCAAGCGGAAGGATGTCGTCCAGCTTTTTAAGCTCTTTGGCGGAGCTTGCACTGCGCGTTATCTGGATAAAGTCGTTGAATTTGATTTTTAGGGTAAGGGTCATGCCGCTGAATCCCTTGGCCTTCATCCGTTCTGTCAGTTCGCAGGCCACATGATACAGTTCGATGATGACGGCGCTTTTCAGGCTGATGTCTTTTTCCAAAGTATGTTCGCAGCCGATTGACTTGCGTATGCGTGTCGGTTCAACCGGCCTGTCGTCGATTCCCCTTGCAAAATCGTAATAGATGCTCCCGGCCTTTCCGAATTGCCGTATAAGCATATCCCTCGTACACTCCCGCAAAGTCCTTCCGTTGTAAATGCCAAGCCGGTGCATCTTCTTGGCGGTAACGGGGCCGACTCCCCAGAAAGATTCGATGGGAAGGCGGTCGATGAACTCTTGTGCCTGGTCGGGATGGATGGTGCATAGGCCGTCGGGCTTGCGATAGTCGGAGGCTATCTTGGCGAGGAACTTGTTGTAGGATACGCCGGCAGAGGCAATCAGGTCGAGTTCCTTGCGGATACGGCATTTTATCTCGCGCGCAATGTCGACGGCAAGCTCGATTCCCTTCTTGTTGACGGTGACATCCAGAAAGGCTTCATCCAATGAAATCGGTTCGATGATATCGGTATAGTCGTGGAATATGCCGTGAATCTGCCGCGAAACCTCTTTGTAAGTCTCCATTCTTCCCTCGATGAAAATAAGTTTTGGACAGAGCTTGATGGCTTTTTGTGACGGCATGGCCGAGCGTATCCCGAATTTCCGGGCTTCGTAGCTTGCGGCGGCCACCACTCCGCGCCTTTCGGCATGCCCCACGGCAACGGGCTTTCCCTTCAGTTCAGGGTTGTCACGCTGCTCTACCGAAGCATAAAAAGCATCCATGTCGATGTGGATAATTTTGCGAAACCTATTCATAAAACAGAAACCTCCCTGCAAATTTAATGAAACTTTCTTGGGCTATCCTAAAATCCTTTGTACTTTTGTTCCTGATTATATAAAAGAAAAGATGGCCGTTATGATGAAAGATGAAATAAGGCGTGCATGTGAAGTCATGCAAAGCGGTGGCATAATTCTTTATCCTACTGACACCGTTTGGGGAATCGGTTGTGACGCCACCAATGAGGAGGCGGTAAAACGGGTTTATGAAATAAAGCGGAGGACAGACAGCAAGGCGATGCTTGTCTTGGTCGACAGTCCGGTAAAAGTTGACTTTTATGTGCAGGATGTTCCGCAGGTGGCATGGGACTTGATTGACCTTAGCACAAAACCTCTGACCATTATTTATGACGGAGCCCGCAACTTGGCCCCGAATCTGGTTGCTGCAGACGGAAGCGTGGGGATACGCGTAACAAAAGAGGAGTTTTCCAGGGAGTTGTGCTTCCGTTTCCGTAAGGCAATTGTCTCTACATCGGCCAATATCAGTGGGCTGCCTGCTCCTTCGGTGTTCAATGATATTAGTGAAGAGATTAAGCAGGCCGTGGATTATGTGGTGGATTACCGCAGGGAAGAGACCGGACATCCGAAGCCCTCGTCGATTATCAAGTTGGGAAAAGGTGGTGAAGTAAAGATTATCAGAGAATAAGGCGATGAATACAGCTGATGATAACAATAATCTGCTCCAGCGTTTGCTTGTTTGGCGCGAGAAGCACATCAAGGACCGGCAGTTTATACTGCTGTTAAGCTTCATTGTTGGTGTCTGTACGGCATTGGCGGCTTATGTGCTGAAATTTCTGGTGGAGTATATCAAGGAATTTTTGACCGAGAACTTCGATTCGACGGGTGCTAACTGGCTGTATCTTGTATACCCGGTAGTCGGCATTTTCCTTACGAGTCTTTTTATCCGCAAAATAGTGCGCGATGACATAAGCCACGGTGTAACGAAGATTCTGTATGCCATTTCCCGCCGGCAGAGCCGTATCAAGCGCCATAATGTATGGTCGTCGGTCTGCGCTTCTGCCATTACAATCGGATTTGGAGGCTCGGTCGGGGCTGAGGCGCCTATCGTGCTGACGGGTTCGGCTATAGGCTCTAATCTGGGCAGCATATTCCGGATGGACCACAAGACCCTGATGCTGCTGGTGGGATGCGGCGCTGCCGGAGCGGTTTCGGGCATATTCAAGGCTCCGATTGCCGGGTTGGTATTTACGTTGGAAGTGCTGATGATTGACCTTACGATGGCATCTCTTCTGCCGCTGCTTATTACCAGCGTGACGGCTGCTTCGCTTTCATATGTGTTGACCGGTACGGAATCCATGTTTTATTTTCATCTGGATTATCCTTTTGCAATGGAAAGGGTGCCTTATGCCATAGCCTTGGGAATCTTTTGCGGGTTGGTTGCATGGTATTTCACCCGTTCGATGAACTGGATTGAAAATATATTCCGGCGTTATACCAATCCTTATGTGAAGTTTCTGATAGGGGGAACGATGCTGAGTATCCTGATATTCCTTTTTCCGCCACTTTACGGAGAGGGATATGATACTATCTCTCTCTTGCTGAACGGGACGACATCCGACGATTGGGATACGGTGATGAACAACTCTTTGTTCTATGGGCACGGTCACATGCTTATTATTTATCTGCTGCTGATTATTTTGTTCAAGGTCTTTGCTTCGAGTGCGACCAACGGCGGAGGCGGATGCGGCGGTATTTTTGCACCGAGTCTGTTTCTGGGATGCATTGCCGGCTTTGTCTTTTCTTATGTCTGCAACGAATTTCATATCGGCAATACGTATATTCCGGAAAAGAACTTTGCGCTGATGGGTATGGCCGGACTGATGTCGGGTGTTATGCATGCTCCGCTTACGGGCATATTCCTCATCGCCGAGCTTACGGGAGGATATGATTTGTTTCTGCCCCTAATGATTGTTTCAGTGTGTGCATATCTGACGATTATCGTATTCGAACCTCACAGCATCTATTCCATGCGTCTGGCTAAGAAGGGGGAACTGGTCACTCATCATAAGGACAAAGCGGTGTTGACTCTGATGAACATGGAGAGTGTGATAGAGACAGATTTTCTGGTGGTGCGGCCGGACATGGATTTGGGAGAGATGGTAAAGGTCATTTCAAAGTCGGGACGCAATCTTTTTCCCGTGGTCGACATAAACAATAAGCTGTTGGGAATTGTCGTTTTAAACAATATCCGCAACATTATGTTCCGTCAGGAACTTTATCATCGTTACCGTGTGGAGAATTTTATGGTTGCACCGAAAGCCTGCATCAACATAACCGATTCGATGGAGGATGTGATGCGGCGGTTTGATGAAACGGGGGCATGGAATCTTCCCGTGGTGGACGAGGATGGAAAGTATAGGGGAATCGTCTCAAAGTCGAAGATGCTGACGGCTTACCGGCAGGTACTGGTCGATTTGTCGGCGGAATAAGAATCGTTTGGCGGCGGGAAAAAGAATTTCGGCAGGAACGGAATCTTTTTTCCGTCATAAGTAAATTTTAAGAATGTAAGTATGGAAAAGAAAGATTTGCGGATTGTATATATGGGAACTCCCGAGTTCGCCGTGGAAAGCCTGAGAAGACTGGTTGAAGGAGGGTATAATATCGTCGGGGTGATAACGATGCCCGACAAGCCGATGGGGCGTCACGGAAGTGTGCTTCAGGCAAGCGCGGTAAAGCAATATGCCGTATCTCAGGGATTGAAGGTCTTGCAGCCGGAAAGGCTGAAGGATGAGGCGTTTTTGTCCGAGCTGCGGAGCCTGGAGGCCGACCTTCAGATTGTTGTCGCCTTCCGTATGCTGCCGGAGGTGGTATGGAACATGCCGCGCATGGGGACATTCAATCTGCATGCCTCTTTGCTCCCTCAGTATCGGGGGGCGGCTCCCATCAATTGGGCCGTCATCAACGGCGAAAAGGAAACGGGCGTTACGACCTTTTTCCTGAAGCACGAAATCGATACGGGCGAGATTATCGACCAGGTTCGCGTGCCGATAGCGGACACAGACAATGTGGAAATGGTTTACGGCCGCCTGATGAAAGTGGGTGGAGACTTGGTGATAAAGACGGTGGATGCCATCATGGCGGGCAGTGTGCATACGGTTCCTCAGGAAAGTGTGGCGGGATGCGGAGTGTTGCATCCGGCCCCGAAGATTTTTAAAGAGACCTGCCGCATAGACTGGAGCCGGGGAGTCAAGCCGGTCTATGACTTTATCCGCGGACTGTCTCCTTATCCGGCGGCATGGACGGAGCTTTGCTCGCAGGATACCGCTCCGGTGATGCTTAAGATATTTGAAGCGGAAAAGATGTTCGGAGAGCATTCGGCCAATCCCGGAGACATCGTGACGGATGGAAAGACCTTTTTCAGGATTGCTTCGTCCGACGGATGGCTGGATGTGCGCTCCCTGCAGCTGGCCGGGAAGAAAAGAATGTCTGTTGAGGACTTTCTGCGCGGATACCGGCACACGGAGGGGACGACGGCCAGATAAAGCCCGCTTTCCGGCTTATCGGCTGTTGCAGAACAGGCCGTCAGAAAAGGTTTCGTCCTGATTCAGTATCTGTCCTTTCCGGACGAAACATTCGGCGTGCTTGTTTGTACCGTTATTATAATAAATGTGGAATCCTTCGAAAGCGGGACTCTCATATTCGGGGATACTGGAAAGCTTGAAGGATACCACGCTCCAGAATGTTTCCGACTGCGAGTCTTGTCCGGCATTGTGGCGCAATTCTACAGGCAGCCACCCGTTTTCGTCTATTTGGCAGCCTTCATCCAGCAGCAGGCTGATGCGGTGTGGCTTTTCCGTATCGTGTCCCTTTATATAGAGCTGGACATTAAGATGCTGTGCACTGATGGAAACTCCGATAATCTGAAGAGGGTCGTTCCCGAAGTCGGTGTCGGAGCCGTTTTCCGGACGGGTAATCCGCAAGTCATCTGCGTCTTTTGTAAGCACTTTATACAGCTCTACGACATTTACCTCTTTTTCTCCTCCCTCTTGGACATCGGCCTCTATTTCGTTGGCAGGCACGCTTATCAATACTCTTTGGCCGGTCTCGTCCGCGTCGGCGGCGGCAAAGCGTTCCGGATTGGATGGAACCAGCGTGCCGTGCGAGTCAGACTCTATCTTTAACCTGCCGTCGTTGGTTACCGTGCCGAGCGTGAGGTATATCAAATCCGGCTCGTCGTCGTTCAGACTGCATGAAAAGATGGCGGTCACACAGCAAAGCAGCAGTCCTGCCCTGAAACATATTTGTTTTAAAAGGTTCATATATCCGTATTCCGTTTGCGTGTAAAATAGATGCCGGGAAAATATACTGCGCTCTTTTGTGTTAAAACACTTTAATGAAAGAAAAACATGAGGTTGTGTGCAGTATTTTTGCATCGCTATCATTTATTAACTAAAGCTTGAGTGAGTTATATGACGGAGGAGGAACTGGCGTTACGATGCAAACAGGCAGACAACAGAGCGCAGAAAGAGCTGTATGAGCAGTATGGAGGCGTGTTGTTTGCCATATGCCTTCGTTATATCGGCGATAGGGAAGCGGCGGAAGATGTGTTTCATGACGGAATCATCCGGATATTCCAGTCAATATCCAGGCAGTTTGCCTATCAGGGGGAAGGCTCGCTGAAGGCATGGCTGTCGCGTGTGATGGTGAACGAAGCGTTGGGCTATTTGCGGAAAAGGAACATGCAGATGAAACAGGAAGTGCTGATGGATGAGGTTCCGGATACGCAGGAGGCCGACGATGGTGAGGCAAGTGACATTCCGCGTGGGGTACTGATGAAACTCATCAGAGAACTGCCCGAAGGGTATCGTACGGTATTCAATCTTTATGTTTTCGAAGAGAAAAGCCATAAGGAGATAGCGTCTTTGCTGGGGATTACCGAGCATACTTCTTCTTCTCAGTTTTATCGGGCCAAGACTCTGCTGATAAGAAAAATAAACGAATATAGAAAGAGACTGCAACGATGATAGAGGAAAAAAAATGGATACAGGATATACGCGACCGGATGGATGGCTATTCCGAACCTCTTCCTGCGGGGATGTGGGACAAGGTTGAGAAGGAACTGGGGGCGCGAAAGGTCATTCCGTTGCGGAGGAAGTGGCAGATGGCTGCCGCCGCCGCGCTGATAGCCGCCGTTTCTTCGCTGACATTCTGGCTTTGGACTTCGCCGGCGGCTGATTCGTTAAGCCGGAAAGGGGACCTGGCGCAGAAGGAAGAGAAGGCTGTGCTGGAAAAAACGAAGCCTTTTGTCTATTCCGAAACACCGGAGAAGCCGGCAATGGCTGTCGTTGAGAAGGTAAAAATAAAGGGAGAGGCGGTGCCGGCGGCTCCTGCAGCGGTGCGAATGGCGGTTGTGGCGGAAGATGAGCCGGATGAAGAGGCTGAGACGGAAGTTTCGGCCGATGCACAGCCGGAGTCAGACCGCGGGCCGGTTTCCGCAGAGAAAAGGGCGCAGGATGAAAAGAAAGTGCAGTTGCTGCGGGCTTCCAGGGATGCAGACCGCAGACAAATGGAGCAAAACGCATCTTGGGCCAAGAAGGAGAAAAGCCGGAGCGGGCAGAGCTGGCAGATGAGCCTGGGGGCAGGCAACGCTCCCTATTCCTATTCCAATTCGTTTGGCGGCTTCGGCCGTGTAGCCTCCCATACTATCGGCTTGGGAGGCAGTAATCTTGTGATGAATCCACTGTCGGATGAAGCGACTGCCTATAATCAGGTCATGTTTAATAACCGTGAGCAGTCGTCGAGGACAGAAGTCCATCACCGTATGCCCGTAAGCGTAGGAGCTTCTGTCAAGTGGTTTTTCCATGAAGATTGGGCATTAGAGAGCGGTTTGTTTTATACCATACTTTCTTCCGATGCCCGTTCGGGCGCAGAATCCTACATGGAAGAAAAGTGGAAGCTGCATTATATAGGCATTCCGCTTAAGATTCACCGCTCCGTTTGGCAGAATGAGCGCTTCAGCTTCTATGCATCAGCGGGCGGTGCGGTCGAGAAGTGCGTTTCGGGAGATTTGGAGACCGTGTACGTAACAGGCGGTGGCAATCGTGAGGTGATTCATTCATCGTTGGATGTTGACCCTTTGCAGTGGTCGGTTGTGGCGGGCATCGGTGCGCAGGTGAATTTCACAAAGCAGTTTGGACTGTATGTCGAGCCGGGCATTGCCTATTACTTCGATGACGGATGCGATATCGAAACGTTCCGCAAGGAGCATCCTTTGACTTTTAATCTTCAGTTGGGCTTGCGTTTCAGCTTTTTGAAATGAAGCGGGGCGGTGGCGGAAAAATTGTGAGATAAAGGGGATAAACTTTTTGTATTATAAGCAAAATAGTTTTATCTTTGTGTGAAAAGGAAGTTCTAAAGTATGGAAAGTGAGATTAAAGTGTCTCCTTCGTTGTTGGCAGCAGACTTTTCTGATTTACGAAGGGAGCTTGACAAGATTAATGCCAGTGAAGCCGACTGGTTGCACCTCGATATAATGGACGGAGTGTTTGTACCAAATATCTCGTTTGGATTTCCCGTACTGAAATATGTTGCGGAGCTTTGCCGGAAACCGCTTGATGTGCATCTGATGATTGTGCAGCCGGAAAAGTTTATTCACGAGGTGAAAGCGTTGGGCGCAATGATGATGAACGTGCATTTTGAGGCGTGTCCCCATCTGCATCGTGTAGTCCAACAGATAAAAGAGTCGGGGATGAAGGCCGGTGTGACGCTGAACCCATCGACGCCGGTTGCTATGCTGACCGATATAATAGAGGATGTGGATATGGTTTTGCTCATGAGCGTAAATCCGGGATTCGGCGGCCAGAAGTTCATTACGCACACTTTGCAGAAAGTTCGGCAGTTGCGCGAGCTGATTGACCAAAGAGGAGCGCAGGCGTTGATAGAGGTAGACGGAGGCGTTAACAGTGTCACGGCTCCGGCATTGGTAGCGGCCGGAGTGGATGTCTTGGTGGCGGGAAGTGCCGTTTTCAAGGCCGCAGACATGAAAGAAGCCATCCATCAGTTTAAGATATTAAGGCGATAACGTGGGGACAATGCCTCCTTTTATGGCTTATCCGCTGTTCCGGTTGACCATTTGCCTGGCAGCCGGAATTTTTTTGTCCGATACTTTGTTGGCGGGGTGCGTTTCGTGGACAGAGATGGCGGTTGCATTCGGCTTTTCGGTCGGATTGCTTTTCTTTTTTTACCGCACGTTTTTCTACCGTTATCGCATGTTGTTCGGCGTTTTGTGCGGCATCTCCTTCATGTTGCTTGGCGGTGCACTGGCGTTGAAGTCCCGTTCAGAAATTTTTTTTCATTGGGACGGCAGGAAGCAGGTTTATAGCGGAGTGGTTGAGTCGGTGCCTTATTTTAAGGGGAAGACTATGCGTGCCGAAGTTTTCGTGTCTTCCGTATGCAATCCGGGTGATACCTTAAAGAGCCGTTCGGTCAATCGTTCCGTTCTGCTTTATTGGATGCCGGACAGTTTGGCTCAGCCTTTGCGGTGTGGAGACAGCGTGTGTTTTTACGCCCGGATAGCACGTCCGGACTTTAAGGAGGCGGGTTTCGACTATGCTGAATACTTGATGCGGAAAGGCATTGCAGGAACAGCCGTGGTTTATGCGGGCGACTGGCGGAGGGTGCATAACGGCTCCGGTCTGACTTTCCGCCAGAAAGCGTCGGTCTGGCAGCGGCAGATAACGGATACCTACAGCAGTTGGGGATTTTCAGGAGATACCTTGGCTGTGGTTTCAGCCTTGACTGTAGGAGATACACACGAGCTGACACCGGAGCTGAAGGCGGTATACAATGCATCGGGAGCAAGCCATGTGCTGTCTTTGTCGGGACTGCATGTCGGCATTCTCGCGGGAATCCTGACGGGGATATTCTATCCGCTGTGCCGCCGGTGGCGGTCAGGAAGGCAGATTGTTGCTTTCTTGGTGGTGGTGGCATTATGGATTTTTGCCGTCATGTCAGGACTAAGCCCGTCTATGGTGCGTGCAGTCGTCATGTTTTCTCTGTATGTGGCGGCTTCTTTGTTTACAAGAGAGCGCTTTTCGGGATTTCTTGCGCTGACTTTGGCCGCCTTTGTGATGCTGCTTTATCAGCCCTTTTATCTGTTTGATGTCAGTTTTCAGCTTTCGTTTGTGGCGGTGCTGGCTTTGTTGTGCCTCTATCCGGTGTTTTCCGGATGGTGTCCGTTCCGGGGCAGGGCCTTTCGGTATGTATGGAACATGCTTACACTTTCGTTTGCGGCCCAGTTGGGAACCCTTCCCTTTGTCCTGCATTATTTCGGGACTTTCCCTACCTATTTTCTGTTGGCCAATTTGGTTGTCTCCCCTTTGTCCGTATGCATTCTTGGCAGTGCCTTGGCAGCCTTTGTGCTTTGCCCTGTTCCGGTTCTCGGAGCATGGGCGGCAAAGTCTTTGGGCTTCTTTACCGGAGCGCTGAACGGAGCGATGGAGTGGGTGCAGCGGCTTGCCGGTTCTCAGATAACCTCGGTCTATGTGTCGGCTTTTCAGGCACTGATGCTGTGTCTCTGCCTGAGTCTGCTGTATGTTTATTGGCATGGGCGGAAAGCTTCGCATGTTATCGGGATTCTGACGGCCCTGATACTGTTTCTGTTGGCCGGCATCATCGCTTGACTGCATGGGCATGAAACTGTTTTCTTGTTGCCGTGAAAGCGGAGGGGGATATAAATAAAATCAGATTTTGTAGAGACTCTCCCGAAAATAATTCTTAATTTTGCCCCTCAAAGTAAAATATAAACTCAGGATATGCTGTCGAAAGTAATACTTCAAGCCAATATAGATAAGGTGGAGACCTATTTCAACCGGGCCGAAAGGCTCGTGATAGTGACTCATGTATCGCCTGACGGCGACGCTTTGGGCTCGTCTTTAGGATTGTTTCATTTCCTTGCGGAGCAGGGAAAAGATGTGCGCGTCATCGTTCCGAACGCATTCCCCGACTTTTTGCGTTGGATGCCGGGGTCGAAAGATATAGTGCGTTATGACAAATACAAAGAGTTCGCCGACCGGTTGATTGCGGAGGCAGAGGTCATTTGCTGCCTTGATTTCAATGCTTTGTCGCGCATCGACGCGATGGCTGATGCTGTGCGGCAGGCCGCCGGGCGTAAGGTAATGGTCGACCATCACCTGAATCCCGAACCTTTTTGCAAGGTGACAATCTCTCATCCGGAAATATCATCCACCTCCGAACTCATATTCCGCCTGATTTGCCGTATGGGATGTTTCGACGATATAACCCGTGAAGGAGCGGAGTGTATCTATACCGGCATGATGACTGATACGGGCGGATTTACTTATAACTCCAATGACCGGCAGATTTATTTCATAATCGGCGAGCTGCTTTCAAAGGGCATCGACAAGGATGAAATCTACCGCAAGGTCTTCAACACCTATTCCGAAGGACGCCTGCGCCTGATGGGATATATGCTTTATGAGAAGATGCAGGTTTTTCCGCAGTTTCGTTCCGCCCTTATCTGGCTGACAAAAGAAGAGCAGGGACGCTTCCATTCGGTGAAGGGGGATACGGAAGGATTCGTTAACATGCCGTTGCAAATGAAGGGAATCTGTTTCTCCGTGTTTTTTCGGGAAGATACAGAAAAAAAGATGATTAAGGTCTCTCTCCGTTCGGTCGGCGCATTCCCGTGCAACCGGGTAGCGGAAGAATTCTTTAATGGCGGCGGACACCTGAACGCTTCAGGCGGCGAATTTTACGGAACAATGGACGAAGCGATTGCCTTGTTTAAGCAAGCGCTGGTGAAATATGAGGCCGACTTGCTTAAGAATTAATATAAAAATTCGTTATTTATTGAATATCACCTACGGATATATCCGGCAATTTATTACTTTTGTCGGCATAAAGAAAAAAAGATGAAGAAGATATATTTGTTTTTTATACTGTTCGTTGCCTGCGCGATGGCTGTCGGTATCCAGGGATGTGACAACAACAAAACTTACGCGGAAATGGAGGAAGAGGAGCGCGATGCTATCAATCTGTTTAAAAGTGAACTGGAAGATTCCATTGGCGCCACGTTCATCAGCGAAGACCAGTTTATCGCCCAGGATTCTACTACCGGCCCCAACGAATTTGTGTTGTTTGACGAGAGCGGTGTGTATATGAATGTCGTGACGCGGGGTGAGGGTGAAGTGCTGGGAAACGGCACTCACGACATGCTTACCCGCTTTATAGAAATCGCGTTGAGTACGAACGATGCGGCCGGTTGCCATAAGGGGGATACGTTGGCCATCAATTGGGGAACATCTTCTTATTTTAATAATCCGGATGAATTCCAGTTGACAATCAGCGGCGGGTCTTATTCCGGCAGATTTGCTGACGGTTCGGTTATGGCTACAATATACCAGACAAGTGCCGTTCCGTCGGGATGGCTGCTTCCGTTGCGCTTTCTGAAAGTGGCGCGTACCGTGGATTCGGAGAAGATTGTCCGTGTCCGTCTGATTGTTCCCCACAGCGAAGGGACAGGTACTGCCATGAGCGCCGTCTATCCTTGTTACTATGAAATAACCTATAGCTTATATTAAAAAGAAATTATGACACTGATAAAATCTATATCCGGTATCCGTGGAACTATCGGCGGACATGCGGGTGAGGGACTGAATCCTTTGGATATCGTCAAGTTTACTTCGGCATACGCTACGCTGATACGCCGTACTTCTACCGTTAAGAGCAACAAGATTGTGGTGGGGCGTGATGCCCGCATTTCCGGCGAGATGGTGAAAAATGTGGTTTGCGGTACACTGATGGGTATGGGCTTTGATGTGGTGAATATCGGGCTGGCATCTACGCCCACTACCGAGCTTGCCGTAACGATGGAAGGTGCGTGTGGAGGAATCATTTTGACCGCCAGCCACAATCCGAAGCAATGGAATGCGCTGAAGTTATTGAATGAGCATGGCGAATTTCTGAATGCAGCCGAAGGAAATGAGGTGCTGCGCATAGCCGAGGCGGAAGCTTTCGAATATGCGGATATAGACCATCTGGGAAAGTATAGAGAAGATTCTACCTATAATCAGAAGCATATCGAAAGTGTGTTGGCTTTGGATCTGGTGGATGTAGATGCTATCCGCAAGGCGGATTTCCACGTGGCGATAGACTGTGTCAATTCGGTGGGAGGCATCATTCTGCCGCAGCTGCTTGAGCGTTTGGGCGTGAAGTATGTGGAGAAGCTTTATTGCGAACCTACCGGAGACTTCCAGCATAATCCCGAACCGCTGGAGAAAAACCTGGGCGACATAATGGCACTGATGAAGAAAGGCGGGGCGGATGTGGCTTTTGTCGTCGATCCGGATGTAGACCGTCTGGCCATGATTTGTGAAGACGGCACCATGTATGGCGAAGAATATACCTTGGTGACCGTTGCCGACTATGTGCTGAAGCATACGCCCGGCAATACGGTTTCCAATCTCAGTTCAACCCGCGCTTTGCGCGATGTGACCCGCCGTTACGGACAGCAATATAATGCTTCGGCCGTGGGCGAAGTGAACGTGGTGACAAAGATGAAGGAGACTCATGCCGTGATAGGCGGCGAAGGAAACGGCGGGGTAATCTATCCGGAGTCGCATTACGGACGCGATGCGCTGGTGGGCATTGCGCTTTTCCTCAGCCATCTGGCCCATGAAGGAAAGAAAGTGAGCGAGCTTCGCGCTTCCTATCCCAATTATTTCATGGCCAAAAACCGCATAGACCTTGCTCCCGACACCGATATTGATGCCGTCCTGGCTAAGGTTAAAGAGCATTATAAGGGCGAAGAGATTAATGATATCGACGGTGTGAAGATTGATTTTCCCGATAAATGGGTGCATTTGCGGAAAAGCAACACGGAGCCGATTATCCGTGTCTATTCAGAAGCTCCGACTATGAAGGAGGCAGACGAGCTGGGCAAGGAGATTATGGATATGGTCTACAGTCTGTAGTGCCGTTTCATACCCAGAGCAGGTCGCTCATGATGCCGTCGGACACGAATACGCCCTTTTCGGTGAGATGGAGGCTGCCGTTGGAAATCTTGACTGTCCCTTGCTTCAGGTGGGGGGCAGCCATGCGGAGGCAGTAGGAATAGAGCTCGTTCCCGAAATCCTCCTGCATTTGTTGCAGGGAGATTCCTTCGCGGGTGCGCATGGCGGTGACAATGCGGTCGTTGTAGCGCGTGTATAAGTCCAGTTCCTCTTTTTCGCTTGCCGTTTTGCCGTTTGCCGTTTCCTTTATGTACCGGTCGAGCGATGCGATGTTCCATTGGCGCGACATTCCGTCGTATGAATGTGCGGCGGCTCCGCATCCTAAATATTTTTTTCCCGTCCAGTAACTGGAGTTGTGCCGTGAGTGGAATCCGGGCTTGCAGAAGTTTGAGATTTCATAATGGATATAACCGCCTTCTTTCAGCCTGCGTATCAGCAGGGCGAAAAGTGAAACGCTGGTTTCTTCGCTTACTTCCTCCACCCGATGCTGTTCGCGCAGCGTCCAGAGCGGAGTCCCTTCTTCATAAATCAGGTGATAAGCAGAAATATGCTCCGGGCCGAGAAGGATGGCCTGCTGTAAATCCTGTTCCCACATCTCGGCCGTTTCGCCCGGAAGTCCGTATATAAGGTCGATGCTGATATTGGCAAATCCGGCGCTGCGGCAATCCTGAAAGGCTTTTATGGCCTGCCGGGCTGTGTGGCGCCGGTTCAGCAGCTTCAGCGTGTCTTCATGAAAAGTCTGTATCCCCATGCTCAGACGGTTGAACGGCAGGCGGCGGAGCATGTCGATATAGTCGGGAGTCAGGTCGTCCGGGTTGGCTTCGAGCGTAATCTCGGCATCTTTTGTCAGATGATACAGGCTGCCGATGGTCTTGAATACTTGCTTGAAGTGTTTTTCGCTGAGCTGGGAAGGCGTTCCTCCGCCGAAATAGACGGTTTCCACCTTCTCTCCCTGAAGATATGCCCGCCGGATTTCAAGTTCGCGGCAGAGAGCGTCGATATAGCTGTCTGTCTTTTCGCTTTGCGTGGTGGAGAAAAAGTCGCAATATACGCATCGGCGTTTGCAGAAAGGGATGTGAAGATAGATTCCGGCCATAGTCTCTGTTTGTTTCTGCAAAGTTAAGCAGTATTTTCCGATTGTCTGTAACGCGGCAGATGAAATCTTTCTTTCGGCCTGCATGTGGACATGCCTGTCTTTTGAAGGGCCGGAGCGCAGGCAGGATAGGGGCGGACGGCGTTTTCGTCCTGAGCGGAAAACTTTTCGGATGGCAGGAAGCGGTGCCGTTGGCCGTGAAGGTCTGCTTTTGTGGCAGGCATCGGATGGGAAAGCCCTGCAAGGGCGGCAGGGCGGAAAGGAAGTCTGCGGGTTTTGTATATCCGTAAAAAGAAGCGTGTCTTATTTAACAAAAAGATGTGCAGCGCTTTGCCTCTTGATTCATTTTAATTAAATTTGCAAGTATAATGTAGCTGTGTCATGAAGCTGAATGTAATGTTCGGTTTGATTATTGTGTGTCTTGTGCTGCATGTCCTTATCGCGGGGTGCAGCCGGCGGGAAAGGGATTTTGGGGAATGGGCTAATCTGACTTTTATGAAGAGTATGGATGATTCCGTTTCCAAGAATCCCGAGCGTGTATGCCTGTGGGTGGACAGTATGCTGCCTGCATCTGCCGGCAGTTTCAGATATTACCGCCTGTTGCTCCTGAAGGCGAAAGCCATGATGTTTCGTTCCGAGGCCGATTCGGCCATGCTCTGTCTGGATAAAGTGGAGGATTACTGCGCCGCATCGGAGGCTAAGAAAGATGTGAGGCTTCGGGCCGAAGTCTGGAATACGAGAGGAAATGTCTATTCACGTATAAAGGCTTCGCTTGATTCGGCATTGTGGGCTTTCCGCAAGGCTTATGGATATGCTTTGCAGGGAGGATACAGGTCGTCTGTTCCCGATATCTGCATGAATCTCGCCGATGTTTATGTGCGTAAGGGGCGTTATGACCAGGGCGCATTCTGGTATCGCCATGCGTTGCTGGTATGCGACTCGCTCCAGGTTCCTGAGGGAAAGCGCTTTCCTATCTATTACGGACTTGCGCAGGTCAGTATGGAGCTGCGTAACTTCGAGCGCTGCGACTATTTCTACGATTTGGCCTATCGGTTTTATAGTCACATGAAACCGTATGAACAGCATATATATCTGAACAACCGGGGCAATTCCTATTATTTCAGGCAGGATTATGAAACGGCATTGGACTATTTCCGCCGTTCGCTGGCTCTTGTCAACCGTTATCCCGCCATGGAGTTTGAGCGGAATCTGACCATGGTAAATCTTGGTGAGGTGTTTCTGCTGCTGAACCAGACAGACTCGGCCACATACTATTTGAATCGCTGCCATGAGTTCTTTCATTCCATCGGCAACATCAGCGCTCTCTATTACATCGATACGCAGCTAATCGAGCTTGCACTGAAGCAGGGAGATATGGAGATGGCTGCGCGCCGGGTGAGGGAGGCGGTCAACGCCGGGAATGTAGAGCCCAACATGGTCAGGATGCGCAACAATTATCTGCAGCATTACTATGAAGAGCAGGGTGATTACCGCCGGGCGTATCATTATCTGCAGGAAAACCTGCGGATAGACGATTCCACACGCAACACTTGGATAAGGATGAAGGCGGCCGAGATAGCATTGCAGTACAGTCAAGACAGCACTTTGATGCAGAAGGAAATATCCATCCGGAAGAAAGAGAACCAGGTTTTGCGGCTTCATCAATGGCTGTATGCCGCGTTTGCAGGCGTCTTGCTGCTGGCTGTCTTTATTCTTGTGTTTTTGCGGCGGCGGGAGCGCGAGCGTTGGAAAATGCAGATAGCTATGGCTTCCCTGCGTCTGGAGAATGTCCGCAACCGTATATCTCCTCATTTCATCTTCAACGTGCTCAGTCATGAAGTAAGGATTCACCCGGACCGGGAGGGTGAAAACCACAGTCTGATGGGGTTGATAAAACTGTTTCGCCGTAATCTGGAGATGATGGAGAGCGTATCCGTCACATTGGCCGACGAGTTGGATTTTGTTTCTACTTATATTGATATAGAGAGTGCGGCACTGGGAAACCAGTTTGTCTATACGTTGAAAGTGGATGAAGGCATAGTGCCGGATGCGGTGCGGATACCTTCCATGCTGATACAGATACCGGTGGAAAATGCCATTAAGCACGGTCTTCTCCGGAAAGAAGGCAGGCGTCTGCTTGATATAGAAATATCGCTCAAGGAGGAGGCCGTGGTAATCTGTGTGCGCGACAATGGAGGCGGATACAAAGAAAAGCATACAAGTTGGGGAACCGGTACTGGATTGAAGGTGATTGCCCAGACCATTCAGTTGCTTAATTCCTATAATCGCAGCCAGCTTACGATGACGGTGGGCAATATGTCTATGGGAAACGGCGAGGTTGGATGTGAAGTGTGTTTTGTTGTTCCTCTCGATTATTCATATCAGTTAAAGAAAAAATGAAATGGAACCGATGAAGATTGTTATTGTAGACGATGATGAATCTGCTATCGACTGTTTGAGTTTTGAATTGAAGCGGTATGACTGGATTTCGGTGGAGGGGATAGCGCGGACGGGCGTGGCAGGAATCAAGTTGGTTGAGAAGATACGCCCCGATTTGCTTTTCCTCGATGTGGAATTGCCCGATATGCAGGGGATGGATGTCGTGGGGAAACTGCGTGAAAGCCTTTCATGGAACATGCGCATCGTGTTTTATACGGCTTACAGCAAGTATATGATAGACGCATTGCGCAGCTCAGCCTTCGATTTCCTCTTGAAGCCCGTCGACCGGAAAGAGCTGGAGGTGGTGCTTTCACGGATTGAACCGCAAGAGAAAGGCGACATGTTTTCTTATCGCGGGGGCGTCGGTATGGGTGACGGCGACAAACCCTTCATCTTGGTTACGCCTACGGGAGACTTGCGTGTGTTGCGCGCTTCGGATATCGGCTATTTCCGTTACCAGTCATCGCGCAAGCTGTGGGAGGTGGCACTGACAAACGGAACGTTTTTCCCGCTCAAGCGGAACACTTCGGCCGAGCAGCTGTGTGCTTATGACGAGTATTTCGTGCAGATACATCAGTCGTATATCATCAATCTGAACTATCTGATGATGGTGCAGGATAATCGCTGCATCATGTATCCCCCTTTCAACGCTGTGGCGGAAGACTTGTTGGTGTCGAAGAAATACCGGAAGGAGATGATGAAGCGCTTCTATCAGCTTTGATGCAAAGATAAAAGAGGTAAAATAGTCGCATATTTTGTCCGTATAGTCGGAGTTTATGGCTGTTTGGTAGGCATTTGTGTCCTTTTTTCTCAGTAGTCTTTTTTGATGTTTTATGGAAATGTTTTACTTTTGTAGCATCAGTTAATCAATATGAAATTGTTATGAGAATCCTTAAAAGTAAAAGCTTGCTGTTGGCAGCGGGATTTCTGCTGTTTGGAACGGCGGCACAAGCACAGTATCTGCGTACTTCTTATTTTATGGAAGGCACAAGCGCACGTTTACAAATGAATCCGGGGTTGCAGCCTACAAGGGGATATTTCAATTTTCCTGTTCTCGGTTCGTTGAATCTGGGAGCTTCGTCCAATGTGTTGGGAACAAGCGACATTATTGATGTGCTCGATGCGGGTGATGATTTGTTCACGAACGACGGACTGTATAACCGTCTGAAGACAGACAACCGTCTGAACGTTAACATGAACACGGATATCCTTTCTTTCGGATGGCATCGGGGAAAAGGCTTCTGGAGTGTAAACGTTGGGTTGCGCATGGATATGGGGGCTTCTATCCCTAAGACAATGTTTGATTACTTGCGTCAGGTGAACAATACGGAAGATATCAACGGCGGTTTTTCTGGTATGAATTTTGACATGAATGCCTATGCGGAAGTCGGTTTGGGCTATTCACGCCGGATTACAGACCGCCTGACTGTGGGCGGACGCCTGAAGGTTTTGCTGGGTATCGCCCGTGCAGAAATGGCGGTGGACAACTTCAGCGTAGAGGGAGTGCCCGACAATATCAATGATTACTATTATTCAAATCCGTATAACTATGGTACGGCAACGGCTGCGGCCCATGTAAGCACCACGATGAAAGGGGGAGGACTGGGCTTTAACAGTAACGGACAGATTGACGGATTTGATATCGACGGAGGTAACTTCGGCATCGCAGGAGCCGGACTCGGCATCGATTTGGGAGCGAGCTATAAGGTTTGGAAAGATTTGACCGTTTCGGCAGCTGTGCTCGACTTGGGATTCATCAAGTGGAAAGGCAGTGAAACGACGCTTGCTTCGGTAGACGAGACTTATGAGGTTACTTCGGAGAATTATTATGACTTCGTCGACGGCGACTTCTTGAGCATGGACCGCTTTAATCTGACCGAGCAGGGAGAGGTGAAGGACAAGAAGGAAAAGCTGGCCGCTACTATCCTTCTGGCCGGCGAGTATGCTTTCCTGAACAATAAGATTAGCGTGGGCGCGATGTATACAAGCCGTTTCGTGCAGCCGAAAACGATGAACGAGCTCACTTTCTCGGCTACGTTCCGTCCGAAGAACTGGTTCAACGTTGCGGTAAGCTATTCTCCGATTCAGGCTTCCGGCAAGTCTCTGGGTCTGGCATTGAAGCTCGGCTCTCTGTTTATCGGTACAGACTATATGTTTTTCGGGAGCAACTCTCGCAGCGTGAATGCTTTCTTCGGCATTTCCTTCCCGATGGGAAAAGCGATTGCCCGTAAATAATCAGGTTCACTTATAATCAGACGCCCGTATCATGAAGATGGTACGGGCGTTTTGCTATCAGAATAAATCAGTTTTGTCGGGATGAAAGAGACACGGTGTATCGACGGTTCAGAGAGAGCACTGCGTCAGTGTCGTCCCGTCGAGGTGGTGAACGGTCACTATCCCCCCTTCGTAGGTGGCAAAGGTCGGCGCGTTGCCGTCTTTGGGAAAGGTGACCGAACCGGTGTTACAGACAATCCGTCCGTCTTGCCGGGTCAGTTTCCACCGGTGTGTATGTCCGTAGAACAGGCAGTCAGGTGTTCCCGGCAGTTTGTCTTCGTTATAGATGTGGCCGTGAGTGAGGAAAAGTCGTTTTCCCTCATCCACCAGCAGCGCATAGTCGGACAGAATGGGGAAGTCGAGCAGCATCTGGTCGACTTCCGAATCGCAGTTTCCTCGCACGGCGATAATGTCATCTGCCATTTTGTTCAGCAGTCCGGCCACTTCTTGCGGTGCAAGACCCTCTGGCAGCCCGTTGCGCGGGCCGTAGTTCAATATGTCGCCCAGGATGCAGAGCATGTGGCATCTCTCTTTTTCATAATAGTCCAGCACCCGTTTCAGTGCGGGCAGCGAACCGTGAATGTCAGACACAATCAGATATTTCATGCGGCGTTATTCCTCTTTCATCTGTCGGATAGCCTCGTCGATAAAGGAGTCGGCCTTGTCTAAAAGGTTGTCAAGGTCTTCTTTGAACTCTTGATGGTTGAATTCGGAGGCTTGGTCAGAAAATTCTTGTGAGAAATCTTTCAGCTCTTTCCGCTGTTCTTCCGTCATTTGGTCGAGCAGGTCTTTTCCTTTGGCATTGATTTCCCTGAAGCGTTCGCCTACCTTTTTCCAGTCTTCATCAGTATACGAGGATGCGTTTTTCAGGGTTTCCTCCGTCAGTTCCCTCATCTCGTTCAGATATTCTTCTGCCGTATAATGGCTGCATGCGGTCAGACTGCTTCCGCCGATGGCAAGCAAAAGCAACAGTTTGCTTAGATTCTTTTTCATGACATTGAGTTTAAAGTGAGTTGTCTGCTGCAAAAATAATGATTTGTTTGTATCAGGTAAACTTTATCCCATAAAAAACGGCCGTCTTTCAAAAAGGCGGCCGTTTTTTTATGACAGACAAACGTGTGGATTATTCATGAGGTTCGTTGCTCCAGTCCATGGCAGCCATACGTTTGTAAGAAGCGTAGCGTTTCTTGGCCATCTCTTCGCAGGCGGCAAAGAGGTCGGCAGCTTCGGTCGGATATTGCTTCATGACAGAAGCGAAGCGCACTTCACCTTTCAGATAGTCTTGGAAACCTTCCCAGTTCGGCTCTTTAGAGTCGAGAGAGAACGGGTTCTTTCCTTCTTCCTCCAAGGCAGGATTAAATCTCCACAGATGCCAGTAACCGCATTCTACGGCTTTAGCTTCTTCTGCCTGGCTCTTGCCCATGCCGGCCTTAAGTCCGTGGTTGATACATGGAGCATAAGCGATGACTAATGAAGGGCCATGATAAGCTTCTGCCTCGCGAATTGCCTTTAATGTCTGAGCCTGGTCAGCTCCCATCGCAATCTGAGCTACGTAAACATAGCCGTAAGTAGTGGCAATCATACCGAGATCTTTCTTGCGTACGCGTTTGCCCGATGCGGCGAACTTGGCAATGGCGCCGAGCGGAGTAGCCTTAGAAGACTGACCACCGGTATTCGAGTAAACTTCTGTATCGAGAACAAGGATGTTTACATCTTCTCCCGATGCGATAACATGGTCAAGACCTCCGTAGCCGATATCGTAAGAAGCTCCGTCTCCACCGATAATCCACTGAGAACGCTTAATCAGATAGTCTCTGAACTCGTAGATAGTGGCACAAGCGGGGCATTTGTCTTTGGCGGCTTCCACCATCGGAATGATTTTTTCAGCGGCAGCCTTGCTCTTTTCAGCATCGTTGCGTCCGTCAATCCATTCCTGGAATGCTTCTTTATACTCAGCCGGAGTGTTTTCTTCGGCGATGGCAGCTTTCATTGCATCTTCGATGCGGTTGCGCAGCTTCTTGTTGGCCAGTTCCATACCCAGACCGAATTCGCAGAAGTCCTCGAACAGAGAGTTTGCCCATGCCGGACCCTGACCTTTTTCATTGGTGGTGTAAGGAGTTGAAGGAACGGAACCAGAGTAGATTGAAGAGCATCCGGTAGCGTTGGATACCATTTCGCGGTCGCCAAACAGCTGAGAAATCAGTTTTACATACGGAGTCTCACCGCAGCCTGAGCATGCGCCGGAGAATTCAAAGAGCGGAGTGGCGAACTGAGAGTTCTTTACATTGGCCTTGATATCTACCAAGTGCTGTTTGCTCTTTACATTTTCTGTGCAGTATGTCCAGTTGGCTGCTTCGGCGAGCTGACTCTCCAGATGTTTCATCGTAAGAGCCTTTCCGCCCTTCTTGGGATTACCCGGACAAACATCGGCACAGTTGCCGCATCCCAAGCAGTCGAGCACGTCAACCTGCATGCGGAAAGTCATACCGTCGAATTGTTTGCCGACTGCCTTCAGCATCGGGAAGTTTGCGCCCTTTTGTTCTTCTGCGTCGAGCACGAACGGACGGATGGCAGCATGCGGACAAACGTAAGCACACTTGTTACACTGGATACAGCATTCAGGATTCCATTCCGGTACGAAGGCGGCAACGCCACGTTTTTCATATTTGGCAGTTCCCTGATACCAGGTTCCGTCTTCGATACCCTTGAATGCAGATACCGGAAGCAGGTCGCCGTCCTGCGCGTTGATTGGGCGAACCACCTCGTTGATGAAGGCCGGGTCGCTGTTGGCAGCAGCCGGTTCGACTTCCAGATTGGCCCAAGCCGGATCAATGGCAAGCTGTTTGTACTCACCGCCGCGGTCAACGGCTGCGTAGTTCTTGTTCACCACATCTTCGCCCTTCTTGCCGTAAGATTTTACAATGAACTTCTTCATCTGTTCAACGGCCAGGTCGACAGGAATAACGCCTGTAATGCGGAAGAATGCAGACTGGAGGATGGTGTTGGTGCGGTTGCCCAGACCGATTTCCTGTGCAATCTGAGTCGCATTGATATAGTAAACGGTAATATTGTTCTGAGCAAAATATTTTTTTACCTTGTTCGGCAGATTTTTTGCCAGTTCTTCGCCTTCCCAGATTGTATTCAAAAGGAAGGTACCGTTCTTGCGCAAGCCGCGGGTCACATCGTACATGTGCAGATAAGCCTGAACATGGCAAGCCACAAAGTTAGGCGTTGTTACCAGATATGTGGAGCGGATGGGATGATCGCCGAAGCGGAGGTGTGAGCAGGTGAATCCTCCTGACTTTTTGGAGTCGTAAGAGAAGTAGGCCTGACAGTATTTGTCCGTATTGTCTCCGATAATCTTTACAGAGTTCTTGTTGGCACCTACCGTACCGTCGGCTCCCAGACCATAGAACTTGGCTTCGAATACGCCTGCGGCGCCGAGAGCGATTTCTTCTTTCTGGGGAAGTGAAGAGAATGTAATGTCATCCACAATTCCGATGGTGAAGTGGTCTTTCGGCATCGGGAGCTCCAGATTTTCGTATACTGACAGGATTTGTGCCGGAGTCGTGTCTTTGGAACCTAAGCCGTAGCGTCCGCCTACGATAAGCGGGGCATTCTCCTGTCCGTAAAAGCATTCTTTTACATCCATGTACAGTGGTTCGCCGTTTGAGCCCGGTTCTTTCGTACGGTCGAGTACGGCAATACGCTTGACAGTCTTGGGCACTTTCGCCAGGAAGTGCTTGGCTGAGAACGGACGATACAGATGAACGGCAACCAAGCCCACTTTCTTTCCCTGAGCGGTCAGGTAGTCGATGGCTTCGCGGGTAGCTTCTGTTACGGAACCCATGGCGATGATGATGTTTTCTGCGTCTTCAGCGCCATAATAGTCGAACAGACCGTAGTTGCGTCCTGTAATCTTGTTGATTTCATTCATATATTCCTCTACGATGGCCGGCACAGCCTCATAGTAAGGATTGCATGATTCTCTGTGTTGGAAGAAGTGGTCGGGGTTTTCTGCCATACCGCGGGCTACCGGCTTGTTGGGGGTAAGTGCGCGATTGCGGAACTCGGCCAGTGCTTCCCGGTCGATAAGCGGAGCGAGATCCTCGTTGTCCAGCTTTTCAATCTTTTGAATTTCGTGAGAAGTACGGAATCCGTCGAAGAAATTGACGAACGGAACGCGGGCTTTGATAGTGGACAGGTGAGCTACGCCTGCCAGATCCATGACTTCCTGTACTGAGCCTTCGCACAGCATGGCGAATCCAGTCTGGCGGGTTGACATGACATCCTGGTGGTCTCCAAAGATACAAAGAGCGTGGGATGCCAGTGTACGGGCTGATACATGGAATACACACGGCAGCAATTCACCGGCAATCTTATACATGTTGGGAATCATCAGCAGAAGACCCTGCGATGCCGTGTAGGTTGTGGTTAAGGCTCCTGCCTGAAGTGAACCGTGAACGGCGCCGGCTGCACCGCCTTCTGACTGCATTTCCTGAACCAAAACGGTTTCGCCGAAGATGTTTTTACGACCTGCGGCCGCCCATTCGTCTACGTGTTCAGCCATTGTAGACGACGGGGTGATGGGGTAAATGGCAGCTACCTCCGTAAACATGTACGAAATGTGGGCAGCAGCTTCGTTACCATCACAAGTGATAAATTTTTTTTGTTTAGTCATACGATTACTAATTATAATTAGTTAATAAAATCTCTCTGCATAACTTGTCGGTCGGCGGCGGAATCAGTAAAGAAATCCGAAGAGCCATAGCGGAATCTGGTTGCCATGTCCCAGTTCCATCTTGTGCATGGCGTAATATACATTCGGATTGCTCTTGAATTTGCAGCCTTCGGCGCAGATACGGAACTGCAAACTGTTGTCGACAAGGAAGGAAGTCCCCTTTTCGCCCTTGTTTACCTTGTGGTCTTTCCATAGGGTATTTACAAAGAACGTTTCCAAAACATCCTGTTCCTCTACTTTAACCGGATAGATGCTGTACATCAGATTGGTGTTGTGCATCATGATTTTGGCCGGTTTCTTCGGGAATACTTCGCCTTTCGGATACACCATGTTAATCAGGCGGGCATCCGTGAGGTATTTGATATAGTTCATCACTGTAGCCCGCGAGGTCTGGATGTCGGCTGCCAGTTGGCTTACGTTGGGAGCCACCGGCCCGTCTACCGCCAACAAATATAATAATTTTTTTATCTTTGAAAGATATTTCAGTTCGATTTGTTTGATGAGAAGGATGTCTACCTCAATCATCATGTTCATGGTCTTCAGCAGATTTTCTGAGAAGTTGCGTTTCTCCAGAAAGAAAGGGTAGAAGCCATGATGTATATAGTCTTGCAGATAGTTCAGCGGATTAAGGTGCTGGAGTATCGTCTTGGCGATATGCTCATGATTGGTCAGAATTTCGTTCAGACTGTATGCCGGGAAATGATGGCCCGTCTGGAGATTCAGAAACTCCCGGAAAGAAAAGCCGCGCAGGTTATAGGATTTGACTATTCCGTTGAGTTCCGGATTTTCTTCCTTGAGCCGCATGACGGACGAACCGCTGAAAACGATTTTCAGGTTAGGATAGCGCTCATAGCATGTGCGCAGCGCGTGGCTCCAGTCCGGCAGCTTGAACACCTGGTCGATAAGCAAAACTTTTCCGCCACGCTTTACAAACTCTCCCGCAAACTCTACCAGACTGCATTGGGAAAAGTAGAAATTGTTCATGTTCACGAACAGACAAGAGCGGTCGAGCCCGAATTTCTCTTTTGCGTATTGCAGCAGAAAGGTCGTCTTTCCTACGCCCCGCGTGCCTTTGATGCCGATAAGACGGGCGTTCCAGTCTATTTCGTCCATCAGGTCGCGGCGTACCGGCGCATTCGTGTGCTCAACCAAATAACTGTGTGTCCTGTAAAATGATTCCATTGCTTGCGGTTTGGCTGCAAATATACGAATACTTCATGATATTGCAAACTGGAGTTGGCAAAATTTGATTGGAAAGATAAAATGCTTTGGCCTTGTTGCAAATTTTTTTGGGAAAGGGGAAAACGGGTTTTCATGACGGGGAAAAATGTGCGGGGCTTCGGGTTTCCCTGTCCGTCACGCCGCATTCGGGAAAAAGACGGGCGGAAAGCCGCGGAAATTGAAAGGCGGAGGAAGGAGTGAAGCGGGAATTTCTTACCTTTGTGCCAAACTGGAAATCTTATGCCGCACCGTCTTTTTCTGTTCAATCCTGCTCATGACATGGCTTTGGCCAATTTTACGCCTTATTATCAGCCTCCGTCTGAGATTATACGCATGGCAGGCGACCTGTCTGTGCTTCCTCTCTGGTATGCGGACGAGGGGGATAAGGTAAAGGTGGATAAGGCGAGCCGGGTGGAACTGTGGAAAACTCCGTTTTTCCCCCGCTGTTCTGCCTGGACGGAAGAGTGGGAGCCGCTTCCTTGTTGCCCGTGGGGGTGGGACCCTGCCTTGCTGCACGCCTTGCGGCAGGGGGGAATCGGCGGTTCGCTCTTGCCTTCCGACGGCCAGCTGCGCAGAATCCGCTATTTGTCAGGGAGGCAGCGGTGCGTGGAGATTCTTCATGGATTTGACGGGTTCCCGTTTACTTGCGGCGCTGCCTTTGTCTGCCGTTCGTTGGCCGAAGTACGCGCCCTGGTGGAACGTGTCGGAAAATCGGTATTGAAGTCTCCGTGGTCTGGAAGTGGAAGAGGGCTTGTCCGTTTGGCTCCCTCATCCTGGGACGCTTCCATAGAGGGATGGGTGGCTCGCATCCTGCGCACGCAGGGGGAGATTATGGTCGAACCGCTGTATGACAAGGTGCTCGACTTTGCAATGGAGTTCCATGCGGACGGACGAAGGGGGATTCGCTTTGCGGGATACTCGATGTTTGAGACGGATGCCTTAGGCAACTACAAGGCCAATCTGTTGGCGAGCGATGCCGAGATAGAGCGCAGGCTCTTTCGGGAAGTGCCGGCGGAATGGATACACGAGATACGCGGGCGTTTGCTTCAGGAGCTGGCCCGGCTGCTGGCGGCGGATTACGAAGGGTATCTGGGAGTAGACATGATGGTCTGCATGTCCGAAGGGCGGAAGGTTGTCCATCCGTGTGTGGAAGTGAACCTCCGGATGAACATGGGGATAGTTGCCCGCATCATTTCCGACCGCTATCTGTGCCCGCATGCTGTGGGGCGTTATGTGGTGGAACACTATCAGGCCGATGGGCAAGCCCTTGCCGCCCATGAGGAGATGAGGCGGAAACATCCGCTTGATGTGGTGGCAGGGCGCATCCTCCGGGGGTATCTGTCGCTTACTCCCGTATACGAAGATACGCGCTATCAGATATATGTCGAGATGGAAGCTCCGGGTCAGATGTCTATCCCCATGATATAGTCGTTCATGTAATATCCGTTTCCGATGGGGAAGTCTCCTTCGCGCACTTTTCTCATTCCCATATGCTCGTAGAATCCTAATGCAGGGTTGTTCCGGTTCACGTTCAGTTCCATGCGGCAAGGGCCCGGATGCAGTTCCTTGATGGCGGAAACGGCCTTTTCGAATAGCTTTCTTCCCAGGCGGCTCTTTTGGAAATAGGGGAGGACATAGATTTTTTGCAGATGGTAAAGGTCTTTCCCTTCCGGCTGGATAGACACATATCCTGCCGCTTCGCATTCTTCGTATGCTATATAATATATGTGTCCTTCTTCTTCCATCTGTTTCCGCAGGTTTTCCGGAGAGTACATCCAGTCCATCATATATTCAGTCTGTTCTTTTGTCAGGATGTCTTTGTAGGTGACAGGGAATATCTCCCATGCCAGCTTGTTGATTAAGGGGATGTCGTCCGTTGTAGCTTTTCTGATTGTAAACATGATATTTGGTTTTTGACTTGGGCAAATATACGGCTTATTATGGCCGGAAACATGTTTTGTCCGTATAAAATCGTTAAAAAGAATGAATATATAGTATTATGTAATGCAAGGTATTTAAATAATGCCTATATTTGTTTCCGTAAATAAAGGTCAAACCAGATGAATGTAGATAACGTAAAGTCGCAGATGCGGAAGGGAATGCTGGAATACTGCATCCTTCTGCTGTTACATCAGGAGGCTTCTTATGCTTCGGATATTATCCAAAAGTTGAAGGAAGCCAGGCTGATTGTGGTCGAGGGCACGCTTTATCCGCTGCTGACCCGGCTGAAAAACGACGGGCTGCTGTCATACGAGTGGGTGGAGTCTACGCAAGGCCCTCCACGGAAGTACTATCGGCTGACGGAGCTGGGGGAAAGGATTCTTTCTGAACTGGAAACAGCTTGGGATGAACTGTCGGACACGGTGAATCATTTACGGCAAAAATTTTTAACTGTACTATAATGAAAAAGACACTGACTGTTAATCTGGCTGGTAGCGTTTATCATATAGACGAGGATGCCTATGTGTTGTTGGATAATTACCTGAACAACCTGCGCTATCATTTCCGTAAGGATGACGGTGCGGAAGAGATTGTGCGGGATATGGAAGCTCGCATCGCTGAGCTTTTCACTGAATATATCCGCGAAGGGAAGCAGGTGATTACGATTGAGAATGTGGAAGCCGTGATTTCCCGCATGGGAAAACCGGAAGACCTGAATGGCAATGCGGACGGAAAGGAGGGGGAAGACGAAGGGGAGGAAAGGGCTTCCCGCCGTTTGTTCCGCAATCCGGACGACCGTGTCCTGGGCGGCGTGGCCTCTGGGCTTGCGGCATATTTTGGCTGGGATGTGGTCTGGGTGCGTATTGTGCTTATCGTGGCGGGGCTTTGGATACATGGTCTGCTTTTGGCTTACCTGATTGCCTGGATTATCATCCCGATGGCGCGTACGGCTACCGAGAAGCTGCAGATGTGCGGGAAGCCGATAAACGTTTCGAGTATAGGTAAGACCGTTACGGATGGCTTTGAGCAGGACGGCGAGCCGACGGGGGATGAAAAGTCCCGTTCGCGCATGCACCGTGTGGGGGATGCCGTTGTAGCGGTCGTTGGATTCTTGCTAAAGCTGTTTTTGATACTGGTGGCAATCTGTTTTGCTCCTGTGCTGCTGATTGGGCTGGTCGTGCTGTTCGCGCTGCTGATGGCGGCTACCGGCATGCTGATTAGTATCCCTGCCGTTTTCTACGAGGCTTTGCCGTATGTGGATTGGGGGATGATTGGGACTTCGTCGGGGACGGCGGTTGCGATTGCCGTTTGCGGACTGCTGGCTGTCGGCATTCCGGCCGTGGGCTTGCTGCAGCTCGTCATGCAGGGGCTCGGTACCTGGAAGCCGATGTCGCTGACCGTAAAGATGGTTTTGGTGCTGCTTTGGCTCGTTTCGGTAGCGGTTGGCACTGTGTTCCTGCTTCAGGCGCCGTTTATTGAATACTCTTATTTCATGTGAGGACAGCGGGCATATTTTTGTTTTTTAGTGCACTATATTCAATTTAAAAGGTTATCTTTGCATTACGTATAAAACATCAAATGATATGACTAAGAAAATACTTTTGTTGGGTTCAGGTGAATTGGGAAAAGAGTTCGTCATTGCCGCGCAGCGGTTAGGGCAATATGTGATTGCATGCGACTCTTATGCCGGCGCTCCCGCCATGCAGGTGGCGGATGCTTGTGAAGTATTCAGTATGTTGGACGGAGATGCCCTTGACCGGGTGGTGGAGAAATATCATCCTGATATTATCGTGCCCGAAATAGAGGCTATTCGTACCGAGCGTTTGTATCATTTGGAAAAAGAGGGGATTCAGGTTGTGCCGAGTGCGCGTGCCGTAAACTATACGATGAATCGCAAGGCCATCCGCGATTTGGCTGCAAAGGAACTGGGGCTGAAGACAGCGAAGTATTTTTATGCCACTTCGTTCGAAGAACTGAAGGATGCTGCTGAAAAAATCGGTTATCCGTGTGTCATCAAGCCGTTGATGTCGTCGTCCGGAAAGGGACAATCTGTTGCAAAAGGTCCGGAGGACTTGCAATATTCCTGGGATTACGGGTGCAGCGGAAGCCGGGGTGATATCAAAGAGCTGATTGTCGAGGAGTTTATTCATTTCGACAGCGAAATAACCTTGCTGACTGTTACGCAGAAAAACGGCCCGACACTGTTTTGTCCGCCCATCGGACACGTGCAGAAAGGGGGCGATTACCGCGAGAGTTTCCAGCCCGCACATATAGCTCCCGAACATTTGGCCGAGGCACAACGAATGGCTGCTAAGGTCACCGAGGCGCTGACAGGCTATGGAATCTGGGGTGTGGAGTTTTTCTTAAGTCACGATAATGGTGTCTATTTCTCCGAATTGTCGCCTCGCCCGCACGATACGGGTATGGTGACGCTCGCCAATACACAGAATCTGAACGAATTTGAACTGCATCTCTATGCCGTTTTGGGGCTTCCGATTCCGGGCATTACTCAGGAACATATCGGGGCAAGCGCCGTCATTCTGTCGCCGATTGCGAGCAAGGAGGCTCCCCGATACCGTGGCGAAGAGTTGGTCTGCTCGCAGCCGAACACGTATTTGCGTATCTTTGGCAAGCCGTTTACCAAGCTCAACCGCCGTATGGGCGTGGTGGTATGCTACGATAAAGTGGGCGGCGACCTGGATGCTTTGAGGGAAAAATGTAAGTCATTGGCAGCAAAGGTGGAGGTTTATTGATTTTCGCTATACAGATTGAAGGGGCAAGAATTTCTTGCCCCTTTTGTTTTTCGCTTCGTTGCATGTCAGAAATGGGGCGTGTCGGGAGACTCTGGTCGTATTGGGCGGTCTGTCCATTCCTTTATCTTCAAACGGCAGCTTGTTGGCCGTAGTTATGGCTCAGAATCAAGCTGGTGGTTTTTCTGTTTTCAGTAAGATGGTTGCGCGCATAGAAGCGTTTTTTTTTTTGGAAACCGCTATCTTGGCTTTGTGCCGGTATTGTTGCGGGAAGAGTAAGTCGGACAAAAAAGCGGGGACATTTGAAACTTTTTTATTTATCCTGCTTCATTCTGCATGAAATTACTTATTTTTGCGACTCAAAGAACAAATAACAAACAAGATATGATTAAGATAACTTTTCCTGATGGCTCTGTTCGTGAATATAACGAAGGAGTTACCGGTCTGCAGATAGCAGAAAGCATCAGTTCGCGTCTGGCACAAGAAGTTTTGGCTTGTGGCGTAAATGGCGAAACGGTTGATTTAAGCCGTCCTATCACGGAAGATGCAAATTTTGTCCTCTATAAATGGGAAGACGAGCAAGGCAAGCATGCTTTTTGGCATACCAGTGCCCATTTGTTGGCAGAGGCTTTACAGGAACTTTATCCGGGTATTCAGTTCGGGATTGGCCCGGCCATCGAGAACGGATTCTATTATGATGTGGATCCGGGCGATGATGCAGTGATTAAAGAGAGCGATCTTCCGGCCATTGAGCAGAAGATGGCGGAACTGGCGGCAAGGAAGGAAACGCTGGTTCGTCAGAGCATATCGAAAGAGAATGCCTTGAAAATGTTCGGCGATCGCGGTGAAACCTATAAGTGTGAATTGATATCCGAGCTTGAAGACGGGCATATCACGACATATACACAGGGTGCATTTACCGATTTGTGCCGGGGCCCGCACTTGCTCTCCACGGCTCCGATAAAGGCTGTCAAGCTCTTGTCGGTTGCCGGAGCCTATTGGAGAGGTCAGGAAGACCGTAAGCAGATGACGCGTATCTATGGCATAACTTTCCCGAAAAAGAAGATGTTGGACGAATATCTTGCCATGCTTGAGGAAGCCAAGAAGCGCGACCATCGCAAGATAGGTAAGGAAATGGATTTGTTCATGTTCTCAGACACGGTGGGAAAGGGCTTGCCGATGTGGCTGCCTAAGGGAACCGCACTGCGTATCCGCCTGCAAGATTTCCTTCGTCGCATCCAGGCCCGTTATGATTATCAGGAGGTGATGTGTCCGCCTATAGGAAACAAGCTGCTTTATGTGACTTCAGGACATTATGCAAAATATGGAAAAGATTCTTTCCAGCCTATTCATACGCCGGAAGAAGGGGAAGAATACTTTCTGAAGCCGATGAACTGTCCGCATCACTGCATGATTTACAAGAATTCTCCGCGTTCATACCGTGACCTTCCTTTGCGTATCGCTGAGTTTGGTACGGTATGCCGTTACGAGCAGAGCGGTGAACTTCACGGACTGACCCGTGTACGTAGCTTCACACAAGATGACGCCCATATTTTCTGCCGTCCAGACCAGGTGAAGGACGAGTTCCTGCGTGTGATGGATATTATATCTATTGTGTTCCGTGCCATGGGGCTGGAAAACTTTGAAGCGCAGATTTCGCTGCGTGATAAGGTGAACCGCGAGAAGTATATCGGAAGCGACGAGAATTGGGAGAAGGCAGAGCAGGCGATTGTTGAGGCTTGCGAGGAAAAGGGCCTGAAGGCAAAGGTGGAATACGGGGAAGCTGCGTTCTATGGACCGAAGCTCGACTTTATGGTGAAGGACGCAATCGGCCGCCGGTGGCAGCTGGGCACGATTCAGGTGGATTATAATCTGCCGGAACGCTTTCAATTGGAATATATGGGCTCGGATAACCAGAAACATCGTCCGGTCATGATTCATCGTGCTCCTTTCGGCTCGATGGAGCGCTTCGTTGCCGTGTTGATAGAGCATACTGCCGGAAGATTCCCGTTGTGGCTGACTCCCGACCAGGCCGTTATCTTGCCGATTTCAGAAAAGTTCAACGATTATGCGAACCATGTGCGTGAAGAATTGCGCAAGAGTGATATCCGTGCTTTTGTGGATGACCGCAACGAGAAAATCGGACGCAAGATTCGTGATAACGAGATGAAGCACATCCCTTATATGTTGATTGTGGGTGAAAAAGAAGCCGAAAACGGTGAAATATCTGTCCGTAAGCAAGGAGAAGGGGACAAAGGTTGTGTGAAAATCGAAGATTTTGCAAAAAATATTGCAGAAGAAGTTCATAATATGGTAAATAAATGGTAACTTTGCCGCCGTTTGCAGGGGTTAGTACAGACTCTTGCAGACAGTTGGTCAAGAAATAATTTTATAATTCTAAACAAACAAGGAAGAAAAAGATTTTAATGAAGAATGACAGTTTAAAAGGGCAACACAGAGTCAATGAACAGATTCGCGCCAAAGAAGTCCGTATTGTGGGAGATAATATTGAATCAGCGGTATATCCGATAGCTCAAGCCTTGAAGATGGCGGAAGAGCATGATGCTGACCTGGTTGAAATTTCACCCAATGCTGTTCCTCCGGTTTGTAGGATTATAGATTATTCCAAATTTCTTTATCAGCTGAAGAAGCGTGCGAAGGAGCAGAAGGCCAAGCAGGTTAAGGTAAACGTGAAGGAAATCCGTTTCGGACCTCAGACGGATGAGCATGATTACAATTTTAAGCTGAAGCATGCCATCGGTTTCTTGCAGGACGGTGATAAGGTGAAAGCTTACGTGTTCTTTAAGGGACGGTCTATCTTGTTTAAAGAGCAGGGTGAAGTTTTGCTGCTCCGTTTTGCCAATGACTTGGAGGATTACGCAAAAGTGGAACAGATGCCTCTTCTGGAAGGAAAGCGCATGACTATTTCATTGTCGCCCAAGAAGCCGGGAGCTCCCAAAAAGGCAGCCAAGCCGGAAGCACCGAAAACCGAAGCTAAGAACGAGAAGAGTGAGTAACGCGCCGGTATAGTGCGTTGCCATATTTATAATAATAATTAAAAATTAAACAAGATGCCAAAGATTAAGACTAACTCCGGTGCTAAAAAAAGATTTGTTCTTACCGGAACGGGTAAAATTAAAAGAAAGCATGCTTTTCATAGTCATATTTTGACTAAGAAGACAAAGAAGCAGAAAAGGAACCTTTGCCACAGCACATTGGTGGACAGCGCCAATTTGAAGCAGGTTAAAGAACTTTTGTGCATGAGATAATCTTCTAAAAGCGTACAGAGTATCATCTTTAAATTATTAACCGAATGTTTAGCCTCAAGTCCGGTTGTGAAATATCGGCGCTATCATTCAAAAAGGAATTAAAACTATGCCAAGATCAGTAAATCATGTTGCTTCAAGAGCAAGAAGAAAGAAAATTTTGAAATTGACCAGAGGTTACTTTGGTGCAAGAAAGAATGTTTGGACCGTTGCCAAAAATACTTGGGAGAAAGGTCTTACTTATGCATATCGTGACCGTAAGAATAAAAAGCGTAACTTCCGTGCTTTGTGGATTCAGCGTATCAATGCTGCTGCCCGCTTGGAAGGCATGTCTTATTCTAAGCTGATGGGTGCCTTGCATAAGGCAGGAATCGAAATCAACCGTAAAGTATTGGCTGATTTGGCGATGAACCATCCGGAAGCATTCAAGGCTGTTGTGGATAAGGTAAAGAACGCTTGACAGACTGAGCTGTCAATATGAGATTTTTGAAAGGGCGTACGAGTTTCTTGTACGCCCTTTTTCCTTTATCCTCCTTCTTTCTCTTTTTCTTCTCTTTTTCTCTTTTTTGCTTTGTACTCTCAAATATTAGTTGTATATTTGTAATACAAAAATGAAGCCGTACTTGCAGAATCGGGAAACTCATCAAATTAAAAGAAATACCGAGACAAGCTTCTTCTTCCAATGGCGGGCCACGCCTTCGGGTAGCATTTATGCCGGTGGATTACAAAGGGAGAGAGCACTCAAAACCTGTCATTCGGAGTTTCGTCACGCCTCGGGTACGGCTTCTCCTTTGTTTATATATCACCAATCATGATTCTTTATTTTTCCGGTACGGGCAATTCCCGATGGGTGGCACAGCAGTTGGCGGCCGTTTCCAAAGAGCGTGTTTATGATTTGGCCGGGCTTTTTCTCTCGGATGTTTATGAGTTGGAGAAAGGAGAGCCTTTGGGCTTTGTTTTTCCTGTGCATGCTTGGGGGCCTCCAGAGATGGTCATGCGCTGCATTTCACAGCTCAAGTTGTCGTCTGCTCCTGATTATGTGTATTTTGTGTGTACATGCGGCGACGATACCGGCAAGACGGAAGAGTTGTTCTGCAAGGTCGTTGCCAGGCGGGGATGGCGTTGCGAGGCAGGTTTTTCTATCGTAATGCCGAATACGTATGTCTGTTTGCCGGGTTTTGATGTGGATGCTGAGACTGTGGAAAAGGAGAAGTGCGGGAAAGCAAAAGAGCGTTTGGCGTTGGTTGAAGAGAGAGTGTTTTGGAAGAAGCATGGGTTTGACTGTAAAGAAGGCAGAATGCCGTGGCTCAAGACTTACGTTCTCCGTCCTTTGTTTATTCGTTTTTTGATGTCTGCCAAGGCTTTTCATGTCACAGATGCCTGCATATCCTGCGGAGAATGCGGGAAGGTGTGCCCGGTGCACAATATCCGGATGATTTCCGGCAGGCCTTTATGGGGAGACGACTGTACGATGTGTCTGGCATGTTACCATCATTGCCCCAAACATGCAGTCGCTTACGGAAGGCAGACTGCAAAGAAGGGGCAGTATATCTTTCACAAAGAGTCAGTTGGCCGTTGAAGGCAGCTGGGGCACGGCGGCTTCTATCTTTTCTTCCACCGCATCAGGCAGCTTGGAAAAGAAGTCCAGGCCGGTTGTTTTCTCTACCGAATCGACGCTGACCATGTATCTTTCCAGTTTTTGATGGTGCGCCCTGTTGGGAAAGATAAAGCCCATCGCTACAGGATTCTTGCGGTTGTTGATGAGCACCACCTTGAAAAAGCGGTCGGGAACGGCCACTTGGTGCTTGCCGATGCGCCGGGGCTGTTTGCTGTCGTATATCGGGCCGCATACGATGTAGACCGTCTCGAATTTTTTTGCCCATTGGCGGCAGGTTTCCTCCAGGTCATTCCAGTCATCCCGGTTCAGTTTCTGGTTTTGCGGGCATACATTGCTCATGTAGAAAGATTCCGCCATTGCTTTCTGACTCCATTTCATGTCGGCTGCCGGTGCCATGTGTCCGCGGTCATAGCCGGAATGGGTGTAGTCGGCATGTTCAACGCGCGGTTCGGGCAAGTCCGGGTCGGGCGAAAACCGGTTGATACGGACATTTTTCCCTTTTGTTTCCTTTCGGGTCAGTTCCCATCCCACCCAATTGGGGGTTTTATAATAAGAGTTGTACGATGCGGTATATCCGGTCCGCTTCAATATCCGTTCGTCCCGTTTTGACAATGTGACGGGAATCTCCAAGGCTTCCGAAGGTTTGACTGTAGGCTTCCGGGAGGCAGATGCTGAAGGAAAATCTTTTTTGACAGGAGCTTCCGGCGATTGTGCCTTTACGTTCCCGAAGTTTTCCTGCGGCTTTGCTGCGGGTTGCTCCGCTTGTGGAAGCTGCCGGATATGGGTCTGCTGCTGGTACAGATAGATGCTTCCGGCAACAATCAGCATCAGAACGATGAAACCCTTCAGGCTTCCTCCCTGTTTTCTTCTTTTTTGTGCGCACATGGTCAGAGCAGTTTGAATCTCATGCGGAATATTCCGTCGTTATAGTCGGAGCTGATGATTTTGAATGTCCCGATTTCGGATGTGTTGGACACATGCAGGCCGATGCAGAGACATTCGTCATAGTCGCCTACCTTGACGATGCGCACTGTGTCTGAAGCGCTTTCCGGCAGCCGTTTCAGGTCGAAACGGCCGATTGCATCTTTTTGGGAGATGAATTCGGTCGTCACATCCAGATGGCGTGCTATGACTTCGTTCACCGTTTCTTCGATGTTTGCGATTTCTTCACCGGTAGGAGCTTGGGGCAAGGCAAAGTCCAGTTTGCTTTTTTTGCGTTCGATATGTGCCGATACTGCCCTCCCGCATCCGAAAAGATTCACCATTGTGCGGTTTACGATATGTTCGCACGTGTGCATGGGCGGGTATTCCTGCTTGTTATGCTGGTTCAAAGAAAGTTGTTCGTCCATAGATATAAATGTTATGTCAGTATGCTTTTGCTGCAAATTTAGGGATTTTTTTGCTTATCAGGAATTATTGTTGTCGTTTCATTTCTTATCTTTGTTTTCAGACAATGTGAATATACCTATAAATGGTGATTGTAAAATCAGTAATACTTCTCTTATTTTGTATTCGTAAAAATGAAGAATCACGTACTTATGTGTAATACAGTCCGAACTTATAAGCCAACGGATAAGATGAGCGAACTTATCTGTGAGAATTACGCCTTGTTGCAGGTGTTGAGCCGTTTCGGTCTGTCTTTGGGGTTCGGTGACAAGTCAGTGCAGGAAGTGTGCGAGATGCATCATGTAGATTGCAGTACTTTTCTGATTGTGGTAAACTTTCTGGTAGAAGAAAGCAACCGTATCGAAGACCATCCGAAAGGACTTTCTGTCCCCGCTCTCATGAACTACTTGAAGCAGGCTCATCATTATTTTCTTGACTTCCAGCTGCCTTCTATCCGGCGCAAGCTGATTGAAGCCATTGACTGCTCGACGGAAAACAAGGTCGCATTCCTGATTATCCAGTTTTTCGACGCTTATGTGCACGAGGTGCGCAAGCATATGGAATATGAAAACGAAAAGGTGTTTACCTATGTGGAGCAGCTTTTGAAGGGCGAACGCCCGAAAGAATATAATATCAGTGTGTTTGCCCGGCATCATGACCAGATTAATGCCAAGCTTACCGAACTGAAGAACATTATCATCAAATATTATCCGTCGGGCGGAGACAATCAGTTGCTTAATGCCACGCTGTTTGATATATTTAGCTGCGAGGAGGATTTGGATTCGCATAACCGGGTAGAAGATTACTTGTTTGTGCCGGCCATTATGGAATTGGAAAAAGAAATAAGATGAAATCTCAGGAAACCATACATATTGCCATAGCTGAAGTTTCATTAATTATCCGGAGCGGACTGGCGATGGCACTGAAGCGTTTGCCTGAATTGAATATTCAGACGGTAGAAATCACTTCAAAGGAGGGAATATTGCATTATATGGAGGCACACCATCCGGATATTCTGATTGTCAATCCGTTGTTTGAGGGATGGTTTGACGCGGAAGCCTTCAGAGAGCGATATCCCCATGCGGAAATGAAGCTTGTCTCCCTGATTTCGGCGGTAGTGGATGCCAATCAGCTGAAAGGATATGATGAAAGCATCAATCTGTTTGACGACATCGACTCGTTGAATCGTAAGATTTCTTCGTTGATGAATGTGGACGAGGAAGACGACAATGACCAGAATTCGCTCAGCCAGCGCGAAAAGGAGATTGTGGGCTGTGTAGTGAGGGGAATGACGAACAAGGAGATTGCCGAAAAGCTTTATATCTCCGTACATACGGTCATTACGCACCGGCGCAATATAACCCGGAAGCTCCAGATACATTCGGCCGCCGGCTTGACCATATATGCGATTGTAAATAAATTAGTGGAGCTGAACGAAGTCAAGCTGAATGTGTAAATACCAACATTTAGGTATTGTGTGATAGACAGGAACTGCTTACCTTTGTATCGTTAGTCATATAGAAATTACGTAAACCACAAAAGTAAAAGAAGTTAGTTATTAGTTGGGCGCGCCTTGCGAAGTGATTCGTGAGGCGTACGCATTTTATGTGCGTGCATGGGAAACATTTCCGTAAGTCAAGAGAGTAAAGCGATTGTGCAAGGGGAATGCTGAAGCGGATGGTGATTCCGCTGCGATTCGAACGCAGGACCCACGCCTTAGAAGGGCGTTGCTCTATCCAGCTGAGCTACGGAACCATCCTTTGTAAATTGTAAAGCTTCGTGATTCCGCTGCGATTCGAACGCAGGACCCACGCCTTAGAAGGGCGTTGCTCTATCCAGCTGAGCTACGGAAC
>CALUJA010000003.1 GCA_944320845.1 uncultured Phocaeicola sp.
TTTCAATGAACTTTTTATGTTGTGGAGTCGGCTTGACCGCCTCCGATGTTTAATTTTTTAGCTCGGTAAAAATTTACTGAAGTATTATATTTGGAAAAACAAAAATAATACCTACATTTGTCCCGAATTAAAACCAATCGAGCTAATCATGAAACCTGTAACGGTAAATACATACTTCTGGTGGCGCCTCTTACAACTCCATAGGTCGTAAGGGAAATCAGTCGTGTGCATATACCAAATAAAAACATAGCGTAGCGGGCTGTCGTACTTTACGGCAGCCCGCTTTGTTTTTATCCCCCAAACCCGACAGAAATCAGAACAAAACAAAAAATAACATCATCATGAAAACTTATCAAGTCAACGAAAACGGTTATTATGGAGAATTCGGCGGAGCATACATCCCCGAAATCCTTCACCGGTGTGTGGAAGAACTGAAAAATGCCTACCGGGAAGTGCTGGAAAGCGAAGGGTTCAAACAAGAGTTTGCCGCCTTGCTGCGCGATTATGTAGGGCGACCCTCGCCACTTTATCTGGCCAAACGGCTTTCCGAAAAATACGGCTGCAAGATTTATCTGAAGCGGGAAGACCTGAATCATACGGGAGCACACAAAATCAACAATGCCATCGGGCAGGTTCTCCTCGCCAAACGGATGGGAAAAAGGCGCATCATCGCCGAAACGGGTGCAGGACAGCACGGTGTAGCCACGGCCACAGTCTGCGCTCTGATGAATCTGGAATGTGTGGTATATATGGGAAAAACCGATGTGGAAAGACAGCATGTCAACGTAGAGCGCATGAAAATGCTCGGCGCACGGGTTGAAGCCGTCACTTCGGGCAATATGACGCTGAAGGATGCCACCAACGAAGCCATACGCGACTGGTGCTGCCATCCGTCGGATACGTATTATGTCATCGGTTCTACCGTAGGCCCGCACCCGTATCCCGACATGGTAGCCCGCCTGCAATCGGTCATCAGCGAAGAAATAAAGAAGCAGCTAATGGAACATGAAGGGCGAGACTATCCCGACTACCTGATGGCCTGCGTGGGAGGAGGCAGCAATGCAGCCGGAACCATCTATCACTATTTAGACGACGAACGGGTAAAAATCGTTCTGGCCGAAGCCGGAGGCAAGGGCATCGACACGCTGATGTCGGCTGCCACCATCCAATTGGGACGGTTAGGCATCATCCACGGCTCGCGCACCTTGGTCATGCAGGATGAAGACGGACAAATTCTGGAGCCTTATTCCATATCCGCCGGACTGGACTATCCGGGCATCGGCCCCATGCACGCCAATCTTGCCAGACTGCATCGGGCCACAGTTCTTGCCATTAACGACGACGAGGCGGTACGGGCCGCGTTCGAGCTGACCCGTCTGGAAGGCATCATTCCCGCACTTGAATCGGCACACGCATTGGGCGCATTGGAAAAGATTGATTTCAAGCCCGGCGATGTTGTGGTGCTCACCGTATCCGGACGGGGCGACAAGGACATTGAGACCTATCTGAAGTATTCATCATCAAACCAAGTCACAATATGAAAACCTACATTTATGAAAGCTGCCATAAGACGCTGCTGGGAGACCTGCACACGCCGGTCAGCACCTACCTTAAAGTGCGCGACCTGTTCCCGCAAAGCGTGCTGATGGAAAGTTCAGACTATCACGGAGTGGAGAACAACCGTTCGTTTATCGGGCTGAATCCGATAGCAAGCATTGCGGTCGGCCACGGAACGGCCACGATGCAGTATCCCGACCGAACGGTCGAAAAGCGTGAGATAACCGATGAATACCGGGTGGAAGATGCCGTCAACGACTTTCTGCATCATTTCCAGGTAACAGGCGAATACGCTCATTACTGCGGGCTTTACGGCTATACGACCTTCAACGCCGTGCGCTATTTCGAGAACATCCCGATAAAAGACAGCCGCGACGCCAAAAACGATGCGCCGGACATGCTTTATATCCTTTACAAATACCTTATCATATTCCATGACTTCAAGAGCGAAATGGTGCTTGTTGAAATGCAAACGCCACAAGAGCCAAGTCATATCAGCGACATTGAAAAGGCCATCAACAACCGGAACTTTACGGAATATGATTTCCATGCGGTAGGCGAAACCGTCAGTACACTGACCGACGAGCAGCACAAGGCCAACATCCGTCAGGGAATCGCCCACTGCCTGCGCGGAGATGTATTCCAAATTGTTCTTTCCCGCCGCTTCATCCAGCGTTATGAAGGCGACGACTTCAAGTTATACCGCGCCCTGCGCAGCATCAACCCCTCACCCTATTTGTTTTACTTCGATTTCGGCGGTTTCCGCATCTTCGGCTCGTCGCCCGAAACCCATTGCAAAATAGAGGGCGGACAAGCTACAATCGACCCGATTGCCGGCACTACCCGCCGGGACGGAAACAAGGAAAAAGATGCCGAACTGACTGCCGCCCTGCTTGCCGACCCGAAAGAAAATGCCGAACACGTGATGCTGGTCGACCTTGCCCGGAATGACCTGAGCCGGAACTGCCACCAAGTGAAAGTTGAATTCTATAAAGAACCGCAATATTACAGCCATGTAATTCATTTGGTCAGCCGTGTCAGCGGAATACTCAACCGGGAAACCAATCCCATCAAAACATTCATCGACTCTTTTCCCGCAGGCACTCTGAGCGGCGCACCGAAAGTCCGCGCCATGCAGATTATCAGCGAACTGGAGCCGCATAACCGTGGCGCATACGGAGGGTGCATCGGATTCATCGGGCTGAACGGCACGCTGAACCAGGCAATCACTATCCGGACTTTCGTCAGCCGCAACAATGAGCTGTGGTTTCAGGCGGGAGGAGGAATCGTGGCCAAAAGCAACGAAGAAAACGAACTGCAGGAAGTGAACAACAAACTGGGTGCCTTGAAGAAGGCCATCCTTTTGGCAGAACAATTATAAACCAAGAAAATCATGAAAATAGCCATTATCGACAATTACGATTCTTTCACCTACAATTTAAGCCATATCGTAAAGGAATCGGGAGCAGACGTTGCCGTTTTCCGCAACGACCGGTTCCGGATGGATGAACTGGAAAACTTCGACAAGATACTGCTTTCCCCAGGGCCGGGCATTCCCAAAGAGGCGGGACTCCTGCTTGATGTCATTCGCACATACGCCGGGAAAAAACCGATACTCGGAATCTGCTTAGGTGAACAGGCCATCGGAGAAGCGTTCGGCGGGCATCTGACCAACCTGAAGGAAGTATTCCACGGCATTCAGAGCACGGTGCGACTTACCGTTCCCGACTATCTGTTCAGAGGACTGCCCGATGAAATCTCCGTGGGGCGCTATCACTCCTGGGTGGTAGATGCCGGCAACCTGCCAGACTGCCTGGAAGCAACAGCCATAAGCCTCGAAGGGCACATCATGGCACTGCGTCACAAAACGCTCGACATCCGGGGAATCCAGTTTCATCCGGAGTCCGTCCTTACGCCGGACGGCAAGCAAATCATGCAAAACTGGCTGCCAAACCAATGACCCATAAAGACCATATCCCATGAAACAAATACTGAAACGACTGTTCAATCACGAGATTCTTATCCGTGAAGAAGCCTGCACGCTGCTTCTCAACATCACAAACGGATGTTATAACGAAACACAAATCGCAGCCCTGCTGACCGTATTCCAGATGCGCGGCATCAAAGTGGACGAGCTGATAGGATTCCGCGATGCCTTGCTCAGCACACGCATTCCTGTCGACCTTTCCGACTTTCACCCCATCGATATTGTCGGGACTGGAGGCGACGGCAAAAACACATTCAACATATCGACCTGCGCCTGCTTCGTCGTGGCGGGCGCAGGATACCACGTGGCCAAACACGGAAACTACGGGGCCACTTCGGTAAGCGGAGCAAGCAATGTGATGGAAAGACACGGGGTAAAGTTCACCAACGAACAAGACAAGCTTGTCCGTTCGATGGAGGAAACCCGCATGGTGTTCATGCACGCCCCGCTGTTTAATCCGGCCATGAAGGCCGTTGCATCCATACGAAAGGCGCTGGGGGTACGCACAGTATTCAATTTGCTCGGCCCTCTTATCAATCCTTGCCTGCCATCGTACCAGCTTTTGGGCGTAGCCGACCTGCCACAGATGCGCCTTTATACCAACACGCTGCAACGGTTAGGCGTCGGCTTTGCCGTGGTCAACAATCTGGACGGCTATGATGAAATCTCGCTGACGGACGAATTCAAGGTGATGACCAACCGTTATGAAACGATTTACCGCCCGTCCGACCTGGGCTTTTCCATCGCACGAAGAGAAGAGCTGTACGGAGGAGACACGCCCGAAGAAGCTTCAAAAATCTTCGACCGTGTATTGGAAAACCGGGCGACACGGGCACAAACCGAATGCGTGCTGATAAACGCATCGTTCGCCATCCAGGCCATTAATCCGATGAAGCCGATAGAAGAATGTGTTTCCATCGCACGCGAATCGTTGGAAAGCGGCAGCGCCCTGAAAACATTCAAAAGGTTTATTGAACTTAACTCACTATGATATGGAAAAGACTGATATATTAGAGACAATCGTTGCCCATAAGCAAACCGAAATAATGCAGGAGGAAAAAATCGTTTCGTTCGGCCAATTAGAAAGGCAGGCAGAAGACCTTCCGCCCTGCATCAGCATGAAACAGGCATTGGCCGTCTCACGCTCGGGCATCATCGCCGAGTTCAAGCGCCGTTCACCCTCGAAAGACTGGATAAACCGAGAGGCCGACGCGGCGGTCATCCCTGCCGGCTACGGGCAGGCGGGAGCATCCGCACTGTCTATCCTGACAGACAAGGCGTTTTTCGGAGGCACGCTGCGCGACATCCGCCTGGCGCGCCCGAAAACAAGCCTGCCCATCCTGCGGAAAGACTTTATCATCAGCACCTACCAACTGTATCAGGCAAAGGTGGCAGGCTGTGACGCCGTGCTGCTGATAGCCGCCATACTGTCTCCGGAAGAGTGCCGAAAACTGGCGCAGAAAGCACACGAACTGCAAATGGAGGTATTGCTCGAACTTCACACCGAGGCGGAACTGGATTATGTCAACGAACATATAGACATGGTGGGAGTAAACAACCGGAATTTGGGCACGTTCCATACCGATGTTGAAAACTCTTTCCGGCTTGCCGAACGCCTGCCGAAAGATTTTCTCCACGTGGCGGAAAGCGGCATCTCCCGCCCCGACACCGTCAGACAGCTCCGGAAGGCCGGATTCCAAGGCTTTCTGATGGGAGAAGCCTTTATGAAAACGCCTAATCCGGCAGCCGCATTGTCGAACTTCCTAAAAGAACTGCAACCATGACTGTCAAGATATGCGGCATGCGCGAAGCGGAAAACATCCGCCAAGTGGAACAGGCCGGTGCCGACTGGATGGGATTCATCTTTTACGAAGGCTCGCCGCGCTTTGTCGGTGAACTTCCGGCGTATCTGCCGAGGAAAATGCAGCGCATCGGGGTCTTCGTCAACCCTTCATCCGCATCCCTTATTTATAATAAGGTGCAGAAACTGCGGCTCGACGGTGTCCAGCTGCACGGTAACGAGACCCCCGAACTCTGTTCCCTGCTCCGCACCAGCGGACTGGAAGTCATCAAATCATTTTCCATCAGCTGCAAAGATGACCTGAGACAGACGGAAAACTATGCCGGGCGGTGTGACTGCTTTCTGTTCGACACTCCTACTCCCGGATACGGCGGCTCCGGCCTGTCGTTCGACTGGAACATCCTGCATGCCTACACCGGACAGACACCTTTTCTGCTGAGCGGAGGAATACGCCCCGAAAGTCTTTGCCGACTGCTTGCCTTTCACCATCCCCGGTGGACGGGAATCGACCTGAACAGCGGCTTTGAAACCGCTCCGGGAATAAAAGACCCGCAGGCACTCACACAGTTCATCCGCCGATTCAGACTATACAACCACACATCTGTCGAACATTAAAAAACATGAAACCATGAACCGAATCAACCAATTATTCAGAACAAAAAAAAGTAATATCCTTTCCATCTACTTCTGTGCCGGCACCCCCTCAGCCGACGGCACAGCCGATGTCATCCGCAGTCTCGAACAAAAAGGCATTGACATGATAGAAATCGGAATCCCGTTCAGCGACCCGATGGCAGACGGCCCGGTGATACAGGCTGCGGCTACCCGTGCCCTACGCAACGGGATGAGCCTCCGCCGACTGTTTGCTCAGCTCGAAAACATCCGTCAGTCGGTCAATATTCCACTTGTCCTTATGGGATACCTCAACCCTATCCTGCAATACGGCTTCGAACGCTTCTGTCAGGAATGCCGCCGCACCGGCATCGACGGAGCCATTATCCCCGACCTCCCGTTCCGCGAATATGAGGAAAACTACCGGCCGGTCGCCGAACGCTACGGCATCAAGATAATCATGCTCATCACGCCCGAGACCAGCGAAGAGCGTATCCGCCTGATAGACGCACATACGGACGGATTCATCTATATGGTTTCCTCGGCCGCAACCACCGGCACACAGAGGGATTTCAACGAGCAGAAGCAGGCATACTTCCGGCGCATCGAGGCCATGAACCTGCATAATCCGTGCATGATTGGGTTCGGCATCTCCAACCGCCAGACTTATGAGGCGGCATCGGCACACGCCGCAGGGTGCATCATCGGAAGCCGCTTCGTCACACTGCTTGAGGAAGAAAAGGGAAATGCCGGCCTGGCCGCCGACCGGCTGCTGGAAGACCTCAGAAAATAGAGCGGGAAAAGAACCGACAAGATTCCATGCCGGCAGCAAAACCGACTGCCATCATAATCTTATCCGGTTTCCATCACAACCGGATAAGATTATATGCTTAACCAAACGGAAGCACAAACGCGGCCAAACGCCACCCTCCACATAGTCCGGCAGAGCCTCCGGCATGAAATCATTCTGTTATTTTCGGGTGTCAATTTCCTTATTCCAACATTTAATGCTATCTTTGTGGCAGAATAAAAGAAGAAATCCGCATGATAAGACCTGATTATCCTTCCGTTTTGTTAATCTATACCGGAGGAACAATTGGTATGATTGAGAATCCCGAAACGGGAGCTCTTGAAGCTTTCAACTTTGACCAGCTTCAAGAAAACGTTCCGGAGCTGAAGCGATTCAATTACCGCATATCCGTCTACCAGTTTGACCCTCCCATCGACTCTTCTGACATGGAGCCGGCTTTGTGGGCGAAACTGGTTAAAATCATTCATTACAATTACGAACACTTCGACGGCTTCGTCATCCTGCACGGAACAGACACGATGGCTTACACGGCATCAGCTCTAAGCTTCATGTTGGAAAACCTAAGCAAGCCGGTCATCCTGACCGGAAGCCAGCTTCCCATAGGCACACTGCGTACCGACGGAAAAGAAAATCTCATTACCGCCATCGAAATAGCGGCGGCAAAAAATCCAAACGGAACTGCCATAGTGCCCGAAGTCTGCATTTTCTTTGAGAACCATCTGCTGCGAGGCAACCGGACGACCAAAATCAACGCAGAAAACTTCAACGCATTCCGTTCTTACAACTATCCGGCCCTTGCCACAGCGGGCATTCATATCAAATACGAATACGACCGCATCCGCAAGGCAGACCCGTCAGTACCTATGCATCCCCACTACGCATTCGATACAAATGTCATTATCCTTACGCTCTTCCCCGGCATTCAAGAGAACATCGTGCGCACTGTATTAGGTACACCGGGACTGAAAGCCGTGGTGCTGAAGACATACGGCTCGGGCAACGCACCGCAAAAGCCCTGGTTCATCCGGCTGCTGAAAGAGGCCACCCAACGGGGCATCGTCATCATAAACATTTCGCAATGCCAGACCGGCATGGTAGAGATGGCACGATATGAAACGGGACTGCACTTGCTCGACGCAGGAGTCATTAGCGGATACGACTCTACGGTAGAGTGCGTGCTCACCAAACTCATGTTCCTGCTCGGACATGATATGTCTCCCAAAGAAATACGAAACGAGATGAACCGTCCCATTGCAGGAGAATTTACCCGTCCGGAGCTGATGTAACCGAATCGTAACACATATTTCACAAAAGAGAAACAAAATAAAAGCATCTTTGCGAACGTAATACAAATATTGTATTTTTGTAGAACAAGATTGTAAAACGAAACGCAAACCGACAATGAACGATAACCGAATATTAGTTGTTGACGATGAAGAAGACCTTTGCGAGATTCTGAAATTCAATCTCGAAATGGAAGGTTATCAGGTAGACACTGCCAACTCGGCGGAAGATGCCCTGAAACTGAAACTTACGGATTATGACCTGCTTCTGCTTGATGTAATGATGGGAGAAATATCCGGCTTCAAGATGGCAAGCATGATGAAGAAAAACAAGGAGACGGCCAATATCCCCATTATCTTCATCACGGCCAAAGACACGGAAAACGATACCATCACGGGCTTTAACCTGGGAGCGGACGACTATATCTCAAAGCCGTTTTCACTGCGTGAAGTCATATTGCGCGTAAAGGCCGTATTGCGCCGCACCAACAGCGTGCAGACGGAAGAAGCCGAGAAACTGGTATATAAAGGGCTGGTCATCGACATACCCAAAAAGAAAGTGACCATCAACGATGAAGAGATAGCCCTTACCAAAAAAGAATTCGAGATTCTGCTTTTTCTGCTCCAGAATCAAGGACGGGTATTCTCACGTGAAGACATTCTGGCACGGGTATGGCATGACGAAGTCTACGTGCTCGACCGCACCATTGATGTCAATATCACCCGCCTGCGCAAGAAAATCGGTGAATACGGCCAGTGCATCGTCACCCGTCTGGGATATGGATATTGCTTCGAATGTGAATAAAATTTCCGCGACACCTGATTATGACAAAACTATCATACCGCATCCTCTCGTTCAGCCAGAGGTTGTTTGTTACTGTTGTCTTTTTGTTTGTCACTTTTGCTGTATGTTTCATCGCTTTTCAATACCAGCGTGAAAAGACCTACAAGAGTGAAGTGCTGAACATTCAGCTGCAAAGTTACAACGACCAGCTGTGCAACTTCATCGCCGACAATGACCTGAACATAGACTCACTGCAGCATTATGTGGCGACCCACATGATGCCCAACCTGCGCGTCACGATAATCACCCCGTCAGGAAAGGTCATCTATGACAATATGCGCAGCGACTGGAAAAACTTTGAGGATCATTCTTCGCGGAAGGAAGTGCAAGACGCCCTGATGTATGGAAGCGGATACTCTATCGGAAGGAACTCTGAAAGCATCGAAGGGGAAGAATATTTTTATTCCGCACGGTATTACCCACCCTTCCGCCTGATTATACGCTCCGCGCTTCCATACAATCTCAGTCTGAGCGAGCACCTGAAGGCGGATTCCTCCTTTCTCTGGTTCGCTTTCCTCATCTGTCTCGTGCTGATTGCCTTTTTCCATCAGTTCACCCGCAAGCTCGGAATGTCGATTACAAAGCTGCAGCAGTTTGCCATGAAGGCGGACCGAAACGAGCCGATAGATATCGCCATACTGGATACCTTCCCCAAAAATGAACTGGGAGAAATATCACAACACATTATCAAAATATACAAACGTCTGCACCGTGCGAAAGAAGCTTTATACATAGAAAGGGAAAAGCTGATTTCACACTTGCAGACTTCACACGAAGGCTTGGGAATATTTACAAAAGAACGGAAGGAAATTCTGATAAACAACCTGTTCATCCAGTATATCAACAATATCTCCGACCGCAATCTCAGTTCATCCGACTCGATATTCCTGATTCCGGAACTGAAACCCGTTACGGACTTCCTGAACAAGAACGAGGGAAACACCAGCAAGGAAGAGAAAAGATTTTCGATGCATATCGACAAAAACGCACGCTCATTCATGCTGGAGTGCATTATCTTCCAGGACTTCTCGTTTGAGATATCCATCACCGATGTGACACAAGAGGAGGAACGCGCCCGACTGAAGCGCCAGCTTACCCAAAATGTGGCACACGAACTGAAGACCCCCGTAAGCAGCATTCAGGGATACCTTGAGACAATCATCAGCAACCCGAACATTTCGCAGGAAAACCTGCGGACATTCCTGGAGCGAAGCTATGCCCAAAGCAACCGGCTGACCTTACTGCTGCGAGACATCTCGGTATTGACCCGCATGGACGAAGCCCCCGAAATGGTAGAAAAAGAGACGGTAAACCTGAGCCGGATAGTGGAAAACATCCTGAATGAAGTGGCACTGGGACTGGAAGAAAAACAAATACGTGTCGTCAATCTGCTTCCCCAGGATTTAATCATAACCGGAAGCAGCTCTCTGCTATACTCCATCTTCCGGAATCTTACGGACAATGCCATCGCTTATGCGGGAATAGGCATACAGATTACCATCAACTGCTTCCGAGAAGACGAGAAATTCTATTATTTCAGCTTTGCCGACACGGGAGTGGGCGTACCCGAAGAACATCTGAACAGGCTGTTCGAACGTTTCTACAGGGTAGACAAGGGACGCTCACGCAAGCTCGGCGGGACGGGACTGGGACTGGCCATCGTAAAAAACGCCGTCCTTTTCCACGGAGGAACCATTTTCGCCAAAAACGCTCCTACGGGAGGACTGGAATTCGTGTTCACCCTGCAGAAAGATTTATAAGAAAACCTCCATCATCAACGGCTGCAAAAAAATACCGTCTCTACATAAAAAACGGTATCACTTTTTGCAGCCATCTTTTTTTAATGCCGACAGCAAATGCCACTCTGACATTTTTTCATTAATTTTGCACCGCTTTTACAAAACATACTGTTCAGGCATATTTTTTGCTATAGCAAAACTAAAAGTCGAAATAACAAAAAACAGATATCATGGATACAAAAAAAAATTATGCTCCTGAAGAAGAGGCTCTGAAAAATCAGGAAACCGAGGCTGCCGGAACTACAGAAAAACAGCAGGATGAAAACCAAAAGGCGGAAGAAACCGAACTGTCGCCCGAAGAAGCCCTGACAAAAGAACTGGAGGCTGCCCAAGCCACTATCGAAGAGCAGAAGGATAAATACCTGCGCCTGTCTGCCGAATTTGACAACTACCGCAAGCGCACGATGAAAGAAAAGGCGGAACTGATTAAAAACGGAGGGGAAAAGGCGATTTCTGCCATTCTTCCCATTCTGGATGACCTGGAGCGCGCCCTGGAAAACATGCAGAAAAGCGATAACATAAAAGCCATCCACGAAGGCATTGACCTTATCTACCAGAAATTCCTGAAGAACCTGAACCAGGAAGGACTGGAGAAAATGAATCCGGTAGGCGAAGCATTCGACACCGACTACCATGAAGCGGTGGCTCTTGTGCCTGCTCCGGAAGAAGGCCAGAAGGGGAAAATATTAGACTGTGTGCAGACGGGATACAAATTAAACGATAAGGTAATCCGCCACGCTAAGGTAGTAGTGGCTCAATAAAACTTGCAGAAATGGCGAAAAGAGATTACTACGAAGTGTTGGGCGTAAGCAAATCGGCTTCGGCTGACGAGATAAAGAAAGCATACCGCAAGAAAGCCATCCAGTATCACCCTGACAAGAATCCGGGAGACAAGGAAGCCGAAGAGAAGTTCAAGGAAGCGGCAGAGGCTTATGAGGTGTTAAGCAACCCGGACAAGCGTGCGCGCTACGACCAGTTCGGACACGCGGGAGTAGACGGTGCGGCAGGAGGCGGATTCGGAGGATTCGGCGGACAGGGCATGTCTATGGACGACATTTTCTCCATGTTCGGAGACATATTCGGCGGGCATGGAGGATTCGGCGGATTCGGTGGAGGAAGCAGCCAGACCCGTCAGCGCAAATACCGTGGCTCCGACTTACGCGTAAAAGTAAAGTTAAGCCTGAAAGAAATCTCTACCGGAGTGGAGAAAAAGTTCAAGCTGAAAAAATATGTCCAGTGCTCACACTGTCACGGAACAGGAGCGGAAGGCAACGGAGGCGTGGAAACCTGTCCGACATGTCATGGAACGGGAAGCGTTACCCGTACCCAACAGAGCATTTTCGGGATGATGCAGACGCAGACCGTCTGTCCGCAATGTAACGGAGAAGGGAAAATCATCAAGAACAAATGTAAGGAATGCGGCGGCGAAGGCATCGTATACGGCGAAGAAGTGGTGACCGTAAAGATTCCTGCCGGAGTGGCCGAAGGAATGCAGGTCACAATAAACGGCAAGGGCAATGCAGGAAAACATAACGGCGTGCCGGGAGACTTGCTGGTGCTTATCGAAGAAGAAAAGCATCCCGAACTGATTCGTGACGAAAGCGACCTGATATACAATCTGCTGCTGAGTGTTCCGACGGCAGCCTTGGGAGGAACGGTGGAAATTCCGACCATCGACGGAAAAGCCAAGATAAAAATCGAGCCGGGCACACAGCCGGGAAAAGTTCTCCGCCTGCGCAGCAAGGGACTTCCCAACATCAACAGCTACGGTTACAGCACCGGAACGGGAGATTTGCTTGTAAATGTCAGCGTATACATCCCTGAAACGCTGACCAAAGAAGAACGGCAGCTGCTTGAGAAATGGCAGGAGTCGGAAAGCTTCCGTCCCAATGTCAGTCTAAAAGAGAAAATCTTCAAAAAGTTCAGAAGCCTGTTTGACTGATAAAAATAGAATCCGGCCGTCAGAACAATTCTGACGGCCGGATTCTATTTTACCGGAGCTCCAAAAAGTCCTTCAAAAAATCCTTATCTTTTCTTCATCTTCTGCATCATGCCTGCCATCTTGTTTCCGGTAACCATCTTCATCATCTTGCGAGTCTGGTCAAACTGCTTCAGCAAGCGGTTTACCTCCTGGATATTGGTACCGCTTCCCTTGGCGATGCGCATGCGGCGGGAACCGTTCAGTATCTCAGGGCGCTTGCGCTCTTCCGGGGTCATCGAATAGATAATGGCTTCGATGCTTTTGAAAGCATTGTCATCAATGTCGATATCCTTGATAGCCTTTCCTACTCCCGGAATCATGGAAGCCAGCTCTTTCAGATTTCCCATTTTCTTTATCTGATGAATCTGTCCCAAGAAGTCATTGAAGTCGAACTGATTCTTCTGAATCTTTTTCTGAAGGCGCTTGGCCTCTTCCTCGTCATACTGTTCCTGCGCACGCTCTACCAACGACACGATATCACCCATACCGAGGATTCGGTCTGCCATACGGGCCGGGTGGAACTGGTCGACAGCATCCAGCTTTTCTCCCGTTCCGATAAACATGATGGGCTTGTTTACCACTGTACGGATAGACAGAGCCGCACCACCGCGCGTGTCACCGTCGAGCTTGGTCAGTACCACTCCGCTGAAATCCAGACGCTCGTTGAATTCGCGTGCCGTATTTACGGCATCCTGACCGGTCATGGCATCCACAACAAACAGCGTAGCATCCGGATTTATGGCATTCTTTATGGCTTCAATCTCGTTCATCATCTGCTCGTCTACCGCCAAACGACCGGCCGTATCGACGATTACCAAATCATAGCCCTTTGCTTTCGCCTCCTGGATGGCATGCAATGCTATCTGAACAGGCTCTTTGCTATCCGGCTCACTATAAACGGGCACTTCTATCTGCTGCCCCAGCACTTTCAGCTGCTCGATGGCTGCCGGACGATAGACATCACAGGCCACCAGCAAAGGCTTGCGGTTTTTCTTGGCTTTCAGCATGCGGGCAAGCTTGCCGGAGAAGGTCGTCTTACCGGAACCTTGCAGACCTGACATCAGGATGACAGCCGGACGTCCTTTCAAGTCCAGCTCGGCTGTCTCGCCTCCCATCAGCTGCGTCAGCTCGTCATGAACGATTTTTACCATCAGCTGGCTCGGCTTGACTGCCGTAAGCACATTCTGTCCCAAGGCCTTTTCCTTTACCGTATCGGTAAAAGTCTTCGCTACCTTATAATTGACATCGGCATCCAACAGCGCACGACGCACATCTTTCAAGGTCTCAGCAACATTGATTTCGGTGATTTTTCCTTCACCTTTCAATATCTTAAACGACCGCTCTAATCTTTCACTTAAATTGTCGAACATATCTTCTTGCTTAATTACTTCTTTTACAACGAGCTGCAAAATTATAAAAAATTCGGAACACTCAAATCTTTTTGTTCTGCCATTTTGCTTTTTTCAGATAAATGAAGCTGAATGCCAACATCAAACTGTAATAAACCAATTCGGTAGTGAAGCAAACATCGACAGGAGCCTGGATAACCATTCCCACAATTATTATATATAAGGCGTAGAATATCTGAATGCCGACCTCAAGCACCAGTGCCGCCTGCGTATTCCCCGTACCGGATATGCCGTTGAAATAGATGTTGGCGGCTGCGGCCACCATCATAGCCACACAGACTACATAGAGCGCCGAAACCGAATCCTGCAGCAAGGCCTCTTCATTGGTATAAACGGAAAGAATCGCATCGGGGAAAATGACACACAACGCAACGCATACCAACATTATCACAAAGGATATCCGCGCCAGACGATTCAGCAGCCCCATCACTTTCGATGTCCCTCCGGCACCAATCAGATTGCTGACCAGAGTGTTTGCCGTGGTAGAAAGAGACTGCACCGGGATGAGCATCACCACATATACGCTTCTTACAATATTAGCGACAGCCAGCTGGCGCTCTCCCAACCGCTCAAGCGCCATAAAAAACACGAACCAAATGGCCATCGACAAGAAGTATTGCACCATTGTGAAGCAGGATATATGCAGGATTCGCCCAACCATCGACCAGTCGAACTCGGTGAAACGGTTAAGCCCGTACTTCTTCAAATCCACTTTGCAATAGGTATAAAGCAAAAAGAATACCAGTGAAGAAGCCTCGGCTATCACGGAAGCCAGCGCCGCGCCCTTGACTCCCATTTCAGGGAATCCCAACTCGCCGAACACCAGCACATAGTCAAGAAAGACATTGACCAAAGCCATCACCACGGCATTCATCGTCAAAGTCTTCGTGTTTGTTATACCGATATACAGAGCACGAAACATCACGTTCACAAAAGCAAACAGGAAGCCCCAGATACGCCAAGTGAAAAAATCGTAAGTGGCATGATAAACCGCATCGGATGTTATCAGCAAACGAATCAGAGGCTCCGCCATAAGATACATGGCAGCCAACAAGACGACAGCCATCGCAAAGCTGAAAATCGTGCCTTGCCACATCACCGGGCCCACCGCACGGTAATTCCCCTCACCGTTTCGCCGGGCAATCAGTATCTGCGAACCTACACTAAAGCCGAAAGCCACCGTATATACGCAAATATACAGCAGGCCTCCCATCGCCGCCGCCCCGAGCGCCACCTCGCTTACATGGCCGAGAAAAGCCGTATCGGTCACGTTGATGACATTCTGCGCCAGCAATCCCAGGAATATGGGATAAGTAACATTCCATATTTCTTTATTGGTATACATAAAAGCAAATGATTTTGTCGGGCAAAGGTACAAATAATTCTTCAATCCTCCATATCCGAAGGCAGGCTTGGCAGCGGACCGGCCCGCTTTTCAACAAGACCGGAGCGAATTTTCATCCTGCCAAACCGGCCTTTGACCCTAACCAAAACAAACGACAGCCTGCATTCTTTTTAACTGAAAATAACAAACCGGATGAAAATAAAGCCCCGTTTCGTCCGTCAGTCTCATTTTTTTCTTAACTTTGCGTGCAGCAAACGGATTGTTCAAGCAACCATATCAAGAACACAAACTTTAAACATATTTAAATATCAAGATTATGATGACTATTGACAAATTCAACTTTGCCGGGAAAAAGGCAATCGTTCGTGTGGACTTCAATGTACCTTTGAACGAAGAAGGTAAAATTACTGATGATACCCGTATCCGTGGTGCACTGCCTACCTTGAAGAAGATTTTGGCTGACGGAGGCGCGCTGATTATCATGTCGCACATGGGTAAACCCAAAGGTAAAGTAAACGCTAAATATTCTTTGAGCCAGATTGTTGACGCGGTATCTGCCGCTTTGGGCGTTGCCGTTCAGTTCGCTCCCGACTGTGCAAAGGCACAAGAAGCCGCAGCAGCCCTGAAACCGGGTGAGGTATTGCTGCTCGAAAACCTCCGCTTCTATCCGGAAGAAGAGGGCAAGCCTGTAGGAATTGAAAAGGAAGACCCTGCTTACGAAGATGCCAAGAAGGAAATGAAGGCACGCCAGAAAGAATTTGCCAAGACTCTGGCTTCATACGCTGACTGCTACGTGATGGACGCATTCGGTACCGCTCACCGCAAGCACGCTTCTACAGCCGTTATCGCCGACTATTTCGATGCAGACCACAAGATGTTGGGCTATCTGATGGAGAAGGAAGTTCAGGCTGTAGACAATGTGCTGAAAGACATCAAGCGTCCGTTTACCGCCATCATGGGAGGCTCTAAAGTTTCTACCAAGATAGGAATCATCGAAAACCTGATGGACAAGGTTGACAACCTGATTCTTTGCGGCGGCATGACCTTTACTTTCGCCAAGGCTCAAGGCGGCAAAATCGGAAAATCCATCTGCGAAGACGACAAGCTTGACCTGGCTCTCGAAATCATTGCCAAGGCAAAGGCAAAAGGCGTAAATCTGGTATTGGGAACCGACTGTATCGCAGCCGACGACTTCTCTAACGATGCCAACACTCAGGTATGTCCGGCCAACAATATCCCCGACGGATGGGAAGGTCTGGATGCAGGCCCCGAAAGCCGCGAAGCCTTCAAGGCAGCCATCAAGGATGCCAAGACTATCCTTTGGAATGGCCCTGCCGGTGTATTTGAATTCGACAACTTCATCGGCGGCTCAAAAGCCATCGCCGATGCCATTGCAGAAGCTACCAAGAACGGCGCCTTCTCACTGATTGGCGGCGGCGACTCTGTAGCCTGCATCAACAAGTTTGGCATGGCCGACCAGGTATCTTACATCTCTACCGGCGGCGGCGCGCTGCTGGAAGCCATCGAAGGCAAAGTTCTGCCGGGTATCGCAGCCATCCGCGGTGACAAATAACACTAAAGACCTTGGTCAGAAAAATTTCTGACAACAGAAAAGGGATGTGCCATCAGGTACATCCCTTTTTTATCACACGGCCAAAATCATTTCGTGTCAGCAGATTCGGCCGCTTCCGCCAAGCGGTCGCGGGTATACAAGTCGTCAATAATACCGTCAGACAATCCGATGACCGGAACATATATATATTCAGCCCCGATGATGTCGGCAATGGTCAGGAAGATTTCCCCTGCCGGAACGATGACATCCGCACGGTCGGGCTTCAGATTATACTGGTCCATACGCTCTTCCACCGACAAAGCCTTCAGACTTTCATGCAGCTCACGAAGCACAGACACTGACATGCGCTGCTGTTTCTTGTCCTTTTTCTCCACCAGACGGTACAGTTTGTTGATATTCCCGCCCGAACCGATAATGTTCGTATTGGGATAAGACTGAGCCAGCTCTGCCATATCAGCCTTCAGCCGCTCCCATTCGCCTTCTTTCACCGCCTTGTTCAGGATGCGCACCGTACCGATGTTGTACGAACGACTGCACATCAGCTCGCCTTGCGAGAGCAGATTGATTTCCGTGCTTCCACCGCCCACATCCACATAAATATAATTTCCCTTCCGGTCTTCCATACACTCCACGTGATTGTTATAGACAATCTTCGCTTCCTCCTGGCCGTCGATTATCTCGATGCGGATATCCGTCTTTTTTTCTATCCTTCTGATGATGTCCCGCCCGTTGCGCGCGTCACGCATGGCAGAGGTGGCACACGCCCGATAAGCCTTCACGTCATAAATCTTCATCAGATTAGAATACGACTTCATCAGGCGAAGCATGTTTTTCTCACGCTTCTCCGAAATCTCCCCTTTCGCAAAAACATCAAACCCCAAGCGCAAAGGCACGCGCAGCAATATCTCCTTCGATGAATGAACTTCACCATTCTGTTCGCGCATGCGCTTGATAAGCAGCCTCACTGCATTCGAACCGATGTCAATCGCAGCATAGGCCGAATCTTTCTTTACTTTTTCATCTGCCATAATCCTGTCTTTTTTAAGTTTACATTACTCTTATAGAAAATAGATTACACGGATATCTCCGGCTCAAGCTTCAAGCCACATACATCCGTGTAATCCTGATAGTTTTATAAAATAAAAGAGATTGCCCCGCAAGCCTCATCACTTGCCTTCATTCTCAGACAAATAATAATCATACAAGGCTTCCTGAGAGCGGAAAGGAGCTTCCTCTCCTATCTCCTCAAACTGATTTTCTCCCTTTCCGTCAACGATACGCCCTTGCAGGGTGTCACGCAAGCCATATTCCACAATGCGCTTCATTTCACCCTTGATGGCCGGATCGTATACCGGAGTAACCACTTCTATCCGATGGTCCAGATTACGCGGCATCCAGTCTGCCGACCCGATGAAAATCTTCTCATTGCCTCCGGCCGCAAAAATAAAGATGCGCGAATGTTCCAGATACCGGTCTATGATGCCCCGGATGCGGATATGGTCACTGACCCCTTCCACTCCCGTCACCAACGAACAGTTTCCGCGGACGAGCAAATCAATGTCGACCCCTGCACGCGAGGCTTCATAAAGCTTCTCCACCATAATCGGGTCTGTAATATGATTAATCTTTATCTTGATATAAGCAGGCTTGCCCGCCTTCTTGTTTTTTATTTCATCGTTGATAAGAGCCAGAAACTTCTTCTTCATCTCATTGGGCGATACAAGAAGATTTTTGAAACGCACCGGAGTGTAGGGACGCTCTATGAAATCAAACACGGCATTCACATCTTTCACCAATTGTGGCATGGCTGTCATCAGCACACAGTCTGTATACATCCGTGCATTCCCCTCATGAAAGTTTCCGGTACTGATGCAGGCAATGTCAGGCCCCTTCTTCATACCGATATGAGTAATCTTTGAATGGACTTTCAAGCCTTCCACCCCAAAGATTACCTTGATGCCGGCATCCTGCATCTTCTTAGACCAGTTGATATTGGAAGCCTCATCAAAGCGGGCCAACAGCTCAATCACAACAGTCACCTTCTTTCCGTTGCGCGCAGCAGCAATCAAAGCCTTCACCACCTTCGACTCTTTGGCCAGACGATAAAGAGTAATCTTCACGCTGCTTACCTGCTTGCTCATCGCCGCCTCCTGAAGCACACGGATAAAAGAGTCGAAATTATGATAAGGCACATGGATAAAGCGGTCTTGCTGACGGATTCTCTCCAAAAGGCTCTCAGGCCCGTCAAGTTCCTTCTTCAGAATAGGAGGCCATGCCGGGTATTTCAAGTCTGTATGACCACAGTCCGGGAAACGCATCAAGTCCTTATGATTCTGATAACGTCCGCTCTCAAGCACCGTATCAAGCGTATCCAAATCCAGCTTGCTCAGCACACGCTTCAGCAAGTCCTTAGGCATTTCACTGTCGTAAAGCACCCGCAAAGGCTCTCCCCTGCGGCGACTCTTTACTCCCTTCGATATCTTTTGAAGAGTGCCCGTGCGCAAATCGTTGTCTATCTCCATTTCCGCATCACGCGTGAACTTGAAAGCATAAGCTTCAAACTCAGTAAAGCCCAGTCCTTCAAATACAAGCGGCAGACAGCAGCGCACCACATCATCCAGATACATCAGATAGCTTTTGTTGTCTGAATCCGGAAGGCGGACAAAACGCCCGCATAAATTCACGGGCAACTCCATGAAAGCATAATCAGACAGGGGCTTAGGCTCTTTTCTGCTTACCTTGACAGCCAAATAGATATTCTCATCATTTTCATTATCAAGCATCTTCACAGCCGAAAACCAGACAGGAATCATCAGTCCGCTGAGATTCTTTTTATAATAAGAGCGAATAAAATCAAGCTGCTCGGGTGAGATTTCCGTATCTGACACCAACCAGATGTTTTCCTTGCGCAATTCTGCCGTGATGTGCTGAACCGTGGTCTCGTATTCCTTCATGTAACCCGTATTCAGCTTCTTTATCTGCTTGATAAGTCTCATGGCGTGGTCTCTTTCACGGCTCGCCGCCCTGTCCATGCATTCTGCTATGCGGTTTTGGCTTGCCATACGCACTCTGACAAACTCATCCAGATTATTCGAATAAATTCCTAAAAACGACATGCGTTCCAACAAAGGGACATGCGGTCTTGTAGCTTCCTGTAGAATACGCCGGTTGAAATACATCCAGCTGATATCTCTTTCAAGATAATAAGTTTCCTGTTTCTTCTTCTGAGCCATAACAATCCTCTCTTTTTTGCAAAGAAAAGCATTTTATGTTACAATAAGATTTCAACAGTAAAGTTTTTTTCGTTATTTTCCCTTTCTCCCCCTTCTTTTTATCCTAAACTTCATTTCCTGCCTTTAATAACACGAGACAGATGAATCCATGCAGATTCATCTGTCTCCCCGGTGTCATTCGGTCTTGTCACCCTATCATCACAGTTTTTATATGGCATCCAATTATACAAACTCTTCTACCATAAACATGTGCCGAAGCTGATTTTGGGGAAAGAAACTCTCCAACTCATCCAGAATCACGCTTCCTGCCGACTGTGTCCAACGAACAAAATCCGGATTCGGACGATAAGTTTCGGCAAATTTCAGCAGGCGCTCCAGATTAAAGTCCTCATCCGCCACTCCCGCACCGTTTCTCACCGCATCGTAAGCGTTGCATTCCTGTTCGATGTGCGCCGGAACCATCAGAATGGGCTTACCCAAATACATGGCTTCACATACCGATTCGAATCCCGCCGTACTGGCATACGCCTTGCATCCTGCCATGCGCCTGAGAAAATCAACATCGTCAAGCTGGTGAAACGACAGCGTGTCATCTATTTTCGTCACCGGCTCTTCGCCCTGAAAGTCCCAGAAAAAATGAAGCGGCACATCCGGATAAGCCTTATGCCACCGGCGTACACTTTCCGCAAAGCCTGAATTCAGCAAATAGCCGTGTATATAATCGCCGTCCGTACATTCTTGAGTAAAGACATCCGCACGCAGCAACGGCGGAATGACATGAATGTCTCCGTCATTTGACATCGGCCGGAAAGACAGTGCCAGCTTACGCTTCGCCCCCAATGAGGTAAGGCGTGTAAAGAGATTCATCAGCCGCAGACTGAAACGGTTTCTTTTAGGCAGACCGAAATCACGGTGCAGAAACAGATACTGATGGCCTATGCACACCTGAGGGACAGAGGGGCGGAACAAGAAATAAGTAAGTCCGGTCAGCAACTCGTAGAAGTTGACAACCATATCGGCCCCACTCTCCTTAATGCGGCGGTTGATATAGCACATGCTCTCTACATAATCGGGAAACCTGAAAATATTATAGACCACGCTGCGGGGCATGTTGACACGGCGGTTGGCCTGGGTCGGCAGAAAGTTAGGACTGGTGAACTGCCTGATTGGCGCATGCACGCTACGCACAAAAAATCCCGGCAAGCGGCGAGACTCGCTCTTTCCCACCAACATCTCAACCACATCATGCCCGCTGTCGCGCAGCAGTCTCTCAAGCGAAATGGCTTGGGTAAGATGTCCTCTTCCTTCCCCCTGAACAATAAACAAGATTTTCATGATGCTATATTTAATGCTAATACTTTCTTCTCTTCCTGCTCTACGAAATCCGTGTAATAGATTACTTCCCAATTCCCGTCTTCATCTTCAGTCAGCGCCGAGAGCGTCTCCACCCAGTCGCCTGAGTTAAGGTAATGGATGCCGTCTATCATGCAGTTTGCCGGATGATGTATATGTCCGCAGATGACTCCATAGCACTGGCGGGCCCGGGCAAAAGACACCAGGATTCTTTCAAAGTCTGAAATGTATGACACGGCAGTCTTCACCTTCTGCTTGATAGCCTGCGAAAGAGAATAATAAGGCTTTCCGTGTTTCACACGATAGCGGTTATACAGCCCGTTCAGCCATAAGAGCAGCGTATAGCCTATGTCTCCCAGCTTCGCCAGCCATTTCATCTCTGTGGTCACCTTATCAAAAACATCGCCGTGGGTCACGAAATAATAGCGTCCGTTGCTTTCCAAAGTATAGTCTTTCACAATCTGAATATTGGCAAAGCGCATCGGAACGAGACTGTCTAAAAAATCATCATGATTTCCGCGCACATAAATAACCTCCGTGCCATGCTTTTCCATCATGTTCATGATAATCTTGAAGAATCGCGTATGCTCGGGTTTCCATTTTTTCACGCCCGACTTCTGAAGACTCCATCCGTCGATGATGTCACCGTCCAATATCAGACGGTCGCAGTCCACGCTGCTCAAGAAATCGCTCACCTCGTTCACTTTCGAGTGTGATGTGCCGAGATGAATGTCTGAAAGCACAATCGTGCGGTAATAAGGCCTCTGCTTTTCCATCTGTACGTTATCCATAATCTTTATGCCATATCTTCCAGCCCATAGACCGAGGATATTTCATAAAGAAACTCCTCCGCCATAATCTCTACATTCTCAATCGCGTCTTCTACCGTCTCACCGTATGCAAAACATTGCTCGTGCTCCATCAGGTAAGCATAATACTCGCCGTTCGGCATACACTCTACCACGTATTTTCCAGCTATAACTTCCATAGACTTTACGTTGTTGAATTAAACCTGCCCAAAGGTCAACATTTCATGTTTCAAAACCATGTACAGGAAATTACATTTCAATGACATGTCAAGTCCGCAACAAAAAGACCCGGAAGCAGATACTTCCGGGTCGCGGCCATGAATCATGTCATTCGCCTGAAATATGAGAAGAACTTTCCGTGCATCAGAATCTGTAGCCCACGCCAATGGCAAAACTCATGTTCTTGCCTTCATCAAACGGGCTGATGAAGCCATGCTGGCCTGTAATGCTTACAATATAATGGTCGTTCAGCTCTGCACCTATTCCCCATTGCAAACCAATGTCGAAACGGTCGGCATCACCTTCGTCTTTATCAAACACCTTCATGTCGCCGCCCCCGTCAAACTTCACTTTTCCACCTAATCCGAATGCCAGATAGGGGCCTGCATTTATAAACAGCTTGGCGTTGTCTGTAACGGCGAACTTATAGGCAGCCAGAATCGGAATATCCAGATAAACGGGACGGGCCTTATAAACATCCTTTACCTTATAGCCTTTTGAGGTAAACATCACTCCGGGCTGGAGTGCCCAGTTTTCATTAAACTCGTAATCCATGCCCACACCCATGGTGAAACCCGGCAATGCCTTCGTCCCGTCAACGGTCAAATTACTGAAGTTCATGCCAAACTTGGCATCCCATCTTAATTGAGAAAAACCTGCTACGGCAAACATTCCGAACAGAACGGTCAACAATAATTTCTTCATAGTCTCACATTTTATTTTTAGCCCAGTCCCCTCAGGCTATTGTCCATTAAAAAAGAAGTGCAGGGACTGTCTTTCCCTTCACAATAAAGACACACTTCCATTTTCCTTCACAAGCAAATGTAAACAATTATTTTAAGAACAAAAAATATTCTCCGCTCCGAGCAGGCCTCTTTTCTTACCAAAAGAACAAAAAGCACAACTATCCGCTCCGAATCGGGAACTAAAAAGACCAAAAAAACTACGGCATCCGAAAATATCCCTGCGCCACCCTCTGATTTTCCCCATAAATAAAAAACGCCGGATACGGTCAATCCGGCGTTTCATTGCTGGCAAACTATAATTTGATACGTTTGGAAACAGGCTTGGACTCGTTATGAAGACGGTCGAGGGCAGTAACCACATAACGGTATTTCGTCTTTCCGCCTTCATAGGGAAGCTTATAAAAAGTTTCCCGCGTAATGGCAACAATATGGGACGGGTCGTCCAAATCGACCTTTTCCTTACGGTCAAAACGATAGACTACATACTGCACCGCCTCATCCATCTCCGTACGGGCCTTCGGCGGAGTCCAGAACAAAAGATATCCGTCTTCCGTCCAAACCGGCTTTACCTTCCTCACTTTTTTGGGGGCCTCATCGTCGATAAAGGGCGAAGCAGGGAGCAAAGCAGGATATTTATAATATCTGCCCGCAAGAATGTCGCGGTAATTCCCCTTGTTTTCCACTACAGCGGCGGCATACCACAGGCAGCTTCCCTTCACGGCAGGCAACGAACGCTGCAAATCCATCTTGGCCAGCATCTGGTTTTGTGACGGATTCTTGAGATCGGCCTTCGTCACCGTGCGCATTACATCCTGTCCGATGTAAAGCGGACGGGCGGCCGAATTTCTTGCCCACCAGCGGACCAGCGTGTCATAGTCGGCGGCAGGATGCCCGATTTCCCAATAAACCTGAGGGATATTATAGTCCACCCATCCGTTGTTCACCCACAGCAGGACATCGGCATAAAGGTCGTCATAGTTTTGCAGCCCCCGCGTATCACTTCCGTTCGGGGAACTGTTCCGGTTCCGATAGATGCCGAAAGGCGAAACGCCGAACTTCACCCACGGCTTCACCTCACGCACCGTTTCGTGGATTTCCTTAATCAGCACGTTTACATTGTCACGCCGCCAGTCTTCACGCCGGCTGAATCCCCGGCCATAGGCGGCAAAGCTCAAGTCGTCCGGAAACTTTTCCCCCGGATTGGGGTAAGGATAAAAATAGTCATCCATATGAATGGCATCGATGTCATAACGCCCCACAATGTCGCGCACGATTCGGCAGATATATTTACGCGACTCGGGCAGACCGGGGTCAAAATAAAGCTGTCCGCCGTAAGTGACAAAAAGCTCGGGATGCCTGTTATAAGGATGTTTGGGAGAAAGGGCCGCCGTCCCTTTTGTCTTGGCACGGTAAGGATTAATCCATGCATGCAGCTCCATCCCCCTCTTGTGACATTCGTCTACCATAAACTGAAGCGGGTCCCATTCCGGCGCAGGAGCCTTGCCTTGCACGCCGGTCAGGAAACGGCTCCACGGCTCATAGGGGGATTTATAAAGGGCATCGGCCTCTGCCCGCACCTGGAATATGACCGCATTGATGCCTGCCTTCTGCAGACTGTTGAGCTGGGAAACGAGCGTTTGCTTCATCTTTTCCGTCGGCATGCCCTGGAATTGTCCGTTTACACACTGAATCCACGCTCCACGAAACTCCCGCTTGGGATAGCGTTCTTCCGCCCTCAGTCCTCTCATGCCCCAGCAAACCGCAAGCATGACAAGGAGTAAAACTTTTATTCTCATCGTTTCTATAAATAACAGTCTTTTCATTCAGAAGGCAAAGATAGGGGAAAAAACAAGAATGCGAAACAATTCCTCCATAAAAGGCTTGGATATTCACTTTTTGGCAAACCATACATTCTCATCGATATAATCTCATACATTCCAACATTAGTCCTATTGCTATAAAGCGGCAAGTTCGTAAATTTGTCACAGACTATAACACTTGAAGTCCATGAAAAAACAATCATTTAACCCAACAGCAAGAAACATGAAAGGCATTTTAACCATCGCTTTGGCCGGAGCATTGCTGACAGCATGCTCCCCAAAACCCGAAAAGCATTACGACATCGACTCCGTTGCCTCGGAAAAAGGGACGGAAGTGTTCCAACCCGACTGGACGAACATCGCCCAACACTACAAGTTTCCCCAGTGGTTTCAAGACGGAAAGTTCGGCATTTTCATCCATTGGGGCGTATATTCCGTACCTGCCTTCGGCAATGAATGGTACTCACGCAACATGTATCTGAAAGACAGTCCGGAATATAAGCACCATATCGAAACTTACGGAAAACATACCGACTTCGGATACAAAGACTTTATCCCGCTCTTTACGGGCGACAAATTCAATGCCGACGAATGGGCCGCACTGTTTAAAGAAGCCGGAGCCAGATACATCGTGCCCGTAGCCGAGCATCACGACGGATTTGCCATGTATGACAGCGAACTGAACGAATGGAACGCCGTCAAGGCGGGTCCCAAGAAAGACATCATCGGACTGCTGAAAAAAGCTGTAGAAAAGCAGGGCATGACATTCGGCGTATCTACACACCGGGCGGAAAATGCCTGGTTCTTCAACGGCGGCATGGAGTTTCCATCCGATGTGCAGGACACAACCATCACGCTTTACGGCAGACGGTACAGAGGAACTCCGGAGAAAAGAGAAGCGTATACCGATGATGTGGCCCGCGAATGGCAGGAACACACCTACGAACTTATCGTGAAATACCAGCCCAGCCTGCTGTATTTCGACTGGACGGTCAATGACCCCGTCCTGATGCCTCACCTCAACAAAATCATTGCCTATTATTACAACAATGCTTTGGATTGGGGAAAGGAAGTGGCGGTCAATACCAAACAAGGCTATCCTACCGACATACAAATCTGGGATATGGAGCGCGGAAAGTCTGACAAGATGATGGAACATCCGTGGCAAACCTGCACTTCCGTCGGAAAGAAGTCATGGGGATATATTAACGGAGAAGAATACAAGACCCCCGAACAAATCATACACGACCTGATTGACATCGTGAGCAAGAACGGAAACCTGCTGCTGAACATAGGCCCGCGGCCGGACGGTACCATCCCCGAAGAAGCCAAAGACATCCTGCTGTCCATCGGCAAATGGCTGAAGACAAACGGAGAGGCCATCTATGGGACACGGTGCTGGAAAAAGTATGGAGAAGGCGACGCTGTCACGACAAAAGGCTCGTTCAGCGACAACAAAGCAACCGAATACACCTCGCGCGACATGCGTTTCACCACCAAAGGAAATGATTTCTATGCCATCGTACTGAACTGGGATGCCGACAGTTTCCTGATAACATCGCTGACCAAAGATGTGATAGGAGATGCAAAAATAAAGGATATCACGCTCTTAGGCTCGTCTGAAGCCATCCGATGGGAAGAAACGGACAAGGGACTCCGAATTTATTTCCCGGCACAAAAGCCTTGCGACTATGCCTACTCGTTCAAAATATCCTTCGACAGCGAAGTGGGCAAGAATCTGAAATCAGAAGCCAGCAATGAAATGATGAAGCACGGAGCGTAAAAAACCGTCAAAGTCCGGCAGACTCACCCGCTGAATCTGCCGGACTTTTTCTTTTTCACCGGTAAACCCGCCGGTACGCTTGGGGAGTCATCCCTGTCACCTTCTTGAACAGACGGTTGAAATAAGAGTAGTCCTCGAAAGCAAGGCGGTAGGCCACCTCTTTCACCGAGAGCGTTTCGGTTATCAGTATAAGCTGGGCCTTTTCTATCTTCTTCTGATTGATGTATTTCAAGGGTGTCATATTCATCTCATGCTTGAAAAGACGGATGAAATGGTCTTTCGACAGGCAGGCATTCTCGGCCAAAACCTCCAGACTGACTGCTTCATCCATGTGTCTGCGGATATACAACACGGCCTTGGCTATGCGGCTGTCTTTGGTTTCCACCCTCGGCCTCGCATGCTTGAAGAAGCGCGACAGCAGCTGAAGCACGATTCCCCGCGATTCCACCTTGTCGCAAAAAGCCCGCTGCCGGTTCTTCATCAGACTTTGCATCAGAGTCGGATTGTTGTCATAAGTGGACGGGTCGGATTTCTGAAGGCTCATCTGGGGATTTATCTCGCACAGACGCCGGAACAGAGACAGCTCCCACTCGCCTGCCGGTATTTCAAACGGAAAGTTCCACTGCTCCAGCCAGTCTTCTTCGTCCTTATGCGCTTCGTAGATGTGCAGGTAATAATGCACGAAACGGCCGCTGCAAATATTGGTATGGCAAGCATAAGCAGGAATGAAATACATGTATCCCGACCTGAGATGATGCGTACCATCCGAAAGTTTCACCATGGCCTCGCCTTCGGTTACATAATACAAACGCGTGAAAGGACTGTTGACATCCTTCCAGTTCCAGTCGGCATCATGCACGGCCATCCCTACATTCAGCACCAACGGGCATAACTGATTCACCTGCATACCTATATACTGTCATTTTTTCTTTACGGCAATAAAGGTAGACGATTCTTTCCGCCCTTGCAAACAATCCGGCAAAAATCGTTTTTGTTCCTACTAAGAAACATTAAAATCGGATGTATGTCGATTTTGCCCATAATCTTCCCTTTTTATCCTATCCTAAAAAAGAAAGTATGCGTATTTTTGTTTTCAGAAAAACACTGCAATATGATGAAAGCAAAACTACTGATGGCATCCCTGCTCCTTTCAATGGGAGCATTTGCCCAAACATTCCAGGTACCCGTATCGGAGAAAGACGAACCGATGATGAAGGGCAAGTTCAATCCCGACTGGGAATCGCTGAAGCAGTATCAGGTGCCAGAATGGTTCCGCAATGCAAAGTTCGGGATATGGGCGCACTGGGGGCCGCAATGTGTGGAGGGAACGGGCGACTGGATGGCGCGCTCGATGTATATCGAAGGCTCGCGGGAATACGAATACCATGTGAAACACTACGGCCACCCGTCGGAATTCGGCTTCAAGGACATTATCCCGCTGTGGAAGGCCGAGCGATGGAATCCGGACAGACTGGTGAAATTCTACAAGCAGATAGGTGCGCAATATTTTTTCTTCTTGGGAAACCATCACGACAATATGGACCTTTGGGACAGCAAATACCAGCCATGGAACTCCGTCAATATGGGCCCGAAGAGAAATGTCCTCGGCGAATGGGAGAAAGCAGCGCGCAAATACGGACTTTACTTCGGGGTCAGCCTGCACGCCGACCATGCATGGACCTGGTATGAAGTAGCCCAACGGCACGACACGACAGGGCCGAAAAAAGGGATTCCCTACGACGGAAAGCTGACCGAAGCCGACGGAAAGGGCAAATGGTGGGAAGGATACGACCCGCAAGACCTTTACGCGCAAAACCATCCTCTGAGCGAAAACAGCTGGGACAACGGCATGATTCACCGCCAGTGGGGATGGGAGAACGGGGCCTGCACGCCCTCGCGGGAATTTGTCACGAACTTCTACAACCGTACACTCGATGTAATCAACCGGTATAACCCTGACCTGCTTTATTTTGATGTGACGGGCATTCCCTTTTATCCCGTGAGCGATGCGGGACTGAAGATAGCCGCCCACTTTTATAACCATAGCATAGCCACACACGGACGCCTGGAAGCCGTCATGTTCGGCAAGATACTCGATGAAGAACAGCGCAAAGCGCTGGTTTGGGATGTGGAGCGCGGAGCTCCCAACGAGATTCTCCCCACGCCGTGGCAGTCATGTTCCTGCATCGGAGGGTGGCACTACAACACTTCCATCTATGAAAACGACGGATACAAGTCGGCCTCGTATGTGGCGAAACTGCTCATCGACATCGTAAGCAAGAATGGAAACCTGCTGCTCAGCGTACCGCTCCGCGCCGACGGCACTTTCGACGAAAAGGAAGAAAAGATTCTGAAGGAATTCGGAGAGTGGATGAACATCAACAAAGAGGCCGTCTACAACACGCGGCCCTGGAAGAAATTCGGCGAAGGCCCGGTGGCGGAAGAAGACATCCCGCTCAATGCGCAAGGTTTCAACGAAGGAGCGTACAACCGTGCCGGAGCGGATGAAATCCGCTTCACGCAGACCGGACAGTATCTCTACGCCACCGCTCTGGGATGGCCCGAAAGCAGAACGATTACCATCAAGTCTTTGGCAAAAGGCTCGGAACTTTATCCACAGGAAATAAGCGAAGTAATCCTGTTGGGCTATGGCAAGGTGAAGGCGGAACGCACCGCTCAAGGGCTTGTCATCACGCTGCCCGAACAAACGCTCAATGCAATAGCTCCGGTTTTCCGAATCAAAAAATGACAAGAGTTATGGATGCACATGAAGGATACAGGACAAAGACGCACGCCGTCCCCGTGAAACGCTACTGCCAGACGCTCGACCTGAAAGAGAATCCCGGCCTGATAGCCGAATACCGCCGCCTGCACAGCCGCGAACAGGCATGGCCGGAAATCAGGAAAGGCATACGCGAAGTCGGCATACTGGAAATGGAAATCTACATTCTGGGCAGCAGACTTTTCATGATTGTGGAAACACCGCTCGACTTCGACTGGGACAAGGCCATGAAGCGGCTGGCCACCCTTCCCCGGCAGGCGGAATGGGAGGAGTATGTGGCCCGATTTCAGAAGTGCGCCTCCGAAAACGCTTCTTCTGCCGAGAAATGGAAACTGATGGAACGGATGTTTTATCTGTATGATTAGAATGAAGACCGGCGGAGAACCGGACAAAACACCCCGCCGGCCTTGCCTTATTGTTTTTTTGACACAACCAAAATTTATTACCATGAAGTATAATGAAATAGGAAAAACAGGAATGAAAGTGTCGAGCCTGAGCTTCGGAGCTTCATCGCTCGGCAGTGTGTTTCACAGCATCCGTGAAGCCGACGGCATTGAAGCAGTATTCACTGCCATCGATGCCGGCATCAATTTCATAGATGTATCACCCTATTACGGGCATTACAAGGCCGAAACGGTGTTGGGAAAGGCTCTGAAAGACATTCCACGCCACAAATATTACCTTTCCACCAAAGTGGGACGCTACGGGAAAGACGGGATAAACACTTGGGACTACTCGGCAAAACGGGCGACTGAAAGCGTATTCGAAAGCATGGAGCGGCTCAATATCGACCATATTGACCTGATAAACGTTCACGACATCGAGTTTGCCGACCTGCATCAAGTGGTCAACGAAACGTTGCCTGCCCTCACGGAACTGAAAAAGAAGGGTGTGGTGGGACATGTGGGCATAACCGACCTGCAATTGGAAAACCTCCAGTGGGTGATTGACCACAGCGAACCGGGCACAGTGGAAAGCGTGCTGAACTTTTGCCACTACTGTCTGAACGACGACAAGCTGGCAGACTACCTGGATTACTTCGAGCAGCGGGGAATCGGTATTGTCAACGCTTCACCTCTGGCTATGGGACTGCTCTCGCAACGCGGCGTGCCCGACTGGCATCCGGCACCCAAGCCACTTGTCGAGGCCTGCAAACGGGCCGCCGAATACTGCAACGCGAAAGGTTATCCGATAGAAAAGCTGGCCATGCAGTATGCCGTAAGCAATCCGCGCATCGCCAGCACACTCTTCAGCTCGGCCAATCCGGCCAACGTGCGCAAGAATGTGCAGTATATTGAAGAACCCATCGACTGGGAACTGGTGAAGGAAGTGCAGGACATCATCGGAAACCAGAAACGGGTAAGTTGGGCAAACTCCTAAAACCACGGCTTTATGATACAGATAATAGATGCTCACTCGCATTTGTGGCTGCAACAGGACACGGTTGTAAACGGTCTGCCTATCCGCACACTGGACAACGGACGCTCGCTCTTTATGGGAGAGGTGCGCCAGATGCTTCCTCCGTTCATGACCGACGGACGCAATACAGCCGAAGTCTTTCTTTCAAACATGGATTACGCCCAAGTATCGGCCGCTGTCGTCACGCAGGAGTTCATCGACGGCCTGCAAAACGATTATCTGGAAGAGGTATCCCACCGGTATCCCGACCGGTTCTTCGTAATGGGCATGTGCGAATTCCGCAAGCCCGGCTTCTTCGAGCAGGGAAGGAAGCTGATAGACGAACGGGGCTTCAAGGGAATCGCCATTCCTGCCCACCGCCTACCCTTAGGAGAAGGGAGGATAAGGCTCGACGGCAAGGAGATGATGGAACTGTTCCACTACATGGAAAGCCACAACATCATACTTTCCATCTGCCTGGCAGAAGGCACCACGCAAGTTGACGAGATGAAAGAGGTCATCCGCGAGTGTCCGAAACTGAAGATAGCCATCGGACATTTCGGAATGGTAACTGTGCCGGGATGGCAGGAGCAGATAAAGCTGGCGCGCAACGAGAATGTCCGCATCGAGTCGGGCGGCATCACCTGGCTGTTCAACGATGAGTTCTATCCTTTCCATGGGGCGATACGCGCCATCCGCGAGGCGGCAGACCTGGTTGGCATGGACAAACTGATGTGGGGCTCGGACTATCCGCGCACCATCACCGCCATCACCTACCGCATGTCATACGACTTTATCTTGAAGTCGCCGGAGCTGACCGATGCCGAGAAAGAGGCGTTTCTCTCCGGAAACGCCGCCCGCTTCTACGGTTTCCAAGAACTGAAGACATTACCCTATATCAAAAACATGTCTGAATGACCATGAAAAAACACACACTCCCTTTGATACTTATTTTCTGCCTGTTCTTCCTTTGGGCTATCAGCAGCAACCTGCTTCCCACCATGATCAGGCAGCTCATGAAGACTTGCGAGCTGAACACCTTTGAGGCTTCATTTACCGAAACGGCCTATTGGCTTGCCTATTTCATCTGTCCGATTCCGATAGCCATGTTCATGAAACGCTACACCTACAAGGCGGGAATCATCGTCGGACTGCTGCTGGCGGCATGCGGAGGGCTGCTGTTTTTCCCCGGAGCCATGATAAAGGAGTACTGGATCTATCTGTGCATCTTTTTCATCATCGCCACAGGAATGTGTTTCCTTGAAACGGCCGCCAATCCCTATGTGGAAGCTTTGGGAAACCCTTCTTCCGCCACACGGCGGCTTAATCTGGCACAGTCGTTCAACGGGCTTGGAGCGTTCATTTCAGGCATGTTTCTCAGCAAGATGGTATTGAGCGGATACAGCTACACGCGGGATACCCTGCCCGCCGACTTTCCCGGAGGATGGGAAGGCTATATCCAGACTGAGACCGATGCCATGAAACTGCCTTATCTGATACTGGCATCCGTGCTCATTCTGATAGCCGTAATCTTCCTTTTTGCCAAACTGCCCGCCATCGGAGACGAGAAAGACAAAGACTCCGCCAAGAAACTGATTGACTTCAGCATACTGAAACGCTCGCATCTGCGCAACGGGGTCATCGCCCAATTCTTCTATAACGGCGGACAGACTGCCATCAACAGCCTGTTTCTGGTGTACTGCTGCACGTATGCAGGACTGTCGGAAGACATTGCCACGACGCTCTTCGGATTTTATATGCTTGCCTTCCTTGCCGGACGGTGGACAGGCACCCTGCTGATGATAAGAATACGCCCCGAACGACTGCTTCTCGCGTATGCCATAGCCAACATGCTGCTCTGTGCGGCAGTAGTCTGCTTCGGCGGATGGACGGGTATCTGGGCCATGCTCGGCATCTCTTTCTTCATGTCCATCATGTATCCCACCCAGTTCTCGCTTGCCATAAAAGATTTGGGCGAGAGCACAAAAAGCGGTTCGGCCTTTCTGGTGATGGCTATCATCGGCAACGCCTGCCTGCCGCAGCTTACCGCATACGTGATGCACCTTAACGAAAACATCTATTACACCGCTTATGTCATTCCCTTGATATGCTTCGGATTCTGTGCCTACTACGGATGGAAAGGACATAAGATTATTGACTAAAACAATATTGTCTGCATGAAAAAACAACAGGATTATATGAAAACCATTCAGATTACCGCCCCTCACGAAGCGAGGGTCATTGAAAAGGAAATGCCTCATATTGGGGAAAACGAAATTTTGCTGAAGATTAATTATGTGGGATTCTGCGGTTCAGACCTGAACACCTATCTCGGACGAAACCCGATGGTAAAGCTTCCCGTCACGCCAGGGCATGAAATCAGTGCCACGATAGAGGCTACGGGCAGCGGAGTGCCCGACAAATTCTGCCCCGGACAGCTTGTAACGGTCAATCCGTATACGAGCTGCGGCACATGCGCCTCTTGCAGAAACCGGCGCGTGAACGCTTGCGAGCACAACGAGACACTGGGCGTACAGCGCAACGGTGCCATGACGGAATACATAGCAGTGCCGTGGCAGAAAGTTATTCCCGCGGGAAACCTCTCGGCTCCTGAAGGCGCGCTCATCGAACCGATGAGTGTAGGATTTCACGCGGTGGCACGCGCGCAGGTTACGGATATAGACACAGTGGCGGTTATCGGCTGTGGAATGATTGGTGTGGGTGCCATCATACGGGCCGCTCTCCGCGGTGCCACGGTCATTGCGATAGACCTCGACGATGAAAAGCTCCGGCTGGCCCGGGAAATCGGAGCGCAACATACCGTCAATTCGCGTACGGAAAACGTGCATGAGCGCCTTGCAGAAATTACCGGAGGCTTAGGGCCGGATGTCATCATCGAGGCGGTTGGCAGTGCGCCCACCTATCTGATGGCCGTCGATGAAGTATCCTTTACCGGCCGGGTCGTGTTTATCGGATACGCCAAAAGCGAAATCGCCTTCCAGACCAAGCTGTTCGTACAGAAAGAACTCGACATACGCGGCTCGCGCAATGCCCTGCCCGAAGACTTCCGCGCCGTCATCCGCTATCTGAACCGCAAGGAATGCCCGACCGACAAGCTCATCTCGCGCATCATCCGTCCCGAAGAGGCGGATGAGGCACTGAAGGAATGGGCTGCCAATCCCGGCAAGGTGTTCCGCATCCTGGTCCGCTTCGATTGACCATGGCCGATGCCCAAAAGCAAATTCCTGACAACAGTCCCGGCTGTAGAATGCAGCCGGGACTTGTTGTATGCAAATCATCCTCCACCGGCCGCACGGCCTTTTACGAATGTCGTTTCCCGAAGATAGCCTCTCCGAAAAATTTTTCCCCATAACTTGTCCCTGTCTTCCATTATCCGTATCTTCGCAAAAACAAGACCAAACGAAAACCAGCATGAAACTCGACCACATCGCCCTCTATGTAAAAGACCTGGAGAACACCCGGAAATTTTTCATTGACCATTTCGGAGCTGTTTCCAACGATATGTACCACAATCCCAAAACCGGACTGAAGACTTACTTCCTGTCATTCGGCGACGGAGCCCGCCTTGAAATCATGTCACGCCCGGACACCGTCGACGACGAGAAAAAGCATCTGCGCACCGGATTCATCCATCTGGCCTTCAGCGCAGGAGGAAAAAGCCAGGTTGACAGTCTGACAAAACGCCTTCACGATGCCGGCTATGCTGTGGTAAGCGGGCCGCGCACAACCGGAGACGGCTGTTACGAAAGTTGCATCGAGGGGCCGGAAGGCAATCTGATAGAAATATCGGAATAAAATCTGGACAACAATCATTCAACCAAGCATCATCATGACCGAAACACAGACCTTCATCAGCGATTACCGGGAATCTTTCGGCGAAAAGGCCCCGCTTCCCATCCTTTTTTATTACAGCGACACCCCTGCCGCAACGCCCGAAAAGAGTAACGGCTGCATGTTCAAGCTGCTTGCACGGGCTAAAGAAGGGCTGAATGTAACGCTTGACGGCGAACATCTCACATGCGGAGGCGGAAAACTCTATACCGGATTCGCCCCGCAACCGGAGTATGTGCCCGCTTTCGTATCTGAAAAGGAACATTACAAGGCCACGCCACAGGATGTGACCGCCTGCATCGCGCAGCTTGACATCCGTCCGGCGGAAAAGAGTTTCCTGAACTTCGTGCGCATCGACAAGGCCGAAACGTTCGGAAATATGGAAGGGATGCTGTTTTTTGCCACACCCGACATGCTTTCGGGACTGGCGGCATGGGCTTTCTTCGACAACAACGCCGAAGACGCCGTATCCGCCCCGTTCGGTGCCGGCTGCACAAGCATCGTCAGCGTAGCTGTCCGCGAAAACCGTATCAATGGAAAGCGCACGTTCATCGGGCTGCTCGACCCTTCCGCCCGCCTCTATCTGGACCGGAACGAGCTGAGTTTCGTCATTCCGGCCTGCCGTTTCCGGACGATGAAGGAAACACTGCGCCGCTCTTGCCTGTCCGGCACTCCGGCATGGTCGAGGATTAAGGCCCGAATCAACGGACAATAGTTTTTTTACATCCGTATAAAACAGAATTTATGAAAGACCTTCCGCACAAGACGGCCGTTTCCCGTGCTTATCCGATACGTTCCGCCACGGCGGAAGACATACCCGAACTGCGCGAACTGTTCCGCTCCACGGTATTGACCGTCAATGCAAAAGACTATACACAAGTGGAAACGGCAGACTGGGCCTCGTGCGGCGACAGCACCGCGCATTGGGAAAAGCTGTTGGCCGGGCTCCTTTTTCTTGCGGCACTGGATGAAAGCGGCCGCATCATCGGCTTTTCCGCCATTCGAAACGACGGCTATCTGCATTCCCTGTTTGTCCACAAAGACTGGCAAAGAAAAGGCGTGGCTTCTGCACTGCTGTCGGAAACGGAAACCTGTGCCATCCGCGAGTTTGGTGCAACGGCAGTCACTTCGGAAGTAAGCATCACGGCACGCCCGTTCTTCGAAAAACACGGGTATGCCACCGTGAAAGAGCAGAAAGCACAAGCCAACCGACTCAGACTGACCAACTATGTAATGACAAAAAAGCTATGAAGGCCCAATTATCACGCAGGCTGCACAAGAACGACATCCGCGAAATCATCCGCAGCATGGCAGAGAAACATACGGAACCTGCCATGCTCTACCGTCTGCTATACGATGAAGACAAGCGCGTATCGGACAATGCCGCATGGGTGCTTACCCATCTCAACCCTTCTGAAACGCAATGGCTGCCCGACAAACGTGAGGAACTGACGGATAAAGCCATGCATACAGGCAGCGAGACCCAGCGCCGTCTGCTGCTCACGCTATTGCTCCGCTGTCCGTCCAGTGAGGAAAACCTCCGTACCGACTTTCTTGATTTCTGTCTGACACACATGTATTCCACCAAAGAGCCGACATCCATAAAGTGTCTCTATATGAAGCTGGCGTATGAACAGTGCAAGCTTTTCCCGGAGTTGGCAAGCGAACTCCGCAAGGCATTGGAACTTATGGAGAACGACCTGCCTGCCGGAATAAAATCCACGCGAAAAAACATATTGAGGCAATTGGGAAGCGACTACTGACCCTCACAATCCCGGCCGGAAACCAGCTCCCAATTGCAGAGTTTCATATCCACACGCCCGTTCTGCCGGAACACAACCCCCTCGGCCTTCAGCAAAGCCGTCTGTTCAGGCCAATGCGGAGCCGTCCGGCCCTGACTGTTCACCACACGATGACAAGGCAGATGCAGGTCGGATGCGGCACCACACAACACACGCCCCACCATCCGCGAGTGTTTCGGCCTTCCTACAAGCCAGGCAATCTGTCCATAAGTCAGCACTTTCCCGCATGGAATGGAAGCGACAACGGCATACACTTCCTGCGTGAAGGCATCAGCATCCACTTTCATTCATACACATCGATAATAATCCGGCGGTATGAAGTCAGCTTGGGCGTTCCATCGTCTGTCACTTCACAGACCAGATGAATCTGTTTCCCCGCAGCATCCTGCGGTATCACGACCTCCTGCCTGCTGCCTTGCCCGAAAACAAACTGAGCCGCCCCTGCATACGTACCGGCTTCGGGCACCGCCCACCAGCGGAAACTCAGGCTGTCGCCTTCCGGGTCATACGAAGCCGAAGCATCGAGCGTGACACGCTCTCCGACACCGCAGTCCAGATGCAGGGCATCCAGACCCCTCCACCCGTTAACCACCGCCATCGGGTTACGGTTTCCCGTCCCCCGCTCCGCCCAATCCATGCGGGCCGCAAAATTATTGAAGACGGCCGGATAAAAGTAATTTTCATACTTCTGCGAACGAGGCTTCACCTGCTCGCTGTGATTGGTGTAGCAGCGCGTTTCGCCGTCGGGAGTCACGCCTTGCTCAAAATATCCTCCCCAGCCCACATTGCCGGGCTGTTCGGGATTGCTCAGGCCGTTCGGCAACACATAGAGAAACGACGGGGTATCCCCTTCCACTCCCCACTTGTTTTTCGGATAAATGCGTCCGAGATGCCCGTGTCCCTGTATGTGGGTGGCATACTCCTGCCACTTGCTGCTTCCCAGACTGTTTTGCGACAGCCAGGCACTTTCGTCCCATATAAAGAACAGGTCATCGGAAAAGTTCTTGAGCATCCAATGGTGCGAGCTGAGCCGGTGATTGTCTCTTTCTCCCCACCCCACATCCTGATTGGTGATGGTATAGACACGCAGCTTATGAAGAAATGCAGCCAGTTCCTGCCGGCTCCGCTCCTGACTTACCTGCCAGACAGCCTGTGCCAAAGTGTTTCCACCGCCCCATACGGCAATCCACAGCGGGCGTTCGTCCGCTTCGTCTGCCAGACGAACCAAGAAATCACTGCCTGCAGAACGGTTGTCCGCACCCAAGGTGGCGACTCCCAAGCCCTGGCTGCCCATCATGGAGCGGCTCCGCAAATATCCGGCACTGGGCCAATAGCCCAATGTCTGCTTTCCCTTTTCCTGCTCCAGCGGCAGAAAGTCAGTCTGTCCGGAGCGCCGCATCAGATTGGGCAGGTCGTGCTCGTAAGCATCTATGACCGCCTGCAAGCTGTCCGCCCATCCCTGCTGATAGAGTCCGCCACTGCTGTTCCATCCACTTGTGGTAATCAGGGCTTCTATTTCAAACAAGTCGGCATGAGCCAGCAAACGCACCATCGACTCCATGTCGTCCGGCTCTATATGAGCAGGAGCGATGTCGGTCAATACCACCAGACGCGGCTTCAGGGCCGCTGTATCCGGCAATGAAACGGCGGCAGACTGACATGTCCACAGACAAACCATCCCCGCAATACAGGCAAACATTTTTTTCATCACTTCCGAATATTTTTAAGATGATGGGATAAAATTACACTTTTCTCTACAAGATACGCTTAAAAAAAGCGGAAAACATTTCTCTCTTACCGCAAAACCAGCGGAACTACGCCTTCATCCCGTCCCCGTCAACTGCGGTTGCCGCTTCCCATCCAGGTCAGCCGGTGCCAGATGGTTTCCAGCGGACCGCGCTTATAGTGGCGGAACCACCAATGGGCAAAGGCAAGCTGTGCCAGGAAGAACACGCATCCTATCAGCAGGCTGTAAGTCGTGCCGCAGACCTTGTGCAGCTCAAGCCCGTATCCGAAGTAAAGGAAACTTCCGATAACCGACTGCATGACATAATCGGTCAGACTCATCTGCCCGTAAGGGGCCAGAATGCGCTGCACCTTTCCGTTGTTCGCCCAATAAAGCAGCAGGAAGGCACCCACCATCGACAGCATGAAGAAAAGGTTGTACCAGGAGTTGAGGATGGTCTGCATGGTCTCAAGAACAAAAGCCGACTCTATCTGCGTATACACGAAGCTCTTGAAGAAATACATCACCACGGCTGCCGGAAGACTAAGGCACAAGACCCGCTGCCAGAAGAGGCGGGAGCCTGACAGCGCTTCAGGCGTGGAGGCACTGAAGTATCCTTTACGCCCCAGCCAAAGTCCCAACATAAAAAGTGCACATGTCTGGAACACGCGCCCATAACACCACGCCCAGTTCAGACTGGCCAGCTGGCCGGTCACGAAGTTCACCTTCACCATCTCCCACCAGGAATGCCCTCCCAACAAAGGATAGACATCGCCCAAAGAATAAATCATCTGCCGGGGAGCAAAAGACGGGTCAATGACTGCCCAAATCACCTTTATCCATTCCACGGGCTGAAGCATGAGAAACATCGCCAGCAAAAAAAGCGGCTTGTTCTGCCAATGGCGCACCGGTACGAGCACGAATCCTAAAATGGCATAGAGCACCAGGATTTCACCGGGGAAAAAGCTGGCATTGACAAAACCGAAACCCAACAGCAGAAGCAGACGCCACATATATCTGTTCTTGAAATCCTCGCCCCGCTTTGCCGCACTGCGGCTCTGAAGGTAAAAAGTAAATCCGAACAGCAGGGCAAAAATGGCATACGCCTTGCCCGAGAAACAGAAAAACAGCATGTCCCACAAAGTTCCGTCAAGCGATTTCAGCATTCCGTCCGGAGTTTCGGGGAAAGAGTAATAATTGAAATGTTCGATATTGTGAAGCAGAATGATGCCCATCACGGCAAATCCACGCAAGGCATCAACAGCCAAAATGCGCTCTTTCTTTTGAACGGGTGTTTCCATAAAAGTTTAAAGACAAACAAAGATTACCTGAAAAAATACGAATCACAAAAAAAATCGGGCACAGAACCTACAGACCTTACATTCGCTCCGGCACTCCGCCGGAAAAGTCTGCATCATCCATGCCCGATTTCAGACCTTAAAAAGTCATTCATTTATCATTTGGCCGAATCGCCTGCAGCAGGAGTTGCAGCATCAGCCGGAGTCTCCGTCTGAGGAGCGGCAAAACCGGCAGGAGCATTCAGCGGATTGGTCTTCTGCTCTTCAATAGCCTGTTCCATGATGACAGACGAATCTGTAGCCACAGAAGGGATGACATACGAAGTGGCAATGCTGACCACCACCATGAATATGGCCAGTCCCCATGTCAGCTTTTCAATAAAGTCGGTAGTCTTGCGCACGCCCATAATCTGATTGGAAGACGCAAATGCGGAAGACAAGCCCCCGCCCTTAGAGTTCTGCACCAAAACAACAAAACACATCAACACCGATGCAAGCACCATTAATACAATAAACAATACGTACATTTTCTTTTATTTTGATTTAGCGTTAATAATCAGTTTTTCCAAAAACCTTATCTGGTCTGCAAAGTAAGTATTTTTTTTTCGATATTTCAAATTTAATTTTTTAATAATTTCCAGAGCCTTGTCATAACGCTGCTGCTTGATATAGATTTTGGCGAGCGTTTCGGTGAAATAGTTCTCTTCACCGCCCTCCTCCTCATCGTCCTCGCGCACAGGGGCATTCTCCTCCTTTTCCGCCTCAGCCCCTTCCTTGTCTTCCGGCACCTGCATGGCTTGCCCTTCGGACGCCTTTTCTATGAAGCTGTCTATCAGCTCCTGTCCGCGTAAAGGCAAAGCGTCAGGGGCTTCAGAAGAAGCCTCTTCCTTCATCAGCACCGAAGTATAGTCTACCGCAGCCATTTCCGGCAAGGGAAGCTCCTCCGACATCGGCTTGGGAAGCTCTGAAAGGAAACGGTCTATCAGGGCAAGCGTACGGTCTCCCTCAGCCGCATCCTTTCCTTCTTCCGCTTCATGCGTCTCAATCTTGAAGCGCTCCCCTTCGATATAGTAAAACAATACCCCTACATCCGCCACAAACAAGGCTCCCCGGCGAAGCTCGTCAGCGAAAGAGGCATCGTGCAGCAGATACAGATTCTTCAGATACAGCACCCAAGCTGTCTGAAAATAAGGGCAATCGGCCACAAGCTGCCTCAGCCCGCGTAACGTATCCTCGCCCAACAGCTCCGGATGCTCCATCAGTCGGTTCAGTTGTTGCTGTGTCATATCCGTCGGTTTACCAGTTGGCCACGGTTGCATTAAAAATCTGCTCCACGATTTCATCAATCATCTGGTCAACCAAGTCTTCCTGAACGGAAGAAAGCTGCTGACTGGAATTATATTCACGGCTGGCAGAAAACTGCTGCTCAAAGTCTTCCACATGATTGGTATTGTTGACAAAACGCACATTGACGGTCATGCGCAGCTCGGCCATCGTAGAATAGCCGTCGGAACCGATACCTTTGTTGTAGGCGTTGTAATTGGTGATTTCGCCCGACAGTTCCAAATCGCCTCCCTGACGCACCTGCTTCAGGCGTGTCTGCTGCACATAAATGTCCTGCAACGCGGTGTTGAACATCGATTCCATGGGTCCCCATACAAAAGCCGCCGAACGGTTAGGGAAGTTCTCAAACGAAATGGTCTTCACCTTATCATAATTGATGGACGAACCATTGAATTTATAAGAGACCGTGCATGCGACAAGCATGCATGACACTACCGTGACAGCAAACAAGACAACTCTTCTTTTCTTAATCAAGCCCATATTCTTTTATTTTTCGATAAAGGGTACGCTCAGATATCTTCAAATCATTCGCGGCGCTCTTCCGCTTGCCATGATGACGCTCCAAGGCCTTGCGAATCATCTCTTTCTCCACCTCGTCCAGCGAAAGGTTCTCCTCCACATACTCTTCCGTATCCTGCACTTCAGAGGCCTCGCCCACCATCGGCTTGGCCGGAGTGATGTGGCTTACCGGCTGAACAGAAGCCATCACCACGGGCTGGCTCTGCTGCACCAGGACAGGCGTGTCGGGGATATACCGCACCGGCTCCTGCGGCGCAGCTACAGGCTTTCCGCCCGCACGCTCGCTCATGATGTCACTCATACACTTCTTCAGCTCCGTCACATCACGCCTCATGTCAAACAATACCTGATAAAGTATCTCACGCTCGCTCTCGAAACCTTTCCGGCTTCCACCCGAGGCTTTTCCGCCCCCCATCAGCGCAGGCAGATGAGACTCCGGCTGCGGAGGCAGGTAATTCCGAAGAATCTCCGGCGTAATGTCCCGGTTGGTCTCGATAATGGAAATCTGTTCCGTAATATTCTTCAGCTGGCGGACATTTCCCGGCCACGGATAGGCCGTAAGCACGCGCTTGGCATCTTCCGTCAGCTGGATGGCCGGCATCCGGTATTTCTCGGCAAAGTCTCCGGCAAACTTGCGGAACAGCAAGACGATGTCGTCGGCACGCTCACGCAGGGGAGGTATCTTGATGGGCACGGTATTCAGACGATAATACAAATCCTCGCGGAAACGGCCGTCTGCCAGCGCTTCTGCAAAGTTGACATTCGTGGCTGCCACGATGCGCACATCGGTCTTCTGCACCTTCGAAGAACCTACCTTTATATATTCGCCCGACTCGAGCACACGCAGCAGGCGCGCCTGCGTGGAAAGCGGCAGCTCTCCCACCTCATCCAGAAAAATCGTCCCTCCGTTCGCCTCAGCGAAATAGCCGTTGCGGTCGCTGATAGCTCCGGTAAACGCCCCTTTTTCATGGCCGAAAAGCTCTGAGTCGATGGTTCCCTCGGGAATGGCGCCACAGTTGACCGCAATATAAGGGCCGTGCTTGCGGCGGCTGAACTGATGAATGATTTGCGGAAAGCTTTCCTTGCCCACTCCGCTCTCTCCCGTCACCAGAACCGACAGGTCGGTAGGAGCCACCTGAATGGCCACATCGATGGCGCGGTTCAACGCCTCGGCGTTTCCGATGATGCCGAACCGCAGCTTTACATTCTGTATCTCTGACTTTACCATAATATCCTTTCTGCATTTAGTATGACAAAAATACAAAAATTTATTAGGGGCAACGCAATTTTGACAGAAAAAAGCAATCAGAATACCGTACGTATCATGAAACGTATTCCCCACTTGTTGGCCGTAGGAAGGTCGTTGTAGTTCAGACGGCGCACATACTCCACATGCAGAAGCTTGAAGATGTTGTGAATGCCTACGCTTACCTCCACATAAGGCTTCTTCTTGTCCATCACATAGCTTGATGTGTGGAAGTTTCCGGCAGCGTCATAATGGCCGGGGAACATCATCAGCCGCCCGTCGTTCTGGTTTTGCGGAAGCATCGGGTTGTTCTTGTCCGTCAGCGTCCCCCACAGGCATTTGACTCCGATAAACTCACGCCACTTCAGCTTCTTGAGCAGCGGGATGCGGTTGAAGAGCTTTCCCTGCATGTTCCACGACACATCAAGCGAAGCATAGCGGTCGTTCAGAAACTCCATATTGTTAATCAGGCTGAAAGTCTCTTCCTGGATGATGTACGACAGGTTGGCCGCCGGCATAATCAGCAGGGGGAAGGGCACCTTGTTCCACTGGATGCCCCCTTTGACGGAGGTGTCGATATTTCCCCACGAGCTCAGCCACCAGCGCTTGTAGAAGCTCACCTCGCTCATGTTGTAGGTATAGTCGGAGCCGAGCACGCCCTTCAGCCCCACCGTGTGCTGCAACGTGAAGACGGGCGCATCGAGGTTAATGGGCAGACGGCGCTGCTTGGTGTTGATGAATGTCTCACCCGGAGCATACCGGAGGGCAAGCGTAGCTTCGGCTACAGAGAAATCGTGAACATTGTAAGGCGACTGCACCCATTCCGTCCCCGAGAGCTCTCCGGAAGCGATGGCCTGCTGCAGCCGGCTTTCGCCCGCCATCGTGCGGTAAAACAGCTTGCCGCACGGCTCATAGTTGGAATGCTTCAGCTCGATGGTGGTCTTCAGCCCCGACTCACGCTCCAGCTGATATTTGAGGCTTGCCGTACGCTCGTAATTATACTGGTCGACCGAAGTCACCTTCAGCGAAGTAAAGACATTGTCCTTGTCCGTACCCATGAACTTGTCGGTGGGCAGCATGTTGTCATACGAATAAGCCACCGTCAGCGAATTGATGGGATACTCTCTCGGCAGATACTCCTTCTTGTTGAATGAATACTCCAGCTGGGCCTTGTACTTCGACTTCTCGTCCTTGAATCCGTAAGCGTAATATCCGCTCAGGAACAGATGAGGATGAAGATTGGCTGTGGTCTGGGCCGAAGCACGCAGACGCAGGCCGTCGATGTAGTTGCTTGAAATCATGGTATTGATAGGCCCGATATCCACCTTGCTCGGCTTTCCGCGCACCCCCGTCTCCACGAAGTTTTCGATGAAGGCCTTCGCGATGAATATGATGTATTTGAACCCTTTAATCTTGCTCAGATTCTCGACAAACGAATCCATCCGGTTTTCCGACTCGGTCAGCTGCGTAGGCCGGTATTCCTCCCAGAAGGAATCGTCGCGCATCATGGCGTTCACATCCTTGATTTCATTCCCCTTGCGCTTGAAAATCTTGTCGGTCACAGGGTCGAATCCGAAATCGGAATAGCGCGTGGTGCGCCTCACCTGAAACGAGCCGAGCAGCTTCTTCAGGTAAGAAAGTTCGCAGGTCATGTCGTCCACCATCAAGACCCATTCCCCCGAAGGCAGCTGGCCGAACTCCTGCTGGATAATCATGAGGTCGACAAAGTTGATGTCCGTCTTCTTGGGCAGGTTCATCGTACATTTCTTCACACGGAATGTAGAGTCGGCCAAAATATAAAGATGGCCCGTAAAGCCGAAGTCCTGCGGATTATTCGGCACGAAGGACAGGTGGAAGCACTTTTCGCGGTCTACCGTGAGCGTGTCCATGATGTAATATCTGTAGAAGTTGATGCCCGCATCGGAAATGGGGCTGTCGAACGGATACTGCAGGAAGCGGAAACGGTCTTGATAGATGTTGATGTCCTGAAACACATCCTTCAGGACGGTGGTAAGCATGTCGCCCGTGTTGAACAGCTCGTTGACTCCCGAAGAGTTCAGCCCCTTGATGATGGTCTTCTCGCTGTGGGGCTCCTTGCGGTACACTTTCTCCGACACGGTTTCGTCCACCGATATAGGCAGGATATTCTTGCCCGTCACCTCGCACACCTCTACCTGGTCGCGGAAGAACGGGTATTTCTTGAAAAGGTTCGACTCGCGCAGCGAATCGGTCGTGATGTTGTTCAGCGAAAAAGTAATCTTCTGGTATTTGGTATAGTGATAATAATCGTTCACGCCCAAATCGTTCAGCTGCTTTGCGGCGATTACCTTCTTCATCATCTCCACCGCCGGATTGTTCTTGCGGGAATACTTTTCCTTTTTCGGCTTCACGACCACCTCGTCGAGCATCAGGTCGGCCTTCATCTTCACATCAAGCCTGCGCGTCTTCGGCGACACGCGCAACACCTGCGTGGTATAGCCTACCATCGAAAAAGTCAGTTCGTTCCATCCGGCATGGGCGCCAATCGAATAGTTGCCGTCTATATCCGTAATGACTCCTACACCTTTCCCCTCGTAATACACGTTCAGATAAGGTATAGGCTCTCCGGTCTCTGAATCTGTCACTACTCCCTGAATCTGGGCAGAAAGTTTCACAACTCCCATGCACAATACCAACAGAAAAAATAACCTTTTTACCATATATATTCTTAAGACCTTCTCTTTTTATTACCTCGTATGAGTGCGCAAAGTTACGCAGTGCGCGGGTCTCTTACAAATTTAAGAGACAGAAATAGCATAATCTTACCTTTTTTTATGAATAATAGGATAATATTTCCTATCCCGCTCAGTCGCCGCGATAGTAATACAGCAAGGCATGGCGGGCTATGAAGTCTGCGTTCTGCCCCACGGTCTGCCTCCCTTTCCCGTCAGGGAAAACCGCGTCGGGAAGCAGGCCGTTTCGGATGCAGTAGGCCAGCAGGTCGGGCGGACAGAGCGTCTCTTCCGTCAGCAGACGGAAGGCTTCCTTCTCCGCCACCTCGTGATTATACATCCGATTGCCGTCGTCGGCTATCGACTCGCAGATGTCTTTTGCCAGCAGCAGTCCCTTTTCCGGCTCGGCCATCATCACAAAATTGCGGTGCGCCCGCATCTGCGGCAGGGTATGGTCGTCGTCGTCCGGCCACCGCATGACCTCCACCAGGAAGCGTCGCAAGGCTTCGTAACCGTCCAGATAGACAATCCGGCGGCCTCCTGTACCCTCGACAAAGCGGCGGTACATCTCACGGCTCTTTTCGCGCACCGCCGCAGGCACTTCCGGATTGGCCGGACAGAGTCCCTCCAGCCGCCGCCACACATCATTCCCTTCTCCCGCCAGCAATTCTATCCATTCGTGAAGGAACAGAGCCAGGGGGCCTACGGGGACAATGAAGCGGTCGGACGGGGTCACCTGTCCGGCATAAGGCTGCATCGAAGGCTCCGTAAGATAGGTATGCCCGAAAAGCCATGTCAGCTTGCGGTCGGCGTCCTTTTCGTCCGCATACCCGTCAAAGAAACCGGCGAGCGACGGATTTTCCGGCGCCTCTTCATAGGCCCGTTCCAGTATGCGGTAAAACGCGGCAGCCTGTTCCTCTATCCGCACATCCTCAGGATTGATGTAGTCGTGCGGATAAAGGGCTTTCTGCCACGTATTCCACACGATGAAGCGCACATCCTCCTCGTTCACCTCATCGCGCAGATAATCGTCCGCCACCCGATAAAAAGGCAGCGGCTTCCCGTAAAGGCGATCATGCTCTCCGACAAAACTCTGCCACAGCCCCAGCCCCGAAACCATATCTTCCAGATAAGCCGCCACATACAGGCACAGCTTTTTGCGGAAGGGTTCGGGCAAATCCGGGAGGATGCAGGCCGCATGCAGCTCCCGCGCAAGCTCCACAAAATACCGGTCGCTCGGCTGCGGCACCGCATAGGGATGAACCGCCATCCAGTCTTTCGGATAAATATCAGATTGCTTCTTCATCACTTTCATCAGTAAAATGTAACAGTTTCCGCTCCAAAGGTAACAATAAAAAGCGAAACCGTCAAAAAAACGGCAGGACACTGGCCGACAGCCTCTTTTGCCCTAATCACACCCGATTATCACCGGGTCACAATTTTCAGGTGCGATTTGGAAGTTTCTAATATTCTTGCTTCCTTTGCAGAAAATATCAAAGCACAAATCCATGAAGATTAAAATGCTATTCCTGATAGGTCTGCTGACGGGCACTGCCCTGCACGCACAGTCGGTCGATTCGACTTTGGTCTACCGTGTGGAACTGGGGGCAACGGCAGGCAACGGTACATACGCCCCTCTCTGGTTTACGGCCAACCGCTACGGCCTGTCGAGCGTGGAACCCAATTCGGGTTATCTGCGGGCGGGAATAGCCTTCGACAGGTCGCTCAGGCGCAACTGGAACATAAAGGCGGGATTCGACCTTGCCGGAGCCATCAACCACACGAAAGACATACAGATTCACCAGATATATGCCGACTTCTCCTGGAAGATGCTGACATTAAGCATCGGGGAAAAAGAGCGGAGCGGGTTCCCTCTGGAAAAGAATACGGCTCTGAGCAGCGGCATGATGGTGGAAGGGCCGAACGCGCAACCTGTCCCCCAGATACGCGCTGAGATCAAAGACTATCTGAACATACCGGGAACGAAAGGCTGGCTGGCGTTCAAAGGCCACATCGCCTACGGCTCGTTTGCCGAAAACGACTGGCAGCAGGACTATGTGAACCCCGGACAATACTTCGTGAAAGACCTGCTCTATCACAGCAAGTCGCTCATGCTCCGCCTGGGAAACAAGGAAAAGTTTCCGGTCGACTTTGAATTCGGCCTGCTGATGGCCACGCAATTCGGCGGAAACCGCTATCTGAAACAGGCCGACGGCTCGTCGGAACTGGTGCTCGACATGCCAAACGACCTGGAAGCCTATTGGAAGGCGTTTTTCCCGCAGACGGGAGGCAGCGACACGCCCGAAGGCGAACAGGTGAACGTGGAGGGAAACATGCTGGGAAGCTGGAACTTCGCGCTGAACTATTATGTGGGCGAATGGCGGTTCAGGGCCTATCTGGAACATTACTTTGAAGACCACTCGCAGATGTTCTGGGAATACGGGCGGTGGAAGGACGGGCAGATAGGACTGGAGGTGACGCTGCCGCGAAACCCGTGGGTGAGCAGCATCGTGTGGGAAGGGCTCTGCACCAAAGACCAGTCGGGTCCCATCCTTTACGACGGCGGACACGGCTGGGAACAGACATCCGACCAAATCAGCGCCAAAGACAACTATTACAACCACTATCTTTACGGAGGGTGGCAATATATGGGCATGGGCATGGGAAACCCGCTTCTGCCCGGCCCGCTCTACAACGCCGACCATTCCATCCGCTTCCGGAGCAACCGTGTGCGCTCAAACCATCTGGGCATAGGCGGAAGCCCCACCGACGAATGGAGCTACCGGGTGCTCGTATCCTTCTCACGCTACTGGGGCACTTACGACAATCCGCTGGACAAGCAGCGCAAGCAGTTCAACTCGCTGTATGAAGTCTCTTATTCGCCCAGACGGCTCAAGGGATGGAGCGCCTCGCTGGCACTCGGCCTCGACCGGGGAAACTATCTGGGAAACTCTACCGGCGGAATGCTCGTGATAAGAAAATCGGGAGTGGTATTTTAAACAGACAAGAAGCTTATGAAAACAAGATATATAAGACTGGCAATCATGCTCTCTGCCATGATGCTTGCCCTGGGCGGCTGCAAAAAGGAGGCGGTATACAAGGACATCGAAGGATTCTGGCAACTGCAGGAATATACGACAGAAAGCGACGGCGCCGTTCATCCGTGCGAGCGCATCTATTACAGCTTCCAGCTGGGGATTATCGAAATCGACGAAAAGGAAGGGACACTGGGGCTGCCGCAGCTGAAGGGCACCTTTCAGTACGACGAGGCGGCACGCACGCTGACCATAAAGGGGCTGTACCACAAAAGCGGCGGCGATTTCCTCACGCCCGAAGCCTCTGACCTCCGCGCCTACGGGCTGGACGCAGCCGACACCGAACTGGAAGTGCTGGAAGCCGACGGGAAACACCTGGTTATGCAGTCTGAATACGCAACCTTGACTTTAAAGAAATTCTAATCACACAAGCCTGAGATATATGAAGAAAGTAGCTCTGATAACAGGTATAACAGGACAGGACGGCTCTTACCTGGCCGAGTTTCTGATTGAAAAGGGATATGAGGTGCACGGCATCCTGCGCCGCTCCTCCTCATTCAATACGGGACGCATCGAACATCTGTATTTAGACGAGTGGGTGCGCGACATGAAGCGGAGCCGCCTGGTGAACCTCCATTGGGGAGACATGACCGACTCCAGCTCGCTGATACGTATCATCGGCGAGGTTCAGCCCACCGAAATCTACAACCTGGCTGCACAAAGCCATGTAAAGGTATCGTTCGATGTGCCGGAATATACGGCCGAAACGGATGCCGTCGGCACGCTGCGCCTGCTTGAGGCCGTGCGCATCTGCCGGCTGGAAAAAAGCTGCCGCATCTATCAGGCCTCCACATCCGAGCTTTTCGGCAAGGTGCAGGAGATTCCCCAAAAAGAAACCACACCGTTTTATCCACGCTCTCCCTATGGAGTGGCCAAGCAATACGGATTCTGGATAACCAAAAACTACCGCGAAAGCTACGGGATGTTTGCCGTAAACGGCATCCTGTTCAACCACGAAAGCGAACGCCGGGGCGAAACCTTCGTGACCCGCAAGATTACGCTGGCCGCCGCACGCATCAGGCAGGGCTATCAGGACAAGCTGTATCTGGGAAATTTGGACGCACGACGCGACTGGGGCTATGCAAAGGATTATGTAGAGTGCATGTGGCTGATTTTGCAGCACGAAACGCCGGAAGACTTTGTCATCGCCACCGGCGAGATGCACTCGGTGCGCGAGTTCTGCACACTGGCTTTCCGCCACGTGGGCATCGAGCTGGAATGGAACGGCCGGGGCGTGGACGAGAAAGGCATTGACAAGGCGACGGGACGCACGCTGGTGGAAGTGGACCCGAAATATTTCCGCCCGTGCGAGGTGGAGCAGCTGCTGGGCGACCCCACAAAGGCCAAGACGCTCCTGGGATGGAACCCGACAAAGACTCCATTCCCCGAACTGGTAAGAATCATGGTGGAGCACGACATGAAATTCGTAAAGAAGCTCCACATGAAGACCAACGAATAAACCAAGTCAAAAATACCTGACAGACCATGTTAGACAAATCGACCAAAATATACGTGGCGGGACATCACGGACTGGTAGGCTCCGCCATCTGGAACAACCTGAAGGAACGGGGATACCTCAACCTGACGGGACGCTCGCACAAGGAGCTTGACCTGCTCGACCCGGCAGCCGTGAAAGACTTCTTCGACCGGGAGCAGCCCGAGGCAGTGGTGCTTGCCGCCGCACATGTGGGAGGCATCATGGCCAACCTGCAATACCGCGCCGACTTCATCTTCCAGAATCTTCAGATTCAGCAGAACGTAATCGGCGAAAGCTTCCGCCACGGGGTAAAGAAACTGCTCTTCCTGGGAAGCACCTGCATCTATCCGCGCGAAGCTCCGCAGCCCATGAAGGAGGAAGTGCTCCTCACCTCTCCGCTGGAATACACCAACGAGCCGTATGCCATCGCCAAAATAGCCGGACTGAAGATGTGCGAAAGCTTCAACCTGCAATACGGAACCAACTACATCGCCGTCATGCCCACCAACCTTTACGGGCCCAACGACAACTTCCATCTGGAAAACAGCCATGTGCTGCCGGCCATGATACGCAAGATTCATCTGGCCAGATGCCTGAACGAGGGTGACTGGGAAGCCGTGCGCAAGGATATCAGCCTGCGTCCGGTGGAAGGCGTGGACGGCAGCAGCACCGACCGGGAGATACTCGCCAAGCTTGCCAAGTTCGGCATCACGCCCGAAGCGGTGACGCTCTGGGGCACAGGAAAGCCGCTGCGCGAGTTTCTATGGAGTGAAGAGATGGCAGATGCAAGTGTGCACGTGCTGCTGAATGTCGACTTCAAGGACACGTACCGGGAAGGTGACAGAGAAATACGGAACTGCCACATCAACGTAGGCACGGGAAAGGAACTCAGCATCCGCGAAGTGGCCGAAAAGACTGTAAAGGAAATAGGCTTCAAGGGCGAACTGCGATGGGACGCCTCGAAGCCCGACGGCACACTGCGCAAGCTGACCGACGTAAGCAAGCTGCACGCTCTGGGATGGCACCACAAGATAGAAATCGACGAAGGCATACACCGCCTGTATGAATGGTATCTGAAGGGCATCTGCATCAACCACCAGACAGCATAGGGACTATGGAAGACCAACAGTGGCACGTGTTCTACGTACGGATGCACCACGAAAGGAAAACGGCCGAAAAGATGGAGGCACTGGGCATCACGCACTACCTGCCGGTGCAGGAAGTGGTGCGCCAATGGAGCGACCGGAAGAAGAAGCTGAAGGTGGTGGTCATCCCGATGATGATTTTTGCGCGCATCGACGAGCAGGAGCGCGTCAGGCTGCTGAGAGACCTCCCCTCGCTCACCGGAAGCCTGATTGACCGCACCACGCGGAGACCTGCCGTCATCAGCGACGAAGAGATGAAACGCTTCATGTTCATGCTCGACTATTCCGACCAGGCCGTGCACTTCAGCAGCGAACCCCTGCAGCCGGGAGAAAAGGTGCAGGTCATCAAAGGCCCTCTGGCCGGCCTGTGCGGCGAACTGCTGGAGGCAAACGGGAAATGCCACGTGATGATACGCATCGAGCAGCTGGGATATGCGTCCATCGAGATGCCCGTAGGATACATCCGGCGGGAAAGGTAGCCCCATACCGCTTCATCCGTGAAAAAATGAAGTAAAAAGCTTGTTTTTCCTTTATTATTGGTATATTTGCGGCAAAACTTAAAGGAAATAACATGAAAAACAGCGATATGTATTTACATCCGGAGATGGAAACGCTTTCCCGTCCGGAAATAGAGAAACTGCAGCTGGAGAGACTGCAAAAGACAATCCGGCAATGTATGCGCTCTCCCTTCTACAAGCGGAGATTCAAAGAAGCCGGACTGCGGCCCGAAGACATCCGTTCGCTCGGCGACCTGCAGAAAATCCCCTTCACCACCAAACAAGACCTGCGCGACAACTATCCATTCGGACTGTCGGCCGTGCCTCTGGAGCAGGTAGTGCGCCTGCACTCCTCGAGCGGCACGACAGGAACGCCCACCGTCATACTCCACACGCAGCGCGACCTGGACGAATGGGCGAACGCCGTAGCCCGCTGCCTGTATATGGTGGGGCTGCGCAAGGGAGACATCTTCCAGAACTCGTCGGGATACGGCATGTTTACCGGCGGACTGGGATTCCAGTACGGGGCCGAGCGGCTGGGAATGCTTACCGTGCCGGCCGCCGCAGGAAACACCAAACGGCAAATCAAGTTCATCAAAGACTTCGGCACCACCGCCCTTCATGCCATCCCCAGCTATGCAGGGCGTCTGTATGAGGTGATGGAGGAAATGGGTATCGACCCGCGCCGTGACACGCATCTGCGGACACTGATTATCGGCGCAGAGCCACACTCTGACGAGCAGCGCCGGCGCATCGAGAACATGCTGGGCGTAAAGGCGTACAACTCGTTCGGCATGTCGGAAATGTGCGGGCCGGGGGTAGCGTTCGAATGCCCCGAGCAGAACGGACTCCACATCTGGGAAGACTACTACATCGTGGAAATCGTCGACCCGCAGACCCTTGAGCCCGTTCCGGAGGGAGAAGTGGGCGAACTGGTGCTGACCACCATCAACCGCGAAGCCATGCCGCTGCTGCGCTACCGCACACGCGACCTGACCCGCATCCTGCCCGGCGAATGTGCCTGCGGCCGCCACCACAGGAGGCTTGACCGCATGAAGGGCCGGAGCGACGACATGATGATTCTGAAGGGAGTGAACATCTTCCCCATCCAGATAGAAAACATCCTGATGCAGTTCAAGGAGCTGGGCAACGACTATCTCATCACCCTGACCAACCTGGAGGCCAACGACGAGATGACCGTAGAGGTGGAACTGAACGACTTTACAGACGACTACGGATTCCTGCAAAAGCTGACCAAGGAAATCACACGCCAGCTGAAGGACGAAATCCTGATTACCCCCCGCGTCAAGCTGCTCCCGAAGGGAAGCCTGCCCAAGCAGGAGGGCAAGGCCGTGCGCGTGAAAGACTTAAGAAAGACATTAATCTGAAAAAACAAGACCGATATGACGATTCACCAACTATCTGTATTCATAGAAAACAAGTCGGGCACACTTCTCCAGGTGCTCGAGCTGCTGAAAGAAGCCAATATCCAGCTCATAGCCTCCACCATCTCCGACACGGTGGAATACGGCATCTACCGCATCATCTGCTCGGAGCCGCTGCGCGCCTATGAGACCCTGAAGCAGGCAGGCATATCCGCCAGCCTGTCGGACGTGTTCGCCATTACGCTCGACAACCAGCCCGGACGGGCCGCCGACGCCATACGCAGCTTCACACGGGCCGGCATCGGCATCTCCTACCTTTATTCCTTCCTGCTGGCAGGAAAAGGCATACTCGTGTTCCGCACCGACGATACGGGCAAGACACGCGAGGTGATACTCAGAGACAGGTTGAGCTATGTGGAAGAAAAAGACCTGATAAGGATGGTCTAACGGAAAGTGATGTGCTTGTTGGCCATGAAGTTTACCGCCCCGTAGACAAACAGTCCGAGAAACTGGGCCAGATATTCGTTGCAGTGAAGCAGCTCCACCAGCATGAGAAGAAACAGGAACTGCGCGCTGTAGGCCACGGCAAAAGCACAAGTGAAGAACAGCATCTGATGCCAGATGCTGTTCTTTTTCGTATCCTTTTCAATGGGGAATATCCAATATTTGCACCACACGAAGTTATGAACCTGCGCCACGATATACGCCACAATGTTCGCCGTAATATAATCCTCCCCCTCTATATGCATCATCAGCCATACCACAATGGCGGTAATGAGGGCATTGAGCGTGCCTACTGTGGCAAAGCGGAATATGCGTACCGGTTCTTTCATTCGTCTGAAAAATATTGGGAATCAGTTCATTCTTTGATGTCTATCTTCAGGTTCAGCTCGTCAAGCTGCTTCTGGTCGAGACAGCCCGGAGCGTCGAGCATCACATCGCGCCCTGAGTTGTTTTTCGGGAAAGCGATGCAGTCGCGGATGGAGTCAAGGCCGGCAAACAGCGATACCCAGCGGTCGAGACCGTAAGCCAGTCCGCCGTGAGGAGGCGCGCCAAACTTGAAGGCGTTCATCAGGAATCCGAACTGCTCCTGCGCCTTCTCGGGCGTAAAGCCGAGAATCTCGAACATCTTGGCCTGCAGGGCCGAGTCGTGGATACGGATGGAGCCGCCTCCTACCTCCACGCCATTCACCACCATGTCGTATGCGTCGGCACGCACCGCGGCCGGATTAGTGTCGAGCAGCGGGATGTCTTCGTCTTTCGGATGCGTGAACGGATGGTGCATGGCCATCAGACGGCCTTCCTCCTCGCTCCACTCAAACATGGGGAAGTCTACCACCCACAGGCAGGCAAACTTGTTCTTGTCGCGCAGGCCGAGCTGGCTGCCCATCTCCAGACGCAGTTCGCAAAGCTGCTTGCGCGTCTTCATGGCGTCGTCGCCGCTCAATATCAGAATCAGGTCGCCCGGCTTGGCCCCGAAGGCTTCCTTCATCTGCTGCAGCACCTCTTGGGTATAGAATTTGTCAACGCTCGACTTCACGTTTCCGTCGGCTTCGATGCGTGCATACACCATGCCCTTCGCCCCAATCTGCGGACGCTTCACAAAGTCGGTCAGCTGGTCGAGCTGCTTGCGGGTGTAGTGTGCCGCCCCCTCGGCACAGATTCCGCCGATGTAGGCCGCATTGTCGAACACCGAGAAGCCGTGTCCCTTGAGGATGTCCATCAGCTCGACAAACTTCATGCCGAAGCGCAGGTCAGGCTTGTCGCTTCCGTAATACTTCATGGCGTCCGCCCAGGGCATCCGCAAGAAAGGTTCGGCAAGCTCCACTCCGCGCAGTTCCCTGAACAGGTGCTTGGCCATGCCCTCAAACATCCGGATGATGTCTTCTTGCTCCACAAAGCTCATCTCGCAGTCAATCTGCGTAAATTCCGGCTGGCGGTCGGCGCGGAGGTCTTCGTCGCGGAAGCACTTCACAATCTGGAAGTAGCGGTCGAATCCCGAAACCATCAGCAGCTGCTTCAGTGTCTGCGGCGACTGCGGAAGGGCGTAAAACTGCCCCGGATTCATGCGCGAGGGCACCACGAAGTCGCGTGCGCCTTCAGGGGTGGAGCCGATAAGCATCGGCGTCTCCACCTCAAGGAATCCCTTACTGTCGAGATAGCGGCGCACCTCCATCGTCATGCGGTGGCGCAGCTCCAGATTCTTGCGCACGGCGTTGCGGCGCAAGTCCAGGTAACGGTACTTCATGCGCAGGTCATCCCCCCCGTCGGTATTGTCCTCGATGGTGAAGGGAGGGGTCTGTGCCGTGTTCAGGACATTCAGTTCCGACACGATGATTTCTATCTCGCCGGTAGGCAGATTCGGATTCTTGCTGGAACGCTCGCTTACGGTTCCCTTGGCCTGAATCACGTATTCGCGTCCCAGGTGGTTGGCACGTTCGCAAAGGTCGGCATTCACTTCCGTGTTGAACACCAGCTGGGTAATGCCGTAACGGTCGCGGAGGTCGACGAAGGTCATCCCTCCCATCTTGCGCGTACGCTGCACCCATCCGGCAAGCGTCACGCTCTTTCCTGCATCGGCAAGCCGCAGCTCACCGCATGTATGACTTCTGAACATATTCTATCACAATATTTTTATATGTATATTTCCAATCGAATGGCAAAGGTAGCACTTGTTTTTGACTTATGCAACAACCCCCTGCCTCAGTCGCCGAATAAAGTGCACACTTCCGCACGGCTTGCCCTTATCAGGTCGGCAGGCGCTATCTTGAGCTGGAGCCCTCTCACGCCGGCACTCACATAGATGAACGGGTATCCGGTGCACGTGTGGTGGATGTAGGTGGGGAAATGCTTCTTCATGCCGATGGGCGAGCAGCCGCCGCGGATGTAGCCGGTAAGGGGGAGCAGCTCCTTCATCGGTATGAGGTCGCACTTCTTGTTGCCCGACACCTTTGCCGCCATCTTCAGGTCTATTTCATGCTCGCCCGGCACCACACACACGAAATATCCCGACCTGTCGCCGTGAAGCACGAGCGTCTTGAACACCTGCTCGATGTTCTCGTTCAGGCTTGCCGCCACATGCACGCAGCTCAAGTCGTTTTCATCCACCTCGTAAGGCACCAGTTCGTAGCCTATCTTGTCTTTGTCAAGCAAGCGCGCCGCGTTTGTCTTGGCAATCTTTTCTTTCGCCATATTCCTTTCCTATTTGTCTGCCAGTTCGGCCTTCAGAAACTGCGGGGTATATCCGGCTTCCGACAGTGCCACCTCTTCGGGCGTGCCGTGAGACAGCAGCCGTCCGCCTCCCTTTCCTCCTTCCGGCCCCATATCGATAATGTAGTCGGCCATCTTGATTACATCCAGATTGTGCTCGATGACAATCACCGTATTGCCCTTTTCCACCAGGCGCTCGAGCACGTTCATCAAAACACGTATGTCCTCGAAATGCAGCCCCGTGGTGGGCTCGTCGAGAACGTAGACTGTCTTTCCCGTATCACGCTTCGACAGCTCGGTGGCGAGCTTCACGCGCTGGCTCTCCCCGCCCGACAGCGTGGTGGAAGGCTGTCCCAGCCGGATGTATCCCAGACCCACCTCCTGCAGCACCTTAATCTTGCCCAGAATCTGCGGCACGTTCTCGAAGAACTCCACCGCACGGTTGATGGTCATGTCGAGCACATCGGCTATCGACTTGCCCTTGTAGCGCACCTCCAGCGTCTCGCGGTTGTATCGCTTGCCGTGACACACCTCGCAGGGCACAAGCACATCGGGCAGGAAATTCATTTCAATCGTCTTGTATCCGTTGCCTCCGCAGGCCTCGCACCGTCCGCCCGCCACGTTGAACGAGAAGCGTCCGGGCTTGTATCCGCGCATCTTGGCCTCGGGAAGCCCCACGAAGAGGTTGCGGATGTCGGAAAACACGCCGGTGTAGGTGGCCGGATTGGAACGGGGCGTGCGCCCCAGGGGAGACTGGTCTACATCCACCACCTTGTCGATATACTCCAGCCCCTCAATCGAGCCGTAGGGCAGCGGCTCCTGCAGCGAGCGGTAGAAGTGCTGCGAGAGTATTGGACGGAGGGTATCGTTGATGAGCGTCGACTTTCCGCTGCCCGAAACGCCCGTCACACAAATCAGCGTGCCGAGCGGAAACTCCACATCCACCCCTTTCAGGTTGTTGCCCCGCGCCCCGCGCAGCCACAGCGAGCGGCCGTTTCCCTTGCGGCGCACGGCAGGCACCTCAATCTTCATCTCCCCGTTCAGGTAACGCGAGGTAAGCGTATGGGTCTTCAGCATCTCGGCGGGCGTTCCGGCAAACACCACCTCGCCGCCCAGACGCCCCGCCCTCGGCCCCATGTCGACCACATAGTCGGCCGCCAGCATCATGTCCTTGTCATGCTCCACCACAATCACCGTGTTCCCCAGGTCGCGCAGCTCCTTCAGCGAGTTGATGAGACGGATGTTGTCGCGCTGGTGCAGGCCGATGCTCGGCTCGTCGAGGATATAGAGCACATTGACCAGCTGCGAACCTATCTGCGTGGCCAGGCGGATGCGCTGGCTCTCTCCGCCCGACAGGCTTACCGACGAGCGGTTGAGCGAAAGATAGTCGAGCCCCACATCGAGCAGGAACTTCAGCCGCGTGCGTATCTCCTTCAGAATCTCCGCCGCGATGAGCCGCTGCTTCTCCTCCATGCGCGGCTCCGCGTCGGCCAGCCAGGCATACAGCTCGCTGATGTCCATCGTGGCCAGTTCGTATATGTTCTTTCCGCAGATGCGGAAGTGGAGGGCCTCCTTGTTGAGCCTCGCCCCCTTGCATTCGGGACACACGTCGGTCTTGGCAAACTGCTCCGCCCACTTCTGCGCGGTGGCCGATGCTTCCTTCTCCTGCATCATCTGGATGTATTTCACAATCCCTTCGTAGGTCACGAAGTAGTCGGAGGAGGTATGCAGCAGCGAGCTCTTGATTTTCAGGCGGTCGTCACACCCGAACAGGATTTCGCCGATTACATCCTCCGGCATCTTGTCCACCGGTGTCTTCAGCGTCAGCTCATAGCGCTCCAGCAGGGCCTCAATCTGCCAGAATATCATCACGTTGCGGTATTTTCCCAGAGGCACCACCGCACCGTCGTACACCGAGAGCGAGCGGTCGGGTATCACCTTGTCCACATCAATCTGGTTCACATAGCCCAACCCCTTGCACCGCGGGCAGGCTCCCTGCGGCGAGTTGAACGAGAAGTTGTGGGGGGCAGGCTCGCGGTAAGAAAGCCCCGTGACGGGACACATCAGGCGCTTGCTGTAGTGGCGCACACTTTCTGTCTGCGCATCCAGAATCATCAGCAGCCCGTCGCCCTGCTGCATGGCCGTGGCCACGCTCTGCCTGAGACGCTTCTCTTCCTTCTCGGTCACCACCGTCTTGTCTATCACCACCTCGATGTCGTGGTTCTTGTATCGGTCAAGCTTCATGCCGTGCGTGATTTCCTTCACCTCGCCGTCCACCCGCACATACAGATAGCCCTTCTTCCGCACCTGCTCGAAAAGCTCCTTGTAGTGCCCCTTGCGCGTGCGCACCAGCGGGGCAAGTATGTAGATGCGCTTTCCGCGGTAGTCGCGCCGGATGAGGTCGAGAATCTGTTCTTCGGTATACTTCACCATCCTTTCGCCGGAAAGGTAGGAATAGGCCGTCCCCGCCCGGGCGAAGAGCAGGCGCAGGTAGTCGTATATCTCGGTGGTGGTGCCCACGGTGGAGCGGGGATTCTTGTTGGTGGTCTTCTGCTCGATGGAGATGACGGGACTCAGCCCCGTAATCTTGTCCACATCCGGACGCTCCATCCCTCCCAGGAAGTTGCGCGCATAGGCAGAGAAGGTCTCGATATACCTCCGCTGCCCTTCGGCAAAGATGGTGTCGAAGGCCAGCGACGACTTGCCGCTTCCGCTCAGGCCGGTTATCACGGTCAGGCTGTCGCGCGGAATCTCCACATCGATATTCTTCAGGTTATGCACACGCGCCCCCAGCACGCTGATGGTTTCTTTGCTGTTCTCGTCTGTCATGCTTCCTCTTAAAAACATTTTGTTACATCTTTGCAAAGATACGAAAAATCTCCGTACCTTTATATGTCATAATTCAAAAAGAACAGATTTCATGAAGCCAGACTTTCCAACGAAACGAATGAAAGAAAAAAGTCACAGCCCGGCGCAGAGACTATACTACCGAGGTCTCATCCAGTTATGAAAAGTGGAACTCCAATCGTCCCAAGCCCTTTCGTTGTATCCTTCCAACCAAGTATCGAAATCGCAGTAATACCATATACCGTCCTTCTTGACAAACATGGTGTCTTTTCCTCCAAACAGACTGATGACAAACCAGACAAACAGAATAACTGCCATTGCCACTCCTATGACACAATAAACAGCAAGTGTGGCCGTTCCTGCAATACAATAAAAAGGAAGCAACACGAGCAACGGAACAAAATCTTTTTCCGCGACAGCCCGGTAAAGCATCAGCAAGACCGGCAGCAAAAGAATACCCAACACACAACAATCTACCTTCTCGGGAAAATGCCCGCCGAAATGATAGACAACGACCGAAGCAATGAAGTAAACCACAGTCAGCAGCATCACCTTGACAGCCATACCGGCCTTGAAATCGAAGTCTGCATCGTTTTGTGTGACAAACAAAATGGTTGAAAACAGCCTGAGTTGCTGATACAGCGCAAGTCCACACAACAAAAGATAAAATAAAGCTGTAACAAACCACACATTATTGATGTCACAGAATCCAAGCGGGTCGGGCGAAGCAAGAAGGTAAAGCAATTCACAGACCGATACAGTCAAAGTAACAGCATAACACCCCCAATACCATACGTTGCCGAATTCAATCCGGTTCTCCAATAAGGGAAATGCAATTCCCGACAACAGCAGGAGCCAGAAAGCAATATAAAAACAGACATCCGGATTAAACGGCAGTCTTCCTTTCAAAAACCCAAAATCAGGCAAAGCTTCCATTATCCGGTCAGTAGAAAACCAGTGTCCCATCGACCCCCACCGTCCTTTGCCTTCATCTATATTAACCCACGCTGGCAATCCGAAGCCTTCAGATTCTTTGCCGAAAGTGATGTATTGCGCGGAAGCATAACATGTATCCCCCCGCCACACAACTTCCGCCCAACCTTTATCAACGGCAGTGCACTCCACTGTATCACCTCTCATCAGCTTTCCCACTATCTCTGAATTGCCTGAGGGATATTTCCGCAAATTCAAAGCCGAAGCCTTTACCATACCAATATTATCTTTCGCAACACTTATCGATGAAAAAAGGAACAACATTCCTATCAGAACAAGATAACGTACCCCAAACAATGCCTTAATTATACCCAACAGTTTCATGTATCAGAATAAAAGGATTTAGATTCTAAATTTTATCTCTTCGAGCTTCATCATTAAAATCAGCCCCATTTGCAAGGTTCCGGTAAAAAGACCATTCATGGTTCAATAATTCGTTCTCGAAATTTTCATTCTCTGCAAGTCGACGATAGTAATCAGAAAGAAATTCCGCTGCCTCGCTGCTTTGACAGCTTGCCGCTGCCTTGTAATGCTCGATTCCCTCTTCCGGATCTTCCCCCCGACAAGAATCCATAAAATATGCCCCCAGCCAAAGATGGGCTTTGACAGCCCACGGACTGTCCGTTTCAGCGGCCATTTCCATAAAGCGTTCGGCATCATAATGGTCATACACTTGCCGCCTGCCGCCTTCACGTTGGTCAGGTGTGTCGCCATTGGCACACATCAGCCCAAGCACGTAGCAAGAGGCTCCGTCATTCATTCTCATACCGCGTTCAGCATGAAAAAATGCCTTTTCATTATCAACCGCCACACCCCATCCGCCATAATAAATCAAAGCCATCAAGCCATCTCGCTCAGGAGAGTCTGAAGCATTCTCGACCATCCTTACCGCCTTTTCCATGGATTCCGAAGTATCACCTGCCATTGACCAATAAAGCACCGACAACATAGTCTTACACTCTTAATTACTCAAACCTGCTTTTCACAGAATACAAATATAGCGAAAATTACGAAATATAAACCATTTACAAGCAAAAATCTTACTTCCATCACCTTTTAATTCATACCTTCGCAGCACAAACAAAAAACAACAATAATGAAAGATTTTGCCGCCATCGACTTTGAGACCGCCAACGGCGAGCGCACGAGCGTATGCAGCGTGGGGGTGGTCGTGGTGCGGGGCGGAACCGTGACCCACCGCATCTACCGGCTCATCCATCCCTGCCCCGACTATTACAGCTACTGGAACACCCGCATACACGGGCTGACGCAGCAGGACACGGCAGCGGCCCCCGACTTCCCCGCCGTGTGGGCGGACATCGCCCCGCTGATAGAGGGGCTGCCGCTGGTGGCCCACAACAGTCCCTTCGACGAGGGCTGCCTGAAGGCCGTGTTCGCCTGCTACCGCATGGCGTATCCCGGATACACGTTCCACTGCACCTGCCGAGCCTCGCGACGCACCTTCGGCAAGTCGCTGCCCGACCACCGGCTGCCGACCGTGGCCCTGCGCTGCGGATACGACCTGGGCCGCCACCACCATGCCCTGGCCGACGCCGAGGCCTGCGCGCAGATAGCCCTGGCCATCCTTTAGACCGGAAAAGGACGGCCACAACGCAGCCCCCACACGCCGGCAGTCTGTCTCCGCCCGGACACCATGCCGCAGCGCACTCCCCGACGGCATATCCCCCTGCATGAAACCGGGAAACCGCCCGTCTGGCGCAAAGATATTTCCCTTTGCTCCCTCCAAGCCGCAGCCCTGACCTCCGGCCCCTGCCCGAAGGCCTGAAGGGGCGCAGGGGTGGTCAAGGGGTATAAGGGAGATGGAAGGGTGAAAATCTTACAGACCGACCCGAAAACAAGAGGAATATACCAACAGATGCAGGCAAGGGGTGGAGATGATGGAGATAATTTGCCGTTTTCTATAATTTTCGCAAGACATTAAAAAGGCCAGGGGTATACCTGGGGGTTTACATACATAAATAATATTTTAGAAAATCCCGAATTTATCTCCATCATCTCCACCCCTTTTTCCGTAACTTCCTCATCTTCTGCCGCCTGGCACAGCCCATTAAAAAAACGGCATGGCCGCCCGGGGCCGGAAGGCAGGCAGGGGTCGGGGCCGAAAGGAGTGCACATGATGCCTGATGATGACAGATATGACAGATTTTCTCCCGTTTTCTATAACTTTCGCAAGACAGAAAAAAGGCCAGGGGTATACCTGAGGGCTTTATACATAGATAATATTTCAAGAAACCGCCGAAAAATCTGTCACATCTGTCATCGCTTTTCCGCAACTCCCTCATCTTCCCCTCCGCACCGCCCGCATTCTGCCTTCCCTGCAACGGCCAAAGGGGATTTCAACAATTTTTAGGCAACGACTTGGAGGCCCGTAAGGAACTTTTTTGTAACTTTGCCTCTCAACAATATCCGAACTTGAAGAAAACAATGAAATTCATCCATACACTGTGCCTCACTCTGGCACTTGCCGCAGGCTGCATCCATGCGGCCGCGCAGAACGGCAAGGGATATTTCCTGCACACCGTGACCAAGGGGCAGAGCCTCTACTCCATATCGAGCATGTATAACGTGACGATGGAAGACCTCGTCCGCCTGAACCCCGGCTGCGAGAAGCAGGTGAGGGCGGGAGAAACGCTGAAGATTCCCCAGGCCGACAACGGCTCTAACCAGGACAAGCCCATCTTCCACACCATACAGGCGGGCGAGACCCTTTACCAGCTCACGCTGAAATACAGCGTGACGGCGCAGGCCATCTGCAACGCCAATCCCGGGCTGAGCGCAAGCAACTTCCGCACCGGGCAGGTGATTGCCATCCCCGCGCAAGAGGCCGTAAGGAAGCCGCAGGAAAGCCTGACGGAGACGGCAGAGACCGCACCCGCAAAGATGAACGAATGGCGCGACATGCACAAGGTGCAGCGCAAAGAGACCATATTCAGCATCAGCCGCCAATACGGCATCACCCAGGAAGAGCTGATAGCCGCCAACCCGGAGCTGAAGAACGGCAAGCTGAAGCGGGGAACCTTCCTCTTCATCCCCTACCCCAAGTCGGAGCAGAAAAAGGAAGAAGAGCCCGCAAAGGCTCCCGCACACACCCCGTCGAACGAAGAGCTGTTCAGTCAAAGCATACAGCCCCCCAAGAGCATCCAGACGGTGAAGGCCGCCGTGCTGCTTCCCTTTACCGACAACGGGAACCGCGACGAGCAGCTGCGCATGGTGGAGTATTACGAAGGATTCCTCATCGCAGCCGACAGCCTGAAGCGCCAGGGCGTATCGCTCGACATCTACGCGTATGACACGAAAGGAAACGCGGCCACGGCCGAGTCCATCCTTTCCCGTCCGGAAATGAAGACGATGGACGTCATCTTCGGCGCGGTAAGCAAGGAAAGCATCGGAAAGCTGGCCGGATTCGCCGAAAAGAACAAGGTGCGCGTGGTGATTCCCTTCTCGCCGGAAGTGAAGCAGGTGTTCCGCAACCCGTATGTGTACCAGATAAACACCCCCCAGTCTTACCTCTACTCGGAGGTGTACGAGCACTTCCTGCGCAAGTTCAGCAAGGCGAACGTGGTATTCCTCGACGCCGGGACGGGCGACCGCAGCAAAGACGAGTTCGTCAGCGGCATGAAGGCCGAACTGAAAAACGGCGGGGTGGCCTACCAGACCATCACCGACGCAGACACGCTGAAGCTCCAGGCCGCCATCGACCCCTCGCGCGAAAACATCTTCATCCCCACCTCGGGGAAAGACCTTGCCCTGCACCGCCTCGTGCCCATACTCACGCAGGTGCGCCGCAGCCTGCCCGAAGCCGACATGCACCTGTTCGGCTACCCCGAATGGCAGACCTACACGCAAGACTATCTGGCCAGCTTCTACGAGCTGGACACGTACTTTTATTCCTCGTTCTACACCAACAACCTGTTTCCGGAGGCCGTAAACTTCACGCGGAGCTTCCGCCAGTGGTACAGCAAGGACATGGCCAACATCTTCCCCAAATACGGGATGCTGGGCTTCGACACCGGATACTTCTTCCTGAAAGGCCTGGCACGACACGGCAGCCGCCTGGAGGAAAGCCTGAACACCGTGCAGGTGACCCCGATACAGACCGGATTCAAGTTTGAGCGGGTGAACAACTGGGGAGGATTCATCAACCGGAAAGTGTTCTTCGTGCACTTCACCAAAGACTTTGAACTGATTAAACTTGATTTCGACTAACGCTATGCCCAGACATCTCATCCTAACGGCGGCCGCACTGCTCTGCCTCGCAGGCCTGCCCGCACACGCACAGCTGCAAGACGAGCGCCACAACTTTTCCGTCGGCATAAACGGGGGCGTAAACCTGAGCAAGGTGAGCTTCGACCCCACCATCAAGCAGGGATACCTCATCGGCCCGGAGTTCGGCGTGACGGCCCGATACATCTCAGAGAAATACTTCAAGATGATTTGCGGCATACAAGCTGAAATAAACTATTCGCAGCGCGGATGGAAAGAGACCATCGACGACGGAAGCGGTGACAGCTTCCAGCGCGCGATGAACTACATCGAGATTCCGCTGCTCGCCCACCTGGCCTTCGGGAAAGACCAGGGAAACGGGGTGCGGTTCGTCATCAACCTGGGTCCGCAGATAGGCTTCCTGCTGGGCGAGAAAGACACCCGCAGCGCCTCGTGGGACCCCTCGAACCGGCCGAACGGGACAACGGAGCAGTATTCCATGCGGGCTGAAAACAAGTTCGACTACGGCATCATAGGCGGAGGCGGACTGGAAGCGCGCACCGGCATCGGACACTTCATCCTGGAGGCACGCTACTACTTCGGGCTGAGCGACTTCTACAACAGCACCAAGAAAGACTACTTCTCACGCTCGGCCCACTCGTACATCGGAGGCCGGCTGACCTATCTGTTTGACCTGAAAAAATAAAAACCCAATATCCGCTATGATGAAATTCATCTCATGGAACGTAAACGGGCTGCGAGCCTGTTGCGACAAAGGCTTCCGCGAAGCATTCAAGACACTCGACGCCGACTTCTTCTGCCTGCAGGAGACCAAGATGCAGGAGGGGCAGCTCGACCTCTCGTTCGACGGCTACGACTCTTACTGGAACTATGCCGAGAAGAAGGGATACTCGGGAACCGCCGTCTTCACCCGCCACCGCCCGCTGGGCGTGAGCTACGGCCTGGGCATCGACGAGCACGACCACGAGGGGCGTGTCATCACGCTCGAAATGGAAGACTTCTATCTCGTCACGGTATACACGCCCAACTCGCAGGACGGGCTGAAGCGCCTGGACTACCGCATGAGGTGGGAAGACGACTTCCGCGCCTACCTGTCGGCCCTCGACGCGAAGAAACCCGTGCTGGTGTGCGGCGACCTGAACGTGGCGCACAAGGAAATCGACCTGAAGAACCCGAAGACCAACCGGATGAATGCCGGATTCACCGACCAGGAGCGCGAGAAGTTCCAGCGCCTGCTCGACGCGGGATTCATCGACACGTTCCGCCACTTCTACCCCACCCAAGAGAACATCTACTCGTGGTGGTCGTACCGCTTCAGGGCACGCGAGAAGAACGCGGGCTGGCGCATCGACTACTTCCTTGCCTCGGCACGACTGGCCGACAGACTGACAGACGCCAAGATTCATACGGAAATCTTCGGCTCAGACCACTGCCCGGTAGAGGTGACCGTAGACTGGAAACGCCCATGAAGAACGACGGATTCACCCTGCGCAAGCGGCTGCGGAGCTTCCGCTATGCCTTCAACGGCATCCGCCTGCTTGTCCGGCATGAACACAACGCCTGGATACACTGCTTCGCAGCCGTATGCGCCGTGACGGCCGGATGGCTGGCCGGACTGTCGGCCGCAGAATGGATTGCCGTGACCTTCGCCATCGGCCTGGTGCTGGCGGCCGAAGCCGTAAACTCGGCCATCGAGGCCCTGGCCGATGTGGTGTCGCCCGAATACAACGAGGGCATCAAACGCGCGAAAGACCTGGCCGCCGGAGCGGTGCTGCTGCTGGCCGTGGCCGCCGCCGTGACGGGCCTGATTATCTTTATCCCCAAACTATGCTGAAATCATGAAAAGAACCGTATTCATACTGGCCTGCCTGCTGCTGGCCATGTCGCTGCAGGCGCAGGAGACAGCCGTAAGCGGAAGCCGGAAGGCTGTGCGCACATCGGGCGATGTGGGAGCCATCCTGCTGCCCGTGGCAGGCCTGACCGCCATCCTGCTCAACAAAGACTGGCAGGGGCTGAAACAGGGTGTCTTTGCAGGAGCCACCACACTGGGTGTCACCTACGCCCTGAAATACATCGTAAAGAAAGAGCGCCCCGACCGCAGCGACAACCACTCTTTTCCCTCCATGCACACCTCGGTTTCATTCGCCGCAGCCACCTTCATCCAGCGGCGGTACGGATGGAAATGGGGCATCCCGGCCTACGCGCTGTCGACCTACGTGGGATGGAGCCGCGTGTACGGAAAGAAACACGACTGGTGGGATGTGGCGGCCGGAGCCGTAATCGGTGCGGGAAGCTCGCTGATATTCACCCGCCCCTTTGCCAGGAAACACGACCTTACCCTCAGTCCGGTGGCCGGAGACGGACACTGCGGACTTTACTTCTCGATGAAGTTCTGACCCTCCGGATGCTCCACCCCATAGCCGAACAGGGCGAAGTCGCCCAGACAAGGGTCGCCGGGATACAGCCCGGCAAGCGCCGCCGTTATCCGCCGGGCATTGGACAGAGAGAATGCACGGCTGTCGGTCAGCCCCAGCCGGTAAGCCATGCGGCATACATGCGTATCGAGCGGAATCAGCAGGTCGGCCGGACTCATCCGCCGCCAGATGCCGAAATCCACCTCCGAGCCGCGGCGCACCATCCACCGCAGAAACATGTTGAGCTTCTTCTGCGGACTGCGGGCCGACACCTCCATAAAGGCGCACAGGCGCTGCATCGGCGTGCCCGGAAAGGCCATCAGCGCGTCCTCCAGCGTATGGCCGGCCGCATATACCCGATACAGCCGCCCGAAATATCCCCGGAAGTCTGAACGGGACAGCATGCGGTAGAAACTGCGCGCGTCGCCTTCCGCAAAGTCTTCCCGCCAGCGGAGCGAAAGCACATAGTGCAAAGGCGCATGCCCCATCAGCTCATCCAGCTCGGCGGCCTTGCGCAAAATCATCTTCCGGCTTCCGAAACTGAGCAGGGCCGTCAGCAGTCCGCTGATTTCGATGTCCTCCTGCCTGCCATAGCGGTGCGGAAACTGCACCGGGTCGCCTGCGATGAACGCCCTGCAGTGGTAAGCCCTCACCCATTCGTTCAGCCGTCTTCTCAGCCTGTCTTCCATAACTCCGACAAAAAAAGACGGGCCTGCCGGCCTGCGCCTTCCGACCCGTCTCCTTCTCTAACTCACAATTATTATGACTTCAATGAATGTCAGACAAAGTAATAAAGGAATGTGGCAACGCCCTCAAGCGCCTTCTTCTTCGCACCCTCTATCTCGATGGCAAACTTGATTTCCGCCTTTGCCACCCCGCGCAGGTTGACCAGCGACTGCAGGTCGGCCACCAGACGGACACGCTGCCCCGACAAGACTGCCTGTCCGAAACGCATCTTGTCCATCCCGTAGTTGACCATCATCTTCAGGTTGTTCACCTCGATAATCTGCCCCCACAGATAAGGCAGCAGCGAGAGGGTGAGATAACCGTGCACGATGGTGCTCTTATAGGGGCTCTCGGCCTTGGCCCGCTCTACATCCACGTGAATCCACTGATGGTCCAGCGTGGCGTCGGCAAACTGGCTGATGCGCTCCTGCGGAATCTCCAGCCAGTCGGACACCCCGATGCGTTGCCCCACCAGCTTCTCAAACTCTTCATACGAATTGATGACTACTTTCTCCATACGATTTTCCCTTTCTTTTAAAACAGTGTAAAAATGTAGACAAAGATACGAAATTTTATTCGATACAGGCATCCTTTTCCTATATAAAATAAAAAACGGGCAGACACTTTTTCCCTTGTTTCAGGAATGGCGCGGGAGCCGTCCTCCCCCGCTCAGGAAAAGATTGTCTCAAAAGGACAAAAAAGTCGTTTTTCCCGCTCCATATTTTTGATTAAACCAAACAAAAAACGTACCTTTGTATATGCACCACTTTCGTGCGGAACTAAACAACAGACCTTATGGATACAAGTTTTCTGGCTTTTGTGGAAGAAAGCATCAAAAAGAACTGGGATCTGGACGCCCTGACCGACTACAAAGGAGCGACCCTGCAATATAAAGATGTGGCGCGCAAGATTGAAAAGCTGCACATCCTGCTGGCCGAAAGCGGAATCAGGCCGGGCGACAAGGTGGCCCTGTGCGGGCGGAACAGCTCACACTGGGGGGTGGCCTTCCTGGCAATCCTGACCTACGGAGCCGTGGCCGTACCTATCCTGCACGAGTTCAAGGCCGACAACATACACAACATAGTGAACCACTCGGACGCGCGCCTGCTGTTTGTGGGAGACATGGTGTGGGAAGGGCTCAACGAGGCCGAGATGCCCCACCTGGAAGGCATCATCCTGATGACAGACTTCACCCTTCTGGTGTGCCGCAGCAAGCAGCTTGAATACGCCCGCGAGCACCTGAACGAGATGTTCGGCAAGAAATTCCCCCGCAACTTCCGCCGCGAACACATCGCCTACCGCCGCGACGAGAGGGAGGAGCTGGCCGTCATCAACTACACCTCGGGCACGACCAGCTTCTCAAAGGGAGTGATGATTCCCTACCGCGCGCTGTGGTCGAACACCCAGTTCGCCTTCGAAGTGCTGACCCTCCAGCCGGGAAACCGGGTCATCTCCATCCTTCCCATGGCGCACATGTACGGCCTGGCCTTCGAGTTCCTCTACGAGTTCTGCTGCGGATGCCACATCTACTTCCTCACACGCATGCCGAGCCCGAAAATCATCTTCCAGGCCTTTGCCGAAGTCAAGCCCCACATCGTCATCGCCGTCCCGCTGATTGTTGAGAAAATCATCAAGAAAAACATCCTGCCCAAGATGGAGACATTCAGGATGAAGATTCTGCTGCGGGTTCCGCTCATCAACGACAAGATAAAGGAAACCGTACGCGAACACATGATTCGGGCCTTCGGCGGGAACTTCTACGAACTGATTGTGGGCGGGGCCGCATTCAACCAGGATGTGGAGAAGCTGCTCTACAGCCTCGACTTCCCCTACACCGTGGGCTACGGCATGACGGAATGTGCCCCCATCATCTGCTACGAAGACTGGAAGCACTTCAAGCCCGGCTCATGCGGCAAGGCCGCCCCGCGGATGGAGGTACGCATCGACAGCCCCGACCCGGCCAACATCGTGGGCGAAATCCTGACGCGCGGCGAAAACGTGATGCTGGGCTACTACAAGAACCCCGAATCGACCGCCGAAGCCATCGACAGCGAGGGATGGCTGCATACGGGCGACCTGGGCGTGATGGACGCCGAAGGAAACGTGACCATCAAGGGGCGGAGCAAGAACATGCTGCTCGGGCCGTCGGGACAGAACATCTACCCCGAAGAGATAGAAGACCGGCTGAACGCCATGCCTTATGTGAGCGAGTGCCTCGTCATCCAGCAGAGCGACAACAAGCTGGCCGCACTGGTTTATCCGGACTTCGACGACGCATACGCCCAGGGACTGACGAAGGAAGACCTTGAAAAGGCGATGGAGAGCAACCGCACGGCGCTCAACGCCGAGCTGCCTGCCTATTCGCAGATAGCGCGTGTGAAAATTTATCCGGAAGAGTTTGAGAAGACTCCCAAAAAGAGCATCAAGCGATTCCTCTATCAGGATGTAAAATAAAGGAAACATGAAGACGAACAACCGAATCCTCATATTGCTGCTGGCCGGCCTGGGGGCAGGAATCCTGCCGATGCAGGCACAGTCGCGGAAAAAAGGCCTGCGGAAAGGCCCTAACGTGTCGCTGAACATCACAAACAGGAAAAAGCCCGTAGCGACAACCTACTTCAACTTCGGGCTTTTCAGCAATTTCAGCAGGCTGGGCGGAGTGGGAATCAACGCCATATCCAGCGTGGTGCACCACCGGACGGAAGGCGTGCAGGTGTCGGGACTGGCAAACGTAACGGGTCTGAACGTTTCGGGCGTGCAGATGACCGGACTGGTCAACGTGACGGGACGGAACTCAAACGGACTTGTCCTGTCGGGCCTGATGAACGTAAACGGATGGTCGGCCAAGGGAGTCCAGCTGTCCGGACTGGGAAACGTGGCGGGCAAAGACCTGAAGGGAGTCACCCTGAGCGGCCTGGTATCCATCGGCGGACGAAACACATCGGGACTCCAAATCGCGGGACTGTCGAACATCAGCGCCGAGAACCACTACGGAGTGGCCGTGGCAGGACTGATGAACGTGGCCGGAGGAAACGCATACGGGCTTCAGCTCACCTCGCTGCTGAACATCGCCGGAAAGGAGAACCGGGGCGTGCAGCTTGCAGGACTGGGAAACGTGAGCGTGGAAAACAAGGGGCTGCAACTGGGCTTCACCAACTACAGCGCGCAAAACAACGGACTGCAGGCGGGATTCGGAAACATCGCCAACAAATGTGAGAAAGGCCTGCAACTGGGAATCGTCAACGTAAGCCAGTGCAACCGCACACGGCAGATAGGATGCGTCAACGTAAAGCCCGAAACGCGCATCCAGATGCTCTTATCGGGCGGAAACGCGAGCAAGCTGAACCTCGGCGTGCGCTTCAAAAACCGGTATACCTACACCATTCTGGGAACGGGAGCCTATCATTTAGGCATGGACAAGGACTTCTCTGTAAGCGGATTCTACCGCGCAGGCGTCCATTATCCGCTTACAGCCCGCCTTGACCTGAGCGCAGACCTGGGATTCTACCACATCGAAACGCTCGACAACAAGCACGACGGCTATCCCGCCCGCCTCTACGCCCTGCAGCCCCGCCTCAATCTGGAATACAGCATCACCCGCCGCGTGGGCGTGTTCGCATCGGGCGGATACGAATGGCTGCGCCAATACCAGGGCAAAGGGAAGTTTGACGACAAGGGCGTGTTTGAAGTAGGACTTGTCCTCTTCTGAGAAAATCCCTACCCCTCCCTGTCACTGGCGATACTGGCCGAACGCACGCGGCTCAGCGTCTCCGGAGTCATCTGGAGGAGGGAGGCGATATACACAAGCGGAGCCCGCTTCAGGATTTCGGGGTGAAGCTGGAGCAGCTTGTTGTAACGCTCGTGGGCAGGCTCGAAACGGAGCGTATCCGCCTTTATCTGCGAGTCAATCAAAGAATATTCGAAGAACTTGCGATACAGCACGCCGATTTCAGCGTCCTCCAAAGACAGGCGGTCGATGTCTTCCTTGGGAATCTCCCACAAGACAGTGGGTTCCAGCGTCTCCACCATCAGGCGCGTAGGCTCCTGCTTGAGATAGCTTTCCAAACACATCACCATCCCCCCCTCATAGCCGATATGCTCGGTCAAATCCTTATCATACTTGAAGTAAAACTGGCGTGTCATCCCTTTCTCGATATAAAGCATGGCCCTGCATATCTCGTTCTCGTCCAATATGCGTTCGCCTTTCTTATACTTCCGGCAGGTCACGATACCGGCCAGAAGATGAATCTGCTCTCGGCTGAGAGAACTGTGATACTGGGCTGCAATCTTTCTTGCAATCTCCACATTGGTCGTCATTATCATAAGCACACTTCTCCTATAAGAGGGTTAGAAACTACGAAACTACTTTACTTTAATCCGGTCGAACCCTTCGCCGAACACGCCGATAACGGCGCTCTGGGAAACGAACGCGTGGGGATCGATATCCTTTATCAGGCGGAAAATCGTATTCGACTCGCTCTTCTTGGCCAATACGAACATCATCTTCACATGATTGTTCGTATAGCAGCCCACCCCGTCGAGGAAAGTCACCCCCCGATGCAAATCCTTGTTGATTCGCTTCCCTATCTCTTCATACTTGGTCGATATGATGAAAAACTGCACCGACTGGCGCGCACTGTTCACCACCTGGTCGAGCATGAAGCTTGAGATGAACAGCACCACATAGCCATAAACCACCTTCTCCCAGTCGTGCAGCACCAGATAGCTCGACGATATGATGACCACATCGCAAATCAGGATGACACGCCCCAGGGATATGTCGCGGTATTTGTTGACTATGGCCGCAATGATGTCCGTCCCCCCCGTACTGCCGTTCGCCGAAAAGGCCACCCCGATGCCTGCGCCGCAGAAAGACGCGCCCAGCACACACGACATGAAAGGCTGGTCATGAATCAGCGGCCCCGTCACGATGTTCTGTATCACCGCCAGTATCCCCGTCAGGGTAAACACGGCAAAAATGGTCTTCAGACAAAACTTCAGCCCCAATATCTTCAGCGCAAGCAGCAGCAAGAGAAAGTTGATAATCAGATACGTATACTGCACAGGGAAGCCCGTCCCCCAATAGATGATGGAGGCGATGCCCGGAACCGCACCCGAAGGGATGTCGCTGGGCAGCAAAAAGCCCGTCCACCCGATGCCGTACATCACCATGCCCAGACCAATCAGCAGATAATCTTTCACCTCTCTCACAATCTTCTGCCTGCGAGTAACAATCAAAGCCGGATTCATTTCATGTTCTGATTTTAAGTTCGGCGCAAAAGTACGAAAAAAAACTAATACGTATCGCAGCGGGTATGATATAAATTTCGTAATTTTGCCGCAAATATAGAACACGTTAGAGTTGGCATGGCATTAGTTAACGAACATCTGATGAAGCTTCCGGACAATTACCTGTTTACAGACATTGCAAAGAGAGTCAATTCGTTCAAGGTAACCCATCCCAAAGCCGACATCATCCACTTGGGGACAGGAGATGTGACGCGCCCCATCCCGCAGGCATGCGCCGAAGCGATGAAAGCCGCCGTTGACGACCTGACCCATACCGAAACCTTCCACGGATACGGGCCGGAACAGGGGTATCCTTTCCTGACCGACGCCATAGTGAGACACGACTATGCACAGCGGGGCGTGAGCCTGACCGCCGACGAGATATTCGTCAGCGACGGCGCGAAATCAGATACCGGAAACATCGGAGACATTCTCCGCCACGACAACAGCATCGGAGTGACCGACCCCATCTATCCGGCATACATCGACTCGAACGTGTCTTGCGGGCGTGCAGGAACGCTTGGCGGAGACAACCGCTGGAGCAATGTGGTATACATCCCTTGCCTGGCCGAAAACAACTTCATCCCCCAACTTCCGGCACAGCGGGTGGACATCATCTATCTATGCTATCCCAACAACCCGACCGGAAGCGTGCTCAGCAAAGAGGAACTGAAGAAATGGGTTCATTACGCCATCGACAACGACACGCTGATTTTGTTTGATGCGGCTTATGAGGCCTATATCCGCCAGCCGGACATCCCGCACTCCATCTACGAAATCAAGGGAGCAAAGAAAGTCGCCATCGAGTTCCGCAGCTTTTCAAAGACAGCCGGATTCACGGGGGTGAGATGCGGATACACGGTCATCCCGAAAGAGGTGACCGCCGCCACGCTGGGCGGGAAGCGTGTCAGCCTGAACCGGCTGTGGAGCAAGCGCCAGAACAGCAAGTTCAACGGCGCCTCATACATCGCACAGCGGGGAGCGGCCGCCGTCTATACGCCGGAAGGGAAAAGGCAGGTAAGGGAGATGACCGACTATTACATGGGAAACGCACGGCTCATGAAGCGTCATCTCGACAGCACCGGCCTGAAGGTTTCGGGAGGTGAAAACGCCCCCTACCTTTGGGTAAAGGCTCCCAAGGGACTCACCTCGTGGCAGTTTTTCGACCACCTGCTGTATAACGCCCATGTGGCAAGCACCCCCGGCATAGGATTCGGGCCGGGCGGCGAAGGCTATATCCGGCTCACGGCCTTCGGAGACCGGCAGGAATGCGAGGAAGGCATGAGGCGCATCTGCCGGCACTTGTAGGCAGAACATTTACAGACAAGCAAAAACAAATAACCAAACTTATACAAACATCAAGGTAATATGTCAAATTTAAGATTCAAAGTTGTAGAAGAAGCATTTCACAAGAAACCGGTCGACGTTCCACATCTTCAAGAGCGCCCGAGTGAATATTTCGCCAAATACGTATTCAACCGGGAGAAGATGTTCAAATACCTGCCGAGCAAAGTCTACGCCAAAATGATTGACGTGATAGACAACGGCGCCGCACTCGACCGCAGCATCGCCGACGAAGTGGCTGCCGGCATGAAGAAATGGGCCGTCGAGATGGGAGTCACCCACTACACCCACTGGTTTCAGCCGCTTACGGAAGGAACGGCCGAGAAGCACGACGCATTCGTGGAGCATGACGGGAAAGGCGGCATGCTGGAGGAATTTTCGGGCAAGCTCCTTGTGCAACAAGAATCTGACGGTTCGTCTTTCCCCAACGGAGGCATCCGCAACACATTCGAGGCACGCGGATACAGCGCATGGGACCCCTCTTCGCCCGTCTTCATCGTAGACGACACCCTGTGCATCCCCACCATCTTCATCGCCTATACGGGAGAGTCGCTCGACTATAAGGCACCGCTGCTGAAGGCCCTTCAGGCCGTGACGCGGGCTGCGCTCGACGTCATGCACTACTTCGACCCTTCGGTCAAGAAAATCATCTCCTACCTGGGGTGGGAACAGGAATATTTCCTGGTAGACGAGGGCCTGTATGCGGCACGCCCCGACCTGCTGCTCACCGGGCGTACCTTGATGGGACACGAAGCATCCAAGAACCAGCAGCTGGAAGACCACTATTTCGGCGCCATCCCCAGCCGCGTGGCCGCGTTCATGAAAGACCTTGAGATTCAGGCTCTGGAGCTGGGCATTCCCGTAAAGACCCGCCACAACGAAGTGGCCCCCAACCAGTTTGAGCTGGCCCCCATCTTCGAGGAATGCAATCTGGCCGTCGACCACAACATGCTCATCATGTCTCTGATGCGCAAGATTGCGCGCAACCACGGCTTCCGCGTACTGCTGCACGAAAAGCCCTTCAAGGGCGTGAACGGCTCGGGCAAGCACAACAACTGGTCGCTCGGCACAGACACCGGCGTGCTGCTGATGGCTCCGGGCAAGACAGCCGAAGAAAACCTCCGCTTCATCTCGTTTGTCGTCAACACACTGATGGCCGTATACCATCACAACGGACTGCTGAAGGCTTCCATCATGAGCGCCACCAACGCCCACCGTCTGGGAGCCCACGAAGCGCCTCCCGCCATCATCTCCTCCTTCCTCGGCACACAGCTCAGCAAGGTGCTCGACCATCTGGAGGAAAGCTCTGACGAAGACCTGATTTCACTGGCCGGCAAGCAGGGCATGAAGCTGGACATCCCACAGATTCCGGAACTGCTGATTGACAATACAGACCGCAACCGCACATCCCCGTTCGCCTTTACGGGAAACCGCTTCGAGTTCCGTGCGCCGGGCTCGGAGGCCAACTGCGCCAGCGCCATGATTGCCCTCAATGCCGCCGTGGCCGAACAGCTTGTCACCTTCAAGAAAGACATCGACTCGCTGATTGAGCAGGGAGAACCGAAAATCTCTGCCATCATCCAGGTCATCCGCCGCTACATCAAGGAGTGCAAGCCTATCCGCTTCGACGGAAACGGATACAGCGAGGAATGGAAGCAGGAGGCCGCACGCCGCGGACTGGACTGCGAGACCAGCTGCCCGGTCATCTTCGACAACTACCTGAAGCCTGAAACCATCCGCATGTTCGAGTCGACCGGCGTGATGAACCGCAAGGAACTGGAAGCGCGCAACGAGGTGAAATGGGAGATGTATACCAAGAAAATACAGATTGAGGCACGGGTGCTGGGCGACCTGGTGATGAACCACATCGTCCCCGTCGCCATCGAATACCAGACCAAGCTGATAGACAACACCTACAAGATGAAGGCCATCTTCCCCGCCGAAGAGGCAGCCGGCCTTTCTGCCGAAAACATAGCCATCATCAAAGAGATAGCCCAGCACACCGCCTTCATCAAAGAGCAGGTAGACGCCATGGTGGAAGCACGCAAGGTGGCCAACCGGATTGCGGGAGTGAGGGAAAAGGCCGTGGCCTATCACGACACCATCGCCCCCATGCTCGAAGACATCCGCTACCACATCGACAAGCTGGAGCTGATTATCGACGACCAGATGTGGACGCTGCCAAAATATCGTGAACTGCTGTTCATCCGATAAGAGCATGCCGCATCAAGACTATTCAGAGAAAATAACTACCTTTGCCAGAAAGAGCAAAAACGAAAGAACGCTATGACAGAAATAAACGTAACGGAAAGTTCGGAAAAGAAAAGCCTGAACTTCATTGAACAGATTGTAGAGAAAGACCTGAAAGAGGGCAAGAACGGAGGAAGAATACAGACCCGTTTCCCGCCGGAACCCAACGGATACCTGCACATCGGACATGCCAAGGCCATCTGCATGGACTTCGGAATCGCCAAGAAGTACGGAGGCGTGTGCAACCTGCGCTTTGACGACACGAATCCGACCAAGGAAGACATGGAATATGTGGAAGCCATCAAGGAAGACATCCAGTGGCTGGGATTCCAGTGGGGCAACGAATATTATGCCTCCGACTATTTCCAGCAGCTGTGGGACTTTGCCATCCGCCTGATAAAGGAAGGCAAGGCATACGTGGACGAACAGACATCCGAAGAAATCGCCGCGCAAAAGGGGACTCCCACCCAGCCGGGAACGGAAAGCCCGTACCGCAACCGCCCCACGGAGGAAAGCCTCGAACTGTTCCAGAAGATGAACAGCGGAGAAATAGAGGAAGGCAAAATGGTGTTGCGCGCCAAGATAGACATGGCAAACCCCAACATGCACTTCCGCGACCCGATTATCTACCGCGTGGTCAAGACCCCTCACCACCGCACAGGCGACAAATGGAAAGCTTACCCGATGTATGACTTCGCACACGGACAGAGCGACTACTTCGAAGGCGTGACCCACTCGCTGTGTACACTGGAGTTTGTGGTTCACCGCCCGCTGTACGACTTGTTTGTCGACTGGGTAAAGGAAGGAAAAGACCTGAACGACAACCGTCCCCGCCAGTACGAGTTCAACAAGCTGAACCTGAGCTATACGCTGATGAGCAAGCGCAACCTGCTGATACTGGTGAAAGAGGGCCTGGTAAACGGATGGGACGACCCGCGCATGCCGACACTCTGCGGATTCCGCCGGAGAGGATACTCGCCCGAGTCCATCCACAAGTTCATCGACAAGATTGGCTACACCACCTACGATGCGCTGAACGACTTTGCGCTGCTCGAAAGCGCGGTGCGCGAAGACTTGAACGCACGCTCTACCCGCGTCTCCGCCGTGCTGAACCCCGTAAAGCTGATTCTGACCAACTATCCCGAAGGACAGGTGGAGGAAATGGAAGCCATCAACAATCCGGAAGACCCGGACTCTCCCACCCACACCATCGAGTTCAGCCGCGAGCTGTGGATAGAACGGGAGGACTTCATGGAAAACGCGCCCAAGAAATATTTCCGCATGACACCGGGACAAGAGGTGCGGCTCAAGAACGCATACATCGTGAAGTGCACCGGATGCAGGAAAGACGCAGACGGAAACGTGACGGAGGTGTATGCCGAATACGACCCGAACACCAAAAGCGGCATGCCTGAAGCCAACAGAAAAGTGAAGGGCACACTGCACTGGGTGAGCTGCAACCACTGCCTGACAGCGGAAGTCCGCCTGTACGACCGGCTGTGGAAAGTGGAGAACCCGCGCGACACGATGGCTGCCATCCGCGAGGAAAAGAACTGCTCTCCGCTGGAAGCCATGAAGGAGATGATTAATCCCGACTCGCTGAAGGTGCTGAAGGAGTGTTATGTGGAGAAGTTCCTTGCCGGAACGAAGCCCCTCGACTATCTGCAGTTCCAGCGCATCGGCTACTTTACCGTAGACAAGGATTCAACGCCGGAACATCTGATATTCAACCGCACCGTATCGCTCAAAGATACGTGGAGCAAACTGAACAAGTAAGACATAACAGTTATATCAAAAATGAAAGACGATGTATTCTCTTCTTTCGAAAGCCCGGAGTTCAAGGAACTGCTGAAGAAATACGAAGAAATGATGCACCAGCATACATCTGCCTATTTCGACAGCGACGAGCTGACCTCGATAGCCGAATACTATGCCAACAAGGAAATGATGGCAGAATCGGACAAGGCCATCGAGTATGCCCTGCAGCTTCATCCGGACGACACGGACGCGATGCTGTTCCGCTGCAGCAACCTGATAACCGAAGGCCGCTACGACGAGGCTGAGATGCTGCTGGACGCATTTCCGGATGCCGACGACAACGAAGCGCTGTTTCTCCGGGGCACCATCATGGTAGAGCGGAGAATGGCCGGCGAGGCGGAAAGCATCTTCAGCAGACTTGCCGACAGAGAAGAAGAGGACGACAAGACGGGTCTGCTGCTCGACATCGGCGAGACTTATCTGAACGCCGGCTACAGGAAGCATGCATACAAATGGCTGAAAAAGGCCTACCGGCTCTCTCCCGCAGACTATCGGGTATGGGAGTCGATGGGGATGTATTATCTCAACGCCGGGAATCTGGACAAATACATCTATTATATGAACCGCCTGCTGGATGAAGACCCGTATGAAATCACCTACTGGACCAATCTGGCACGGGCATATCTGGAACAGGGATATGTGGAAAAGGCTTCCGAAGCCATCGACTTTGCAGCGACCGTCGACAGCGAAAGCCCAATAGTGACCGAGCTCAAGGGATTTCTCAGCCTGCAGACAGGCGACACGGAAAGGGCACGCGAGCTTTTCATGCAGATAGAACATTCGCATCCCTCCAGACAGCACATCTGGAGGGCTCTGAGCGAATGCTATTTTACCGAGCGCAACTACGGCAAGGCACTGGAGTATCTGGACAAGGTGATAGCGTCAACCGAAATCCCGTCACGCCGTGCCGACCTGTTTCAGCGGAAGGCGGTATGCTGTCTGCTTGCCGACAACCTGGAGCTTTGTAAGCAGAGCATCGACGAAGGGCTGAAATGCGACGGCAGGTTTGCCCAGCTTTATGTGACGACCGCCGAGTATTACATCCATCTGGAACAGATGCAAAAGGCCCGGGAAGCGTTCAGAAAGGCGGAAGAGCTGGCTTCAGACAAGGGAGACTTCATCGAAGAGACTGCGGAACTGCTGTTCCGCTACTCGCTGACCGACGAAGCGCTCGGCTATTTCCAGCGGATGGAGAAAGAATATCCCGAACGCATCAAGAAGTATTACTACCACCTGGCCTACTGCTATTATATGCGGAAAGATACGAACAACGGCATCAATGCCCTGATTGCCGGGATTATCTATCAGCCGGACTTGCTGAGACACGCCGACCAGAACGGCCTGAGCAGCCTGATGACGCCCGACTTCATCAAATCGGGACTGGCCATCAAACGGATGATAGACAACGGGACTCTGGAAATTCTGGAGGAACCGGACGACCTCAACGAATAGGCTCCGCCTGCATGCACCTTACGCCACCTTTTCCATACCGTGGCAGAAAAAATCCGGCGCTGCAATAACCCGCTTTCCCAATGACGCGCGCCGGATTCAGTCATGGCAATAACCGGACAAACAGATATGCACCTGACACCGGTTGTTGCCATGACTTTTTATCCCCCGTCACCGCACGATTTCATGCCCTACATTACAAATGTAACATAGGGAACACTTTATGTTACATAATACACAGTTCATGTAACCAATCGTGAAAGCTTTGAATCAAAAACCTTCTTTTAAAAGACTTTCTTTCCCTACTTTTGTTAACAAAACATTCAAATTATGAAAACACATGCAACAAGCCGATTAAAACTGACGATTCTCTTCATCTGCATCGCAGTGACAGCAGGAGCAAAAGTCAAGCTACCCACACTTATAGCCGACGGAATGGTAATCCAGCGGGAGCAGCCGGTGAGACTGTGGGGAAGCGCCGACCCGGGAGAAAAGGTCACCATAAAGTTCAACAAGAAGAAATACGAGACCACAGCCAATGAAAAAGGGACTTGGGATGTGACGATAAGCCCCACGAAGGCGGGCGGCCCCTATACGATGACCGTCAACGACATCACGCTGAAAGACATTCTGGTGGGCGATGTCTTTCTCTGCTCCGGCCAGTCGAATATGGAACTGATGGTTTCGCGCGTCATGGACAAGTATGCCGATGAAGTGAAAGCCTACGAAAACCCGATGATACGATACATCAAGGTGCCGTATGCATACGATTACAATGCCCCGCAGACAGACATCCGGTCTGCCAGATGGACTCCCCTGACCCAGGAACATGTCATGAACTATTCGGCCATCTGCTACTTCTTCGCCAAGATGCTCTATGAAAAGACCAAAGTCCCTGTCGGACTGGTCAACTCCAGCTGGGGAGGGACTCCGGTGGAAGCTTGGATTAGCGAAGAGGGACTGAAAGACTTTCCCGCCTACGTGCACCAGAAGGCCATGTATGAATCGGAAGAGCTGGTGAAACAAATCCAGCAGGCAGAAGGCAGACATTCACAGGCCTGGCGCAACGAGCTTTACCGCAGCGACATCGGACTGCACGAAGCAACTCCGTGGTATGCCGCAGACTATGACGACAGCAACTGGAAAGAAACGGATATGTTTTCGCGCGAATGGGCGACCGACGGATGGTGGCCGGTAAACGGCTCGCACTGGTTCCGCCGCACGGTGGAGATTCCCGAAAGCTGGGCGGGAAAGAAAGCCGTCCTGCGCCTGGGCTGCATGGTAGACGCCGATTCAGTATTCGTCAACGGCAGTTTCGTAGGGACTGTTGCCTACCAATATCCCCCGCGCATCTATAAAGTACCGTCACAGCTGCTGAAGCCGGGGACAAACCAGATAACCATCCGCCTGATAAGCAACGCAGGCTACCCCTCATTTGTCAGGGAAAAGCCCTACAAGCTGATTTGCGGCAACGAGGAAGTAAGCCTGGAAGGCAGATGGAAACACCGCGTAGGGACCCGGATGCCGGGAGCACCGGGCGGAACCGCATTCAACTGCATGCCCATCGGGCTATACAACGGCATGATTGCCCCGCTCAAGAACTATGTGTTCAAAGGGGCCGTATGGTATCAGGGCGAATCAAACGTAGGCCGGTGGCAGGAATACGCATCGCTGCTCACCGCCCTGATGAAGGACTGGCGCAGGCTGTTCGGCAATGAAGAACTGCCCTTCTACATCGTGGAACTGGCAGACTTCCTGGCTCCCGACGACCCCGGACGCAAAGCATGGGCAGCCCTCCGCGCCCAGCAGGCCCAGGCAGCCGAAGAGGATGCCCACGCCGTGCTGATAAAGAACAGCGATACGGGCGAATGGAATGACATCCATCCGCTGGACAAAAAGACTGCGGCCGGAAGAATCGTAGAAGCCGTGATGAATGGAGACTGAATCTGACACCAAATACTAACCAAACAAAATGAATACAATAGCCAATCAAAAAGTATCTATGGCCGAAAAAATCGGCTATGGATTAGGAGACTGCTCTGCGAACCTTGTGTTCCAGATGATGATGATTTACCAGACAAAATTCTACACCGACGTGTTCGGTCTGGAAGGAGCTATCGCCGGAACGGTAATGCTCGTAGCCCGTATCGTCGATGCCTTTGTAGACCCGACCGTGGGCATCCTTACCGACCGCACCAACACCCGATGGGGAAAATACCGTCCGTGGGTGCTGTGGACGGCCTTGCCCTTCATGGTATTCTACATCCTCGCCTTCTACAATCCGGGCATTGAGGACAAAGGACTGGTCGCCCTATACGCCACCATTTCCTATACGCTGCTGATGACCATGTATTCTTTCAACAACACCCCCTACTCTTCTTTGGGAGGCGTAATGTCTGCCGACATCAAAGAGCGCACCAGCATCACTTCCGTGCGCTTCATCTTCTCTACCATCGGACAGTTTGTAGTGCAGGGACTTACCCTCCCGCTGGTCAGCAAGTTTTCTGAAGACGGAGACAAAGCCCATGGCTGGCTGTGCACCATCTCGCTGTTTGCGGTAGTAGGCTTCATATTCCTGGCCACAGTGTTCTTTTCTGCCAAGGAACGCATAACCCCTCCGGCCAACCAGAAGACCAACCTGCGCGAAGACATCAAAGACATCTTCAGCAGTGTGCCCTGGCGCGCCATGTTTGTGCTCACCCTGTTCGTGTTCATCACACTGGCCATGTGGGGAAGTGCCATGAACTACTACTTCGAGGACTATGTCGATGCCGGTGCGCTTTATGCATTCCTCGACCGTCTGGGACTGGTTTCCGCCGAAGCACAAGACACCATCGGATACAATATCCTGAACGCGTTCGGACTGATAGTCAGTTCGCCCGACAAAGCTTACGAAGTAGGATTCGGCGTATTCAACATGCTGGGGGCACTGGTGCAATTCTTTGGAGTAATCCTTCTCTCCAATTTCCTTGCAAACCGATATGGTAAGAAGAAGACCTTCATCGTCTGCCTGACCCTGACCGCCATCTTTACAGCCATGTTCTACTTCCCGGCCAAAGACAACATCGAAATGATGTTCATACTCAACTTCCTGAAGAGTCTGGCTTACGCTCCTACCGTCCCATTGCTGTGGGCCATGATAGCCGATGTGGCCGACCATTCCGAATACATCCACTACCGGCGTGCAACCGGCTTCGTCTTTGCGGGAGTCGTGTTCGCGCTTAAAGCCGGTCTGGGTGTAGGAGGAGCCATCCTGGGCTTCCTGCTCTCCGGCTTCGGCTTTGTTTCCGGCGCAGGTGCAGTCCAGAGCGAAACAGCCATAGAAGGCATCATCTTGTCGGCCAGCTGGATTCCGGCAGCCACATTCTTTGTCGGTGTCATCGCCCTGTTCTTCTATCCGATAACCAAGCAATACAACGAAAAGATGCAGGCCGAACTGGCTGAACGCAGAAGCAGAAACGATTATTAACCCTATAAAAAATAAGTAGAATCATGAAAGTAAGACACATCGCAGCAGCCATTCTGGCTGCTACATTTGCGGCATCTTGTGGAGGGCCCCAAACAACAACCAACAAGGAAACCGGCTTGAAGGACGCCGTCGGCGACAAATTCCTGATAGGAACGGCCCTGAACGTATTTCAGTCGTCAGGACAAGACACCAATGCCGTCAAGGTCGTAAAAAAACACTTCAATGCCATCGTAGCGGAAAACTGCATGAAGATGGAAGAAGTCCATCCGTCAGAAGATGTATATACATTCGACAAGGCCGACCAGTTCATCAAGTTCGGCGAAGAGAACGGGCTGACCATGACCGGCCACTGCCTGATATGGCATTCACAGTGCCCGGAATGGTTCTTCGTGGACAAAGACGGCAAGCAGGTTTCTCCGGAGGTGCTGAAACAGCGCATGAAAGACCATATCTATACGGTAGCCCAACACTTCAAGGGCAAGCTGAAAGGCTGGGATGTGGTAAACGAAGCCATTGTCGAGGACGGCTCCTACCGCAAGAGCAAGTTCTACGAAATCCTGGGTGAGGAATTCATTCCTCTGGCATTCCAGTACGCACATGAAGCCGACCCCGATGTGGAACTGTATTACAACGACTACGGCATGGACAATGAAGGCCGCCGCAACGGAGTGGTAAAACTCATCCGCACCCTGAAGGAAAGAGGATTGAGAATCGATGCCGTAGGCATGCAGGGACACATGGGCATGGACTATCCGAAAATCGAGGAGTTTGAAAAGAGCATGCTGGCATTTGCCGCAGAGGGAGTCAAGGTGATGATTACGGAATGGGACATGAGCGCACTGCCTACCGCATCGCGCACGGCGAACATTTCAGACACCGTAGCGTTCAAAAAGGCGCTGAACCCTTATCCCGACGCACTGCCCGACTCTGTTTCCCAGGTATGGAACGCACGCATGAAGCAGTTCTTCAACCTGTTTGAAAAACACGCCGACATCGTAGACCGTGTCACTGCATGGGGCGTAAGCGACGGAGATTCCTGGAAAAACGGATTCCCGATAAGAGGACGCCGCGACTATCCGCTGCTGTTCGACCGCAATTACCAGCCGAAACCTTTCGTTTCAGAAATCATTAAAGAAAACCAAACCTCAAACAAATAAGCAATATGAAAAAAGAAGCAAGATATTTAGTGCCAGGCGACTACATGGCCGACCCGTCTGTTCATGTATTCAACGGAAGACTTTACATCTATCCCTCACACGACTGGGAAAGCGGTGTGCCTGAAAACGACAACGGCGACCATTTCAACATGAAAGACTATCATGTATTCTCTACCGACGATGTGATGAACGGTGAAATCGTAGACCACGGGGTGGTACTGAAGGTGGAAGACATTCCGTGGGCAGGCCGCCAGCTGTGGGACTGCGACGTGGCCTATAAAGACGGAAAGTATTACATGTATTTTCCTCTGAAAGACCAGAACGACATCTTCCGCCTCGGCGTGGCCATCAGCGACAAGCCCGAAGGCCCGTTCATCCCGCAGCCGGACCCGATGTGGGGAAGCTACAGCATCGACCCTGCCGTATTCAAGGATGACGACGGAAGCCACTACATCTACTTCGGAGGAATCTGGGGCGGACAGCTGCAACGCTACCGCGACAACAAGGCTATCGAGCAGCCCTGCCTGCCGGCCGACAACGAGCCTGCCCTTCCCGGGCGTGTGGTAAAGCTGCGCGACGACATGATGCAGTTTGCCGAAGAGCCCCGTGCGGTCATGATTCTGGACAAAGAGGGCAAGCCGCTCACAGCAGGCGACCCTCACCGCTTCTTCGAAGCCTCATGGATGCACAAATACAACGGGAAATACTATCTGTCCTATTCCACCGGCGACACCCACTTCCTGTGCTACGCCACGGGAGACAATCCCTACGGCCCGTTCACCTATCAGGGAGTCATCCTTACGCCGGTAGTGGGATGGACCACACACCACGCCATCGTGGAATTCAAAGGGAAATGGTATCTTTTCCACCACGACTGTGTTCCTTCGGGCGGGAAGACCTGGCTGCGCAGCCTGAAGGTTGTGGAATTGGAGTACGACCAAGACGGAAATATCATCACCATCGACGGAGGAGGCGAATGACACGAAACCTGCTGATAAGCATTCTCTTCTGCGGAAGTGTCTGCATGGCTTCCGCAGAAGACGGCAGCCGCCTGTGGCTCCGGCAGGACACCACTGCCAGTGCCACGGTAGACTGCATGCTGCAGTCGCCCACACTCGACATTGCGCGCAATGAAATATCGCGCGCATGGAGGGGGAAGCCCGCTTCCCTGCAGCTCTTTTCCGACCCGGCTCATGAAGCACTGGGAAAAGAGGGATACACCATCCGTACAGAAAACGGCAGAATCACGTTAGGGTCTGTTTCGGAAACCGGCCTGCTCTATGCCGCATACCATCTGCTGCGCCTGCAGGCTACGGAAGCCGACATGACCCGTCTGGACATCAGGGAAAAGCCCGTCTATGACCTCCGTATCCTGAACCATTGGGACAATCCCGACGGCACGGTTGAGCGAGGATATGCGGGACATTCTCTATGGAAATGGGAGGAACTGCCCGACCGAATATCTCCGCGCTACGAAGCCTACGCCCGCGCCAATGCGTCGATAGGCATCAACGGAACGGTGATAAACAATGTCAATGCCTCGCCCCAGGCTCTTTCAACGGAGAATCTGAAGAAGGTAAAGGCACTGGCCGACATTTTCCGTCCATACGGACTGAGAGTTTATCTGTCGGTCAATTTTGCTTCGCCCATACAACTGGGAGGACTGGATACCGCCGACCCGCTCGACAAAAAGGTGCAGGCATGGTGGAAAGACAAGGTGCACGAAATCTACAGCCTGATTCCCGACTTCGGAGGATTTCTGGTAAAAGCCAATTCAGAAGGGCAGCCCGGCCCGTGCGACTATCAGCGCACCCACGCGGAAGGAGCCAACATGATGGCCCGGGCGCTGAAACCTTACGGGGGAATCGTGATGTGGCGCGCCTTCGTATACAGCCCCACAGACAGCGACCGGGCCAAACAGGCTTATCTGGAGTTCAATCCGCTGGACGGAAAGTTTCTGGACAATGTGATTGTACAGGTAAAGAACGGGCCTGTCGACTTCCAGCCGAGAGAACCTTACAGCCCGCTGTTCGGAGCGATGAAGCATACCCCGCTCATGGTGGAGTTTCAGATTACGCAGGAATATTTGGGACATTCCAATCACCTTGCTTATCTGGCGCCCATGTGGAAAGAATTTTTCGGTTACGTACGCCCCAACACGATTCGTGCAATGGCAGGAGTGACCAACATAGGCGATGACACCAACTGGTGCGGGCATGATTTGGCACAGGCCAACTGGTATGCCTTCGGCCGTCTGGCATGGAATCCGAGCCTGGCTTCGGAAGAAATCGCCCGAGAATGGCTGCAACAGACTTTCACGACAGCGCCTGAATTTGTAGGCCCCATGACAAAGGCCATGACCGACAGCCACGAAGCGGTGGTAAACTACATGATGCCGCTGGGTCTGCACCACATCTTCGCCTGGAACCACCATTACGGTCCGGAGCCCTGGTGCATGATTCCGGGCGCACGCCCCGACTGGCTTCCTTCGTATTACCATCAGGCCGACAAGGAAGGACTGGGATTCGACCGGAGCCATACGGGCAGCAACGCCGTGGCCCAGTATCCCGATTCGCTGGCAAAAGTGTTCGACTCGATTGATACCTGTCCCGAAAAGTTTCTGCTATGGTTCCACCATGTGCCCTGGAAGCACCAAATGAAAAGCGGGCATACGTTATGGGAAGAACTTTGCTATCATTACAACGACGGACTGAAGGCTGCACGCTCGCTGCATGACACATGGACGGCGATGAAGCCTTATGTGGACGACGAGCGATACCAGGCCATATCCCACCGTATGGACATTCAGGTGCACGATGCCATCTGGTGGAAAGATGCCTGCCTGCTTTATTTCCAGACATTCTCGAAGATGAAGTTCCCCAAAGAGGTGGAGAAACCTTCGTTCCGCCTCAAGGAGCTGAAGAAAGTCAAGCTGCCGATTACGAATTATGAATGCCCTACAATGGATATGCTACCGCAATTATAGTTTGTTTAAAAGTTAGATTAGGTTAGATTAGGTGGGAAAAGAGGATATTCCTTTAAAAGGGAATGTTCTCTTTTCTTTTTCAAGACAAGTTTTGGGGGCATGGAAATTTTTTTTTCATGCCCCCAAAACCGATTTATAATGTCATAGAAAAAACATTTCATTCATATCGGTACAGCTTCACATGCAGGATGCTGAAATCGTCCACCCCGATGCGGACATGCCTTCCCTGGTGCGTCTGGTCTCCGTTGAACCGCCGTACATACTTCAGCGTGCCGTCCGGATTTACCGACACCTCATCCACCGGCCCCAATCCGATGCGCTCGCCTCCGTTCCACACGGCCTTTCCGGTTTCATTGCCGCCGGCAGTGGCAAAACCGTCTTCGCCCAACTGCCGCGAAACCTGTGCAGACAGTTCGTCCGGATGTTTGAACTCTACCACGATTCCGCTTCCGGCCACAATATATTCATCTTCCGCCAGGCGGATTACCAGTCCTCCCCCTTCCGGCCAGCGGCTGCCGTCGGTGGCACGCGCATCCCAAGGGAGCGTAAAGAAATGGCGGCAGACAAGTGTCGTATTCTTGTCCCAGCTGATTGTCCGCTCCTTGTCCTGCTGGTCAAAGAGCAGTCCGCGCATGTCCCCTTTCCCCTGATATTTCACGATGAGGGGCATCAGCTCGCTCAAGACACGGTAACTTTTGGCCAAGGGGTAATCCGGAGCGTCCGGCGCACCCTCTATCGAAAACGGGCTGAACCCGATGCCGTCGTGCTCGCCGAACACATAAAAGGCGCGCACGCCGTCGTTGGACTCAAGGCGTATCTCGGGAATGAACAGCGGATTGTTGGGCAGCCTGTATTGGGCCGTCCAGTTCTTAAAGCCCGAATCATACAAGTCGGGAGCCAGCAGGTCAACGCTCGGAGCGGCGCAACGCCATACATCTATCAGATGTGCCAGCGGCCCTGCCGCCGGATATTCTCCAGGCTTGCACCCCCGGCTGTTCATCGCCGCATTCACATACATAGGCAGATTATATGCCTCCCTTCCCTTCCGAATCATGCGCTCCACATAAGCGGCGTAATGCCATGCCATGAATATCTCATCGGTATAAATGTCCGGGCCGAACACTTCCTGCCAGCTGCCTTCCGTCTTGCCGCCTGCCTTCTGCCATCTGTCAAGCATCCACGGATGCAGCGTCTTCTTGTTGTCTTTCAGATATTCCATCAAAGCCTCCGGCACAGGAGCGGCAAACAGCCTGTCCGCCTGTTCGGAACAGTCGCGCGCCTCCTCCAGCATGCCGATTTCATTCTCCACCTGCACCATTATCACCGTATGCTCCCGGCTGTCCGTCTCCGCCACATGCCTCATCAGCCGCTCAAACGCCCGGCTGTCCGCCTGAAACACATTTTCTGAAAACGGACTGGCAATCTCCAAAGGCTTCCCCTCCCGCGTAAGGCAGCGGGGATATTTCTTACAGTCCTTCTTAAACCACAGAGGAGCGTAACAGCTCATCGAGTTTTTCCAGGCGCCGAACCACAACAGAACGACCTTCAGCTCGTTCTGCCTTGCCTGCCGGATGACTTCATCCACCAAAGAGAAGTCGAACTTCCCTTCTTCCGCCTCTATCAAGTCCCAATAAGCCGGCACAAGCACCGTATTCAATCCCATACTCCTCAGCTTCGGAAATATACGCCCGATGTCCCCGACCGACGACGCCGAAGAATTTCCCAACTCACCCGCCAGCAGAATCATGGGCCTGCCATCCACTATCAGCTGCGTTGCATCCCCCTGCTTCTTCCAGTGCGGGAGCGGCTGCTGTGCCTGCGCTGTAACAGCAAACAAGGCTAAAGACAAAAAAGATATAATCAATTTTTTCATGATAAATAAAGATTAAATTTTCAGAAAGATACGGGATATTCAGGAAAAGAGCAAGTCACAAAATGCAGAAAACTGAATCATTGGCCGCAAAAGAAACGTTTCACCCTATTTTATGTAACATAATGAAAAGTGAGGTTACAGAATCATATATCAAATGAAACACGACTTCCACCTTTCGGCAGAGGCACAGAAAAGAAAGTCCCCGGCAATCCCCTGCCGTTTCTCATAAAAACAGCCGTCGTGACTATAATTTGTCCTCCATGTAACATCCACAAAAGCTTTTGATACATACGGAAAGCTTTTATTCGCAAACTCTCACTATCTTTGTTTGCGCAAACAGTGCTATTAGAGACCTATTATACCATGAAAAAACTAAGTTTACTGATTTTATTTCTTTGGAGTTTTCTCTGCTCTTTTGCAGCAGAAACATTTACCGTGTTCTGTAAGAATCCGGATTACTTCCCCGTCATCGCCGACGGAATACCCTGCACAATATTGAGTGCGGAAAGTGAAAACAAGGGAATCCGAATCGCCGTCGCCAACCTGCAGGATGATTTCGGGCGCGTGTCCGGAAAGAAACCCGCAGTGCTGGACGCTCCGGGCAGCGGCAGACAATACATCATCATCGGCAGCATGGAGTCGCCCCTCATCAGACATCTTTTCAAGACCAAGAAACTTGATGCCAAAGAGCTGGAAGGGAAGAACGAAAAATACATCATCCAGGTAGTGGAACAGCCGCAAGACGGTATCGACCGTGCCCTCGTGATAGCAGGAAGCGACAGAAGAGGCACGATTTACGGCATATACGAACTGTCGGAACAGATGGGCGTATCGCCGTGGTACTGGTGGATGGATGTGCCTGTCCAAAAGCAGGCCAATGTATACGTGAAGCCCGGCACTTACACCGACGGGGAACCGGCCGTGAAATATCGCGGCATCTTCCTTAACGACGAGGCTCCCTGCCTGACAAGCTGGGTGAAGAACACCTACGGAACCGACTATGGCGACCATCGCTTTTACTCCCGCGTATTCGAACTGATACTCCGCCTGAAGGGAAACTTCATGTGGCCGGCCATGTGGGGATGGGCCTTCTATGCCGACGACCCGCTCAACAGCAAGACTGCCGATGAAATGGGTGTCATGATAGGCACTTCGCACCACGAACCGATGGCGCGCAACCATCAGGAGTATGCCCGCAACCGCAAGGAATACGGGGCATGGAACTATGCAACGAACCAAGAAGGGCTGGACCGCTTCTTCCGGGAAGGAATCGAGCGCATGAAGGATACGGAAGATGTGGTAACCATCGGCATGCGCGGCGACGGGGATGCCGCAATGGGAGGCCAGGAAGGCAAAGACCACGAATATACCCCACAGTTCGAACGCAACAAGAAACTGATGGAAAAGATTTTCGACAACCAGCGACGCATCATCAAAGATGTGACCGGACATCCCGCCAAAGAGACCCCGCAGGTATGGGCACTGTATAAAGAAGTGCTGGAATATTACGACAGAGGACTGCGTGTGCCGGATGATGTAATCATGCTGCTTTGCGATGACAACTGGGGAGATGTGCGCCGTCTGCCGAATGCCGAAGAACGGAAGCATCCCGGCGGATGGGGAATGTATTACCATGTAGACTATGTGGGAGCTCCACGCAATTCGAAATGGATTAATGCCACGCCCATCCAGAACATGTGGGAACAATTGCAGCTTACATACGATTACGGAGTCGACAAACTCTGGGTGCTGAATGTGGGCGACCTGAAGCCAATGGAATATCCCATCACACTTTTCCTTGACATGGCATGGAATCCGAAAGAATACGAAGCAGGCACACTGCTAAGCCATACCCGGCGCTTCTGCGCCCAGACTTTCGGAGAAGAACAAGCAGACGAAGCGGCCCGCATCCTGAATCTCTGCTGCAAATACAACGGAAGAAGTACGGCCGAAATGCTTGACCGCACGGTCTATAACCTGGAAACCGGGGAATGGCGGCAGGTAGTGGGCGATTACGCCCAATTAGAAGCAGAAGCATTGCGCCAATATCTTGACCTGAAACCCGAATATCGCGACGCCTACAAGCAGCTGATACTGTTCCCGGTTCAGGCAATGGCCAACCTGCATGAGATGTATTATGCGCAAGCCATGAACCATAAGCTGTATGCCGAAGGAAATCCCGAAGCCAACGCATGGGCAGACAAGGTAGAGAAAGCGTTCGCCCGCGACAAACGGCTCTGTGACGATTACAACCATACGATGGCAAACGGCAAATGGAACGGCATGATGACTCAAAAGCATATCGGATATACAGAGTGGAACGACAATTTCCCTGCCGACAAGCTGCCTGAAACCTACCGGATGGAAAAGGCAGAAGGAGGATATGTATTTACCGGAAAAGACGGTTATGTAGCCATGGAAGCCGAACATTACTTCAGCAAGACAGATGCGGAAAGCGCACAATGGACAGTTATCCCGTACATGGGCCGCACACTGAGCGGCATGGCACTCATGCCTTATACCGTGCCGACAGACGGTGCATCCGTATCATACAGAATGACAATGCCCGAAAACATCGATTCGGTCACCGTACACGTAATCGTTAAATCAACCTTAGCCTTCCACGACCCGAAGGGACATAAGTACAGCATAGGATTTGAAGGGGGAAGCGAACAGACCATAAACTTCAACCATGACATGAATGAAGAACCGCAAAACATCCACAGAAGCTATTATCCGGTGGTAGCCCGCCGCATAGTGGAAAAACAGGTGAAACTGAAGCTGCCGGCCAACGGGAATAACATGCACACCTTGATTTTCAAGCCGCAAGATCCGGGCATCGTGCTTGAAAAGATTGTCGTGGATTACGGCGGATACCAACCGTCATACCTGTTCATGAACGAATCGCCCTGCAAAAGAAAATAAAAATCATTTAAACTTAAACTTATCATGAAAAAGAAATTCACAGGTATCTTGCACGCCGCTCTGTTTCTGAGCGCAACCGGCCTGCTTGCAGGCTGTCAGACAGCGGGCACCAGTTCCATCAAAGAGAATGCAACCGTTATCGGTACAGGCAACCCCTATCTCCCGCTTTGGGAACACCTTCCCGACGGAGAACCGCGCGTATTTGAAGACCCGGACAACCCCGGAAAATATCGTGCCTACATTATCGGCTCACACGACCTCCGCTTTCGGGAATACTGCGGGCCGGACATCCGCATGTGGTCGGCTCCGGTAGAAGACCTGACCGACTGGAGAGACGAAGGCCCCATCTTTACTTATCAGGTGAACGGGCAATGGGATGTGATGTTCGCCCCCGACCTGGTCGAGATAAAGAAAAAGGACGGCACCAAAGAGTATTATCTCTATCCCCACAGCAGAGGATGGAACCGTGAGGCAATGGTATGCAAAGGCAGCCGCCCTGACGGCCCCTTTACTCCGGTCAACCTGACAGAAGACGGAACACGCACCACACCGGGCAGCATTTTAGGATTCGACCCTTCCATCTTCATAGAGAATGTCACCGACCCCAACGACCCGGATTACGAAATCGGCTTCCGCGCATACGGATTTTGGGGATTCCAGCGCTCATCGGCAGCCCAGTTGGACCAGAATACCATGTATTCAGTCCGTCCGGGTACAGAAATCATCCCCTACTTCATCCCTGCCAGTCTGAGATATGGAGAGATTCGTGACCCGAAAGGGACGCAATATCCGGCTTTGTACAAGGAACAGAAGCCGGAAGACTTCAATTTCTTCGAAGCTTCTTCCATCCGCCAGGTAGGAAACAAATATGTAATGATTTTCTCCGGGTACTCCGGACCTGACTATGGGCTGGGAAGCACCAACTCTACCCTGCGCTATGCATTCGGCGATACCCCGTTAGGCCCGTGGCGCAGCGGCGGTGTGCTGGTAGACTCACGAGGTATCGTCCTCAATGAAGACGGAAGCAGGCTGCAGGCCACCAACGCAGCCCACAACACGCATGGAAGCCTTCAGGAAATCAACGGCCAGTGGTACGTGTTCTACCATCGTCCTCCACGCGGATTCGGCTTTGCGCGTCAGGCAATGGTAGCTCCCGTCACTATCCAATGGGATGAGAAACCGGTGGCAGAAGGCGGAAAAGTCATCATCCATGGATACGACCCCTATGCCCCCGACAGCATCTGGCAGGCCAAGGCAAGCAACGGTGATGCATATACCGGAGCTGAAGTTACCTCTGAAGGTTTCCAGATTTTCGGAATGGACCCCTACAAATACTATTCGGCCGGATACGCCTGCTACCTGTCAAACGTGGGCAGCCAGCAGGATTCCTGGAACATCTGGGACAACAGCATGCCAATCAATGTGCAAAGCAATGACATTATCGGATACAAATACTTCGGTTTCGCAGGACTGGACAAGGCTCAAAAGGGACTGAAGCCTTTTGCAGGAGCAAATGCGTATGACAAGACCTACTTTAACCTGTTCCTGACCCCATCCTCACAGGCTGGGTTCAAAGTCAGCGTATGGCTGGACGGGCCGTGGGACAACGCGACATGGAAAGGAAAGAAATTGGGAGAAATCACAGTTCCGGCCGAATCAGACCCGACCAAGACAGCAAAGTTTACACTGGATGTTACGGATGCAGTCAAAGCGCTGGATAAGAAGCATGCCATCTTCCTGGTTGCCGAGGGAAATGCCGGAGAGCAACTCTGCGTGCTTCAGGGACTGGGATTCAGCGCCGACAAAGAAAGCATGGTTTATCCGGCAGCCCCCACCGTTTCCATCCAGGTTGACGGAAAAGAAGTGGAACTTCCCTCCACTCCCGTACGCTCCACCAATGAAAACGGATACACCGGCTACGACCAATACGCCGCCGACTATATTGTGCCGGGCAATACTGCCGATATACCGGAGGTAACCGCCTCATCAAACAATCCGGATGTAAAGGTCAGCGTCACCCAGGCAGAAGCGACAAACGGAAAAGCAACCGTGAAATTCGACTACAAGGGAGTGACAAAGACATATACCATCACTTTAAGTCAACAAAAAACTGAATAAAAAACAAGTTTTTCATCCATGAAATATTCTTTATTAGTGTTGTCCGCACTGTTCTGCATCGGATGCACACACAAAGCAGAGCCGGTAAAAACCGGCCTGCTTAGCATAACGCCACAATATATTGAATATGAAAACTCGCCGGAAGCCTTCTGTATCGCCGCAAACGGCAAGGCAGCTTCCATCCTGGTTTCACCCGAAGACTGGGAAGGAGTCGTCCGCGCCGCAAACGACCTGGGGAATGACATCCGGAAGGTATCGGACACCAAGCCGCAGATTATGCAGAGCGATTCACCTGCTCCGCAATCCATCGTAGTGGGAACTGTCGGAAAAAGTCCGCTGATAGACCAACTGGTTGCCGACAACAAGCTCGATGTATCTTCCATCAAGGGACAATGGGAATCGTTCCTTATCCAGACCGTAGACGGCAATCTGATAGTAGCAGGAAGTGACAAGCGGGGAACCATTTATGGCATTTACGACATTTCGGAAAAGATAGGGGTTTCCCCCTGGCACTGGTGGGCAGATGTTCCGGCAAGAAAGAGCGAGTCGCTTTTTGTCAAGGCCGGAAAATACATACAGCCTTCGCCGAAAGTGAAATACCGCGGCATCTTCATCAACGATGAATGGCCTTCGTTCGGAGGATGGGCAACCAAACAGTTCGGTGGCATCAACTCAAAGATGTATGCCCACATGTTTGAGCTGCTTCTGCGCCTGAAGGCCAACTATCTCTGGCCTGCCATGTGGGCAAGTGCCTTTAATGAAGATGACCCCGAATGCCCTGAACTGGCCGACCGGTACGGCATTATCATGGGAACCTCTCATCACGAACCGATGATGAGGGCTCACAAAGAGTACACCAAGCGACGGAAAGAAGTCGGCGCATGGGACTACTCCACCAACAAGAAGAATCTGGACCGATTTTTCACCGAGGGACTGGAGCGGAACAAAGCATACGACAACATCGTTACCATCGGCATGCGCGGAGACGGTGATGTGGCAATGGGCAAGGGAGACGATGAAGAAAACATGAAGACCCTTTAGGAGGTCATCAAGGGGCAGCGCAAGATTATCCGGGAGGTTTATGAAAAATCTCCGGAAGAAGTACCCCAGCTATGGGCCATCTTCACCGAGGTGCAACGCTACTATGACAAGGGATTCACCGTGCCCGATGATGTGCTGCTGCTGTTCTGCGACAACAACTGGGGATATATCCGTCGCACCGGCCCGCAAAAGGAAAAGGAGCGGAAAGGAGGCATGGGACTGTATTATCATATAGACATGAACGGAGGCCCGTGGAACGACCGGTGGGTGAACACCACGACTATCCCCAAACTGCGGGAGCAGCTCAACCTGGCATACCGGACGGGAATCGATGACCTGTGGATAATCAACGTGGGAGACCTGAAGCCCAAAGAGCTTCCCATCGACTTCATCATGCGCTATGCATGGAACCCCGACGCCATTCCCGCCGACAAGACATGGGACTACACCGTGGAATGGGCGGCACAAAACTTCGGAGACAGCCATGCCGAGGCAATAGCGGACATTGTATCGAAGTATCCCAAATATAACCTCTGGCGGAAAGCCGAAGTGCAGGTGCCCGGAATATTCAGCGTGGTCAATCACCGTGAAGCCGACCGTGTGGACAGCTTGTGGAAGGATGTGGAAAAAAAGGCGGAAACACTGCGGAAACAGATTCCGGAAGCATGGCAAGACGCTTATTACGAACTGGTGTACTATCCTGCCGTAGCCTCGGCGGGAGTGGCCGGCATCTATTCGGCCATTACCAGGAACCATCTGTACGCCCGACAGGGCAGAGTGTCGGCAAACCGGTATGCCCGTCAGGCCGAAGCCCTGTTTGAAAAAGACAAGCGCATGAGCCAATATTACAACGATACGCTGGCCGGAGGCAAATGGAAGCACATGATGTCGGACATTCACATAGGATACACGCGGTGGTCCATGCCCGAAAAGAGTGTACTGCCCGAACTGAAGCATGTCACCCCGCTTGACAAGCCGGCCATGGGAGTATGCGCGGAAGGGAATGAAGAAGCAGAAGCCAAGAATCAGGAACTGCCCGTATTCGATGCGCTGATGAACCAGACTTACTACATCGACATCTTCAACCGCGGAACGGGGAGTTTCGACTTTACGGCAGAAGCAGACCAGCCCTGGGTAAGGCTCAGCCGGGAAAAGGGAACGGTAAGCGAAGAGGAAAGGATAACGGTCTGCATCGACTGGAGCAAGGCAAAATACGGAGAACAGCAGGCTGCCGTCAGCATCCGAAGCGGCGAAACAAGCATACCCGTTTCCATCCGGGCGGTAAAGCAGCCTCTTCCGGAAGCCGACAAGCCTTATTTCGGCAATCTCAGCGGAAGCGAATTCACTATTCCGGCATACCAATACAACAAGAACATAGCGGGAAAGGAAGCTGCATGGACACTCCTGTCCGACTTGGGCACAGAAAAGGGATGCATGGGTATCCATCCCGTCACGGCTCCAAGCACAACGCCCGAAGAGGCCCCTTGCCTGGAATATCAGGTACTGCTGGCCGACACGGGAGCCATACCCGTCTGCATCGGCATACTGCCCACCCAAGATGTATGTCCCGAACGCGGACTGCGCATTGCCGTGGCGTTGGATGACGAAGCCCCGCAAATCCTTGACGCGCGTCAGGGATTCCACGATATATTCAAGGAATACACGCCGGACAATCTTGCCAAATCGCCCAACCTGAAGCCGCTGCCCAAGCAAGACACGAGCATCCGCCTCACCGGACACGGCCAACTGCGGAGAGACGAAGTGTTTGACAACATACGGTGGCTGACAACCCGCCTGAATGCCGGGGAAAAAGGACTTCATACGCTGAGGATATTCATGGTAGACCCGGAGATTGTGCTCGAAAAGATTGTTGTCAATCCGGACAACCGCTATCCAAGCTACTTCGGAGCTCCTGCCATGCGGCATAACTGCAAGTGAAACGGCAACGCTTCGCCTGCATAAAAAGGGAAGACGGCGGCGGAAAACGAAATTACCATCAGGCCAAGACCGTGTTTTCATCCGGCCCGGCCGGAGGTGCAGCAAGACCCAATCCGCAACAACGGCCTGCCGCCTCATGAAAGCGACGAATCCCGGATGCAGTCTGCATCCGGGATTCGCTGTTTTTCAAAGGCAATCCGCCCCGTCGGTCTGCCATTACTCCGCCACACTCCAGTCAAAGACCGTTCCGCTGCGGCGGTCGGGAGTCGCGCCCTGCCAATCGGCCGAGTAAGGTTCGCCCGTAGTGGGGTCAAGCCCTACGAAACGGTTGGTCTTGAGCGAAAGCAACATGCACTGGCCGTGCAGCATATCCTGCCAGACAAAGAGACTTCCTTCCGATTCCTCCTTCATCAGCCGGACATCCGCCGACAGTCCGGCACCTACCACGGTGAGAAAACCGGTGCCGTTCATGGCCTCAAGCGCCACCTTACCCTGCCCGCGGTCGTGCACACGGAAGCGGCATCCGTCTTTCATATATTCATCCTTCTGCCACGGCCCGCAGAAATGCAGCATTCCATGCGGATTCGCCCATGCCGGGAAGCCGTTTCCGCGGTTTACAAGCGTAATCACCTTCCCCAAAGGCAGGTTTCCGCTCCGGTCAGCCATCGGCTCATCCACCGTAAAGTCGTCGAAAAGGGCATAACCGCCTTTCGCTCCATCCGCATTATAGGCAAACAGCGAGTAGCGAGCCCCCTGGAAAGTCTTCAACTGATAAGGCAAAAGCACTTTCTGACCGATGTTCCGGTAATTCATCCCGTCATAGCTATAAGCGAAACAAGCCGAATCGGCATCCAGATTGGCCGATACGCGCAGGTAAAAGACATCTTTCCCCCCGTTTTCCTCCGCCGCAACACATTCGCTCTTATTGCCCAGCTGGTCATACCATTCGATAAGGCAGCGTTTCCCGTCGCGTTTCACCCCTACATAAGCATAAGGCATGTTCAGCAGTCCCAGTCCCGCCTTGTCTCCATCCTTCAGATGAGCGGCATCCAAAGTCACGGTAGCCGTCGACACCGGGCCGATGCAGCGTTGTGTCAAGGTGTTCTTCGCCCACAGAAAGTCTTTGGCCGGCATCGTGCGCAGGCGGAGCTTCCCTTTCGACAAGGCCCACATATTTTCCACCGGTTCATGATTCCACTGCCAGACGGGAAGCAGCGCTTTTCCATCGAAGTCATCGCTGCGCATATAGGGAGCGTGCGGCTCCACCTTGGCCGAAACATTCGGCTTGAACCATGTACGCGGCGAGCGGCCCAGGTTTCCGGGCAGTCCGAAATAAGGCCATCCGTCTGTCCAGGTGATGGGAGACAGACAGGTCGTGCGTCCCACAGCCCGATGATCCATCATGGATACGCCCCACCACTCACCATTCGGCAGGTCTACGATACCACCCTGATGCATGGTAGCGCATCCCATGACATTTGCCTCCTGCTTTCCAATCGAAAAGCCGAATCCGTTTTCAGGCACCGGACGGCCCAAACCCACATTATTCACCGAGTGTACGATTTCTGTGCCCAATGTTTCCTTTACGCTGATGGCGGCCGTTTCGTAAGGTCCCTCCAAGCGGTCGGCACGCGCACACTGCATTCTTCCCATCGGAGCATAGTCGGCGCTGAGAATATAGTATTTCCCCTTGATTTTATAAATGTGATGCCCCTCTCCCATCGCGTTGCCGCGCGGAATGATAACCCGCTCGCTGCCTTCCACATAGCCGCTGAAGTCGGGCTTGATTTCTATCAGCTTCACTTCATCATAGCCAAACACGGCGTAGATGCGTCCGTCGTCTTCAAACAACACGGAAAGGTCGTATATATGCCCTCCCATCTGGATATGCTGCCAAGGCCCGGCCGGATTTTCTGCCACGAAAACCTGCATACCATGTCCGTTTATATTTGAAAAGACATAGAATTTTCCGTTATGATAACGGATGCAGGGTGCCCAGATGCCTTGTCCGTAAGCTTCCTTCCCGTTCTCCAGGCGGAACTCGTCGCCCATATCGAAGCGGCTGAAGCAGTAACTCAGAAATTTCCAGTTCACCAAATCCTTTGAATGGAGAATCACCAGACCGGGAGTGCAGTGCATCGTAGTTCCCGCCAGATAAAAATCCTCACCCACACGGATAATGTCCGGGTCGGAAAACTCATCATAAAACAAAGGATTCGTGTAAGTGCCGTTCCCATTGTCGGCCGTCCACGAAAGGACAGGCGAAGACACATTCTGTGCCTCCACCACACAGCTAATCCACAAGATGCAGATTGACAAAAACGCTTTCATTTCTCTTTCTTTTCATTAAATGGTTAAACATTACAAAGAAACAAATATTTCTTCATCCGCACCAAAAAACTGTAACAAAAATGCACCACCGCACTGCACGCTGATGAAAGACCGGCCTCCGGACATTCGTTCCAACTTTTTCTCCATCCATACCAATCTTCCGCCCGTACTAATCTGCGCTTTTATAAAGTTATTCCAAAAAATTATCATATATTTGCGGGCGAAAATCGAGAAAAACAAAATATACGACAATGAAAAATACGCTTATCCTCTTTCTGCTGTTAACTTTATCTGTCCGAATATTTTCACAAACCAATACCTTTTATACGACCGGAGAGCATCTTTCAAGCAGCCTCATCAATGACATCTACCAAGATAAACAAGGCTTCATCTGGATTGCAACGGAATATGGCCTGAATCTGTTTGACGGAAACCGCTTCACGACCTATAAGCACAACGAGAAGGACTCCACCTCACTGTGCAACAACTATGTCCGCACGGTATTTGAAGACAGCAAAAACAACATCTGGATAGGCACCATGACGGGACTGATGCTTTACCACCGCGACAGCAATTCCTTCTCGCAGATTCTTCTGTACCGTGGAAAGGAAACGATATACCCCCATGTCTCCAAAATCATCGAACGGCAAAACGGGGAAATATGGATTGCCACTTCCAATGAAGGGCTCTTCAAGATAGACGGAAGCATGAAATCGGGCACTTACATCCCTTCTGTCTACAAACTGAACTTCACCCACATCACCTCACTGCTTGAAGACGACGACCACCTCTTGTGGCTCGGCTCGGAAACAGACGGAGTGATACAATACGACCCGACAAAAGGAGTCACAAGACATATCCAGCATCCGGACATCTCCAGCAACAACATTTCTTCTCTTGCCAAAGACAACAAGGGAAATATCTACATCGGAACATTCACAAGGGGACTGAACATCTACAACATACACACCCAGCAGATTAAACGCATCAGCTACCGGAACAGCCAGTCTCCGCTACCAATCAAGACCTTGACCTTCGTAAACGAGAAGCTGTATATCGGAACGGACGGAAAGGGTATAAAGGTATATGACAAGACAAGCGACGACATCCACAACCTGTACATCGACGAAAGCCTGATTGACCTGACCGATGCCAAGGTACACACGATACTTTACGACCGCGACCAGAACATTTGGCTGGGGATATTTCAAAAAGGGGTCATGTTCATTCCGGGAAAGAAAAATCCGTTCCAGTATTATGGTTCGCAATCGTTGAGCCAAAGCCCTATCGGAAAAGGATGTGTCATGTCCATCTACCAGGACAGCCGGAACCATATCTTCGTAGGCGTGGACAACGAAGGCCTTTACGAATTGTCTTCCGACTTTACCTTATTGAAGCATTACAATCCCAACAAAGAGAAAAACAGCATATCCCATACGATACTAAGTATTTTCGAGGATTCGGACAACCAGATATGGCTGGGGTCTTACGTGAACGGCATAGCGCGGTTCAACCGTGAAAGCGGAACATGCGAATACATCCCTGAACTGAAAGGAAAACACATATACAGCATTGAGGAAGACAAGCAAAGAAACCTTTATATCAGCACTTACGGGACAGGATTCTACAGATATAACCTGGATACGAAAGAGCTGACCAACTACAGTTCCTCTGAAGGGAAGTACAACATTCAGGACGAACTGCCGGACAACTGGATAAACACGTTGTACTGTGACAGCGAAGGGCTGATTTGGATTGGCCATTTCAAGGGAATAAGCTGTTTCAATCCGAAAAAAGAAAGCTTCATCAACTTCGGCTCGGACAATTATGTCGTCAAGAACAATATAGGCTATTCCATTTTAGAGAGCAAAGACCATACAATCTGGATGGGAACGGCGAACGGACTCTACAGTCTGGACAAAAAGACCAAGGAGATGCACAGATATACCCCGCAAGACGGACTGGACAATGAGGTGATATGCGGCATCAAGGAAGACAAATACGGAAACATATGGCTCAGCACCTTCAATGGCATCAGCAAATACAATCCTCTTCTGAAGAGCTTCGTCAACTATTACTCGAGCGACGGACTGCAAGGCAATGAATTTACCCGCGGAGCAACCTATCAATCCCCCACGGGACGCATATTCTTCGGAGGAACGAACGGCATCACCACGTTCATTCCGGAAGACATAGTCAACAGCATGTCCCTGCCTGCCGCCCGGATAGTAAGCTTCAACATTTCAGGAAAACCGGTCAACTGCCACACTTTGTCGGGAGGAAAGCCGGTTATCCACACTGCTGTCTGCGACGCGACCGAGTTTATCCTGTCGCATCACGACAATACATTCAACATCTTCTTCTCGACACTGCAGTACGGAAGCACCCTGCAAACCTATTACAAATACCGGATAAAGGAACTTGACAAGGACTGGGAATCCACCCCGTTAGGCAGTTACTATATAACCTACAGCAATCTCCGCCCCGGGAAGTATACACTTGAGGTGTTTGCCGTCAACCGGAATACGGTTTCAAACATCAGCAGCTACCGCATCATAATCACTCCGCCCTGGTATCAGTCTTGGGGGGCTTACCTGATTTATGCCCTACTGGCTGCCGGCATCTGCCTAAACATCATCAACTATATCCACATCCGGCTACGACGGCGGAGAGACATGCTGATGATGAAGCATGCCGAAGAACTGAACGAGGCAAAGCTACAGTTCTTCATCAACATATCACACGAGATACGTACCCCGATGACACTTATCATCAATCCGCTGGAGAAGCTGATAGCCAACTGCAAGGATACCGAACTCAGCAAAACCTACCTGATGATTTACCGCAACGGACAGCGCATCCTGCGACTCATCAACCAGATGATGGATATCCGCAAGATAGACAAGGGACAGATGAGACTCTACTTCCGGGAAACGGACATGGTGGGCTTTATCAATGACCTGATGCTCACTTTCGAACAGACTGCACGCCAGAAGAACATCGAATTTTCATTCTTGCACAAAGATGAGAAAGTCAGCGTGTGGATTGACATGAACAACTTCGACAAGATACTGATGAACCTTCTTTCAAACGCCTTCAAGTATACTCCCGACGGAGGGAAAGTAACCGTAACGCTCGCTACCGGCGAAGACAGACAGCTGAAGACCCCACTCCGCCACTATGTGGAAATCAGCGTAACCGACACGGGCATCGGACTGGACGAGGAAGGAAAGGAACATATCTTCGACCGCTTCTACCAAATCAACAACAGCATCACGCACAGCCAGGGGGGAACGGGAGTAGGCCTGCATCTGACCCACTCGCTGGTAGAAATGCATCACGGCACCATCACGGCCGAGAACAACCAAGACGGATGCGGAAGCACATTCACGATACGCATCCCCTTGGGATGTGACCATCTGACCATGGAAGAGATAGACAATACCCATGAACCGGAACAGAAAATCCTGGCAGCGGCGCCGGAGATAAAGGATACGGAAGTGGCCGCCACGGAAGAAAAGCGCAGGAAAAAGGCAAAGACCAACCTCACCCTGCTCGTCGTGGACGATGAAAAGGAAATCCAGGAATATCTGAAGCAGGAACTTTCGGACGAATATAAGGTGGTGACATGCAATGACGGGAAGGAAGCTTATGAATATCTGTTCAACCATGAAGTGAATCTGGTGGTCAGCGACATCATGATGAAGGGAATGGACGGCATCACGCTGTGCAAGAAAATCAAGCAGAACACCAGCTTCAACCATATCCCGGTCATCCTGCTCACAGCCCGCAACAAAGTGGAAGAACAAGTGGAGGGACTGGAGATAGAAGCCGACGCCTACATCATCAAGCCTTTCAACACGACCGTATTGCGCAGCCATATCGCCAGTCTGCTTGCCAACCGCCGCATATTGAAGAACAAGTTCAGCGGGGCGCAGCAGCAGACCGACAAGATTCAGAAGATAAACCTCAAGTCGGCCGATGAAGCGCTGATTGCCAAAATAATGAAAATAATCAACGAAAACCTGGCCGACCCCAACCTGAACGTTGAAGCACTCGCTTCGGAAGTCGGACTGAGCCGCGTGCACCTGCACCGGAAACTGAAGGAGCTGACCAACCTGTCTACGCGCGACTTCATCAAGAACATCCGGATGCAGCAGGCAGCCGAATTGCTGAAGGAAAAAAAGCTGACCATCTCGGAAGTGGCCTACGCCACGGGATACAGCAACCTGTCGCACTTTTCAAGCACATTCAAGGATACTTACGGAGTGACGCCGAAAGAGTATATGCAGAACAATCTCACCAGAGAAAACACGGCGGACGAAGCAGCGCAACAAGATGCCTGACCGGACAAAGGCGGAAAAGCCTTTGTCCAAACCGGCTTTTCATGACGGACAAACAGACTTTTCATCCTGCCAGAACGAGGCAGGGTGCATAGCAGAGTCCCGGTCTGTCAGGCCTATCTTCCGCCCTGCCCGTCGGTAAGAGTGTCTGCCTGTATCCGCACGACCCTTACCCCTACAAACGATTTCTTGCCCCGCAGATAAGCACACAGAGGAAGCGGGTCGACGACCACCCGCTTATGGAGTGAAGACGCGTGAAGCAGATGAAGCTCACCGCCCACCCGACAGGCAAAGCCTACATGAACGACATCCAGACCTTCGACGGCAGTGGCAAATGCCAGAATATCCCCCTCATGAATGTCCGCACAAGCAGACTGACACACATTCTCCTTAGGCAGATAAGGCATGGGGTAGTCTTTCCACCTCTGCTCCACCTGCAACATCGCCCGATAGACAGACGGAGAACGGAGGGCGGGATAAGCCTCCGCGTGGCGGGTCATGAAGTTTAGCGAAACCATGCGGCGGCAAACGCCCGGCTCATCCGTAAGCTCATCTACGATTCCCCGCCGCTCATTGTCGTAAATCCAGTCGCTGAAATAATGCAAGCGGGAAGCATATCCGGCGATTCGCCCTTCTCTGTACCGGACGCAACGGAGATTATCCTTGAAATCGGCAAAAGAACGCCGCCCCTGACTATCGCACAACGTAAGCGCCACCACCGTCTCGACAAAGGTCGTACAGTCGAACCTGTCGAGACACACCACCAAATGCTCCTCTCCATCGGCTTCAAGCGTGCCCGCCGCATAGGGAGCCCCCGCCAGACTGCCGGCAAAGAAAAGCGTGCGGCTGCTGTCTGCCGGCAGACCGGCGGCCTGAAGCAGCAGACTTTCCACCCGCATACTGTCTGACGCACCGGCCAAAGCCCTTGCTCTCCCCGGCAGACACGCCACAAGAAGAAGGCAAGACAAAAGGCAGAAGGCTTTCATGCTCACGTATTTTCAGGGTCACCCTTCAGAATCGGCAGTGTTATCTGATATTTCACCGCCAGAATACGCACCAGAAATACCGTCACGCCGCCGATAATCTGGCCTAAATAATCCTCCATTCCGGCTTTCAGACAAAACCAATAAGCCAGTCCGCCTACCACACAAGCCATCGCATAAATCTCTTTTCGGAATATCAGCGGGATTTCATTGATGAAGACATCGCGGATTACACCGCCCGCCGCTCCTGTTATGCTGCCCATGATAATGGCAATCCAAAACGGATACCCCATTGTATAAGCCTTGCTGAATCCGACAACGGTAAACAAAGCCAGTCCGATGCTGTCAAACAAAAAGAATGTATTGTTGAGATGAATAAGATACTTCCCGAAAATGATGACAAACACCATTGCAACGGCCGTACACACCAGATACATCGGGTCTGTCATCCACGGCGGAGTCACATCGAGCAGCACATCGCGGATGGTTCCTCCCCCCACAGCCGTGGCCAGTCCTACAATATACGCACCAAACCAGTCAAAGCGCTTCGCCGAAGCCAGGCGGATACCGCTTATCGCAAAAGCAAACGTACCGATAAAGTCGAGTACGGTAACAAACGAAGGTATCTCTATGAAATTCATCTCAGTCCAAAGAATATTATGATTTTACCAAGTATAATTCAGTCCGAAGCTCAACAGTTCCTGCAACTGCAGATAACCATGGTCGTCCACCCGCGGAACTCCATCGTCAAACCGCCCGTGCACGAAAAGCTTGGTCGAAAGAAAGCGGTTGAAGGCAAAGGTGAAGGTATTCTCCCATTCTCCCACCACCTTCTCATAGTTGGTGGTGTATGAAAACCGGGATTCCCAGGTCAGATTCTTGATGATTGTCCACGAGAGTGTGGCCTCCACACGCGAACCCCATACGCTTTCACGCTTGTGCCCCTCCTTGATGTTGAACTTCGTAGGGTCAACACGGTCGCTCGCCACGCTATACAGCGTGTAGTTGATAGGGTTCATCAGGACAGACAGATTGCAAACGCCGTCTTTTATGAATTTGTAGTCCATACCAAGACCGACATTCAGTTCGGCCGGCGAGAAGAAAGCCGACACCAGATTGTCGGTATTTGTCTCGTAATTGGAGAAAAACTGGGTCTTGAACTCGGCAGAAAGCGTATAATACCACGTACCGAACGCCTTCAAGCCCAATTTGGATGTCAGACGCAGCAAATCATTGTTCGCCTTATAGGAATGAAGCGTATCCGAAGGGGCCGTAATGAATCCCAGCTTCCACTCTATCTTGTTTTCAAACTGGATACGCCGGCGGTCATCATAATTGGCAGACCAGGTAAATCCTGTCAGCATCGATTTGGTGCTTTCACCGCCCTTATACCAGTTTTTCGAAATATAGTTTTGCGAGAACTGCAGGTAGCTGTCGCCCGCAAACTTCCAGAAGTTTGGCTTGACTACCAGAAGGCTTTGCTCGTCCACCTTTCCGACCGACTGCTTCTGAATCATCGAGTTCACCTTCTCTTTCTCCCGCTTCTGCGACAACAAGTCCTCAGGAAGAGGCTCCCTGTCCTTAAGAGCCGATTCGTTTTTCTTCACCAGGCCGGGATAGCTGACATAGAAATTCAGCAACTGCCGGTTGATATAGCGGTCAATCTTTTCCGAACGACGCAAATCGGGCAAGCGGCCAAGGACTTCCTTACGAGAGTCAGCCTTGACAAAAGGAATCACCGGACGCCACCCCTCGATGCTCATGCTCTGCTCGATGGGCGCACTGTAATAAGTGGCAGGCATCGAGAGCTTATAAAAATCAGCATCGGAAGGAAGCCCCGTTATCTGAAGATAAATGTCATCCCAGCGCTCCTCCCATTCGGCATAGTCCCTGCGATACTGCTGAATCAGCTTCTTAAACGCCGTCACTTCCGGATGCTCTTGAGGAACAATCCGTTTTTTTGCCCGCTCTGCCTTCATCAGCGAATCCTTCAGATGCCTGATGGAATCTTCAAAATGTATGGCAGCCCTATCAATCTCAAGCAGCAGAGAGTCGGCCTCCACGGAAATGGAGTCCCGAAGAACAGATAAGGAATCCTGCGGAATATATGCCACAGTATCTTGTCCTACCGCCGCCATGTCCACAGTATCGGCCAACAGCTCGTTTATGACGGTTTTCATGTCGGTTATCACCGAATCCCTAGCCACAATGTCCGCCTTCAGTCCTTCTCCATTCCAAAAGAACAATAACAAAATGAATATGCCTATCTTTTTCATTTTAGAGTCAAAACTATAATCTCCGCAAAATTACATATTTTTTCATTTCACAATTACCTGTGATTCGGCTTTTTTTCCTAATTTTGCAGCTTGTAAAAAAGATTTCAAAGAAAACATTAAAAACATCAGCATCGTGGCAGATACAAAGTATATCTTCGTTACAGGTGGCGTAGCCTCTTCATTAGGAAAAGGCATCATATCATCATCTATCGGCAAATTGCTGCAAGCCAGAGGCTACAGCGTAACCATCCAAAAGTTTGATCCGTATATAAACATCGATCCGGGTACGTTAAACCCTTACGAGCACGGAGAATGTTATGTGACTGTCGACGGTCATGAGGCCGATCTTGACCTGGGACACTACGAACGCTTCTTAGGCATACAGACAACCAAGGCCAACAATATCACAACCGGACGTATATATAAAAGTGTAATCGACAAGGAACGCCGCGGAGACTATCTGGGCAAAACCATCCAGATTATTCCCCATATCACAGACGAAATCAAGCGTAACGTGAAGTTGCTGGGCAACAAATACAAGTTCGACTTTGTCATTACAGAGATAGGCGGGACGGTTGGCGACATTGAGTCATTGCCGTATCTGGAGAGTATCCGTCAGTTGAAATGGGAATTGGGCAAAAACGCTCTCTGCGTCCATCTGACCTATGTCCCCTATCTGGCAGCCGCCGGCGAACTGAAGACCAAACCAACCCAACACTCAGTGAAAGAACTTCAGTCGGTAGGTATCCAGCCAGACATTCTGGTTTTACGCACAGAGCATGAACTGAATGCCAATTTAAGGAAGAAGGTAGCCTTATTCTGTAATGTCGATGAAAGCGCGGTAGTTCAATCTATGGACATGCCGACCATCTATGAGGTTCCGTTGCGCATGCAAGAGCAGAAGCTGGATGTAACCATTCTGGAAAAAATGGGACTCCCGGTAGGCGAAACGCCCACACTGGGCCCGTGGAGAGAATTCCTGAACCGCCGCCACCATGCCACAGAGATAGTAAAAATCGGACTGGTAGGAAAATATGACTTGCAGGATGCCTACAAATCTATTCTGGAAGCCCTTTCACAAGCCGCTACCTACAACGACCGCAAAGCAGACATTCATTTCATCAACAGTGAGAAGCTGACCGAAGAGAATGTGGAAGAGCAACTGAAAGACATGGACGGCATCATCATCTGTCCGGGCTTCGGACAGCGCGGCATTGAAGGCAAATTCACCGCCATCAAATATTGCCGCACTCACAATGTCCCAACCTTCGGCATCTGCCTGGGCATGCAGTGCATGGCTATCGAGTTCGCACGCGACGTATTGGGCTATGCAGACGCAAACAGCCGCGAGATAGACGAAAAGACTCCCTATAATGTCATCGACATCATGGAAGAGCAGAAATCGGTAACAAACATGGGAGGCACCATGAGACTGGGAGCCTACGAATGTATTGTCGATCCGACCTCCAAAGCCTATCAGGCATACGGACAGGAACACATTCAGGAGCGCCACCGCCACCGCTACGAATTCAACAACGACTATAAGGAAGAATTTGAAAAGGCAGGTATGAAATGCGTGGGTATCAATCCGGAATCCAATTTGGTTGAGATTGTAGAGATTCCGGCCCTGAAGTGGTTTATCGGTACACAGTTCCACCCGGAATACAGCAGCACCGTATTAAAGCCGCATCCGTTGTTCCTGTCATTCATCAAGGCAGCTATTGACAAATAATTTAATCAAGACTAATAAGAAATGGACAAAAACACGTTAGTGGGCTTTATTCTGATTGGAGCGGTTATTGTAGGCTTCGGCATATACAACCGTCCCAGTCAGGAAGAAAGAGCACGCGCACAACACTATCAAGATTCTATCCAGCAGATTCTTCAGAAGCAGGAAGAAATGAAAATGGCGCAAGATGTCGCCGCCCAACAGACTGCCCGATATGATTCCACCTCCCAGTTTTATGCATCGACAAGCGGAGAGGAAACATTTACGAAACTGGAGAATAATGTAGTTCAGCTACTATTTACCAACAAAGGAGGACGAGTCTGCAAGGCAACACTAAAAGAATACAATGACCAGAAGCATGAACCCTTGGTCTTGTTCGACGGGACTGATGCTTCTCTCAACTTCGGTTTTGAAGGGAAAAACGAGAATATCCTTACCGAACAAATGTATTTCAAGACCGTCAACGCTACAGACAGTTCGGTCACCATGCGGCTGGATGCCGCCAACGGCGGACATCTGGACTTGAACTACCGCCTGCTTCCCAATTCCTATATGGTAGACCTGACCGTGCAAGCGGTCGGAATGCAGAATTTCTTCTCGCCTTCGGTCAAGAACATGACCATTGACTGGAAGCAACGCGCACGCCAGATGGAAAAAGGATATAATTTTGAGCAGCGGTATACATCACTCACCTACAAACCGGCCGACGATGACTTCGACTATCTGAGCGAGACAAAGGATGAAAAAGAAACCATTCCGGCAGTATTGGACTGGGTAGCCTTTAAGAACCAGTATTTTTCATGTGTGTTCATGGCTGAAAAGAGCTTTGAAAACGCTACGCTGGAGTCGAAAATGGAACAGCAGGGAAGCGGCTACATGAAAAACTACGCTGCCGACATGCAGAGTTTCTTCGACCCGACAGGCGCACAGCCCAGTCATTTCCAGTTCTACTTCGGCCCAAATCATTTCAAGACACTGCTGGCAAGCAATGACTTAAGCTTTAAAGACAAAGATCAAGAGCTCGAAGACCTGGTTTATCTGGGATGGCCGATTATCCGCCTGATAAACCGCTGGTTCACCATCAACTTGTTCGACTGGCTTTCAAGCATGGGACTGAGCATGGGCATCGTCATCCTGCTGATGACCATCATCGTAAAAGTGCTGGTGCTTCCGACCACATGGAAATCATTCATTTCATCCGCCAAGATGCGCGCCTTGAAACCGTATGTCGACAAGATTAACGCAAAATATCCCAAACAGGAAGACGCATTGAAGAAGCAGCAGGAAACAATGGCACTCTATCGCGAATACAATGTCAGTCCGATGGGAGGCTGCCTTCCCATGCTGATACAGACTCCGGTATTCATGGCCTTGTTCTTTTTCGTCCCGAACGCCATCGAGCTTCGTCAGGAAAGCTTCCTGTGGGCAAGCGACCTGTCTGCGTATGACGACCTTATCAGTTGGAACATGCATATCCCTCTGCTCGGAAACCACCTGAGTCTGTTCTGCCTGCTGTTCAGTCTGACCACTGTGCTTAACCAGATTATCATGATGAAGCAGCAAGACATGGGAAACAATCCGCAAATGGCTGCAATGAAATGGATGATGTATATCATGCCAGTCATGTTTTTCTTCATATTCAATGAATATGCTTCCGGATTGAGCTACTATTACTTCATTTCCGGCCTGATTGGAATCATTACCATGTGGATTATGCGCAGGATGACAGACGAGAAAAAACTTCTGGCACAGCTTGAAGCCAACAAGAAAGCGCCTGCCACGCACAAGCCGACCGGACTGATGGCCAAATTAGAAGCTCTGCAAAAGGAACAGGAACGCCTGCAAAAGGAACGTGAAGAGCAGATGAAAAGACATTCAAAAAAGCAATGAATTTCCAAGCATAATCAATAAAGAAAGCTGTCTCCTGATAGGGCGACAGCTTTCTTTTTATTAACTTTGCACATGCTATCCACTTATTCTATTTTTTATGAACGAACTGACATTAGCAACGCCTGCACTTCTGTTTTCGGCCGTATCGCTCATCATGCTGGCATATACCAACCGGTTTCTGTCTTATGCACAACTGGTCCGTACCCTGAAAGACCAATACATCCGGCAGCATTCTGAAGTAACGGCGGCACAGATTGAAAACCTGCGCCGGCGGCTCTACCTGACACGCTCCATGCAGGTATTAGGCATATCCAGTCTGCTTTTGTGTGTCGTTACAATGTTTCTTATCTATGTAGGCTTCCAGCTGCTCTCCGTATATGTGTTCGGAATCGCCCTTCTGCTGCTTATCGCATCACTTGGCGTATCCGTATGGGAAATCCACATCTCGGTGAAAGCACTGGAAATACACTTGAAGGACATGGAAAAATAATCATCAATTATATTGGAATCATGAAAAAAACAGATCTTATGACTATGACAGCCGCCATGATGCTGGCTACTTCGGCCTGTACGACTGCTGAAAAAGCCGTGACCGACGAAAGCCCGGCAATCGGACGTCAGGAAATTACCATTGCCGACGGGCGTCTCACCCCCGAAGCACTGTGGGCTATGGGCCGTATCGGAAGTTCAAGCGTCTCACCGGACGGAACAAAAATCGCCTATACCGTATCCTATTACAGCGTAAAGGAAAACAAAAGCCATCTTGTAATCTATGTAATGAACGCCGACGGGACAAACAACACGCTTTTGACCCAGACAGCGGCCAACGAAGGAGAGCCGGTATGGATTAAAGGCGGAAGCAAAATCGCCTTTCTGAGTGCAGCAGGAGGCAGCAACCAAATTTGGGAAATGAATCCCGACGGTACGGAACGCAAACAACTCTCCCACTACATGGGTGACATTGAGGGATTCCGTTTTTCTCCCGACGAGACCAAAGTGCTTTTTGTCTCCCAAATAAAATACGGCGAACGCACGAAAGATGTTTATCCGGATTTGGACAAAGCCAGCGGCATCGTTGTTGACGACCTGATGTACAAGCATTGGGACGAATGGGTACAGACTATCCCGCATCCGTTTGTCGCCGGTTTCGACGGCAATGCAGTAGGCGAAACCACCGACATCCTGGTGGGCGAGCCTTACGAATCGCCGATGAAACCTTTCGGAGGCATCGAACAGCTGGCCTGGAGCAGCGACTCTAAACAGATTGCCTATACCTGCCGCAAAAAGACAGGCAAGGATTACGCCGTATCGACCGACTCCGACATTTATTTATATAATGTGGAAACAAAAGAGACACGCAATCTCTGCAAGGAAGATGCCGACGACAAAAACATGGGCTATGATACAAACCCCAAGTTTTCTCCCGACGGACAATACATTGCCTGGCAGAGTATGGAACGCGACGGCTATGAAAGCGACCGGAACCGACTGTGTGTATTCGACCTGCAAAGCGGGAAAAAGACTTATGTCACCGAATCTTTCCAGTCGGGAGTGGATGACTATTGCTGGGCACCCGACAGCAAAACCTTATATTTCACGGGCGTATGGCATGCCACAAGCATGATTCACAGCACAAACCTTGCAGGCGAAGTGAAGCAGCTTACAGACGGAATGTACGACTACACTTCCGTAGCCATGCTGGGCGACGGCATGCTGCTCACCAAGAGGCATTCTTTGAGCGAAGCCGACGAACTGTTTGCCGTCAATCTGAAGGCAAACAATGAGGTTGTCCGCATCACAAAGGAAAACGACCATATCTTCAGCCAGCTTAAACTGGGAAAAGTGGAGCCGAGATGGACTAAAACCGTAGACGGAAAGGACATGCTCTCGTGGATAGTCTACCCGACAGACTTCGACCCCGAGAAAAAATATCCTACCCTACTGTTTTGCGAAGGCGGCCCCCAGAGTCCCGTCAGCCAATTCTGGAGCTACCGGTGGAATCTCCAAATCATGGCTGCAAACGACTATATCATCGTGGCGCCCAACCGCCGCGGCCTGCCGGGATTCGGCATGGAATGGCTGGAAGAAATCAGCACCAACTACGGCGGACACTGCATGGACGACTATCTGACCGCCATCGACGACATGGCCAAAGAGCCTTACGTGGACAAAGACCGGCTGGGATGCGTGGGAGCAAGCTTCGGAGGCTACTCCGTATACTGGCTGGCCGGCCACCACAACAAGCGTTTCAAGGCTTTCATCGCACACGACGGATTCTTCAACATGGAGCAGCAGTATCTGGAAACCGAGGAACTCTGGTTCACAAACTGGGATTTGGGCGGCCCGTACTGGGAAAAGGACAATCCGGCCGTAAAGCGCAGCTACGCCAACTCGCCCCACCTGTTCGTCGACAAGTGGGATACGCCGATTCTCTGCATCCATGGCGAAAAAGACTACCGCATTCTGGCGTCACAAGGCATGGCAGCCTTCAATGCCGCCAAGTTAAGAGGCATCCCCGCCCAGTTACTGATTTTCCCGGACGAGAACCACTGGGTGCTGAAGCCGCAGAACGGAATCTTATGGCAACGCACTTTCTTCAGCTGGCTCGACAGATGGCTGAAGCCTGACCATCAATAAAAGATTCGCATACTTGCATACAGACACGGATTGCGGGAAAGCATCAGGACATTCCCGCAATCCGTTTTTTCTTGACCGCCAAGACATTCTTTGCACGGACAAAACAAAATTTTCCCCGCATGAAAACCGGCTGCCATTATTTCACTATCTTTGCCTCACCGATATCATAAAAGACTGAAACGAAACATGAAAAAGATTCTCTTCATTGACCGCGACGGAACGCTCGTCATCGAACCTCCGACAGACTACCAGCTGGATGCGTTTGAGAAACTTGAATTTTATCCGAAAGTATTCCGGAACCTGTATTTCATCCGGCAGAAACTTGACTTTGAACTGGTGATGGTGACCAATCAGGACGGACTGGGAACAGATTCATTCCCGGAAAACACATTCTGGCCCGTACACAACCTGGTGATGAAGACATTCGAAAACGAAGGAATCACCTTTGATGACGTGCAGATAGACCGTTCGTTTCCGGAAGACAACGCTCCTACCCGCAAGCCCCGTACGGGAATGCTGACACGATACATAGGCAACCCGGAGTATGACCTGGCGGGAAGCTTCGTTATCGGCGACCGGGCTACGGATGTGGAACTGGCACGCAATCTGGGATGCCGGGCCATCCTGCTGCAGCCCAATAAGGAAATCCTGAAAGAAAAAGGACTGGAAGGCACGTGCGCCCTTGCCACCACGGACTGGGACAAGATAACCGAATTTCTTTTCGCCGGAGAACGGACGGCTGAAGTAAGGCGGACGACCAAAGAAACAGACATCCATATCCGCATGAACCTGGACGGGAACGGTATCTGCGATATCCAAACGGGACTGGGCTTCTTCGACCACATGCTTGAACAGATTGGCAAGCACGGAGGAATCGACCTGACCGTCCGCGTCAAGGGCGACCTGGATGTGGACGAGCATCATACCATCGAGGATACCGGCATCGCACTGGGCGAATGCCTGCGCCGCGCATTGGGCGACAAGCGGGGAATCGAGCGTTATGGCTATTGCCTGCCGATGGACGACTGCCTCTGCCAGGTGGCTCTCGACTTCGGCGGACGGGCCTGGCTGGTATGGGACGCCGAGTTTCACCGCGAACGTATCGGCGACATGCCTACCGAAATGTTCCTCCATTTCTTCAAATCGCTGAGTGATGCCGCGGCCATGAACCTCAACATCCGTGCGGAAGGACAGAATGAACACCACAAAATAGAAGGAATCTTCAAGGCATTCGCCCGCAGCATCAAGATGGCGGCACGGCGCGATGTCTATCATTACGAAGTTCCGTCGAGCAAAGGAACTTTATAACCCTTTTCCGCTCCTTGCCCGTCTGGCAAAAGACAACCGTCTCCGGCTGCAAAGCGGGATTGTGCACGGCTTCTGAGCCGCACGCTCCCGACCCCCTGCAACCAGAGACGGTTTCATATTTCATTTATCTTGCGCCACAGCCGGACGCTTCATCGCCCGAATCTGCTGCTTCACCTGTGCATCCACACGGTATGACTCCACAATCTTCTGCAAGGCCCTGTTATACGTAAAGTCATCCAGACTGTTCTGCCGCAGATAGTCCATCGTAATGTCGGGGAATCTGACGAAGCACACAGACAATGCCCATGCCACTGCCATCTTCACATAATATCCCTCGTGGCGCACCGCATCAAGACACCCGAGAAGCTCGTGAATATGGCCTTCATCTATGAAGTTTTCCATCGCCTGCACCACGCCGAAACGCACTTCATACTCGCCTTCGGCATGCATCCACTCCTTCAAATACTCCCAAAGACGGTCGCGGTGCATGTTTACAAAGCGTTTTCCTCCGCCAAACTTGAATGTATCGCAGACCGACCAACTGTTAATAATCCACACGAACTTTGTCACACGGTGCAGATAAGTATCCAAATCAGCGTCGGGCCTGATGCAGCCCAACACCATGCCTTGCAGCATGCGCTCTTCCATATAGAAAATATCCGCCGTCTCCAGATAGTTTTCCCAATCTGTCTTGGCAATACGTGCGGCCAGCCTGCGCAAATCCGGAACACGGATTCCCAATATATGCTCTACTCCCGGATTAAGCTTTTCCGTAAAAGCCTTCCTCCCGTTTTCTGCAAGGCGGAGCAGATGCTCCTTCACCGTCAGTCCGTCCAAACAATACTCCATATCCCCTGTCCGGATTAGAAATGTACGCCCAAAGTAAAGAGCAACTGGTGGCGGTCATTGTTCACATTCACGGCGGGCAGCTCGATATTCTCCGATCCGAAAGCATAAAAGTCCGCCTTATAAAAGTCATACTTGTAGGCAAGGTCGGCATAAAACAGCCGCCCACGGTATCCCAATCCCACAGTAACCGCCTGACGCGACCTTAAGTTCAGGTATTCTGCATCCGTTCGCGTTTCATCTGTATAGGCTATATTCTTATAAGAATCGTCGTACATCGGAGCAGACCGGAAATTATATCCGGCACGCAGACTGAAAGCCGAAGTCAGCTTGGTCTCCATTCCTACCCGAACCGTATGTACACCCTTCAAGCTTTCGCTTACGGTAGTAGTAGCGTTCAGTTCATATCCGTCCACATTATCTATTTGAGCGGAAGAATATTTCGCAAACTCATATTCCGCGTCAAGCGCCATAATGCCTCCCAAGATGGTTCCCATACTCACATTGACGCGCCACGGCGTTGTAAGACGGTAATCCCATATATATTCCGGCTGCAGATAGTCGACCAAATTCTCGGTTGTAGTAAGCGTTCCGTCAGTTGCAGGCACATTCGAAGTCAGGTTTGCCGTATGATGCTCGGTCATTGAATACCAAATCGGCGTATGAACAGCAAATCCAATGCGGAAAGGCGAATACTCGAACGGCCGGATAATGGCACCAAGCTTCAGGTCTACTCCCGATCCCTCTACACTGAAAAAGTTATTCAGGGTAAAATCACCTCCATCGGCCAGCGTTTCACCGTATGAGGAATAACGGTTATAGTCGAGATTATACACCCCAAGTGTCAGTCCAAAATAAAAACGGTCGCGTACATTGAAGGCTACATTAAAGTCATACTCGTCGATTCCTCCTTCTTCCCGGCTGTAATACTGGTTACTGGCGGCGTTCCATCCGTCCATCCCGATAATTGTAGGGTCTGTTTCCGACTGAAGACGAGGTGTAACCAGATTTGTGCGGGCTCCAAGAGCCGCCAGATACGGAGTGCCGTAATAGTAATTATCGACATAAGGATTGTCTGCATCATACAAATCGGCGAAATCCTGCTCCACATTGTAATAATATCCGTTGCCGTCGCCCGCATCAAGCAGCATATCGGCCATCTGCCAGGTCAATGAAGCTCCGTCAGAGAAGCTGCCCGCCGCCGAGAACTGGCGGTTGAAGTTGGCGCGCTTATGATAATTGAACGCGAAGTTCATATAACGCAAGTTGGTCTTGTTGCCGATTTTCGTACTCCATACGAAACCGGCCTGGTCGAACGACATCTTGGTACGTTTCTCCGTAGAGGAAATCCCTCCCCAATCCGACTTCGCCTGGTTATTGTTAAATCCAAACGACACGGACACATCGTTCCCCCTGAACATTCCAATGCCTGCCGGGTTCGTTCCGATAGTGGAAATATCCGCTCCCAACGCGCTCATAGCTCCTCCCATCCCTACAAAACGGGCCGTTCCATTCAGGTCATCGTCTACGAATCGGGCTACATCATACTGATTTTGTGCCCATGCCGCCGAAGTCATGCCGGCAAGCAAGAGCATCATGCTTATCTTTGTCTTCATATATACTCCTTTTAAAACGGTTTTATCATCTTCTGCGGGAACTTCCTCCACCGCCTGTACTGCGCATGCGGCTGCTTCCTCCGCCCATTGAGCTGCGGTTGAAACTGCTGCGGCTTCCCGTTGAAAAATTATTTCGGTTTGTATTAAAACTGCGGTTGATGCCGGTGCTGTTGCTGCGCGTCCGCGTTGAATTCAGGTTGCGGTTATATACATCGCTGTAGCTTCGCCGCGTGCTGCTCGGACGATTGTAGGAAGAACCCGTGCGGTCAATCGTGCTGCTCGGACGCACGTAACTGGAATTGGCACGGCGTGTCGTGGTGGAACGGGTCGTCTCCCCTCTGCTTCCCGGCAAAGAGTTTACCGGCCGGATGGAATATCCGTTGCTCCGCGAGCTTGGGTTCACTACACGCCCGGCTCCGCTTCTTGTAGCGGCCGTGTTCCGGCGCACGCTTGTCGCACTGTTTCCCCGCCGTACCGCGCTGCTGCCGCGCACTGCGCCTCCGCGTGTGCCTGAAGACACGACATGACGGCGTGAAGAAGAATATCCGGCATAGCGGCTCGGACGGAAATCACGGTGTCCGTAAGGACGCCATCCGCCCCAATGCCCTCCGGCATAATAGTGATGATGATGCCAGTACGGCCCCCAATAGCCGCCCCAATAGCCTCCCCAGTAACTTCCATACCAGTAAGGATAATGCCAGCTGCTGTAATACCAGGGCGATGACCACCCCCAACTGAGTCCCCAATACGGACCGGAAACTCCCCATGACCAGCGCCAATCCCACCAGAGCGGGTTGCTGAAGGTAGGAAAGACATAAGCATACATCCCGTCATCATATACATTCCAGTACCACGACGGGTATGCGCCGTAGACTACATCCCAGTAAAGCGGACTGCTGACGGGGATTGCATAGCGCGGACTGCGGAACCGCACGATGCGCATCGCGTATTCGTAGTCGTCTTGCGAACCGTCGAATCCGTTTACCCATTCTCCGCGTTCGCTGTAAGGCTTCTCCTGAATCGTCAGAGTGCCTTCCTCGTCTATCGAGAACGTATTGTCACGCGAAGTATACCGCCGGTTATATTCATCCACATCCCGTGTTTTTCCCGCCGCATCCTTTACCACGACCGTCGAACCGGGGGCAGCATATACCGTTGTCGTATTTGAAACCTTTTTCGGCGTAGTTTCCACCCTTACTGCCTTTTCCGTCTTCTTTTCTTTCTTGGGAACAAAGTAAAGGTCATCGTTACTCTGCGCCATTGCCAGCCACGGAAGGCAGGCCGCAAACAATGAAACAAAAACTTTACCTTTCATAATCCTATCGTTTATCATTATCCTACATCTTTTCTATGCTACAAATTTAGGGAGTTATTTGTTTCCCGCAAGTAGAATTTCCCTATTTCAATGTAGGGATTTCCCTATTTTGAGTATATTTGCGAAAATTAAAGAATCCCTTTTTATATGAAATACTTCGAAGTTACTTTTACTGCATGTCCGTGCAGCGAAACCATAACCGATGTTCTGGCTGCCTTAACCGCCGACATCGGCTTTGAAAGCTTTTTGGAATGCGAAGGGGGAATGCAGGCATACGTGCAGCAGTCTCTTTTTGACGAAGAGGCGCTGAAAAACGCCATAGACAATTTTCCTCTTCCCAATGTGCAAATCACCTATTCTATTGCCGAACCGGAAGACAAAGACTGGAACGAAGAATGGGAAAAGAACTTCTTCCAGCCGATTGTCATAGGAAACCGCTGCGTTATCCACAGCACTTTCCATAAAGATTACCCGCAAACGGAATATGACATCGTCATCAATCCTCAGATGGCCTTCGGAACGGGACATCATGAAACGACCAGTTCCATTATCTCCGAACTGTTGGAGGCGGACCTGCAAGGGAAATCCGTACTTGACATGGGCTGCGGCACATCCATCCTCGCCATTCTGGCCAGCATGCGGGGAGCAAATCCGGTAACGGCCATAGACATCGACGACTGGTGTGTAAACAATTCGCGCGACAATATCGAACTAAACCACATTTCCAACATCACCGTGGAACTGGGGGACGCCTCTCTTCTGAAAGGACGCAAGCCTTTTGATGTCATTATAGCCAATATCAACCGCAATATCCTGCTTGCAGACATGCCTGCATATGCCGACTGTATGCATTCCGGGTCAGAAATATACATGAGCGGCTTTTATGTGGAAGACATTCCTGCCATACGCGAACGGGGAGAAAGCCTTGGGCTGACATTCGTCCACCATCGGGAAAAGAACCGTTGGGCGGCAGTAAAACTAATTAAGAATTAGTCATTACTGCCTTTTCACAGCTTGAAGCAAGCGGATGACCCTACCGGACAAAGCTTGTCATAATACCCGGCTCTTTTTCGGGCAGCGGTTCTCCGCCGTTCTTCAGGCTTTTCAGCATCCACGCCATATTGTTTCCCAGCGTACGCATAGTCTGAAGCCCCTCCGCATCCTGCAAAGCCTCGCCCGGAAGGCGTCCGTGCACGCTGTTCCAGTATTGGGAAGTCACGACCGGCATGTTGCTAATCATGAAATACTTGTTCAAACGGTCGAATGTGGCACTGGCCCCTCCCCTCCGGCATACTGCAACGGCTGCTGCCGGCTTGTATCGCAGAAGCGATGATGCGGAGAAAAACAGGCGGTCAAGCAAGGCGCACAGCGACCCGTTCGGACCGGCGTAATATACGGGCGAACCAACCACGATGCCGTCCGCCGTCTCCAGTTTTTCCCGAACCGTATTGTACAGCGCATCATTGAACACGCATCTGCCCAGCTCAGCACACCGGCCGCATGCGATGCAGCCCTGCACCGCCTTTGCCCCGATGGAAACGATTTCCGTCTCTACGCCGTTGGCCTGAAGAGCTTTCGCAACTTCCGACAGAGCGATGTAAGTGTTTCCTTTCCCCCTCGGACTGCCGTTTATCAGTAATACTTTCATTGTTTATGCTTTAAAGCCAAACTTCGATTGTCAATACAAAAATAAGGCGCAAGCCTTATCATGCGTTTATTGTAAGGCTCAAATTTCATTGCCGGAAAGGTCATTCCCCCAAGCCGGCACTGTCTGCCCTTATCCTCATCCTGTCCATCTCTTCCATTGTCCCGTTAAACACATTCAGGTCCACCTGCCTGTCGATGCCCGGCAATGTCCCGACATCCGTATGCTGCCAGAATTTCCACTCTCCCTGATAGGCAACAGAGTCCACATAATAATGGGCAATCCAATAAGGATAAGAATTAAACACGGAATCATTCAGATAACGGGTCTTGAACTTGTAGGAAGTGTAAAGTATCGGCTTCACTCCATAATGCCGCTCTATGCGGTCGAGCCATACCTTCAGGTCATGGCGCAGCTTCTTCACATCTTTCGGGCGCGTTTCAATATCGAGAACGGGAGGCAGGTCGCCTGTCCGTAGCTTTACCGAACGGATAAAGAAATCCGCCTGCCGCACAGGGTCGGTCTTCGGATTGTAAAAATGATAGGCTCCACATACAAACCCCGCCTCATGAGCCTGCTCAAAGTTGCGCTGAAAGGCCGTATCGCTGAAGTCCCCGCCCTCGGAAGCTTTCATAAAGACAAAACGTACCGGAAAAGGGGCATGCTGCACACGCTTGAGCTGTTCCCAGTCTATTTTCCCCTGATGATGCGAAATGTCAAAGCCATGCACTTCATATCCGTAAGGGAGACAGACACCGTAAGCCTTTGTCCCATAGCAAGGCTTCCACCGGTAGGCATAAGGATGGATAAAGAAATAATAAAATCCTGCCAGAAACAAAACGGCCACTATCCCCATCACCACGTAATGAGCCCATGCAGGAAAATTCCACTTGCTTCTTTCCTCTTTTTTCTTTTTACCGCGCCCGCCGCCTTTTTTGTACTGGGCAGACTGACGTTTTGCCTTGGGCTTACGCGGCTTTGATGCTTGCCGGGATTCGTTTACCACCAATATGGGCGGTTTTTTTGCCATGTTTATAGTTTTAACCCGTTTGGATAATCATATTTAGGCACGGATTCCACAGATTCCACGGTTTAAAAGCAACTCAAATCCGTGTGTCTCCGTACAGTCCGTGCCTAAAGGTCTATTTCCGGCCTGAGACATTCATGCCTCCTGACAAATCCCAGGCCGCAACAGTTGTCTTACAAACTTATTTTGCCTGCTCCAGCTGCAAGGTCTTGGTCGGCTGGTCGCATACTTCAGTCGGGCCGAAATACTGGATTGGGCCCGGATAAACGTAAGCGGTCTCTTTAGCCCAGACATCGCGCACGGCAGCAAATGCCTTAAACGGCGCACCGTCCAGTTTTACCAAGGCCTTCTGGATAACCGGCTTCATCTCACCGTGACGACGCTCCATGTTCATCATCATCGTGATAGGCACACCGCCTGCAATCCACTCTTCAGCCGGAGCTGTGGTATTGCGAACAGACGACATATAGCCGGTCTTTCCGTTGGCAATCAGCATAGAAGCTGTATATCCCAATGAATAGCAATAGTCTGCATCAAAGTTTGACGGAGCTGCGCAGCGGCCTTCGTAGCCGAAGAAGTGATGCTGTGCAGAGAACTTGCCGACAAACTTGCCTTCGGCCTTCCATGCAGCCAGTTTCTTTCCTACCATTTCAGACAGAAGCTTTTCCGTTTCAATCAGCGAAACCTGTACATTTCCGTGCGGGTCGCGGTCAAGAGTCAGCTGGCGTGCCACGCCTTCCGGCAGAGAAGCATAAACGGCAGCGTTTTCGGCAGACAATTTACTGATGATGTATTCGCGCTGCTTGTTCGGCTCGATGGAAGCATATTCTTCAGCATTGACAGCCAAGAAGTCGTTCAGTTCAGAAATCAGTTTCTTCATGGCCGGGATGAATTCAATCAGACCTTCCGGAATCAGAACAATACCGAAATTGTTTCCTTCAGCGGCACGGACGGCCACGGCATTGGCAATATAGGTCACTACATCGTCAAGCGACATGTTTTTGGCCTCCACCTCTTCCGAAATAAGACAGATGTTCGGCTGAGTCTGCAAAGCGCATTCCAAAGCGATGTGGGAAGCCGAGCGTCCCATCAGCTTGATGAAATGCCAGTACTTGCGTGCCGAGTTACAGTCACGCTCGATGTTTCCGATAACTTCCGAATAGGTCTTGCAGGCCGTATCGAAACCGAAAGAAGTTTCAATCATTTCATTCTTCAAGTCTCCATCAATCGTCTTCGGGCAACCGATAACCTGAACGCCGTATTTCTTTGCAGCATAATACTCGGCCAATACGCAAGCATTCGTGTTTGAATCGTCACCGCCGATGATTACCACGGCCTTAATGCCCAGTTCCTTCAGGATTTCATATCCTTTTTCAAATTGGTCTTCCTTTTCCAATTTGGTACGTCCCGAACCGATAATATCGAAACCGCCCGTATTGCGGTATTCATCGATGATTTCGGCAGTCAGCTCTTTATAATTATGGTCTACCAAACCGCCGGGACCAAGAATGAAACCATACAGCTTGTTGGCAGGATTCAGTTTCTTTATACCGTCAAACAGACCAGAAATCACATTGTGTCCGCCCGGAGCCTGGCCACCGGAAAGAATGACGCCCACATTCATCGGAGCATATTCCTTAGCCTCTCCTTCCACGAACTGAATCAAAGGCATGCCGTAAGTATTCGGAAACAGTTTCTTGATAGCTTCCTGGTCGGCAACAGACTGAGTAGGTTCTCCTTCTTTTGCTACCACAGCGCCCTTCAAAGCTTTAGGCAATTTCGGCTGATAAGCAGCTCTTGCAATTTGTAATGCACTCTTTGTCATAATTCTATTTATATTATGGTGTATAAAAAAGTCAGCAAAACCTTCGTGTCCTCAAAAAAGCATACAGGCCGCCTTCTACCCGCACTTCCCGTCCGGACAAAACGGGAGAGGCATCCTGCCTTAGGTTTATACCTCCGCAAATTTCGTTATTTTTTTCGGAAATACGAAAGAAAGTAATAAACTTTTCTTATCTTTACCGTGCATTTATCAACAAACTTAACTATTAAAAAACGAAACTATGGCAAGTAGAAAAAATTTAAAGAAAAAGGTCAAGTATATCACCGACGCACTGGCAAGCCTGTATTTTGTAGAATGCCTGACAAATAAAGACGAGGAAATAGCCAACAGACTCAACAGGATACTTTCCGTTCGTGAAGACCTTGTCAGTCGCATCAGCCATACCGAACCGAACAACGCCAAGGAATATTACAAAAAATTACGTGCCGACCTGAAGGCTCTCATCCTTGAAATGTCGGAAGAAGCAGGCGCGACCAAACAAGCATGAAGCAAACAATCAGCCGGTTCATCTACCACAGACTGTTAGGTTGGGAAGCAAAGGTCAGCGTGCCCGACTTTAAGAAATGTATATTCTGTGCAGCTCCCCATACCACCAATTGGGACCTCTTCATCGGCAAGCTGTTTATCCACGCCATCGGGCGGAAATCCGGCTTTCTGATGAAGAGAGAATGGTTTTTCTTCCCGTTGGGCTGCCTGTTTCGGCGCATGGGAGGAATTCCCGTACACCGTGACAAGCACATGTCGATGGTAGACCAACTTATAAACCAAGTGAAGAAAAACAAGGAATTCCATCTTGCCATTACGCCGGAGGGCACTCGCTCCGCCAATCCCGACTGGAAAAAAGGATTTTACTACATCGCATTAGGAGCGGATATCCCTATCGTCCTGGTAGGCATCGACTATCAGCAGAAGTGCATCACCGCCGAGAAATACATTTATCCGAGCGGAAACATCGAGGAAGACATGCGTGAAATAAAACTTTACTTCAAAGACTTCAAGGGGAAGCATCCGGAACGGTTTGATATCGGAATACGCTAAACGGGAAAAGAGGGCATCAAAAGTGCCCTTTCTTCCTTTAAAAACAATTTATCATCCTTATAAAACAGCTTTTTTCATGCGGCAATCTTGGCGAATCAAAAAATATCCGTATCTTTGGAAAACATTAATCGCTAAACCAAGACGCATGAAAAGACTGAAATACATTCTGACAACAATCCTTATAACCTGCTGCGCCGCTCTGTTTACGGCATGCAGCGACGACGACTACTCGCCGATAATACTCATCGGCGCGACAGACGAATCGCCTGCCATCAATGAAGAAAGCAATACGCTCACGCTTACTCCGTTCAGCGAAGGGGCAAGCTACCTGATAAGAGGCGGCGACGACGGCAGATACCGCATAGACAACGCAAACGAAGAAACGGTGCGCTGCGACTACAACGGGGAAACGCTGACCTTCGTCCCCCAAAGCCGGGGAGAAGCCCGCATCACCATCAGCGACCGGTCGGGCAACAGCTATGAGCTGACCATATTTGTAGAATATCCTTCCTACCTGCTAAAGGTCATGGAAATAAAGGCAAGCGTCGAAGCCCCCTTAATGACCCAGGAAGACGCCCAAACGCTGGAAACAGAAATCATAGGCGAATCTCCGGTCTCAAAAGACTGTCTCTATATCTTCACCTATGAAGACAAAGACGGCACAAAGGGAAATGTCACAATATCCCCTTACGGAAACGAAGACTCCAAGACCGCCGTCTTCTCGAGCGAAATCAAATATACGGAAGACAAGGGCACGCCCTATGTCGAATACACCATTACTTTTGCCGGAAACGAAACAAAAGTTCTGAAAATGATGCCGTATGCAGATTATTCAAGAGAAAGCGACATCGAGCCCATGGCACTCATCGAAGATGTGACGGACAAATACACATCCAGCTACCCCCAACTGGAAAAAGCCGAACTCATCCAGACCCTTCTCGCACAATATTAAAAACATCCGATATGGAGACGGAAACATTTCCGCCTCCATATCCACCATACCGACAATCAGCTTAGAGCATGCCTGACTCTGAAACCAACCGTATCGAACTGCAGTCTTTCGATTTGTTCGGGCGAATCGAGCGCGCCCACCGCCATCCGGCCGCTTCTCCCGACAACCTGCGCGCCAAATATGCCCTACTCTATAAAGTGCTGGAAGAGGCCTGCCATGAACTGACCTCCCATGTAAACTTCTCTTTCGCCAATCTGTTTTCGCGTCTTGACTATATCTGCAAGATGAAACGCATGACCCCATCGGACCGCTATGCCGTGCAGACCATGCGGAGGCACTGCAATGCGGCCATGCGAAACGACTTCCACCCCGACATGACCGAATATCTTTACGACTTGCGGGCGCTGGCCTGCTTCGTTGCAGCAGGATTCGGAGGCAAGATACCTTCAACGCTTCTCTCTGCACTGCCTCCCGGCAACCGTCCCTACAGGGAAGAACATTCTGCGCACATTCCCTATCTCCGGGCATCCGTGGTCAGCTGGAACGACCAACATATCTTCGCCGCCACCGACAGCGACAAAGACCCGTTTATCGACATTGACTATGCGAAGGGAGGCTACAACGGAGACCTGACTTACCTGCGTGAACTGCTCGCCGAGAACCTGCCCATCAACCTGCTGGATATACAAATAGATGAGCGGCACTGCTATATTCCCCGACTTGTCATTATCCATCCCGACTATCTGATAGACATCAGCTCACTGGCCGCCTGCTTCCGCGAGTACGGCCACCACCCGCTAAACCATCTTATCAACAAGATAAAACCCCGTCCCAATACCGCCGCCATCCTGATGGGTAACCTTGCCGGCCAGTTTTTGGACGACTATGTGAACGAGCATGAAGACAAGCCGGTGACATATGCACATACCATAAACAAATATTTCGCATCCGCAGCGCTGGACTTCTGCACCTGCCAGATGCCGGCAGACTTCCATACGCAAGCCCAGACGCAGATGGCAAACATCCGGTCGTTTGTGCGGGATATTCTGCCGCACAGCGTGCCCGGATTTGACAGACACAAAACGCTGCTTGAAGCGTCTTTCATCTGCGAACAATTGGGATTGCAGGGGCGTGTAGACATGCTGCAAAAAGACTTCAAGGTGCTGATTGAACAAAAAGCGGGCAAGCGCGACGAATACAACCACCGGCATAAGGAAGACCACTTCGTGCAAATGATGCTTTATCAGGGGGTACTGACGCGCAACTTCGGAGAACAGACGAAAGACATGCAGACTTTTCTCCTTTATTCCAAATACGCCGACGGCCTGATGATGGAACACTTTTCGGATGCATTATTCCGCGAATGTCTCCGGCTACGCAACCAAATCGCCGCCAACGAAATCAACTTCGGCGAAGGAGCCATCGCCCCTGCCACAAGCTCTCTGAATACCGACCTGCTGAACGAACAGAAGGCAGACAATGCCCTATGGAACCGCTTCCAGCGTCCGCAACTGGAAGCGGTTATCGAAAGGCTGAAAGACAGCACCCCACTGGAGCTGGCTTATTTCCAGCGCCTCTTCACCTTCGTTTCAAAGGAACTGGTGCTTGCCAAGACCGGAGGCGGAGACAATCCGACAAACGGCTTCGCAGGCACCTGGCACATGCCGCTCAACGAAAAGATAGAGTCGGGAAACATTCTTCTCGGGCTGACCATCACAGACAAAAGGCAAAGCCAGCCCGGCAAGGGATACGACCTCATCGAGCTGCATATCCCCCGGCAGGAAGAAGACTTTCTTCCCAATTTCCGGCCGGGAGACATCATCATCTTCTATGCCTATAAGGACGAGCCGGATGTGCGCCGGCAAATTCTGATGAAAGGAAACCTGTGCAGCATAGAGGCAGACCGGCTGACCATCCTGCTGCGAAACGGACAACAGAACAAAGATATCATCGGAGGAAGCGGCAATGAGACCTTTGCCATCGAGCATGACCACTCGGATGTATCGGCATCCAACAGCATTCGCGGACTATACGCTTTCTTGTCCGCCAACGACGACCGCAAGGCACTGCTGCTCTGCCAACGCCCGCCACGGCAAAACATCAGCCGGCAGCTGAACGGCTCCTACGGACGATTTGACGAAATCATCCGGAAAGCCAAGCAGGCAGACGACTATTTCCTGCTTGTAGGGCCGCCGGGTACGGGAAAAACCTCGTGTGCCCTTCGCTACATGGTGGAGGAAGCCTTGACAGATGCGGACGCTTCGCTGCTGCTGATGTCGTATACCAACCGCGCGGTAGACGAGATATGCAGTATGCTCGTAGATTCGGGCATTGCAGAAAAAGAGCCTTTCATACGCATCGGGCATGAGCTTTCGTGTGACAAGAGATTCACTCCCTATCTGCTGAAAGAAAGTCTGAAAAACTGTCCCAAGCTAAGCGACATCCGGCAGAAGCTGACAAAGACACGCATCATCGTAAGCACAACCTCCTCCATCAGCGGAAGAATGAATCTTTTTGACCTGAAACACTTTACGATGGCCGTGGTAGACGAAGCCGCACAGATACTGGAACCCGACCTGACAGGCATCCTCTCTGCCCGGCACGGCGACCGGAACGCAATAGACAAGTTCATCCTCATCGGCGACTACAAACAGCTGCCCGCCATCGCCCTGCAGCGCGCCGGCGAAGCAGCCGTAACCGCCCCCCGGCTTCAGGCCATCGGCCTGCACGACTGCCGCAACTCGCTGTTTGAGCGCCTGTATAAAAAAAGCGGCGAAGACTTTCGGGGCATTCTGCGCAAGCAAGGGCGCATGCATCCCGCCATTTCTGACTTTCCGAACAAGGCCTTCTATTCCAATGAACGCCTGGAACCGGTGCCGCTGCCGCATCAGGAAGAAGACTATCCCTATCCGCAGACGATTGTGCCGCATGACAGTATCGACAAGCTGCTGCTGAACCGGCGGATAGCATTCATCCCTGCCGAGACACCGGATACAGACACGGTTTCCGACAAGGCCAACCCGCAGGAAGCCCGCATCGTAGCCGCCCTGCTGAAACGTATCTACCGGCTGACGGGCGAGCGGTTTGACGCAGGAAAGACGGTGGGAATCATCGTTCCCTACCGCAATCAGATAGCCATGATACGGAAAGAAATCTTCCGGCTGGGCATACCGTCACTTTCTGATGTCAGCGTTGACACCGTGGAGCGCTATCAGGGAAGTCAGCGGGATGTCATCATCTATTCGTTTACGATACGCAACTTCAGCCAACTGAACTTCCTTACGGCCAGTACATTCAGGGAAGGAGACTTTTTGATAGACCGAAAACTGAACGTTGCCATGACCCGCGCACGCAAACAGCTATTCCTTACCGGGAATCCGCATATACTGGGCGCAAACCTTACCTTCTACAAACTGATGGAGTACATACGCCTGAACAACGGCTATATAGATACCGCCGCAGAGCGATTCTACACGGCAGACTTCGATGTACCTGAATATGACAAGGGATGGTACTTACACCCGGAAATTTATCCCGTAACGGAAAACTTCCGGCATGCCTACCAAACCGTTTTTCCATCCTTGCCCGACCACCCCGAAGAACTGTTCGAAGCCATCGCCTACGGGCGCGCCGACTTCCGTTCCGACGACCATAACCAGGCCGGCCGCATCCAAGCATACAACAGTCTTTATCTGCCCCGGCAATATGCCGCCGCACAAGCCCTTTACGAAATGTTCGGAAACCGTCTGCGCACAGCTGTCCGGCAAGCATCAGGACGCGTCCTTTTCTGCGATTTCGCCTGCGAAGCGGGAGCGTCCGGCATGGCATTCGCCGATATCTGCCGCACAATGCCGCACATCTCCCTTGCTTATATCGGCATCGGCGCGGCAAAAGAGATGAGAGAAACGACAGAGTCGCTCTTTCATACGGAAGCCTACCGGCATATCCCCACGCGGTTTGCCGCCCGCATCAGCAACATCGAAATGGAAGAACCGTATGCCTCGCTGCCTGCACTTGTCATAATCAATCTCTCAAACGTATTCGACCGCATTTCACCTGCCGAAGCCTGCCGGATTGCCCGACAGACCAACCGGCTGAAAGAAAGATACCCGCTTCATCACTACATCACCGTTTTCCGGGACGACGGTGGAACACGTGCCAACAGCCATTCATACACGGCGTTCTGCAGCTGCCTGGCAGACTCATTGCAGCCGCTAAGCGAACACATGCCCTATCTCGGCAGATTCTACTACCGGGAAAGCAACATCCACACCCCTCACCACGAAGATTTTTTATATGAAATACGAACCGACAGATAAAACAGCCAACCGTATGAATACCATCAGACGAGCCGTCATCATGGGTGCCACTTCAGGCATCGGTTACGAAACAGCCCTTTTGCTGCTGCACGAAGGGTGGCATCTCGGCATAGCCGGACGACGCGAAAAGCACCTCCGCCAACTGAAGTCCCTTGCTCCCGACCGTATATGCATACATGTCATCGACATACGCCAATCCGGAGCGGACAAAGAACTGCTGCAACTCATCGACGAACTGGGCGGAATGGACCTTTATCTCCACAGTTCAGGAATCGGACACCAGAACTTCCCCCTCGTTCCCAGCATTGAAACCGACACGCTGGAAACCAACGGAACCGGATTTGTCCGCATGACCAATGCGGCTTTCCACTACTTTCTGAGCAAAGGACACGGCCACATAGCCGTAATCAGCTCTATCGCCGGTACAAAAGGATTAGGCATCGCCCCGGCTTATTCAGCCACCAAACGGTTTCAGAATATCTATATCGATGCCTTGGAACAACTGGCGCGGATGCACCACACACCCATCCGCTTTACGGATATACGCCCCGGTTTCGTATCGACCGGTCTGCTGAACGACGGAAAGCATTATCCGCTTCTGATGAAACCCGACAAAGTGGCCCGGCATATCGTATGCGCCCTAAAGAAAAAGAAGCGGGTGGCCGTCATCGACTGGCGATACCGCCTGCTGGTATTCTTCTGGAAACTGATTCCCTGCTGGCTATGGAAGCGGCTGAATATACGAAACTAACCTTGCACCGCCATGCTGCGCTCTTTTTGCACGATAACAAGCAGACGGCGATAGACATAAACGAAGGCGGGAACCAGAAAAGCCACGGCAAACACCCAAGCCGTAGGATCGCCGAAGCATACGGCCCAGTATCCCCATAAAGGAACCGCAAACTTACTGACCAGGATACGCGCCACCATCTCAGATACTCCCGAAAACATGGCAAGCTTCGTATATCCCGCTCCCTGAATGGTATAGCGCAAAATGCAGAGAATACCCAACACCGGAAAGAATGAAACCGAAATATGAAGAAACAAGGCCGTGTCGTAAATTATTTCATGCTCGGAAGAATCAATGAAAAGCAATGCAAAATCACCGGAGAATGTCCATAGGATGACCGCCACCACAGCCACGTAACACAGCATCATCATGAAGGCTGACTTGACTCCCGTCCAGATACGCTCCGGACATCCGGCACCATAATTCTGTCCGCTGAAGGTGGCCATCGCCATTCCCAGACTTTCCAGCGGACACATGAAAAACATCTTGATGCGCATGGCTGCCGTAAATGCCGCCACACACGCCGTGCCCAAAGCATTGTTGGCACTTTGCAACATAATGCTGCCGATGGCCGTAATGGAAAACTGGAGTCCCATCGGTATACCGATATACATCAGCTGCCGCGCCAGCTCCGGACGGAAACGGCGGTCGGAAGAAGTTGTCTTCAGAATATCAAACTTACGGTACATGTAACGGTAACACAACACCGCAGAAACTCCTTGAGCCAATACGGTAGCAATGCCTGCCCCCGGTACTCCCCATCCGAACAGCAGGATAAACAGCAGGTCGAGCACAATGTTCAGAACAGTGGAAAAGAGCAGAAACCAGAAAGGAGTCTTGCTGTCTCCCAACGCCCGGATTATACTGGAAAGCAGATTATAGAAAAACGTGCAAGGGACACCTATAAAGGTTATCAGCAGAAAATAATACGCATCCTCAAAAATGTTCTCAGGCGTCTGCATACTGCGCAGAATAAATTCGCACAGCAAGGAAGTCACCAAGGCTATCGCGACCGACATTCCTCCGGCCAGTTTCAAACTGACGGCTACATAGCGCCGCATCGTTACATAATCATGGGCACCGAACTTCTGTGCCACAGGAATACCGAATCCTCCACAGCAGCCGTTGCAGAATCCCAATATGAGAAAAACGACAGAGGTGCTTGCTCCTACCGACGCCAAGGCGTTAATCCCCAAAAATTTGCCGACAATGGCCGAATCGACCAAATAATAAGTCTGCTGAAGCAGGTTTCCCAACAGCAAGGGAACCGTAAAGTTAAGAATCAGCGGCAAGCATGCGCCCGATGTCATCTCTCTTGATTGTGCCATACGCTTATACTCTAAATCCAGACAAAATTAAAGCAAAGCAGACAAACAGGACACAACTTCGGCATAATAACATGAAAAGCCACGCTTTTTCTTGCTCTATATCAAGAATGTCTGAGGGAAGACCGCTTTTGCATTATTCTGAGCCAAACGGCTGACCCGCAAGCACAAACATGAAGCCCTAAAGCAACAAAACGGTCCGACAAAAACAAAAAAACTGTTCCCCGACTCACGCCGGAGAACAGTCACAACACAAACACAAAATAAAACACGACAAAACTACTATGCAAACAGCACCTCCATTTCCTGATGGAAAATGGAAAGCACCTGCACATATTCACATACATACAAATGCCCGAATGCGCTGCATCATATATAACATTTCTAAAACACGATTGTTCATTCTTTCCTAAGAAATTTTACATCACACCCGCTTCACGCAAATGCAACTGCCATTTCCATGCCGACCGCAATGTATCCTCGATAGAAGTTTCTGCCTTCCAGCCCAACTCATTGTTTGCATAAGTCGGATCGGCCCATACCTGCTCAATATCTCCCGCACGACGCCCTACTATCTGATAATTCAGCTTGACTCCCGTAGCTGATTCAAAAGCATGAATCAACTCCAATACCGAAAGTCCGCGTCCGGTTCCGATATTAAACACTTCCACCTTTTCTTTCTGCTTGTCTTCCAGAATACGGTTCATCGCTATCACATGTGCCTTGGCCAAATCAACTACATAAATATAGTCACGGATGCACGAACCGTCCGGCGTATTATAATCGTCACCAAACACACTCAGCTTCTCACGGATTCCCATCGCAGTCTGCGTAAGATAAGGAATCAGATTCTGCGGCACGCCATTGGGCAATTCTCCAATCAATGCCGTAGGATGAGCGCCGATAGGATTAAAATATCGCAATAGAATAGCGTGAATAGGAGCTCCCGAAGCTATCGTATCACATATAATCTCTTCATTCACCTGCTTGGTATTGCCATAAGGAGATTCGGCCTTTTTGATAGGAGCCTCTTCCGTAACCGGAAGTTTGTCCGGCTGCCCATAAACGGTACACGAAGAAGAGAATATGATACCTTTTACATGATGCTTGGGCATCAGTTCCAGCAGATTAATCAGCGAAACCAGATTGTTGCGATAATAGAGCAAAGGCTTCTGCACCGATTCGCCTACCGCCTTGCTTGCAGCAAAGTGGATAATGCCTTCAATCCCCGGATATTTTGCAAATACGCCATCCAGAGCCTGATAGTCTAAACAGTCTACCTTCTCAAAAGCCGGACATATGCCTGTTATCTGTCCGATGTGCTCCACCACATCAGCCCGTGAATTGGAAAGATTATCCACAATAATTACTTCATAGCCGCTATTTTGCAATTCAACGACAGTATGAGAACCGATATATCCCGTTCCACCCGTAACCAGAATTCTCCTTTTCATAATGCTTTGGTATTTATATTTGAGGAATGATTTGTTTTGAACAAAAATACGTATTATTCTTGAAATTTCCGCATACCTTTACCTTTTTATTTCAAAAAGAATGGGCCAATCTTCATATTTTTAATTTTACCAGTTCTATCTTTGTAGCCGTAACCTTTATAATGGTAAATCGAAAATTCCCTATCGTTATCACTTCATGGGACTTCGGAAAGCTTTGGTATTCATGCAGAATCAATCCTCCTACAGTTTGATAATCATCACTTTCCGGCAAATCAAGATGAAATTCCTTATTTACTTTTTCTATCTCCATACGCCCGGAAAGAATATATTCGCCTTCTCCGATGTTTTTGGCTACAATCGAGTTCGTATCATGTTCGTCTTCTATGTCTCCTAATATTTCCTCTACCAAATCTTCCATGGAAATGACACCGGAAGTTCCTCCAAACTCATCCACAACCACAGCCAACGAACGATTCCGATGCAAAAAAAGCTGCATCAGCTTATGAGCACCCATCGTTTCCGGCACAATGGGAATAGGGCGGATACTTTTATGCCAGTCCGTCAAATTCTTGAAAAGGTCTGAAGAATGAATATAACCCACTATCTGGTCAATACTTTCCTTATAGACAATTACCTTACTTATGCCATGTTCAATAAAAGCATTCTTTAAATCGTCAAGAGTATCTTCCATCTCCACTGCTATAATTTCAGTGCGAGGCACCATACAGTCACGTATCTTGACATTAGAAAAATCAAGCGCATTCTGAAATATCTTTATTTCAGGATCTATATTGTCTCCTTCACCAGACCCTTCGATGCTGCTTTGAATAAAATAATCCAAATCCATCTTCGTAAAGGCTTTTTCTGAATGCTTCTTATCTACCTGAATACCTGAAATACGCAAAATACTTGCAGAGAAAAAAGTAGCCAAACGACCAACCGGATAAAGTATAATATAAAAGAAGTATGCGGGCAAAGAAAAAATACGGAGCACTAAGGAGGTATTCAACTTAAACAAGACTTTAGGCAAAAACTCACCTACAACCAACACCGTCGCCGCCGTTATAAAAATCTCGGCAACAAGCAGCAAAGCCGGATGAACAGCCTGTCCCGCCAATAAGCAACACTTGACAAACTTCGCAGCCAATATACAAAAAACAACTAAAGAAATACCATTCCCTACCAACATGGTAGCAATAAAATCATTGGGATTACGATAAAAAACGGACAAAATCCGTCCTGCCCAATTATCTTCCTTCCCCATTTCAAAGCGCAACTTGTTGGAAGAAATGAAAGCAATCTCCATTCCCGAAAAGAACGCAGAAAATGCCAAGACCAAAATCAATTGTCCAACGATATCCATAATAAGACCTTTAATATTTTTAATGCGCAGCAGCCGTATCAGCAGAAGCCGCATCCTCTACTGTAAAGATTCCCGTATTATTAAATATCTGATACTCGGTCATCTCTTGATTTGACTCAAATCCATATCCTGTCAATATTCTCTCCGGCTGCTCTATCCGGATAAAACGGTCTGAATAGATTTTTTCCTTATCTTGGTCCCAAAACATCAGCTCCGTGTCAAAACGATCGCCACGTTGACTCTGAATATGTACATTCCCACGTAACTCCCACAATTTTTTCTTTTCATAATAATAAGCAGTATCAGCCTTTATACTGGCATCCACATGAAAAAGCGTATCAAATTTCTCCAGATAAACTCCTTTTTCAAAAGCCCAATAAGGCGGATTCCTTTTACTGTAAATCAACCATTCCTCCGTAAGAATCTTATAGCGTATCATTCCGGAATCTGAGACCAGACTGGTTACACCTGTTGTCCTCATGTCAGGCAAGGAATCATTCTCGTCAATGGCCTCTGCCAACTTTTTTCCTTTCCCGCCACAAGCTGACAAAAAAAGAAGCATAACAGCTACTCCTACAGTAGCTGTTATGCCTAACATGAATCTATACCTTAAACCTACTTGTTTGTCCGACATATAATCATCTGATGGTGGTAGTCTCACCAATCCATCCACCAATAGTTACAGTATTACCTTTCTTCAAGCCCAAGAAGAACAAATCCTCATCTTTCGGGGTATGAGCAGCATAAGTATTAATCAGCTTTTGAGCTTCTTCTGCGACACTCGGATCAACACTCTTTGCACGCTGCAACTTGTCAATTGCAGCAAAGTAAGTACATTTGTTCAATGCTGCCTCATCCGTCCAGTTAGGACTTGACGCATACATCTGTGCAATCAAAATGTAAGCTTTTCCATAATCGTTCTTAAAAGAAATCGCCTTGTTGGCATACTGCTTTGCCTTGCTCAACTGTTTTTTACTAAACATAACCATAGCGGCACTGTAGCAATAGTCAGCCTTCTTGGCTTCATCCTGTTCCAAATTTATAGCCTCATCAAAATAGCTTACGCTTTTGTCGATATCACCCTTCTTGAAATACATGTAACCACATCCGGCAGCAGTGGCGGCAGTCGGTTCAATGGCATGCGCTGCTTCAGAAGCTGCAAAATAAGCTTCTTCTTCCGTACATTTCAGCAACTGCATAACGGTAATAACCTGCTTCAAATAATCAAGATTAGTCTTGTTCTGGGCAACTTTCGGACCATAAATTGACTGAAGATTTTCACAAGTAGCGGCTCCACTATTAATAAAATAAGCGTCTACATTGTCTTTCGCCGTCTTAAGCAACTGTTGGTCTCTTTTTTTAGTAGCCTTCTTATAAGCCTCATCGGCATAACCAGAAGCTGTCAGGTAATCTTGGATGAACTGCTCCTTGTGTGCATCGTCAATCTTCAGCTTACGTGAAGAAACATCCATCAAATCCTGAAACATGAAATAATCTGAATTAGATTTTTCCAGGTCAACAGCTTCCTTTACCATTGCATAAGCCTCGTTCACATCAATGTTTGCGCCTGAAAAGACAATATAGTCATGAGCCTTCATGCCAAGAATAGAACCTCTAGTTGTAGGAGTCTTGACCAACTTGTTCAGCTGATCAAGATACTTGATACGCTGATCGTGAACGGCCATCAATTCATCCAGATAAGTTTTCTGTTGGGCACCATCTTTTGTTTCTGCAATCAACGCGCGCAGGATTCTTGCACCATTTGTATACGTACCGACCTGTGCGATAGGAGCTTCTGTAAACACAGCCTTCCACGGTGTGTACGCATCTTTGAAGTTGTCAGTCTTCACATATTCACTGTAAATACTGATGTTCTGCAAACAACGGAGGCTATCTTCTCCATGTCCGAATCTGGAACCATCTTCTACTCCTTTTTGAGCAAAAGCAGCTGTTGCACTTAACGACAGGGCACACAGCACTGTAAACATTTTCATTTTCATCGTTTATAAGATTATAGTGTTGTTCATTGTGTTTTTCCTTTTAGTTCACCCTCCATTTCATAAACCAACGTTCGTTGAATGTCAGCCCCAACTTTAGGACAAAACGATTCTCTGAAAGCATACCCGGCACAGAAGGACTTACATGCACATATTGTCCCGTAATACTCAACACGCTATTACGCTGGTATAAATGCAGAGGAAGGCCAAAACCCGCACTCACTCCATATTCCTTCGGACCGTTCACCATCTTGCCCTGATAAGGCACCTTCACATAAGGAGTGGAATAATAAGCTCCTATCCTATATTTTATACGTGCCAGATAGCTCCGTCCTATCCGGTTCGGTAAGTATTCCGCACCCAAAGCGACTTTCGAGCGGTCTGCATACATACCCATCATATTGTCATACTTCGCTTCCGACCATTTCTGCAAGGTATAGTCACCTTCCACCATCCACTTCTGGCCCTGATTCCACGACACCCCCACGCCAAACGAATGCGGTATCGCATAAGAATCATACACCCGTGTCTCGCTCGTCTGATCATAATCCGAACCCGTCACCCGCGTTCCTTTCCTGTCTGTAGAATTCAAATCATGTCCCAAGCTATAAGCCAATCCTAAAGTAAACCTGTTGTTCTCGTTTATCCGTTGGGTATACTGCACTCCAAAATCTGCCTTATAGCTTTTTACGGACAAATTATTGTATACAATCGTGCGGTCACCTCCGTTACTCGGAACGGCAGTCACCTGATAATCCAATCCGCCGTAAAGATAACTAAAATTTGCACCAATCGAAAGGTTATCCAATATTTTAAATCCTAAGCCCAACATTATCTGCTGCAAGCCTCCGTCGCCGTAAAAAGTATTGGTATTGGTCACGCCTCCACTGTTTGCAATTTCCTGCGAACGGCTGAAATTGTATCCCACTGTAGAATAAGGTATATACCCCAAGGCAAACGCCAAGCGCGGATGCAGACGGAACTGGGCCATTATATAATCGAAAGTAGAGTTTTTCGCGTTTGACTTGATTCCCCCCTCCTCAAAGTTAGAGCTCTTCAGACTCATGCCTACATCAAACATAAATGAAAGCGAATCAACAGATGTGTATGACGCCGGATTCATCGGATTGATGTGCTCACTCGAACGGAATGCATAGCCTATTCCTCCCATCGCCGCATTGTTTGCAAACACAACATCTATCAAGTCACCCAATCCATACCGCGTATAAGGAGAGTTTATGCTTGGAGAAGAGCCAGTACTTTGAGCAGCCGAAGTAATCACTCCCACAGCAAACAAGGCACTGACGAATACTCTATTTCTTAACATTATAATTCAATATTCTGTTTAAACCTTTTAATACTAAAAATCTATCTGCAAATATGACACTTTTTAAGTTTGTATCAAAAGAAAATTTATCTCCGCCAGTTAAAAAAACCAAAAGGTCGGGGTATTTCTTCTGCATAAGCTGGATATAGCCTGATATTTCAAACTCCATTCCCTTGATTACACCCGAACGGATAGCCGTTTCCGTATCATATCCGAATTCGGGAGTATCGCCGTTACGCTCTATCAAAGGAAGCTTGTCACAGCATGCGTTCAGTGTCTTGAAGCGGGTATAAATGCCGGGGGAAATGTTCCCGCCCCAGTATCTGCCCTCTGCATCTATAAATTCGTAGGTAAGAGCCGTCCCCGCATCTATAACCAGCAGATTGCGTCCCGGGCACTGATAATTGGCTCCCACTACAGCTGCCAGCCGGTCCATTCCAAGCGTCTGGGGAGTCTTGTAAAAATTACGGATAGGAACAGGAGTACGGTAGTCCAATTCCATAATATCAAACTTCACACTTCTAAGCTGCCGCCGGATGGTATTGCTCAACGTGATGACGGAAGCGATGATGCCTCTTTCTATCTGATATTTGTGACAGAGCATGGAAAGCCAATCCAAGGAATGATTGGAGCCGCGCAACACCTCTACCACTTCATCACCGTCGAATACGGCCAATTTGGCTATCGTATTACCTATATCTATAACTAAATTCACGTCGTTCGTCAATTGTTTTGCCGCACAAAGTAAAGGAAAAAATAAATAGCTTTGCCGAAAGTATGGCGTTTTTTTTCTGTCTCCCCCAAATTATCGCATTTTTATCTATTACCCAAAGCTGCTTCCGAACAGACGGAAATTGTTTTTCATCATTTCAAAATCCGTTTTTCATGCGCTTGAAGACGGACGACGGCCATGCCTGACTCAGGCCGCTATATTTCAAAACAAGGAAATGGAAAGTCAAACATTTGACTAATCCAAGAAAAAGCTGTAACTTTGCAGCCGCAAAATCAAACTTACACTAAACTTCATGGAAAAAGGAGAAGAGTTTAGAGAACTTATGCAACAGGTATTCCGCACCCGCATGGCCTTCCGGCGCTCCATGCAGCGGACACTGAAAAGGAACAAGACCGGAATAACATTCGAGATGCTGCAGGTGCTGAGCAGCCTTTGGCATGAGCAAGGAATCACACAGCAAGAGCTGGCCGCACGAATCTGCAAGGATAAAGCCTGCCTCACCAGTCTGATGAACAATTTGGAAAAGAAAGGCTATGTCTGCCGAAAGGAAGACCCGAACGACCGACGCAACAAACGTGTCTATCTTACGCCGGAAGGCGAAGAGTTCAGGAGAAAAATACACCCAATACTTAACCAGGCGTATGCACAGGCAGAACGCACCATCGGACTCGAAAGCATCGGAATCATCATTTCTGAATTAAAAATGGTTTGTAATGCACTTGAAAATGTATAGAAGACTGCTGATTATTCTATTTGGAAAACTGCTTTTGACCGGGAACACCCTTCAGGCACAACAGCCCGACACACTTTTTCTGCCGGTAGACCAACTGTTTGAAAAAGGTGTGGAGCACAATCTGCAGCTGCAGGCGGACAAACTGCAAACACAGATGGCACACGAACGGACCAGAACGGCACGCACCTCACGGCTTCCCGACTTACAAGTCGGATTAAGAGGAGGATTCGTGGGCCAGCCCATCGCATTCCAGCACGGAATGTCCGACCCGACCTATCCGGAGACGCCTGACTGGTCACAAAACTATGCCATCGATTTTTCACAGCCGCTATATGAAGGCGGACGCATTCACTATTCCATCCGGAGGGCGGATATGGAAAAACAGGTTGCCGAGCTACAGCAGCTTACCGACGAGGCCGAAGTGAAACTAAACCTGCTCAACCGGTATATGACCCTTTTCAGCCTGTTCAAGCAACACGAAGTGCTGTCACGAAACATCGAGGAATCTGAACGGAGACTGCACGACATCCGCCGGATGAAGGAAGAAGGCTTGATAACAAACAATGATGTACTGCGCAGTGAGATGCAGCTTACCAATGACCGTCTCTCGCTTCAAGAAGCGGAAAACAGCATCACCCTTGTATCGCAGGAACTGGACATTCTCTTGGGCCAGGATGAAGCCTTACTGTTGATGCCCGACACCGCCCTGCTTTACCAGGCTGTAGCTCTCAAGGAATACGATGACTATATCAACTTGGCCTACAGCAATGACCCTGAGATGAAACTACTCCGCAAACAGACAGAACTGGCAGAGAATAATGTCAGTCTCACCAAAGCCGCAGTTCGGCCAAGCATATCACTCTACGCATCAAACACGTTGTCACGCCCCATTTCACGGACAATGACGGACATGTATAACAATGCATGGAACGTAGGTCTGTCTGTTTCCTACCCGCTTTCCTCCTTGTTCAAAGAAGGCCACCGGATAAAAGAAAGCAGGCTGCAAGTGTCTTTGCGGAAAAATGAAGAGGAGAGAAAACGGCAAAACATCCGCATAGAAGTGCGGACTGCCTATCTCCGACACAAAGAAGCGCTGCTGCAGGTCGAGGCGCTCAAACTCTCCGTGCGGCAGGCCGCGGAAAACTACCGCATCATGCAAAACCGGTATATGAACCAACTGGCCATCCTTACCGACCTGCTCGATGCAAACAGCGTAAGGCTGAATGTAGAACTGCAACTCACCACAGCCCGCACGCAGGTCGTCTATACCTATTATCAATTGTTGAAAGCATGCGGACAACTCTGAAACGGATGCAAACCTCATCTTTAAAGACTTAACGACTATGGAACTGAAACAAAAACAAGAGAAACTGAAGAAATCAAGAACGCGCAACATCGTCCTCAACCTGATATGCACCCTTCTTGCAGGTTCAGGACTGTGGTGGACTGTCGACTACTTCTGGCGATACATCAATTACGAAGTGACAAACGATGCGTTCATCGACCAATATGTAGCTCCGCTCAATATCCGCGTTTCGGGATATATCAGGGAAGTGCGCTTCAAGGAGCACCAATATGTCCGCCGGGGCGATACCCTGCTGATTCTTGACAACCGCGAATACCGGATAAAAGTAAAGGAAGCCGAAGCTGCCTTGCTCGATGCGCACGGATCGCAAGATGTTCTGCACTCCGGCATAGAGACCTCGCAAACCAACATCGCCGTGCAAGAGGCCAACATTGCCGAAGCAAAGGCCAATCTGTGGCAGCTTGAGCAGGACTATCACCGGTTTGAGCGTCTGCTGAAAGAGGAATCCGTCCCCCAGCAGCAGTACGAACAGACCAAGGCAGCCTATGAAGCCGCACAAGCACGCTATCAAGCCTTGCTGGAACAAAAGCGGGCCGCACAGTCGCAATACTCCGAAACCAGCAAACGAACGGTCAGCGCCGAGGCAGTCATCATGCAAAGAGAAGCAGACCTCGATTTGGCGCGGCTGAATCTCTCGTATACCGTCCTTACTGCACCGTATGACGGATATATGGGACGGCGCACATTGGAACCGGGACAGTATGTCTCGGCCGGACAGACCATATCCTACCTCGTCCGCAACACCGACAAATGGGTGACTGCCAACTATAAAGAAACCCAAATACGCCATATCTACATCGGGCAGAAAGTGCGCATCAAGGTAGATGCCTTACCCGGACGCCTGTTTCACGGGCGGGTAACGGCCATCTCTGAAGCCACAGGCTCGAAATATTCCCTTGTACCGACCGACAACTCGGCGGGCAACTTCGTGAAAGTGCAGCAGCGAATCCCTGTCCGCATCGACCTTGAAGAAGTCAGCCCCGACGACATGGCACACTTGAGAGCCGGAATGATGGTAGAAACCGAAGCCTTACGCCGATGATGACCATGAAAGAACTGGACGTTCCCGTCCGCCGGTGGGTGCCCGACTGGGCCGGCGTCACCATTCTGTTTGTCATTCTTCTGCCCGTGACGATGCTGAACGGCTCGTATACCGGTAGTGCACTTGAGGTATCAAGCACACTCGGTACCTATACTGAGGATATCACCATGGGCTATTACGCAGCTTCGGCAGGAATGGCCATTGCCTATCCCATCGTGCCGAAGGTGCTCGATTCGTTTTCCTCGAAATTCATCCTGCTTGCCGACCTTGTCCTGCAATTTTTCCTCAGCTGGGTATGCGCTTACTCCGAGAATATCGACATTGTCATCGTATGCAGCTTTGCCATCGGCTTTCTGAAAGGATTCCTGATGCTGTGGCTTATCCGCCGCATCCAGAAGATATTCAGCCCCAAGAATGTGCGCAGCGAATTTTACGCCTATTTCTATCCCATTGTGTTCAGTGGCGGACAGCTTTCGATGCTTGTCACTGTAGAGCTGGCATATTATTACAACTGGAAGTACATGTATTATTTCATGATGCTTCTTATTGCAATAGCCATTCTGTGTGTCATTGTCTGCTTCCGCCACGACCGTTCCCTGCAGAAAATCCCGGTATCCGAACTTCACATCCGCGAAATGTTCGTCATCTCCATCGGACTGCTGATGCTTACCTATGTCATAAACTACGGGAAAGTGCTCGACTGGATGTCTTCCGCCAAGATATGTGCCTATATCGTCATAGCCCCGATGCTGATTGCCTTCTTCATCTGGATGCAGGCCCGTTCGGAAAAGCCGTATGTCAGCCTCGAGCCGCTTTATCAGCCTAAGGCCATCGTGGGATACTTCTACATGATGCTCGTCATGTTCTTCAGTACTTCCACTACCCTTCTCACCAATTATCTCAGCTCCATACTGCGGGTAGACACCACCCATCTCTATTCGCTTTACATCTACCTCATACCCGGATATTTCCTTGGGGCGTTCGTCTGTTTCTGGTGGTTCAGGTGGCAGCGGTGGCGTTTCCGCTTCCTGATTGCAGGAGGAATGGGCTGTTTTGCCTTCTTCTTCGGCTCGCTTTACTTCGGCATATCGCCGGACAGCACGTATGAAATGCTTTATCTGCCCGTATTCTTCCGTGGGCTGGGTATGCTTGTGCTTATCATTGCCTTCGCTCTTTTTGCAGTAGAAGACCTGAATCCGAAGTTTCTGCTTGCCAATGCCTTCTTTCTCATCATTTCACGTTCGGTGCTTGCCCCTATCATCGCAACCTCCTTCTACAGCAACGTGCTTTACCGGCTGGAGCAGAAATACCTGCATTCACTGTCAGAAACGGTTACGATGGCCGACCCCGTGGCCGCTTCACGCTACAGCCAGTCGTTAGACAGTTATCTGGCCCAGGGACACGGCTATGACGAGGCCGTTCAGATGGCGACAAACGGCCTTTATTCCACTATCCAGCAGCAAAGTCTGCTCCTCTCGCTGAAGGAAATACTGGGCTATCTGTTTGTGGCAACGCTTGTCATCGCCGTTGTCTCACGGTTCATCCCTTTCCACAAGACCATCCGCGTAAGATATACCAAGGCGGGAGACGATATGGTATAGCGGAAACCGTACATACATTTCCGAAAGCGCCGTGTTTCATGCAGGCCAAAGCCCTGTTTCCTTCAGAGGAAAATACAGTTTGGCCTGCATGGAACGCGGCGTTCACCGAATCCGCACCAATGTATGACTCTGTTTTGAATCACTGCGTTCGAAGCGGTCGTTCAGCAGGACAAGGGCAGAATCTGATTCCACCAGAAAATTAAAGGTGTCTCCCCCGTCGTCTGCCACAAACTGCCAGACCGTAGCGTCATTGTCGTCAGGAGTTCCGCGCTGGGTAAAGCGTTTTCCCGTGTAGAGGAAGGAAGAATCCCTGCCGTTCTCCGCTTCCATATAAGTAAGAGCAAGTGAAAAAGTGCCGTCTCCGCTATGCTCCCGATTGCGGACTGTCAGCGTATAGCGGATGCCGGGACAAGAAGCGGCGGGAAGTATGCCTTCGTAAGTGCGCACAAGATAAGGGCCGAGCGCATCATCGCCCCTGTCATGCCGGGGATGCAGCACCAGACTGTCGGCCGGCATGCCTTTGCTGTATCCGCCGCTATAGAAGACTTCTACCGTATCGCCTATCAACAAACCGTGCGCATGGGTACGGTCTGCCTCCATCATGCCGAACGACAGAGTATCTCCTCCGTCGGCAAGCACGGTAAGCGCACTTGCAGTCACATCCACGACAATACCCTTTGAAGACATGTCACCGACAAAAAACGAACATGACGCCAGTGCAAGCCCCCAAAAGCCCTGTACAAATCTCAGTTTCTTCATAACAAGCCATTTTTTTATCCTCACACAAATATAGCGATAAATTATCAGGAAATCCTCTCGCGGAACTGAACTTTCCGTTCATCTCCCGAAAAAGACTTTCTGTCAAAAACCATCCTTCTCAAGTTGGCCGTTTCCCGTTTTTTTCATTTCTTTGTAAAAACTTTTAGAGCCTTTACAAATCACTTAAAAACATCATGTCATGATTCGCAAGCATTGTTTATTCTGCCTTTTCCTGCTGTTCGCCATCTGCCAGGCAAAGGCCGCGCGCATTGATACCCTTTCAGTAAAAAGTTCCAAAATGGGAAAAAGCATCGAAGTCTTGGTCTTCGTCCCCGAACCCTGCACGGAAGGGAAAGAATATCCTGTAATCTATCTGCTGAACGGGTATAGCGGAAACGCACACTCATGGCCCAACATAAAGCCCGAACTGCCCGAAATGGTAGACCGCGACGGCATCATCGCCGTTTGTCCGGACGGACAGGACAGCTGGTACTGGGACAGTCCCACACAGAGCGGCAGCCAGTTTGAAACATTCGTATCTTCCGAGCTGACGAGCTATATCGACAGCCATTATCCCACCGTCAGCGACCGCACGGGACGGGCCATTACAGGATTCAGCATGGGCGGACACGGAGGCATGTGGCTGTCAATCCGCCACAAAGACATATTCGGAGCCGGCGGAAGCATCAGCGGAGGATTGGATATCCGGCCTTTCCCCGACAATTGGGACATGAAGAAACAGCTTGGCGAAGAGAAGCAAAACCAGGCGCGCTGGGATGCACACACCGCCATCACCCAACTCGACAAGATTAAGAACGGAGACCTGGCCCTGATTATCGACTGCGGAACGGACGATTTCTTTTATGAAGTGAACTGCCAGTTCCATGAAGCGCTCCTGAAGCGCGGAATCAATCACGACTTCATCAGTCGTCCGGGAGTGCACGACGGCAGATACTGGAACAATTCACTCGACTATCAATGGCTTTTCTTCAAGAAATATTTTGACGGATACCGGGATTACCGCAAGAAATGACCATCTTCCGATTCGACTACACGTTTGAAGGGCTGCTTACCGCCCTATTCGACGCCTACAGCCGGAAGCGGTTTCCCGATTTTTTGCTTCGGACGGAGGAGCCGCTCCCGCTGTTCTACGACGAATTGCATACTGTAACCACCGACCTGGAGAAGGCGGAACGGGTATGGAAGGCCCTGCAGAAAAAACTTTCCCGCGCGGCCTTGAGCGCGTTTACCCAATGCTGGCTGTCCGAACTGCCCGATGCCCCGATGCAGATGTTCCGCTACATGCGGAAAGTTATCGATGCCCCACACTCCATTGAAACCGACTTCAGCGATGCGGATGTGCTTGCAATCTTCCAGTTGAGCAGGAAAGTAAGCGGAGAGCGATACCGCATCCTACAGTTCATGCGCTTTCAAAAGACGGCTGAAGGCATCTATTTCGGAGCTATGGAGCCGATATATAATGTCATTCCCCTGACCGTCGAACATTTTTGTGACCGGTTCGCAGACCAACGGTGGCTGATTTACGACATAAGGCGCAAATACGGATACTATTACGACGGCAAATCTGTAGCCGAAATCACCTTCACCGACTCTGGGCAAGAGCATCTGAAAACCGGAATCATGGACGACAGCCTGTTGGCGGAAGACGAAAAGCTGTTCCAGACACTATGGAAAAACTATTTCAAGGCCATCTGCATCAAGGAACGGCTTAATCCGAAAAAGCACAAGAAAGACCTGCCCGTCCGCTACTGGAAGTATCTGACGGAAAAACAATAGCCCACTCAGTCCGCATCAAGGAACAAATCGTCAGGATAGCCCACATCAACCAGAAAAAGAGCATGCCCCGGCACGGAAGTACCGGCGCTGCAACGATTCTTTTCCTCAATCACCCGCCGGAATCCGTCAACGGAAAGCTTGCCCCGCCCCACTTCGACCAGCGTTCCTACCACCGCCCGCACCATATTCCGCAGGAAACGGTCGGCCTGGATAGTGAACACCCATTCGTTCTCCCCCGCCTGCTCCCAATACGCCTGCATGATACGGCAATTGTTCGTCTTCACATCCGTATGAAGCTTGCTGAAACTGGTAAAGTCGGTATAGTCGAACAGCGTTTTTGCCGCTTCATTCATCCGGTTGAAATCGAGCGGCTGAAAGATTCGCCAAGCATAATGACGCGCAAAAGGGTCTTTCCGGAGCGTTACATAGTATTTATAAGTGCGGCAGACCGCGTCAAAACGGGCATGGGCATCTGTCTTCACCTCACGTATGCGATAAACAGAAATGTCCGGAGGCAGCAGACGATTCAATTTGTCTGCCAGCCTTACGCCGTCCAGCACCGCATCAGAATCAAAGTGTGCAACCATCAGACGAGCATGTACACCTGCATCCGTCCGTCCTGCCCCCACAATCTCCGTCTCACGGCGAAGGACAACAGACAGAGCTTTCATAAGCACTTCCTGCACACTCACGCCGTTCGGCTGAATCTGCCAGCCGTGATAGGCCGTTCCGTCGTAAGCCAAATAGATAAAATATCTGTGCATAATCTCCGTTTTATCTTGCAGTGATATGGAAACAGCCTTGCCGCAACTCATATTTCACATAGCAGCGGTCTGCTTGCCGCAGGTCGCGCAGCACTTCCGCCAACACTAGCTTCAGCGTATCAGCACTCACATCCTGCATCGGCCTGCCGTCGGGGTCTTCCACCTTGGTGAAACGTTTCCAGCTCACATCGAAAGTCGTCCCGTAAAAATGGCAGGAATTCATCGAGGCATTGCCGTTCGTGCGGCGCAAACGCTTCACATCCTCTTTTGTCCGTGTGACGGAGGTCACTATCACCTTGTTCGGATTCAGTCCCTTGCTTTCCAACGAATCGAGAAAGTTCGTCCCAAGCGTGTCGAGCAAGGCACTCGCCTTCGGTATGAGATAGGGAATGGAGTGTGTCAACGAATCCATATCATACCAGTCACAAGGAGAAATCTCCACCAGCCTTTCAGTCATCTCCTCGGCCTCTTCACGGGAAGCGATGGGACGGATGCCAATCTTTTTTGCCACAGCCAACTGCACGGCGTTCACATCGCCAAACGAACGTTTGTAACTGACAACTCCCCGGATATTGCGCGGCTCATTCATCTTCATCGACATGTCTTTTTTCGCGCAGCTGCCGGCCACCGTACCAAAGAGCAGGACACAAACGCATCCCGCATATAACAAAGTCTTCATTTCATCCTTTTTTAAAATCCGGATGCAAAGATAAAAATAATCGGTGAAAATGCCTCATTCCGTCCCGCCTTCGTCACTCCCTGACCTCATCATGCAGCTTCTCCCGGTATTCACGCGGCGACATGCCCAGATAGCGCTTTACATATTTCCCGAAGAAAGACAGACTGGGAAACTCCAACTCGTTGGCCACTTCCTTTATAGTCTTTTTCGTACGTTTCAGCTGGTATTCCACATCCTTCATCACATACCAGTTTATCCATTCTGAAGCCGTATGCTTGCTGACTTCCTTGCACACGGAAGAAAGATACTTGGGAGTAACGTGCAGCTTGTCGGCATAAACCGACACCATCCGCTTTTTGGGATACGACGAAGAAAGCGTATCAAGAAACGACTGAAAGAGGTTATTGCCCGAAGAATAGGACAAAGACGAAGACTCTGACTCGATAAAACGCTCCATCGAACTGCCCAGTTCGCACATGAAGGCCTGGACAAGCAGGTCTATCAGTTCTTTCTGATACTTGCAAGGCTCGCCCGTCAGTTTCGAACGGAGCAAATCGAAATACTGGTTGAATATCCTCACCTCTTTCTCATTCAAGGAAAAGATTGGATGCGTTTCCAGATAAAGCTTAAAGTCCCACCGGCTTCTGGAAGAAATCAGTTTAAAGATGTAATCGGGCGACATCAGGAAACCGCTGACCTGAAAATCCTCACTTTTCGTACCGTGCTCCAGGATGTCGTCAGGCAGACAAATCAGCAAGTCATTTTCCTTAAAATCATACAACTGGTCATTCACCCATATCGTCCCCTTTCCTTTCCGGCAAAGGACAAAGGAAAAAATATTTATCTTGGCAGCAACGCTGCCGTCCAACCGCTGCACACTCTCGATTATAGCAAGCCGGTCGTCGTAATAACTCGCTACTTTTTCCAGTACCTCGGTCTTTTCCAGGCCTCCGGTCAATATCTTCTTTTCTTCCATAAACTATTCTTTCTCTCCTGCGTGCAAAATAAAGGAATATCCCCGAATCTACAATCATACATTTGTCCGAACAAATGCTCTATTTTTCCTATCCGGCCTTCATTTTCTCTTATAAAAAAAAGCGGAAAGCCCATTGAAAAAACATTTTCATACGCATCAGACATCCGTTGCATACGGATGAAAAAACCGGCGGACAAATATGAAATTTTATGTTCTGACAAGAAAAAAAGCAAAAAGGAACATTCTTTTTCTTTCAAAAAAGAGGAAATGTCAATAAAACTCATTTACTTTGCATCAGTTTAACTGAACATAAAAGTCAAAGATATGGACAAGACTACCATTGGAATCAATGCAGGCATCGTTTGGCGCCTGTTGGACAACAGCAACCGCAAATGGGAATACAGTGAATTGAGAGAAGCATCCGGACTTTCTGACCGTGACTTGAATGCGGCCATCGGTTGGCTGGCAAGAGAAAACAAGATAGAATTCTGTCACGACGACGAGACAGATACCGATTCCTTCTTCATAACAATGAATATATACATCTAAAAACTCGGCGCACAAATGAATATCTCGTTGGAAACAGGTCTGTTGGTAAGCTCTATACTTATCTTCTGCAGTATTCTGATTAGCAAGACGGGATATCGTTTCGGCATTCCTACCTTATTGATGTTTCTTTTGGCAGGAATGCTTTTTGGAAGCGACGGATTGGGCATACAGTTCCACAACATTTCCGAGGCCCAAAGCATCGGAACGATAGCACTTTGCATCATTCTCTTCAGTGGCGGCATGGATACGAAATGGAAGGATATCCGGCCGGTGCTGTATCCGGGCATCGCTTTGTCGACGGCAGGCGTCCTGCTTACCACGTTCATCACGGGAGTTTTCATTTACTGGATTTCCGGCTGGCAGCACACAGAAATCGGTTTCAGCCTGCTCGGCTCGATGCTTCTTGCGGCCACCATGTCGTCTACCGACTCCGCTTCCGTATTTAACACCTTACGAACGCAGCGTATCAACCTGAAAAACAATCTGCGCCCCATGCTTGAACTGGAAAGCGGAAGCAATGACCCGATGGCTTATCTGCTGACCATCATTCTGATTCAATGCATCCAGTCGGGAAGCGTATCAGGTATAGAAATTGCAAGTTCCCTGTTTCTCCAGTTTCTGATAGGCGGACTGGGCGGATTTCTCTTCGGCAAGCTGACCGTTTGGGTCATCAACCGCATCAATTTGAGAAATGGAGAACTGTATTCCATCCTTGTATTAAGCTTCATATTCATCATTTACTGCACCGTTTTTCTGCTGAAGGGAAACGGATATCTGGCCGTCTACATTGCAGGAATGATAATCGGAAACAGCAATCTGTTCAAGAAAAAAGAAATCGGGACTTTCCTCAACGGCATGACTTGGCTGTTGCAAGTCATCATGTTCCTTATATTGGGACTGTTGGTCAATCCGCATGAAATGTTGGGCGTGACCGTTACAGCCGTCCTGGTCAGCCTTTTCATGAATTTCATTGCACGCCCTGCAAGCGTATGGCTCAGCCTGCTTCCCTTCGGGAAGAAAATAAACAACCAGTCGAAAACCTTTATCTCATGGGTGGGATTGCGCGGAGCCGCGCCCATTATCTTCGCGACCTACCCGGCGGCAGCCCAAGTGGACGGAGCCGAACAGATATTCAATATCGTATTTTTTGTCACCATCCTTTCACTGATTACACAGGGCATGTCGTTGTCATGGATGGCACGAAAGCTGCATTTGTCAGAACCAGCCTCCGACAATGAAGAGAACTTCGGCATCGAAATCCCTGATACAGTGGGAAGCCAGCTGCATGAAATGCTCTGTACGGAGCAGCTACTTTCGCACGGCAACCATATCAAAGACATCCCTTTCCCCAAGGGAGTGCTGGTAATGATGATTAAAAGAGGAGAAAACTACATTGTGCCGAACGGAAATGTAGAGCTGAAAGAAGGCGATATCCTACTGCTGATAGCCGAAAGCCATGTGGAAACACCCACTCCGCCCCTTGCCGATACGCACCGCATATAAGAAAAGCTCCGCCAGTGCACATATAACAATTGTTTTTTGTACCTTTGCACCCGCATTTTCAAAACTTTAAAATTACAAGACATGTTTGACAAAGGTAACAGAGCAAACACCCTGCATGGCATTCTGCTGATTGCCCTTTTTTCTTTTGCGGCATTCTATATCGCCGAAATCCCGTTCGTAAAAAGCCTTTCCTTCAGTCCGCTGATTGTAGGCATTATCTTAGGCATGCTTTATGCCAACAGTCTGCGCAACAAACTGCCTGAAACATGGGTTCCGGGCATCAAATTCTGCACCAAACAAATACTCCGTACCGGTATTGTCCTTTACGGATTCCGCCTTACCTTGACACAGGTTGCTGCCGTAGGGCTTCCGGCCGTGGTACTCGACACGATAATTGTAGCCGGAACCATCTTTCTTGGCATCTGGCTGGGCAAAGTCCTGAAGATGGACAAGGACACTTCGCTGATGACCGCCACCGGAAGCGCCATTTGCGGTGCGGCAGCGGTATTGGGAGCAGAGCCGGTCGTAAAATGTGAAGGACACAAGACAGCCATTGCCGTATCGACCGTCGTAATCTTCGGCACCATTTCCATGTTTCTATACCCTATTCTTTACCGGGCGGGACTGTTGGACGCACTGGGAGATACGGGAGTAGCCATCTATACCGGCAGCACACTGCATGAAGTGGCCCATGTTGCCGGCGCCGGGAACGCCATGGACCCGACCGATACTCTGGGCATCGCCGGAACGGCAACCATTACAAAAATGATTCGTGTCATGATGCTCGCTCCCGTCTTAGTCATCATGGGCTTTGCGCTTGCAGGACGGAAACCAAAGAATGCCGAGGGGAAAACGGAAAAGAGCAAGATTACCATCCCCTGGTTTGCCTTTGGATTTATCGGCATCATCTGCTTCAACTCCCTTCTTCAATACGTGTTGGGGGTGGAAAGCGTCAAGGATATTCCGCTGAACGGAGCCATCGAATACATCGATACATTTATGCTGACAATGGCCATGACCGCTCTCGGGACGGACACCAGCATTGAAAAGTTCAAGCAGGCAGGCGCAAAACCGTTTGTTCTGGCTTTCCTGCTTTACATCTGGCTGGTTGGCGGAGGCTATCTGCTCACAAAATATCTGGTTCCGGCCTTGGTATAGCCGGAAAAAACACTTCAGAGCCTGCCAAAGGATTCTGTTATCCGCACAGAAAGACCTTTGGCAGGCTCTGATACTCCTACAAAGACTTATTCCAGTTCTTCCGAACGTATCCCCAATGCCTGCAGAACGGCGAAACCCAGCCATTCAAACCTGCAGGGATACGCCTGCTCCGGCGGATTCATGCCGAACATCGTCAAGGCATCCTTGCCTTTTATTTCCCTTATCACCTTTTCCAAAGCGGTGACATCCGCCGCCTCATCAGGCGCAAACAGTATGCGTTTCACATTCTTGTCCTCTCCGGCCAGCTGCAATGCCTCGGCAAACAGCGCTTCGCGCGTAGTCATGCCCGAAGGCTGGAAAGCATACAAAGAAAATTCTCCCGTGATTCCCCTGAAAGCCATCCCGTGGATTTCCCGCTCCAGATGAGTAGGAGAGCAAAACTTCATCTGCTCATGCCCGGGCTCGTATACGAAGATAACCTGCATTTCATTCTCACCCGGCAAAATTCCCGCATCGAGCGAAAGACATTCCAGCAGGGTGGCCAAATCGGCTTCCGGCAGCTTCCGCTTTACGAGAGGTTCAAAATGCGCCGCTATATCGCGCCCCACACGGTCCAAATGCACGGCATCCACCAGCATCACATTTGGAGAAAACTTAAATTTCTGTTCCATAATCTTTATTTGGGGGATAAAGGTAGAGATTTTCCCCGAGAAAAATGACGGAGTGTGAGAAGAAAAAGATTTTTCTCTGCTGCTCAAAATATTTTTCACCCGAACAAAAAGAGCCTTGCAGCAGCCCCCTCCACCGGCACATACTGACAAAATGTTACAAACCAAGACAATATTTCATGTTAAACGCATGAAAATCTGACAATTATACAGATTCGCAAAGCATCCGCCCTTTGGCAAAGATTTTGGACAGGAATAAACGGTTGCGTTCGTCCGTCAAGACGAACGGCCACCCAAACAAAATTTTAGGTTAAAAGGATTATCAGAAAGGAGAACATTATATGAACTTTAACAACTTTACCATCAAATCGCAAGAAGCAGTGCAGCAGGCTGTCAACTTGGTGCAGGCCAACGGGCAGCAGGCCATTGAGCCGGAGCATTTGCTGGCGGGCGTGCTGAAGGTGGGAGAGAATGTAACCAACTTTATCTTCCAGAAACTGGGCATGAACGGGCAGCAAATCGCAGTCGTGCTTGACAGGCAAATCGCTTCGCTGCCGAAGGTTTCGGGCGGAGAACCGTATCTGAGCCGGGATGCCAACGAGATATTGCAGAAAGCTGTAGAATATAGCAAGGAATTGGGTGATGAATATGTTTCTTTGGAAGCCATTCTCCTCGCGTTGCTCAATGTAAAAAGCACCGTATCCACGATGCTGAAAGACGCGGGCATGACCGACAAGGAACTGCGCGCCGCCATCAACGAGCTGAGGCAGGGGCAGAAAGTCACATCACAGTCGAGCGAAGACACTTATCAGTCGCTCAACAAATACGCCGTCAATCTGATAGAAGCCGCCCGCAACGGCAAACTCGACCCGGTAATAGGGCGTGACGAGGAAATCCGCCGGGTGCTTCAGATTTTGAGCCGCCGCACGAAAAACAATCCGATACTGATTGGCGAGCCGGGTACGGGTAAGACGGCCATTGTAGAAGGACTGGCCCAGCGTATTCTGCGGGGAGATGTGCCCGAAAACCTGAAGAACAAGCAGCTTTACTCCCTTGATATGGGTGCGCTGGTAGCAGGCGCCAAATATAAAGGCGAATTCGAAGAGCGTTTGAAGTCGGTCATCAACGAGGTAACAAAGTCCGACGGAAACATTATCCTGTTTATTGACGAGATTCATACACTGGTAGGAGCCGGCAAAGGCGAAGGAGCCATGGATGCTGCCAATATCCTGAAGCCTGCTTTGGCCCGTGGCGAACTGAGAAGCATCGGCGCAACGACGCTTGACGAATATCAGAAATATTTTGAAAAAGACAAAGCGCTGGAACGCCGTTTCCAAACCGTAATGGTCGATGAGCCGGACACGGCAAGCTCCATCTCTATCTTGCGTGGACTGAAGGAACGCTACGAAAATCACCATCAGGTGCGCATCAAGGACGAGGCAATCATCGCCGCCGTAGAGCTGAGCAACCGTTACATCACCGACCGGTTCTTGCCCGACAAGGCCATCGACCTGATGGACGAGGCCGCAGCCAAACTTCGGATGGAGCGAGACTCCCTGCCGGAAGAACTGGACGAGATAGAACGCCGGTTGAAACAGCTCGAAATCGAGCGTGAAGCCATCAAGCGGGAGAAGGACGAAGTCAAGCTGGCCCAACTCAACAAAGAGATTGCCGAACTGAAAGAACAGGATACCTCTTACAAGGCCAAATGGCAAAGTGAAAAGGAACTGGTGAACAAGATTCAGCAGAACAAGCAGCAGATTGAACAGCTGAAGTTTGAAGCCGACCGTGCCGAGCGTGAAGGAGACTACGGAAAAGTGGCCGAAATCCGCTACGGAAAGCTTCAGGCTCTGGAAAATGAAATCAAGAGCATCCAGGAAGACCTGAAGAAGAAACAGGGCGACAACGCCATGATAAAAGAGGAAGTGACGGCTGAAGACATTGCCGATGTCGTATCGCGGTGGACGGGAATACCGGTCAGCAAGATGATGCAGAGCGAGCGAGACAAGCTGCTGCATCTGGAAGACGAGCTGCACAAACGGGTCGTAGGTCAGGATGAAGCCATCCAGGCCGTGGCAGACGCCGTGCGCCGCAGCCGTGCGGGACTGCAAGACCCGAAGCGGCCTATAGGCTCATTCATTTTCCTCGGCACAACAGGTGTCGGAAAGACGGAGCTGGCGAAAGCTTTGGCCGAATATCTGTTCGATGACGAGTCGCTGATGACACGTATCGACATGAGCGAATATCAGGAGAAACATTCAGTCTCCCGGCTAATCGGCGCGCCTCCGGGATATGTAGGCTATGATGAAGGCGGACAGCTGACTGAAGCCGTGCGGCGCAAGCCTTATTCCGTGGTTTTGTTCGACGAGATAGAAAAAGCGCATCCGGATGTATTCAACATTCTGCTTCAGGTTTTGGACGACGGACGGCTTACGGACAACAAGGGGCGTACGGTAAACTTCAAGAACACCATCATCATCATGACTTCCAATCTGGGCAGTGCATACATTCAGAGCCAGTTTGAAAAGATAAACGAGCAGAATCATGACCAGATAGTCGAGGAAACCAAGACGGAAGTGCTGAACATGCTGAAAAAGACCATTCGTCCGGAGTTTTTAAACCGTATCGATGAAATCATTATGTTCCAGCCGCTCAACAAGCCGCAAATAGAACAAATCGTCCGCCTGCAAATCAACGGCATCCGGAAGATGTTGGAAGAAAACGGCGTGACGCTGCAACTCACCGACCAGGCCGTCAACTTCATCGCCACGACCGGCTACGACCCGGAGTTTGGAGCGCGTCCGGTAAAGCGTGCCATCCAGCGTTATCTGCTCAATGACCTGTCAAAGAAACTTCTGTCGCAGGAAGTGGACCGCACCCGACCGATTATCGTGGAGCGCAGTGCCGACGGACTGAAGTTCCGCAACTGACAAATTACTTGAATACTTAACCACAAGGGATTGCCTTCTCGGAGGCAATCCCTATTTTTATATTTCAAGCCAAGCAGATACTGAGAGTATAGCCTTTTAATGCCCGAAACAATACAGACTGTATCCCAAGTAACCCAGATAGAGTCCTGCTGTCAAGGTCATGAGAATGGCAACCAGCCACGGTTTGCCCTGCTTCATAAAAAATTCTGCATCCATAATCCTGCTTTTTTTGACAAGACAAAAATAAGCGGATGATGTATCAATCCGGTTGCAATGGAATGACAATCCGATGTTTCTGCCGCTCCATCTCGCCTCCCAATCCTGACGCTTCTGTAAAACGGGTAGCATTTTCCGTAATTTATATCTGTCATAATCCACCCTTATCCGGTATATTTGCAGCGTGAAACAATATATACAAACTACAAACAAATCTATATGAAGAATTTTTACACGCCGCTACTGACCGGCATCCTGCTTGCCGCAGGAGTCCAGATGCAGGCCGAAACGGCCGATACCACTTCCGTCAGCCGCAACTACGCCCTCGACGAGGTGGTTGTCACAGGCACACGCAACGAAACAGATATACGGCATCTGCCGATGACCCTTTCCGTCGTCGGCCGCCCCGAATTGGAAAAGCGATACGAACCGTCCTTGCTCCCGATTCTGAACGAGCAGATTCCGGGACTGTTCACCACAAGCCGCGGGGTGATGGGATACGGCGTGTCGACGGGGGCGGCAGGCGGCATCAGTGTAAGGGGAATAGGCGGCAGTGCCCAGATGCTGGTGCTGATTGACGGACACCCGCAGTATATGGGCCTGTTCGGACACCCGATTGCCGATGCCTACCAGACGATGCTTGCCGAGCGGGTGGAGGTTTTGCGCGGGCCAGCCTCCGTTCTCTACGGCTCGAATGCGATGGGAGGTGTCATAAACATCGTTACGCGCCGGCAGAAAGAAGACGGGGTGCAGACAAGCGTCAACTTGGGAGCAGGCTCATACGGCACGATACAGACCGAAGCGACCAACCGAGCGAGGAAAGGGCGATTCAGCAGCGTAGTTTCGGCGTCCTACAACCGGACGGACGGACACCGCGCCGACATGGGATTCGAGCAATACGGCGGCTACGCCAAATTGGGTTATGACATCAGCGATGTCTGGAACGTATACGGAGACGTGAACGTAACGCATTTCAACGCTTCCAATCCGGGCCCGGTGTCTGCCCCACTCTTTGACAACGACTCGCGCATCACGCGCGGCATGGCTTCCTTTGCCTTGCAAAACAATTATGAACGGACTTCGGGAGCGTTGAGCGTATTCTACAACTGGGGACGGCACAAGATAAACGACGGCTATGCCGCAGGAGAATCGCCGCAGACCTCTCTCTTCAACTCCAAAGACCTGATGATGGGCGTATCGTGGTACCAGAGCGCGACACTTTTCACTGGGAACCGGCTGACTTTGGGCTTCGACTACCAGCATTTCGGCGGCGAATCGTGGAACCGCGTGATAGCTTCCGGAGAAAAGGAGCCGGGAGCAGACAAGAAGCAGGACGAGTTTGCCGGATACGTGGATATACGCCAAAACTTCGGCGGATGGCTGTCGGCGAACGTGGGCCTGCGCGTAGACCACCACTCGCATGTAGGCACGGAACTCGTTCCGCAAGGGGGACTGGCCTTTCATCTGCCGCAAAACGCCGAACTGAAGGCGATGGTAAGCAAGGGATTCCGCAACCCCACCATCCGCGAGATGTATATGTTTCCTCCCCAGAATCCGGACCTGAAACCGGAACGCCTGATGAACTACGAGCTTTCATTCTCACAAAAACTACTGGAGAACAGGTTGCAATACGGGGCTAACCTTTATTACATCAACGGCGACAACATGATTATGACGGTTCCCGTAGAGGGACGCCCGATGAATGTCAATACCGGAGAGATAGAAAACTGGGGGATCGAAACCAATATCGCCTACCGCATCAGTCCAAGGTGGAGCGCAAACGCCAATTACAGCTGGCTGCACATGGAGAATCCCGTGCTCGCCGCCCCTGAACACAAGCTGTATGTGGGCGCCGACTTTACACAAGGACGATGGGGCGTTTCGTCCGGCATACAATATATAAAGGGACTTTACACTTCAACGGGCGAAACGGAAACGACCGAAGACTTCACGCTCTGGAATATCCGGGCAAGCTACCGCCTGTGCAGATATGCAAGCCTTTATGTAAAGGGAGAAAACATCCTGGCACAGCGATACGAGATTATGGCGGGATATCCCATGCCGAAAGCCACCTTTATGGGAGGAGTTCACATTAACTTCTAATAATTCTATAACATTATGAAACTGTTTGACTGTATGCGTATAGCCGTATGTTCACTGGCCGTTCTGACGGGAACAGGCTGTATGCAAGCAAAAGAGCCGGCGAAAGAAGGCACAAGCAATGCCAATCTGCCGAAAGTGTACATGTTTAAAGAGATTTCATCCGAGAATCTCGTCAAAATCTACAAGGCTTTGGGGCGTGAGGCCAAGGGACGGGTGGCCGTTAAGCTGTCCACCGGCGAACCGGGCGGGCACAATTTCCTGCAACCGAGCCTGATAAAAGACCTGGTGCAGACGGTAAACGGAACTATCGTGGAATGTAATACGGCCTATGGCGGCGGAAGAAGCAACACGGAAAGCCATCTGAAGGCGGCCGAAGACCATGGCTTCACCCAGATTGCCAAAGTAGACATCATGGATGCCGACGGCCAGGCGGCACTTCCGATAAAGGGAGGCAGGCATCTGAAAGAAGACTATGTAGGAAAGAACTATCTGAACTACGACTTTACCGTTGTGTTGTCGCACTTTAAAGGTCATGCCATGGGCGGATTCGGCGGTGCCATCAAAAATATCTCTATCGGCATCGCGTCTTCAAACGGCAAAGCGTGGATTCACTCCGCCGGAAAAACATCCGACCCGTCCAAAGCCTGGAGCAACCTGCCTGAACAGGACGATTTTCTGGAATCAATGGCAGAAGCGGCCAAGGCAATCGTTGACCATTGCGGGGAAAACATCCTTTATATCAGCGTAGCCAACAATTTGTCTGTGGACTGCGACTGCGATTCATCGCCCGAAGACCCGAAAATGGGCGACATCGGGATTCTTGCCTCACTCGATCCGGTAGCTTTGGACAAGGCCTGCACCGATTTGGTCCGTTCATCCGACGACCACGGCAAGATTCACCTCATCGAGCGCATTGACTCCCGCCACGGAATGCACACGCTTGACTATGCCGAGCAGCTTGGTATGGGAAGCCAGAAATACGAACTGGTGAGACTTGACTGACAAAGCCGCTTTTTCAAGCCGACAAAAAACGGCTGTCACAGTGAGGAAAACCATTTATTGACAAAGCCCGGCCATGAAATGACCGGGCTTTGTTTTGCAGAATGCCTTATGAGGCTTGCAGTCTTACTGCTTCTTCATTTCAAATCCCAATAGCAGCCCGTCGTATTCATCCATCAGCGAATTGGCCGTGCCGACAGCCGAACTTGACGAGAGATTGGAAACCTTTCCGAGAATGGATTGAGCCAGCGACATCACCTTGTCGGCCTTGAAGAACAGACTCAGCTTGTCGCCCGTCAAGCCCTTTGATGCAATCATGTTCACCTTGATGCCCAGACGCGTCTTCAGGGTCAACTCGTCGGTTTCCGCATTATAACTGTACGTTCCATTCGTAGTGCGTCCGCCTACCACCGAAGTATAGGTGCTGTCGGCATTGAAAGTATAAGTGGTTCCCTCTTTAAAACCTAACGTGCTCAGGATACCGCTCATTTTATCCTCCACCTTCTTGGCCGCTACCTCCCCTCCGGCTTTCGCCAGCAAATTGTCGCTCTCAAATTTGCAGTCCGGGCCGACAAAAGTCCAGGTTCCTTCTATCGAATTGCTCTTTTCCGTCACCTTGTTTCCAACGACCTTCGCCACTCCCGACAAGATAGACTTCAAGTCTTGAGCCGATGCCTCGCCCAGTCCGAAACCGGCCAGACCGACCAGCAAAATACATACCAACAATCTTTTCATAAACTTATCCTCCTATTTAAATACATCAGGGCGGGTCCATCCCGCCCTTCAAAAAAAATTCCTTTCAAAAAGAATTTATCAGCAGGCCTTGAAGCTCATATCCAAGCCCTTTACAGAATGGGTCAGCGCACCTACTGAAATATAATCCACGCCACACTCGGCATAATCGCGCAGCGTATCGAAGGTAATGCCGCCCGATGACTCGATTTCGTAGCGTCCGCCCACCATCTCCACAGCCTTGCGGGTGTTTTCGGGCGTGAAGTTGTCGAGCATGATGCGGTCTACCCCACCCAAATCAAGCACCTGCTGCAGCTCGTCAAAGTTGCGGACTTCGATTTCTATCTTCAAGTCCTTGCCTTTCTCCCTGCAATATTCCCGGGCACGGGTAATCGCCTTGTCAATGCCCCCTGCAAAATCCACATGATTGTCTTTCAGCAGAATCATGTCAAACAAGCCGATGCGGTGGTTTACGCCTCCGCCAATCTTTACGGCCATCTTTTCGAGCACGCGCATGCCCGGCGTAGTCTTGCGGGTATCCAGCACACGGGTCTTTGTCCCCTCCAAACGCTTCACATAGCGGCTTGTCATCGTGGCTATGCCGCTCATGCGCTGCATGATATTCAGCATCAGGCGTTCGGTCTGAAGCAGAGACTGCACCTTTCCTTCCACCACCATCGCCACATCTCCCGGCTTCACATGCGAGCCGTCCGGTATGAAAACCTCCACCTTCATGGTCGGATCGAAACGGCGGAACACTTCTTTCGCCACCTCTATGCCTGCCAAAATGCCTTCTTCCTTTATCAAAAGCTTCGACTTGCCCATTGCATCCGCCGGAATACACGACAACGTAGTATGGTCGCCATCGCCTATATCCTCCGCGAACGAAAGGTCAATCAGACGGTCTATCAGATCTTTTACAATTTTCTCGTCCATCTTGGTTTCTATTATTTATGTTTATAGATTTGTCGACAAAGGTAGAGATATTTCCTATCTTTGCAAACACATTTTTAATAAAAAAGATACATGAAGTTTACACTACTCGCCGTAGGGCGCACCGTTGAAAAACACTACATCACAGCCATCAACGACTATGTGGAGCGAATCAAGCACTACGTATCGTTTGACATGGAAATCATTCCCGAGCTGAAGAACACGAAAAGTCTCAGCACCGAACAGCAGAAAGAAAAGGAAGGAGAACTGATACTGAAAGCTCTGCAGCCGGGCGATGCAGTGGTGCTGCTGGACGAACACGGCAAAGAATTCCGCTCCATAGAGTTCGCAGAATGGACGGGAAGGAAGATGCACACCGTAAACAAGCGTCTGGTGTTCGTCATCGGAGGGCCTTACGGCTTTTCACCGGCGGTCTACGCCGCTGCACACGAGAAGATATCGCTCTCTAAAATGACCTTCTCGCACCAGATGATACGCATTGTCTTCACCGAGCAGCTTTACCGGGCGCTGAGCATCCTGCACAACAGTCCCTATCACCACGAATAACCGCAGCCTTTACCGCAGCCGCAGGATATCCCCCACTTTCGGAGCCGGAGATTCCGGCTTCATCTTGTTCATCTTATACAGGTTTTTCAGGCGGATGCCGAACTTCTGCGAGATTGAGTACATTGAATCGCCCTCGCGCACCACGTAGACAATGTTGTCTTTCGTGGCCTTCTTGTTCTTTTTCTCCAAATAAATGACTTCTCCGCCCGCAAATTCATAGTCTTTGGGCAGTTCATTATACTTGCGGAGCTTCTTCCGGCTGATGCCCAGCTCCTTTGCCAGCGACTTGAAGGTATCTCCCCGGCGGGCTATCACATAAAGCATACCGTTTGCCAGATAAGGCTGATGCGGGTTGGGGAACTTCTTCATCCACTTCAGCCCGTCTTTACGGTCGTATTCGTTCAGGTCATACAGCTCGATGATATTAATCAGACGGTCGGCGTAACGGGGGTCGGTGGCATATCCCGCCTTCTTCAGTCCGCGCGCCCACCCTTTATAATCGGTTATCTTCAGGCGGAAAAGAAAAGCGTACCGCGCCCCCGTGCTCAGAAATACCGAATGGTCGCGATAGGAGTCCTTGGGATGCTTGTAAGCCCGAAAGCATTCGTTGGGCGCATCATCATTGGCCCGGACGGTTTTCCCCTTCCAGCTGCCGCCGCACTTGATGCCGAAATGATTGTTGGAACGCCGTGCCAGCGAGCTCTTGCCTGCGCCCGACTCCAGCAGCCCCTGTGCCAGCGTGATGCTGGCCGGGATGTGGAAGCGCTTCATCTCATCGACAGCTATCTTCCGATATTTGTGAATATAGTCTTCGTAAGCCTTGTTGCGGCGCTGGCCGGATGCAGACAGCGTCAGCACCGCCAGAAAAAAGATAAAGATATAGCGTAAAACTTTCATATTCCATTGCTCTTTGCAGGCAAAGATAGCAGATTGCGGGATGATAAACACTTAAAAATACAGAAAAATGAGCCGGAAGAAAGATTTTTCCCTACATTTGTAAAGAGCAACCCCTACAAAAAATCATTATGGAAGAAATGAAGATAGAAATCCGCATCTGCTCGCTGCATTATGACGAACTGAACGAGGAAGACCGCCGCCTGATAGAGCAGGCCAAAGAAGCGACACAGCGAAGCTATGCCCCCTACTCCCGCTTTTCGGTAGGAGCAGCCGCACTGCTTGCCAACGGAGAAATCGTGACGGGAAGCAATCAGGAAAACGCCGCCTCGCCTTCCGGTCTCTGTGCCGAACGGACAACACTCTTTTATGCCAACTCCCGCTACCCCGACCAGGCAGTGAAAACGCTTGCCATCGCCGCACGCAACGCATCGGGCTTTACCGGCAAGCCCATTTCTCCTTGCGGTGCCTGCCGCCAGGTGCTGCTCGAAACCGAACGGCGGCATGGTTCTCCCATCCGTATCCTGCTGTACGGCACAACAGAAATTTATCAGACAAACGGCATAGACAACTTGCTGCCTCTCTCTTTCAGCGGCGAGTTTCTTTCGGAACAGCCTCTGTAAGGGCCGTCCATACGGATAAAATCCCGGTTTGATGCAAACAAAAAGGATTTTTCATGCTGAGAAAAATCCAAAACAAAAAGGGGATACACCCTTCGGTATATCCCTCACCGTTGCGGAGGCCTGACTCGAACAGACGACCTTTGGGTTATGAGCCCAACGAGCTACCAACTGCTCCACTCCGCGATATATTCCTTAATTCGGCTGCAAAGGTACAACTTTTTTCTGATACTGCAAACATTTCCGGAAAATATTTGCAAAAAATATGCAGAATAAGCCGTCCGCCCTTCTATCAGGGCAGACGGCTCTTGAAAATGGTAGAGAAAAACTAAAAAGAGATTTAGTCAAAAGAAAAACTCATTAATATATCACTCGTAATGCCAAGCAGATATTCCATTATAAATTGTATCCGGTCCAAGCGAAGTCAAGCGTACAGCCGGTATTGCCCGATGCAACAGTCACTGTGGCAGTGCAAGTTCCCTTATTGGTCTCCGTCGTCACATCGGTTGCTTCGTTTGTAACGTTGATATCAGAAGCATTGTCTGCCGTTCCTCTGCCGTCAGTCAAGTCAACCAAATCGGAAATCAGACCGGAACCCTTTACCAAAGCGTTGGTTATGGAAGCCTTCGCACCCCGGCGAACCTTGATGGCATCGTGCATCTCTTGAGTAGCCGACAGGTTTTCGATGGTCATATTTTCGATGGCAAAGTCAGACTGCGGGGTATGCTCCGGATAATTGCCGTCCAGATTACCGTCAGCCTCTACGCCGCGCGGGTCTTCTTCCGTACTGACAAACTCAGCTTCCCATCTTCCATAGCAGTCTTTCAGCGTGCCGCAATATCCCTGCGTAAAGTCGAACATATCGTCATCACAGTTTACCGCCAGAAGTCCCGTCACATTGACCGACCCTCCGAAGAACTCGATGGCATCGTCTGCCCCGTCCGCCACATAAATATTCTCAATCACAGTTCCATTGCCCACGCCGTTAAGCGTCAAGCCATTGTGTTCTATCTCATCAGAAGAGTTGGCACCGGTATAAAGGATTCTTACATATTTCAATACGCCGGAATTATCCGCACTGTTCGTCCCGCCATACTTAAAATCATTGTTTATCTCCGTACTTCCAAGCGTTCCCGCATTGTCACCGGAAATAGGAGCCTTGCCGTTAATGATTACACCACCCCAATATCCGGCTTTTGCATCAGCCTCATTCTCGGCCGTGAAGGTGATAGGATTTTCTGCCGTACCTTCAGCCATGATTTTCCCGCCTTGAGCCACAAGCAGATAGTTGGCAAAACCTTCTTTTGCACGGATGGTCGTTCCAGCAGGAATAGTCAGCGTAGCCCCGTCATTCACGATAACAGAACCTTCGATAAGATATACTTTGCTTGCATCCAGTGTCAAATCAGCAGAAATGTCGGTGGGCAGAGTCTCAGTAACTACCGAAGGGGTTTCCGAACTCGCTCCAAATGCATATCCTGTCCAAGCAAAGTCAGACTGGCTTGCACCGGCATTGCCCGATACAACATCTACAGTTGCAGTACAAGTCAATGTCTGTCCATCCGGATCGTCTTCGGGATCCGGCACATATACCATCTCTACATCGGTTGCCGCATTTTCAGTAGTTACGCTGATTACACTTGCATTGTCGGCTACCCCCTTAGAGTCGGTCATGTCTACCAAATCAGAAATTGGACCGGAACCTTTTACCAAAGCGTTCGTAATGGTAGCCTTTGCACCACGGCGAATCTTGATGGCATCATTCATCTCGTAATCGGACAAGTTCTCGATAGTCATGTTTTCAATCGTGAAATCAGACTGCGGATTATGTTCCGGATAATTACCGTCCAGATTACCGTCGGCCTCAACACCACGCGGATCTTCTTCGGTACTGGTAAATCCTGCTTCCCATACACCGTAGCAGTTGCTTAACTTGCCGCTATATCCCTGCGTAAAGTCAAACATGTCGTCATCACAGTTCACAGCCAACAGATTGTCTACATCTACAGATCCTCCGAAGAACTCAATGGCATCATCAGCACCTTCCAATATATAAATGTGGTCAATCGTTGTACCGCTACCGACACCGTTCAGGGTCAAACCGTTATGTTCTACATCCGCACTTGAACGGGCACCGGTATAAAGCAGCTTCACATACTGGATAGAACCACTATTGTCAGCCTCATCCGTACCGCCATACATCTGGTCATTGTCTACTTCGGCAGCCGATGTCCCACCGCCTGAAATAGGAGCTTTACCATTGACAATTAAGCCGCCCCAATATCCCGGTTCTGCAGCACTTTCATCATCAGCAGTAAATACAATAGGTTGAGTGGCCGTACCTTTCGCTTCAATCTTTCCACCTTGAGCAACAATAATATATTTGTCAAAGCCTTTTTGAGCACGAATAGTCGTTCCGGCAGGGATAGTCAGCGTTACCCCATCGGGTACAGTCAGCGTTCCGGTCAGAAGATATTCCTTCGTTGCATCCAGTGTCATGTCTTCTTCCAAAGCACCGCCACCTATTTCTACGGCTTCACCTTGGCCTCCGCCTCCGCCGCCCGGTTCATCTTCATCACTACAAGAAGTCAATACAGGCGCGCTCATCAGTGCAGCAAACGCCATAGCTGTCAAAAATAACTTTTTCATTTTGCAAATAATTTGGTTAAAAAAAGCTTTATATGATTCTTATTAAAAACAAGCTTAAAATTCATAAGACACTCCCAGACTCAATTCCATCCCCTTGCGGTATTTGCTCAATACCACCTCTTCATTGGTAGCATTGCCGGTACGTGTCAATTGGTGAGTAGAGTTCAGCAAATTGCGTGCTTTCAGTGAAAATCCGAAATGATTGCCAAACTTAGCCGAAGCCACAAAGTCGAGTGTCGGGATTCCATTCTCCATTATATCCTGATAACCCTCCGTTCCGATAGTATAAATCCGGTCGCTGAAATAATTGAACACCAAAGTAGAAGTAAAATCCCACTTGCCTTTCTGCAACTGATAACTCAAATCACTGTTTACAATCCACGGAGCCGCACCTTCCAGCTGAGAGCCTGTCGGGTCTGATGCCAGAGGCACCTTGGCATGCGTGTAAGTATAAGAACCGTTCAAGCCGAAAGTCAGCTTGTTCATTCCGTCTGCAATCTGACGGGAGAAGAGGTTCTTGCGGAACTCAATCTCTGCTCCTGCCACCGTGGCATGATGAGCAATGTTTTCATAAGAAAGGAAGCCTCCGGCACTGGCAATTTCGATACGAGAAATCGGGTTTTTAATGTATTTATAGAATCCGCATACGGACAACAATTCATTGTTTGAGATGTAGAAGTCCCACTTCAAATCGAGATTATAATTGTCCGAAGGCTTCAAGTCGGGATTACCTTGGCTCTTAAAGCTTACACTTACATAACGGAAAGGAGAGATTTCCTTTGCCTGAGGCAGCGTGTAAGTCTTGCTTGCGGCGAGACGCAATGCATGCTTGTCGTTGAAATTATAGCGAAGATTCAGACTGGGCAACACATAATCCTTATCTATACTACGGTTTCCCTGCGTTCCTCCGCGATTCACGTTATAGTCCACATCAATATTTACGTTGTCATACTTCACCCCGACATTGGCAATCAGTCCCGATGTCAGCTGATAAGTAGCCTCCACATAAGCCGAATGGATATTCTTGGCCACATCATACTCGTCCACGTTCTTGTCTTGGACGAAATCACCGTTGTCCAGATTTTCCTGGTTGTAATAATCGCCGAAAGACACATTTTCTATATCGAATACCGACTGACGGATTACGGACAAGTCATATTCTGTAGCAGTGAAACTGTCATCAACCAAGCGTCCGATGTAACCGAAGCTCAGATTCGACAACTGGTCAAAGCGGTCAGGAAGCTTATAAGTAAGTCCCGCACGCAGGTTAATATCGTCCTCATTCAGTTCTGAGAAATAACGCTGCTGCACACCCGTTCCTCTCATCGGAACATATCCCTCATCGCGCTTCACCAGATTATTGATACGACGGTCCGGCTCAAGTCCTTTGATTTTATTATAGGAAACTCCGGCATCCAGCTTCCATTTCGGAGCCAGTTCCCACTGTGTGTTCAGCTGGTTGACAAACAGCAGATTGTCGTTTGTCTGCTGACGGCGCATGAATCCCTCGTAAGTGTCGGACGACTGATAGTCATTATCCATCCCCAGATAATCGCCAACCGATTCGCGGGAAGCATGAACCATCATGAAATTATACCGTATATTGTGTTTATTGTTGTGTCTGTAACCCAAATCCGCCATAACAATCTGCGAAGTCTCTACATTCGAAATCTCGCCGACCATGTCTTGCGACAAATCTCCCGAAGTAATGGAGTTGCGTACCTCCTCTTCATAAGAAAAAAACTTCTTGCTGTGATTAGCGACCAAATAAAACGAAAAGGGATTATCACCAAACATAAATTCCTTACCGCCCGACAAAGTATAGCTTTGGTTAATGGGAGCGGATTTTTTTGAAGGGTCAATCTTGTTTTGGAAGCCATACATATTCAGGTCGTCTACCGGCTGTTTGCTGTTGGCAAAGCCAAAGGCATTCACTCCGTCCAGTTTCATAAAGTCGGATGAAACGGCATTGGTATTGATTCCTCCCGAAACGCTGGCATTCAGCTCGCCTCTTCCGACAAGTTCCTTGGAAGAGATATTGATATTGGCTCCGCTCACATCCGACGACATGCCTCCGCTGAATGTCTTGTTTACATCTACCGACTGAATTATATCTGTAGAAAAGAAATCCAATGCAATATTCTTATACTCCGGGTCTTCTGACGGAATAGGGAAACGGTTTAAGGTCGTGATGTTATAACGGTCGCCCAATCCGCGGACAAACACATTCTTCACACCTTCCTGCTTGGAGATGCCGGAAATTTTCGTCACTGCACCCTGTGCGTCGCTTACTCCTTTGCGAGACAACTCCTTGGCCCCGACCGACTGGATAGCCACGACCGACTGTTTCTGCTCTAACAGCGTAACACTTTCCGACTCACGGTTTGCCTTTGCCACCACCGTCACATCCGAAAGCATCTGGGTATCCGACTGCAACTCAAAGTCCAAAGTCGTAACCTGACTGTCTTCTATCTTGATTTGTCTCTTTACAACAGTCTTATAGCCTACATATTTAATTTCGATGTCATAAATACCATCTTCCACGCCTGAAAGCTGAAAATTACCATCGATATCTGTCACCGCCCCGATATTACTACCAACAATGCGCACCGTCGCCCCTATCAAAGGCTCTTTCGACTCATAGTCTTTCACACAGCCCTTCACATTCACATTCAGGTCGGCTGCAAACAAATCTGCGGTTAAAACAGACATAAACACCGCCGCCCCAATCCATTTTCTTGTCTTATCCATCTAAAAAAACGTCTTTTGTTTTCGGTAGCAAAAGTCGTCCTTTCCGGTTACATGAAAACAACAATCCAATGAAAAGGGGAATACGGTAAAGTTACAAAGCGGTTAAGCGGTGTTACAATCCTATTATCATTTTGTTCTGCAAAGCCTTTTCAACAAATCTTTATCATTGGCAGCCAATTTGCTCAGCTCTATATGTATGCAGGCTTCATCCCTCAAAAGCCTGGCTGTAGATGTTGCCTGGTCGGCAGACACATCCCATGTCAGCAGGATTGTCTGTATCTTCAGCGCCTTCAGCTTCTTTATCAGCATTTCATGGTCGGCATCTCCCGTAACAAGCACCACATAATCGAACCGGCGGATGGTGGACAGCTCGTAGGCTTCCAAAGCAAACCATACATCTATGCCTTTCTCGACAACCGTTACACTCCCTTCTTTCTGAACTTCACGCAGGTGCTTGTAATGGAATATCACATCATTCTCTATCAATGCATCTTCAAACTTCCGTTCGCTATAAAGCAGATGCTTGCTGTTGGCGTCATTCACCCGATAACGCCCGCGGAAATAATGACTCTCCGTGATGTGGCACGCCGAAAGCTCCGACCCGCTCAGCTGGCTGACCTGCTGGCGGATGAACGCCATCAGGGAAGTCACATTTATATTCAGGGACAAGTAGTCCTCCAAAGCTTCATTGACTTTGGCATAATAGCCTCCGTCGATGAAAAGCCCGATTGACTGATAATTGTTGTTCATGCTATACTGTCTTTTTTTCTTAATCAAACTTCAGTTGTCCATAGCCCACATTCGTCTTCGCTCCCACGCCGACGGTTCCGAGTATCTTCTTGAACAATCTTTTCTTAAAATCTACCGAATACGTTTTCCTGTCAATAACCGAATCATGCAGGCGGAAACGAAATTCTATCTTGCATCCCGGGGCAATCTTCAGCATCGTGATGGGAACCGGATTCTTCAAAGGCCCTTCCGTGTGCGGCGTAATGGAATCGTCGTCCAGTATGCGGCCATTGTATCCCTCCGTGATTACCGCATCAAAGAATATATCCCTTTCGTATATCGACCTGTCTCCCCCTTCGAATATAGCCTTACACAGGGGCTTGACATCGCCTATCTTACAGTCTTTATCCTCCAGAAAAAACTCCTCAAAATACTGGCGCAGCACTCCCTTTACTGAAGAGCCGTATACCACCGGCATCCCCCAGGTATAGTCAAAGTGCATACCCAGATTATACCCGCCCTCAATGTTTTTAGAGTCATGCACAAGACCGGTTCCCGTCACCAGTCCCGGATACAAGACCGTGGCCGAAAGCACATATTGACAAGCCGGATTTTCTATTTTTACCAGAGCAGAAGATTTTATCCGCGCATTGATATTCCCCAAGTCCGCCTTTCCGCTGCCGAATACATAGTCATATTTAAGCTTTTTATAATAGTCTTTATAAAAAAGCTTGCCGATGTTATTTGTTGTTTTCTCCATCTTTCTCCAATTTATAGGTTCTGATTACCTGCTTCAGTGCTATCGAACAGTTCAGAATGTCCGTCTTTAATTTTTTTTCATCCTGTTCCGAAAGTCTTTTATCCTTGTCCAAAATATACCTTACCAAAGACTCCACACTTCCATACACTTCCTTATTATCCTCTTTGCACCTCAGCATCCGGACGATTACCTCCAGCAAGGCTCTCCGGTAAACCTTGTCTTTTTCTTTTTTCGGGGCATCCTGATAATAGATGGCCAATGTCGGCTTCAGGCCTATCATCAGAATAGAAACTCCCAGCGCCGCAATCTGACCGTTATAACTGTCATAAATGGTGGTTTTGCCTTCATCTTTAAACAAAGGGCATTTGTTTTTAAACAAAGGGCAGTTCCATTCCGTGCTCTGCAAAACAGACTCGGCCCGCTCCATCCATTCTTTATTTTCTTTCTTGTTCATAAGGCTCACTCTTTACAGCTTCTTAAACAGACAATATCCGTAACCGATGGTGGCATTCGCACCAATCTGAACAATTTCGTTATTCAAGACATCCAAATCACCGGCATCCGGTGTCGCGATGATAGCGGCCAATACCGACTGCGACGGGAGCACCTGCTCATACCAAAGGTTCACACTCTCGCCGTTCTCCAGGCAATTGCGGGCGATAATGGGCAATGAGTCATCGCTGCACCGTTCTTTAAACTTTTCGACCGATTCTGGATTGTCCTTTACCGCGTTACAGCTCTTTTTTATCGACTCCATACTGCAACCAGCCCCTAAAGCCTTTGCCTTATCTACAAACGCCTGAATGACTTCATCGCAATAAGCCAATTCATACACCTTGCCATCCACGCACTGGTCAGGTATAAAAAGCAGGTTCGCATCAAAGAAAACGGCACTTCCCTTTTGGGTATCTTCGCTTCCCTTCACCGAGCCGAACAGAGATTGCACATCAACCTTCCCTTTTTGAGGGCCGCTTGTGAGGTATTCCTTTATCGCCCCCTTGAGCGAACTGGAGTTTATGCAGGGAATGTCGGTCGTAACATCCCGCTGGATTGCCTTGTCTATCACGCTAAAGTTTCCTACACTTTCATTTCCTACATGCAAATTGGTCTGGGGAATAATCAGCCAGACAGAAACACTATTACTCATATCTTATTTATTTATCTTGCAATATTGATTATAACCTATCTGTGTAAACTCTTTATAACTGTCCAGATGCTCGCAGAACTTGTCTCGCGAACTCTTGTCCTTGAAATAAAACACCGAGCCTGCCTCATACAGGTCATAGCGCCCTTTACGATTAGACTGGTATTTAGTATTATAATTTTGGGGATTTTCACTGTTTCCGGTATGCAGGAAGCGGAAAGGCCGAATCCGCGTAACCGCGAAACGAATCCCCAAGCCTTCTGCCGACTCTATATAGGCATCCGAAACAAGAGCCACCTGCAAGTCATCCTCCATTCGGGGATAACCAACCTCCTTCTGCTCTACCTCCAGCAAAAAGCCCGAACTGTCTGCTCCCAACTGCACCAGTCTATTCCGGTAATCCATCAGGTTTACTTCCGTCTCCACTTCAAAGGCAAAACAAAAGCCTTTCTTCAAGCGATAGGACACCTGTTTATAAAAGGCAGATGAATCTGACTTTCCCTTGTCATTCTTGGCTATCCCGATGCGGGAATCTTCCGTAAACAGTTCCTCCTCTTTCAATACGTGCGACTTGTCCAACGGGGCATAACAGATATCCATACCGTCTTTCCCGGTATATGCTTCCTCCTTACCGTTCTTATTCACCCAAATTTCCGGAAGCTCCACTTCCGCACCATTGATGCAGGCTTTCACAGGAGCCTCTGCAAAGGCAATCCGCCTGTCGGGAGACAGAATCCGGAAATAGGCTTCCTCACTATTCTTATTATAAAGGAAGCAAGGCCCGATACGGCCAATCTTGCCGAAGTTGTTTTCTTCATGAGCATCTGAAACACAAAAGCTCTTTTCCCCTATCAAAGCATCCGCTACGGCTTTATCCTTAATCCGGTTGCTTTTTACATCAAACGCCCTTTCATCGTTCGACAGCAACAGAAACCGCATCATCCCCAACAAAGAAGTCTGCTGAGGGGTCTTAAAAGAATGGATAATGTAACTGGCATATTTTTCATCGTCATTATCACCTTTTCTACCTGACTTAAAAGTCATATCACCCCCGAAAAAATATTTTCCGAGCGGAGTCAATTTTACCAAGTATCTATTCATCTTCATCGCCCTCCCCGTTAATGAATTTGGCTGTACGGAGCATACCATACATTGTAATCAATATCTTTGTTATCGGCCTTGTCTTGCCTTCCTTATCCTCTTTCGTTTCCACATAACTGTCAAACAAAGCGCAAAGCAGTCCACGGGTATCCTTCAGATAAGAATCTTTTTCCGGATTTTCTTCCTCCATCACTTTATGATAGAAAGCTGTCACACGGTTTTCTCTGTCTGTTCCATTCCGGATTATTTCCAACAAATCCTCATTCTGCCTAAGCTTATGCGCAATGGCCGATATTACTTTTTCAGATTCAGAACATGTCATCAGTTTCGTAAATATCTGATAAACCTGCCCTTTAGAAGCATCCTTGCAGAAAGAACCGGAGAATCCCGTTCCGCTATGCTTGCGCAAACACCAGGCTATGGCATTTTTTCCCTGCACGTTTTTGGCTGTATCAAACAACAATTCACGTGCAGACTTCAACGCTTCATACAGCGGATATTTATAATAAGAGACGGACAAGCCATACGATAGCGAGGTATGCAGCTCTTTGCCGTCTTTCTTCGGACGGCTGATATTATTTTTATCAATGGCTTCATCCACCGTCTTTTTATAGCAATCATCAATCTCAGACAAAAGTCCGAATATATTCCCTTTGTCCGACACGACCGGAGCCAGAAACAGCAGATCATCCCCTCCCGCATAAATGGGCAAACCGCCGAATTCCTTGATCATCCCACACGCTTTCTCTCCATAGCCCAGCAAAGCGGCAGACAAAGTCATCACCTCCTCATTCTTTAATGCAGAAATGATTGAGCCCATATTGTCTCCATCCGCCTGCACCACACAGATATACTTGTGATAAGAGTGATAGTCATTCTTAAATTCAGCTTTTATCTGCTTGTAAAACTCGTCCTCTGCCTTTTCCAATTCCACAGCTCTTTTATTCTCTTCCTTCTTACGTGCGTCGATACATAACTTTTTCCAAACTTCTGCCTTGCCTTCCAACTTCGATAATTGATAAGTGGCTATTTCTCCCAAAGTCTGAATCTCGAATTCAGAATTGTTGAACGCATGTTCAAACAAAGGCGAATCGTTTTTTTTCTGAATAAGGCCTAATACCCTAACCCGACTTTCATCTTTTACCGGACGGTTATACAGTTCCGTACAGTCAAGCAGCCGGTTCAGTTTTTTGATTACACCTTCTCCATCTTCGCTTTCTATAGAAACATACATCACATTTACATAATCTTGACCGATGCCCGTTCCAGCAAACGCGAGAAAAGCCTTATCCACCACATCTTTTAATTCTTCATCCGTAATGTCTTCCAGATAGATACGGTCGGGATACAATCCCACACCTATTTTCTCATCACCTTCCACGGATGCAGGAGAAATAATTGTCTTTCCTTTCTCCTTTATCGTTTTGATGATACATTCCATCAAAAAAGAAAAAAGATAGCTCGCCGCCCACAGTTCACGAGGCTTCCGTGCCATCGAGATTGTATCGACAATGGGACCGATATTTATTGCTGCGTATTTCATTGATTCGAACTGTTTTTAAGGTTATCGACTATTTTTCCATAAATGCTTTTCAGCCGATTATAGTCAGGATGATTTTGGTATCTTCTCTCAACATACTTTGAAACATCCAAATTTGAACGTCTGAATACATAATCCAAAAAATCGGCTATAGCAAATGATTCCGGGAAATCAAAATATAAATCATGTTTAGAAGATTGAATCGTCACGCACATTTTCTGATGTGACAAAAATTCAGACAAGCTTACAGTCTTAGCCATAGGCCGAATATACACAACATAACATCCTGATTTTTCATCATACAGAGGTCTAAACAAAATAGGAGATTTCATCCGTTGAGGCAAATCCTTTTCCTCTTCTTTTTTCGGTTTTCTCCATCGGCCATTTTCATCATCCTTCAAAGCTATCTCTTTTGTTATAGTTGTATTATATTTTGCCTTCCATTCTTCTTGCCTAGAAAATCCCAACAAATCCTTCACATCATAAAACAGGTTTTCTGAAACATACTTCTGATTCAAATCATTAACAATCCCTTGTTTTTCCCAATCTCGTTCCAATACTTTTTGGCTATAATACTGCATCAATGAAGGAAACTTAAACTTTCTCCTCCCTATCACATTTATTCCCCCACGCAATGCTTTATACAAAAGCTCAATATTTTCAAACAAACATCTGCTTCTTCCTGCTATACTTTTTTCTGCTTTAACATCAATATCGAAAAAATATTTGGAAGCAAACAGATATTTGTCTCTGCCAAAAGGAACAAACTCATCATCTTCCTCAGAGGGATAGAAAGATCCAAACCCTTTAGAACTTCTTGTTCCGAAGTTCGTAAAAAAGAAGAAACGAGATAAAAATCTTTGTTCTTTTATCCAGTCATACAAAGATTCTGACTTTTCTGAATCTTGTTGCTCCAAATCCTGTTTTTCTGAAAAAAACAATTCCATCTTTAATTTAGGCACAAACGAGAACTGTTTATACATATTGAACGAACTGTCATTTTTACTCATGTTTGCAAAAAACAGCGGATACATCTCTCTCTTCAGCCTACCGTTATATTCTTTTAACGGATTTATCTCCCACACTTCAACTTTTCCCAATGGGATTATCCGCATCTTATAATCCAAAGCCGGATGGTCTCCTTTCCCTATCAGCCACTTTTTCCTTTTTGCCTCTTCAACTCCTTTGAGATAATCATTTCCACCCAACTTTCCTAAAATGAACTTGTCCAGTTTGGGCTTCACTTCCGAAGCACGGAGTGTGGCACCATACTGTCCGGGCTGAAAATGAATCAGCGGAGTATGCTGCTTTAATGTCACTGTCAGCGTTTTCATGATTTCGATATATTTCTGTTTTCTTCTTCTATTTTATTGATTTTCTCATTTGCTTTCCGCAAATCTTCGCGCAAGCCTAATATTTCCTTCATCACTTCTGAAACCCATGCTCCTTTCCACTCTTCGCAATCCTTTGCTTTCTGCTCCACAATTCGTTTCTGATTTTTTACTTTCGATTTTCGACACGTAAAATAAATACAGGCTACCAAATCTACTACCAATATTGCGGTTAATGCCACTACCACAGACATCACACAATCTACCCTAAATCCTCGATAAACCAAGAAACAGCAGATAATTGTTATCGCTGCAATCAGGGCAATCCCCAAGCTAATCCACACCCACTTCATAATCTTCTCTTTTTACTATATATGAAACATAATGCAAACAAAATTCCTGCTATCAGTGTAACCAACTGCCATCCGAATCCGGAAACCTTCACCACGCTGCACACTTCATTCATCCCCCAAAAACCGGTAATGACTGAAACGGGCAAGAACAAGGTAGCCAGATTATTCAGCATGGTAGCCTTTTTGTTCCGGTCGCGGTCGTCCATCAGCGATACATATTGATGCAGTTCACCAATCTCTCCATCCAAGTCTTTTACATAATCCTCCATCTTCAGATTCTTCTGCAACATGTCATACAGCTCTATGCCCTGGTCCTGGGCTGTCACTTCCCTGAAATAAATCTGATTGACAAAATGGATATACTCCTTATACAGCGAACTGATGCGTTTGGATATCACTTCCGTTTCCTGATGCGACAGATGGCTTACTTTGGTCACTTCCTCCGAAAAGCGGAGCATGGAAGCCCTTTGCATCAAAACCAACTCCACCATCCGCGCATAAATAGTCTCAAAATACGTAAGCAGATAGTCCGGCACACCATTATTGGTCAGATAAACCATCGAATAACGGGTTGCACCATACAGAGAGTTCCATTTTTCCCATCGCGGATAAGTATGACTTTTCAGCAGTTCATATTTCATCTCATCATTCTGACACGTACAAGAACCTCCGTCAACAAACAAAAAACGATACCAGAAGTCATCATCACTGCCTTTCTTTAAATATTCGTCCAGCTTACCTTTATATGATTTACACAGACTGTCATTCTTATACCAGCAGATGACAAACATCCGGTCGTCTATCACCGGTTCAAAAGACAGATTGACGGCCACCTCCTCTATAAGTTCAGCGATGAAAGACGCGGGCTTCCAGGCATCATTTATCTGATAACCGTAAAAATCATCGCGCAATTCTTTTCCCAATCCCTCAATCTCCAGACTCTCCGCCGTTTCGTTACGCAAAACGATGTCGCCGAAAAACGGCGGCATAATCCGGCGGCCATATTGGTTGATGAACAGAATGTCGGCAGGAGCAGACTGGTCTTCGCGGTCATTGCCCAAATAAAGAGACAAAAAGCCCACACCCGTAGCATACAGGTTCAGATTCATGGCATCCACCTTCAGGCTGTAAGGCTTTTCCCTGTTCTTGACCTTTATCCGATAACGGATATCGCTCCCTTCCTTTTGGGATTCCAGACGCTCAAAATGACGAATCAGGCTTTCTTCACTTCCGTCATCATACAACACCTTATGCACAAACTGATAATAATAATTCTTCTCGTTATACAGGTTGACCGCGTCAACGCCCGATGTGGAAGTAGTCCGCAGCCATCCTCCCGTTTCCCGAAAACGGATACGGTTCATGTCTATCTGCTCAGACAGATTCATCTCGTTTCCGCCTTCCACGTTCCACTTGAAAGGGAAGTAAAAAATATGGTAGCTGAAATACTTGTCTTTTGTCGTCATAATCGTTTTATCTTGTCAATCATTTCCATTAATTCCTCCTGCGAATACCGGCCTTTGGAAGTCCCTACATAACCGGATTCTCCACCGCCGCAAAACATCTTCCTCTCACCGATTTCTTCTTTAAACAACGCCGCCACCTGCAGAGCCTTTTCACCGTAATACACCCATTCACTGTCTGTATAGACCAGCAGGCGGCGATAAGGGAACAGGCGGTCACAGACTGGAGAGAAGCGCGAATTGAAGGCACGGACGACATACAAGTCTCCCACCTCTTCACGATTCTCCGCGATGGCCTTTTCCGCCAGCCGTTCGTCTTCCTCCGTCACGCCCTGTGCCTTGCGGTCTGCCCGCCGAATCCATTCGATTTCTTCCGCTGTCGCACCCAGCCGCAACATACCCGGAATGTAAGCCCGGTCGTTGGCCGCAACCAGCTGCATGCGTCTGTCCATCGGCAGATGAAGAATCTCCGCCACCTGCTCCAAAGCGCTGGGCAGATGTGCCAGGTCATCATGATGGTCTATCCTTCTGTACACAGGCGGCAGGGACATATCCTCACGCAGTTCGATTCCATACACGGTTCTTCCCTCACGTTCCGCCTCGGCAATCTCCTTATGGTAACTGCTTGCCACGGCGGTCTGCCAGTTCAAACGGCGGTCTGCATAATCCACCTTCCGGCTCTCAAGCAGGTTGCGAATGGTCAGCATCTCCAAATCATATCCGCCCAAAAGAAACAGGCTGTCTTCCGCTTTATTCATAACCGCTTGATTATTCCGTTACTCATGCTTACCGACTTACCAAGACCGATACCTTCGGGCAAGCTGACATTGCAGCTGAACTTGGCCGAAAAACTCATCAGCTCCACTCCCTTATAATCCACCAGACCGGAAGCCTCCAGTTGTAAAATCCGGCAGTTCACCGGTCGTTCAAAAAATATACCGATACTTTTGGCAAAGGAAAGAATATTCCCGACCAGAATCTTTTCCAACATAGAGATACGGTCAACCAGATTCTCTGTCTGTTGATAAATACGATAATTAGTCCCGTTCAGAGGCAGCCACCTGCCGATGGCATAGGTTCGGGATGCCTCATCACACACAATCGGAAATCTTTCAGACCGGATTGCCACTGCATTCATAACCGTCTGCCTGTTTCCCAAATTGAATGAAAGGCTCGGCTTTCCGCCAAACAATTCAATCAAGGCTTCCGCTCCCTGATTTATCCCCATCAAGGCGGCACAGCCCTTTATCCGCTTGTATTGCACCAACGGATAGGTATAATGAAACCCTTCTGCACAATGATTATGAAACAAAGCATTCCCTCCGGAAAGTCGGATAACACCTCCCCGGAAATAAGGCATTTCAGCCGAAGCAATCTTCGTGTCAAACAAGACTGTAGCCACACGTATCGTGTTCATCAAGTTTCAGGTTTTGGTTACAAGGTGCAAAGTAAAAATTTATCTCTATAAATCCAACTTTTCTGTTCTTTTTTTCTTGTTTATCCAAAGATTTTATTCTTTTTGTAACAGCATGCAACCAGACATCCGACAACGACTTTCCACAAAATGTTTTTTGCAAATTTCCCTACACCCCGACACTTTTCGATATAACAATTTATAAATCAACCGTTTTACCCGTGTCAGGAAACGTGTCAGGAGCGTGTCAGGAAATTTTTCCCAACACTCCTTTTTCGATACATCCATTGATTTTCAAACCTTTAGCTAAGGAAGCATCCGTCACTTCGTCTATAAAAAACACCCTTTTCACGCTTGTCATTACATCATTGACATTACAATCCTCACAAAACTGCTGAAAAAACAAGTATTTTATCCTTATTCTAATGGAATACTCACTGACATGCAAAGGAAATCAATATTTCCTACCTCGACGCGTCTTAATCCTTATTCTAATAGAATGCTCCCTGACATATGAAAACTCAGAAAAATCTCAGAGGAATGGCGTCTTAATCCTTATTCTAATGGAATACTCCCTGACTATGCTTAAAACATCTGACGGCCGGACATACTGGAAGTCTTAATCCTTATTCTAATGGAATACTCACAGACCTGTCAAATACGACTCAGAATGGTAAGGAATATAGGTCTTAATCCTTATTCTAATGGAATACTCACAGACTTTTTCGCTGATTTGCAATATCTTGCGTATCAGGTTGGTCTTAATCCTTATTCTAATGGAATACTCACAGACGAAACAAGAATAAACCTGGGACACTGGGGTGAGAGTCTTAATCCTTATTCTAATGGAATACTCACAGACCCAGTAATTGGTGCTCCGACTTTCTACGCTGAAAAGTCTTAATCCTTATTCTAATGGAATACTCACAGACAATCTATCAGAGAGTGAGTTACACTTTCAGCCGTCAATCTTTTCATACAGTCTTTCCCCTTCCTGTCAGGAAGTTAAGCCGATGGAAACCTTTTTTTCGCAAATGCAGGGGGGTTGAGAAACGCATTCCAAATAAAAACGGTGCATTTTTCAAACATTTGTCTGGATGTCAGACGCTTGCATCTTCGCAAGACCAAACACCGTCTAAACTGTTTCCGGGATTTGCGAAAAACGCCCAAAAGGGAGATTTGCAAGGGGCTGGTTATGAATACACTACTTCATAGAGCGGAAGCGGATACGGATGCTTTTTCGCAAATGTAGCAACTAAAAACCACAAAACAAACTCTTGCGAACTTTTTGTCTGCCGGATAAAAACGGAAAACAGGCTCAATACGCTTACGGTCAGCCTTTTAACTGATTTATAAATCTTCGCAAATAAAAATCTTTACATTGCCCGATATTAAAATGAATCAACAGACTCCAAACACCGAAACCTTATACCACCGAAATCTTTTCATACTTTTTCCGTAACGGAGGCTGATAAACAATCTTCGCATAGCAGTCCAAACAAATGGGATAGTATATCACCGTATCTTCATGCGGCTTGATTTTTCCTCCGATGTCATTGCGCAGCTTTTCATACTGAGCATCCGTCAGCAGACACTCGAATACACTGTAGTTTACACGGACTCCCACTTTCTCCAACAGCTTCACAACACGGTTCCGGCGTCTGTCATCAGACACATCATACGCCACCACAATAAAATTCTTCTTCGCTCTCATCACCACTTGGCTATATAAGGTTTGTAATGTTTTCCTGTATCAATGAAATCGGCTATCTCTTTCGCCTGCCGGCGGATAATCTGTTCCATCGTCAGTTCCTCTCCCCGATACCGTTCGTAACGGTTCAACCGTTCAAGTATGCTTTTGGCCAACAGTTTTCGGGTATCGTCCGACAGAAGCCCCTTTTCTATTTTCAGCTGCTTGCCCTTTTGCACCAAAGTTATGACAACTCTGTCCACCACCTGCGAACGAAACATTTCCACCACATCATAAACAAACGTAGGCTTGCCCGACTGGCGCACATGGATAATGCTGTCAAACGGATTCAACTTTGCCCCAAGCAATGCCTGCCATACCCGTGCATATAAAATGGCATAACCGTAATTAAGCATACAGTTCACCAAGTCCGTCGCTCCTTTCCGCTCCCGCTTTACGAATCCCACTTCATCATCCGAAAGCAGTTCGCGAATATACGCCCAATATCTTACAGCACCTTGCGACTCATACCCCACCAGCAAAGTCAGAAAATCTTCATCATCCGTATGGTCGGCTTGCAGAAATTCCCTGAAACGGACATGAAATGCAGCCATATCTTCATATTTGCTTTTCAGTGCATCGTAACAACGCTTATGATATTTATGGAAATATTTCAAAAGACTAAACTGATTGCGAAGCTTTGCCCGCACAATGGAAGAGGCCAGTTCCATCCGCATTTCCGTACCACACCGGGCCTGCTTGTTCCACAATGTGCTTTCGATGTATTTATTCGACAAGATTGAACCGGTATGCACCCCCGAAGAATTAAAGAAGTCGATGGTTATCTTATTGGCCAGGCAGTAATCAATCAGATTGGAAGACAATGTCACCCCCTTGCTGCTAATGGTTATGTGTGAAAGCATGCCAACCGGAATCTGACGCACAATCTTCCCCTGCTGTTTCACAGTAACCCCTTTACCCGAAAGCCCTACAAAACAACCGTAAGTGTTTATCAAAAGTTCACTGCATTCAGCCTCACGCTTGAACCGAGAATGATTGTATATTAATCTGATAATCAATCTATATATCAGGTTTTATCGTTTATTTGGTACCGTATAGTTCCCATATTCTGTTGTTTTCCCAAAGGTTATTACTATTTTCCCCCACTGTCTAATGAAAACTTTTCATTTTGAGGTATGGCATTGATGTTCCATAATGGATACATTTGAAACCACCTCATAATAGCAAGGTCATAATTCTATCGGACATATCAAATAAATATGTGCCGTAATAAACTGAATCACTAAACAGTAGATTATCATAGTTAAGCTCTAATTATTACATCAAATATACTGCATATTGGAGAAAATGTAGTAATTTTGCAGACAACAAGAGAATTAAAATGAATATAACGGAATATATAACTCTTAATGGCGGCTACATATCGTCAGCGGAAGCCAAAAAGGTATCACTATATGACCAGTTATTGTATGGTACGAGAACCGGGCGGATTATACGATTGCGCCGAGGCGTATACGCACTCAATAATGGACTTGCCAAGCAAATGATTGATGTCGAAACATTGGTACCAGGTGGTGTGTTGTGTCTTTATTCCGCATGGTCGTATCATGAGCTTACAACTCAAATTCCACAAGCATACCACATTGCGGTAGAACGCACACGACGGATAACGCTTCCTGTGTTCCCGCCTATTGAACTTAGTTTTATGACACAAAAGGCTTATGAGCTTGGAGTTATTGAAGTGGAGGTTGACGGTTTCAAGGTCAAGGTCTATGATTTGGAAAAATCAGTTTGCGATGCCATCAAGTATCGGAATAAGATAGGCTTGGATGTAAGTTCCGAAATATTCAATAACTATCTGTCGCGTAAAGAACGTGATATTACCCGTCTCTATGAATACGCATCGCAACTGCGAGTAGGTAAAAAAATTGATGAGCTGATAAAATTTATTCTATAATGAGCAAGACATATACAAACTCAGGAAAATCGGTTAAGGAACGGCTGCTGAATTTATCAAGAGCGGAACACTACAATCCGCAAATGATGATTTCCCGTTACATGCAGGAACGGCTGCTTTATCGTTTGTCCATCAGCAACTACCGTGAGCGTTTTATCCTAAAGGGCGGTGCGTTGCTTTATGCTCACGACCGCTTTGAAGCCCGTCCGACCTTGGATATAGACTTTATGGCAACCCGTATCAACAATGATAAAGAGAACATCAAACGAATTGTCAAGGAAATATGCAACGTCGAATGTGTTCTTGACGGAGCCGACTATGACGCTGATACGGTAGAAGCGGAGGATATAACGGTAAACAAGGAATATCACGGAGTACGTGTTTCTGTCGTTGCTCATCTAGACACTGCCTGTCAGCGCGTATCTATGGATATAGGTTTTGGCGATGTCGTTACTCCTGCACCTCAAGAACTGGCTTTTCCTGCTTTGATTGATACCGTGCCGCAAGCGGAGATAAAGGCTTATTCATTGGAAACTGTCGTTGCGGAAAAGTTCCATGCCATGATAGTTCTCTCTTTGGCCAATAGTCGTATGAAGGACTTCTTTGATGTCTATCGTATTCTAGTGACAGACAGAGTGGATAGTGAAATACTGTCAGATGCTATTGCGTCTACTTTTGCAAACAGGGAAACTGGTTATCGAGAGAATCACCCCTTATTTACCGAAGAGTTTTTCTCATCGAAAGACCGCCAATCCTTCTGGAATGGTTTTCTGCGGAAAATAAAATATCCGGAATCCATAGATTTTCAGACTGTCGGCCTATTGATAAGAGAACGACTGCAACCTTATTGGGAATCACTAAGAAACGAGTAAGGAAATATTTACGAATTTAGATAATGAACAAACAGCAATTAGCGAATAAAATATGGGCATCGGCAAATAAGATGCGCTCAAAGATTGAGGCCAATGAATATAAGGACTACATCCTTGGTTTCATCTTCTACAAATTTCTGTCGGAGCAGGAAGTTAAGTTCCTTTTGGACGAAGGACTGACAAAAGATGATTTTGAGAATGAAATAAACGAGGAGCATCCTGAGAATGTAGACTGGATTCAAAATCGTATTGGTTATTTTATTGCATATGAGAATCTGTATTCCACATGGATTGATGCCAAACACGATTTTTCTGTGGCAAATGTACGCGACGCACTTTCCGCATTCAATCGTCTTATTTCTCCAAGCCACAAGAAAGTGTTTGAAGGTATTTTCGAAACATTACAAGACGGCTTAAAAAAATTGGGTGGTACCGAGGGGGAACAGACAAAGGCTGTCCGTAATTTACTCGACCTTATCAAAGATATTCCCATGAATGGTCAACAGGATTATGACGTATTGGGTTTTATCTATGAGTATCTTATCAGCCAATTTGCAGCTAATGCCGGGAAAAAGGCAGGAGAGTTCTATACGCCGCATGAAGTTTCGCTTCTAATGTCCGAAATTGTCGCTCATCATCTGAGAGACCGGCAGAACATATCTATCTATGACCCTACAAGTGGCTCAGGCTCGCTGCTTATCAATATCGGCAAATCTGTTGCCCGTCACATACAGGCTTCTAACAGCATAAAGTATTATGCACAAGAATTAAAGAAGAACACCTTCAACCTGACCCGAATGAATCTTGTGATGCGTGAGATCATTCCGGATAATATTGTGGCTCGCAATGGTGATACGCTGGAACACGACTGGCCGTATTTCGAGGACGGAGACCGTGAGGGGACATATCACTGTCTTCATGTAGATGCTGTGGTAAGCAATCCTCCCTATTCGCAAAGTTGGATACCACCACGCAAAAGCAAGACAGGCATTCAAATTAAGATAGACCCGCGTTTTGATTATGGAATTGCTCCCAAAGGAAAGGCAGATTATGCCTTTCTGCTCCATGATCTCTATCATCTAAAAAGCGACGGCATCATGACTATCGTTCTTCCTCATGGAGTATTGTTTAGAGGAGAACCGGGTGATTTGTCAGAAGGTTCTATCCGCCAAAAACTAATCGAGAACAATCATATTGATGCGATTATAGGATTGCCTGCCGACATCTTTTTCGGCACAGGTATTCCTACTATCGTGATAGTGCTTCGCAAAGATCGCACAGAGAATGATGTACTCATTATTGATGCCTCTAAAGGCTTCAAAAAGGAGGGAAAGAAGAACAAACTCCGGGCATCTGACATCAAGCGTATAGTTGATACCTACATAGAACGACAGAGTATCTCAGGATTCTCCCGTGTGGTAGACAAAGATGAAATCCGGCAGAATGGTTATAATTTGAATATTCCCCGTTATGTAAGCTCATCGGAAGCTCCCGAAACATGGGATATGTATTCTATCATGTTCGGTGGTGTTCCTAAGAATGAACTGGATGTATTCAGAGTGTATTTTGAAGCGTTTCAAGGACTGGAAACAGACTTATTTGCTGCAACTGATACGCCATACACACATGTGGTAGTCTCTGACTTGGCTGAAACAGTCAAGAGCCATCAGGCAGTAAAATCGTTTGCGAATACTTACAATGACGCTTTCGGGACATTGGATGTTTTTTTGAAAGAGCGGCTGATTGAACAAATGGAAAATCTGAATATTGCCCAAGAAGAAGAGAACATCACTAAGCATATTTTCTCCTGTTTGGAGCGAGTGCCACTAATAGACCGTTATGAGGCTTACCAGTTATTTGCCGACAAATGGATTATTATTGCACAAGATTTAGAAACGATACAATCAGAGGGTTTCGGTGCAACCCGCATAGTTGATCCCAATATGGTAATCAAAAAGAAAGACGAAAAAGAATATGAGGTACAGGAAGGCTGGATAGGACGTGTGTTGCCGTTCGACCTTGTTCAGACCACCCATTTGAAAGATGAGTGGACAGTTCTTCGCAACAAAGAAGAACGGCTTGAAAAAGCGACTGCCGAAATGGAGACCACGTTTGACGAATTGGACGAGGACGAACGCAATGAGGTCTCGAACGATGATGGTGTGTTGACTATTAAAGAAGTGGAAAGAAGATTGGGTGAACTTTTGGCTGACGTGGAAACAGAAGAAATCAATATACTGGATGACTATCTGCTTTGTTCATGCAAGAAAGAGAGAATCAACTTTATTAAAGCTCATTCAGAAGTGGACTGGCAAAGCATGGAACAGGCAAAGGATAGCACATACGCACCAAAGACAGTAAAGGCGCAGATTGCCAGCCTTCGGGCCAATTATCCTTTTAACGAAGACAGTACAGAAGCAAAGCTCATCAAGATTTCTTCGCTGGCAGTTGAAATCAAGCAATTAAAGAGTGAAATCAAAATTGAAACTTCTGTATTGCATGAACGCACCAAGGAAGTGATAGAGAACGAACTGACAGACGATGACATCCGTGAATTGCTTTCTATAAAATGGATTGGAACACTCTATAACCATTTGATGCAGCTTCCACATACTGTGGTTGACAATTTTATCCAACAATTGGATGCCCTTGTAAAGAAGTATGACACAACGCTTGTGGATGTTGAACGGGATATTCAGGAGGCTTCACAATCGTTGTCCGCTATGATTGATGAACTGACAGGTTCTGATTATGACTTGGCTGCTCTCACCGAGTTCAAAAAACTGCTTGCTAACGAATAACACAAAGGACAATGGAAAAGAATAAACCGGAAATAAGATTCAAAGGTTTTGAGGAAGAATGGGAATCCCATCAACTCAACTATTACCTTGTTGTTTCATCTGACAAAAATCAATCAGAGGAATACAACAAGTATGATATATACTCTGTTTCTCGTGAGTATGGGGTTATAAATCAAATAGCGTATCAAGGAAAGTCTTTTGCAGGAGCATCACTTACAAACTATGGAGTAGTGTCTACAGGAGATGTAGTTTACACAAAATCTCCACTAAAATCTCAACCTTACGGTATAATCAAAACGAATGAAGGACAAGCAGGAATCGTTTCTGCTCTTTACGGCGTCTTTCATCCGTCAGAAAAAGTCAATTCTACATTTGTGCAAACATATTTTGAACTTGACAGCAGACTGAATGATTATCTTCGCCCATTAGTTAACAAAGGAGCAAAGAATACGTTGCTTATAAGTGATGAAGACTCGTTGAATGGGAATGTCGTATTCCCTAAAAAAGATGAACAAGAAAAGCTTGTCGCATTGTTCAGTACTCTTGATAAGCTCATTCGCAAACTTGAACTAAAGTTGGAGAAGCTGCGCAATATCAAGCAATCGCTTCTAAAACAAATGTTTACAAATGTTAATGGGGGGGGGTGCGCAGCACCGTTGATAAGATTCAAGAACTATAATGGAGACTGGCAGATGACTAAACTTGGTGATATGACAGAAAGAGTAGTAAGAAAGAACTCCAATTTAGAATCGTCATTACCTCTAACCGTATCTGCTCAAAATGGATTGATAGATCAAGGTGAGTTTTTTAATTCCCGTATAGCGAGTAAAGATGTATCTGGCTATTATCTAATAAGAAAAGGAGAATTTGCTTATAACAAAAGTTCATCAGAGGGCTATCCTTATGGAGCGATAAAACGTTTGGACAAGTATGAAAAAGGAGTACTATCCACTTTATATATTGTGTTTGCATTAAACAATTCTATGGTTGATTCTGACTATATTGTTGCATTCTATGATACAAATTATTGGCACGAAGAAATTGTAAAAAGAGCAGCCGAAGGAGCAAGAAATCATGGCTTGCTTAATATTTCTGCTGAGGATTTTTTTGATATGTCTATTACTTTGCCTATAGACAAAAATGAACAATATGAAGTTGGACATTATTTTATTCTCTTGGATAAAATAATAACTGATAACAGAGATAAATTATCAAAAATACGAACCATGAAGCAAAGTCTCTTGCAAAAGATGTTTGCTTGATATAGATATATGGAGGACTGATTATGAGATTTGAGCATGAAACCCCATTTGAAGAGGCTGTTGTTGCGGAACTTATCCGCAATGGCTGGTCTCCGAATGTATTGAAATACCCGACAGAGAAAGAACTGATACAAAACTGGGCGGACATTCTGTTTCAGAATAACAGCGGAATAGACCGCTTGAATGATCAACCGCTGACAGATGGCGAAATGCGGCAAATCATAGACCAAATAGAAGAACTTAAAACTCCTGTGGCTCTGAACGGCTTCATCAATGGCAAAACCATCAGTATCACACGAGACAATCCTCATGATCCCGAACATTTGGGTAAAGAAGTCAGTCTTTCAATCTACAACCGATTGGAGATAGCTGGAGGAAAAAGCCGCTATCAGATTGTACGACAGCCTCGTTTTGAACGAGGCAAACGGGTTTTACCCGAACGCCGAGGCGATTTGATGCTTCTTATCAACGGTATGCCGGTAATACATGTTGAATTAAAGAGCAGTAAAGTGCCAACCATACAGGCTGCTAACCAGATAGCCAAATATTCGCACGAAGGTATTTTTACCAAACTGTTCTCATTGGTGCAGATATTCGTGGCCATGAATCCTGAGGAAACGCTCTACTTCGCAAACCCAGGTATGGAAGGAAAGTTCAATCGGGATTATTATTTCCATTGGGCAGACTCCAACAACGAGCCGATCAACGACTGGAAAGAAGTGACATCGAAGTTACTGTCTATCCCAATGGCTCATCGGATGATAGGTTTCTACACGATAGCAGACAAAGAGGATGGCATCTTGAAAGTTCTGCGCAGCTACCAGTATTATGCTGCCAATGCAATCAGCACAAAAGTAGCAAAAGCCGACTGGAACGCACGAGAACAAAAGGGTGGTTATATCTGGCATACGACAGGGTCTGGAAAGACAATGACCAGTTTCAAGGCAGCCCAACTTATTGCCGAATCGGGAGATGCCGACAAAGTGGTATTCCTTGTCGATCGTATAGAGCTTGGTAATCAAAGCCTTGAGAATTATCGGAATTTTGCATGTGACAGCGAAAATATACAAGATACGGACAATACCGACATTCTGATAGATCATCTCAAAGATGACGGTGTAAAAAGCACATTGATTGTAACATCCATACAAAAAATGAGCAGGGTTAATACCGGTGAGATTGGCAAACGAGCCGCAGACCTTGCGGATATACAGCGAAAACATATCGTTTTTATCGTGGACGAGTGCCACCGCAGTACTTTTGGCGATATGCTCATTACCATAAAGGAAACATTTCCCCGTGCGCTTTTCTTCGGTTTTACAGGTACACCCATTAAGGATGAGAACCAAAAGAATATGAATACCACACAAACAGTGTTCGGAGAACCTTTGCATCAATATCTGCTTGCCGACGGAATAAGAGACAAGAATGTGCTTGGTTTTGAACCAAAGCTGGTGGAGACTTACAAGCAACGTGATTTGCGACGTGCCGTAGCCTTGGAAAGAGCTAAGGCCAACAATGAGGCAGAAGCAATGGCTGATAACAGGAAAAAAGAGATCTATCTGAAATATACGCAAGGAACGAATGTACCTATGGCTGGCTACATGGCTGATGATGGGTCTTATATAAAAGGAATAGAAGATTTCTTGCCAGAAAGCCAATACAACTGTGACAAGCACCATAGGGCAGTAGTTGGTGACATTAAAGATTGCTGGAATACGCTTAGTCAATGTGGAAAATTCCATGCCATCCTTGCCACATATAGCATTCCTGAAGCCATTTCCTACTATCGCCTGTTAAAAGACGAAATGCCGGATTTGAATGTAACGGCACTGTTTGATCCTTCGATTGACAATGTTGATGGTGCTGAATATAAAGAGGACGGATTGGTTGAAATCCTCGAGGGATATAAGGAGATGTTCGGAAAGGAATATACTATTCCTATGCATGCGCAATTCAAGGTCGATGTATCACTTCGCCTTGCTCATAAAGAACCATACAATAACATCGCCTCTGAACCAGAAAAGCAGATAAATATTCTTATTGTGGTCAACCAGATGCTTACAGGTTTTGACTCAAAATGGATCAATACGCTCTACATCGACAAAATGATGGAGTATGAGAATATCATTCAAGCCTTTAGCCGGACAAACCGTTTATTTGGACCAGACAAGCCGTTCGGGATAATCCGCTATTACCGTCGCCCATATACGATGAAACAGAATATAGACAAGGCGGTAGAGATTTATTCTGACGGAAAGCCTGTGAAGCTGTTTGCCGACCCGTTGGCATTCAACCTGCGAAAAATGAACGAACTCTATACGGACATCAAGTTCATTTTTGAGCGTGCCGGTATAGATTCTTTTTCCAAATTGCCTGATAATGAAGCAGAGCGTGGACAGTTTGCTAAACTTTTCCGGCTTTTCAATGAGCACCTAGAAGCGGCAAGAATACAAGGTTTCCGGTGGAACAAGCAACAGTATCAGCTTAAAGATGCAGACGGAAAGCAGATAGTCATAAGTTCATTAATGGATGAATTGACATTCTCTACATTGGTACAACGATACAAAGAATTACAGAGCAGGACAGAAGGTGGTGGCGGTTCCGATGATGTACCTTACGATATTGACCCATATATTACAGAAATTGATACCGGCGTAATAGATGCAGAATATCTGAACAGCCGTTTCGACAAGTACCTGAAAGTACTCAATGGCGGAACAGCGACTGATACCGAGCGAGAGTCTGTATTGGAAGAACTACATAAATCTTTTGCTTCATTGTCACAGGAAGAGCAACGCTTCGCCGGTATATTCTTACATGATGTGGAGAATGGCAATGTGGATTTGGAAAGTGGAAAAACATTCAAAGACTACATTATCGAATACCAAACCAAAGCGCAGAATGATAGTATCCATCAAGTAGCAAGTGATTTCGGCATTAATGAAGAGTTGCTGCGTGAAATGATGAATGCTCATGTAACAAAAGATACTATCAATGAATACAATCGTTTTGTCAATCTCATAGCTACAGCGGATGTTATAAAGGCAAAGACTTTTTTTGAGCGACAACAAGGACAAACCTTGCCAACATTCAAGGTAAAACGTATGCTGGATGATTATATACGCAAGTATATTCTTGAGGGATAGTGTCATCCGAAAGTTCATTAAGTGATTTTCATGCCTAAGAATTTGAAATAAATAATAATGCCTTTTGAAAAAGTAGTTTATCCTCTTTCGTCCCGTCAATGCTATGCAAAGGATTTTCTAGATGAGTTATAAAAAAGAAAGGGTGCCAACTATTTTCCAGTTAGCATCCTTTTTTATTGAGATTATTTCTCATCAGTATTGGCTATAGGCTGATTACCGTATCCGAACAAATCAATATGCACTGAAGTTGATTTATAATTACCATTTTCCATGCTTTTAATAAAGTCATCTCGTGTGATCCCAAAGGCACTTGAAATATAATGAAAGTGTGGTTGACCATCTTTATGATTCTCTTTACCTCCAATGCTATTATATGTTATAAAGAAACAATGCCATTCATCACCTCTGTCTAAAAAATGAGCAATAATAACTTTACGTTCATTAATCATCTTCTTGACCTGTCCTTCAGTTAAGTCTGTATCTCCTATAATGTTAACCGCATCTTCTTTTGAGATATCTGCAATTTTAGGTTTTCTTTTATCCGTTAAATCCTTAGGCAAATTTTCAAATCGGTATCTACTATAAAGATAACCATGTTCATTGAATGATTTGAAAATTAATGCAATTAATTGATCTGGATTGAGTGACAATCCTTTTAATAAAGAAATTTGTTCTTTCTTTCTAGTTGTTTCAAGTAGTGTCAAAAAGTTTTCTGGAATTTCTGTTTGTTCTTTGGCTTCCCAAAATTTTTCTTTTGCAATTTTTTCTTTTGCAAATCTCACATAAAAGTCAGATGATATTTTTTGCGAGAGAAAAGGATGTTTCATTTGTAATAAATCACGATAAGCAATAGCTCTTTTATGCAGCTCAAAATTTTTATAATATTCAACAGGGTTTACTTTTTCGACTTTATCATCCCAAAATATTCTATAAAAACCATTGCCGTTTTCATCTGTAATTTTTGTGGTTTTAGAAATCATCTCCATTTTATTGGTCAATTTTTTTTCTTCTACTTCTTTAATTAAACAGCATTTTTTATACTTTAATCCACTACCACAAGGACATTTATCGTTTCTACCTATTTTCATTATATGGTCTTTATTGCTAATTGTTTGATATCTAATAACACACAAAAGTACGAAATAACTTATATAAGCCATTATTATTCATGTTAAAGATTAGATTTGGTCATCTTTTTCTATTTCCTCTTTTCAGTTCTCTCCACGGAAGGTCAGACGATGAGCCACCAGATCCAGTACCAACATGAACCTCCGCCGGTCCTCCAGCGGCAAGGGTAAAAGCTGCACTCAATAGCTCTGTCTGCTTTCCATTTACCTGCTCTTGTGGCTCGAATACGGTATTAACAAATTCCTCATCCGTGATCTGGCCGTTGAAATGTCTTTGGGCCACATCATAGTCTATCTGGAATTTGATATTCTCAAAAAGTTCCTCTCCGACCCGTGTCCAGATGTGGAGCGACGGATTCCGATAGTTTGAGACATTGACACGTACAAGCTCGGCACCGGACGAGAGGCTGTAACGTTGGGGATTGGCTTTGCGGTCGAGCAAACTTATCTGCTTTCGCAGCCTATCTATGACTGAATCTTTCTCTTTTGACTGCCATTCTGCCGCTTCCGCCTGATGAATGGCTTTGTCTATTTCTTTTTGATAGCCATTTCGTAGTTTTCCGATTTCTGATTTATGTTGTTCCTGCAACCGTGCCTTTTCTGCCTGAAGTTCATCAATCTGTTTATTGAGTTCGGCTATCAGCCTGTCCTTGTCAGCCAGTTCCTTCTTTGTCTTGGAAAGGTCTCCCTTGCCGAACCACGCGAGGATGGTGTTCCTGCCTTCTTGCGCCTTCTCCACATCGGCCTGCAACTTGGCTATATCCTCTTCATACTGGATTACCTGCTGCCTGTAATATTCCGAGTTAGCCTGATGCTTGGCGGTAGAACCGACAATTCCACGCTGCAACCCGAACGGTTTCATGGCCTTGGCGTAGCTGTTCTGGTATTCATGCAATTTGGTACGGCGCATCACATCGTCCGCCGACAGACGGGGTCCGGACTTCGTTTCATATTTCTTTTCGCCCTCCCGCTTCCTGCGGATACGCTCACCGGTTACAATGGGCACGACTGTGGCATGCAGGTGTGGGGTCTTCTCGTCCATGTGCAGCACGCAGGACACAAGGTTGTCATCACCAAAGGTCTCTCTTAGCCATTTGATATTGGCATCGATCCAACTGTCCAGTTTGCCGTCATTGGCAATTTTCATCATCTGCTCATGCGTTCCAGTCAGCATTACGCGTATTGCCTTTGTCTGGTTCTTGCTGACTTTGCGGCGTAGCCCGGCGTTCTCGATGCGGCGCTGTATCGCCTCGGTGCGATTGGACACGCCATCGGGAAATCTGACCATCTCACGATTGAGATGTGTCCGGTCAACATCGGCATTAACCGGCACATAAATCTTTCCCTTGGCATCCTTTCTTTCTATATGGCATGACATTCCACTGTCATTACCGCTGCCACGCTGCAGGTGGCAGACAGCGTATTGTGTATTACTCATATCTGTTCGTTATTTTATTGTTATTCTTGTTGTAAAATCCCGTCAGACAGCCGGAGGCACACCCTGGGGCCTGAGGAGTGCACCGGCTTATGGGCTTTTTGACTGCCGGACGCGAAGCGGAGACGGTGAAAATGCCCTAATAAGCTACGGGATTTTACAACCCCATTTTCACGGGACAGCGAGCTGTCCATTGATTCTCCTTCATTCGATCTTCCCTGCATCCACCAGTTCGAGTCCGAAGGTGTCGATGAAGGTCTGCAACGCGGGATTGCGTTGTATCATCCTCGCGAGAATCATCTGTGGCGTATCCTCCATCAGCAGGAAGTCGGCGATGTCCAGTCCCCGACTACGCTGTTCATCGGTCGCCATCTTTTCCAGCAGGTCGGAACAGGTGACACGCCTGCAGATAGTCTCCAGCATCGGCAGCCGTTGCCGCCATTCGTCGGTTGCCTTGAGATCGGGGAAAAGGATCACTTCACGTTCTTTCAATACCTGCATGGCCTCGCTGTTGAAACAGCCGTGCATTCCCCCGGTGGCAAGCCATACAAAATCAGGGATGAACAGGGCGGCAACCAGTGCCGTCTTCTCGCTTTCGACAATGGCTACAGGCTTGGCTGACATGGCAGCGGAAGTGTCCGAAAGCAGATGCTCACCGAACAGGCACTGCTTCATGTGAAAGTCCGGCACTTTTCTTACAGAATGGACCCAGTTGACTTGATTGAAAGGCTCTTTAATCCGGTGTCCGGTTACGGCATCGTAGCCCATAATCTTGCCTGCACGCACGTTACCCCTGACACCTATCTGCCAGAACACGGTCGAACCGTTCCACATCCTTGACGTGCCGACTTTGTAAACATGGAACAACCTGCCGGCTTCCTCCTTTCCCGCCACTTTGGTGAAGTAACGGTACAAAGGGTTGATGTCGTACCCGCGCATGGATTGCTCCACCAAATCATAGGGAAGATAAGAAATCTCCGGTTCTTGTTCTGTTGGCGGTTGTTTTGCTACATATTTTACTGTCGCAAATTCACAGCCGTTCATTTTATGGCCAACCGATGTTTCCCTTGGATTGTCCCGGAAATATTCTTTCGGGGAATAGTGATAGCCACAACTGTTGATGTGGTCGCATTTACCCACGTATCCCGGGAAAGAAATCTCTCCCGCCTCGTCGATATAACGGGTAAAGCAGGACTTCCTTCCGCACCCCGGACAGACGGTCTTGCTGCCCGGTTTGTATTTTTGAAGATGGAATCTATATTCGTTCATAATGTTGTCAATTACGTGTTTCTGCAAATAAATACCACCATTTGCAGTTTGCAGTTCTTGCAGTCCTGCAGGAATTTCCCCTTTTCAGTCCTCGAAACTGCAAAACTGCAAAGACTGCAGGCTGCAACAAGGGATCATCCGTTGCAGTTTCGTGGGGATGATTCATCATTGCTTTCATTAGATTTTCTCAGATTTATCATACATGATTTTCTCGTAATGTCCGGCTTTTGATTTCCGGAGAAGCCTGCTGCGGCACAACTCCTTCAGGTAGTTCATGACAGTCCGCTCGCTGACGCACTGCAGTTCCTTTCCAACGGTTATTGCTGTTTTTGTATCAAAGGTATCAGGCAACATAGACAGCAGCACCTTGGGTGGGTCTTCACAGGTGTCATTCGCCACAAAAGAACGGATACGCGTGTATGATTCCTCAAAATAGTCGTTCAGCCGTATGGCGGCTTTCACAGATGATACATCTATAAACTGCAGGTGACTTTCACCGGACGCGTGGCGCAAAACCTGAATTATCAATGCCAGACGGGCTACATGAGCCGGATGTTTCATTTCCCGGCTGTCCACCTCGGCATCATCCTCAATTTGGTTGATACGCTCCACCTTCCTGTTCCACCAGGAGAAGAAGTATTCCTTGGCCTCCCCGTCCATGGACAGCACGTGGGGTATTTTTTCTTCCGCTTCGGTGTCATAGTCCAACGCAAGGACTTTGTTCAATATATTCTCCCAACGGACTGCAGCTAGGGATGTCCTTTCCCCATCGTCGTCCCGATTTTTCCAGGATGAAAGTTTGGGGGATTTGGGCATCACGAACAGGATACGGTCAAGCAGCCCGTTTTCCTCGAAACCTTTTTTCAGAAGCTCGTGTACACGTTTGGTCTGCGTGGTTCCGATGATGTTTATGCATGGATGCTCGATGTGTACAGGAACAGGGGAGTTTACCCTGGTAACATCCAAAGCCCCGCCACTCCACGCGGTCAGAAGCTGTTCTATGAGTTGCCCGTTCGTATAACGGTTGGCGGAATTGAACATGCCCATGATCTCGTCCACCAGAATGACCACGCTTCTCGGGTTATTGTGGTGGGTCACTAAAAGCGACTCGGGAGTGAAATCCGAGACTACAGTGCGTTTCAGGACAGGTTTCTTCCCGTTTTCTCCCGCGGCTTTCCATGCCTCCATTTCTGTCTCGTACACCTTGAAAAGGGCATAGTCACGTTTCCGGATCGGGCGATATGCGGCCTCCAGCGGTGGGGTCTTGCCCAGTCCGGGCCTGCCTACCAGAATGACGTACAACGCTCCGCTGCTCTGCCAGTCGCCTTTGATGCGGATACGGTATGCGCCTCCCAGGGCCGCGGATACAGCCGACAACATGGCCGTCGCTATGAACTCGATCTTGTAGTTCTCGTATGTGGCCATATCGAGTATGACAGACTGCACGGCCTGGGGCAGGACCTCCAGCGGGAATCCCGTTCTTTCAATATCCTCCGCCTCCATGCGGATTCTGTTACACAGTTCAAGCCTGCCGGTTGCCATATCACACATTTTTTATCTTGCAATAGGATGTTACACTCTCGGACTTGTTGCCTGTCTGTACCCGGCGTATATCAGATTTGGCATACATGTTCTTGTTACCGACCTTGACCGGTACGAGATAGCCTCGTTTCGCCCACAGGTTGAGCGTGCCCTCGCACACGTTCAGCAACTCACGGACCTGTTTTGTATTGAGATAAGTCTCCTCCGCTTCACGCAGTATCGCGGCTCTCTGTTCTTCCTGTTGCGCCATGATGGTACGCTGCACGATGGATTCAGCGAACATTTTAAGGTCAGCGGGAGTGACTTCCAGTTTCACGTTCGCTCCTTGCTCGACCAGACTCTCTATGGTAATCATAAATATCAATTTTGAAGTTTGTGATGACCATCTTCAAAAGTTCCCTGGTGCCCCGCTTCCGATGGCTTATAAAAGAGAAGCACCGCCAACCCTCGGGAAAGGATTGACGGTGCAAATGTATGTGTAAATTGAAAGTGGTTGATATATAATGATTTGTCTTAAATTGTCATGACAATATAAGTCCGTGTGACAACGTGAAAAGGTTATAATTAGCCTTATTTCTCTGCAATGGCCATCGTGCCTGTACCTGGGATATTACTGATAGCCTGTGCCAATTTCTGGAACAGTTCCCGGTTCTCGTCACTCTCTATCAGGGGAGCCATCTGGTCTTTGCCGTCCTTGATAACGTGTTTTGCCGTTCTCAGGAACCCGACCGACTGTCGTATGGCGCTCTCGCTTTTCAATGACGGCAAATCCGGGAACTGCAATGTCAGCCCCATGCTGTACTCCTTGGCTGTATGCATACCGGCAACCAGATCGAGCTCCTTCAATACATAGAACGGTAATGCCTGATGAATGGCACTTGTATTGACGGAAATAAAGTCGCGGATATATTGTAATACAACTTCCTTGTTCTCGTGATTAAGATAATCGGCGAGTGGCCGTTCCTGGATTTTTTTCTTTCCGGCCACGCGTTGTACAACAGGTCCCCTGACGCTGTCTTCGGTCCGGGTTGTAATCGTATCCCTACTTTCTTCATCGGTTTCCATGTCAGCCGTGATGGTCTGCAAGGCCCATTCGCCGACATTGCCTTTTTCAATGGCGCTGTTCATGGCAAAATACCTGTCCCAGTCTGCCCGGGTTCGGAAACCGTTCCTGATGGATACGTTTATTATCTGCTTGACGACAAGGGAACAGCCCAGCCTGTCAGCATTGTCAGCTTTCGGGTTCTTCATCTGTTTCTCTATCATGGAAACCATCGCCTCGAAGCTCTTTCCGTAATACAGCCAGCTCAACACGAGCGGTGCCGAAAGGGTGACACCCGGCTTGGAAGATTTGCCGCTAAAAAAGGACTTTATCCTGCCCCACAATGTGACCGGTGGAATGTTGTCGGGCAGAGGATTGTTTTCCTCCCTCTGTTTCCTGTACAGCTCCACGATCTGCCCGGGTACCGCGTTCTCCGCGAACTGCATGTTTATATTTGCAAGGCCATCCGTACTGTCATCGTTCCAGGACAATTCCCATTCCCGCCTGATGCCGGGGAGTTGCCTGAATATGGCTTTGCAGATGGCAAGATACTGCCTCTCGTCACCGTTTGTCATCAGGCGCGAGAAGCGGTTGTATTCTTCACGGTGCGTGTTCTTCCACTGGAGAATATCCTCCTTGAATTGTTCGTATGTCAACTTCTGCTCGTCCATATTCATATTGCATTATCGGTGGATATAAAAGGATAGGTGGAAAAAGAAACGGTCAATCCAGAAGGTTTACCAGTTCCTTCTTCATTTCATCGTCTATCTTGCGGTACCGGGCAAAGGCACGGCTACCCTCAGAGTGCCCGGACATGGAGGCAATCAGGTTCGGGTCCTTGACCTGCTTGTACAGGTTCCCGATGAAAGTCTTCCTCGCCGTGTGGGTGGTGGCCACCTCGTACAATGGTCTTGCCACATCCTCGCGCGTCTTCGGGTCGAGCACCCTGACCATACGGTCGATTCCCACGTATTTGAGAATCTCCTTTATTTTCTTGTTGTAGCCGAAATGCGAGAATCTCGGGAGCAGCGCTTCTTCCAGGTCCTTGTACCTTTCCAGTATATCCAAGGCCTTTTGGTTAAGAGGGACCCGTACCGTGCCCGCGTGCTCCAGCTTGGTTTTCTGGGGGATGTACTCCACGCAACCGTCCACGATATTCGCCTTGGTCAGCCTGTTCAGGTCACTGACACGGCAACCGATCAGGCACTGGAACATGAAGATGTCACGATAGACCGGATAGCTGGCCCCCATGCCGCTTAAGTCGGCATAGTACACCTTATCCCGTTCTTCAAGCGTCAGGTAGAACGGGTCTCCGTACATGGGCTGCGCGATCTGGTACTGGTCGAAAGGATTATTTCGTGTAAGGCCACGCTTGATGCACCATTTGATGACGGTGCGTATGCGGTACAGGCTTCCCGACATGCTGTTCTCGGAACGTACCTGCTCGACATTACGGCGGACCTCGTTCTGGTAAAACACGGGATACATGTCAACATACTTGTGCTCCTCCTGCAGCCAGAATTTGAAATCCCTTATGTCATCTGCCGTGATGGAGTCAATGCAAAGATGGAAGCCCCTCTGGTGCATGACCTCATGGCGGAAACGCTCGTAACGGAGTACCTTGTTGAGATTGTCAAGATGATGTTTCCGGCTCTCGAACGCGAGCGGGGTCTCGTCAACATATTTTTGTATCTGGTATGACAACAGGTATTCCTCTGCCTTGTTGCCGCCCCTTGCATTGATGTTGGGGTGATGGTATTCTTCTATCAGCCCCTTGAGCCAGTTCCCGTCAACTCCACGGCTGTATTCCCTGGTGATCAGGTGGATGATTTGCTGGATATCCCTGTCGAAAGCGTTCTTCTTCTCTTCCGAGACAAGAGCCACACGTGGTTTGTAGCCTTGCCTCTCCGGACTCCAATGGTTCGGGTTGATGGACAGCTCGCTCGCGGCCTTTATGTCCACACCACCGATATCCCGGACACGGAAATAGACCCGGGCAAGATCCGTCACGTTGTTTTTCGCCGATGTCTTTCTGATAAATGCTGTTACTTTCATGTATATATCCTCCTCAGTTTATCATTTCAACAAGTTTTCGTTTCATGTCATCATCTATCGTCCGGTAACGCCGGAAGGCCCTGCTGCCTTCCACGTGGCCTGACATGGAGGCTATCAGGTTGGGGTCCGGAACCTGCCGGTACAGGTTACCTACAAAGGTCTTGCGTGCCGTGTGGCTGCTGGCCACCTCGTACAAGGGCTTCTGTACGGTGTTGTAGCCGTGCGTGTCAAGAATAGTGACCATGCGGTCAATGCCACAATGTTTCAGCAGTTCCCGTATACCCAGATTGTAAGTGTTGATGGGCTTAAAGGGAAGCAGCTTGCCGGTATTCCCGCTATAGCGTTCCAGTATTCTGACCGCCTTTTCATGCAATGGGACCCTGACGGTTTTCGCCTGGCACTTCTTTGTCTTTTGAGGCATATACTCCAGAAAACCGTCCTTGATGTTCTCCTTGGTCATCCTGTAGAGATCACCGACACGGCAACCAACATAACAGTGGAACACGAAAATGTCCCGGATGACAGCCAGTTTCGGGCAGTCGCTCAGGTCCGCGTCGTACAGGACATTCCTCTCTTCCGATGTGAGGTAGAACGGGTCGCCGTAGGTCGGCTCCTTGCAGCCATAAACTGCATAGACTTCGTTGTCGGAATACTTCATTCTCTTGCACCAGTGCAGGAACGTGCAAAAAAGGTTCATGATATTGATGACGGTCGTGTTGGAGAGAGGCTTGGGCTTGTGGTTGATGAGCATACGGGGAGTATAAAAGTCAGGATACTCCTGGCGGAGCAGGTACTCGTTGGTGACGTACTCCCTGAAGTCGTTCATCTGCCCCAGGGTGACAGTTTCAACGAAGAGCGTGAAGTCAGTATCGCCCAATAAATCACGCCGGTACTCGTGATACCTGGTCATCGTTCGCTCGAAGCGGACGATGTGCTCCTTGGTCCTTTCCGCGCCGTCATATTTTTCCAGGTACTCGTGGATGCGGTGGAGAAGGTTCGGGTGATCACGCTCGAAAGCCCGCGCGGGATGCAGGACATCCTCGATGACCTGTTTCATCCATTTGCCGTCAGCCTTCTCCGAGAAGGTCTTTTCCGCTCTCTCGATGATGGCGGCGATCTGTTCGGGCACCCGTTTCTGCTCAATGGCCGTCACGGCAGTCGTTCGCCTGTAACATAAGGTATCGGTATCCCAATACTTGTCATGGACCGCGATGGGGGAAACCACTTTGATGTCCACGTTCTTCTCCCGTACCCGGAAGCAGATGTTTGAAGTGGTCGCGGAACATTTTTTCAGATAGACAGAAATTTTCATTTGCTATGCCTTTTTTGATTACATGACAAAGGTAAATAAATTCCCGAATATGTTCCCATATATCCCGAGGAAACTTGCAACGAATTAAGACAAATTAAAAAGTCATTCCCGAATCTGATACC
>CALUJA010000004.1 GCA_944320845.1 uncultured Phocaeicola sp.
ATGCGGAAGTAGCTCAGTTGATAGAGCATTAGCCTTCCAAGCTGAGGGTCGCGGGTTTGAGTCCCGTCTTCCGCTCTCCAGAGAATCAGGCAAACATCTACGGATGTTGCCTGATTCTTTTTTTATCCTCCTTCAAAAAAAGATTTCCAGGCTGACAAAAAGACATTCATGTCTGAACATTCTTTTATTTCCATCAAGAAGAGTTAATTTTAGACAACAAGCCAGAGATGGATTTGTTTTTGCAGGAAACGTAACGGAACTCCAGTAAAGAGCTCCGAAAACATTACAAAGCAGAATTTTCAAAAAAGCAAAAAGATGAAAGAGGGATACATTGGAATTTTAACATCAGGAGGAGATGCCTCCGGAATGAATGCAACCATTCGTGCCATTACGCGCAGCGCCATCTGCAACGGATACAAAGTGAAAGGTATCTACCGGGGATACGAAGGATTAATCAATGACGAAATCCGCGAACTCACGACCGAAGATGTAAGCAACATCATCCAACGCGGAGGAACCATACTGAAAACGGCCCGTTCGAAAGATTTCGAAACGCCGGAAGGCAGGAAGAAAGCATACGAAGTGATGCAGAAAGAAAAGATACACACCTTGTTTGTCATCGGAGGAGACGGCTCTCTGACGGGCGCACGCATATTCGCACAAGAGTATGATGTGCCATGCATCGGACTGCCAGGCACCATCGACAATGATTTGTGGGGGACAGACCTGACTATCGGATATGATACCGCGCTGAACACCATCGTGGAATGTGTGGACAAGATTCGTGATACGGCCACATCGCACGAGCGAATATTTTTTGTCGAGGTCATGGGACGGGATGCGGGCTTTCTCGCGCAAAACAGTGCCATAGCATCTGGAGCCGAAGCCGCCATCATCCCCGAAGACCAAACGGACACCGACCAGCTGGAAGAGTTCATCGGACGGGGATTCCGCAAGACAAAAAACAGCAGCATCGTGATTGTAACCGAAAGCCCAACGGGCAAAGGAGCCAATTACTACGCTGAACGTGTGAAAAGGGAATATCCGCAATACGATGTCAGAGTAACCATATTGGGACATCTACAGCGCGGAGGCTCTCCAAGTGCGGGCGACCGGATTCTTGCAAGCCGTCTGGGATGCGCTTCCATCCAGGCAATGATGGAGGGGCAACGTAACGTAATGATTGGTATCCGCAATGACAAGGTGGTTTATGTTCCTTTCGCAGAAGCAATCAAAAAGAACAAACCAATCGACAAGAGCCTGATTACGGTGCTGAATGAACTGTCTATCTAAGATTTAGTCCAAATCCGACGCGGTTCCGCCTACAAGGACGGGCCGCGTCACTCTTTTCATATCTTTTTTCCAATGCGGCGAAAAGCCGAAGGCATGCAGATGAAAAGCAGATTCCATCCGCATGAAAACACGGTTTGTTCCCGATGCGAACCCAACATCCCAAGGATTCACTTTGCTTCCGCCGCTGCATTCCGGAAAAAATAATTAGCTTTGCAGCAACAAGACCCAAGCAAAATGAACGGAACGACTCTTTATATCAAAAACATGGTCTGCAACCGCTGCATTATGGTAGTGGAAGAAATCCTGAAGCACGAAGGGTTCACACCGGTAACGACAGAACTGGGAAAGGCCGTGGTTCAGGAAAAGATGACCCGGGAACAGCATGAAACGGTACGCAACCGGCTGGAAGCGGTAGGGTTTGAACTGACCGACGACAGGCGCAGCCGCCTGACGGAGCATATAAAGCAAGTCATTATCGAACTGATATACCGGCACAACGGGGAATTGCATACCAATCTGTCTGACTTTCTGACAGCACAATGCGGACAGGATTACAGCACCCTCAGCAAGCTTTTCTCTGAGACAAACGGAATTACCATCGAGAAATACTTCATCCTGCAACGGGTGGAACGGGTTAAAGAGCTTTTAGCCTACGGCGAACTCTCGTTGAACGAAATAGCCGACCTGATGAACTACTCGAGCACAGCGCATCTCAGCGCCCAATTCAAAAGCATAACCGGAATTCCGCCCAGTCAATTCAGAAAGCAGGCAGAGACCAAACGGCGTCCGTTAGACCAGATAATCTGAAAACTGTAAATCATATCCATAATTATATAAGAGTGTCCGGAGAAAAGCTGTTACTTTTGCCACCAGAAAAAACAGTCAAACCAAAGCAACAGCCTATCATGAGCGAAACAAAAACCGTCAAGAAAAATTTTCCCGTGCTCGAAATGAGTTGCGCGGCCTGTGCCGCACGGGTGGACAAGACACTCAACCGGCAGCCGGGCGTATGCACCGCAAGCGTCAACTATGCAGCAGCTACGGCTACCGTGGAATACGACCCGAAGCTTTGCACTCCGGAAAAGCTGAAAGCCGCCGTGCAGGCCGCCGGATACGACCTTGTAATCACTGCCGACAAGGAGGAAAGCGTGAAAGAGACAGAGAATGCCCATGAGAATCACTATCAAACGCTGAAAAAGCGTGCTTCATGGGCCATCCTGCTCTCTATCCCCATCGTCATTATCAGCATGTTTTTCATCGACATGCCCTATGCCAAATACATTGTATGGCTACTGTCCACCCCCGTTGTCTTTTGGCTGGGAAGAGGATTCTATATCAATGCCTGGAAACAGCTGAGGCACGGCAACGCCAACATGGACACACTGGTGGCAAACAGCACCGGAATAGCCTATCTTTTCAGCCTGTTCAATCTCTTTTTCCCAGACTTCTGGCTGAGCCGGGGCATACAGCCGCACATTTATTTCGAGGCTTCGAGCGTCATCATCGCCTTCATCCTGCTGGGACGACTGATGGAAGAGAGGGCTAAAGGAAGCACTTCTGCCGCTATCCGCAAACTAATGGGATTACAGCCCAAGACAGTCACACTGCTCACCGCGCAGGGAGAACTGCGTGAAACGGATGTCAGTCTGGTAAAGCCCGGCGATATACTCGTCGTGAAGCCGGGAGAAAAAATCGCGGTGGACGGCACCGTGACAGAAGGCAATTCATTCGTGGATGAAAGCATGCTGAGCGGAGAAGCTATCCCCGTAGAAAAAACCGTTTCATCAAAAGTCTTTGCCGGAACCATCAACCAGAAAGGAAGTTTTCACTTCAGGGCCGAGAAAATAGGAACAGATACCATGCTCTCGCAGATTATACGCCTAGTGCAGGATGCTCAGGGAAGCAAGCCGCCTATCCAGAAGCTTGTCGACCGCATTGCGGCTGTATTCGTGCCGACCATTATGGCAATCGCCCTGCTCTCGTTTATCCTGTGGACAGCTTTTGAACCGGCAAACGGATTTACCCACGGACTTCTGGCCGCCGTTACGGTACTGATTATCGCCTGCCCCTGCGCTTTAGGACTGGCCACCCCTACCGCCATCATGGTAGGCATAGGCAAAGGAGCCGAAATGGGCATTCTGATAAAGGATGCCGAAAGTCTGGAAAGCGCCAAGCAGGTGGACGCAATCGTGCTTGACAAGACCGGAACCATCACAGAAGGGAAGCCGACGGTGACCGACCTGATATGGAAAGCGGAAACTCCGGAACAGAAAGACGCATTCTACACCTTGGAAAAACATTCCGAACACCCGCTCGCAGAAGCTATCGCCGGTCATCTGCAAGGCAATGCACGGGCCGTTGAGCAGTATGAAAGTCTTACGGGATTCGGCATCAGTGGCATAATCGAAGGGAAACGCTTCTACGCCGGAAACCGCCGGCTGATGGAAAGCCGGCATATCAGCATAGACAGCCGACTGACCGGGGAGGCCGACCGGATGGCCACAGCGATGAAGACTGTCGTCTGGTTTTCCGACGACAAAGAGGCACTGGCCGTAGCAGCCATCGCCGACCAAATCAAGGATACTTCCCGCCCCGCCGTAGAAAGCCTGCACCAAATGGGGATAGAGGTGTATATGCTCACCGGAGACAATGATAATACCGCAGCAGTCGTGGCCCAAAATGCCGGTATCCGGCATTATCGTGCCGAAATGCTGCCTGCACAGAAGGCCGACTTCGTGAAAGAACTCCAGAAGCAAGGGAAACACGTGGCTATGGTGGGAGACGGCATCAACGACAGCGCAGCCCTGGCACAGGCCGACCTAAGCATCGCGATGGGAAAAGGCAGCGACATTGCCATAGATGTGGCTAAAATGACGATTATATCTTCAGACCTGAGCAAGATTGCCGATGCCATCCGTCTTTCCGCCCTTACCGTACGCACCATCCGCCAGAATCTTTTCTGGGCATTCATCTACAATCTCATCGGAGTCCCCATAGCAGCCGGCATCCTTTACCCGGTCAACGGATTTTTGCTCAACCCCATGATTGCGGGCGCAGCTATGGCGATGAGCAGTGTCAGCGTGGTAACGAACAGTCTGCGCCTGAAAAAGAAACGTTGAAACGGGAATCCCGCCGTTTTCATCAGGGCAAACTCCTGATTGGACAAGGGGGGAAATTTCGGCTTGCACTGTCAAGACCGAAGTTTCCCCCTTATTGATGCCCGGACAAGATTATGCAGCCGGACGGTTCAACAGGCCACAATCTCCTGAAGGATGGTTACAGCCGACTGCACATCGTGTATATCCTTTACGACCATGCTGCGCTTGCCGTTCTGTTCACGCAGGTTACAGTTGCGCGGATACTTCGACATGTAAGTGATTATCTTGCCAAACGCCTGACTTTGATAGTAAGGACTCTCCAGATTGCTTACGAAAAACAGCACCATCCTCCCAGCTTTCAGCACGACCTTCTCGATGCCCAGCCGTTTTGCCAAACGGCGCAGAGCCACGATGCGAATCAACTCCTCGCCTTCAGGCGGTATCTTTCCGAAACGGTCTATCAAGCGCGACTTGAATGCCTCGACATCCTTGTCCAGCTCCAGTTTGTCCAGTTCCCGATACAGCAGCATACGCTCGCTGCTACTTGGAATATACTCATTCGGAAAGAGCAGCTCGAGGTCGCTCTCTACCGTACACTCGTCAACAAACTCCTCGCCGCTAATCTTCTCCTCACCCGCCTTGATTTCTTCGGCATACAAGTCGGCAAACTCATCGTTCTTCAGTTCCTTTACCGCCTCCGAAAGAATCTTCTGATATGTCTCATAACCCAAATCGGCGATGAAGCCGCTCTGTTCGGCCCCCAACATATTTCCCGCGCCCCGGATATCCAAATCCTGCATCGCTATATGGATTCCGCTTCCCAGGTCGCTGAAATTCTCGATAGCCTGCAAACGGCGCTTGGCCTCAGGTGTAAGCGATGAAAGTGGCGGGGCAAGCAGGTAACAGAACGCCTTCTTGTTGCTCCGCCCTACCCGTCCGCGCATCTGATGCAAGTCACTTAATCCGAAATTCTGCGCCTGATTGATGATGATGGTATTGGCATTCGGGATGTCGATACCGCTCTCAATGATGGTAGTGGCAAGCAACACATCATAATCATAGTTTACAAAATCGAATATGATTCTTTCAAGCTCGTCGGGCTGCATCTGTCCGTGACCGATACAGACACGGCAATCGGGAATGTTTCTCAGTATCATCTCCTTCAATCCCGCCAGATTCTGGATGCGATTGTTTACGAAAAAAACCTGTCCGTTGCGGCTCATCTCAAAATTGATTGCCTCCGTAATGATTTCTTCATTAAAGGAATGCACCTCCGTTTGTATAGGATAACGGTTGGGGGGCGGCGTCTGAATCACCGAAAGATCCCTTGCTCCCATCAGCGAGAACTGAAGCGTGCGCGGTATGGGCGTGGCAGTCATGGTCAATGTATCGACATTCACCTTGATTTGACGGAGTCTTTCCTTCACGCTCACGCCGAACTTCTGCTCTTCGTCTATAATCAGCAGGCCCAAATCCTTAAACTTTACATTCTTTCCGATAATCTTATGCGTGCCTATCAATATGTTGATTTTTCCGTCAGCCAGTTCCTTCAGGATGCGTGAAGTATCCTTCGCCGTGCGCGCACGGCTCAAATAATCCACTTTGCAAGGCATATCTTCCAGGCGCTTGCTGAAAGTCTGGAAATGCTGATATGCCAATACGGTCGTAGGCACAAGCACCGCCACCTGTTTGTTGTCGGCAACCGCCTTGAATGCCGCACGAACGGCCACTTCCGTCTTTCCAAAACCAACGTCACCACATACCAGACGGTCCATCGGACGGTCACTTTCCATGTCCGCCTTTACATCCTGAGTTGCTTTCAACTGGTCGGGCGTATCCTCGTAAAGGAAGCTCGCCTCAAGTTCGTGCTGCAAAAAGCTGTCGGGACTGTATCTGAAACCTTTTTCCTGCTTGCGCTGCGAGTAAAGCTTGATGAGGTCGCGGGCAATGTCCTTAATCTTGGTCTTGGTACGCTCTTTCAGTTTCTCCCATGCGCCCGTTCCCAACTTGCTGATACGAGGCTGTTCGCCTTCTTTTCCCTTATACTTGGAAATCTTATGCAAAGAGTGAATGGAGACAAACACCACATCATCATTCTGGTATACCAGTTTGATAACTTCCTGTGTAGTGTTCCCGTTGGGAATGCGAACCAGTCCGGCAAACCGTCCGATACCGTGGTCGATATGCACTACATAGTCTCCCGGCTCAAATTCATTGAGCTCCTTCAGCGAAAGAGCCACTTTCCCGCTGCGCGCCTTGTCACTGCGGAGATTGTATTTGTGGAAACGGTCGAATATCTGATGGTCTGTAAAGATACAGCACTTCAATGTATGGTCGATGAAGCCTTCATGCAGCGTGTGGTCAACCGGCTCGAATGTTATACAGTCCCCCCGTTCCTTGAAGATGTCCCGCAAACGATCCGTTTGCTTTACGCTGTCGGAACATATATATAATGTATATCCGCGCTGCATATAGTCAGTAAACGTACTGGCTACAAGATTAAAATTTTTATGGAAGATTGGCTGGATGGATGTATCAAAGTTTAAAGTGGCCTGAGGAGCACCAATCGCCTTATTTCCAAAGTCAATGCGGCGGAAATCCAATGAGCGGACGGTAAATTCCGCACCGTCAATCAATCGTTTCTCCACATTCATCAGGTCAGTCTGCTCCCCTTCATAAGCCGCCAATGCCTGCGGCGACAAGACTTCATCATGAACCGCCTGTATCCGCTCGCGCACCCAAAGCAAATCCTTCACCCACAAAACCGTGTCACGAGGGATGAAATCGAGGAAACTGATATCGCTTTCCGAAGCGTCTGCCAGTTCCGGCACAATGCTCACCGAGTCTTTCTTCTCTTTTGAAAGCTGTGTCTCGACCTCAAAGGTGCGGATACTGTCTATTTCCTCACCAAAAAAATCGATGCGGTAAGGATATTCCGAGGCAAACGAATAGATATCAAGGATGCTTCCACGCATGGCAAACTGTCCGGGCTCATAGACATAGTCCACGTGTTCAAAGCCATAATTCACGAGTTGCTCCGTTATCTTTTCCGTTTCAATCTGCTGCCCCACCTTCAGCACGATGGTCTGCTCGTCCAGCGCCCTGCGTGAAACCACTTTTTCGGCAAGAGCATCCGGATACGTCACCACGACCAAATCTTTTTTTTGTCCTAACCGGCTCAGCACTTCCGTACGCAATATTTCGTTTGCCGCATCTTTCTGTCCGTATTTTATGGCGCGGCGGTACGACGAAGGAAAGAACAAAGTGTCCTCATCCCCGTTTGCCTGAACAATATCATGATAGAAATATCCCGCTTCCTCCCCGTCATTCAGAATGAAAACATATACTCCCGGCTTTTTCTTTACAAAGCCGGACGCAAAAAGTGAAGCGCACGAGGCGTGCATTCCCCCCAGATAAACCGTCTTTATGTCCTTGTTTTCCAATACAGAGGCTAATCCCGACACACCGGGATGCCTGGAGTAAAATTGCTGAAGTGCTGTTATTGTCATTAGTTCTTCGGATAGTTGGCGCAAAATTATAAAATAATTGCTACATTTGTTCCCTATTCCATACATAAATGTATTACGACATCATCAAACTATTAAAGGAACGACGGCTGAAAGAAGCCCTCGGACTGTTGGGAATGCTGGCATCCGACTCCGGAAACTGGCAAGTGAAATCGGAAGTGGAAAACCTCAAAACCACTTACGGCTATATGCTGCAATATGCAGCCCAAGGCATGAAAGACCCCGAGCGGGACAAAATGTATGCCCAGATAGTACGAAAAAGTTATGAGCTGGCCGACCGGGCGGAATATTCCCGCAACAATATGAGCGGACAGGGGCATCACAGCGACCTGTTCAGAAGCTTCAAGCGGACACCTCCCCCTACCTACGGTGAGCTTTGCCTTACGCTGGAATCTGTTACTGAAGATATGGGTGTCGTTCCCCTCATGGTGAACGATGAGGAAAAACGCCGGGCAAAGATGAAAGAACTGGCACAGAAACACGAAAAGACCGTGGACACCCTGTTCGACAAAATATGGATATCCGACGGATGGACGGAGGAAGAATCCAAGGAAGCGCTTGCACTGCTCCGTTCGGTACTGATTCCGGCAAACGCCCTTGCCGTCATGACAAGTGCCGTCACCGTCAGTCTGCTCGGCATCTTCGACCCGCGCAAGTTTCAGTTTCTGCTTACCGCCTACAACGAGCGTCAGGAAGAACTGATTACCCAACGCGCCCTCATCGGCATCATATTGGTCACACTCCATCAAAAAGACCGCATGGCCCTTTATCCTGAGTTTATCGCAGCCTTGTCACTGTTCACCGAGTCTCCCAATACGCTCAAACAGATTCATGATATACAGATTCTGCTCCTTTTGTCACGTGAAACCGTCAAGATTGACAAGAAGATGCGCGAGGAAATCATCCCCCAAATGATGAAAAGCCAACAGCTAAACAAGGCGGACTTCAGAATCACCGACCTGGAAGATATGGAGGATATGAATCCGGAGTGGAAGGCAGACATGGAGAAGATAGGAGAACGCATCCGCGAGCTGAGCGAACTGCAGATGGAAGGTGCGGACACATACATGGCAACCTTCTGCCAACTGAAAAATTACCCTTTCTTTTTCCAGATAGCACACTGGTTCTATCCCTTCGACAAGCAGGTGCCGGAGGTGGCTGCCTTATTCGAAGACGGACAGATAAGCGACCAGTCACTCATTAATCTCATATTGAAATCTCCCGTGTTCTGCAACTCAGACAAGTATTCATTCTGCCTTACGGCCAGCTCCATCCCTCCCGCCCAGCGTCAGGCCCTAAGCATGCAGATAGACGAACAGAACGACTGGATGAAGCAAAACATGGATTCGGCAGAAAAGCAAGGCAATGTGGTATGCCGCCAGTACATTCACGATTTATACCGCTTCTTCAAGCTAAGCACATTCCGCAAAGAATTTGATGACATCTTTGACGGCAGCATGTCGCTCTGGGAATGTGCTTTTCTGAAGCCGCTCATCCTGACCGAGGAATACCGCAAACCGATAGCCGACTATCTGTTTTCGAAAAATTATCCGGAAGAAGCCGCAAGACTGTATAGGGAACAGGCCGAGCTTACCCCTGAAAACGTGGAGGTATGGCAGAAACTGGGGTTCTGCTACCAGAAAGAAAAGCAATATGCAGAGGCCATCGGTTCATATATCCAGGCCGATATTCTGAAACCAGACCATCTGTGGACCCTGAAGCATCTGGCGCAATGCTACAAGCGGGTGCAAGACTACCCAAAAGCCCTTTCATTCTTCAAGCATATAGAGGCCATGCAGCCGGAAGACCTGAATGTGCTGATGCAGATAGGGCAATGTCTGGTGGAACAGCGCAAGTATGGCGAAGCTCTCAACTATTTCTTCAAGGTGGAATACCTGAACGAAAATCCGGTCTACGCATGGCGCGCCATCGGATGGTGCTATTTCATGCAGCACAAGTATGAGGATGCCGCCCGCATCTATGAGAAGCTGTGCGCTTCTGACGAGGTGCGCCCTTCTGATTTCCTGAACGCCGGCCACGTTTGCCTGATTCGGAACACGGTGGCCAAGGCCTTGGAGCATTACCGCCAGGCAAAAGACCTCTGCCAGTCGTATGATGAGTTTATCGGCATATACCAGGCAGACAAAGACATTATGCTGGAACACGGCATCACAGAGGAATACTTCTATCTGATTCCGGACCTGCTGTAGACATACATTCAAAAACATTGATAATATAAGTGAAAAACAGCATATACCATTTATTCTGAACAAAATATTCCGTATCTTTGAGACCGTATTGAAGGAGCAGAACAAATTTTCAATACGGTCTTTTAACGATATGCACGTATGAAAAAACTTTTTATCCTTATCCTCTCCATATGCCTGCTTTATCCCTTTTCCGCGCAAGCCCAAAGCGAAACGGAAGCTGAAACGGCCGACTCGCTGAGTGTGCCCTTGCCCGCTCCCATTCCGTCAAGTGGATACATGCCGTTCAGCATGTACGGAATCACGCCGTTCGACCATGGTTTTGCCACCTGGCAGCTGCACGAAGGATTTAATGCCTCACTGGGAATGAACGTTACCTTCAGTCCGAGCCGCTATGCCCCGTCGGGCGTCGGGTTTGGACAGGATGCGGCCTTCCTTTACGCCAAGCCATTGACCAAGCGGTTCAGCGTGGCAGGCGGCGTATATGCAAGCAATATGAACTGGGGATTCCTTGATTACCGGGATGTGGGTATAGCAGGAATAGCCGCCTTCAAGGTAAACGAGCGCATTAGCCTCTATGCATACGGAAACAAGTCGCTTATGCCCCGACGCTCTCGTCTGTATTATCCCTTGCCGAACTTCTGTCCCGACCGCATCGGGGGCATGGTAAACTTTAAGTTGAGCGAGAGCAGCTCCATCAGTTTCGGGATGGAAAGCATCCGATATTAAGATTATACCTTCTGCTGCCTGAATGCTTTGGGTGAAAGTCCCGCGTTTTTCTTGAAGAAACGAGTGAGATAAGACTGGTCTGCAAAGCCCAACTGGGCGGCTATCTCAGTAACAGAAAAGTCGGAACTGCTGAGCAGCACCTTGATTTCCGCCACCAGCTGTTCGTCTATCAGCTGCTTGGGAGTCTTTCCACCCAAGTATTCCACCGTCACCTGATGCAGATAACGGGGACTGATGCACAGCTTGTCTGCATAAAAAGCCACCTGATGCTGCTTCATGCTGCTCTCTCTGACCAGTTGCATAAAGCGATGACAAATAATCTGCTTCCGGCTGTATTGATTGCCCGGAGGCAGCTTGTCTGGAATGGTATTGAAAAGCCACATCAACAGGCTTTGCAGATAATTATGCTCTTGCTGCTGCCTGAACGGCCTCTGCAAACCGTCGAACAGCATTTTCGCGACATCCATCCACAGCCTGATTTCGCGCCAAGTCTTCTGGCTCCGCTCGTCTTTTGTATGGCGATAGCAGGGATGCTCATGCGTATAATTGAAATAAGGAGTGTCAATAGGCAGCATAGCCTTCAGAAAAACATCGTTCGGAAATATCAACGCCGTTGCCTTAAAGTCTTCAGAAGCATGAAAAAGCTCCATCAGCGTGCCGGTCAGAAATATCAGTTCCGTCTGTTCATCAAAGACATACTGCTCCACCCCCGTAGAAACAAGAGCCTCTCCCTGCGTACAAATCAGATAGACCCCGCATCTGAAATGGCAGGGATGCTCTTTCAGAAAAGCCAGATTGGTGTCAACACACCGGACAATAGAAGTATCTGAAGGCAAATCAAGCATATAAATTCTGTTTTACGCAACAAATATATGGATATTCCCCGACAACCCGTGCGATTGTTCCTAAAATGAAATGTTTTGTACAACTTAAGTCATGGCCCATCTCCGGCATACGGCATAATTTTGCAGCAGAAAATAAAAACAACAGCAATGAGCAAAACGAGCGAAAAGTCTTTCCTTCTGATATTCCTGGGCACACTAAGCGCATTCGGCCCCTTTGTCATGGACATGTATCTCCCTACTCTTCCTGCCATGTCAGACTTCTTTCACACCTCTTCACCAATGGTACAATTGGGTCTCACCGCCGGCATGACCGGACTTGCCGCAGGACAACTGATTTTCGGCCCGCTGAGCGACCGCTACGGTCGCCGCCGTCCGCTGATAGCAGCCATGATACTCTTTCTCGTCTCCACACTCGGCTGCATTCTTTCGCGGGAAATCATCCCGTTCATCGCCTTGCGATTCATACAAGGCGTTGCCGGAGCAGGCGGAGTAGTGCTTTCACGCTCCATCGCGGCCGACAAATATTCCTCGCATGAACTGGCAGCCATGCTTGCGCTCATTGGCGCGGTCAACGGAATCGCCACCGTAGCGGCACCGATAGCCGGAGGAATTCTCGCCGGGTCGGGAGGATGGCACAGGATATTCGTATTCCTGTTTCTTTTGGGAACGGTCTTGCTGGCAGGCAGCCTCCGTCTTCACGAGTCTCTGCCGAAGGCAAGCCGGCAAGCCGGACACAGCGCCGGAGTCGCCGAAGGCTTCAAGGCCGTATTCCACAACCGGCCATACATCTGTTATGTACTGCAATACGGATTTACCATGAGCGTGCTGTTCGCCAACATATCGTCAGCCCCCTTCATCATGCAGGAGCATTTCGGACTTTCCCCCTTTTCGTTCAGCGTCTGCTTCGGAACCAACGCCATCGCCATGATAATCTTTTCCACTTTGGCGGTAAAGCTTCCCTCGATGGAACGAGCACTACAGACTGGAAGCCACGGGATGCTGCTCTTTTCGGCCATGCTTGCCGTTGCCCTGCCATTAGAATGCAGCTTTTGGATTTATGAAATACTGATATTCGGCCTGCTCTCCATGATTGGAATGAGCTTTACCGCCTCGAACGCACTGGCCATGAACTGCGAGCGCCACCATGCAGGCATCGCCTCTGCCCTGTTGGGAGCTGCCGGATATGCATTCGGAGGCATCGTTTCGCCCTTGGCCGGCATCGGAAACATCCTGTGCTCTACCGGTATCCTGTTTCTTACAGGCTCGGTATGCGCCTACATCTGCACCCGGCATGCCGTGTCGCGCGCGCTTTCACCGGCCTTGTAAAAAATCCCATCGGCAGAAAAACAGTTTTTCTCGGGCGCAAGACATCCGTTCCATGCCTGCCAAACGCCAATTTTACGCATTCCTCCTTGGGAAAGCAAAAAGAAAAGGCTACCTTTGCCCGACTGAAAGTTTTTCAAACCCATGGATTATCAGGAAACGCTTACTTATCTCTACAACAGTGCACCGCTCTTCCAGCAAATCGGACAAGGCGCTTACAAGGAAGGCCTGGCCAACACCTATGCATTCGACGAGCATTTCGGCCATCCGCACCGGAAATACCGCACCATCCACATAGCAGGAACAAACGGGAAAGGGTCGTGCTCGCATACGCTGGCGGCCATACTGCAGGCAGCAGGGTATAAGACCGGACTTTATACCTCTCCCCACCTCATCGACTTCCGCGAGCGCATCCGGGTCAACGGCATCCCGGCCTCAAAAGAATTTATCATCGATTTCGTTGAGAAGCACCGTCCCTTCTTCGAGCCTCTTCATCCCTCTTTCTTCGAGCTGACCACCGCGATGGCTTTCCGGTATTTCGCCGAGCAAGAAGTGGACATAGCTGTCATAGAAGTGGGGCTGGGCGGACGATTGGACTGTACAAACATCATTATGCCCGACTTGTGCGTCATTACGAACATTAGCTTCGACCACGTTCAGTTCTTGGGAAACACTTTGGCCAAGATAGCATCGGAAAAGGCCGGCATCATAAAAGAAAACATCCCCGTGGTCATCGGCGAAACTACCTCCGAAACCAAGCCCGTATTCCGGCAAAAGGCAGGCAGCATGCACGCTCCCGTCATTTTCGCCGAAGAAGAAGCCCTGCTGAAAGGTTTCTCACGCAACGAAGACGGAACTTATCTCTACCAGACCGAGGATTACCAGAATCTGACGGGAGAATTGAGAGGATTGTGCCAGCTGAAAAACACCAACACCCTTCTTTCCGCCATCCGCCAGCTGAAGAAATCAGGATACCGGTTAGATGAAAAAGACATCCGGCAAGGCTTTGCCCACGTTTGCGAACTGACAGGACTGATGGGACGTTGGCAACAGCTAAGCGAAAAGCCGGCCATAGTCTGCGATACCGGGCACAATACCGGCGGCATGCAATACATCGTAGAGCAGCTCAAAGGGCAAACATGCCAAACTCTGCGCATCGTCATCGGCATGGTAAACGACAAAGACATCGGCGGAGTACTGGCAATGCTTCCTAAAGAAGCGCACTACTACTTTACGCAAGCCAGTGTAAAACGTGCTTTGCCGGCAAGCCAGATGAAAGAAGCGGCAGCAAACTTCGGGCTGCAAGGAGAAGCCTATCCGGATGTGGCATCAGCAATGAAGGCGGCACGGCAAGAAGCGTCGGACAAAGACTTCATATTCGTGGGGGGAAGCACATTTATTGTAGCCGATTTACTTTCTTTAAACAATTAGCCCCGTTTCTTTTCCCGCAAATGTTTGGGTATTTTGAATAAAATCTCTTTATTTGCACCATAATTAGGCATGTATAACAAAAAGATTTTAATATATGAATAACACATTCTACAAGGAAAACAATCTGAGCGGCCTTAAAAGAGCTGATTTTCAAAAAGCAATCGACGGAAAAGAAACCGACCTGTTCATTTTGTCAAACGATAACGGAGCTGAAGCAGCCATCACAAATTATGGAGGAGCCCTCATTTCTGTTATGGTACCGGACAAAAACGGGAAGCTGGCAAATGTAATCCAAAGCCACGATACCATCGAAGGGGTAATCAACAGCCCCGAACCGTACTTGAGCACACTTATCGGCCGTTACGGGAACCGTATCGCCGAAGGGAAATTCAAGTTGGACGGAGTGGAATATCCGCTTGCAATCAACAATGGGCCTAACTCTTTACACGGCGGACCGACGGGCTATCACGCCCGTGTATGGGATGCAGAACAGACAAGCAAGCAAAGTCTGACCTTACATTACCTGTCTCCCGACGGTGAAGAAGGCTTCCCGGGAAATCTTGACATAACGGTAGTCTATACATTCACGGATGAAAACGAGCTAATCATTACTTATACGGCTACGACAGACAAGAAAACCGTCATTAATCTTACCAACCACGCCTTTTTCAGTCTGGCCGGAGTTGCCAATCCGACCCCTACTATAGACAATAATATAGTAACAATCAACGCAGACTTCTATACCCCGATAGACGAAGTCTCTATCCCGACAGGCGAAATCTCTAAAGTAGAAGGAACGCCGATGGACTTCCGCACGCCACATACAGTAGGCAGCCGGATTGATGACCCGTTTCAACAACTGGTTAACGGTGCCGGCTACGACCACTGCTACGTATTAAATAAGGAAGAGGCAGGAGCACTTACCTTTGCCGCCAAATGCGTAGAGCCGGAAAGCGGACGCTCACTGGAAGTTTACACGACCGAACCCGGCGTGCAAGTCTATACAGACAACTGGGCGACCGGATATCCGGGATATCATGGTGCTACTTTCCCGCGGCGGAGCGCTATCTGCTTCGAAGCGCAACACTTTCCCGACACACCTAACAAAGCACACTTTCCGTCTGCCGTCCTCAGTGCAGGAGAAACTTACCATCAAGTAACAATCTACAGATTCGGAATAGAAAAATAAAAACAAGAACCTAACCTAATTTACAAACTTTAATTATATCCTAAACAACCATGAACCAACAAAAGCAGAACGGTAATATAATCGCAATCATTACCATGTTCTTTCTCTTTGCGATGATTTCTTTCGTGACCAATCTGGCCGCGCCTTTCGGAACAATATGGAAAAACCAATATGCAGGAGCCAACACCTTAGGCATGATGGGAAATATGATGAATTTTCTGGCATACTTATTTATGGGTATCCCTGCCGGAAACATGTTGGTAAGAATCGGCTACAAGAAAACAGCACTGACAGCCATCGCTGTCGGCTTTATCGGCCTTCTGATTCAATATTCATCCAGTCTGTTTGGAGCCGAAACCAGTGTGTTTTCCTTAGGAGAATATGTCATTAAACTGAACTTCATCATTTATCTGTTAGGAGCATTCATCTGCGGATTCTGTGTATGTATGCTGAATACAGTAGTCAACCCGATGCTGAACCTTTTGGGAGGTGGAGGCAACAAGGGCAATCAGCTTATCCAGACCGGAGGCGCCCTTAATTCTCTCTCTGGAACCCTGACTCCTCTCTTCGTCGGCGTATTGATTGGGACAGTAACTCCGCAAACTGCGATGTCCGATGTAGCTCCGTTATTATTCATCGCAATGGGAGTTTTCGCCTTTACCTTTATCGTTATCTCTTTTGTTGCCATCCCCGAACCCCACATGCGCAAAAAAGGAGACAATACAAAAAAAGAAAAGTTCGCACACTCTCCGTGGAATTTCCGTCATACCGTATTGGGTGTAATCGGTATATTTATATATGTAGGCATTGAAATCGGTATTCCGGGAACTTTGAATTTCTATTTGGCTGATGCAAGTGAAAAGGGAGCAGGCATCTTAATGAACGGAGCCGCTATCGGTGGCGCCATTGCTGCAATATACTGGCTGCTGATGTTGGTAGGCCGCCTGACGAGTAGCATTATCAGCGGAAAAGTATCTACGCGTTCCCAGCTCATTGCCGTATCAGCAACAGCAATTATATTCGTATTGATAGCCATCTTTACCCCAAAGAATGTAGGAATCAAAGTACCGACAATCGTATACGACCCGATAGCCAAGACCACAGAAATCCTGCAAGAGGCCGGCATGCCAAGTGAACAGATTTCATCATTCATCAGCAACCCGACAGAAGAAGCATTGGCTGCTCACACAGAACTGCTGCAAACAGCCAATCTGGATCCGGCTGATGTCATAAAATCAATGGAAACTCCACGTGTTCCGATAAGTGCTCTGTTCCTTGTACTCTGTGGCCTGTGCACTTCTGTCATGTGGGGCGGCATTTTCAATCTTGCAGTAGAAGGATTAGGCAAATATACGGCGCAAGCTTCCGGCATCTTTATGATGATGGTGGTAGGAGGCGGAATCTTCCCGCTCCTTCAGCAATTCATTTCCGACTCTTTAGGATATATGCAAAGCTACTGGCTGATAATCGCCATGCTTGCCTATCTGCTGTATTATGGCCTGATAGGATGCAAAAACATCAATAAAGACATTCCTGTAGATTAAAACCACAATCAAAAGATGAAGGATGAAGAATCTGAATGCAGTCTTCATTCTTCATCTTTTGCATTTCACTCATAGAATATTAACCTTTAAACTTTTATCATTATGGACATAGAATTCGTAAGAAGCCGCTTCATCAAACATTTCGACGGTACTACAGGCTCTGTATATGCTTCGCCAGGACGCATCAATCTAATCGGCGAACATACAGATTATAACGGGGGATTTGTTTTTCCTGGAGCTGTAGACAAAGGTATCATGGCGGAAATCAAGCCGAATGGAAAGGACAAAGTCTGCGCCTACTCTATTGACCTGAAAGATTATGTAGAGTTCGGACTTAACGAAGAAGATGCCCCGAACGCAAGCTGGGCGCGCTATATTTTCGGTGTGTGCCGTGAAATGATTAAACGGGGGGTTGAAGTAAAAGGTTTCAATACCGCTTTTGCGGGAGATGTTCCTTTAGGAGCCGGAATGTCTTCTTCCGCCGCATTGGAATCAACCTATGCCTATGCCTTGAATGACCTGTTCGGCGACAATAAGATAGACAAGTTTGAACTGGCTAAAGTAGGCCAAGCTACAGAACACAATTACTGCGGAGTAAATTGCGGCATCATGGACCAGTTTGCTTCTGTATTCGGAAAGGCAGGCAGCCTGATTCGCCTGGACTGCCGCTCGCTGGAATATCAATACTTCCCGTTCAGACCAGACGGCTATCGCTTGGTTCTGGTAGATTCGGTAGTGAAACACGAATTGGCTTCATCGGCATACAACAAGCGCCGCCAAAGCTGCGAGGCCGTTGTCGCAGCCATACAGAAGAATCATCCGCATGTAGAATTCTTACGCGACTGCACAATGGAAATGCTCAACGAAGTAAAAGCTGAAGTGAGCGAAGAAGACTACAAACGTGCCGAATATGTAATCGAGGAAATCCAACGCGTACTCGATGTTTGCGATGCTTTGGAAAAGGGAGACTATGAGACTGTAGGCCAAAAGATGTATGAAACCCACCACGGCATGAGCAAGCTGTATGAAGTGAGCTGTGAAGAACTCGACTTTTTAAATGACATCGCTTTCGATTGCGGCGTGACAGGCTCGCGTGTAATGGGAGGTGGCTTCGGCGGATGCACCATCAACCTGGTTAAAAACGAACTGTACGAAACTTTCATCACGACAGCAAAAGAGCGCTTCAAAGAAAAATTCGGCCGCAGCCCGAAGGTTTACGATGTGGTAATCAGTGACGGCTCGCGCAAGCTCTGTTAATGCGCCTGAACTTCAAGATACAAATCCTGCATTCGCCTTACCCAACGGAGTGAATGCAGGATTTTTCCATCAATGCAGATGCGGCAACAAAAGTATCTGCAAAGCTCAAAAATAGTTTCTCTGCCAGCCTTCTTCCTTTTCACAAGCCATATTCCGAATGCGGACAAGATGCCGGCATCTTTAATCCACACCATACCACCTTTTTCATGCCGAGCAAACGCTGTCTTCATCTGCGCAAAGCCGGAACAAGTCCCCGGTAAAACAGTTTTCCCGTCCTGACAAAACAAAAGGCAGGCCGCATAGCATCAAGTCCCGCTACACAGCCCGCCCTTTCTATGACAAGTCAACAATTTCTGAGAATCAGTCTTCCTTGACCTCCCAACCCAATGCGCTTGCGCCCAACACGGCAGCATCCGCATCTTTCAGTTGAGAGAGAAGCAGTCTTGTCTTTCCGGCATAAATCTTCAGGATATTGTCATCGATGGCCTTTTGAATAGGCTTCATGATGTAATCACCCGACTTGGCCAGTCCTCCGAACAACACAATCGCCTCCGGGCTTGAGAAGGCGATGAAGTTTGCCAAGGCCTCACCCAGAATACGCCCTGTAAATTCAAAGATATCCAAAGCCAGTTTGTCTCCCTTTACAGCGGCATTATAAACATCTTTCGAAGCAATCTCCTCAGAAGGGATATTTCTAAGCAGACTCGGCTCCGTACGCTGGACAAGGAATTCACGGGCAGTACGTGCCACACCCGTAGCCGAACAATAGGTTTCAAGGCATCCCTTCCGTCCGCAGTTGCATTGGCGTCCGTTCTTGTCCACTATCACATGACCCAGCTCACCGGCAAAACCATCGTGCCCGTATACCAGCTGCCCATTGATGACTATGCCACTTCCGACACCTGTCCCCAATGTAATCATGATAAAATCCTTCATACCGCGGGCCACGCCATAAGTCATTTCACCGATGGCCGCGGCATTGGCATCGTTTGTCAAGGCTGTAGGGATGCCCAGCTTCTCTTCAAACATCGCTGCCAAGGGTATAATCCCCTTCCACGGCAGGTTCGGAGCAAATTCTATCGTGCCGTTATAAAAGTTTCCGTTAGGAGCGCCCACTCCCATGCCCTTAATCTTTTCTGCGCCGCCCACGGCCTGAACCATCGGCACCAGTTTCTTGCAGACAGCGTCTACGTATTCTTCCACATCTTCATGCTGCTGTGTCTTGATTGAATCAGTAGACAACACATTTCCTCGTGAATCAACAATACCGAAAACGGTATTCGTACCGCCGATATCCATGCCCACTACATACGGTTTTTCCATGTTTATAGTCATGATCTTTATACTTTAGGTTAATTATACTGACAAAAGTAAATATTCACGGCATAGATAACAAATTTTTTCTGCTTTATTTACGCATATATGTAACTTTTTCTATCTTCGCAAGGTCTAACAGACAAAAAATAAAGAAATAAGAAGATGATACGTTTAAAGGATATAAACAAGACATATCACAACGGAGCGCCGCTTCACGTGCTGAAAGGCATCAATCTGCATGTAGGGAAAGGAGAATTTGTCTCAATCATGGGAGCTTCCGGCTCGGGGAAATCCACGTTGTTGAACATATTGGGCATTCTGGACAATTATGACTCCGGAGAATATTACCTGAACGGAACGCTTATCCGCAACCTCAGCGAGACAAAAGCAGCAGAATACCGCAACCGGATGATTGGCTTCATATTCCAGTCATTCAACCTCATATCTTTCAAGAATGCAATGGAAAACGTAGCCTTGCCCCTTTACTACCAAGGGATAGGCCGTAAGAAGCGCAATCTTTTGGCATTGGAATATCTGGACAAGCTTGGTCTGAAGGAATGGGCGCACCACATGCCCAACGAGCTTTCAGGCGGACAAAAGCAGCGGGTCGCCATTGCAAGGGCCCTGATATCGAAGCCACAAATCATCCTTGCCGACGAACCGACCGGAGCGCTCGACAGCAAGACATCCGTAGAAGTCATGAATATCCTGAAAGAACTGCATGACAACGAAGGGCTGACCATTGTCGTAGTCACACACGAAAGCGGCGTAGCCAACCAGACCAACAAGATTATTCACATCAAAGACGGCATTATCGAACGGATTGAGGACAATGCCGACCATCGTGCCTCTATTTTCGGAAGAGACGGCTATATGAAATAAACGGAATACACGAGATGATTGACCTGATACAAGAAATATACGGAACCATCATGCGCAACAAACTGCGCACTGCCCTTACCGGATTTTCCGTCGCATGGGGCATTTTCATGCTGATTGTGCTGTTGGGAGCCGGAAACGGACTGATTCATGCCTTCGAAGGACAGTCGGCAAACATGATGATGAACTCCATGAAAATTTATCCCGGATATACATCCAAGCCCTACCAAGGGTTCAAGGAAGGACGGAGCATTTCACTGGACGAGAATGACCGGGTGACAACCGAACGCGCATTTCCGGAAAACGTCATTACCGCCGCCGCCACCGTCAGCAAAGGAGACGCCTACCTGTCGTATGGCAAAGAGGCGGTCAGCATCGGCATAGACGGAGTCTATCCAAACTACCCGGAACTGGAGGCCGTAAAGGTGAAAAAGGGCCGTTTCATCAATGAGCGCGACATGCAGGAACGGCGGAAAGTCATTGTCCTCCACGAAAAGACGGCAAAGATACTGTTCCCCAAGACCGAGCCTTTGGGAAAATACCTCAACGCTCAGGGAGTAATCTACCAAGTAGTAGGCATCTATGCAGACCAGAACAGCTTTACGCCCACCGCGCTCGTTCCTTTCACCACGCTTCAACTGGTATACAATAAGGGCGACAGCATCGACAACCTGGTTTTCTCCACCAAAAACCTGAATACGGAGGCGGCAAACGAAATTTTTGAAAGGGACTACCGGAAAACGATAGGAGCAAACAAGCACTTTGCCGCAGACGATGACGGAGCCATCTGGATATGGAACCGCTTTACACAATACATGCAGCAGCAGGCCGCTTCTGATGTCCTGCACATTGCCATCTGGGTAATCGGCATTTTCACCCTGTTGAGCGGAATCGTGGGAGTAAGCAACATCATGCTGATTACAGTACGCGAGCGCACCCATGAATTTGGAATCCGGAAGGCTCTTGGGGCCAAACCGATGTCCATCCTCTGGCTGATTATTTCCGAGAGCGTAACAATCACCACTTTCTTCGGATACATCGGCATGGTGGCAGGCATCGCCGTGACCGAATACATGAACCAAATAGCCGGACGGCAGACGATGGACGCCGGTTTGTTCTCCGTCACCGTCTTCGAAAATCCTACGGTAGACATGGGCATTGCCATCCAGGCAACTCTTACATTAATTATAGCAGGAACGCTTGCCGGACTGTTTCCCGCCCGGAAGGCAGTCCGCATCCGTCCGATTGAAGCACTTAGAGCCGACTGACTATGAAAAGATTTGATTTAGACACGTGGGAAGAAATTCTGGTCACCATCACCCGAAACAAGACACGCAGCCTGCTTACGGCTTTCGGCGTGTTTTGGGGGATATTCATGCTTATCGCGCTGATGGGAGGCGCTCAAGGCGTGCAAGACAAGCTGCAGCAAGGCTTCAAAGGATTTGCCACAAACTCCGGATTCATGGGCACAAACCGGACGGGGAAAGCATACAAGGGCTTTCAGCAAGGGCGTGCCTGGGATTTGGAAAATAAGGATGTGGAAAGAATCCGCCGCAGTGTGAGCGAAATCGAGGTCATTACCCCCACTTTGGCACGGTGGGGCATCGAGGCCGTCTATAATGAACACAAGATATCGGGCACGCTGAAAGGATTTTATCCGGAATACAGCGCGATAGAAGAACCGTCCATCAGCTACGGCCGGTACTTGAACGACATGGACATACGCGACCGGCGTAAGGTCTGCATTATCGGGAAGCGCATTTATGAAACTCTTTTTCCGGAAGGCGGAAATCCCTGCGGAAAGTTTGTCGAGATAAACGGCATCTATTATCAGGTGATAGGTGTAAGCATGAGCACGGGAAACATTTCCGTACAAGGACAATCGGAAACTTCCATCATCATCCCTTTCTCCACCATGCAGCAGAATTACAACTTCGGACAGAAGATTCAGCTGCTCTGCTATACGGCAAAAAAAGGGTATTCCATAAGCGAAGTGGAAAAAAAAGTAGAGCAAGTCGTCAAGCAGGCCCATCTGATTCACCCGGATGACGAGCAGGCCATGATTATTCTGAACGCAGAAGCCTTGTTCAGCATGATGGACAACCTCTTCTCCGGCATCCGCATTCTGAGCTGGATTGTAGGGCTCGGGACACTGCTTGCCGGTGCCATCGGAGTGAGCAACATCATGATGGTGACGGTGAAAGAGCGCACTACCGAGATAGGAATCCGCCGTGCCATCGGCGCACGGCCGGACGACATCCTGCAGCAGATTCTTTCTGAAAGCATGGTACTGACCGGCATCGCGGGAATGGCTGGCATATCCTTTGCCGTATTCCTGCTGAACATCGTCGAGAAGCTGTCTTCCGAGCCAGGCGCTCCCGTACACTTCCAGATTGGCTTTTGGGAAGCCGTCGGAGCGTGTGCCTTACTGATGGTATTAGGGTTGCTTGCCGGACTGGCACCGGCTTACCGGGCCATGTCGGTCAAACCTATTGACGCGATTCGCGATGAATAGAAACAGATTGAAAAAGAAAAAATCAAAAACAAAAGACCAAATATGAAGAAGTACATTAAAATTGCCGTACTGGTGCTTGTCGCACTGATTTTTATCGGGACTCTCGTGTTCCTTTACCAAAAGTCGAAGCCGAAAGAAACGGCATACGACATTCTTTTTTCCGAAGTAACCGACCTGATACAGACTACCGTAGCCACCGGTAAGATAGAGCCGCGCGACGAGGTGGAAATAAAGCCGCAGATTTCCGGCATTATCGCCGAAGTTTATAAAGAGGCCGGCCAGACGGTCAAGAAGGGGGAAGTCATCGCCAAGGTTAAGGTAATCCCCGAATTAGGTACGCTGAACTCGGCCGAAAGCCGTGTCCGTCTTGCCGAAATCAACGGACATCAGGCGGAGACCGATTTGGGAAGAATGGAAAAGCTATACGAGAGCAAGCTGGTCAGCAGCGAAGAATACGAACAGACATTGCTGGCCGCAAGACAGGCTCGTGAGGAGATTCAGGCGGCTAAGGATAATCTGGAAATCGTTAAGGAAGGGATAACCAAAAACAGTGCCTCGTTCAGCAGCACGTTGATACGTTCCACTATCGACGGACTGATACTGGACGTTCCGATTAAGGTAGGAAACTCTGTAATTATGAGCAATACATTCAACGACGGAACCACTATCGCAACCGTGGCCGACATGGGCGATTTGATTTTCCGGGGCAATGTAGACGAAACCGAAGTAGGGCGTATCCACGAAGGCATTCCCGTAAAAATAACATTGGGAGCACTGCAAAACATGAAATTCGACGCAAATCTGGAATATATCTCACCGAAAAGCGTGGAAAACAACGGAGCAAACCAGTTTGAAATCAAGGCCGCCATCAGCGTTCCCGACAGCATTACGGTCCGTTCAGGCTACAGCGCCAACGCCGAGATGGTATTACAGCGGGCCAATCAGGTGCTTGCCGTTCCCGAAAGCGCCATCGAATTCAGCGGAGACTCCACGTTTGTCTACGTTATGACGGACAGTCTGCCCGTACAGAAGTTTGAACGGCGGCCGGTCGTTACGGGAATAAGCGACGGAATCAAGATTGAAATCAAACAAGGTCTGGAGGCCGGCGAACCGGTGCGCGGACTGAAAAAAGAGCAATAACCCATGAGAAATATTTTTAGATATATGCTGACGGCTGCCGCAACAGCATGCAACAGTTTTTTTGCCTTGGCACAACAGCCGTGGAGTCTGGAGCAATGCATCGACTACGCCATCGAACACAATCTGACCATCAAGCAACAGGAAGCAAACCGGGAGCAAAGCAAAATAGAGCTGAACACCGCGAAGTGGAGCCGCCTGCCAGACCTGAACGGGAGCGCATCACACTCGTTCAACTTCGGGAGAAGCCTCCAGGCGAACAATACCTACCAGAGCATCAACACGCAGAGTACGGGGCTAAACCTCAGTACAAGCGTCCCGTTGTTTACGGGACTACAGATTCCGAACAATATCGCGCTTTCCAAACTGAACCTGAAAGCGGCCATCGAAGACCTGAACAAGGCGAAAGAAGACATCAGCATCCAGGTGGCGTCTGCCTATCTGCAGGTTTTATTCAACGAGGAACTCAGCAAAGTGGCGCATGAACAGGTCAGTCTCAGCAAGGAAATGCTGGAGCAGCAGGCGGCCTACTACAAAGTAGGAAAGGCTTCAGAGTCGGAATGGCGCGAAGCGCAGTCGCGCGTGGCGCAAGACCAGCTCTCGGCCGTGCAGGCAGAAAACAATTACCGCCTTGCCCTGTTAGACCTTAGCCAATTGCTGGAGCTTCCTTCACCAGACGATTTCAGCATCGTGTCGCCGGACATTGACGGGACCGGCCTTATCAAAGAATTGACTTCACCTGCCGAAATCTATAATCAGGCCGTGCTAACAAAGCCTTCCATCAAGGCAGCCCAATACAGACTGGAGGGAGCGGCACACAGCATCCGCATCGCCCGAAGCGCTTACTACCCGCAACTCAGTTTCGGAGCAGGGCTAAGCACCAATTACTACAAGATGTCGGGGAGAGACAATGCCGGCTTCGGCTCGCAACTGCAAGACAATTTCAGCCAATATCTCGGACTGTCGCTGAGCATCCCCATATTCAACCGGCTCAGCACGCGCAACCGGGTTCGTTCCGCCCGCATCCAACAGACCACACTCGGCTGGCAACTGGAAGAAAGCAAGAAGACACTGTATAAAGAGATTCAGCAAGCCTACTACAATGCCGTAAGCGCAGAGAGCCAATACCACAGCAGTATTGCAGCCGACAAGGCGGCCGAAGTGTCGTTCAACCTGATGAAAGAGAAATACACCAACGGGAAAGCCAGCGCCACCCAGTATAATGAAGCCAGAACCAACTGGATGAAAGCCGTTTCCGACCGCATACAGGCCAAATATGATTACCTGTTCCGCACAAAGATACTCGACTTTTACAAGGGAGTGCCGCTGACGCTGAAATGACGGCAAGGCCTTATCTGAAAATGTCCCCGGCCCACCATTCGGAATGGCAGGCCGGGGACATCTCTTTGCCTTGTCACATCCTTGTCAGGCCAACCGCATCCCTTCTTCTTCCAATACAATCAGCCGCTTTCTGTACAGTTCGCCCACAGCCTTCTTAAAGGTTTTCTTGCTTACGCCGAAAGTCTGATAGATTATCTCCGCATCCGTCTTGTCGTTTAACGGAGTACGACCTCCCGCATCCTTTATGAAGCGCAGCAAGACACCTGCAAAATCCTCCACTTTGTGCATGCCTCCCTGCTGCAGTTCCAAGTCCATCTTTCCGTCTTCACGTACCTGCTTCACATAAGCCCCCAGCCGCATGCCTATTTCAACAGGTTGGAAAATCTCATTGTGAAACAGCATCCCACCGAACTGATTGTCGACTATCACCTTATAGCCCAAGTCTGTCCGCTGCCAAACCAGCACTTCCACTTCTTCTCCCTGAGCATAAGAAGGCTTTTCCTTAGAAAGATATTTCTCGACCTTGGCAGAAGCCACGATACGGTAGCTCTCATCGTCCAGATGCACATGGACAACGTATCTGTTTCCCTTCACCATCTTTGAGCGCTGCTCCCGGAAAGGGACGAAAAGATCCTTCATCAGCCCCCAGTTCAAAAAGGCTCCGAACCGGTTTGTCCAGGCCACTTCCAGACAAGCAAAGTCACCGACCTGTGCGAGCGGCACCTGAGTGGTGGCGATGAGCCGTTCATCCATGTCGAGATAAATGAAGACATTCAGCGTATCCCCTACCTTCGTATCCTGAGGAACGTAGCGTTTCGGCAACAAGATTTCGCCATCCTCGCCCCCGTCCAGATACAAACCGAAATCAACTTCTTTCACAACTTCCAGTTGATTATATTTTCCTAAACGTATGTGACTCATATTTCCATTTTTTGCGTAAAGATAGCAAGTTTTTTCACAACAGACAAGAAATCCGCCCATTCGGACAATTTCGATGCGGACAGGACGACATTTCCGTTTCACCCCGTCACAACGGCCGTTATCTCTGTTCGGAAATAATTTTTTGCAGGCATGAAACTAAGTGAAAGCTCCGGATTGATTGTTTCAGTATACAGACATAACCATTTTTATTCATGAAAAAACAAATTTTCTTCTCCGTTCTGGCGGGAGCCGCCTTACTGATGTCGGCCTCCTGCTCCAAACAACCGGAAACAGTGCAAGTGCGTTGGGCTACTTTCAACGTTCGTTACGACAATCCCGCCGACAGTCTGAACAACTGGCAATACAGAAAAGATTCTGTGGCAAGCTTTATCAAATCGCAGAATCTCGACATCGTAGGCATGCAGGAAGTGCTCCATAACCAATTAGAGGACTTGAAAACCCGTCTTCCGGAATATGAAGAAGTGGGCGTGGGCCGAGACGACGGAAAGACCAAAGGGGAATACGCGCCGCTATTCTTCAGGAAAGACCGTTTTGAAATGCTCGACAACAACACTTTCTGGCTGTCACAATACCCCGACAGCGCAGGCTTCATCGGCTGGGACGGCGCCTGCACCCGCATTGCCACCTGGGCAAAACTGAAAGACAAGCAGACGGGAAAGATTTTCATGGCGGTCAACACGCACTTTGACCACGTGGGAGTGGAAGCGCGCACCAAAGGAGCCTTGCTTATCATCGAGAGGATAAAGGAAATAGCAGGCGACCATCCGGCCGCATTGACCGGTGACTTCAACGTGTCTGACCAATGGGACGCCTACAAGACCATCACCACAAACGAATTTGTCATGAAAGACGCCTTCAAGACTGCCGAGTCGCGCGAAGGAGTTGACTATACATTCCACAATTTCGGACATATCCCTGCCGACTCTTGCGAGAAGATAGACTACATTTTCGTTACTCCCCAAATAAAGGTGAAAGATGCCTTCATCCCGCAGGAAGGCCGTGAAACGAACCGTTTCCTGTCTGACCACAATCCGCATGTAGCCACACTGGAGTTTTAACATACAGGCAAAAAACACAACGGGCGGTGCATCACGATTTTGTGACGCACCGCCCGTCCCATTGTCCCCTGCCTTCTTGCCGGAAAGCCTTGAACCTGCGAAAGCCAGGACGCTGTTAAAATTTGCTCCCTCCCGTCAAAAAAAGCGCAAAAAAGACTAACTTTACACCGGCTTTCAACAAAACAACACTAAACATGAACAAATATATCGTAAGACGCAGTCTGCTATTTCTTGTTTCACTGTTCATCAACGCCTTCGGCATAGCCTTTATCACCAAAGCATTATTGGGAACTTCCCCCATCACCAGTGTAACATACGTGTTAAGCATGTTCACCCCGCTGACAATAGGCCAGTGGACTATCCTTCTCAACCTTCTGTTCGTCGTTTTTGAACTGTCATTCATGACGCGCGAACAGGTAAGAAAAGACTTGCAGCCATACCTTCTGCAGATTCCCATCTCATTCTGTTTCGGTTCGTTCATCGACATATCCATGAATATGCTTTACTGGCTTGTCCCCGCATCCTATGTTTCCCAGCTGGCAAGCCTTGCAGTCGGCTGTATCATCCTGGCCCTGGGCATCGCCCTCGAAGTCAAGGCAAACGTAGCAATGATGGCAGGCGAATTTTTCGTAAGAGTCATCTCGCTGCGGTTCAAGAAAGAATTCGGGTATGTCAAGTTAGGCTTCGATGTTTCGTTGGTCATTCTGGCCTGTCTGCTATCGCTTGTCTTCATGAATGGCATTTACGGAGTGCGGGAAGGAACGGTCATAGCCGCCTTGGCGGTAGGCCCTATCGTTCATTTCGTAAGTCCTTATTACCGCCGTCTGGACAAATGGATAAGCGTTCCTCCCGTTTCCGCATCCGATGCAACGGCCATCTCCGGACATGTAGTCATCACAATAGCCCGGGAATACGGCAGTGGCGGCCATTTGCTGGGAGAAATGCTGGCAAAAGAATTGGGCATCAAACTTTATGACAAGGAGTTCATCACGCTTGCCGCCCAAAAAAGCGGCATCGACAAAGCCTATATCACGGCCAACGAACAGTCTATCCCGTCTTTCTGGCTGAAATGCATCGTTTCACAAAGCAGCGAATCGCCGTTGGAAAGCAGTCTTTCGACAGACGATGTGCTGTTCGTGGCAGAAAGCAAGATTATCCAGGAAGTGGCAGCCAAGGAATCGTGCGTAATCGTGGGCAGATGCGCCGACTTCATCTTGGGAAACCGGCCGAATGTAATAAAGGTATTCTGTTATTCCGACCTCGCAAGTGCCTGCAAGCGCTGTACCAACGAATACGGTATAAGAGAAGAAGCGGCAGAGACAGAAATCAAACGCACCAACCGCAACCGCATCGCCCATTATGAATATTATACGGGCATGAAATGGGGCGAGCCACACCACTATCATCTCATGCTGAACACCGGAACCATCAGTCTGAACACAGCCTGCTCGCTGATAAAAGACATTTATCAAAGGATTATATAGCCCGGCACCGGCTTCCCAAAAAATCTTTTGCCGCAATCTTTTTCTTGTTTTGTCGGACAAAAATATGTAATATTGCAGAGAAAACGCAAATATCACCCAATGAAAAAACTGTTCGCCCTGATAGTCCTTATCCTGCAGTGCTTCTGCCCGCCGCCAATCAAGGCCGTTGTAAGGATAACGCCTATACCTTCCCTTTCCCAGCTGCCGGTAAGCGCCATACACCGCATATTCCAAGACAGCGAAGGATATATGTGGTACGGAACAGTCAACGGGCTTTGCTGCGACAACGGCTATCAGGTAAAAGTTTTCCGCTCAGACATCAATACTCCCGGACTTATAGGAAACAACACGATTCAATGCATCGCCGAAGCATCAGACGGGCGCATCTGGTTCGGAACAGACTGCGGCGCACACATATTGGACAAGCAAAGCGGAAAAGTGACACGGCTTGACCCCGACCGGTTGGGCAACCAGTTCGTCAACCACATGTATAAAACCTCAGACGGATACATATGGGTTTCGGCTGGCTACAAGTTACAAAAATATGACCATACTGGCAAACTGCTCAAAGCATACCCTCTATACGACCGTTTTGGCAGCCCCACATGGATTAACGGATTCTGTGAAAACCGGCAGAAAGAAGTGCTGATAACCTTATATCACGGCGACATATACCGCTATGACAAAAGGCAAGATTCCCTTGTGCTCTATGCAAGACTGCCGGCCGACAGCAGACCGACCTGCATCACACAGGACAATAAATACGATTACTACTGGGTCGGGACAGATTCCGACGGGTTGCTGCTTTTCAATCCCCTTGCTCCAAAAGATTCTGTATTCACTTATTCTCCGCTTCCGGTCAATTCAATGGGCAAGCCGGAAGGCGACATCCTGTTCGTTGTGCAGGACAATCACGAAGGAAATCTGTGGATGACTACCCACAGCGACCTGATAGCCATGCGTTACGATGCGGCCAGCCGCCGGCTCAAACAGACCGATTTCCGGTTGCCGGTAGCTTCAAGCCGCATGTTGAACGAGATATACAAAGACAAAGAAGGGGCACTATGGGTGACTTCATTCGATGAAAAAAGTTTCATCATCCACTTTTCCGAAGATACTCCTGAAGAATATCCTCTGCCTGCCTTGCGGAAACGGGTGGATTTCCAACCTGCAATAATGGCTTTGAGCGATGCAAACGAACGGAAAATATGGATATCACAAGAACGCACAGGCTTGGGGCTGTATGACTTGAATAAGGATAATGTCTCACTTTACAGTGACTTCGGAAACCTCAGACACCTTCCTCTTCACTCTATCAAGCTTATGGCAGCCTCCCGACACAAAGGCAATGTGTGGGTTGTCCCCGAGAATCACGATTTTGTCTACGAATTCGGCCGCGAAAACATGCAAATCCAACTGCGGCGGATTGTCCGTCTAAACGGCAGACCACCAGGAATCGCCTTCACCCGGATTTATGAAAACGACCGGGATACCCTATGGATAGGCACCAACAGAGGCCTGTACCTCTATGATTTGAAAAGCGGAAAAAGCCGGGTTGTCTGCGACACTTTAGGACAAGTCTCCGCTATCGAAGAAGACGGTGACGGGAGACTCTGGATAGGAACCATCAGCAAAGGAGTCTACAGCCTGACCGGCAAAGGAGAACTGAAGCCTCATCCTACGCCCAAATCCGTATCCTGCCTGACTGCGGCAAGCAACGGAGACATCTGGATTGGTACGCAAGAAGGAGGCATATACAGACTAAACCCAGCCACAGAAGAGCAGACCGACCATACCGCCTTTTGCGGACTGAAAGGAGACATCATCAACCAACTGGTTGCAGATGTATACGGACATCTTTGGATTGATACCAACCAGAAACTTATTGCCTACAATCCGAACAATCATGCCTTTTCCGCTTTTCTTACCACCGACGGCTCACTGCTGTTACACCGTTTCATCCCCACCGCCATGTGTAAAGGAAACGACGGGAAAATATACTTCGGAGGAATTCCCGGCATTTGCGCAGTTTCTCCTTCCGACCGTCTGGACAAAAAAAGTGAAGAGGTAAATACTCTCGTTACCGATATCCAGATAATGGACCAACCGAGAGAAATATCCAATGAAAGCATCATCCTACAGCCGGAAGAGACCGACCTGAAGATTCACTTCTCTTCTTTAGACTATCTGAACGCGCCCAAAATCAGATATGCCTACCGCATCAAAGGGCTGGACAAGCAATGGAACTACACGGAAGAAGGGCAAAACACCGCCATCTACAGGCACCTGCCCAAAGGCGAATATACCTTCGAAGTAAAAGCAACAGACAGAAACGGAATCTGGAGCGATATCATCACCCATTTGTCCATCAAGCGCCTGCCCGCTTTCTATGAAACATGGTGGGCTATCCTATGCTATATACTCACGGCGACCGGCATCATCGCTGCAGGAGTCCTGCGATATATCCGAAACATGAACCGTCGAAACGAAGAACTTTATGCAGACAGCTCAGAGCTGATGAAAATGCGGAATTATCTGAAAGAAGACAAACCCGACTCCCGATTAGGAGTAACAGTCTCCGACATCGAATTCGCAAAACTGGATGAAATACTCCTGCAAAAAATATTGAAGGCTGTAGAAGACAATCTGACCGAACCGGAATTTGATGTGAGCAGCTTGGCGGAAAAAGTAAACATGTCCCGCTCGTCGCTTACCCGAAAGCTAAAAGCCATTACCGGGCTCACTCCACTGGAATATATCCGGCAAGTAAAAATGCAGCATGCCTGCCGAATGCTGGAAGACCCCAGCAAAACAATCAGTGAAATAGCACTGATGCTGGGATATTTCAATCGCAAATATTTCACTTCATGCTTCAAGGCAGAGTTCGGCATGACACCAAGCGAGTATCAGAAGAAGTTGAACGGAGGGAAAAAATCAGAGCAAACAGGGGGTGCAAATGAGTAAAACCCATATTTGCACCATTCAATCTATTTTTTTGCAACATTCCATACTCCTTTTTTCTCCTGTCTGTCCCTATTTTTGGGCTTAAGAAAAACTTAAGAGCAAATTCAAAATTAATCGATTATGAAAAAACAAAAGCTGATTATTCTGGCAGCGTTGGGTTTGTGTATGACTCCGATGTCGTGGGCACAGACATTCGAGAAGACAGCCAACGGAGGAAAATTCCAGACTGCCCAACCGACACTGAACGGTGAAGTAACCTTTTACGCCCCTTCTATCGTACGAATCGTAAAGTATCCTTCGGCAGAAATGCCAGAGAAAAAGAGCTATCCGGTCATCAAGACTCCTGAAACGGTAAACATCACTTATGTCAAAAACGGGAATGAAGTGAAAATGACGACCGGTAACCTGACTGTAACATTGGATATTGCTACAGGAAAAGTGACTTACCAAGACTTAAAAGGCAATATACTGCTGAAGGAAAAAGAATTGGGAACGAACTTTATGCCGCGAAAGGATGTAAAAGAAGACGCCTTTACGGTCAGTCAGTCATTTGTTCTACAGCCGGAAGAAGCTATCTACGGGTTAGGCCAGCGCCAAAGCGGGGCAATGAACCACCGCAACCAACAGATTCATCTGTCAAACGGCAATACAAACATCTGTATTCCTTATTTCACTTCTGAAAAAGGCTATGGCGTATATTGGGACAACCCGGGCATTTCCCAGTTCAGTGACACTCCTTATGAAACTTCCTTCTCTTCACAAGTTGGGCACTGCTCTGACTATTATTTCCTTTATAAAGACGGAACACAGGATGGGGTTATTGCCTGCCTCCGAAACCTGACCGGAAAAGCAACCATGTTCCCGCTGTGGACTATGGGATACTGGCAATGCCGTGAGCGTTACAAGAGTCCGGACGAACTTTGCAGTGTGCTTGACAAATACCGCGAACTGGAAGTCCCGCTCGACGGCATTGTCCAAGACTGGCAATACTGGGGCTGCGACTCAAACTGGAACGCGATGAAATTTATGAACCCGCGGTATATCAACAAGATGGACGACCCCGCCGCCATGCGGTATCTGCCCAACGGCGAAGATCCGAATGCAAAATATCCGAACCCCCGCTTCAAGAGTCCGGAAGAGATGATTAAATATGTTCATAAGAACAATGCGCATCTGATGATTTCCGTATGGGCGAGCTTCGGGCCTTGGACAGACCAGTTCAAGGAACTGGACAAAATGGGAGCTTTGCTGAAGTTTGAGACCTGGCCGCCCAAGTCGGGAGCACATCCTTACGACCCGTTCAACAAGGATGCACGCGATCTTTACTGGCGTTACCTCAGCCATCTGCATGATATGGGTATTGATGCCTGGTGGACTGACTCGACCGAGCCCGACCATCTGAATCCCAAAGACAGCGATTTCGACCTCATGACAGCCGACGGCTCCTTCCGTTCCGTACACAATGCCTTTCCGTTAGCCACAAACCGAGGCGTATACGAACATCAGCGCGCCGTATCCGACAGCAAACGGGTATTCCAAATGACCCGTTCCGGCTATTTGGGACAGCAACATTACGGTGCTTTAAGCTGGAGCGGCGATGTGGTTTCCAGTTGGAATGTGCTGCGCCAGCAGATTCCGGCCGGACTGAATTTCACTCTCTGCGGTATCCCGTTCTGGAATACAGACTTGGGAGGATTCTTCGGATGGGAATATAACAACGACTGCACCAATATCGCCTATCAGGAACTTCATGCCCGTTGGTTCCAATGGGGCTGCTTTATGCCGCTGATGCGTAATCACTGCTCTTCTCCGATGCTGAATGAAATCTATTTGTTCGGCAAGGAAGGCGACTGGGCATACGATGTGCAGAAGCGTTTCATCGAGTTACGCTACCGTTTGCTGCCTTACATCTATAGCTTGAGCGGTGCAGTAGTGCAGGAAGACGGCATGATAATGCGCCCGCTTGTTATGGACTTCGCTTCCGACCGCAAGGCAATCCTGCTGGATAACGAATACATGTTCGGCAAGAATATCCTTGTTCGCCCGGTAACCGACCCGCTTTACACCAAAAAAGTGGAAGGCAACAAAGGCGTGGCCACCGTATCGGATGTAGCCAAGGCCTCATCACCCGTCAAGGTATATCTGCCCAAAGGAACGAAATGGATTGACTTCTGGACGAATGAAACAGTAGAAGGAGGCCGTGAGATCAATCGCGAATGCCCGATTCACATACTCCCGCTCTATATCAAGGCAGGAAGCATCCTTCCGTTAGGGCCGAAAGTCCAATATTCCGATGAAAAGAAATGGGACAATCTTGACATCTGCATCTATCCGGGTGCCGACGGAGAATTTACACTCTACGAAGATGAGTTTGACAACTACAATTATGAAAAGGGCATGTTTTCCACTATCCGTTTCCAATGGGATGACGAAACCCGCACCCTCACCATCTGCGACCGTAAAGGAGAATATCCGGACATGCTGAAACGACGCAATTTCAGCATTACGCTCATGCAGCCGGGCAAGCAATGCGCTGAAACCGTCATGTCAAAAGCCGACAAAAAAGTCAGCTATTCAGGAAAGAAACTGACTGTCAAGTTGTAAAAGTTTGTTTCTTATACATTCTTCAGGCAGGAGTAATGCAGACCGCATTGCCCCTGCCTGATTCTTTATATACATTCATGAGCCGAATCCGGGAGCAACTCATCTCTTCCCTATTCTGAAAGGCCAAATCAAACTTTCATCCTGACATTGTCTATTTTCCATCCTTTCCATCAGGCTCACCGGCAGTATCGGAAAAACAGACAGAAGGCAAAAAACAGGCACGGTGCGCAGGAAAGGCTCTCTTTCTTTCCCGCACACCGTGCCTGAACAATGTTTTCGTCTGAGTCAAGATGCAGCCGCCACCAAAGGGAACGGAACAAAACACTTCGTAATCCAGCTGTCTTTTCTTCTTATCCACGGCAGAATCCTCATGATGCCTGCCATGAAAGCCAAAATACAAATTCCTGCCTACAGTTCGTTGTCGGACAACACATCGCAACCGTGTTGCTTGAGCGTGGCGAGACAGCGCGTCATGTCATTAGGCTTAATCACCACGTGAGCACGGTCGTTCTGTGCAAAAGCATACATATAGTCAATGAATATCTGTTCCTGAGCAAGATATTCAAGAATAACGGCCAATGAACCTGGAACATTTGCACAGCCCAGACATACCACATCAGTCGACATGACAGCAAAGTCCTGTCCCCGCAGCACCTCCACGGCCCGGTCTACATCGGATACAATCAAACGCAAAATGCCAAAGTCAGCCGTCTCGGCCATGCTGAAAGCATGCATGTTGATTCCGTTCTGTCCCAAGGTGCGCACCACATCATTGATGCGCCCGGTCTTGTTCTCCAAAAATACGGATAGTTGCTTGATGGTCATAGCTTGTTTCCTTTCTCTATTTTTTATGTAAGTTAAACCAATACGCGCTTGTCAATGACCCGTTGCGACTTTCCTTCGCTGCGGGCGATACTGTTGGGCTCCATCAGCTTCACATCGGCACTGATGGAAAGCACGCTCTTAAGCTTGTCGGAAAGCCGCTTCTTAAGCCCAAGCATGGCACCGATGTCGTCGGTAAAGAAGTCACGCCGCACCTCCACCTGCACTTCGAGAGTATCGAGATTGTTCCGACGGTCGACCACCAACATATAACGTGGCTCAAACTCTTTCATACCAAGAATAACACTCTCCACCTGAGAAGGGAACACGTTGATGCCACGGATAATAAGCATATCATCGCTACGTCCCATGATAGGCGTCATACGCACATTGGTGCGCCCGCAGGGACAAGTGCCAGGCATCAGCGAGGTAAGGTCTTTCGTACGGTAACGCAGCAAAGGCATTCCTTCTTTAGTAAGAGTGGTAAACACCAGTTCGCCCTGCACTCCGGCGGGCAACGGGCGCAGTGTCTCGGGATCAATGATTTCAGGGTAGAAATGGTCTTCGTTGATGTGGGAACCATGCTGTTCCTGGCATTCGTATGACACGCCGGGCCCCATGATTTCGCTCAGTCCGTAAATGTTATATCCTTTCAGTCCGAGCCGTTCCTGAATTTCACGGCGCATATTCTCCGTCCACGGTTCAGCCCCGAAAGCTCCAATGCGCAAGTCAAGCTCGCTCTTATCGATGCCCATACGCTCCACTACCTCGGCCAGATAAAGGGCATATGAAGGAGTGCAAGCAATGCCCGTGATATGAAGGTCACGAATCAGACGCACATGCTTTTCTGTATTTCCGGTAGAAGCAGGTATCACAGTGGCTCCCAAGTTCTCCACTCCGTAATGTGCTCCCAATCCGCCAGTGAAAAGCCCGTATCCGTAACTCACGGAAAAGGTATCTTCGCGCGTCACACCATAAGCCGAAAGACTGCGTGCCATCACTTCCGACCATATCGAAAGATCGCGGCGAGTGTATCCCACAATGGTAGGGTTGCCTGTAGTTCCCGATGAAGCATGCACACGTACCACTTCCGACCGAGGCGCAGCCATCAACCCATAAGGATAATTGTCACGCAAATCCTGCTTGGTAGTAAATGGCAGCTTCACAATATCATCAATGCCTCGGATGTCATCAGGGGATAAATCCATCTCCTGCATCTTGCGGCGATAAAAAGGCACATTATGATAAACGTAGACAACAAGTTTCTGTAATCGCTTTCCTTGCAGCTCGCGCATCTGCTCGCGCGACATGCATTCTTTGCTTGTGTTCCAAATCATGGTATTTTCATTATCAGTTTTAAAGTTTTTCAAAAAAATGACGAAGCTTTAGTTGATGGCAGCAAGTTGACGAGTCCGACAAGAAGACAAGCGCAAAACCTTTATTTCCTCGTCAACTGTTTCCTTGTCTTCTTGTCACCTAAAACGGATGGTCTTCACGAAACATCTTCATACGCTCTTCGAGCACCGGATAAAGCTCTTCACACATACGCGATGTACAAGCACGCACCCCTTGTTGATCACTACCGGTAGTAGAGAGCGATATGCTACTCACTCCGTAATACATCAACTCACACAGCAGTTCGCCCCCCGTCATGCCGGGATAGCCAAGAGTAAAGAAGAACCCGTCGCCTACACGCTGAGTCACATCATGATCATAAACGATAGAGAAACCGTTGTCCGTAAAAATCTGCTTCATGCGGCGGGCACGGCGCTCATATTCGCGCACATCCTCCACAAAGTTTATTTCGCCTGACACAGAACGATTAAGCATCTCGGCCATACCATATTGTGTGGTAGCAGTGCATCCAGAAGTTATCATATACATGATAGAGGCAACGAATGTGGAACCGAATACCCCCGAATCTTCATAACGCCGGGCAAGAGCGGGATACTGGCGGTCAAACAGCTTGTCAGACACACAAGCCAAAGCAATGCGCTGTCCGGCATAACTGAATATCTTCGAAGCGGAAAGCATCAGGATATAGTTATCGGTATACCGCGCTACGGTAGGAACAAACGGCGGTTGATAAGGACAGCCGAAAGGATGACGAAAGTCCATGCAAAAATAAGCCTGGTCTTCCATCACCACAGCATCATAGCGAGTAGCCAATTCACCGATAATCTGCAATTCCTCTTCCTCCAAACAAATCCACGCAGGATTGTTTGGATTAGAATAGACAATCGCAGCGATGTCACCCTTCGATAGATAACTTTCCAACTTCGCGCGCAAAGCCTGTCCGCGAAAATCGTAAATGTCAAACCACTCCCAAGCAATTCCCAAAATGCGCAACTGTGACTTCTGAATGGGAAATCCGGGATCAATAAACAATACCTTATCCTTGCCTGGAATCCGCTGTGTACAAGCAATAAAAGCACCAAACGAAGCCGCTACCGAACCAGTAGTAGGCAGACAGGCACGCGGAGAAATATCAATGTCAATAAACGCCTTGACAAAACGCGAAGCAGCCTCCTTCAATTCAGGCACTCCTGCCGCAGCGGGATACTGAGCTCCCAAACCCTTGTCAAGCGCAGCCTTTTCTGCCTCGATACCCACACGGTTGGCAGGCAAGCCGGGCGAACCCTGATCCATACGGATAAAGGGAATACCCGTAAGTTCCTCTAAGCGCGAAGCCACTAACAAGACATCGCCAATGGTTGCATTCTGAAGGTCGGCCACCTTCATTTCCTTAGCTACCGAGGAAACCAGTTCCTCGCTAAACACACGACTCATAAAGCGTTAAGGTTTAGCTGTTTCACATAGTCATAGCCGATATCAAAAGCACGCAAGTTAGCCTCTACCACGGCCTCTCCTTTCGAAGCGAAAATACATCCCACACTTTCACGCAGAGTGGATGCATCAAGTATTTTCAAAAAATCCGATGCAGCTCCAAGCAAGATAACATTCGCCGAACGGGGAATATGATTATCGCGTGCCAAAGCTTCCACATCAAGAGCCACAACACGCGGCTGTGCACCAAGTTCCGCTGCTAATTCTGTCTCATCTGGATAATTAGGAATATTCTTAAACGGTACTGATGAAGTGATAATCCATCCGTCAGTCGCCAGATAAGGCAAATAACGCAGAGCTTCCATCGGTTCTAGCGAAAGAATCATATCAGCCGTTCCGAGCGGTATCAAATCGGATGCGATACACCCATCGGAAAGACGAAGATTCGACTGCACATCACCTCCACGCTGGCTCATGCCGTGCACTTCGGCCTGTTTCAAAGTCAGCCCCATACGTGTGGCGGCCTCACCGATAATGGTTGCTACAGACAAGATACCTTGTCCACCCACTCCTGAAAGTATAATATCTGTCTTCATTTCTTTTCTGCTCTTTTTTGTTTCAATTTACGATTTAAGGTTTGCATGCACTCGCGGCGCGGGATAATTACCGACACACCGGGGTAGTTTATCTCCTCGCGAATAATGCGGGTGATTTCCTCCATATTTTTAGGCAAAGGTACTACCACACGCACATGTTCTGGCTCCACACCCAATCCTATGCAGATGGCCTCGAACTTGTTCGTGCCGGCCGAATCCTGTCCACCGGTCATGGCAGTAGTCAGATTATCGGAAATGACAACGGTAATATTCGCCCGGTCATTTACAGCATCAAGCAATCCAGTCATTCCGGAATGGGTAAAAGTAGAATCGCCTATCACAGCTATGACAGGAAATTGTCCGGCATCGGCTGCACCTTTCGCCATCGTAATGGATGCACCCATATCCACACAACTGTCAAGTGCGCGGAACGGAGGAAGTGCACCCAATGTATAACATCCGATATCACCGAAAATTTTTGCCCCAGGATATTCAGCAGCCACCCGATTAAGCGCATCATATACATCACGGTGTCCGCATCCGTTACACAAAGCAGGCGGACGAGCCACCACATTGTGCGCCGGAACATATACCTGCGCACTCTTCAATCCCAATGCCTCTTTCACACTGTCAGGATCCAATTCCCCGGTGCGAGGCAAATCACCACTCAAACGCCCCTTTACTGTATAAGCGGATGGTAATATTCCGCGAAGCTGCTCTTCAACAAAAGGCTGTCCGTCTTCCACCACCAACATTTCCTTACATGCCCCAGCCAGACAAGCAATCTTTCCAACGGGCAGTGGATATTGCGAAATCTTCAACAACGGATATGGACATCCATCAGGATAGCATTCCATTACATAGTTGTATCCGATACCGCAGGCGATGATGCCTCTTTCGGCCTTCTCCACACTTTCGGTTCCGGAAAGAACATTGTAGAGCGTCTCTTCGGCAAGCTGCAAAAGACATGGTTGAGCAGCAATAACCTCTAAATAGCGGCGACGTGCGTTAGCCGGGAGCAGCACCCAGTCGGCGGACACAGACTGACGACCGGTGCAAGCAACCGCAGCAGTCTTTTCCCTGACAGTTACTGCCGCACGCGAATGTGCCAAACGGGTAACAATGCGCACCAACACAGGCAACTTCTCACGCTCGGATAGTTCGAAGGCATAGTCCATCATATCATAAGCTTCCTGCTGTGAAGAAGGCTCAAGAATGGGAACCATAGCGAATTTACCATAAAAACGAGAATCTTGCTCGTTCTGCGAAGAATGCATGGTAGGATCATCAGCAGCTACTACTACGATACCTCCGTTTACACCAGTGATAGCAGAATTGACAAACGCATCGGCACACACATTCATGCCTACATGCTTCATGCAGACCAATGCCCGACGGCCTACATAAGAAACTCCTAAAGCTGCTTCCATTGCTGTCTTTTCATTGGTACACCAAGTGCAATGCAAATGTCTTTCACGAGCAATGGGTGAATCTTGTATGTATTCCGTAATTTCAGTAGAAGGCGTTCCCGGATAAGCATACACTCCGGAAATACCCGCCTGGATAGCTCCGAGCGCAATCGCCTGGTCGCCCAAAAGTAAAAGTTTGTTGTTTTTCATATTTTATTAGTCGTAAGTTTATATTATTCCAATCTGAATGCATCTGCATCATTAAGTACAGGAAACTTCCTGCGGAAATCTTCTAATGTCTCCATGTCAATAACGGCTTCCGCCTCACATGCACATCCGTCTTCGCATGCAGCAAGCGTCTTTCCGTAAGGATTGATGACGGCACTTCCTCCACTATATTGGCAGAAAGGGTCTTCTCCCACTCGGTTGACGGCCACCACATAACATTGATTTTCGATGGCACGAGCACGAAGCAAAGCTTTCCACGCTTCCACTCGCGGTGTAGGCCAACTGGCGACATAAAGAGCAACATCATAATCCCCCCGATTGCGTGACCATACAGGAAAACGAAGGTCATAACACACTTGAAGCAGGAAACGCACGCCGCACCACTCTACTACCGTACGGCGTGAACCTGGCGTATAAATGTAATGCTCCCCTCCGTAAGTGAAGAGATGCTTCTTGTCATACCACTCAATCTGTCCACCGGGTTTCACGAAAAAAAAACGGTTATAATATCTTCCTTCTTCTTCCACGGCGATGCTTCCGGCTATAGCACATCCGCACTCATCAGCCGTACGCCTCATCCACTCCAATCCTTTACCTCCAGCAGGCTCGGCTATACCCTGCGGACGGGTGCAAAATCCAGTAGAAAACATTTCGGGCAGTACAAAAAGCTCCGTCCCCTCGTGACGGCGGACAATTTCATCGGCCCGATTCACATTCCATGTCGGATCCGCCCATCGAATATCAGTTTGCAAGATGGTTATTTTCATGGTCTTTTAAAGTTGAACTTCCAAAAGTAGTAAAAATATCGGATAAACAAGAGCTGATGGAACATTGATTTATAAAAAACAAGCTTGTGACGGGTATATTTTGCAGATTGCGAAATGTTTTTTAATTTTGTAGCAAAATTGAGTTAATGCATTGACAGATGAACGTATTAGAGTTAAGTGAACAGGAGATTATCAGACGGAACAGTCTGAACGAGTTGAGAGCGATGGGCATTGAGCCTTATCCTGCCGCCGAATATGTGACAAACGCCTTTTCAACGGACATCAAGGCAGAATTCAAAGACGACGAAACCGAACCACGCAAAGTTTCAGTAGCCGGACGCATCATGTCGCGCCGGGTGATGGGAAAGGCTTCGTTCGTCGAACTGCAAGACTCTAAAGGCCGTATTCAGATATACATCACCCGCGATGACATATGTCCGGGCGAGAACAAAGATTTATATAATGTAGTATTCAAGCGTCTACTCGACTTGGGAGACTTTATCGGTGTAGAAGGTTTTGTTTTCCGCACGCAGATGGGCGAGGTCTCCATCCACGCACAGAAGCTGACCGTGCTCTCGAAATCCATCCGTCCACTTCCCATCGTAAAATATAAAGATGGTGTAGCTTATGACAAGTTTGAAGACCCAGAGCTGCGCTACCGCCAACGCTATGTAGACTTAGTAGTAAATGACGGAGTAAAAGACATTTTTCTGAAACGTTCGAAAGTATACAAGTCCATGCGCGAGTATTTCGACTCAAAAGGATATGTAGAAGTAGAGACTCCCATTCTTCAAGCCATTCCGGGAGGAGCTGCAGCACGCCCCTTCATTACCCACCACAATGCACTCGACATTCCGCTCTATATGCGCATTGCCAGCGAGCTTTATCTGAAGCGACTTATCGTTGGCGGATTTGAAGGAGTGTACGAGATAGGCAAGAACTTCCGCAACGAAGGAATGGACCGCACGCATAATCCGGAATTCACCTGCATGGAAATCTATGTAGCTTACAAAGATTACAACTGGATGATGAAATTTACCGAACAGATGATTGAGAAAATATGTTTGGATGTGAACGGCACCACCCAAGTGCAGGTAGGCGAAAATCTTATTGATTTCAAAGCTCCCTACAAGCGTGTGACCATGCTCGATTCCATCAAGGAATTCACCGGCTATGACCTGACTGGGATGAACGAAGAACAGATACGCGAAATTTGCGGAAAACTGAACATGGAAATTGACGACACGATGGGTAAGGGAAAGCTCATCGACGAGATTTTCGGTGAATTCTGCGAAGGACACTACATACAGCCAACATTCATCACCGACTATCCGAAGGAGATGTCACCGCTGACCAAGCGTCACCGCACGAATCCAGACTTGACCGAGCGTTTTGAGCTAATGGTAAACGGCAAGGAATTATGTAACGCCTACTCAGAGCTGAACGACCCAATCGACCAGCTGGAACGCTTCGAAGAGCAGATGCGCTTGAGCGAAAAAGGAGACGACGAGGCGATGATTATCGACAAGGATTTTGTACGTGCATTGGAATACGGCATGCCCCCCACCTCTGGAATGGGTATCGGAATGGACCGTCTCGTAATGTTGATGACGGGACAAAGCACCATCCAAGAAGTATTGTTCTTCCCACAGATGCGTCCGGAAAAAGTCATTCCGAAAGACGCCCCTGCCAAATATATAGAAGCAGGAGTTCCCGAAGAATGGATTCCGGTAATCCAGAAGGCCGGATATAATATGGTGGCAGACATGAAAAATGTGAACCCGCAAAAGCTCCACATGGATATTTGCGGAATCAACAAGAAATATAAACTGGGGTTGGCCAACCCTTCGGTTGACGAGGTTGCCGCCTGGACACAGGAAAAATGAAACTACCCGGCAAAATAGCAATCATGGGCGGGGGAAGCTGGGCCACAGCTATCGCCAAGATCATACTGGCTCAAGCAGACTCGATAAACTGGTATATGCGCCGTGACGACCGCATTGAAGACTTCAAGCGGCTCGGACATAATCCAGCTTATCTGACGAGCGTGCGCTTCGATGTGAAGCGCATCAGCTTTTCTTCCGACATCAACAAGGTGGTACGTGAATCGGACACACTGATTTTCGTTACTCCTTCACCTTATCTGAAAAGCCATCTCAAAAAGCTTAAGACTAAGCTGAAGGACAAGTTCATCGTAACCGCCATCAAGGGAATCGTGCCCGACGAGAACTTGATTATTTCCGACTATTTTCATAAAGTGTATGATGTGCCTGAAGAAAATATCGCCGTACTGGCAGGGCCGTGTCACGCAGAAGAAGTTGCCCTGGAACGCCTCTCTTACCTCACCGTAGGGTGCAAAGACATCGAAAAAGCAAGGCTCTTCGCCCGCCAGCTGGCAGGACACTACATCAAGACCTCGGTCAACACGGATGTGGCAGGTATCGAATATGCATCGGTACTGAAGAATGTATACGCCATTGCTGCGGGCATCTGCAGCGGCCTGAAATACGGCGACAATTTCCAGGCAGTACTGGTCTCAAACGCCTTGCAGGAAATGAACCGTTTTCTCGACACGGTGCATCCGGTAAACCGATGTACGAACGACTCGGCCTATCTGGGCGACTTGCTGGTAACGGCCTATTCCAACTTCAGCCGCAACCGCGTATTCGGAACTATGATTGGAAAAGGATATTCTGTAAAGAGCGCACAGATTGAAATGGAGATGATTGCCGAAGGATATTACGGAACCAAGTGTATCAAGGAGCTGAACAAGCACCTGCATGTAAACATGCCGATAGTGGATGCCGTATACAATATACTTTATGAGCGCATCGCCCCGATGATTGAGATTAAATTATTAACTGATTCGTTCAGATAAAAATACAGATAGTTATGGAAAACATTACGCTTAATGTCGAAAAAGTCTTAGGATTCATCGACAAGGAAAAATTGGCCGCTTATGCGCCCAAAGTAAAAGAATGTATGGAGACTCTGGAAAAGGGTACCGGACTGGGAAATGACTTCCTGGGATGGCTGCACCTGCCTTCTTCCATCACAAAGGAACATCTGGCCGAACTGAAGGCTGCGGCCGAAGTGCTCCGCGAGAATTGTGAAGTGGTGGTAGTGGCCGGCATCGGCGGCAGCTACTTGGGAGCACGCGCGGTAATCGAAGCCATGTCGAACAGTTTCCAATGGTTGCTTGAAAAGAAAGCAGGACAACCTACCATCATCTTTGCCGGACACAACATCGGCGAAGACTATCTGGCCGAACTGACTGACTTTTTGAAAGACAAGAAATTCGGTGTAATCAACATCTCCAAGTCGGGAACCACCACCGAAACGGCACTTGCATTCCGCCTGCTGAAGAAACAATGTGAAGACCAACGCGGAAAAGAGATGGCACGCAAGGTGATAGTAGCCGTAACCGACGCCAAAAAAGGTGCAGCCCGCGTAACTGCCGACAAGGAAGGATACAAATCGTTCATCATCCCCGACAATGTGGGCGGACGCTTCTCTGTTCTTACTCCGGTGGGACTGCTTCCTATCGCCGTGGCAGGAATAGACATCGAGCAACTGGTGGCCGGAGCCTGCGAGATGGAAAAGGTATGCGCCGATGAAGATATGAAAAAAAATCCGGCAGCTCTCTACGCAGCCACACGCAACGAACTCTACAAGCAAGGAAAGAAGATAGAAATCCTTGTCAACTTCCAGCCGAAACTGCACTACTTCATGGAATGGTGGAAACAGCTTTACGGCGAATCGGAAGGTAAAGACAACAAGGGAATCTATCCGAGCTCAGTCGACTTTTCGACCGACCTTCACTCTATGGGACAATGGATTCAGCAGGGCGAACGCACCATCTTCGAAACGGTAGTCTCTGTCGAAACGCCGAATCATGAGCTGCATGTACCGAGCGATGAAGAGAATCTGGACGGACTCAACTTCCTGGCCGGAAAACGGGTGGACGAAGTGAACAAGATGGCCGAACTGGGAACCCAACTGGCTCATGTAGACGGAGGTGTCCCCAACCTGCGCATCAGCGTTCCCGTCCTGAACGAGTATTATTTGGGGCAACTCATCTATTTCTTTGAAAAGGCTTGCGGCATCAGCGGATACCTGCTGGAAGTCAATCCGTTCAACCAACCGGGTGTAGAGGCCTACAAGAAAAACATGTTTGCCCTTCTGAACAAGCCGGGCTACGAAAAAGAATCGGAAGCAATTCAGGCCAGACTGAAATAAGCAAAATATAAAAAAGGAAGAGAATCAGAACCGGACTATATACAGATACGGTTTTGATTCTTTTTCTTTAATGCATAACCCTTAATTTTACCGAACAGAAAGTGTACGAACCATTCATTTCCCAATATCTTGACAAGCACCGTTACGAGGCTATCCGCCTGAAAGCCGTTCTTTTTGACATGGACGGCGTATTGTTTGACTCAATGAAAAATCATGCCACCGCATGGCATGAAGCGATGAAACGCTACGGCATGAGCATGACGCGGGAGGAAGCCTACATGCATGAAGGACGCACCGGAGCTTCCACCATCAACATCGTGAGCCTGCGCGAGCGCGGACACGAAGCGACCGAGGCGGAAATCAAGGAAATCTACCATACAAAAAGCGAAATATTCACCGCACTGGCAAAGCCTGAGCGTATGGAAGGAGCTTATGAACTGCTGCTTAAAGTCAAGCAGGCCGGACTCATCCCGATGGTAGTGACGGGCTCCGGACAAAAGTCTCTGTTAGACAAGCTGAACCATTACTTTCCCGACATATTCAGACCGGAGCTAATGGTGACAGCCTTTGATGTAAAATATGGAAAGCCCAATCCGGAGCCTTATCTGATGGCGCTGAAAAAGGCGGATGTCCGGGCCAACGAAGCGCTGGTGGTGGAAAACGCACCGCTCGGCGTGCGTGCAGGCGTAGCGGCAGGCATATTCACCGTGGCTCTCAACACCGGCCCCCTGCCCGATGACGCGCTGCTCAGCGAAGGAGCCAACCTGCTTTTCCCCTCCATGCCTGCGTTCAACGAAGCGTGGGAGCAGCTGTACTCCGAATTAGGATAAGGCAAACAAGATTTCGGCCACGGCCAGACAGCAGCATGATGCGGATGGAACGCGACTCCATCCCGCATCAAACCATTCGCTCAACGGCCCATATGCGCCTTTATCGCTTCCAGAAAATCTTTTCCGTATTTCTTTTTCTTGTATTCGCCTATGCCACCCACCTCGCCAAACTCGTCCAGCGTAAGCGGCCGACGGGAGGCAAGCGCATGAAGTGTCTTGTCCGACAGCACGATATAAGGAGGAATAGCCTGCTGGTCGGCCAACTGCCGGCGCAGTTGACGGAGCTTTTCAAACAGCTGCTCATCTTCATCCTCGAAAACGGCAGGAGTCAGCACCGGAACTGACGGTGCGGCCGTCTCTTTTTTCCGGCTCCTGGGAGCCACTTTTCCAGCACGGTCTTCGCGCCTGATGACCACCAGCAAGGCACGCGCACGCCCGAACAGAACGTTTCGTCCCGCCTCCGTTATCTTCAAATGATTGCTTTCATTGTAAGCCACTTCAAAATAGCCCAAATTAAGCATCTGCAGCAGATAATCCTGCCAGTCGCGCGCCGGAATGTCCCTGCCCGCCCCATAAGTCTTCAGCTTGTCATATCCTTTTTCCACCACTTCCGCCGTGACCGCCCCCTTCAATATGTCGATAAGCGTGCGTGTGCCCACCCGTTCGTCCGCACGGGCGATGGCACTCAGCGCCTTCTGCACGATAACCGTTCCGTCAAACCGCTCGGGGGGATTGCGGCACACATCACAGTTGCCGCAGTCATGCTCCATCGTCCCGCCGAAATAGTTCAGCAGAATCCGCCTCCGGCAGATGTCCGACTCGGCATACTGCTGCATCCGGTTCAGCTTCTCCAGATTGATTTCCTGCTGCTTGCTTTCGGCGGCAAACTTAGAAAGCATCACAATGTCGGCAAACGAATAAAAGAGCAGCGTGTCGCCGGGCAGTCCGTCGCGTCCGGCACGCCCGATTTCCTGATAAAAACTCTCGATGCTTTTGGGAAGATTATAATGAATCACCCACCTCACGTTCGACTTGTCTATCCCCATTCCGAAGGCGACGGTAGCACAGACTATCTGCACACGGTCGTTGATGAAGTCATCCTGCGCCCGCTCGCGCTGTTCGTTGCTCAGTCCGGCATGATACACCCCCACACTGAATCCTTTTTCCCCAAGCAGCGCCGCCACCTTCTCCGTTCCGCTCCGGCTCATGCAATAGATAATGCCGCTTTCGCCCGGATGCTGGCGGATGAAGCTCACAATCGCTCGAATCTTGTCCTTTTGCTGATAGCCGCGCTTCACATCGAGGCTGAGATTCGGACGGTCGAACGATGAAATGAATATTTGGGGATTGCGCATGTCAAGCTGCCTGAGAATATCCTCACGGGTAATCTTGTCGGCGGTAGCTGTCAAAGCCACAATGGGAACCTGCGGAAACTGCTGGCGGAGCACTTTCAGCTGCGTATACTCCGGCCGGAAATCATGTCCCCACTGGGAAATGCAGTGCGCTTCATCGATGGCAAACAGCGAAATCCGGATATCACGCAGCAGAAAGCCGAGCTCCGCCAGCAGACGCTCGGGCGATACGTAAAGAAGTTTTACTCTTCCCTGTGCACATTCCAAGCGCAGATTCAGATTTTCCGTCTCATTGTTGCTGCTGTTAAGCGCCCGCGCAGCGATTCCGTTCGCACGAAGCGCCTCCACCTGGTCTTTCATCAGCGAGATGAGCGGTGAAACGACCACGGCTGTCCCTTCCATCATCAGGGCGGGAAGCTGATAGCAGATGGATTTCCCTCCCCCCGTTGGCATAAGCACCAGTGTGTCGCGCTTTTCAAGTATGCACGATATAATCTCTTCCTGCAAAGGGCGGAAACGAGTATATCCGAAATATGATTTCAATATTTGCAGCATGGCTTTTTCCTCTTATAAAAAGTGACCTGCAAAGATACTCAAAATTCAAATTAGTGAAAAAAAGAACCTTTTCTATTTGTGAATTAGAAAACTTCTGCACAAATTTGTAAAATGTAATAAAATAATTCAGGAAAAGAGATGAGAGAGGTTAATAAGAAACAAGACGAAAAAGGTATATCCGAGAGGAAAATGCCTTACAATTTGCGCGAAAGAAAAATCGTGAAGGCGCCTTATCGGGAAATGATACGGGCAGAACTTGCAGACCATCTGTATGACGAGATACTGAATATCATTGTCGCGCGGAAAAAGTATAAGGATCCGAACTATTGTGCCAGAGACTTGGCCAAAGATTTGAAGACCAACACGCGTTATTTGTCGGGTGTCATCAACTCACGCTTCGGGATGAACTATACTTGTCTGGTGAACGAATACCGCATCCGCGATGCCAAACATCTGTTGGTAGACAAACGGTATGCCGGCAAGACAATAGAAGAAATCAGTGCGATGGTAGGATTTGCCAACCGGCAGTCGTTTTACGCAGCTTTCTTCAAGCATGTAGGCGGAACTCCCCGTGAATATCGTCTAAACCACATGTCAAACAAATAGGTTTTCTCAAAACAATAAATGAAACAGCCAGAAGAGACTCTCTTTGATTATACTGTAGAACAGTTTGCCGACCTGCAGATACTCCGTTATCGCGTGCCTGGTTTTGAAACATTGTCCTTGCCCCGAAAAAAATTGGTCTATTATCTCACTCAGGCAGCCCTTGAGGGAAGAGACATTCTGTTCGACCAAAACGGGAAATATAATTTACAAATCCGGCGTTTGCTGGAAAGCATATACACACATTATCAGGGCAACCGCTCTACAGACGCGTTTCATGCCTTGGAGATATATCTGAAACGAGTTTGGTTTTCAAACGGCATCCACCATCATTATTCCTGCGACAAGTTTGTTCCAGGCTTCACTGCCGAATACTTGTCGGAGGTGCTACAGTCACTGCCCGCTTCCTGCATTCCGGTGGAAAAAGGCGAAACGGTGAAAAAGATGTGCCAAAAACTTTTTCCCGTCATATTCAATCCGTCGGTCATGCCCAAGCGAGTAAACCAGACAGACGGTGAAGACCTGGTGCTGACATCTGCCGCCAATTATTATGAAGGCGTAACCCAACAAGAAGCAGAAGACTTTTACGCAACACTGAAGACACCGGGCGATTCGCAACCGGTGATGTACGGGATGAACAGCCGCCTGATTAAAGAAAACGGACAGGTGAAAGAACAAGTATGGAAAATAGGAGGAATGTACAGCACCGCATTGGAACGCATCGTATGGTGGCTGCAAAAGGCAGAACAAGTAGCGGAAAATGATGCACAGCGCAAAGTCATCCGTCTGTTGACAGACTTCTACCATACAGGCGACCTGAAGACTTTCGATGCTTATTCCATCGCCTGGCTGAAAGATACTGACTCCATAGTGGATTTTGTAAACGGATTCATCGAAAGTTACGGCGATCCGTTGGGTATGAAGGCAAGTTGGGAATCCATCGTTAACTTTAAGGATATGGAAGCGACACGCCGTACCGAACTTATCAGCACCAATGCCCAATGGTTTGAAGACCACTCTCCAGTAGCTCCTCAGTTTAAGAAAAAGCGAGTAAAAGGCGTATCGGCCAAAGTGATTACCGCCGCCATCCTTGCCGGAGACTTGTATCCGAGCACGGCCATCGGCATCAATCTGCCTAATTCCAATTGGATTCGCAGCGTACATGGCTCCAAATCGGTCACTATCGGCAATCTGACCGACGCCTACAACAAAGCGGCGCGTGGAAACGGTTTCCGCGAAGAATTCGTATACAGCGGCAAAGAAAAAACGCTGCTTGACAAATACGCAGACATAACCGATGATTTGCACACCGACCTACACGAATGTCTGGGACATGGCTCGGGCCAACTGCTCCCCGGAATTGATCCAGACGCACTGAAAGCCTATGGCTCCACCATCGAAGAAGCACGAGCAGACCTGTTCGGACTCTATTATCTGGCAGACAGCAAAATGGTGACACTCGGGCTTATGCCGGACAGCGAAGCTTATAAAGCGGAATATTATTCGTATATGATGAACGGACTGATGACGCAGCTTGTCCGTATCGAGCCGGGATGCAATATAGAAGAAGCACACATGCGCAACCGGCAGCTCATCGCCCGTTGGACATTGGAACAAGGACATGATGAAAAAGTGGTAGAACTGGTAAAACGCGACGGAAAGACTTACGTACGCATCAATGATTATGCCAAACTGCGCGGACTGTTCGGGAAACTGCTTGCCGAAATCCAGCGTATCAAGAGTGAAGGTGATTATGAAAGTGCCCGCAAACTGGTGGAAAGTTATGCCGTCAAAGTAAACCGAGAGCTTCACACTGAAGTCTTGAACCGCTACCGCGCCCTGCATCTCGCTCCCTACAAAGGCTTTGTCAATCCGGTCTATACGCCGGAAACGGATGAAAGCGGAAACATTACAGATATAAAAATAAGCTATACAGAAGGTTATGCCGAACAAATGCTTCGCTATAGCCACGAATACTCAAATCTATAACGCCCCACGTAAAACAACCTTATGCACGAAACCATCAAAGAAATAAAATCAAAGTTACGCCTTTACATGAACGGCATGATTTCACAAAGCATGCGGGATAAAGGCATGGACTATAAACTGAATTTCGGCATCGAATACCCCCGCATCAAGGAAATAGCGGCGGAATATGAACCAAACCACGAACTGGCTCAGGCTCTCTGGAAAGAAAACATCCGCGAATGCAAGATTATGGCAGGACTTCTCCAACCGACCGAGTCGTTTTATCCGGAAATTGCCGAAATATGGATTGAAGACATGCATTATCCAGAACTGGCCGAATATACCGTAATGAACCTGTTCCAACGCCTGCCCTATGCTCCGGATATAGTATTCCGATGGATGGCGGACGACAGAGAATATTTTCAACTATGTGGCTTCCTGCTGATGGCCCGCCTCCTGATGAAAGGAATGAAGCTTGACGAGCAGACGGAAGATGAATTCATCGACCAGACCTTTACCGCACTTGAAAGTGAATCACTGCAAATACGCAAGGCCGCGGCTACAGCCTTACGCAAATTCGGAAACCGCTCAAGAAACGACTGGAAAAAGATAAGCAAACAGCTGAGCATTCTGTGCAAATCAGAGAAACCGGACATAAGCGCTTTAGCAAACGAAACTAAAAATGATATAGAATATTGTCTGCAATCTTTCTAAATTACGCAAAAAAGGTTATCTTTGAACGCTGAATGCGAATGGTATGGAAGAGAACGTAAAAGAAAAGGTGCGGCAAATGCTTACAGAATATTTGCAGAAGAACGGACATCGAAAGACGCCCGAACGATATGCCATACTCGATACCATATATTCGATAAAAGGACATTTCGATATCGACATGCTGTATAGCTATATGGCCGAAAAGGAAAAGTTCCGCGTCAGCCGCGCCACACTTTACAATACCATTATCCTGCTTATGGATGCCGGACTGATTATCAAACACCAGTTCGGCAATACTTCCCAGTATGAACGCTCATACAAAAACGAGACTCACCACCACATGATTTGCACCGGCTGCGGCAAGGTGTCGGAATTTGAAGACGACAATCTAAAGCAGGCCATCGCACAAACAAAGCTGAAAAACTTTCACGCTTCCCATTATTCCCTTTACATATATGGGTTGTGCAGCAAATGTGCGGGGAGCAGACGCAAGAAAAACAATCAAGAATATAAATCAAAGAAATCATGAAAGTAGATGTTTTGTTAGGTTTGCAATGGGGCGACGAAGGCAAAGGCAAGGTAGTCGATGTGCTTACCCCCCGTTATGATGTAGTGGCACGCTTTCAGGGCGGACCGAATGCCGGTCACACTCTCGAGTTCGAAGGTCAGAAATATGTACTTCGTTCCATCCCCTCAGGTATATTCCAGGGAGACAAGATAAATATTATAGGTAATGGAGTTGTGCTCGACCCTGCTCTGTTCAAGGCCGAAGCCGAAGCGCTGGAAGCAAGCGGGCATCCGCTGAAAGAACGCCTGCACATTTCGAAGAAGGCGCACCTGATTCTGCCGACGCACCGCATATTGGACGCTGCATACGAAGCAGCCAAAGGCGATGCCAAAGTAGGGACAACCGGCAAAGGAATAGGCCCGACATATACAGACAAGGTAAGCCGCACGGGTTTGCGTGTAGGCGATATCCTGCATAACTTCGATGAAAAGTATGCCGCAGCCAAAGCCCGACACGAAGAAATCCTGAAAAGCCTGAATTATGAATACGACATCACCGAACTTGAAAAGCTGTGGATGGAAGGTATCGAGTATCTGCGCGGATTCCATCTGGTAGACAGCGAGCACGAAGTCAACCGCCTGCTGAAGGAAGGCAAGAGCGTATTGTGCGAAGGTGCTCAAGGAACGATGCTTGATGTGGACTTCGGCTCTTATCCGTTTGTGACATCCTCCAATACCATCTGCGCCGGAGCCTGCACGGGCTTGGGACTGGGACCGAACAAGATTGGCGAAGTGTACGGCATCATGAAGGCTTACTGCACCCGTGTAGGAGCCGGCCCGTTCCCCACCGAACTGTTTGATGAAACCGGAAAGACCATCCGCGACTTAGGCCATGAATACGGAGCGGTAACCGGACGCGAACGCCGCTGCGGATGGGTGGATTTGGTAGCCTTGCGCTACTCTATCATGATAAACGGCGTAACCCAACTGATTTTGATGAAGAGCGATGTTCTTGATGGATTTGATACCATCAAGGCTTGCGTGGCATACAAGGTGAACGGCGAAGAAATCGACTATTTCCCCTATGACATATCCGAAGGGATAGAGCCCATCTATGTGGAGTTGCCGGGATGGAAGACGGATATGACCAAGATGACAAGCGAAGATGAATTTCCGGAAGAGTTCAACGCCTATTTGTCATTCCTGGAAGAACAGCTCGAAACGCCAATCAAGATTGTATCTGTCGGTCCGGACCGCGAGCAGACCATCGAGCGTTACACGGAAAAATAAGACACCGAGTATATGTGACAGACAGAATGACATTCAATCATACAGCAAAGCCCGGTCGCTTATATGGCCGGGCTTCACTGTATACATGCCTGCCCCCATCATCCGCACGATTCCACCCCTGAAAAAATCCGGATGATGCCCGCCAAAACTCCGTTTCACGCCGAAAGAAATTTCATCACCTCCCGTCATCCGTACTCCGGGAAAGAAATAAAATCACATTATTTGGAAACGGCACTTTGATAAGCCATCCTTTTTTCCGACATTTGCATAAATTTATAATTTTCACACCACATGAAAAAGACGGCTGCCCTCTTGTTCGCTCTGGCTATGCTCCTGCCCTGCATACATGCCCAGACATTCAAACACTTCGGAACAGAAGACGGTCTCAGCAGCCGGCGCGTGCTTTCCGTCCGCCAGACGGGAAACGACTACATTTGGATACTGACCCACAAAGGCATAGACCGCTATGACGGGCGCCGCTTCACACATTACAAGCTGCGCCATGACGGGCATACGGTAAACTGCTACCCCAATCTGAACGCCTTGCATACCGACAGTCAAGGCAGACTGTGGGAGACAGGAAAAGACGGGCTTGCTTTCCGCCTTGACCGCATGAAGGACGAATTCATGCCGGCATTCAGCCTGCACGACTCTTTCCCGGATATTCCCCGGATGCCCGTCACCGCCACATTCATCGACCGTGCAGACAATATATGGTTCTGCACAAACGAACAACAATTTATATACAGCATCCCATCCGGAAGAAGCCACAGGCTCTCACCTCCCATACCCGGGAAAGTGACCGCCATGACCCAGGCAGACGACGGTATGCTCTATATAGCCACCGAACATCACCTTTACACCGTACAGCTGAGAGGGCACAAACTGCACAACTTGCAGCAGATATACCTGGACGGCATCAACCTGATAAATTATTTGCATTACCACTCCCCCTCCCGACAGCTTGTAGTCAACACGCTGATGGACGGACTCTACATATACAATCCCCAGAACGGACATCTGGATGCCGCCGGACAAGCGCTGAAAGACATCGGCATAAACGCCGTCATCCCTGACCGGAAAAATCCGGACGAGCTGCTGATAGCTACAGACGGCGACGGAGTGTACCGTCTGAATGTGCCGAACCGACAGTTCACACCTTTTCTTCAGGAAGACGGACTGCATCCCGACAGAATGAACGGAAGCATCGTGAAAGATATCTATATGGACCAGGCAGGCCGCATCTGGACAGCCGTCTACCCTTCCGGCATCACCATATACAGCACACGCTATCCGGAATATGAATGGGTAAGGCATTCGCCGGGTTATGAAAACTCCCTGGCAAGCGATGGCATAAACGGAATCATGGAAGACTCGGAGGGAGACATCTGGTATGCCACCGGAAACGGCATAAGCCGCTACAATACTGAAAAGAGACAATGGACTACCTACCTTTCATCACGCTCTGGAGGCGCGACAGAAAACCGCGTCTTCATTTCACTATGTGAAATCAAACCGGGAAAAATATTGGCAGGCGGATACATGTCGGGCATCTATGTGATAGACAAGGCATCCGGCACCTGCTCATTTTATCTGCAACAAGGCAGTGAAGATGAAAAAAGTCCCGACAAATACATCCGCAGCATTTACAAGGAACCCGACGGAACCATCTGGGCAGGAAGTTTCCACAGCCTCAAGGGATACAACGCCAGGACAAAGGAAAAAAGTGTCTGCCCCACCGCATATCCCATAAACCAGATAGTCCAACGCGACAGCGCCTCACTGTGGGTTGGCACCATACACGGACTATATGTATTCAACAAAAAGGAGAAAAAACTCCAGGCCTATCGCCCCGATACCGATTTCGGATGCATCAATACCATTCATGTCCATCCGCAAAACGGGAATACCTATCTGGGCACTTACGGCAACGGACTATTCTGCATTGACCGCCCGAGCGAAAAAATCACCCACTACCGTACAGAAAACAGCGGACTGCAGACCGACAACATTTACAGCATTCTGACCGACCGTAAAGGAAATCTTCTGCTGGCTTCCGAATACGGTCTTTCCATGTTCTGTCCCACAGACACAACATTCACCTACTGGTCAAAGACACAAGGGCTGCAGCCATCCGACTTCAACCCCAATGCAGCCATCCGCACCCGCAGCGGAAAGCTGATTTTCGGAAGCAACGAAGGAGCCGTCATCCTGCCCGACAGCATCTGCCTGCCCGACAGTTTCATCACCCGGATGGTATTCTCCAACCTCAACATCATGTACCGCAGCGTGTCGCCCGGAGAAAAAGGTTCTCCCCTTGCATCCCCACTCGACGAAACCCCGTCCATAGAACTGGGATACAACCAGAATACCTTCTCGATGGAAGTCTCTTCCATCAACTTTGACGCACCTCTGAACATCCTTTACCAATGGAAACTTGAAGGATTCTATGACGCCTGGACATCTCCCACGGAGACAGGACTGATACGCTACACCAATCTGTCGCCTGGGAACTATACACTAAAGGTCAGAGCCGTATCTCGTCCCGGCGACCGGGTATTGGAAGAACGCTCCATCCAAATAAAAGTAGGCCGTCCCTTTTGGCTCACGTTCTGGGCCTTCCTGATATATGCCGCCGCCATCGTGGGAGCCACCTATGCATGGTTCAGATACCAGGCTATAAAGCGCGACCGGCAAATATCAAAAGAGAAAATCAACTTCTTTACTAATGCCGCCCACGATATCCGCACTCCGCTGACTCTGATAAAGGCTCCGCTGAGCGAGATTCAAAAAAGCGAACGGCTGTCGGAAGAAGGCATACGAAACATTAGTCTGGCCATACAGAACACGGAGACGCTTTCCGGCCTGGCCGAAAACATGCTGAACTTTCAGAAAGAAGAGGTATACAGCTCACAAGCTACCGTATCGGAACATGAACTGAACGGCTACCTGCAAGATTACCTGCATTCTTTTGAAGAATATGCCGACCGAATCGGCATCAAGCTGACATACCGGAGCAATTTTGACAAGCTGGAGGTATGGATAGACCGGCAAAAGATGGACTCCATCTTAAGAAACCTGCTGTCGAACGCCTTGAAATATACTTCTGCAGGGGGAAACGTAACCGTTGAAGCATGGCACAACAAAACCCAATGGCTTCTTAGCATAGCCGACACCGGCATCGGAATTCCCAAAGACGACCAGAAAAGAATGTTCAGATACCTGTTCAGAGGAAACAATGCCACCAACCAGCTGATTTCCGGAAGCGGCATCGGCATGTTGCTCACATACCGGCAGATAAAGAACCATGAAGGAAAAATCTCATTCTCGAGTACAGAGAATGTAGGCACCCGCTTTCTCCTGAGTTTCCCCATCCACAGCAGAAACTACCAATACAAGACAGACAAGAAACAAGAGAAGACGGCAGACACAACCATACGAACCGAACAGCAGATGCCATTTCCACAAGACGGAGTCCGCAGCAACAGCACAGCCCAACCGGATGCTCCGCTCATTCTGACAGTGGAAGACAATACGGACTTGCGTACCTTCATCATGCAAAGCCTGTCTCCTCTCTACCGAGTGTCAGGAGCGGAAAACGGGCAGAAGGCGCTCGAACTGGTGAAAAAAGAGCAGCCCGACCTGATTCTCTCAGACATCATGATGCCGGTCATGGACGGAAAGGAACTCTGCAAAAGAATAAAGGAAAATATGGAGACCAGCCACATCCCAGTTATCCTGCTGACCGCTTTAGGAGACAAAGAGCAAATACTGGAGGGACTCGGAACAAAAGCCGACCAGTATATCGTGAAGCCCTTTGACTTGAGCGTGCTGAAAGCCAATATCAATACGGTATTGGAAAACCGCAACCTGCTCCGCCAGCGATACCGACAGGCAATAAGCACTTTGTCTGACAGCCCGGCAGACGGCGCATCAGAACTTCCGTCAAACCTGGACGAGGAATTCATGCAGCGGGTCACCGTGCTGACCAAAGAACGATTAGGGAAAGAGCTGACGGTAGATATTCTGTGCGCAGCCGTCAACATGAGCCGCACAAGTTTCTATAACAAGATAAAGGCACTGACCGGCATTTCGCCAAACGACTTCATCCGCAACATACGGATGAAGGAAGCGGCCGCCCTGCTCAAAAGCCGTCGGTATACCGTCGCCGAAGTGGCAGACCGCGTCGGTTTTGCCGACCCGAAATATTTTACCGACGCATTCAAAAAATATTATGGTGTGCCACCCAGTGTTTATGTAAAGCAACAACAAAACAATCATACAGACTCATGAACTTTTATATCAAGTCATTTCTCATATTCAGCCGCATCGGACTGTTCACTATCGGGGGAGGATATGCCATGGTTCCCCTGATAGAAGCAGACCTCGTAGACAAGCGGAAATGGATTTCGAGGGAGGATTTTCTCGATTTGATGGCACTGTCGCAGACGGTGCCCGGCATCTTCGCCGTAAACATAGCCATCTTCATCGGATATAAACTGAGGGGATTTTGGGGAGCATTCTGGATGGCGCTGGGTACGATACTGCCTTCTTTCGTCATCATGCTGCTCATCGCCCTTTTCTTCAGGCAACTCCAGCATTTGGATACTGTGGAACGCATCTTCAAGGGCATACGCCCGGCCGTCGTTGCACTGATAGCGGCCCCGACCTTCAAGATGGCAAAGTCGGCACGCATCAGTCGGTACAACATTTGGATTCCCATCGTCTCCGCACTGCTTATATGGCTTCTGGGATTTTCACCCATCTATGTCATCATTCTCAGCGGGCTGGGAGGCTATCTATACGGACGCTATGAAAAAAGACTGCATTCAAAGACAAAGGAGGAATAAGTCATGATACTGTTTCTGCAACTATTCTATACATTTTTCAAGATAGGGCTGTTCGGATTCGGAGGCGGATATGCCATGCTTTCCATGATACAAGGCGAAGTGGTTACCCGCTACGGATGGCTCACTTCCTCCGAGTTTACCGACATTATTGCCCTCAGCCAAATGACTCCGGGCCCCATTGGAATCAATTCCGCGACCTATGTAGGCTACACGGCCATCGTGAACGCAGGCTATTCGCATGCGGTGGGAATCTTGGGTTCTGCCGTAGCCACCATGTCTGTGGTACTGCCATCCTTCATTCTGATGATAGTAATCAGCCGGTTTTTCCTTAAATATCAAAAGCATCCGGCCATAGAGGCCGTATTCCGGGGCCTCCGTCCGGGAGTGGTCGGACTGTTGGCCGCCGCAGCTTTGGTACTGATGAACGGTGAAAACTTCGGTACCGACATCCGACAGGCAATTATCAGTTCCGTCTTGTTCATCGGCGTATTCATCGCTTCTTACCGTTACAAGGTCAATCCCATCCTGCTGATTATCATCTGCGGGATACTGGGATATCTTTTATATTGACGGAGCAAAAAAAATTATGGAAAGCTTCATCCTGCCGTTTCCCTTATCCATACGACAAGGCTTGACGAAGCTTTCCATACCGCTACACCGGACACAGCTGTCCATTCCCTGTTCCGCCGGCATCCCCAACATGCCTACTCCAAAGAATCTACGGCCAGCTCCTCGCTCTTGCGATATCCGGAGCTGGTCAGTACGGCAATCAGCGACTGCTCTTCATCCGTAATCCTCACTTCGATGAAAGGTGCACGGGGGTGGTTGAACGTTTCAAAAGCCTCGGCATATATGTATCCTTCACGCACCGGACGCAGGAAAGAGATGGTGGCGTTCAGCGAAAGCGTCAGTTTCTGATGGCTGTTCGCCACCGCCGCAAAGGCCAAATCGGCCAAAGTAAACAGTGCTCCTCCCTGACAGACCCCTCCCGCGTTCAGATGATTCTGCGTGACAAGCATACGCGCCTTGGCATATCCTGGTTGAATCTCCAACAACTCGACTCCGGCATTTGCCGCAAAGCGGTCGTTTGCCAACATTTCTCTCAGTGTTCCCATAAGCTTAATGAATTATTACCATCGTCGCGCCAAAACCGTACTCGCGGAACGAGGCATCCTGACTCTGGTATGTTTTATATTTACGTTTCAATTCATCCAGTATGGCCCGTCGCAACACACCGTCTCCCTTACCGTGAATGAAGACAATCTTCTGCCCTTTCTTGTTCTTGTACTCATCAAGCGTCTTGCGGAACATGTCCAACTGATACTCCAGCATTTCTCCGTTGCTCATTCCCGTCGTGTCATCCAGCAGTTCATGGATATGGAGGTCTATTTCCACAATGTCATTCTTCACCTTCGGCTGCTTGGGCTGCCGCTTGGCAGGTGCAGACACACTCTTCTGCAGCAAGGCTTCCTTGATATCGTCGGCCGATACGTAGACTTGCTTAGGCGATTCGTCATCCTTCACAATGTCGTAAATCAGGGCAGGCTCTTCAAAAAAGTCGGAAGCCTGGAAAGTGTGCAGCTTATAAAACTTCACCGTATCGATACGCAATTCCTGACTCACAGCCTGCTTCAGCAGAAAAGAGCGGTCATCCTTGTATGCAATAAGCTGTACGGCCACATGCTCCATTCCGCTCAGGTCGGCTTTGCCGAATTCCTCTATATGCAGCTTCATGTTGGGCTTCACCGTACCGCGGCTGCGCAGTGTCCAGCTGTTTCCTTCCGCCGCCAGATAAAGATAATCAACGAAATAGTTGCTGTCATTCACCAGATAAGCGTCAAAAGCAGTGGATGAAATGGCCTTTACATCCTGAGGAACATACGCCAAGTACACATTAAGCACATCGTTTCCCCTGATTTCGGGCGCACGCCAGGTTATCGGTCTGTCTTCTTCCTCCTTTTCCGGCTCCGGTTCAGCCTCCTTCTTCGAGGCTGGCTTCAGGGGAATATTATAATTGTCAGTCTCTATCACCACACACTCACGCACCAGCATTGGAATCTCAAAGCCGTCTTCGTCTTCCACCAAGGCTATATCCTTTCCTTGAAAACCTTTTACCACTCCGCCTCCCACTTCACTCAGAAAGCGCACCTTATCTCCTATCTTCATATCCATTGTCAGTCTGTTTTTATTCCTCTTTCAAAAAGCCCTGCTGTTCCAATACACGCTTCAGTCCCTCAGACATATACACATTGTCTGCCTCCTTATAACGGATATCTGTAAATATCTGCGCAAGCGTTTCGGTATGGTTTATCTCCACAAAATGCTTGTTTTCCGGCAAAGACTCCTTATAAGCGTAAATGTCGTCTATCATTTCCGGAGAATAGTCATGATAATACTCCTCATGAACAATGCCGCGCAAAGGCAGACGATCCGGCTGTGCGGGATGTTCATCCGGATATCCCACAGTGATTGTCGCTACGGGAATCACCTGTTCAGGCAGCCCCAGTATCTCTATAATCTGGTCCGGATTATAGATGGTCGTACCCAAGAAACATATTCCCAATCCGTTCTCTTCCGCCAACGTGCAGAAGTTCTGCGTGACAAGCAGCGCATCAGTAGCCGCATTCAGGAAAGAGATGAAGTTGGCATATCCCGGGACAGCCTTCCGTTGGCGGCACCACAAGCTGAAACGGTGGAAATCCGCACAAAAAGTAAGCACAACCGGAGCCGATGTCACCATCGGCTGATTGAAATGAGCGGGAGCCAATTTCGCTTTCATGGCGGCATCACGCGTCACCACTACACTATAAAGCTGCATATTCCCCATAGTCGACGCACGGAACGACTCTTCAAGCAGTTCATTCAGCAAATCAGCCGGTATGTCTTGCTGCTTATATTTACGTATTGTCCTTCTATTTTTGATTGATTCCATTACTTTCGGATATTAGTTACAATGCTACAAATATACGATTTTTCTCTTTAATCCGTCGTGTTTGCCTTATAATATTTAAGATTCTATTTTATTATAACAGTTTCCCGTTTTGGAAAACTTTTCAAATAGACAAATTCCATAAATCACTATATACCAATATATTTTTCAGAAGAAACGGAAAACTTATCAACATGTTCATAACTTACTTCCTTTTTCTTTTGGAAATAAAAAAAACATCTGTAGCTTTGCAGATACTATCAATATCATCATATCAGATACTCTCGTGGAAAAGAAGACTTACAGTTACAACGAGGCATATGAAGCCTCGCTACAGTATTTCGGCGGAGACGAACTGGCCGCACGCGTGTGGGTAAACAAGTATGCGGTAAAGGACTCGTTCGGGAACATCTATGAAAAGTCCCCGGAAGGCATGCACTGGCGTTTGGCCCGTGAAGTGGCGCGCATAGAGAAACGCTATCCCAACCCGCTCAGCGAACAGGAATTATTTGACCTGTTTGACCGCTTTAAGTATATTGTGCCGCAGGGAAGCCCCATGACTGGTATAGGAAACGACTTTCAAGTGGCTTCACTCTCGAATTGTTTCGTCATCGGACTTGACGGACAGGCTGACTCTTACGGAGCTATCATACGCATCGACGAAGAGCAGGTACAGCTCATGAAGCGTCGCGGAGGTGTAGGACACGACCTTTCACATATACGGCCCAAGGGATCACCCGTAAAAAACTCGGCACTCACATCAACAGGACTGGTTCCCTTTATGGAACGCTACTCGAACTCCACTCGCGAAGTGGCTCAGGACGGACGGCGCGGGGCATTGATGCTTAGCGTATCAATCAAGCATCCCGACTCCGAATCGTTTATCGATGCAAAGATGACCGAAGGAAAGGTGACGGGAGCCAATGTATCAGTAAAACTTGACGACGAGTTCATGGAGGCAGCTGTCAATGGAAAACCCTATACCCAACAATTCCCCATCGATTCGTCCAATCCGATGGTAACAAAGGAAATCAATGCTTCGGAACTGTGGAAAAAGATTGTGCACAACGCATGGAAGTCTGCCGAGCCGGGCGTATTGTTCTGGGACACCATCATCCGTGAATCCGTACCAGACTGCTACGCCGACTTAGGATTCCGCACTGTATCAACTAATCCTTGCGGGGAGATTCCCCTATGTCCCTACGACTCATGCCGCCTGCTCGCCATCAATCTCTACTCGTATGTGTTGAATCCCTTTACACCCGAAGCCAGTTTCGACTTCGACCTCTTCAAGAAACACGTGGCACTGGCGCAGCGCATCATGGACGATATCATCGATTTGGAATTGGAAAAAATAGACCGCATCATGCAAAAGATAGAATCCGATCCTGAAAGCGAAGAGGTGAAAGGTGCCGAACGGCATCTATGGGAAAAGATTCGCCGCAAATCCGGCATGGGACGCCGCACCGGTGTAGGAATCACCGCCGAAGGAGACATGTTGGCCGCCATGGGATTGCGCTATGGAACAGAGGAAGCCACCGGATTTTCAGAAAAAGTACACAGGACCATCGCCCTGGAAGCCTACCGCTCATCGGTCTGCATGGCTAAGGAGCGCGGTGCATTTGAAATATATGACGCCCAACGTGAAAAGGACAACCCGTTCGTCAACCGCCTGAAGGAAGCCGACCCGCAACTCTATGAAGAAATGGTACGCTATGGAAGACGGAACATCGCCTGTCTTACTATTGCGCCGACCGGCACTACCAGTCTGATGACACAGACCACATCGGGTATAGAGCCCGTGTTCATGCCCGTATACAAGCGCCGGCGCAAAGTGAATCCGAATGATACCAACGTGCATGTTGACTTCGTAGACGAGACGGGCGATGCCTTCGAAGAATATACTGTATTCCACCACAAGTTCCGGGTATGGATGGAGGTGAACGGATACAATCCCGACAAGCACTATACCCAAGAAGAAATAGACGAACTGGTGGCAAAGTCTCCTTATTACAAGGCAACATCGAACGATGTAGACTGGCTGATGAAGGTCAAGATGCAAGGACGCATTCAGAAATGGGTAGACCACTCCATCAGTGTGACCATCAACCTGCCAAACAACGTGGACGAAGATTTGGTTAACCGCCTTTATGTGGAGGCATGGCGCTCAGGATGCAAGGGATGCACCGTATATCGTGACGGATCGCGCGCCGGAGTACTGCTTTCCACCAAGAAGAAGGACGGGAAGGAAGAGGAATGTCACTGCAAGCCGCCTCAGGTAACCGAAGTGCGTCCGAAAGTACTGGAAGCCGATGTGGTAAGATTCCAGAACAACAAGGAGAAGTGGGTGGCATTCGTCGGACTGCTGGACGGACGGCCCTATGAAATCTTCACCGGTCTGCAAGACGACGACGACGGAATCATTCTTCCCAAGTCTGTGACAACGGGACGAATCATCAAGAATTACGACGAAAACGGAAACAAGCATTACGATTTCCAGTTCGAGAACAAACGCGGATACAAGATGACCATAGAAGGACTGTCTGAGAAGTTCAACAAAGAATATTGGAACTATGCCAAGCTGATTTCAGGCGTGCTCAGATGGCGAATGCCAATCGAGCAAGTCATCAAGCTGGTAGACTCTCTCCAACTCGACAGCGAGAGCATCAACACCTGGAAAAACGGAGTGGCGCGCGCATTAAAGAAGTATGTGCAAGACGGGACTGAGGCAAGAGGCGTGAAATGCCCCAACTGCGGACACGAAACACTTGTATACCAAGAAGGATGCCTGATTTGCAAGACCTGCGGCTCGTCGCGGTGCGGATAAGGCCCCGGAAAAGAGAGACAATTTCACAGAAAGATACAGACTGTGCGGATTCCATCCATCACGAATCCGCCGGACTGTATCTTTTTATTCAATAAAAAGTTTCAAATCCACCCGACCATATGAAAAGTTCATCCATGTACATCCATCTCAACGGATTGAAGCTGTTCGCTTTCCACGGTGTGATGCCGCAAGAAGGCAAGACCGGAGCAGAATACACCATTGACATACGCCTGAAGACGGACTTCTCTGCGGCTGCAGAAACTGACAATCTGGAAGATACCGTGAACTATGCAGAGGTATACCGGCGGATAAAGGAGGAGATGGAAATACCGTCCCGCCTGTTGGAGCATGTATCGTTCCGTATAGCCCGACGGCTGATGGACGACTTCCCTACCCTAACTGAAGTCCGCATCTGTCTCTACAAACAGAATCCGCCAATGGGAGCCGACTGTCGGTCAGTGGGGACAGAAGCCACCTATATCCGATGAAAACATACTGTTTATGAAAAAACTTGCCATATTCGATTTGGACGGAACACTGCTCAATACGATAGCCGATTTGGCTGCGGCCACCAACCAGGCACTGTCACACTTCGGGTATCCGACTCACGACACGGAAGCCTACCGCTTCTTCGTGGGAAACGGCATCGACAAACTGTTCGAACGCGCCTTACCGGAAAACGCACGTACGCGGGAAAACATCCTGAAGATACGTTCACAATTCATCCCCTATTATAACGAACACAACGCGGACTTGAGCAAACCTTACCCCGGCACGGTAGAAATGCTCCGTTTCCTGCAAAGCCACCGCATCTTGACCGCCGTGGCCTCGAACAAATATCAGGCTGCCACACAGAAGCTCATCGGACACTTTTTCCCCGACATCGCCTTCGCCGCCGTTTTTGGACAACGGGAAGGAGTCCCTACGAAACCGGACCCGCAAATAATCTTCGAAATCATAGAAAAATCGGGAGTGGGTAAAAAGGATACCGTATATATAGGCGACTCTGGAGTAGACATGGAAACGGGAAAGAATGCGGGAGTGGACACGGTGGGAGTGACATGGGGATTCCGTCCCCGTGAGGAACTGGAGGCTTTCCACCCGCAGCTTATTGCCTGCCAGTGGGAGGAAATCCTACGATTCCTGAGCAGCAGCTGACTCAGGAAAGCAAAGGAAACAATCCGGCAAATGTTGCCATACCCATTCTGACCGGGCATTCCGGCCAAAAGCAAAGTCCCCTGCCTGCGAAGCTATCTTGCTTCTGCAGGCAGGGGCTTTCATACAATATTTCCATCTGCATCAAAACAGATTTCCACCCTGTCACAAAAACGGTCTGCTACTTGCCGGCCGGGATTTTCAACAAAGAAAGCATCTTCTGCGCATAGCGTTTCCCCAACTTTCGATATCCTTGCGCACTGAAGTGTAAATGGTCGGAAACCCCTTCACATCCTTCCGAAGAAATGACATGAGCCGACGGAATGACCTGCGGCAAGGTAGCAATAATGGCATTCATTGAGGCACAGGCACCGTTTTGGCTCTTTCCCACCAACTCTCCGGCAAGCAGGGGAACTGAATTGGGTTCCAGATTCAAATCCTTCAGCAGCCTATCATACACTTTTTTCACCTTCTGCGGCCAAATGCTGTCATTCGTGTTCGACTCGCCCTGATGGAGCAGAATGCCTTTTATCACCCCGTCCTTCTGAGCCTTTCGCCCCAGTTCCACCAAACGGGCATAAGGATTCCCATCATACTCCCTTACCATATTCTGCATCCACTCGGGTGCTCCGGCCACATAAGTCTGGCAACTGTCCTCGTCAAACAATTCTATCTTGCATCCTCCTACCGCAACATTGATTACGCCGACTCTCACTTTTTCCGGCAAATTAGCAACCAGTGTCCGTCCGAAATAATCGGCCGGAGTCAGTCCCGTATGACACCGGGCCAAAGGCGGCACAGCCCTGTACCATTCCCCTTTTGTCCGGTTCAAATCCGGGCAGTCTACCGCCGCCATCACCATGAAGCGTCCGTCCACTCCCGCCGTATCCTGCGGTTCTACACGTGCATTCCCTTCCATATTCGACTGTCCAAAACACAGATAAATGTGGAAATTGGGGTCTTGAGCCGATACGCCCATTCCCCATAGGGCCAAAGCCCCCCATAACAAAAACTTTTTCATTTCTTTATCTTATATTCAAATTGTTCCGTAACTGTCGGGACACATATATCAGCGCATCCCACAACGCGGGACGCCAATAGTTCCAATCATGTCCCCCACCCTTTACCCTATATCCATAAGGTATCTGCCGCCTTCGGAAAGCTGATATCAGGTCTGCATTGGCATCATACGTAAAGTCCTTATCGCCGCAGTCGATAAACCAATGCACCGTCCGCCATTTGTCTACATCTCCATCACTGCCTTCCTGTATGGTATTTATGGGATTGTATTCATCCACAAGCCGCTGCCTCCACCCGGCCGACGGGTCATTCTTCAAAAACTCCAGAGGCTGACTCCGCAAATAGCTGCTCATGCCGTACACCACACTGAACATATCAGGATGAAGCACACCATAAACCACCGAAGCACCGCCTCCCATGGAATATCCGGCCACAGAGCGGAAGCTTTTGCCTTTCTTTATCCGGTAAAAACTCTCTATGTAGGGCACAAACTCACGGAAGAAGAAGTCTTCATACCGCCAATGGTCTGCATTAAACCATATCATGTTGTTCTTGTTGGCTTCCGGACAAACGATAACCATCCGTTCCATCGCTCCGCAGGCAATGAGACTGTCGGCAAGATGACAAAGTCCACCATATGTCTCCCAGTCTGTATTCGAACATCCCCCGCCGTGCAACAGGTAAAGCACCGGATAACTGCGCTGCGTGTCCGTATCATAGTCTGGCGGAAGATAAACCGTATATTCCCGTTCCGTTATACCCTGCAAAAGCCTGCAAGGCATAGTCTTGTATTCCACTCTTCCTCCTGCAAACGCTGCCATGCAAAAGCACACCAACATACAGGCTGTCCAACATTTTTTCATTATATCCACCATACAATCCTCCTTTTATCATAGACGAACAACCATTTTGTCGCCCTTATACATCACTTCACGCACTATCGACGGATTTTCCTTCGTTGCTTCCGGGGTACAGAACCTGACAATCCTGATTTTCCGCTCCCGCTTCATTCCGGGAAACTCCCCCTCCCGGGCATGAATCGTCAGTTCCCGCCGGCCATCATCCCAAGTGAAACGCGTGACAGCGTATGCATTTCGTTCGTAATTGTAGTTCACACCTTCGTCTTCATAAACAGCATAGTCACCATCCGCCCCAGGAAAGACTCGGATTTCCCAATCAGATTCCGCCGCCTCTACCGTATTCTGGCACACTTCGGCCAAAGGTAATATCGCTCCTGCCCTGACAAACACCGGTATATAATCCGGTGCGACAGTCTGCTTTGTCCATCCTTTTTCGGCAACAAACTGGCCTGTCCAGAAGTCGTACCACCCACCTTCCGTCTCCGGAAGATAAACATTCCACACTTTTGGAGCTTCCTCAACTACCGGGGCCACTAACAACGATGAGCCGAACATATATTCATACTTCTGCTCCAACGCAGTCCAATCCTCCGGAAAGTCCATTACCAACGGACGCATCATCGTACTTCCTTTCATTGAGATAGCGGCCGCCTCAGAATATATATAGGGGAAAAGCCTGTACCGTGTGTTCAAAGCCTTTCGGGCAAATATTGTCACGGTGTCTCCGTAATTCCAAAATTCCGTATTGGTCATATATCCGTGTACTCGCATCAGAGGCAAGAAAACGGCGGTCTGCAACCACCGCAGAAAACGCTCATGATAACGCACATCCGTATACTGCCCTTGCGGACGGAAGAAACCTCCGGCATCGTAAGTCCACCAAGGAAGTCCAGAGGCCATCATGCCCAGTCCTCCAACAATCTGCCGTCGGAATGCCTCCCAATCGTGTCCCACATCGCCCGACCAAGTGACCGCTCCATAACGCTGCATTCCCGGAAATCCACTCCGTGTGAGAATCATCGTCCGTTTGTCAGGTGCATCTCTACGGGCCCCCTCATAAACCGTCTTGTTGACCAACAGAGGATAAGTGTTCCTATAAAGCTCACCTGGCAACGTGCCATTCCATATCCGCCGACCCTCCAAGTCATCATTTTCCGGCTCCGTAGCATCCTGCCACCACGCATCAATACCGTATGGCTTCAGCAAGCGGTCGCTGAAATTCTTCCAATAAAAAGCTGCCGCATCCGGATTGAAGAAATCCACCCACGTAGTGTTCGGAATGAAATAGCCCCTTTCGGCCATCATCTTTCCCACCTCCGACAGCAAATCTACCTTTGACCATACCGATATCATCAGATGCATATCCATCGCGTGCAAATCGTCCACCAACTTTTTCGGATTCGGATAATGCTCCTCATCAAAGCGCATAGCGTTCCATCCGTACTTACCCCAATACTGCCAGTCCTGCACCATTACATCCACAGGCAAGCTGTCACGACGGAAACGTAAAGCAGTATCCAGTATTTCCTGTTGGGAATGAAAACGCTCGCGGCAATGGATATAGCCCGTTGCCCACCGAGGCAACATAGGTACTTCGCCCGTCTCCCTACGATAAGAAGCAATCACCTCATCTGGATTCCCCACAAACACGGTGTAATCAATCCCGTCAGACACCGGCGAACGAAATACTGTTTTATCGTTTACACGCCTATAATATATTGTTGGGTTATCTTCCTTGGTCAGTTCAGCACGTAAAACATGTCTTCCGGCCTCCAGATTAACCAAAACGGAAGCCGTAGGAGGGAGCCAGAGATTATTCAACTCCATGACAGTCTGCCCATCAACAGACAGATGATGCCTGCGAGCCATCTTCTGTCCCACATCAAGCAACAAGGCATACTTCCCTGCAACAGGAATATCCAATGTCGCAGAAAAAGTATACTCCTCACGCATCTCCTTCGTTCCCCCTTCAGAAGAAGTAACATCTACTATCTCCGTCAAGCCCTCGCCACGCTCGCGCAGAAGTTCAACCCGACTATCCGCCGGATTGAATTCTGTTAAGCCATAATTGTTCCACAACAAGCCATAACCTTTGCTTGACAAAACGAAAGGAATTGCTATCTGCGTATTTACTTGCGTCAGTCTACGGGTCAGTCCGCGCACATCCAAATATCCGTCTTGAAACTGCCCCAATCCGTAAAGATGCTCATCTTCCGGAGAAAAGAACCCCTGCTCCGCACAAAAAGTCCTTACACCCTGCACGGAAGACTCTGTCAACCTGCGGAAATCCTCCTTCAATAAATTTTTTCCATCCGGAGAAACATAAACTATTTGCCCACTCTCCTTATTTATCTCCACCTTCATCCCTTTCAGGCAAACAGTCAGGCAATCCTTCTCATCGTCTACAGAAAATGAGGGTACACCACTATCCACATATATCCATTGTGGAAAATGATGAATCTGCTCGCGGTGGAATCTGACCCGCACGGCATTATCAGCTATAGGTAGAATATGCAACTCGCCCTCACGCGTGGTACAAATCATCCCTTTATCCGTCTGCTTGCACGACAGTATCGTTTGTCCCCACAGACTGACCGCGTCCAAACACAAAAACAAAAAAATCCAATATGTCTTCATATCTATTCCACTATATTTTTTATATCCATCAATCTTTTCCGCAACTGATTATTCGGAAAACATCCACCAATCAAAATAGGCCAAATCCTTAGGAGCCTTCCCGCTAAAAACAAAGTACACATCATGTACGCCCTGCACATCGGAAACTTCTGCCTCTACCAATCTCCATCGGTCGCTGCCTCCCGTTCGGGGAATTCTGATACTCGCCAACTGTCGACCATCTTTCCCGTCCAGACGCACTTCCATCCGAATCTCGGCATTATGAGTCGTTCCCACTCGAGCGGTAAATTTAGATACACCTTTAGAGAAGTCTACATCGCGTACACGGATATAAGCCCCGTCCTTCACAGCCGTAACAAAGACTCCCACCTGCGAATTGGAATGGCTTTTCATCCCTTCCGACCAAGCTATAGTCTCAGCCTCCGTCTTACGATAGGGACAAAGCGTAGCCAACCCATTCACAATTCCCCTATCATCCATCTCGACAGGAGGAATGCTCCCATCTGCATTGAACTTTAAGGGAACCACGCATACCGAACGATTAAATCCGTCACCACCGGGCAATGCTCCGTTGTGATAAAACAGATAAGTATTCCCCTTAAAATCCACCACTCCCGGATGGTTTGTGAAACTCCTCCCTGCTGTAGGCATCAACATACCTCCGTTTTTCCACGGCCCCATAGGAGACTTACCTGTGGCATAACCCAAATGCTCTGGTATCGGACCTGCCGCAAAGAACAAATAATACAGTCCATCACGCTTATACAACCACGGCCCCTCCTCATACAAAGTGGCGCGCTTAGGGTCTCCTTCACGTTTACCGAATGAATCTTCGGTCATGGGCACGCGTACAATGTCACCACTGTAAGATATCATATTCTCGTTCAACTTTACATAAAAACAGTCTGGATTTCCCCAATACAAATAAGCCTGGCCATCATCGTCTACCAACACCGTGGGATCTATGTTTCCCCATTCTGCCTGAACCAAAGGCCTGCCTATAGGATCATGGAACGGCCCATAAGGAGAGTCGGCCACCGCCACTCCGATGACCGTGTTTCCCTTACGGTCGGTCACCGGAACATACATATAGAACTTTCCATCACGCTCCACACACTGAGCGGCCCATGCATCTCCCCCCGCCCAATCGAATGTCTTATACGACAATGGAACAGGATGCTCCGTCCAATTCACCATATCGGCTGTGGAATAAAGCTTCCACTCGTTCATCGTAAACCAGGTAGAGCCATCCTCGTCATGGCTAGTATAAAGATAAAGACGGTCGCCCCATACCATTGGAGCAGGATCGGCTGTATACGCAGTCTGTACTATCGGATTCTGTGCCTGCACCGCGGTACATGCCGCAAACAGCGAAAAGGCAATCAGACAGTTTTTCTTAGTCATATTTCCTTATATTTTATTATTCTACAAATTTCCACCAATCCCAATTCATCAGGTTCTTCCGAGCATTTCCCTTAAAGTGGAACACCAAATCATGGACACCTTCTGCTCCGTCCACCGCACAAGAGAACTCACGGTAACGGTCTGTTCCTCCGGTCGGACTGACCTCCAGCGTACCAACCAGTTTGCCTCCGGCAGAATCAAGATGAACTTCTATCTCACAATTTCCTGCTTCCGAAGCGACAGACGCAACAAACCGCCCCGCTCCATTTCCGAAATCCACACCTTTCACAACCAAAGTGTCACCATCATCGATACGTGTCACGCAGATTCCACCGTTCTTCAATCTTTCAGTCTTCAGACCATATCCCCACGCCATGGTCTCAGCCTCCACGCGGCGATAGGGGTTGAAATTTTCAATCTGCTCCAACTTCGTTTCCAACCAATAAGGAACTTCTTGAATTGTCCCGTCCGGATTATAGTGCATTTCAGCTACCGACACAGAACGGCGCTCATGATGCTCGAATGTTTCCAAATGCATCAAGTCATAGTTCAGTCCAAACACATACGACCGTCCCTTATAATCAATCACTCCCGGATGATTACCCCGCGACCGCTCCGTAGGACGCATGATATATCCGCGCGTTGTCCAAGGACCAGTAGGACTGTCGCTCATGGCATATCCGATTCCCTCAGGACAACATGTCGAAGCAAAGGCCAAATAATATTTTCCATTCCGCTTATAAAACCAAGGCCCCTCCTGATAATGTTCCGGATTCTTTTCTAATTTCATGATACCGCCACTATAGGATATCATATCTTCGTTCAGCTTTACATAATAAACGTTCGGATTTCCCCAATACATGTACGCCTGCCCATCGTCATCGATGAACACGCTTGGATCAATGTCCTCCCAATGCTCTTTCTGCCAAACCAACGGCTTTCCCAACGGGTCGCGGAACGGACCGTAAGGAGTATCGGCCACCAACACGCCTATGCCGTTGCCATGAAGCGGGCAATACATATAAAATTTCCCATTGCGGGCGATGACATGCTCCGCCCATGCACCATTATCACGCTGACGCCAGGTAAAGTTTTCCAAAGATGCCACCACACCATGATCTGTCCAATTGACCATATCGGTAGATGTATAAAGCAGCCAGTCCAGCATCTTGAATCCCTCTGCATCATCCTCATCATGGGTCGTATATAGAAAGACCGTATCATTATACACCATCGGAGCCGGATCGGCAGTATACTTGGTCTGTATAATCGGGTTCTGGGCAGTGACCGTCACAGCACACATGCCTGTCAATAATACCAAGATTTCTTTTGCTCTGTTTTTCATAATATATTCCTTTATCTGTTACAAATCAAGACTCCTCCATTACATGGAATGAACAAGTCCACTTCCTTTTTTTTATTTATCTTTTTTATCTTGACACTTCCTTTCAGTTCTTTATCATCCGTATAAAACGCAAGCTCCTCGCCAGATTCAAACATTGGAAGAGCCACCTTAATCTTCAACGGCTCTTTCTCCGCATTGATTCCCGCCACATACCAAGTATCTTCATGGCGGCGCGCCAATACGACATACTTACCCGGATAGCCGTCGATGAAGCGAACTTCGTCCCAAGTGGTAGGAACCTGCTTCATAAAATCAATCGCCCAGGCGGGAGCATCGGTCAAATTATTCGGTGCCAGGGCAAAATGCTGTACCGGACTTTGAAACAAAACAGCCGTAGCCAAAGCAAATACATCGGATGTCACTCTCCGGCTTCCCCCCGGCTGATTCTTCACATTATAATAACGGTTCAGAGTGCTTCCTCCAAAGTCCATGCTGCCCACCGTATTGCGGATAAACGGATGCAGGCAGGCATTAAAAGCCTCAGCATCGCAACTTCCCTGCGAGAAATTCATGTTCTCGCTGGCCAGAACCGCCTCACTGGAAGCATAGTTCGGGTACATACGCTCCCAACCGCGGGGCAATGTGCACCCATGGAAAATCACCAGCAATCCATAGTCATTGGCATCTGCCAGTATATCCTCATAAAGCTGCATGGTGACCTGTTTGTCACTGCCGATAAAGTCTACCTTTATCCCTCTAATGCCGATGCTCTTCATCCATTTCATCTCTTTCCGGCGGGTTATGATATTTCCCATCCTGCCTCTCGGCCCTTGCGGAGCATCATTCCAATAGCCGTTTGAATTATACCACAGATACAAAGCCACGTTTTTAGTACGGGCATAACGAGCCAGTTCCTCTATCTTTTCATAACCGACACGCGTATCCCACAAAGCATCAACCAGAACCGACTGATATCCCATCGCGGCACAAAAATCAATATAACGCTTCTGGTCGTCGTAAGTCATGCTTGCATCTCCCCCTATAATCCAGCTCCATGTGCCGCAGCCATACTGATACGGCTGGGATGCCTCATACAACGGAGCAACCAAATCGAAGGAAACGGTCGTTTCGACAATAGGAGCCAATGTCCGGCCTACTGTAATCGTACGCCAGGGTGTCTCTCCCGGAAGCGCAATGCCGGGACAAACCGTACCGTTTCCATTATATTCGCCTTCTTGCGGATAGCCTACCGTATACAGCCCGTCAGCATGACCAATCAGGCGGCTCGCGCAATATCGGCTGTTCACCCCGGTCTCGGAAATCAATACCCAGCCCTTATCCGAGTTCTTAAACAGGCAAGGGAAAGTATATCCTTGTCCCCAACCGTTTTTTCCCATTTCATCATCCGCCGTATAAGAGGTCTCATAGCTGGGAGAGGTACGGGCAAATCCGCCCATCGGCCCACTCTGCGGACAGAGAAAAGTAGTGCTTCCGCCGGGCAACACAAAGCCCGTCTTTTCTTCTTTCACCACACAACACAGGGTTCCCCCTTCCGGATAAACCTTATACTTAAAGGCAACATCCCGATTGCTTATCCGAAAAATCACATCAAGCACCGTTCTGCCCTGCTGCTGGAATGAACAGACGGCTTCTGTAGCCTGATAATGCACGCGGCTCTGCTTGATTGTCTGCAAGGCATAGGTCTCATCCACTTTATCCAGCTTCAAATCACCGCTAAAGGATAGTCCCTGCGAAAAGTCGCCTATATCCGTCACCAGTCCCAAAGGGGACTTTTCCAAAAATGCCACTCCATCATAACTCACTTGATAAGAAGGCGCGCCTCCTTCATCCGATACCACAACCTGCAAATGTCCGTCAGGACTGGAAAACTTCCAGTCGGCCGCATGAAGAGTCAGGCATCCTCCCAAAGCCACAACCAACAACAACTGTTTTTTCATTCTTACTCCAAATAATTCGTCCATATATCCACTACGGTTCACCGCCATGAAACCATATCTTCATGGCGGTAAAACCTTCATTTCGCCTTATAAAAGATTTCTTTTATCCCACAAACTCATTTCTTCAACAGACGGATAAAGAATATGCCTCCCACTATCTTTCCCGGTTTGGGGCGGAACATGACATTTATCTCCTGCTTACCGTCCAGCATGGCCGAGGGAATGGAATATTCCACATTGACAAACTCCCGTCGGTTCCACTTTCCGACCAGATTTTCCGAAGCCAGCACCTTTCCGTCGACCAAGATATCAAACTCTCTGTCGGCGGTCTCGTTGCCCCAGTAACGTATCATCAGCGACAAATCCCTTTTCCCGCCGGTAGAAAGCGTATAGCCGAAGTATCCTCCGTCGCGAGCATCGCGCCAGGCTTCCCCTTCAAAATTTCCTTTCGTCGAGTTTTCCGACACCATCTGGTGGTCAATTTCCGGCTGTTGCTCGCCCGTGGCAACGGCATCCACCGTGCGCCTATCCAACGCAATGCGCTTTTCTTCCTCCTTTTTCATCGCATCCTGATAGCGCGCATACCCTTCTTCATTCATCGAAAGCCAATAGATAGCGTAGCGGGAATCATGGATGCCGTAGAAAGGCTCAAGCATAACCTCCTGTTTCCCCTGCGGCACACGGAACAGTCCCGGCACGGTATAACAGAGCGGCTTGCCCTCAACCGGAATCATGTGGTTCAGTTTCTCTACGATGTCCTTACGCTCTCCGATGATGAAAGGGGTTTCATAGACGGGCACAAGGGCTCCCGAAGCGATATGCCCCCAACGGCTGTCGTCTGCCACCAGACCGTCCAGATTTTCCGTTCCCATCCGTGCCCCCAACAGAATCGGGCCGCGCATGATGGCTATGTATTCCGAAACATTGGGCAGTTCTTCCACTTCCACATGCATGGGAGTCTGGATTTCTACAAGGTCTCCATCCTTCCATTCACGGTCAATACATACGTATGAAGAAGACTCCGACTGTGAAGCATACTCTTTTCCGCCGCAAACCACCTTCATCTCCGAATTCTTCACCCATCCCGGATGACGCACCAACAGCTTGAAGCGTTTCTTCCCTTCTACCGAAACCGTTATCCGGCTTCCTTCCTCTACCGGAAAGCGCGTATCCTGGCGCAGCCGGATGCCCGCTTCCTTCCAGTTCAGTTCCGAAGCGACAAACAGATTGACAAACAAGGAATCATGCGCATGCGTGTAAATAAACTCTCCATACTTTCCATGATTCTCCATACCCGTACCGACACAACACCACATGGCCTTGTTCGGAGCGGAATAAACCCGATAATGCGCCGGACGTGCGGAAGTAAAATACACATAACCGCCATGCTCCGGATGTTGGGTAGAAAGAATATGGTTAAACAAAGCGCGCTCATAAAAATCTGCATATCCCGCAGACGGATGCATGCGGAACAAACCTTCCGTCAGCTTCAGCATATTATAGGTATTGCAGGATTCAGGCCCCTCCCGCTCTTCTACATAGCTCCGGCAGTCCTCTTTCGCCGCAAAATGTTCCCGGCGACTGTTTCCTCCGAAAGCAAGCGAACGGTTGTCGACCACCGTATGCCAGAAGAAAGAGGCCGCATCTTCATATGTCCGGTTATGGTCAAGCTCCGCTATCCTCTGATAGCCGATGGCTTTGGGCACTTGCGTATTGGCATGCTTGTTGTCCAGATTGTCGATTCCTGCCGCCATACTGTCAAGCAGCCAGTGGTGGGAAAAGCGCTTGGCCGCATCCAGATATTTCTTGTCCTGTGTCATCTGATAGGCATCTGCATACACTTCATCCATTCCACCGAATTCATTTTCCAACATCTGCTCCATCTGCTCGTCGCTCAGCGGCGTGATAACGGTCAGTCCCCAGTCGCATAACTTCAGAAACATCTGCCGGGCGTCTTCGTTCCCTGCATACAACCAGGCATCTCGCAGTCCGGCAAACATTTTATGCACATTATACCACGGAGCCCAATACTTCCATATCGCCCCTACATTCCCTTTTTTTATTTCGTTCCACAAGGCCATCCCGTTCGGAATACCTCCAATATATCCGCCGGTCTTGTCCTGACATTTCTTTAATTCAGACAACATATACTCCAGACGACGCCCGCACTCTTCATTTCCTGTAGAAGCGTAATGGATGGCCAAAGCAGACAGATAATGTCCGCCTACATGTCCGTCCAGTCCCTCCCAATTCGGAAAGACATCCGCCTTCATCGGCAGTCCGGCCTCCTTCAAAAAGGGAGCCAACAAGCGGTCTGTATCATATTGCAGCAGCACACCGACATTCAAGTCCTGTGCATGCTTGAAAGGCCCGTCCAAAAGCGTCACTTCATTTAAAGGAAAAGTATTCGGATACAGCTTATCCTGTGCATACAAATCCTTTCCCCATAAAAAACTCATCCCCAAAATCCCTAAAATCAAAGTTCTGCTTTTCATTTTGTCTTTATTTAATCCGCTTATAATCGAAGAAATCCACATCTACATATCCGCCAAGATTTTTTGTGGCATAGTTGAAAATCGCATATTTGGTTCCCATAAACAGGCGGCGGTAGTCGAATATCATCTTAAAGTCTGTTCCCATCTTCTTCCAATCCTTATTATCCAGACTGTAATAAAAGGTGGCAATATCCCGATTCACACGAAAATCGCCGTCAATCCTCAGGTAAACGACATCTTTCGTCAGTTCAATCCGTTCCTTTTCTTCTGTCTTAACTCCTGTCACGGCCTTGTCAGAATCGCGCAAGCTCACTACATTCGTTGACATCGTAAGGTATTTCCTCCCGTTTTCAGCTATGACAGACAGCAGGCCGGCATCTCCATTAAAGGCACTAAACCCTGCCACATCACCATCCTTCATGTGTGAAACATCCAGTGAGACCACGGCCGAACACTCCGGCCCCTCCATCCGTTGAGTCAGAGTGTTAGGAGCCCAGAAAAGATTTTCCACAACCCGGCTGGTCTTTAAGCGCAGATATCCCGGGCGTTCGCTCAGTGACCAAGCTTCGTTGACCGGGTTATGATTCCACTGCCAATTAATCTTCATCTCCTTTTCACCAAAATCATCGCTTACTACCAATGGCATCTCCCTGCCTCCCTGAACGGGCTTTTCCATCACTTCGGGTACGTTCCCGTTCTCGTCTCCCAGTATCGGCCATCCATCTTTCCACCGGCAAGGCATCAATGTCAATACACGACCGACTCCTCCCCGATCCTGAAAAATCACTCCATACCAGTTTCCTTTTGCATCATCCACTATACACCCCTGTCCTACATACGGGAATCCCGCAAAAGCGGATTCCAATATAACTTTTTTTTCATAAGGACCTGTTATCTTGTCTGCCCTATAGCAAACCTGCCGACGCTTACCACCCGCCGGCCATGATATCATAAGCAAATAATATTTTCCATTATGCTTAATGACACGGCTGCCTTCCAACAAACCTGTTTCCGACTCATCCCTTTCAAATATTTTCATATCAACTCCTCCCGGCTGCACATCGGTCAAATCCGATTTCAATTCGCGCAACTGTCCGGTTCCATAGAATACATACACGCGCCCGTCATCGTCAAAAAACAAAGAGGCATCGTGAAAATGAGGTGTACGGGCTACAAGCTCCCATTTTCCTTTAGGGTCATCCGTCGTATAGACATATCCCCGGAAAGGTTTGTCATTGGGAGAAAAGTAGGCATAAAACTTCCCATCGTGATAACGAATGGAGGTAGCCCACTGCCCACGCCCATAAGCCGTACATCCGTTCAAGTCATAATTGGGCGTATCCGTCAATCTATCGAACAAATAACTAACAATCTCCCAATTTACCAAGTCTTTTGAATGCATAATGGGCGCACCCGGCATCAGGTGCATGGTGGTGCTGACCAAATAGAAATCGTCTCCCACCCGGATTACATCAGGGTCGGGGACATCGCTCCACAGCATCGGGTTCGTAAAAGTCCCGTCCCCATTATCACTTGACTGCGCCCGCACGGACAATGTTACCGACAGGAAACAGAAAGTCATCAGAATCAAAAAGAAGCAACGTGCTTTCATAATCATATTAATTTCGAGTTACATAATAATCTTTCCCTGCCTCCGTCTCTATATCATATTCATAAATGCGATATAATATAGGCTCTTGCGGACAAGCAAGTTCTTTTGATACCAAAGGTTTCTTGATGACGGCCGGAGCGTACAGAGGATTCGGACATTCTCCCACCGCCTTCTTCAAGCCTTCTCCCTTCAACGGGACATAAGAACGGAGTCTCAACACTCCTCCTATGCGTGAATGAATCTTTGCTTCGCGCAACTGTGCGCCATCCCATTTCATATCCACGACAAACCCGCCGCGAGCCACCAGACCATCCACACTTCCCTCGCGCCACACATCGGGCAAAGCCGGGAGTAAATGAACAGCCCCGTCGTGGCTTTGCAGCAACATTTCGGCAACACCTGCCGTATAGCCAAAGTTCCCGTCAATCTGGAAAGGCGGATGGGCATCAAACAGATTGGGATAGGTGCGCCCGTCAGGATATTCCCGCATCATACGGTCATTAGGAAGTAAGCGAATCATATTCTGGACGATTCGAAAAGCATGGTTTCCGTCCAACATACGCGCCCAGAAATTAATCTTCCAACCGATACTCCACCCTGTAGCCATATCCCCGCGCTGTATCAGCGTATTTTTTGCTGCCTGGAATAATTCCGGATTGAGCAAGGGAGAAATCTGGTTGCTCGGATACAAACCATATAAATGAGAGATATGCCGGTGCTCGTCTCTCGGATTATCCAAATCCTCCAACCATTCCTGCAACTGATTATACCGTCCAATCTGCATCGGAGGAAGCTTGCTTAGCATTCTTTTCAACGAATCCTGATAAGAAACATCCTCGCCCAAAATCCGTGCTGCCTGCAAGGTATTGTTCAATGCATCGAATGCTATCTGATTATCCATCGTGCAGCCAGCGGTTATGGAAGTTCCCACTCCATCCGGCCCATGCTCGGGAGAAACAGACGGTACGGTCACCATCCATCCATAGCGGGGATGTTCGGTCAAAGTAGAAAGGAAAAAGTCTGCCGTCCCCTTCAACACCGGATAATACTGCTGCAGAAAAGCCTTGTCTCCCGTAAACAGATAATGCTGCCACAAGTGTTGGGCAATCCATGCGCCCCCGTTCGGCCAGAGTCCAGCATCAGCAAAATCAATCGGGCCCGTCACACGCCATAAATCTGTATTATGATGGGCAACCCATCCTTTAGCTCCATAAAGCATTTTAGCCGTTTCCTGCCCGGTTACCGACAAGTCTTTTGCCATTGCAAAAAGAGGCTCGTGAGTTTCCGAAAGGTTCGTCACCTCAGCAGGCCAATAGTTCATCTCCGCATTAATATTAATAGTATACTTACTGTCCCAAGGAGCATTGAGTTCCTTATTCCAAAGTCCCTGCAAGTTGGCGGGCTGCCCTCCCGGCTGCGAAGAAGAAATCAACAGATAACGCCCATACTGGAAGAGCAAGGCCGCCATTGACGGATCTTTTCCCTGATTGAAATTCTGAATGCGCAATACAGTCTCTTCCTTTGATGCCTCCGTTGCAGGCAGACATAAGCGCACACGGCCGAACTGCTCCCGATATAATTCCGTATGCCTTGCCAATGCGTCTTCATAAGGCACTTTTACAGCCTCCTTCAGATAGCCTGAAGCGCGTTTTGAGGCATTGCCACTCACATCCTGATAATTGACAAAGTTCGTTGCTGCAGAAATATAAATGGTAGCTTGGGTAGCTTCTTCCACAACCAGGCGTTCCTTTTCCTTTTTCAACTTGCCGTCTGTCTTTATCTGCGTGCGGCATTCGGCATGCAAAGCAGCCGGAACCTGCTCTTGCTCCACTCCTTTGCAGTTTAAGACCAAATCCTTACCTTTTACCTTAACGGTCGAAGGCAAAGGACAGCCGTATGATACCGAGAAGTTCAAGGCATCCGCCTTGTCTGCCTCTATATGCATGATGACCACATGATCGGCAAACGAGGCGAACACCGTGCGTACATAAGTGACACCGTCCACTGTATAACGGGTCGTTGCCGTAGCATTTTCCAGATTCAAGTCCCTATAAAAATCCGTAGCTTGTCCGTGTCCGGCAAAATCTATGAACAGACTCCCCAGCGGCAGGAAGCGCATCCCATGATGAGGAGTAAAGAAGTTTTTGTCAAGCAATCCCTGAGCCTCCTTGTTTTTCCCTTCGAATATCAGCCGACGCACCTTATCCAACACCGGAAGAGCATTGGGGTTATTGTTGTTATGGGGCGAACCCGCCCAAAATGTTTCCTCGTTCAACTGTAATTCTTCACGGGCCGTACCACCAAAAACCATAGCCCCCATGTGAGAATTGCCTACGGGAAGCGCTTCCGACCAACTGGCCGCAGGCTTACTATACCATAATTTTAAATCTTGCGCGTAGCCACATCCCGTCGCTACCAACAGCATCAGCGCCAGCAAACCCTTCTTCATAATCACCGGTTAAAAGCGTTTGAAACGAAAGACAGACATTTATATAAAGCAGAATGCCAATATTCCCAGTCGTGTCCGCCGTCGCGCACACGGAACTGGCACGGTATCCCCGCATTGCGCATGGCCTGAAAAAACTCGATGTTGCGGTCGAGCAAAAAATCATCGTCCCCGCAGTCAACAAACCAGGCAACCGTCCGCAGCCCGGCTTTGGTCTGTTCGTCGGCCTGCAAGACAAAGTCAATGCAACTGTGCTCTATTACCGAACGTGTCAAGATAGCCAGCTTGTCGTCCGGATTCTCAAATCTCGCCGCGCCTTGCTTAGGAATAGACATCAGCGCGCTCATGGCATAAACCGCCGAGAACTTGTCACTATGCCACAGTCCATAGGCAGTCGCGCCTCCGCCTCCCATAGACAAACCGGCGACTGCCCGGTGTCGTTTGTCACCTTTCACCCTATACATCTTCTCCACATGAGGCAGGAATTCTTCATAAAAGAAAGTTTCATACTTCCACCCCGGCATATCAAAATATCCGTTCCAAATATTCTTATAGATATCTCCCCCTGCATTGGGCATAATGATGACCATTTCTTCGGCCTCTCCGCTCGCAATCAAACGGTCGGCCACCTCCTGCAAATGCCCGCGCCCTGCCCAGTCCAGATTGGTTTGCGACATGCCATGCAGCAGGTAAAGCACCGGATATGTCCGCCCGGCATCCTGATCGAAAGAAGGCGGCAGATATACCGTATATGCCCTATCATCATTCAATACTTTACTAAATACCGTATCGGTCAAAATTTTACTACGGGAATAAGCCGTTTGGACCATAGCCATAAAAAGAATGGCCAATAAGAAAAAATGTTTTTTCATAGGATGCCGTTTTTTATTGTTCAAGCAAAAGTAACGATGTACGCGCAAAACGGCAAACTTATTCGATACAGATATTTATACCTACGTTACAAATCCTGCCTATTACGTTTCGCAATCATACATTTTCCACCTTCAAATGTAATATATCCTCTCATGCATACATCAAAATCAGCATAGGAAAAGCTCCACTTTACAGGTGTCTCCCGCAGCCTCCCCGCAGCCCGTATGTAACATAGATTACAAAAACTGAAACAAGAGCCTTATCCGATTTCCGTATTATCCCTTATCTTTGCACCAATTCAATACCATTAAAAATGTTTCATAAATAAAGAAAAGCCATGAAAAATTATCTAAGTTTAATCGCCTTGGGCGCTATGGGCTTATTTGCCGCATCTTGTGCCGACAACAAAACGGCAATCACGCCCGGCACTCCGGTTTTCAGCAGTTTTACCTATGTCGGGCAAGACCCCGTCTACGATAAGAATCCGATTTCAGAAAACGAGTTCTACACTCCCATCCTGCAAGGATGTTACCCCGACCCAAGCATCTGCAAGAAAGGAAACGACTATTATCTGGTATGCTCTTCATTCGCCATCAATCCGGGAGTGCCAATCTTCCATTCCAACGACTTGGTAAACTGGAAACAAATAGGCCATGTGCTGGAACGGCCCTCACAATTGAAGGTGGAAGATACGGGCATCAGTGCCGGAGTATACGCACCAACCATCCGCTACAACGCCAACAACGATACCTTTTATATGATTACCACCCAGTTTGCCGGCGGATTCGGGAACATCATCGTAAAGACCAAAGACCCGATGCAGGGATGGGGAGACCCTATCAAGCTGAATTTCGAGGGAATTGACCCGTCCATCTTTTTCGACGACAACGGGAAAGCATACATCGTCCACAACGATGCCCCTCAAAAGGCGCTTTACGAAGGCCACAGAGTCATCAAGGTATGGGAATATGATGTGGAGAAAGACCAGATTATCCCCGGAACAGACAAAGTCATCGTCAATGGAGGAGTTGACCTTTCACAAAAGCCAATATGGATTGAAGCGCCTCATATCTACAAGAAGGACGGCAAGTATTACCTGATGTGCGCGGAAGGCGGAACGGGAGACAACCACAGCGAAGTCATCTTCATCAGCAACAATCCGACAGGGCCTTATACTCCCGCTCCTGAAAACCCGATTCTCTCACAGAGACACCTGTCAGCCGACCGTTCCGACAAGGTGGACTGGGCCGGCCATGCCGATTTGGTGGAAGGTCCGGACGGCAAATATTACGGTGTATTCCTTGCCATCCGCCCCAATGAACAGAATCGTGTAAACACGGGACGCGAAACATTCATCCTTCCCGTCGACTGGAGCGGTACGTTCCCCGTATTCGAAGGAGGCATGGAGCCCTTGAAAGCAAAGCTTGACACCCCTGAAGGCGTGAAGAACCAAACCGGCCAGAACGGCTTTTTGCCGAATGGAAACTTCTCTTTCACCGACAACTTCTCGGCAACTCGATTGGACTATCGCTGGGTGGGAATAAGAGGAGCGAGAGAGAAGTTCATTACAACTTCTGCCGACGGCCTGACCATCATGCCGTTTGATACAAACATCAAGGCTCCGCGGCCCACTTCTACCCTGTTCTGCCGACAGCAACATCTGCATTTCACCGCCACAACAACCATGCATTATGCACCGCGAAGCGAAAAAGATTTGGCAGGTATGGTTTGTTATCAAAGTGAAAATTTCAACTATGTATTCGGCATAACCAAAAAGGGAGAGGACAACTGCCTGGTATTGCAGCGTACTGACAAAGGAAAATCAACGACTCTGGCAAGCGTGACTGTAAAAGAAACCAATCCGATAGCATTGCAAGTGAAAGCGGAAGGAGACAAATATACTTTCAGCTACTCAACAAACGGAAAGAGCTTTCAGACAATAAGCGAACCGGTATCCGGTGATATTCTCTCTACGAATGTAGCCGGAGGATTTACCGGAGCCATGATTGGACTTTATGCCACGACCGCAAACGATGCGGCCGCACAATAACCGGCCTCTGCACGACGGATAAAGATGATTCTTGAATTATTGTTTTAAACCTCATAAAGAGCGTAATCTTTTCAAACCATCCTGGAATGCAGATTATGCTCTTTATTTCATTTATTGACATTATGCTTTCACTCAGAAATACAGCCGGCATCACGCTTTTCTGCCTGATCAGTACGGCCGCACACGCCCATGATGTGACCATAACATCGCCCGACGGCAAACTCTGCATCAAAGTAACCGACAGCGGAGAAGGTGCAGACAGACAGTCGTCCGGATTCAGCGTCGCATACGACAAGACCTGCGTACTGCCCTATGTCAGGCTCGGCATGTCTACCGAGCAATCTTCATTCGGGCAAGACCTTTCATTGGTTTCTGACGGTTCAGCAAAAACCATTACAGAAAACTATCAGATGATCACCGGCAAACGGAGCCATTGCTTCAACGAAGGAACCGAACAGACAGTCTGTCTCGAAAACCGGGACGGGAAAAAGATGAACGTAACCTTCCGAGTATTCAATGACGGAATTGCCTTCCGCTATGAGCTTGCCTCGGACAAGGAAAAAGACAGCATCACCGGCGAACAGACCACGTATGTCCTTAACGAAGGAACCAAACGATGGATGCAAATCTATTCGCCCGACAGTTACGAACGTTTCTTCCCGCCATCAACCGACGGATATTCTCCCGACGATTCGAAAGCATGCCTATGGGGATATCCCGCACTCATACAGGCTTCCGACTCTGTTTATGCCCTCCTGACCGAATCGGACATTCAGCGAAACCACTGCTGCTCCTTCTTGAACAATGAGGAAGACCGCAACCAATACAAGGTAAGCCTGGCAGACGAATGCCTTTCCTTCACCGGCAAATGGATTTCTCCATGGAGAGTTATGATTGTCGGCTCCTTGGCAAACGTGACGGAATCCACGTTAGTAACAGATGTTGCCACCCCCTCGCGGATAAAAGACACAAGCTGGATACAGCCGGGAACAGCATCGTGGATATATTGGGCCTACAACCACGGGACAAGAGACTTCCAGCTTGTAAAAGAATACATCGACCTGGCAGACGAAATGCACTGGCCCTATACCCTGATTGACTGGGAATGGAATATGATGGACAACGGAGGAAACATCCAAGATGCCTTAAAGTATGCCGCAAGCAAGGGCATCAAGCCATTTATGTGGTATAATTCCAGCACCAACTGGGTGGGCGAGCATGCTCCGCAGCCGCAATACCTTCTGAACACAAAGGAAAAGCGGGAAAAAGAATATGCCTGGCTGAAGAAGATGCAGGTCGCGGGGCTGAAGATTGATTTCTTTCCGAACGACAAGGCTTCGACCGTCAACTATTACCTTGACCTGCTGGAAGATGCCGCCCGCTACCGGCTGATGATAAACTTCCACGGCGCGACAGTGCCGCGGGGATGGCAACGGACATATCCCAACCTGATGTCGGTGGAAGGGGTATACGGGGCAGAATGGTATAACAATACGCCGGCATTGACCAAACGGGCCGCCGCCCATAACGCGACTCTCCCCTTCACCCGCAACGTGATAGGGCCAATGGACTATACTCCGGGAACATTTTCCAACTCACAACATCCCCATATCACCACCTATGCACACGAACTTGCCCTGCCCGTATTGTTCGAATCCGCCATCCAACACATGCCCGACCGCCCGTCCGTATACCGTTCGCTGCCTCAAGAAGTGCAGGAACTCTTGTCAACGCTGCCTACGGCATGGGACGACACCCGTCTGCTCGCCGGATATCCGGGGACAGAAGTGGTTCTCGCACGGAGAAAAGGGGAAGTATGGTATATTGCCGGAATAAACGGGACGGACGAAGAACGGACAATCCGCTTTTCAACCGACCGACTCCAGTTGTCCGGCCATACCAGCCATCCGACAATCTGGTTTAAAGACGGCAAGACAGACTCTTCCTTCGAGATTGAAAGGCAGACTCTGACGCAGACCCAGGAAACCGTGGAAATCTCCTGCCGGCCGCGCGGCGGATTCGTAGCGGTAATCCGATAAACAAAGGTGTACGCCTGTTTCCGGCACTTCAAAAGTTTTGTCTCATAGCGGATGGTGAAACATTCGCTATGAGGCAAAACTTTTTCATTCGGACATCCCGCCGTTTCTCATTGACCAAACGACCGTCTGCAAATATAAAAACTACCGTTTCATCAGTCAAGAATCAGCGCTGACGGTTCAATTCCTCCCGCGTAGGACTGCGATACAGACCTACATTCAGTCTTGCCTTCTGACATTCTTCGAGCGTATGCACGGGAGGGTCGACATAATCGGGCAGCGGCATACGACTGAAAGTCTGGAAATAAAGCAGACAACCGTCTTTCCACCATTCCGCATCACGCGCTTGAGTCATCAGTCGCACCTGCACATCCTTGAATATATCCGGGTCAATCTGTCCTTGCAGACTATTCCACTGACGCTGCATGTCGCGCGCCTCATCCACTCCGTGCTGGTATCTGAAGCAAAGTTCTTCCCACAGGGTACGCCCGCTCTGGCAACGGTGATTCCACGGCACATGATGAAACCAAAGCAGATATTTGTCCGGGCATGTATTTACATCCTCTATCAAACGGTAAAATTCGTCCGGATATTGCGCGGTATTGCCGCTTCCCGTAGCGGCTGTGCGGTCGAAACCGATACCCGAAGCATCGGCTTGATTATAAAAGACCGGCAGCCAGTCACGGCGGACTCCGGGCATATCCTGCCACGGCCCCGGCGCATAGTGCGAATCACCGAACTGATGATGAAGGCCGACAGGCATTTCATAGTCGACCACCGCCTCCCGGCTGCGCATCAGCATGTCAACAACCGTCGAAAGCACATCCGACCCTTCAGACGAAAGGAATGTCTGTGCAACCCACTCCTTTGCTATCGATTCCGCATCCAGATGAGGATTCCATGCCATGCGCCCATAAGCATACCAATTTGCCTGTGCCAACGGATGTCCGCACCAGCTGGCATCCGTTCCGATATTAGCAACTCCCGATATGGCATTGTAGCGAGACTGTTGCTGATAAGGCGTATAACCGGCATAACGGTCTACTTCCTCAAAAAACTCCTGCCACATCGTGCCAAGATAAGCTAAATGATTCGATTGCCCCAGATATTCCTGAGTTATCTGAAACTCCGCCATGCAGGAAGTCTCGTGCAACGCACCGAAAAGCGGGTTAAACGGCTCGCGCGGCTGAAAGTCGATAGGCCCGTTCTTTATCTGTATGATTACATTGTCAAGGAATTTTCCGTCGAGATGCTCAAATTCCAGGCGCGCCTGCTTAGCCCGATCCGGATCGGTAGGGCTATAAACAAAAGCCCTCCACATCACAATGCCGCCATACGGGCGCAAAGCCCGCGCCAGCATATTTGCTCCATCGGCATGTGTCCGGCCAAAATCCATCGGCCCCGGCTGCCCTTCACTGTTGGCCTTGACCAGAAAACCGCCGAAATCCGGTATCAGTCTATAAATATCCTTCACCTTTTGCTTCCACCACCGCTGCACATCCTTATCAAGCGGGTCGGCTGTCTTCAGCTTGTCCAAAACGACCGGACTGGAAAAGTTAACTGCCAGATAAACCTTGATACCGTAAGGCCGAAGCACATCCGCATATTGTCTCACCCAGTCAAGCACTCCGAGAGTCAGCATCTGAGGCGAAGCGTTTACATTATTAAGCACCGCTCCGTTTATGCCCAACGATGCATTGGCACGCATATACATCGCATTATGAAGAGGGTTATTGGTGATTCTCCCCACATCATTGGTTCCATCGGCCTGCATATTCCAGAAAATACTGCGGCCAGCATAGCCGCGCTCGCTATTCCCATCCAGATTGTCCCAATGGTCGAGCACGCGAATATCATGAAAAGGAGTCTCAGTCACCGTGAAATCTTCCTTTCCGGCCAAGGCTTCGGCGATGCTTCCCATACCCTGCAGCCGAAGCAGATGATAAGCCCCATAAAGCAGCCCTATATCCGAAGGAGAAGAAACGGTAGTCACCCCGCCGCGGATAGTGACAGTAAAGGCATCTACCTTCATCCCTTTCTTCCGAACCGTTTGAAGCGTGACAGTTCCTCCCCGCCAAGCCTGAACAAGCTCCTTTACAGCAATGTCTGTCGTAGGAGAAGCCTTTGCATCCAACGTTATCTGCGGACTGCCCAATGCCGCCTGCCTGAGCCAAAGACAGGAACCGTCATCGGCATGCACAGCCATCGAAACAGTTAGCATCATGGTCGCAACGCCTGTTGCGACAAGATTCCTTATTTTGTTTGCCGTCACCATATAAATATAAGAATTAAAAAAGAACTATAAATCGGTCTCATAATCAAAAAAGTCAAAGTCTGCCTGACTTTCCGTTCCTCCCTGAGCAAAAAGTGCAAGATGTACGCCTACAAATCCTCCGAGCGTTTCGGTACTGAGATAACGGTAATCCTGACTGGCAAGACGAACAAAGTCTTTGCCATCCGTGCTGTAAGACAGATGATAAAGCTGGGGATCGCCTTCCACTCGCAGATAAACCTTCGATGAGGGCAATGCCACCTCCTTTTCCACATGTGAAATCAAGCCAATGCGGATAACGGCCTGAACAAAATACTTTCCGTCGCGTCTCACGATGCGGGCATCATAGTGATTGAGAGGGGCCGCATAGGCCGTAATGCCAGCTTCCGCTCCGTCTTGCAGCTGGGAAGCATCGACATGAGTCGTTGCATAAAAAGTCTTTTCCGTCTGCCGCCGTCCAATCCATGTCAATGTCTTGCCGGTTTCATCGATTGTCGTAAGCGTGGCCTTCATGCGCAGCCAACCTTTGCGGGATTTCAAATCGTAATTGTCGTATTCAGGATTGCAAAGATAGCTCCAATAAAGAGGCAGTCTGTCCGCATCAAAATCATCGCGCAAAGGCTCTTCCGGCACAGGAACCTGCGGCAGCGTCTTACAGTCCATGTCTATCTGCAAAGTGCCGTCGCCATTCACCACCGGCCAGGCATTCTTGTCCCAACGCACCGGAGCAAGAAAAGTTTCCCGCCCCATCACATGCTGCAAGTATCCGTGCGTGCGGTATCCCAGACAAACCATCCACCAAGAGCCGTCGGGGGCATCCACCAGGTCGGCATGTCCCAATCCCTGTATCGGACTGTTCTCCATCTTTTGAGAGAAGTGTGTCAGTATCGGATTCGCCGGACAAGGTGTATAAGGCCCGGTCAACTCGCGACTTCGGGCTATCGTGACATAATGTCCATGCTCAGTCCCTCCTTCGGCCAACAACAGATAATAATATCCGTCCTTCTTATAAATATGGGGACCTTCCGGATAGCGTCCTCCCAAGCCGCTCCAAAGCAGATGCTCCTCTCCTATCTTCTCACCGGTTTCCACATTAATCTCGGCAATCCGGATATAGTCGTTTTTCCAAAGAAAATAGCATTTACCGTCGTCGAAAAACAAAGTAGGATCACAACTACCCCGTGTCCATTTTATTTCAATGGGTTCCGACCATTCTCCCGCCGGATTATCCGTCCAAACATAAAAATGTTTTCTCTCCGGAAAAACCGTAGTAACCATATAGAATCTCCCCTCATTATAACGGATGGTAGGGGCATAAACTCCATTTAAAAAATCGGCACCGGTCAAATCAAGCTGCGATTTTCGCGTCAGACAATGTCCGATTTGCTCCCAATGAATGAGATCCTTGCTGTGATATACCGGTACGCCGGGAAAAAACTGGAATGTACTGTTCACCAAATAAAAGTCATCGCCGACGCGGCATACACTCGGATCGGCATGAAACCCCGGAAGTACCGGATTACGGAAACCTTGGGCCACACCGACAACCGCAGCAATCCAAGCCAGGCAAAAGAATAAAGAAATGCGTTTCATAATACAGTCAGATTTTAACGGAATAAAGATAATGAGTTTTATAGGAATAATTTGAATCTTCATGTTACAAAAAGCTTCACTCATGTTTCATCTCCATATTCAGGATACCTATTTCCTACATTTTTAAAGCATCAAACATTCTTTTGCCCCTAATGCAAAAGGCAAAGTAACGGAGAATCCGGCAGCCTTCAAACAAAAACCGTTCAGATTCCCCGTTACACAGAGTTTAGATACAGACATCCTTTATTTTATAAAAGCGCAAAAAGACATATCAATACCCCGGATTCTGATAAGCATCCTTTTCTGCTTCCGTCATCGTCATGGCATCTAGCTGGCCTTGCGGAATCGGGCGGAGATAATGGAAATCTTCAATCGTACGGGTGATAGTCTGTTTGGTGTGATCTCCATAGTCAGCCCCGCATATTTCATACTGTCCGGCCTTTTCTTTCCACATCTGCGTGCGGACAAGGTCAAGCCAACGGTATCCCTCTCCGAAATATTCGCGCAGACGCTCGTCCAAAATATAGTCGATGGTTATGGTCGCAGGTGTCTGGCTCTTCAAATCCGCGCTGTAATCGCCGGTCTTCGCCTGATTATCGGCAACACTGAAAGTCCACTTTCCGGCACGTCCTCTGATTTCATTTATCAAATCGCGGGCACTCATATATGTCGCATTGGCTCCCTTGACGGCTGCTTCGGCAGCAATGAAATAGAATTCGGAGAACTTGGCAATGTTATACGGACGGGTATTTCCTGCATTCGGCTGTCCTACCCCCGTACCATTATCCGTGCGGTAAGGCCCCCATTTCCAGAAGCCCGGATAAACACGACGGCTGATACCGTCAGGACTTACTACAAAATCGGCACGGCCGGGAAGAGTTCCCACACCAATCGCGTTATCTCCTGCATCCGGCTTCCCGTCCTTAACAGGATAAGAGATTGCAGTAGTTGGTTCTTCTGTCAGGAATGTCAGGACAGGTTCTCCTTCACGGACCTGCATATTATTGGCTGCATAGACAAATTCAGGACAATCCTCACCAGCCAGTTCTGTAGACCAGTTACCCCGATAAACGGTCATGAACGTACCATCGTAACGCGAGTCTTTCTCTTTGTTATCAAACGTGCGGATGGCATTGATGGTCGGACAGAAACGAGTCCAGGGGCGTCCGTAACCCTGTACGGCCACACGACGGAGAGGATTAACCTTTTCATCCCACTGACTGCCATTCAATGTTTTCGCACATGCAAGTATCGTATAATTCCAGTTCGGAAACCAACCGCAGAAGAAGTCAGGTGCAGCCCCCGTTCCCGCTCCCGTTGTAGGGCCTCCATTATAATAGGCATCACTCTCCGTATGGTCAGCATACAGCATGATTTCCTTGTTCCGGTCGTATTGGCCTGCATTAACCTGATAATAATACTCCATCAATCCATACGGGCCCGGGTTCTGAATGGCTGTTACAGCAATATCATAAGCCTGTTGGAAATACCATTGAGCATCATGTCCGTCGGGGTCTGTACGGTCGCATTCGGGATAAGTCGGAATATTCTTGGGGTTTTCCAGCCACCATCCATAAGTCAGATAAGCTTTTGACAAGAACAAGCGAGCCACATTCTTCGTCACACCTCCGGTCACCCTCGGATTTTCAGGCAGTTTCTCTATGGCATCCACCAAATCAGGAAAAACAACTTTCGTATATACTTCAGGCACGGTATTGCGTGTAGAGATGCGAACAGCCGAAATATTAAACTTCAATTCACCGGAACCCAAATCCAAAGGCACGCCGCCAAAGGTCTGAACCAACTGGAAATAATCAAAAGCACGGAAGAAACGGGCCTCGGCCAGCAAAGCTTCGTCCAATCCGGCAGCTGTCCCATTTTCTATAATGCCGTTGGCGGTATTGATATTTGAATAAACACCGCCCCACAAAGCATCGGCACGGCAGGTTGAGGGATTCAGGTTACTGACATCCGACATGTCTATATCTTTAAAGTTTCCGTCTCCTTCTGCTGCATAAGTCATTTCATCCGTACCTCCCTCACAAGCTGCATAATAATACTGTCCGTATATATAGCGCAAATGGGCGTACAACGAAGTTATTCCTCCCTCAATACCTCTTTCCGTCTGGAAATAGTTCGGGTCATAAAAGCTACGGGGCTGTTCATCCAAAATATCGGAACAAGAAGTGGCAAAGAACAAAGTCAAAGCAAACGTTCCTATAGCTTTAGTCTTTCTGCTGAATATATTAGATTTCATAGTTATCACTTATTAATTTAGAATGTAAGATTAATGCCAAATAAGAAATTACGGGTTGCCGGAGAATTTGTACCCACCGTCAGTAAGCGTCTCAAAGAACCTACTGCCACGTTTTCATCACCATAAGAGTTCGTTTCCGGGTCAAGACCGGTCTCTTTATGATAAGGAGAACAAATTACGAACGGGTTCTGCACGGTAATGTATGCACGCAAATTATCCACTCCCAAGTTTCGAAGCCATCTTTGATTCTCAAACTGATATCCCAAAGTAATCGTACGAATCTTCCAGTAAGAGGCGTCAAAATATCCCAAAGTAGAGCCGTATTTCGGATTATCACCGCTCTGCAATCCTCCCGGCTTCGGATATTTGGCATCTGTATTGTCTTCCGTCCAGTAATCAACATCTACCTGGCCGCGGCGTCCCGTCAACATATTCAGATATCCATTGGAAGAATGCAGTGAACTAATCAGGATACCGCCATATTTGAAGGCACCGATAATGCTCAAATCAAAGCCCTTATAGGCAACCCGCGTGCTGAAACCACCCTGAAACTTGGGCTCCATGCTGAGAATCTGGCGGTCTTCCGCTCCGATAGCACGGGTCGGCTGCCCGTTTTCATCATAATCCCCCGTATATTTCACCTTAATCATACCGACATTTCCTCCCGGCTCAAGAATATTCAGATATGGATCATCCTGCTGCCACAAGCCAATCTTTTCATAATCATAAATTACATCAATCGGATAGCCCACAAACCAGTTGTTCGCTTCATCCCGGTCTTGTCCGGAAGCTAAAGAGGTAATCTTGTTTCTGTTTGCAGAAATGTTTACACTTGCATCCCATGTCCATCCGTTCAGATTATCAAGAATCGTTCCGTTGATTGTAAATTCCACACCTTTATTCTGTGTCTTTCCGACATTTCCCATATAGCTTCCCACACCGGTTGTACTGGGAAGATTGACATTCAGCAACAAATCGTTTGTCTTCTGAAGATAATATTCCAAAGTTCCCGACAGGCGGCCGTTGAACAAGCTGAAATCCAAACCAAAGTTCCATGTAGAAGAATATTCCCATCCCAAGTCAGCATTCGGCAATGCAGAAACATAATAGCCCGTTGCATATCCGGTAGGACCGAAATTATAAGGCCGCGTGCTCAGCATACCCAATGTAGAATAGGGATCAACAGCCTGATTGGAAGTTTGTCCGTAACCGACACGCACTTTCAGCATATCCATCCACTTCACATTGTCCATAAAAGACTCCTGACGAATATTCCATCCAGCAGATACGGCAGGATAAGTATGCCATTGATGACCTTTTGCCAACCGTGAAGATGCATCCGAACGAATGGTGGCACTGAACATATAACGGTTATCATAAGTATACATCGCACGTGCCATATACGACATCAAGCCGCTCTTCTGATAATTCCAGTTGTTCGGATCAACCGTAATCGTGCTTTCAGCTCGCCCGATATTATAATACTGGAAATATTCTGCCGGAATATCCAGTGCCGAAACATGAGACTTGGTATAGGTAGTCTCTTCGGCCGAGAACATTCCAACAACATTCAACTGATGCTTGTCATTGAAAGTACGGTCATAAGTAATCAGATTCTCAACCGCCCAATTGGTTGTTTCCTCATGCTGCAAGGATGCCGTAGACGGAGTAGGGGTACCACTGTTCACACCTTCTCCCGTAAAGGCTCCGTTTTTCGCAGAACGGTAGTTCAATCCCAAATTCATGCGATACTTCAGTCCTTCCACCCACGGACATTTCAGTTCGGCAAAGAAATTGTTATAGGTACCAAACGCAAGCTGATCGTTCGCCCAACTGTCCCCCAAATTTTCAACCACATCACGCGTCAATACATACTGCACATCATTAGGCATGGTAACGGTCTTCTTCAGGCTTCCGTCTTCATTATAAGGGCTTGCCAGCGGCGACATAGACAACACACCATACAATCCCACCTGAGTACCTTTTGTCACATTATAGTTAGAATTGGTTGTCAATCCGAACTTCAAATATTTTCCTATACTCTGCTCGAAGCTTCCGCGCAAAGAATAACGAGTATACTGCTGGGTAGGAATCACACCCTGATCTTTATAATAACCTAATCCGAAACCATAGCTTCCTCCTTTGGTACCACCCGTCACGCCGATGTCATGACTGGTAACAAACCCTTTGCGATACATCAAGTCCTGCCAGTCTGTATTGACATCGTTCGACTCTTCCAATGTATTGTTGTATATTCCGGCATACTCACGCATGGCGGCAAATTTCGGACCGTCCATCATCGGATATTTCGAAAAGACTGTCTTCAGTCCGGCATAACCATTGTAAGAGAATTTGGCCGGAGCTTCCTGTACCCCTTTATTTGTGGTTATCAAGATAACACCGTTTGCTCCACGTGAACCATAAATAGCGGTAGATGAAGCGTCCTTTAAGATGTCCATGCTCTTGATGTCGTTCGGATTGATATCGGATATATTACCCATAAACGGAATGCCGTCTAATACAATCAAGGGATCGTTTGAAGCTGTCAGCGAACGAGTTCCACGAATACGAATCTGCATGGTAGCTCCCGGCTGAGATGATGTTTGCGACATGTCAACACCTGCCACACGGTTTTGCAAAGCGTATGTGATATTGGTGGCAGGAACTTCCCGCAGCTTCTCGCCGCCGACAGAAGCAATAGAACCTGTAACATCAGACTTGCGAGCCGTACCGTAACCGATGACAACAACCTCGTCCAACACTTCCGTGTCTTCTCTCAATAATATATTAAAGGAAGTTGTTCCAGCTACCGGTATTTCTTGCGTCTGATATCCAACGAAAGAAACCCTTAATGTAGCGTCAGCAGGCACCGACAATTGAAAATTACCGTCAAAATCAGTAATGGTTCCATTAGTAGTGCCTTTCTCTACAACACTGGCACCAATGATGGTTTCACCGCTTCGGTCTTTCACGACACCTTTCACTGTGATGTTTTGCGAAAATGCCCACAAAGGAGTCAGGCATAGCAAAAACAATAGCCATAAAGACTTGAAAAAATTAATTTTTGTTTTCATAATTAGGATTTTGGTTAAAACTATTTGTTATCATTTACAAAAGTAAAAGTTCTACTTTTATTATACTTTCGCATATGTTTCATATATTATTCTCTGTGTTACATTTTACTTTTCAAAAGATGCCAAAAGACTTGCACAATATCGTATAATTGCAGGTTGATGCATCACTACAAACAAAAATGCGCAGTGCCACCGAACCTTTGTTTTACAAACAACTGTTCGGTGGCACTGCACACTAAATTCTTTATAATCTATTATTACTCTCTAAAAAATACGATTATTCATCTTTATACATCCAATCTGTCAGTTTCTCAAAACTCCGGCTCCATTTCTTCCTCAACTTATCCGCAACGGAAGCATGTTTCAGTGATATATGTTATTGACGGCATTCACGCCTCCACCGCCCACACCGATAACTTTGATAATCCCTTCCGTCTTATCCTTTACTTCATCCCGCAAAGGCATCTTGAACTCTTTTTCCATTGACATTCTCCCCTCTTTTTTATTGCAAGCCATCCAATATCTTCACAAAGCTTTCGGGCAGGCTGACATTATCCATCGCCAACGCTCCGGCAAACAACGGAGCAATTTCCCCGTCGCTGAAACCGGCAATGCCGCATCCGATGCGCGTTACATAAAAGTGCAATTCCGGATGGGCCGCAGCGAAAGCCATGAATTCATCCACATAAGGCTTGATGGTCTCCACGCCTCCCTGCATGGTGGGTATGGCATAACTCTTCCCTTGCAAGCCCACGCCCTTTCCCCAGACTGCGCCAAACCTGTTCATTGCCACCCGCGCCGCACCGCTTCCGTGCATTCCGCGCAGATTGCTGCCGAATACAAAAATTTCGTTCTCCCTAAGCTCGGTGATGTTTTCCGGCGTATAAAGCGGGTATTTCCCCTTGTCATATTGTGTTTTCATATCGGATAAAATAATTTTTCAAAGGATTCTTTCCGGCCTTCATCCATAGACAAAGATACGGATATCCGGACAAACATCCTCCCTTTCTGCCCGAATTTATTTTAATTCCGGCAACATCTCAAGCAAAGCCTCGGCCATATCCTCCAAAACCGCCCGCCGAACCAGTCCCGCCATGTAGCGGACAGGGATTTGGGCATAACCGAACTTCGCTCCCAACAGACTGCCGGCCACCGCTCCATTCGTATCCGCATCTCCCCCCTCATTGATTACGGCAAGCAGTCCCTCTTCAAAACTCCGGCTGTGATATACACACCACAAGGCCGCCGCCATCGTCTTGAGCGTATACCCCATCGTCCGTTCATCATCCAACTGCAAAACGCCCAGACTACCTTCCTGGGTCATCTGCAGATAAGGCTCAATCCGACTGTCATACCGGTTGCCCACCTTTATCAATTCCTCCACCGGAATCGTCTCCCCCTGATAAACCAACGAATGCACCATCAAAGAAATGATTACCGACGAGCCTACACACCGAGGGTCGGCATGGGTGAGGCGGCTGATACCGGCCGCATGCTTCTCTACATCCTGCCTTAACAGGCCGACAACGGACGTCCGCATCACGGCCCCGTTTGCCGCGCTCCGCTTGCCGGACATCTGCCAGATTTTTTCTGCAACCAAGCAAGGCTTTTCCTCATAATCGCCGATGCTCAGCACCGTATGTGTATGCCGGCCGATGCCCATCGGATTATGCCGGAACCATTGCTTGAAACGGCGCGCAACGGAGAGCGGATTCACTTCCCCGTCTTCTGCAATCGCTTCGGCTATGCACAACATCATGTCCGTGTCGTCCGTCCAGTCTCCTTCCCGCCACCGCGCCCGATGTCCGTCCTGCACAATCTGCGCATAATCCTTCAGTCCGTCGGGATAATGCCGCCGCACTTCACTTTTCGTCATAAACTCCGTGCCCAGCCCCAAGGCATCGCCTATGGCCTGACCGAAGAGAACGCCCCGTATCTTATCTTCTGACAAATCTTTCATAAAATGAAAATTCATTTCCAGATGATTCTCTTACTTCTTTTTCTTGGAAACATCCCAGTCGAATACATAATCCCAGCCGTTTAAGGGGATGACCACACGCATTTCAAGGCCTTTTTTCCTTTTTACATTTATAAAGCCTAATATGCTCTCTCCCGGATGGATGGTCGTCTTTTTCAGATAGCCTTCTTCCCTTGTCCTACGGTCTGCTTCCATTTCCTTGTCCAGAAGATACAGTTGGATACCGCTCAAGGCATGGGCCTGCGCCGCCTCCGAATGACTGTAGCCCGAGATGGGCTGCAAATAAGAATATCCTCCAACGCCTGTACGCGAGACATACGAAGTTTCATAACCCGATGTGCCCGCCTCAAGCCCGGCTGAAATCCCCGCCAACACTCTGTTCCATGCCTGCGTACGCCTTATTTTCTTCTGAAATCCCTCGCTTGAATACACTTTCAAGGCAATGGTGTCATTCCGCTTGTTGACAAGAAAAGCGCTTACCGTATCCGGATCAAAGGTATAGGGATTTTCCGTCAGGTTCCGAATCCGGATAGTAAGCTGATAAAATTTCCCGTAATCGTCATAAATGTATTTATTGTTCAGCCCTACCACAAAACCATGCCTGGCTATCACAGCCCATTCGTCACCATCCCTAAACTCTGTAATGAACGTGGAGTCGTTTTCCGGCTTCATCACCGACTGTGCATTCATGCGGAGCGGAATACTCATGAACAGGCAAACCCACAACAAAAGATGAAAAATCAGACTCTTCATAACCAAAAATCATTTTTATGCAATAAACAACTTTTTTTCTTCAATGCCAAATCATAATGCATAAAAAGCAAGAGAATATTTATATCCTGCGGATTTGTGCAAACGACCCGAAGACATATTTCCGACGGTGGTTCAGAAACCTTTTATGAGGACGGAAAAACTTGTCTTCGGGGAATGAAAATCTTTTTTTCCGTATATGCTTCTGATATTATTGCCTCTCACTTATCCCTTTTCAAGCTTTCATTCTTTCCATATCGAGTCTCCTCTTCGGCTGCATCCGGCAATCTTTCACCAGACTCCCCATACGGTCTGGCCCCGAAGTTAAGCAACAACATTTTATTCAGGGTATAAGCCAGCCCCTCCAGAGTCTCCTGCCGCACTTTTGGCTTGAGCTGGCATTCCCAAATCTGGATGACATGCCATCCCATGTCGCGCAGCCGGATGCGCTCGTCAAGGTCACGCCGGCGGTTTCGCTCTATCTTGTTCCTCCAGAATGCCGTGTTCGACTTCGGCAAGACATAATACTTGCATCCTTCATGCCCGTGCCAAAAACAGCCGTTCACGAAGACAACCGTCCGATACTTGCGGAGAACAATATCCGGACAGCCCGGCAACCTCCTGACATGTATCCGATAACGGAATCCGCGCGCAAAAAGAAACTTCCGGACAATAAGTTCCGGCTTCGTGTTGCGCCCGCGTATCCGCGACATGCACCGATGCCTCTGCTCTGGAGTCAGCTTGTCAACCATATTTGTTCCGATTCTTTCCGACGCAAAATTACAACATTTCTCCGCCTCTCCAAGTCTGCCCGTCTTCCCTTCAGCACAAGCGGCCGGTTCCAACAAGAGCAAAAACCGGTTGGCTTACGGGCAAAATCCGGTCGGGAAAGGGCTGAAGCGCCCGCCATCCCCGTCCGCGCCGGTCATGAAGCAAACAGACGGCTCCGAGCCAGCAGAGCAGACCCTACGGCATTGGCTTTGTCCTTCAGTTCTGAAAGCACAATGCCCCCGCTGGGATACATCAGATTCAGCGTATAGCGGCGCACGGCAGAGATGACGGGAGGAAGCAAATAATTGCCCGCCCGCGACAGTTCGCCTCCGATAATGACCTGCTCGGGATTGAATATATTAATCAGGTCGCTGACATGCCGTCCCAGCTTGGCCCCGATTTCTTCCACCAGCTCGATGGCAAGCACATCCTCACGCTCCACCACCGAAAGAATGTCATCCAGCGTTATCTCGTCCACCGATTTCTCTTGCGTAAGAATGGAACTCTCGTCATGGCGCAGGCGTTCGATGAACTTGCGGTAAAGCGCCGAGCCTGAAACCTCTGTTTCGATGCAGCCCTTCTTCCCGCACTCGCAAATCTGCTGATTGTCGTATCCGTAGTTATGTCCGAACTCCCCTGAGAATCCCGACATACCGTTATACAGTTTTCCGTCGACGATAAAGGCCATTCCCAGTCCCCAGTTCACATTAATGAATATAAGATTGTCCGAACAGCGCTCGCTGCGCTTCATAAATTCTCCGTATGCCATCGCACGGCTGTCATTGTCCACACATACGCTCAGACCGATACGCTTCGCAAGCAAAGAGCTTACAGGATGCTTGTCGCCGAAATTGAGCCGCGTATAGTTGCATCCTTTTTTCGGATTCACCCGCCCGCTCATTCCCATGCAGACATTCAGAATCTTGTCCCGCTTTACAGGCAGCGAATCGACAAACCGGTTTATCTCTCCTGCCAGACGGTCGACCGCTTCCATCGTATTGTCAAGCATAAAAGGAACGCGCATATCCAGACGAAGCACATCTCCCTTAAAGTTTATCCATGCAAAGCTCACCGAATCCTGCTTCAGATCTACTCCGACGAAATACCCCGACTCGGCATTCAGTCCGTAAAGACTTGGATGACGCCCTCCTGCCGTTTCCAACTTTCCGCAGTCCTCCACATATCCTTCCGCACAAAGCTCTTCGATAATCTTGGTGACGGTAGGCACGCTGAGTCCCATATTCTTCGACAGGTCGGTTATCGTGGTTTCGCCTTTATAAATCAGCAGCGTAATGATGCGCTGCTTCATCAAGGCAGCTTTTGTCCCTTTCTGAATATCTGTCAATAAAGCTCTTTTCATATTCATAATTTTATGCAACTGTACAAAATTAATTATTTTATTTAATAATGGAAGGTTTCAAACAGAAAAAAAACCTTTTGTTTGTCTATATTCATAATCATTAATATCTTTGCATGGATAGAACAAGAACCAACTTAAACTTCATAGAACAATGAGAGTAATTATTGAACCCGACTATCAGGCCCTGTCAAACTGGGCCGCAAACTATGTTGCCGACAAAATCAACGCCGCCCAACCGACCGCGGAGAAACCTTTTGTGCTGGGACTTCCCACCGGCTCTTCACCGTTAGGCATGTATAAGGCGCTCATCGAGCTGAACAAAAAAGGAGTCGTATCATTTCAAAATGTAGTGACCTTCAATATGGACGAGTACGTGGGACTGCCCGAATCGCATCCGGAGAGCTATCACTCATTCATGTTCAACAACTTCTTCAACCACATTGATATCCGTAAAGAAAACATTCATATCCTGAACGGAAATGCGGCCGACCTGCAAGCCGAATGCGAAAACTACGAGAAAGAAATCGAAAAGTTCGGAGGAATCGACCTGTTTTTAGGCGGAATCGGGCCGGACGGACATATCGCATTCAACGAACCGGGCTCTTCACTGGCTTCGCGCACCCGTGTCAAAACGCTGACCACCGATACCATCATCGCCAATTCACGCTTCTTCGACAATGATGTAAACAAGGTTCCAAAGACTGCGCTTACCGTAGGCGTGGCTACCGTACTGGCCGCACGCGAAGTGCTCATCATCTGCAACGGACACAACAAGGCACGCGCACTGCAGCATGCCATCGAAGGGGGAATTACCCAAATGTGGACCATCAGCGCCTTGCAGATGCACCGCCACGGCATCATTGTCTGCGACGAGGCTGCCACCGACGAACTGAAGGTAAGCACCTACAAATATTTTAAAGACATCGAGAAAAACAACCTCTGATGCCGGAAGACTGTTTTTTCAAAAGACTATACGACTACTTTAACCTTACACAATTATGAGAACGAACCTCAGTTCACAAATTTCATTAAACCGTGTGTCTCCACGCTACTATAAAGTAGACAGTGCGGTTGAGCGTTCCGTATTGACCCGCCTCGAAAAGATACAGACCAATATCTTCGAAACGATGGAAGAAGGTACCCAACAGATTGCCGATGAAATCATTTCGAGAATAAAAGACAAGCAGCGCGAAGGAAAGTTCTGCACAATCGCCATCGGCACGGGAGCATCACTGCGTCCTCTGTTCAGCGAACTAATCCGCCGCCACAAGGAAGACGGAGTAAGCTTCAGGAATGTGGTCATCTTCAACCTTTATGAATACTATCCGCTCACCGAAGGAGCAGGAAGCAGCTTTGCCCATCTCACCAAACTGTTCCTTTCACACGTGGACATCGACCGTCAGAATGTATTTACCATGGACGGAAGCATCCCGCAAGACGCCATCATCGACCACTGCCGCCTGTATGAGCAGCGAATCCAGACCTATGGAGGCATCGACATCGCCGTAATGGGCATCGGCCGTGAAGGAAACATCGGCATGAACGAACCGGGTTCACAGGCAAGCTCCACCACACGCCTGATACTGACCAGCGCCACTTCGCGTGCCGAATCGGCACGAAACATCGGAGTGGACAACCTTCCTCCCTGTTCCATTACCATGGGAATCCATACCATCCTCGGCTCACGCAAGGTTTACGTGCTGGCATGGGGAGAAGACAAGGCCGACACCATCAAGAATGCGGTGGAAGACAAAGTTTCAGACACCCTGCCTGCTTCTTACCTGCAGCTGCACACCAACGCTACCGTATGCATCGACCTGGCTGCCGCCGCTCACCTAACCCGCATCCAGCGTCCGTGGCTCGTCACCAACTGTGAATGGAACGACAAGCTGATACGAAGCGCCATCGCCTGGCTGTGCAGCGTGCTGAACAAGCCGATACTGAAACTGACCAATAAGGACTACAACGAAAACGGCCTGAGCGAACTGCTGGCTCTCTATGGCTCGGCATACAATGTAAATATAAAGGTGTTCAACGACCTGCAACATACCATCACCGGATGGCCGGGCGGGAAACCGAATGCCGACGACACCTACCGTCCCGAACGTGCCAAACCGTTCCCGAAACGGGTCATCGTATTTTCTCCGCACCCGGATGACGACGTTATCTCAATGGGAGGAACCATCCGCCGCCTTGTGCAGCAAGGGCACGAAGTGCACATCGCTTACGAAACCTCCGGCAATATTGCCGTAGGCGATGAAGAAGTGGTACGTTTCATGCACTTCATCAATGGCTTCAACCAGCTGTTCGAAGACGGACAAGACAAGACTATCAGCGGCAAGTATGCTGAAATCAAGCAGTTCTTCCTGAACAAAAAGGAAGGCGACATCGATACGCGCGACATCCTTACCATCAAGGGACTTATCCGCCGCGGCGAAGCACGCACGGCATGCACGTACAACAAGATTCCGCTCAGCCGCTGCCACTTCCTTGACCTGCCGTTCTACGAAACGGGCAAGATAGAAAAAAATCCCATCAGCGAGGCGGATGTAGCCATCGTGCAGAATCTGCTGCGTGAGGTGAAGCCTCATCAGATTTATGTGGCCGGAGACCTGGCCGACCCCCACGGCACGCACCGCGTTTGTACGGATGCCGTATTTGCCGCCATCGATGAAGAAAAGAACGCCGGAGCCGAATGGCTGAACGACTGCCGCATCTGGATGTACCGCGGAGCATGGGCGGAATGGGAAATCGAGAATATCGAAATGGCTGTCCCCCTGAGCCCGGAAGAGCTGCGCGCCAAACGAAACTCCATTCTGAAGCATCAGTCGCAGATGGAGAGTGCTCCGTTCTTAGGCAATGACGAACGACTCTTCTGGCAGCGCAGTGAAGACCGTAACCGCGGAACGGCATCCCTGTATGACCATCTGGGACTGGCCTGCTACGAGGCTATGGAGGCTTTCGTGGAATACAAGCCTATCTGACGCATCTGCCATACATACGGCCAGGCCTGACCGGCATGCCGACCGGGCTTGGCCGTATCCATGCAAGAAACAACCTTAAACCCTATGGATATATCCTTATCAATCACAGTCATTACACAACCCGATACGTTATGATGAAACACCTTATTCACTTTGCAAGCCTGATTGTCACGCTTGCCTTTGTTTCCTGCTCGTCCGAACACTTCATAAAGGAAACGGACTACCGTGCCAAAGTGGAAGCCGACTTTGCAGCCAAGCAGGAAATCCTGAACAAAGGCAACCTGTTTGCCGTATTCAACCAAGACATGACGCAGACGGAACGCGAAGCCATGATGTTCCTTTATGCCTATATGACCCCCGGCGACATTGCCGACTACTCAGGAAACTTTTATTTGGAAAACGTACGCCTGGCCTTAGACACCCGGAAAAGCACAATTTGGGGCCAGACAATCCCCGACCTGATATTCCGCCACTTTGTCTTACCGGTACGGGTAAACAACGAGAACCTGGACAACTCGCGCGAAGTGTTTGCCAAAGAGCTTTTTCCACGCGTGAAAGGCCTCAGCACCTACGATGCTGTGCTGGAAGTGAACCACTGGTGTCACGAAAAGGCAGTCTATACGCCGTCCGACAGCCGTACCAGCTCACCGCTTGCCACCGTAAAGACCGCTTACGGCCGATGCGGCGAAGAGTCTACCTTCCTGGTCGCCGCACTCCGCTCGGTGGGTATCCCGGCACGGCAGGTATATACGCCCCGGTGGGCACATACGGACGACAACCACGCCTGGGTAGAAGCCTGGGTAGACGGGAAATGGTATTTCCTTGGAGCCTGCGAACCGGAACCGGTGCTTAATCTGGGATGGTTCAATGCTCCGGCAAGCCGCGGAATGCTGATGCACACCAAAGTTTTCGGTGCCTACAACGGTCCGGAAGAGGTTATGAAACAGACGGCCAACTATACGGAAATCAACATTATCGACAATTACGGCCAGAGCGCACCGCTTGAAGTGCTCGTAAAGGACGACGGAAACCGGCCCGTTGCCGGAGCAAACGTAGAGTTCAAGCTGTACAACTATGCCGAGTTTTATACCGTATCGCGCAAGACAAGCGACGAAAACGGCCATACATCTCTTTCGGCCGGAATGGGAGACATGCTCATCTATGCATCCGCCAACGGAAAATTCGGTTTCCAAAAGGCGTCGTTCGGAAAAGACAAGCAGGTGACCGTCGTTCTGGAGCATCAGGAGGGAGACATCTATGCACTGCCGTTCGACATTGTGCCGCCGGCTGAAAAGGCCAACCTGCCGAAAGTGACGGAAGAACAGCGCGCCGAAAACACCCGCCGCATGAACGAAGAGGATTCCATCCGCAATGCCTATATCGGCACCTTCCCCACCCAGCAGCAGGCCGAAGAGTTTGCCCGCTCGCAAGGACTGGATGTGGAGCAGACTGCGGCATTCATCGTGAAATCAAGAGGGAACCACGCCGAAATCATGCAGTTTCTGAAAAACGCAACGGCCAAGGAGATGGGCAAACGTGCACTGGAACTGCTTTCCTACATCTCCGACAAGGATTTGCGCGACACACCGTGCGCCATCCTGGAAGACCATCTGTATAACACCGAGCCAAACGTTTGGGCCAAGACCGTGCTCTCTCCGCGTGTAGCCAGTGAAATGCTCACGCCGTACCGTTCCTATCTGCAGAAGAACATATCCGCAGCACTGGCCCAACAGTTCCGCAACGACCCGCAGACACTGGTCAACTGGTGCAAAGACAGCCTCATCATCCGCGATGACCTGAACACGCTCTTCACCGTCACCTCTCCCGAGGGCGTATGGCGGAGCCGTGTCACCGATTCGGGCTCGCGTGAAATCTTTTTCGTAGCGGCAGCCCGCAGTCTCGGCATACCCGCCCAGAAGGATGCCGTAACCGGAAATGTGTATTACTTTAAAGACGGCGAGACGGTGAAGGTGGATTTCGAGACGGCGACAGGACATCGCCCCACAGAAGGTACGCTGAAAGCCATCTACAAGCCGATACCGCGCCTGAGCAATCCGAAGTATTACACGCACTTCACCCTTTCGAAATACGACGACGGCACGTTCCGCCTGATGAACTATCCGGAAGACGCGACCTGGGAATCGCTGCTCAAGCAGGGAACCAAGATGGAAACCGGATACTACATGCTTACGACGGGCAGCCGCATGGCCAACGGAAGCGTGCTGAGCAACGTGGCTTTCTTTACAGTCGAGGAGGAAAAGACCACAACCGTCGACCTCACGATGCGCGACAATGCGGAAGAAATCCGTGTCATCGGCAACTTCGACTCTGAAGCCCTGTATTCTCCCGCCGGTGACGACGGTGAAGAAACCAGTGTATTGGCTACCACCGGCCGCGGATACTACATCATCGGCGTGCTGGGTGTAGGCCAAGAGCCGACAAACCATGCGCTGAAAGACATTGAAGTGAAGAAAGCCGACTTTGAGAAATGGGGACGCACCCTGCTGCTCCTGTTTACCGACCGGGATGCCTATGCGAAATTCAATCCCAAAGACTTCCCCAACCTGCCCTCTACCGTGAAGTTCGGCATCGACACCGACGGAAAAATCCGCCGCATGATAGCCGAAAACATGAAACTCAGTCACGGAGGACAGCTCCCGGTATTCATCATCGGCGATACCTTCAACCGCGTGGTGTTTGAATCGCACGGCTACACCATCGGATTGGGCGAACAGATGATTCACATCATACACGGACTGTAATTCATCACTCTTTATAGAAGCGGGACGGCAGCACAGACTTCTGATGCAGCCGTCCCGCACTTTTTTCATGCAGTCCGAATCCGGATTTGCCCGCGGACGAAAAGCGTCTTTATCCCGCCAAAAAATCCTCCTCCCTACAGCACCGGCGTAAACAGATGGGCAAACCATCCCACAAACCTTTTCCAGGGCGAACGTTTCCGGTATTCATCCCGCGTCATGACCGTGCTGTTCTGCTTGTCGGCCCGGAATATGTCCCCCAGTTCGGCCGTAACAGGCAGGTCGAATATAAAGGCATTGATTTCATAGTCATAGCGCAAGCTGCGGCTGTTCAGGTTCGTACTGCCCACCGTACAGAAGCGGTCGTCGACAATCATCACTTTAGAATGATGGAATCCCCCGTTGAACACATAGATATGAGCCCCTGCCTTCCGCAGTTTGTTGGCGAAATAAAATCCGGCATCGGGAGTAAAAGGAATGTCCGACTTGCCGGGAATCATGATTTCCACCCTCACCCCCCGTTTGGCCGCCCGCTTGATGGCCTTCCGGATGCTCCGGGTGGGTGTAAAGTAAGGGTTGATAATCTGTACCCTGCGTTCGGCCGCATCCAAGGCGGCAATATACGCCTTCCGCATGATGTCCGGCGACACATGAGGTATGCGCTGCACGATGGCTACACGGTTTCCCGAATGCTCCGGCAGCCTTTCCAGCGAATCTTCACTGAAGGGGAAATATTCCTCTCCGCCAATCTCCTGATGCGCTTCCTGGTTCCAGGTACGCAGGAATGCCCTTTGAAGCTGCTCCACCGCCGGACCTTTGATGCATACATGCATATCCCGCCACGCCCCGATTTCCGGCAGTCCGTTGATATAATAGTCGGCAATGTTCATTCCGCCCGTATATCCCACCTTTCCGTCGATGACCACAATCTTCTGGTGATCCCGGCTGAACACATGATTGAGGTACGGAAAACGTATCGGGTCGAACTTGATGATTTCGATTCCCCTTTCATTCAGCATTTTCAGATGCTCCTTCCGCAAAGGACGGTTGTTCGAAAGATTCCCGAAGTCGTCAAACATTGCCCTTATCTTCACTCCTTCCTTCGCTTTCTCGGCCAGAAGCGTGAAAAGTTCCTTGGCAATCGAGTCGCTCCGGAAATTAAAATACTCCAGATGAATATGACGCTTGGCTTTCCGTATCTCCTCAAACAGGCTGGCAAACTTCAGCCGCCCGCTGGGAAGCAGCTCCATCTCGTTATGCGCCGTTATGGAGATGTCGCGGCTCTCCAGAAAACGGGCGAAGACCGAATCGGCAGGCATCCATGCCTCCACCGAATCTTTGTCCGCACCGGAGAAAAGCAAGGTTTCAGCCTGCACGGGGAGACCCAGTCCTCCACACAAGATAAAGACCACAAGCAGAATATCTGTCCGAAACCGTTTTGTTTTCATTTTCAACCAACGCTAATCCCCGCAAAAATATGGAATATTTCATAAAGCGGCAAAAGCATAAACAAATTAAACGACAATTTCAGCAGAACATGCCATGCTTTTCCACCCATACATCCGAACAGTCAAGCTGCAAGCCACGGCATTCCCATCCCACCCCCTCTGTAAACGAGTGTTAATATCTTTTTTAATTATTCTTGTATTACGGACATATAAGTTATTTTATTAACTTTGCAGCGGAGTACGCCTTTCCATACGGCTGTGGGAACAGGTATCCTATACGGAAGTCTTGGAAAGACACGGCTTTATCTTCGAAAAAACAACCAGATTCCGCGGCATAATACAAGCATTCGCGGGAAAAAGAAATATGCCCATAAATCTCACAGCCCGATTACAGTATCAAAAAAAACATTTGTCCAAGACAAAAAACAGTTTGCATCTCTAACAAACAATCTTGATGCCAGAACAAAAAGAACCTAAAGACGATGGAAACGTATGGATGCCTCTACAGACCATCTACAATAAAGAAATGCACGTAGCAGGCTTCCTTCAGCAAAAGAATATAGAACATTACATACCCATGACTTATGAACTCAAGGAAGAGAAGGCGGAACCGGACAAATGCCGGCGCGTTTTAGTCCCCGCCGTCCACAATCTGCTGTTCATCCGGTGCAAGTACGATGAAGCCTGGTGCCGGAACCTTGTCAAGGAGTCGCCTTTCCCCATCTATTTCCTGAAACGCGAGCGCGCAGGAAACGGATACTGCACGGTATCCGAACCTGAGATGCAGAACTTCATCCGCGCCACCAACCCGGAAATACAGGGAACACGGTTCATCGAACCCGAAAAGCTGAAGGGGAAAAAAGGTATGCCCGTGCGCATCATCAAGCCCGGCCCGCTGTTTGGCGTCACCGGCCTTTTCGTGCGCTACGGAGGCAAGCACTACATCGCCATCCAGATGCCGCAAAGCACCACCCTGCTCAAGGTGAGCTACACATGGTGCGAGCAGGTATGAAGTGTCAGAACCTTTCAATTTCATTTGCAGCATGTCATACATCGACGCAACCCTCGTAGAATTTGAGCGGAAAGACATTGAAAATGTGCCGACAGAACTGCTGTTGCGGCAGAAGGCCAAGCTAAGTTCGTTTTACTACGAGCTTTACGACTCTTATCTGCGGGGAGGAAAATACATCGTGCGCTACATGTTCTACACGCTGAAGGCGGCCCGGCGGTTCACCGCCGGACAGTTGCGCAAGCAGTTCGCGGCCCTGAGTCCGCAGATAGGAACCGTCATGCCCGAAGAACAGGGCCCCGCCGCCGAAGAAGCTGCCGGAAAAGAAATCATACTCTATACTTACGGAGCTGCCGACGAGGAAAAGCTTTGTGCCTATCTCAGAAAAAACCGTCTCGCCGCTCCCTCCGTCCGCTTTGCCGAAAGCGAAACAAGCCCGCAACTGGAGGAGCTGAAGAAAGCCACCTTTTACACCTTCCGGAAGGATGCTTTCCTGCTGCTTTCCCACGACAGCCGCCTGCTGGAGAATCCGCTGTTCTACACCGTTTTGGAGGAATATCAGATTCCGCTGCGCAGTGTGGACTTCCCGTGGCTCTGCCGCAAAAACCTCCGGCTGATGCAGGCCATGACCCTTTATCGGATGGTAAAATAACTTAATGAACGAAACATGAATATTGCAATCGTAGGAACCGGATATGTAGGCCTGGTGTCAGGAACCTGCTTCGCCGAAATGGGCGTGAACGTAACGTGTGTCGATGTCGACCAGAACAAGATAAACAGTCTGCTGGAAGGGAGAGTACCCATCTATGAACCGGGACTGGACGAGATGGTGCTCCGCAACAGCAAGGAGGGAAGGCTTCATTTCACGACAGACCTTGCTTCCGTGCTCGACAAGGTGGAGATTGTCTTCAGCGCCGTAGGCACTCCGCCCGACGAAGACGGGAGCGCAGACCTCTCCTACGTGCTCGAAGTGGCACGCACCGTGGGGCGGAACATGAACAGATACTTGGTGCTGGTCACCAAGTCGACCGTCCCCGTAGGGACTGCACGCAAGGTCAAGGCGGCCATCCAGGAGGAACTTGACAGGCGGGGCGCGGACATCCCCTTCGATGTGGCCTCCAATCCGGAGTTCCTCAAAGAGGGAGCCGCCATCAAGGACTTCATGAGTCCCGACCGCGTGGTGGTGGGCGTGGAGTCGGAAAAGGCGAAAGAACTGATGGCACGCCTCTACCGGCCGTTCCTGCTCAACAACTTCCGAGTCATCTTCACCGACATCCCCAGTGCAGAAATGATTAAGTATGCCGCCAACAGCATGCTCGCCACCCGAATCAGCTTCATGAACGACATCGCCAACCTGTGCGAACTCGTCGGGGCCGATGTGAACATGGTGCGCAAGGGAATCGGGGCGGACACCCGCATAGGCACCAAGTTCCTCTACCCCGGATGCGGATACGGGGGAAGCTGCTTTCCCAAGGATGTCAAGGCACTTATCCGAACGGCCGAAAAGGCGGGCTACACCATGCGCGTGCTCAAGGCCGTGGAAGAGGTGAACGAACGGCAGAAGACCGTGCTCTTCCGAAAACTGGAACACTACTACGGCGGCGCGCTGAAAGGCAAGACCGTGGCCGTATGGGGACTCGCCTTCAAGCCCGAGACCGACGACATGCGCGAAGCCACCTCCCTGGTCACCATACGCCTGCTGCTTGAGGCCGGATGCCGGGTGCGCGTGTACGACCCCGTTGCGATGGACGAGTGCAACCGCCGCATCGGCAACGCCGTGGAATACGCTGCCGACATGTATGATGCCACCCTCAATGCCGACGCCCTCCTGCTCCTGACGGAATGGAAACAGTTCCGCCTGCCAAGCTGGGGCGTAATCAAGAAGTCAATGAACCGTCCGCTGGTCATCGACGGGCGAAACATCTACGACGCACAAGAAATGAAGAATTTGGGGTTTGAGTATTATTGTATCGGGAAGTAACCAACATCCGGTTCATCATAAAGACAAACTTTATGACAAATATATCAAGCAACAAACGGATTGCGAAAAATACACTACTGCTGTATGTACGAATGTTCATCCTCATGTTCGTACAACTATATACTGTACCTATTATTTTAAAGACATTAGGTGCAGAAGATTATGGTATATACAATGTTATAGCGGGAATAGTCACCATTTTTTCTTTTATCAGCGGTTCTCTATCCTCTGGTTCACAACGATTCATTGCTTTTGAATTAGGAACAGGCAACAAAGAAAGATTACAATCCGTATTTAATACAATCATATTTATCTACCTGATACTTGGTGCTATCATCTTTCTTTTACTGGAAACTTTGGGCGGTTATTTTTTAAATTTCCACATGACAATACCTCCCGACAGAATATATGCAGCAAATTGGGTATTCCAGTTTGCCATTGTCACATTTCTGTTCACGCTCCTCACTATTCCATTTACAGCAACGGTTATAGCACACGAGCACATGAATTTCTTTGCCTATCTGAGTATTGTTGAATGCATCACCAAATTAGGCATTGCCTTGTGCTTACCATTTATGACAGGAGACTACCTCATTGCCTATTCCATCATGATTTGTATACTTCAATTATTAATATTGACAACCTATATCATATATTGCTATAAATCTTTCTCCGAAAGCAAACAGATACGCCTAAAATTGGATCCTGTATTAAAAAAAGATTTGCTCGGATATTCCGGTTGGAACATGGTAGGCTCAATTGCAATGATATCCCGCATGCAAGGCATCAATATCATCATCAATCTGTTTTTTGGCCCGTTATTGAACGCCGCACATGCCATAGCCCAACAGATTAATGGAGCTTTAAACCAATTTATCAACAACATATATATAGCTACACGCCCACAAATAACCAAACTGTATGCGACTCACGAAACAGAAAAGATGTGGCAACTTATTTTCGTAAGTAGTAAGTTCGCCTACTATTTACTAATGCTTTTAAGTATACCTCTATTAATAGAAACTAAAACTCTATTGACTCTATGGCTACACGAAGTACCTGATTTAACGGTTGAGATATCCCGCTTGATGATTATCACGATATTAATAGAAACCTTATCCAACCAAATCATAGCAGCTTATCAAGCCGCAAACAGAATCAAAAAATATCAAATATCATCAAGCACAATATTACTATGCAATTTGCCGTTATCTTACATAGCTCTTTTAATATTCCCTAAGCACGCCTTACTACCTTATATAATATCTGTAGGATTATCTATTGTATTTACATTATCTATTTTATGGAATGCACAAAGACTAATACAATTCAATTTAAAACAATACAGTAAAAAGGTTTTAGTAAAAGTAATTCCGGTTTACCTTATCACTCTTCTACTCGTTTATTCATGCGTCAACAATCTTACTCCTAATTTTACAAGAATTGTCACCACTACCATATTAACTATTGGAATGTCTACATTAACTATTGGAAGCATTGGGATTAACACCGTTGAGCGCAATTATATATGCAAATTCATCAAACGAAAATTATCGAAAGAAAATCAATTATAAATTCAGCTATATCCAATAGCACCAATATCATAAAAGCATCTAATCTTAAATTAAAGATATGAATATAACATTCTTAATCCAAGCTCGTTTAGGTTCGACCAGATTACCCGGAAAAATTCTGAAACCATTTTTTCAAGAAAAATCTATATTAGATTTATTAATAGAAAAATTACGGTCAGTTCCTGATACAAATATAATCTTAGCAACTTCAACATCTTCAACAGACAACCAGTTAGAAGTTTTTGCAAAAGATAAGAACATAGATCTTTTTAGAGGATCAGAATCAGATGTCTTAGAACGTTTCATAAAAGCAGCTGAACAATTCAAAGCAAAACAACTAATCCGTGTCTGTTCCGACAATCCTTTTCTTGAATTAAAATCTATCAAAGAACTGATTCTTTATGTAAAAGAGAATCCAGAATATGATTATGTCAGTTTTAATGTCAATGGAACTCCTTCTATAAAAACCCATTATGGCTTTTGGACAGAATACGTAACCTTAGACACTCTACATAAAGTATCAAATTTTACAAATGAGCCGTTATATCATGAGCATGTAACCAACTACATTTATACCCATCCTGAAAAATTCAAAATCAAATTATTAGAAACATCAAAGGAACTTATCAAACATAACAATATACGCCTAACGATTGATACAGAGACTGATTTTCAAAATGCCCAAACCATTTATAAAGAACTGAAAAGAACTATCAATTACCCTACAATTGACGATATTATAAACTATTTGGATAATCATCCGCAGTATTATCAAATAATGAAACAAGAAATCTCTAAAAACTCAAAATAATGAAAGAAACATATATTATCGGAGAGATTGGTCAGAACCATAACGGCTCTGTGGATATTGCCAAATTAATCGTTGAATTAATTGCGCGCCCCATAAAAGAAGAAGTATTCAATTTGGACTTAAAGCCGATGAATGCCGTAAAAATGACTAAAAGAGATTTGTCGGAAGAACTCACCACCTCGCAGATGAACCGGATATACGATACGCCTAACTCGTTCGGACGCACATATGGAGAACACAGAGCTTTTCTTGAGCTGACAGACGAGGAACATTTTGAAGTATATAAATATGCCAAATCATTAGGTCTAGATTTTGTGGAAACACTTTGTGCCGTAGGATGTCTGTCTCTGCTCAAACTGTTTACACCCGACTATTTAAAAGTAGCCAGCCGAGACCTGACCAACCTGCCTTTGCTTCAACGATTGGCAGAGACAAAAATTCCAATCATCCTATCAACAGGCATGGCAGGAACAAAAGAACTGGATGAAGCCTTGGATGTTATTACACGCTATCACTCTAATATTTCCATCCTGCACTGTGTTTCACAATACCCTACCTACCCCGATAATCTAAACCTGAAAACCATCACTTATCTGAAAAAACATTACGGACAATATAAGATAGGATTTTCAGACCATACCATCGGCATTGCCGCTCCTATCGTAGCAGTAGGAATGGGGGCAGAAATCATAGAAAAGCACATCACCATCGACCGCCGGATGAAAGGAACAGACCAAGCCGGATCATTGGGCCCGGACGGTGTTTTAAGAATGGTACGCGACATCCGTATCACAGAGCGTTGGTTAGGCGAAGAAAAATTATACATCGACCCTGCCGTAGCATCCGCCAAAGAGAAATTAGAGCGTTCTATCGCCTCTAAGCGTCTCATCAAAGCCGGAAGCGTAATCAATCAAGAAGATTTACACATGCTTAGCCCCGGCGACGGATACAAATGGAGTGAATTAAACAATGTCGTAGGAAAAACAGCCACCAAAGATATACCTGCCAATGAAATTATTTATCCTGATTTTCTGAAATAAGATATGAAACAACCCAAACTGATACTGACCGACATTGACGGCGTATGGACTGACGGCGGAATGTATTACGACCAAACAGGAAATGAATGGAAAAAATTCCACACCTACGACAGTGCAGGAGTCTTGTTAGCCCACAAATTCAACATCCCGGTAGGAATCATTACGGGAGAAAATACAGAAATCGTTAGCCGCAGGGCAAAAAAACTGAAAGTAGACTATCTGTTTCAAGGAATAAAAAACAAGTTGGAAACGGCTCAAAGCCTTGCCAAACAGTTAAACATTGGTTTATCTGACATTGCATATATAGGAGATGACATTAATGATATAACCCTTTTAAAGAATGCCGGATTCGCCGGAGTTCCCGCTAGTGCACCCGTATACATCAGAGAATTGTCCACCGTTCCATTGCAGAAAAAAGGAGGAGAAGGTGTTTTCAGAGAATTTGTTGAATACATCCTTTTAGCAAATAAAAGTTACGAAGAAATTCTGAACGCTTATTAGTTAATCTTATTACTAACTGGAATTAAAAAGACAGTAAAACAGTGTAATGAAACTTCACTGTCCAAAAGCCATCATTAGATAGTTTCAGTGTCTTTCTTGTTAGCAATTCGCATTATTATGATTTAATATTATGAGTAAAAAAAATATCGTCTTGATTGACCACGAACCATATTCCACACGCAGACGAAAACTTTTTTACATTGACGAATTAATATCTGCCGGATATAACGTAGCCGTATGGGATGTTTCACAGTTCGTTTTTCCAGGAATGAAAGTAACCGATGAAATCACAGAAAATTATCTAAAGAAATTGTATACATTAGAGAATTTAAAAGAATCGCTAAACAATATAGACATTGACGATACAATATTTTTCGTTGAATGTGTAGATAACTGGAAGACCCGAAAAGTATTTGCATTGTTATCAAAATATAAATGCGTTACCATACGTATGGATTTGTATGCAAACACTATCATCAAAGAAACATTATCCCAAAAGCTGAAAAGATTCCTATCAAGCTGTTTCTTTAAAATAATACGAGGGAAAATATTCTTCATTGCAAAAAAGTTATATAACAAACGCCATCATATCCAATTCCCGTGTTATTTTTTATCTTCATCAGCAATAGTTAATCGTACTCATGCTATAAATCATCCGGATTATGAGCAATATAAATTTCTGCCACACCCTCCTGTAATAAAAGGAGAATACATTGTTTTTCTCGACACTTATTTTCCATATCATCCTGATTTGAAACACTTTTATCAATTTAACAGTAATAACATTACTGCATGTGCGAAAAAGTATCACGACTCGCTAAACAACTTTTTCTCATTTTTGGAAAAAAAATACAAAATGCCCATAATTATTGCCGCACACCCTAAATCGGAATATACCGGCAAGGAATTTGGGGGAAGAGAAATAATAAAATATCAAACAAATAACCTGGTAACGAATGCTTCGTTAGTAGTAATACAAACTAGTAATTCGATTTCGTATGTTGCGTTGGCAAACAAACCGATAGTATTTATCCTGACCGACGCATCTAACCAAATTCCACGATACAAATATGCGACACAAACACTAGCACAGCTATTTGACAAAAATGTATACAATATTGACAAAATGAAAAACAACTTCTCAGAAATAGACTATTCGCCACTTGATGAAAAGAAACGACAAAGCTATATATACACTTACCTAACTTCCAAAGAGACAGAAAACAGCAAAAATATAGATATCATTAAATCGTTTTTAAAACAACTCTGATTTACCTATCACGCAATAAATCCATTTAATCATTTATGTGTCACCCCTCCGATACTCCCTCTGTTAGCGTTATTGTCCCGATATATAATGTAGAAAAATACATTACACGTTGCGTACGCTCGTTAATGGAACAAACGCTAAACAATATTGAATATATTTTTATAAATGATTGTACTCCTGACAAAAGTATGGAGATATTACAAAACACAATTGCTGAATATCCCCAACGCCAAAAACACATCCATATATTGACCTTTGATGAGAATCATGGGTCAGCATTTGCAAGAAATAGTGGTATAAAAGTTGCTACCGGAGAATATATCATTCACTGCGACAGTGATGACTGGGTGGAAAAAGACATGTATGAAAAGATGTATCAAAAGGCTGTAAGCCAAAACGCAGATATTGTTATATGCGATTACGTTGCCGAATATTCTAAAAAGCAAGTCCATCATTCACAATATACAACTACAGACAAAGAGGATTTCGTATGTAATCTGTTAAGTGGAAAGCTACATAACAGTATGTGGAACAAATTAATAAGAAGCGAACTTTATAAACAACTTGATTTTACATGGAAAAAAGGAATCAATATGTGGGAAGATGTTTCGGTTATCCCTCGCTTGGCTTATTATGCCCAACGCATATCCTATCTTCCTGAATCACTTTACCATTATTCGCAAACCAATACTTCTGCATATACAAAAAAATGGAGCTTGTCTTCTTTAGAAAATGTCGTAAGTGTTGTCAATATCATCAATGCTTTTTTTGAAGAAAAAGGAGATAGCTGCTACCAACAGGCATTATTATACTTTAAATTACATGCCAAATATGTTTTGTTGCATTATGCCCCTCCAACAAAGTTTAAATTATATCGCACTATGTTCCCTGAAACCAATCACCTAATATTCAGCCATCCGGCCTTTCCCTTTTACAGTAAAATAATTATGTGGTGTTGGCTACATTCATGTAAGCAAATAGCTTCTATTATTTTATTTGTCATTGCCACGATAAAAAACACAACAAGATAAGCATTTTCTCGTAAACAGAATGATTGGGCTTACATTATTTTTATTGTTCAGCATACTATTGACATGGTGTGGTACCAAGCTACAAGTACCTTTAGCCAAACAAGTTTTTGTCTTTTTATTAATCTTAATTCTAGGTCTACGACATGATGTAGGAAAAGACTACCCTACCTATGAACTTATTTACAATGTTCCTGATTCTGTTCAAGCCAATGCGACAGAACCCGTCTGGCATCTGATTAATTACATCTTACGCTATTTAGGATTTCAAGCAAGAGGATTCTTTTTTTTCACTTCCGTTGCCTTGATGATTTGTTTCTACAAGGGAATTAAAAGCATGTCTTCTAATTTTTATATTTCCGTAACACTGTTCGTCTTATCCGGATTCTATTTTGAATCAGCAAACATTGTACGTCAGTATGTTGCCATAGCCTTATTGTTTTACGCATTTCCTTACCTGTTAGAAGGGAAAATAAGGAAATATATGGTCTGGATTCTATTGGCAGCCCTGTTTCATACTAGCGCATTACTTATATTCCCTTTCATTTTATTAAGCCGTTTACGTTATCCACCTATATTACTTTTCTCAGCTTTGATAATCAGTTTTTTGTGGGGAAACAGCCTTTTAAATATACTTATCAACTATGTTATGCCATCGTTAGCAACATTCAATCTTTATCAATATGGAGTAGACGATTTTGAAGCAGGAGTCAGCAGTGGAGCACTGAAAATTTTTTATAACATACTTATTGTTACGATATTGTTTCTTTATACCTACAAGCGTCCCAAAAACTATCCATACTTCCATATTTTACTGAACATGGTTATCATTGGTATGATTTTATACAACACATTCTATCTGTTCCAACCAGCAAGGCGATTATATCTTTACTTCTTTACATACCTAATTATACTCATCCCATATTGTGCAGAATATTTCAAAAAGAGTTCACAATATATAATGATAGGGATAACTTATTTAGCATTTCTGTTATTCTTACTCAAGGCCAATGTAGCCATTCCATACGATTTTGATATTTCATTCTTTTAATTCTGAAAAAATGATTGTCGGAATAAATTTAATCGCATTAAGCACTCAAACCGGAACTGGCCCGTTCAGTTATATCAAAAGAATACTGAACCAAATAGGAAAATACCAGACACCCAATTGCCGGTTCATCATATACAAGCAAAAACATATTCCAGAAGAATATTTAGAAATTCCCCCCGAATTAAATGCTACGTTTGTTAATGTTCCGACATTAGGAAACGGAATAAAACGGATTCTATTCGAGCAAACCTTATTTTATTTTTACATAAAAAAGTGTGATGCTTTCTACAGTTTCTGTACATCAATGCCTTTGTTTATCCACGCCAAAAGATACTTTACTCTGCACGATGTATACTATTTAACTTTCAGCAAACGATACGGCAAAATAAAAACCATGTATCTAAAATGGATTACCAAACTATATATCAGACAAAGTTGGAAAGTTTTCACCGTATCAGAATACAGCAAAAATGAAATCTGCAATTTACTGGGGGTAAATAAAAATAAGTTAGCAGTCACTTATAACTTCGTATTACCTTCTCCGCAGAGGACAGAGATACTTCCAGAAATAAAAGACATTAATGGCAATTCTGTAGACCTGAACAAACGATTCTTCTTATATGTGGGAAGTCTGCAACCAGGAAAAAATATACAAGGGATGGTAGACGGATTCAAACTGTTTGCTGAAAAAAATCCCGAATGGCAACTTATTATCGTAGGAAAGCCAACCCACAAAGGAGAAAGCATCATCAGCTATATCCAAAACAAGAACAATATTTTTTACTTAGGATACCAACCCGGAGACACCGTAAACTATTTATTCAGCAAATGTTTCGCCACCGTACTGCTTTCTTTTTGCGAAGGCTTCGGAATTCCCCCTATAGAAGGATTCCTATATGAAAAGCCTACACTGGTTTCCAATAAAACCAGTCTTCCTGAAGTTGCAGGAGAAGCAGGCGTAAAAGTCGACCCATACAATGTGAAAGAAATATCCAAAGGATTTGACACACTAGTGAAAGAATATAATCATTACGCACAAAAGACAAAAGAACAACTGATGAAATTTACCCCAGAGAACTCTGTAGAAACATTCATGAGAACAATCGGAATACCATTCTCCCCCAAATAAAACTCTTTAATTATCAAACTTAGAGCAAATAAATTTATGAAATTCGGTATCATCACTCACTACGATGTACATAATCACGGAGCTTTACTCCAATTGAACGCACTGATTCAAGTTTTGGCAGACAAAGGCATAGAAGCCTATGCACTCCAGTTTGACAAGAACTATGACTTTCTCGGAATCAAACTGAAAAGCAAATACAATATCAGCATAAAATCCATACCGTTTTACTTGAACTATTTAAAAGAGCAAGGAGTAAAAAAGACATTGTTCAACATCAAGAAAAGAAAGATTCTTGAAAGATTCAAACGGGAACAACATTTGATTGGCGGATACTACACGGATGAAAAAGATTTAAATGCAGTCATCATCGGAAGTGATGAGGTTTTTGCCCTGCACACTGGCCCGACTCCTGCTTTTTGGGGATATGCCTTACCTTCTGACAATGTTTTTGTTTATGCGGGATGCTTCGGACCGACAACAATTAAAGACATCACAGAAAAACATTGCTTAAGTTTTGTCAAAGGAGGCTTGGAAAGTATGAAAGCCTTATCAGTTCGCGACAAGAACTCCTACGATATTATCAAAGCCCTTACAGGGAAAAATGCAGAAATGGTTTGCGACCCGGTTTTACTTTACGGATATAAAAAAGAACTAACACAACTATCTAAAATCAACCTAAGGCCATATCTGTTGATATATGCTTACGACAGCAATATGAACGATGCAACAGAGATACGAGCCATTCGAAAATATGCAAAAGCCCATAATCTTCAGATTATTTCTGCCGGGTTCTACCACAAGTGGTGTGACAAAAATATAAATGTTGACCCCATTAGATTACTATCTTATTTCAGAGACGCACATTGTGTCATAACAGATACTTTCCATGGCAGTGTAATGTCCATTCTTACAAATGCCGAATTTGCTGTAAAGCTACGAGGCAACGGAAATAAGCTCGGAAACCTTTTAGAAGAATACGGGCTTACAGAAAGAATCATCACGCCTGACAGAGGAATCGACCAATTATTTTCTGTCAAGATTAATTGGAACAATGTAAATGCCGAATTATCAAAAAGGCGTAAAGATTCCATGAATTATCTTACCAAGAATATTTCTCGATGAACATCACATCAATCCCAACACTACATCCCTGCACCGGCTGCGGAGGATGTGCTGCGGTTTGCCCCAAAGAAGCCATTACAATGGCATTTGATGAACAAGGATTCTACAAGCCTATATTGCATCCTTCTAAATGTATAGACTGTTCAATCTGTACACAAGTATGTTACAAATATTCGAACATCGAAACCTATGATTTGAACAGTCATAAAGAAGTACAATTATTAGCTTGCCAAGCTAAAGATGAGAACATACTCAAGTCAACGACTTCTGGCGGAGTTGGCTATCTGTTGGCAAAAGCTTTGTTCAATAAGGGATACCAATGCATAGGGTCGGTATATGACACCATCATAAACCAAGCCAAACATATATGCGCTTCGACAGAAACAGACATCAACTCCTTTAAGGGTTCCAAATACATCCAGTCAATGACATTTCCCGCCTTTAAAGAAATGCTTGACAAGAAGGGACAAAAAAATGTATTATTTGGAACCCCCTGTCAAATATATGCCATAGGAAAATATCTGGAAAAGAAAAAAAGGAGGAAAGACTTTCTTTTGGTTGACCTCTATTGTCATGGCTGTCCGTCATCCCAGATATGGCAAAAATACATACAGGAAATAAAAGAACTTATAGGTAAGCCTAAATTCGACAATGTAGAATTCAGAAGCAAAATTAAAGGTTGGGGAAACTTTTACATAATAGTAATAGTAATAAATGGCATACAGGCATTCATAAGCAACAGAAAAAAAGATGAATTTTATCAACTGTTCTTCTCTAATTTAATGTTGAATGACGCATGCCGCGACTGTGCTTTACGCAGCTCTCTTGAATATACAGATATCCGTTTAGGTGATTTCTGGGGAAGATGTTATGACACAGAAACCAGAGGAATGTCTGGTGTTACATTAGTTACAAAAGAAGGGAAAAAAGCTTTCGAGATAATCAAGAATGAGGTAACTATCCATAAGCATGATTTTTCCGACTTTCTACCCTACCAGTCTTGGGGCATCACATATCAAGTTAATGAAAAAACAAGACATCATCTCTTTGAAATGCTAAAGACAGGCAGACCTCTCAAAGAAATGCAAAAGTATTATTTTTCCCAACAACCTTTTAAACAAAAAATCAAACGGCATCTGAAAGACATTACCTATTTGTTACCTCCACAATATATCAACAAAGTAAAAAAACTATATCATCAAATATAGCTTTAAAAGCTGACAAATAAAATATTGTTATGTTTTCCGTTCTTTTATCCGTTTACAAGAAAGAACACCCCACTTATCTCAAGCAAAGCCTTGACAGTCTGTTTGCGCAGACTTTGCCTCCCGATGAAATTGTTTTGGTGAAAGACGGGCCGCTGACTCCTGAACTGGAGGCGGTCGTCACGGAATATCAGTCGCGGTATCCGATGCTGAAGGTGGTTCCCCTGCCCCAGAACCAGGGGCTGGGAAAGGCGCTGAACGAGGGACTGAAACATTGTTCCTACGAACTGGTGGCGCGCATGGATACGGACGACATTGCCAAACCGGAACGGTTTGAAAGGCAGATGCAGGTTTTCAGGGAGCATCCGGAGACGGATGTGTGCAGCGCATGGATTGAGGAGTTTTATAATGACACCAACCATGTGGTCGCCGTAAAGAAGCTTCCGGAGCGGCACGAGGAAATCCGTGCGTATGCCCGGAAAAGATGCCCGGTAAACCATCCTGCCGCCATGTTCAGAAAAAGCAAGGTGCTGAAGGCAGGCGGATATCCCCCGATTCCGCAATACGAGGACTACGGACTGTGGGTCAGAATGCTGATGAACGGATGCCGATTCTATAACCTACAGGAAAGTCTGCTCTATTTCCGCACAACGCCAGACACCTTCAGGCGGCGGGGAGGATGGAAATATGTGGTGAAGGAAATCGGGCTGCAGAAAGAGATGTACAGAATCGGATTCATTTCCGCCCCCACCTTCTGCCTGAATGTCCTGATCAGACTGGTAGTCCGACTGATGCCCAACGGCATCCGAGGCTTCATCTACAAGTCTTTATTAAGGAAGAAAAAATAATCTCCGCACCAACACTCCTGAAATTTCCTCCCGAGAAAAAAGTTTTTCCTCACGGGAAAAAATATTTTTCTCCCGAACAAAAATGGTCTTTTGCACGCACCGCAGGCGTTTCTGCCATATCACCGGACAAAAGTTTATGGAATCATTCTCTCTTTTTTCGCAAAAAACTCATTCTTTGACGAAGTGCGGGAAAGAAAGGTGGTGGCAGAAGACTTCCGGATAACAGCAGATAAGTTTGCTACCACCACCCGTAAATTTCTATTATGCAATGGATTACAAGGAGGGTGAGAGTAGTGAGAGTAAAAAAGAAAAAACAAAGTTGCATGAATTGTAAAAAGAAAAATCAGATAACCCTATGGAACAGAACTTGAATACCCCGTCTCCGCAGAAGGAGGAACAGGAAATCGACCTGCTGGAGCTTTTTGGAAAGCTCTGGAAAAGAAAGAAATCCATCGCCAAGGCCGTGGGATACGGTGCCTTGATCGGTCTGGTCGTGGCCTTCAGCATGCCGCGCGAATATACCGTGACCGTCACGCTGTCGCCGGAATCGGGAAGCTCATCAAGCAGCGGGCTGATGGGAATGGCTTCCATGCTCGGACTGGGAAACATCTCCGTTTCGAACGAGGATGCGCTCAACGTTTCGCTCTTCCCGGACATCATGGCCTCGACGCCGTTTGCCCTCGAACTGTACGGCATGCAGGTAAGGCCGGAAAAGAGTGACACCACGCTCGCCCTCCACCGATTCATGGAAGGGCAGCGCAAGTCATGGTTCGGTTACCTGTTCGCCCTGCCCGGAATGGCGGTGGGAGGGGTCATGTCACTGTTCGGTGACGGAGACGAAAAGACGGAAAGGGAGATTCCCGACCCCTTCCACCTGACAAGGGAGGAAGAGAAGAGCCTGATGGGCATCAAGGAAATGATGTCCGCCGAGGCGGACAAGACCACCGGCATCACCACCATATCCGTCACCCTGCAAGACCCGGTGGTGGCCGCGGTGGTGGCCGACAGCGTGGTACACAAGCTGCAGGCATATATCACCGCCTACCGCACCAAGAAGGCCACGGAGGACTTCAAGTATCAGGAAATGCTGTATGAAAAGGCGAAGGAGGAGTATTACCAGATCCAGAAGGAATACGCCGCATTCCAGGACCGAAACCAGCTCGTCACGCTGAACGCCGTCAAGGTGGAGGGCGAACGGATGGAAACGCAGCTGAAACTTGCGAGCCAGATTTACCAGCAGGCGGCCACGCAGCTTGAACTGCTGCGGGCGAAGATTCAGGAAGACAAGCCGGTGTTTGCGGTAGTGGAGCCCGCCACTGTGCCGCTGAAGCCCTCAGCTCCGAGAAAGGTGCTGATTCTCATAGGATTCATGTTTCTGGCATTTGTGGGCAGTGCCGCGTGGATTCTCTTCGGGAAAGACTTGTGGACGGATATAAAGAATGAGCTGAAACAGCAGCAGTCCCGCTGACAGCCTGTTTCAGCAAACAAAGAGAGAGGGTGCAGGAAACTGGTTTCCTGCACCCTCTCTCTTTATTAAGCAATAATCACATTAAAGCATGACTTCCATCAGTCTGCATTCCCTACAGAATCGGCATATTCCATCTCTCCCTGCACCACAAAGAATACATCGTCTGCCTCATAAGGCCCCATGCCGTCTTTGGCAGCTTCCTTTACCACATATTCCACAATGGCATCCTGATCGATGTTGATATACCCCTCCTCGTCCGGTTCCGCATCAAGGCAGCCGCTTGTGGTATAATAATCCACCAACACATCGAGGATATAATATAAGTCATCGTCTGAAAACTTGCCTTTCAAGTCCTGGGGCAAGTATCCCTTGATGAATTCCACGCATTTTGCGTCGTCTTCATCTTCCAACAAGAAATCGTCTTCCATTCCCATAAGAACAGTCTGTCATTTTATCCCAACAAAGCTTCCACTTTAGCCTGAAGCGCACTTTTTGTAGTGGCTCCAACCTGCTTGTCCACCACTTCACCGTTTTTGATGAACAGGATGGTGGGAATGTTGCGCACGCCATACTGAGCCGGAAGGTCGGCATTTTCGTCCACATCACACTTGCCGATGTTCACTCTGCCTTTATATTCTTCGGCCAGCTCTTCCACAAAAGGGCCTACCATCTTGCAAGGTCCGCACCACGGAGCCCAAAAGTCCAAAACCACCGGCTTTCCTTCCGCCAGAATCTCTTCAAAATTACTGTCTTTAATTTCCAGTGCCATAACGATACTTTTATAATTAATTCTTCGCAAATATACTAATTTATTTTATACTGCAACAAGGGCTGCGCCTTTAAATAGTCAACCAGTTCTTTCTGCACGGAAAGCCTTACCGCGCGCGAGGACATGCTGAGATGCGTCTGCCCGTCCTCGTCGAGAATGCAGAAGCACAATTCCGTGGAACCCGGAGAGGCCTTGGCGATGGAAGATATCTCCATAATCATCTGGTCGTCGACGGCCGACAGCGGAACGGTGATGGTGAGTTTCTCTATCAGGTGGTCTTTCACTTCCGAAAGCAGTTCGATGCTGTTTATCCTGACCTCCAGTTCTTCCGGCTTCCACTGGCGGGGCTGACACTTGCCGCGCATGAAGAGGAACATGCCCTCCATAAAGAAATTCTTCTTTTCCACCCAATCGTTGCCGAAGAAGGCAAATTCGCCCACACCGGAATAGTCTTCCACCTTGGTCACGCCATAAGGCTTTCCGTTTTTGGTATATCCCTCACGCACATTGGTCACAATTCCCCCAAGCACCAAATCCTGATTCTGGAGCTTCGTCAAATCGGCCAGGTCTGCCATGCGGGTCTTGCAGACATTCTCCAATATCACGGCATATTCATCGAGCGGATGAGCAGAAAGATAAATGCCCACCAGGTCGCGCTCCTTGTTCAGGCGCTCCAAGTCGCTCCATGCCGGCGCATGGACGATTTCGGGCGTAGCCACTTCTATTTCCTGCGCATCGCCGAAAAGGGAATTGACGGCAACGGCCTTGTCGGTCTGGTATTTGTTCCCATAGCGGACCAGCAGCTCCACAAAGCTTTCGTCTTTGGCGTTTTTCAAGAAAAAGTCTTCGCGCCTGATTTCCGAGAAACTGTCGAATCCTCCGGCCAGTGCAAGGTTTTCAATGTTCTTCCGGTTGCAGGCGGAGAGGTTGACACGCTGAACAAAATCGAAGATTCCCTTGAACGGGCCGTTCTTTTCCCGCTCTTCCAGAATGCAGCGCACGGCAGACTCGCCCACTCCCTTGACAGCACCCAGTCCGAAACGGATATCGCCGCGCCGGTTGACGGAGAATTTCAGCATACTTTCATTCACATCCGGCCCCAGCACGCTGATGCCCGTCGCCTTGCATTCGTCCATCAGCTTGGTGATTTCGGTAATGTTGGCGATATTGCGGCTCATGGCGGCAGCCATGTACTCAGAAGGATAGTTGGCCTTCAGGTAGGCCGTCTGGTAAGCCACCCACGAATAACACGTGGCATGCGACTTGTTGAAGGCATACGAAGCGAACTTCTCCCAGTCGGCCCAAATCTTTTCCAGCACCTTCGGGTCGTGCCCGTTTTTCTTCCCGCCTTCGATGAACTTGGGCTTCATGTGGTCCAGCTTGTCACGCAGCTTCTTACCCATCGCCTTACGCAAGGCATCCGATTCACCGCGGGTGAAATCGGCAAGCAGGCGCGAGAGGAGCATCACTTGCTCCTGGTAAACCGTAATTCCATAAGTATCCTTCAGATATTTCTCCATAATGGGAATATCATATTCTATAGGCTTCCGTCCGTGCTTGCGGTCGATAAAGTCGGGGATATAATCCATCGGCCCCGGGCGGTAAAGGGCATTCATGGCTATCAGGTCTTCAAAAGTAGAGGGCTGAAGCTCGCGCAGGTATTTCTGCATGCCCGCCGACTCAAACTGGAAGGTTCCGATGGTGCGACCTTCACTATATAATTTATAGGTGGCCGCATCATCTATCGGAATCGCGTCGATATTCAGCACGATTCCCTTGCTCTGCCTGATGTTTTCCAGGGCCTCCTTGATGATGGACAATGTCTTCAGGCCCAGAAAGTCCATCTTAATCAGCCCTGTCTCCTCGATAACCGAGCCTTCATATTGGGTTACGAGCATCTTCTCGCCGGTCTCCTTGTCATCGGCCGTACTGACCGGAACCCAGTCGGTAATGTCATCACGGCAGATAATCGTCCCACAGGCATGAACTCCCGTGTTACGGACATTTCCCTCCAGCATCTTGGCATACTTGATGGTGTCGCGGAGCACCGGGTCAGACGAAACCTCCGCCGCCTGCAGTTCGGGCACGTATGCGATGGCATTCGTCAGATTCAGCTTTTTGTCGGGAATCTTGTCCGGCACGAGCTTGCACAGACGGTCAGACTCCGTAAGCGGAAGCTTCTGCACACGCGCCACATCCTTGATGGCGAGCTTCGTGGCCATTGTGCCGTAAGTAATGATGTGGGCCACCTTCTCCTGCCCGTACTTCTCCGTCACCCAGTTCAACACCCGCCCTCGGCCGTCATCATCAAAGTCCACATCGATATCGGGCAAGGAGATTCGGTCGGGATTCAGGAATCGCTCGAACAGCAGGTCATACTTTATCGGGTCAATCTGCGTGATGCCCAGACAATAGGCTACGGCAGAACCGGCGGCCGAACCACGTCCCGGCCCTACGGAAACATCCAGCTTTTCGCGGGCGGCGTTGATAAAGTCCTGCACAATGAGGAAGTATCCGGGAAAACCCATCGTCTTCATGATATACAGTTCGAAACGGATGCGCTCCTGCACCTCTTCGTTCAAAGCCTCCCCGTAACGGCGGTGCGCCCCCTCGTATGCCAGCTTGGCCAGATAATCCGCCTCCAGCTTGATGCGGTAAAGCTTGTCGTATCCACCTAGACGCTCAATCTTCGCATTGGCAGCCGCCTCGTCCATCACCACACGGCCGTTTTCGTCCTGCGTAAACTCATCGAACAGGTCTTTTTCCGAAAACCTTTTCCGGTATTCCTCCTCCGTGCCAAACTCTTCGGGAATGGCAAAGGTCGGCATAATCGGCGCATGGTCGATGGAATAAAACTCCACCTTGTCGCAGATTTCCGTCGTATTGGATAATGCCTCAGGCACATCGGCAAAAATTTCATTCATCTCCTCACGGGTCTTCATCCACTCCTGCTTGGTGTAAAGCATCCGCTTCGGGTCGTCCAAATCCTTTCCGGTACTCAGACAAATCAGACGGTCATGCGCCTCGGCGTTCTCTTCATCCACGAAATGCACATCGTTTGTACAGACCAGCTTGATGTTGTATTTCCTCGAATACTCTATCAGCTTCCTGTTGACCTTTTCCTGCAAAGGATATGTTTCATGATTGGCACGCGGAACGGTAGCCTTATGCCGCTGCAGCTCCAGATAATAGTCGTCGCCGAAAAGATTCTTATACCACTGAATCGCTTCTTCCGCCTGCTCGTACTCGTCGGCTATGATGCGCCGGGGAATCTCCCCTCCCAAACAGGCCGAACAGACAATCAAGCCTTCGTGATACTTCTCAAGTTCGGCGCGGTCGGTACGCGGACGCATATAGAATCCCTCCGTCCAAGCCTTCGACACAAGCTTTATCAGGTTATGATATCCCTGCAGATTTTTGGCAAGCACCACCAGATGGTAGCCGCTCTGGTCGGGCTTGCCCTCCTTGTCCTGCATACGCCTCCGCGCGACATACATTTCACAGCCGAATATAGGCTTGAAAAGCTTTTTACGGGCGGCTTCCAGCTTTTCCTTGCACGACGCTATTTCCGCCTGCGGGTCTTCCGACTCCTCTTTTCCGCTTTCAAGCGCCGCAATCCGCTTCTTCAAATCCTTTATTTCGGCGTTCGTACCGCCGTTCTTCTTGTTTACATAATTGAAAAACTCCTTGATGCCGAACATGTCTCCATGGTCTGTCACCGCGATTCCCCGCATGCCGTTTGCCATTGCCTTGTCCACAAGACGGGGGATGGAAGCTTGTCCGTCAAGAATAGAATATTGAGTATGAACGTGTAGATGAACGAAATCCTGCATGATATTCCGATTAAATAAAAAACGTATCAAAGATACCGACCTTTTGCTGAACAAACAAATAGAGTCAACAAAAAGTTACATTTTCTTGCAGGGTTCTCAAAATAAATATACTTTTGTGCGATAATATCGATAATCCGGTTTAACCCCATGAACAAGATAAAGAAACTGAAAAAAATCCGCATCCACCACGAAGGCACCCATATCCTTATCTTCGGTGCAGTCTTACTGATTCTGATTAATCTTGCGCTTTACTGGAGAATCGAATGTAAGATACCCTTTTATGCCGTATCGCTCGTAAGCGTCGTACTTTACCTGCTGACCGTAAACTTCTTCCGTTGTCCGATACGCCTGTTCAAAGGCGACACGGAAAAGACGGTAGTCGCTCCGGCCGACGGGCGGATAGTGGTGGTTGAAGAGGTGGACGAGCACGAATACTTCCATGACCGCCGGCTGATGGTCTCTATCTTTATGGATATTACCAATGTACACGCCAACTGGTATCCGGTGGACGGAGTGGTCAAGCACGTGTCGCACCAGAACGGACGGTTCATGAAAGCCTGGCTGCCGAAGGCAAGCACGGAGAACGAACGCTCTACCATTGTCATCGAAACGCCGGAAGGCCATGAGGTGATGGCACGGCAGATTGCAGGAGCGGTGGCACGGCGCATCGTCACGTATGCAGAAAAGGGGGAAGACTGCTACATCGACGAACACATGGGCTTCATCAAGTTCGGTTCGCGGGTGGATGTCTACCTGCCGCTCGGGACAGAGGTGTGCGTGACTATAGGACAAAAGACTACGGGCAATGAAACGGTCATTGCAAGACTGAAATAAAAAACGATGTGATTATGGCAAACGCGATTATCCGAAACATTCCGAATACGATAACGAGCTGCAATCTGCTGTGCGGATGCATTGCTACGTGGTGGGCATTCCAAGGCGCGTACGAATATGCCTTGCTGTTTATCGTGTCGGGTGCCGTATTCGATTTTTTCGACGGCATGACGGCCAGACTTCTCCACGTGTCTTCACCTATCGGCAAGGAACTCGACTCACTGGCCGACGATATCACATTCGGACTGGCTCCTTCGGCCATCGCCTTTTCCCTCTTCAAGGAAGTGCATTATCCCGAATGGCTTTCCGGACTGAACAGTATCATGCCCTACACCGCATTCCTTATCGCGGTGTTTTCCGCCCTGCGCCTGGCAAAGTTCAATTTAGACGAACGGCAGACAAGCTCCTTCATCGGCATGCCGACACCGGCAAATGCCTTGTTTTGGGGCTCGTTGGCAGTGGGCTCGCACAGCCTCCTCACATCGGGAAGCTTTAATGCTCTCTATCTTTTCATATTGGTTGCCGTCATGTCGCTGCTGTTGGTAGCCGAACTTCCCATGTTCTCGCTCAAGTTTAAAGACTTGTCATGGGCTCACAACAAAGTAAGCTACATTTTTCTGATAGTAAGCATACCGCTGCTGGTCATCTTCCGCATGAGCGGGTTTGCGGCTGTCATCGTGTGGTATATCGTGCTTTCGCTGATAACCTGCAAGAGCAAACAAGAATAAGATTACGGCCATGTTTCACATTCTCGGGTTCATTTTCTTTTTCCTCCTGATAATCATCATCGTCGGACTGATTATCTTATTCAAGATTGTCGGTACGGTATTCCGTTTCGGCCGCCGGATGAAAGGTACAGACCAGGACTCGTCTTACCGCCCGCACCCGCATCCCGACGAGACGAACGGCGGAAGCACAGCTTCTCCCGCCCCCAACCGGAAAAAGGTATTCGATGACGACGAAGGAGAATATGTGGATTACGAAGAAATCAAAGACAAATAAGAGTTTCCTCTCTTTACGGACAGCCGTTTCATCCTTGAAAAAACTTTTTCCCCCGAAACCATACGGATTTCTTATAAGGCAAAACTTTTTCCGTAAAAGGCTGCCGGCTTCTTCACCTCCTGCACCGCACCAGCATCACGCTGACCAGAATCACGGCCAGACCCGCCAGCTGGACGGCCGACACGTGTTCTCCTCCGAAACCGACACCGACAACCACCGCCACGACGGGATTGACATAGGCATGCGTAGCAACCTCCGTAGCCGGACGCACCTTCAAAAGCCAGACATACGCCGTATAAGCCAGAATGGAACCGCAGGTCACCAGATAGGCCAGAGCGCTCCAAGACCAGACCGAGACCGCTCTCCAGTCTGTTTCCACCCATTCCCCCGTAACGCAGGCACACATCCAAAACGCCAGACTGGCAAAGACCATCTGCCATGCCGCACCGGAAAAAGCATATACATTCTCGACCTCAGACGAGCGGTATTTGGTATACAAAGTTCCCAATGCCCATGAAACGCAGCCGACTATCAGCAGCAAAATTCCGTATTCACCGTGCCGCTGCAAGGCTTCCCCTTCGCGAAGCTGCTCCACATAGAGCATCGTCACTCCGGCAAAGCCCAACAAGACTCCCCCCCACAGCCGGAAGATTACGGAAATTATGTCTCCACATCGGCGCATCAAGCAACATAATCCATACGGCCGTAGACGAAGCGACAATTGCCACCAGGCTGCTGCTGACATACCGCTGGGCCAACATGATGACGGCCATATCCACAAACAGCAAGACAATGCCGCTCACCGCCGAACGCCGTATCAGCCGCAAGTCGAACACGCGCTCGCCCCGAAAACGGCAGGCAGCCAACAGGATTATGCCCGCAACCGTAAACCGCAACGCTCCCAACAAGAATGGAGGAATCCCCTGCAATGCCACACCGATGAAATAGTAAGTCGACCCCCATACCACATAGATAAGGAAATAGGCCGTTATGACCGCATATCTGTTTACTGTCTCTTTCATGATACCACTGATACTTATGCCACAAAAATAGCACGAAGAAACCATTTACCATGTAGACAAGTTACGGAAAAAAATCCCCGATTTACAGCATAGCGGATTCCACCGTATGTTTTCAAACACAAAAATGAGGCTGCAAACATGTAAACTTACGGATTCCGAATGAAGCGACACGCATGATACGGTAAGCCAGACAGCCTATTCGCTCGGATTCCAATACACTCAGCATCTCTGCCGGCTGTTCAAGCGGCGGTTGGGCTATACTCCCAATGAATACCGGACACAGAACAGCATCCAATGACCGGAACAAGGGATTATCGCTTTTTTTTGAAGAAGTCTTTCATCAGCCCGGCACATTCATCGGCCATCACTCCCGTCAGCACTTCGGTCTTGGGATGGAGAGAATCGGGCGCATACTTCCGGTATCCGCGCTTTTCATCGCCCGCCCCGAAGACAAGACGGCGAACCTGCGCCCAAGCAATGGCTCCCGCACACATTACACACGGTTCGACCGTAACGTATAGCGTGCAGTCGTTCAGATACTTCCCGCCCAACGCATTGGCTGCTGCCGTGACGGCCTGCATTTCAGCATGGGCAGTCACATCGTTGAGCGTCTCGGTAAGATTGTGCGCACGGGCTATAATCCGGTCGCGACACACTACAACCGCCCCCACCGGCACTTCTCCCGCCTCGGCGGCCCTTTGCGCCTCCACCAATGCCTGCTTCATATAAAAGTTGTCATCTGCCATATCACCTGCGCATATCGTGTTCTTTAAACAAGGTAGGATAATCTTCCTCCATTTTCTGGTGAATAAAAGCCAGAATCGTCTCTCGAAGCCAGCGCGCCTTATTGGTTATCTGATATTTCTCCAGATAACGGTCTACAATCTGCACTTCTTCCTCACTCATCAGACAAACCATCCGCTGCTTCCGAGGCGGGACTGACGAGGGTACCTTCTTTCTTTTTTTACCGCAATTCACCATTCCGCTACAAAATTAAATGGACTTCCGCTAAAATCAAAGCGCAAAATGCGTATTTTTGCAAAAAAGAAAAATGGCTGAACACAATGCATTAGGAAAAGAGGGAGAAGGCGAAGCTGTCGCCTACCTGCGAGATAAAGGGTATGCCATCCGTCACTGCAACTGGCGGGCAGGCAGACTGGAGCTGGACATCGTGGCCGAAAAGAACGGGGAACTGATAGTGGTCGAGGTCAAGACCCGGCGCAACGAAAAATACGGAAGACCGGAAGACGCCGTTGACCGTTTAAAGATACGGAACATCGTGGCTTCTACAGACGCATACCTCAAGAAATTCCAGATTGACCTTCCCGTACGGTTCGATGTCATTACCCTCATCGGGGCGAATCCCCCCTATCGCATCGAACACATAGAGGAAGCCTTCTTTCCTCCTATATGGAACTGAAGAAACGACTATGGATATAGAAACGATACGCGAATATTGTCTGAATAAGAAAGCGGTCTTTGAATGCTTTCCCTTTGATGATGTCAATCTGGTATTTAAGGTAGTAGACCGGATGTTTGCCCTGATAGACTTAGAAAAGCCCGACCGCATCTGTCTGAAGTGTAATCCGGAATATGCCATCGAGTTGCGCGAGCACTACGACGGCATAGACGGAGCCTACCACTTCAACAAAAAATACTGGAATCAGGTGTTCATTGAAAGTGATGTGCCCGATTCCCTCATTCTGAAACTGATAGACCACTCTTACGAAGAAGTCATCAAGAAATTTACCCGGAAACAAAAAGAAGCTTACCATGAATTATCCTGACCCCATCCGACTGAACGAAACGACATCCACCAATTCCTATCTGGCAGACCTGTGCCAACAACAGGATGTTGCCGAACTGACATGTGTCTATACGGCCTTCCAGAGTGCCGGACGCGGACAGCGCGGCAACAGCTGGGAGTCGGAAGCCGGAAAGAACCTGCTTTTCAGCTTTGTAACCTATCCCGACTTTCTGGAAGCCCGCCGCCAGTTCCTGCTTTCACAGGTCACGGCGCTTGCGCTTCAGGAAGTGCTGACGCAATATGCTGAACATATCACCATCAAATGGCCGAATGACATCTATTGGAAAGACAAAAAACTGTGCGGCACGCTTATCGAAAACGACCTGACCGGAACGCACATCAGCCGCTCCATTTCAGGAACGGGCATCAACCTGAATCAAGAGCGTTTTTTGAGCGATGCGCCAAATCCGGTCTCTCTTTTCCAGATTACGGGGCAACTGTATGAAACGGAAGAAATCCTGCGGGAAGTGATGGAACGCATCACACATTATTATTCCCTGCTTAAGGCCAACGAAACCGGCATCATTACCTCGCGCTACAAAGATGCACTCTACCGCAAGGAAGGATACCATCTCTATCGGGACGGCACGGAGACATTCCGCGCCCGCATCTGCGACATCGAGGCTTCAGGCCGCCTCATCGTGGAAGATGAAGCCGGAAAAACGAGAGGATACATGTTTAAGGAAGTAAGTTTCCTGCTCAACGAATAACCGCCGCCAACGACATGACGCCAACCAACCAACGGATTCTTCACATTGCCATACCGTCAATCGTCTCAAACATCACGGTGCCGCTCTTGGGATTAGTAGACGTTACGATTGTAGGACACTTGGGGTCGGCCGCCTATATCGGTGCCATCGCCGTGGGCGGAATGCTCTTCAGTATGATTTACTGGATATTCGGATTCCTCCGCATGGGCACGGGAGGCCTGACCGCACAGGCTTACGGCCGGCACGACCTGCACGAAGCTACGCGCATCCTGCAACGTGCGCTTGCCGTCAGCACACTGCTCGCCCTTGCTCTGGTCATGCTCCAGTATCCCATATGCAAAATCGCATTTCTGCTTATCGATGCCAGTCCGGAGGTGCAGGAACTGGCCGCGCGGTACTTCTACATCTGTATCTGGGGTGCGCCTGCCACGCTCGGGCTTTACGGATTTACCGGATGGTTTATCGGGATGCAGAACTCGCGCTTCCCGATGTTCGTCGCCATTGCCCAGAACATCGTCAACATTGCCGCGAGCGTATGCTTCGTTTTCGCCTTCGGCATGAAGGTGGAAGGCGTGGCTCTGGGCACACTGCTTGCGCAATATGCCGGTCTGCTTATGGCCGCCCTGCTCTGGCTGCGCTTCTACCGCCCGCTCCGCAAGCATATCGGCCGGAAAGGCCTGTTTGAAAAATCGGCTATGATGCGCTTTTTCCAGATAAACCGCGACATTTTTCTGCGCACGCTCTGCCTGGTGGCCGTTACCGTCTTTTTTACTTCCACCGGAGCCGCATACGGCGATGTCACGCTTGCGGTAAACACCCTGCTCATGCAGCTGTTCACCCTGTTTTCCTATATCATGGACGGGTTTGCCTATGCCGGCGAAGCACTGACAGGGAAAAACATCGGAGCGGGAAACCGCCCCGAACTGAAACGAACCGTGCGTCTGCTCTTCGGATGGGGGCTTGCGCTCTCTTTGGCCTTCACCCTGCTGTACGGCATCGGGGGAAAAGGCTTCCTCGGACTGCTGACAAACAACGAATCGGTCATCCATGCCTCAGGCGAGTACTTTTACTGGGTGCTGATGATTCCGTTGGCAGGATTTTCGGCTTTCCTGCTCGACGGCATCTGCATAGGGGCTACCGCCACGCGCCTCATGCTCCGGGCCATGTTTGCCGCCTCCGGAAGCTTTTTTATCATCTATTACGCATTCCATTCCCTACTGGGAAACCATGCGCTCTGGATGGCCTTTATCGTCTATCTGGCACTGCGGGGAATCCTGCAAGCCTTATCGGGAAGACACCTTTTCATGTAACACTCCCGTAACATATTCTACACCGCATCTTTACATGGAGGCAACATTCCTGCAACATGCTCCCTCTATTTTTGCCTGATAGAGTGTAAACCAAAAGCTTCATCCATATAAAACGAATTTTTCAACCTAAGCATCCCTACGGATGACGGGACAAAAACTAAAAAGAAACCTATGAACACGAGAAATCTTATTGTAGCCCTTGTCTGCATGCTCTGTGCCGGAGCAGGAAACGCCCAGACGAAAATCATCGCCCACCGCGGATTCTGGCAGACGGAAGGTTCTGCCCAAAACTCTGTTACGGCCCTGAAGCGGGCTGCCGAAGCCAAACTGTACGGTTCAGAGTTTGATGTGCAGCTGACTGCCGACGGAACCGTAGTAGTGAACCATGATGACGAAATCGGAGGGCTGACCATCGGCACGACCGACTATGCAAAGCTGAAGCATCTGAAGCTTAAAAACGGGGAAACACTGCCCACACTCGCCGACTATCTGAAGGCAGGAAAAGCTTTGCCCCATATCCAGCTCATTCTTGAAATAAAGCCGCATCCGACGAAAGCGCAAGAAGACGCGATTGCGGCGGCATGCGTCAGCATGGTAAAGGAATACGGAATGGAAAAGCAGGTGGAATATATTTCGTTCAGCATGAACATCTGCGAACAGCTTGCAAGACTTGCTCCAGATGCCGAAATCGCCTATTTAGAAGGCGATGTAACCCCGAAAGTCATCAAGGAAAAAGGTCTGACGGGCATTGACTACGAATATAAGGTATTTGAAAAACATCCGGAATGGATAAGGGAAGCCCACGAACTCGGCCTGAAAGTGAATGTATGGACGGTCAACCGGGAAGCGGACATGCGGAAAATGGCCGGTCTGAAAGTGGACTATCTGACAACCGACAGGCCACTGGAAGCCGACAAGCTGCTCAACGCAAGATAGCATCCGTCTCTGTCCGCCGTCAAATAAAGTCCCGTTTATGCTTGCATTCCTGGTTTTATTTTTATCTTTGCGTCTAAACCAATTAAAAACAGTTCTTATAATTATGGCAAGATTTAAACGAATCCTGTTAAAGCTAAGCGGCGAAAGCCTGATGGGAGAGAAAAAATACGGAATCGACGAGAAACGGCTGGGCGAATATGCTCAACAAATCAAGGAAATCCATGACATGGGCGTGCAGATAGGCATCGTAATCGGCGGAGGAAACATCTTCCGCGGACTGAGCGGGGCAGGAAAAGGTTTCGACCGTGTGATGGGCGACCAGATGGGTATGCTCGCCACCGTAATCAACAGTCTCGGCCTGTGTTCGGCACTTCGGGCGGCCGGCGTAAAGGCCCGTGTCCTGACCGCCATCCGTATGGAACCTATCGGAGAGCTTTATACAAAATGGAAAGCCATCGGTGCGATGGAAGACGGTGAAGTGGTCATCATGTCGGCCGGCACGGGAAACCCGTTCTTTACAACAGATACAGGCTCGTCGCTGCGCGGCATCGAGATAGAAGCCAATGTCATGCTGAAGGGAACACGTGTAGACGGCATCTATACCGCCGACCCGGAAAAAGACCCGACAGCTACCAAATTCGATGACATTACGTATGACGAGGTGCTGGCCCGCGGACTGAAAGTGATGGACCTTACCGCCACCTGCATGTGCAAGGAGAATAATCTGCCCATCATCGTATTCGACATGGATACTGTAGGGAATCTGAAAAAAGTAATGTCTGGCGAAAACATCGGGACACTGGTACACAACTAAGCGGTCATAAGGAAGATACTTTGCCTTGCATGCGGAGAATATTTTTCATACTCCTGGGCTGTATTCTGACCATCAGCATATATGCCGCTTCCGACTCTTTAAGAAATATAGAGCCACGTGCCGCAAGCCGCTTCCCTCTCGTTCATCAGCTAGGATTCGACTTGCGTGCGGCCTATATTGCACCTACCAACCAATTCTTGCGCGGGAACAACGCCACCGGGAACCCTGTCAACAAGGCTTTTTCCGCCCACCTGAAGTATGCCTTCCGGTTCAATCCAAACTCTTACGAGGGGAAGGTCTACCGCGACGCGTATCAAGGAGTGGGCTTGTCATTCAACAGCTTTCAAAGGCCGCATGAATTGGGCAGTCCGATAGGCATCTACCTGTTTCAGGGCAGTCCGATAGTCCGGTTCAACCCGCATTTTTCTCTGAATTATGAATGGAACTTCGGCATTTCTTTCGGGTGGAAACCACACGACTACACAAGCAATCCCTACAACCGCGTTATCGGTTCGCGGACCAATGCCTATCTGAACGCCAACTTCTATTTAGACTGGCGACTTTCCCCCTACTGGCATGTCATGGCCGGAGCCGACTTTACCCATTATTCCAACGGGAACACCAATTTTCCGAACACCGGTCTGAACACAATCGGCGCAAGAATAGGACTGGCCTACATCCTGAATCCGGACAAAGAGCCTGACACTCCGCATTCCGGCCTTATGCCCGTGCGTTTCCAGAAACATGTCAGTTACGACCTCATCCTGTTCGGGTCGTGGCGGAGAAAGGGCATCATGCTCGATGACAATAAGGGAGTGGCCTCTCCCGACAGATATACGGTATTAGGATTCAACTTTATGCCTTTATACAACTTTTGTCCGCGTTTCCGGGCCGGCATATCCCTCGACGGAATCTACGACAGCAGCGCCAGTGCCTATATCAAAAACGAGGCTGTGGCAATAGGAGAAAGTGCCGAACTGACCATCGTACGCCCTCCCCGCCGCTATCAATACGCCTTAGGCTTGTCGGCACGGGCCGAATATGTCATGCCTTATTTCTCGGTGAACGTGGGAATCGGAGCCAATGCCCTTTACCGCAGCCACGATTTCAGGGGATGCTACCAGATACTGGCGCTAAAAATCTCCATGACCCGCAGTCTTTTTCTTCATATCGGCTACAATCTGCAAAACTTCCATAATCCCAATTACCTGATGCTCGGCATAGGCTACCGGTTCAACAACAGGCGGACTATCTTATGATGCCTGCCGCACATTCCTTAACCGGAACCACCTGCCGTAAGTAAGCATCCGCCAGACCCACTCCAAAGGGCCGAACTGAAAAGCAGAAAGCCACAAGCGGCTGAACAGTGCCTGAAAAAGGTAAACCGCCAGTACAATAAGTTCCGTATGCACCAGTCCTACGCCGGCTCCCCATCCGAGACCGATGCCGTAGAACAGGAACATGCCGATGACCGACTGGGCAATATAATTGGTAAGAGCCATCCGCCCGGGAGCGGCAAAGAACCGCCACAGCCGCCCATCCTTCCACCGGAGATAAAGCAGGCAGATACCGCACACATAAGCCAGGCCCAACGGATAGACACTGACGGTATAAACAACCGTATGAACGGTATTGCCAAAGGGATGACCGTTCATGCAACTCCATGCATAAAGCACCGACAGCGGAAGTCCGAAAAGAAAACCATATTTTGAAACGGTCTTCAGCATCCCGATACGGCTCTCTAAGGCAGCATACATCCGGCTACGCCCGATATAGAAGCCTAACAAGAAAAGTCCGAAAACCTTGAAATAACGGTTTCCATCGACAAACTCCTGCACACGCACCCATGCGCCCTGAACAAGGAACTGGAAAACCTGTGCGTAGCTGTCTGCATCGCGCAGCCAGTAACCGAAGTTTTCTTCCGTGATGCCGTACAGTCCGCAGTAATACCACTGCCTGCGCACCGCCGGTTCAGAAAGCCAGACGCCGGAAGCCTCAGCCGCGCCGTCTATCAAAACGGGAAACAGCAGAAAGAAAGCGGCAGCCCTCAGCAAGCCCTTGTCTGAAACGCTCCGGAACAAGGGCAACAGCATGCCGAGCAAGGCATACAGCATCAGGATATCGCCGCTCCAGATGAACATCAGATGCAGAAAACCGATTGCCGTCAGCACAAACATCCGCCGGAAAAATATCCTGAAACCGTTTTTCCCCTTACGCGCGGCATTGGCTATGATGATGGAAAAGCCGATGCCGAAGAGTAAAGAAAAAATTGTATAGAACTTGCCGTCGACGAACATATAAGTCAAGAAACGCAGGATGCGGTCTGCCCCCGCGGAAGGCATAGCCGACACCGCCGCCTCACTTTGGAAAGTATAGAGAGAAAACTCCGGATAATTCGCCATACCGATTCCCAGGATGGCGAACCCCCGTAAAGCGTCGAGAATGATATATCTCTCTGAAGATTTGACAGGAGAAAGATTTTCTGTTCCCATATTCAAAAACTGTTAGGTTACTGAGCAAAACTGATTCGGACACGTATCATCCGACCGCCGGCAAAAGTACAGATTTTATCTTTCACGGCCTGTATACGAATTACAGATATTGAGTCCAACCCATCGGAACGGAAAAAACCGTTTCCGCTTCTTTCAAAAAAAGGGATGCAGCCTTCAGCCAGGCCACATCCCTTGATTCTTTATCCAGACCATCCCTTCATCCGGAGAACGGGCTTAGTCAACAAACATCACCCATCCGTACGGGTCCGGCTCATCTCCGTATTGGATGGCACGCAGCTTATTGTACAGCTTCTCGCTGACAGGTCCCGGCTTGCCGTCTTTTGCGATGACATACGACTTGTGATTCTCCAAGTCATCGATACGCTCTATCGGACTGATGACGGCGGCCGTACCGCAAGCCCCGGCTTCCTCGAACGTCTCCAGCTCTTCTTCCGGTATCGGGCGGCGTTCCACCTTCATGCCCATATCTTCGGCCAACTGCATCAGGCTGCGGTTGGTAATGGACGGAAGGATAGAAGTAGACAGCGGAGTGATATACGTATTGTCTTTGATGCCGAAGAAGTTGGCAGCGCCGCATTCGTCGATGTATTTCTTTTCTTTTGCATCCAAATAAAACTCACTGGCATAACCGGCATCGTGAGCTATCTTGTTGGCACGAAGACTGGCTGCATAGTTTCCGCCCACCTTGTATGTACCTGTTCCGAGCGGAGCAGCGCGGTCGAACTGACGGATGATTACATACGGATTGGTGGCGAATCCGCCTTTAAAATACGGGCCTACCGGCGTAACGAAAATAACAAACAGATATTCACTGGCCGGATGCACGCCTACCTGGGCTCCCGTACCAATCAGCAGAGGACGGATATACAGTGAAGCGCCGCTTTCATAGGGAGGAATGAAACGCTCGTTGGCCTTTACCACCTTGCGCACAGCTTCACAGAATGTTTCGGTCGGCAACTCCGGCATCAAGATTCCCCGGCATGTGCTTTGCAAACGCTCAGCATTGGCCTGCGGACGGAACACACGGATTTTTCCGTCTTTTCCGCGATACGCCTTCAAGCCTTCAAAGGCTTCCTGCCCGTAATGCAGACAGGTAGCCGCCATGTGAATATTCAGTGTTTCTTCCGAACACAATTCCAGTTCTCCCCATTTTCCGTCGCGGTAGTAGCAGCGAACGTTGTAATCCGTCTTCATATATCCGAACGACAGATTAGCCCAATCAATGTCTTTCATTGTCATATAGTATTTAAAATATTACCTTTTTCTTACATGCCTTGGGCAAAAGTACGCTTTATATTTACAAATTCCAATTTTATCCGTCACTTTTTGCTTTTACTTGCCTTCCGCCTCCAGCATCCGCTTTATTTCCTCGTCGGCCTTATAAAGCTTGTCGCGGCAATACTTGACCAACTTCTGGGCCTCACGCAGGTTTTCCCGCAGCTGGTCAATATCCAGTTCATCGCTTTCTATGCGCGAAACGATGTCTTCCAGGCGCTTCATCGCCTCTGTATAGGTCTCTTTCTTCACTGCCATAACTTATTCTTGTTTTTTGGTTTCTATCACCTTACTTTTAAACGTGCCTTTCAGCAGACAAGTCACCACCTCATCGCCCGGACGGAGCAGGGAAGCATCGGTCAGGCTCTTTCCGTCCTTCAACGTAATACTGTATCCGCGCTTCAGCAACAGTTCCGGAGAAGCGGACTTTACCCGTTGTTCCAACAAATCCAGCCGATGAAATTCTTTCTGGAAACGGGCCTGCAGCACGACAGCCATGTGAGAAAATGCCTGCAAACGGTATTGCTCTTTCATTATGCGGGACTTCCATGCCGCATCCACACGGCCTGCCAGCCGCTCCTGACGGAACATTTCCCGCTGCAGACGCATCTGCACCTGAGCCGGAACGCGGGCAACACAACGTTCCAACCGTTCCTTTTCACGGCGCAAGCGTTCGTCTACCTTCTGCCGAAGAAGCTGCGCGCAGTTTTCCAGGCGTTCCGCCGTCTGCAACATATGGTTTATCAGAAATTCCGCCGCGGCAGTAGGAGTCTTGACCCTCGTATGAGCAATCTGGTCAATTACCGTATCGTCGCGTTCATGCCCGATACCGGTGATGATGGGCAGAGGAAACTGGGCGCAACTGGCGGCAAGCTCGTAAGTATCAAAGCCCGAAAGGTCGGATGCAGCGCCTCCCCCACGGATAATCACCACCACATCCCAGTTTTCACACTCAGCATAAATCCGGTCGAGTGCGGCAATAATGGAAGACTCCACCTGCTCGCCCTGCATCACAGCCGGAAACAGACGGGTATAAAAGACAAAGCCGAACGAATTGTGCTCCAACTGACTGCAGAAGTCGCCATATCCGGCAGCCGTAGCCGAGGAAATGACCGCAATGCGCTGAGCCAGCACAGGCAGCTCCAGTTCCTTGTTCAGGGTCAATACGCCCTCCCGCTCCAACTGAAGCAGGATTTCCTTCCGCCGACGCGCCATATCACCCAGTGTATAAGCAGGGTCAATGTCGGTCACCGTAAGCGAATATCCGTAAAGCTCATGAAAATCGACCGACACCTTGACCAGAACCTTGATGCCCGCAACGAAAGCCTGCCCCGTTTCCTGTTCAAAATAAGGTATCAGGCGGTCAAACACATTTCCCCAAACGATACCGCGGGCTTTGGCCACCAGTGCATTGCTCTTTTCATCCTTCTGAACAAACTCCAGATAACAGTGGCCCGAGCGGTTGACCCGCACATCGCTCAGTTCCGCCTGCACCCAATATTCGTCTGGCAGGCAGGCATGGATGCTGCGACGCACCAGACCGTTAAGTTCCAAAAGGGAAAGAGAAGGTGCTTCCATATCCGTAAACATCAATCCTCCGTCTGGCGGGGCTTCATCTCAAGTCCCAAATGATACGCTTTCCATACATTCGGAATTCCGTAACCGAATATATTGTCCGGACAATCGGCCCGGTCACCCGAACGATGTATGACATCTATCAGTTGTCTGACCGTAAGCCACGGACAAGCCTGCCACAAACAGGTAGCCAGACCGCAGAATATGGGAGCCGCAAACGATGTTCCGTTGGCAAATGAAGTGCCTCCGTCCGTTCCCACTACCGACGAGTGCATTCCTTGTGCCATGATATCCGGCTTTACCCTGCCGTCAGCCGTATTTCCGATGGAGGAAAACGGCGCGTTCATCCGCAACGAATCGACGGCCCCCACCGTCAGTACATGCTCCGCATCGGCGGGCGGCGTAATTTTCTTCCAGCTGTCCATTCCTGAATTGCCGGCACTGCAAACCACCAGCATGCCTTTATCCGCCGCCATTGAAGCTGAAACGGTCATCAGCGAAGTATGTCCGTCCAAATCGCAATAACGGTAATTGTATGTCGAATCGTCAAAAGCGTAATATCCCAAGGAGGTATTCACGACATCCACGCCCACACTGTCGGCAAACTCAATGGCCGCCGCCCAGTTATCCTCTTCCACCGGCTGCTCGGTATCATTGTCTTCACTGCGGAACAGCCAGTAAGAAGCTTCGGGAGCCGTTCCTACCATCACATGAGGCACGTTGGTCGCCATGCATGACAAGACTTTCAGTCCGTGATTATGCTCCGCATAGATATCCGACTGGGGATTAACGAAATCATGCACGCCCCGAAGCTTCAGTTTCCTGAAGCACTTCATGGCATCCACATTATAAAAACCTGCGTCGATAACGGCTATCTGCATGCCTTTCCCCCGAAAACCGGCGGCATGCAGGCTGTCGCCGTGATGTATCCTGAGCTGTCCGGCACCCGCACCATAATAGTCGCTCTGTTTCTTCCAGTCATTCTTCACTTCCTTCTTGCGGTTTTTGTTGGGAGGAAAGACCGTATCGGGCGATATCCATACCCTTTTCACCGATTTTACAAAGGCATTTTCCAAAAAGCGTTCGGCAGTCGCCTCGTCTGAAGTCTGAATCAGCACCGTATTGTTCCACTTACTGGCCGAAAGATATTTGCCTCCCTGCTCCACCAACCGATGGATATAAGACTCACAAACGGGCAAATCGGTGGAATCGACCGGGATTCCCTGCCGCTGACGGCGCTCAAGCGAACGGACGGAAAGAAACTTTTCCGGCTCGTCGAGCGAATAAACGGTTTCCGCCTTATCGGCCAGCGTGACCCGAAACTTATACGTTCTCTCTCCTGCCTGCACACCCAGCAGACACAACAGCAATATTCCTGCCAGTCCTAATCCTCTGCCTTTCATGATACCTTATCTTTTTTCTCGGCAAAGATATATAAAGTTTTCCGAACGCCACACTGCATTCCGGCTTCCTTTCTCCAGAAAAAAGGATACGGGCAAAAACTCCGTTTCATCCCATCCAAAACAGATTTTCATCCCGGCGAAACCGGCACAATAAAAGACTTTCGAGAAAATATACTCCGGACTTTCCCTGTTTCTCCGAAAAAAAATATATATTTGCTCTATCATCAACCCAATCATTACCATTATGAACGAACAACACTATGTCATCAATCTGGGACGCCAGTTAGGCAGCGGAGGAAAAGAAATCGGTGAAAAGCTCGCCAAAGAATTCGGCATCGCCTTTTATGACAAGGAGCTGATTACCCTTGCCTCAAAGGAAAGCGGGCTTTGCAAGGAGTTTTTCGAGAAAGCGGACGAGAAAGCATCGCAGACCATACTGGGAGGACTGTTCGGAACACGCTTTCCTTTCATCACCGAGGGGGCGTATCCCTATAATTCCTACCTGAGCAACGACTCGCTTTTCAAGATTCAAAGCGACGTTATCCGCCAGCTTGCCGAGAAGCAGTCATGCCTCTTCGTGGGACGGTGTGCTGACTATATTCTGCGCGAACACCCGCGCTGCGCGAATATCTTCGTGTCCGCATCGCCCGAAGCCCGCATCGAACGGCTCATGCACCTGCACAATATCAGCGCCGAAGCGGCTGAAGAACTGATGGAGAAGGCAGACAAGAAGCGTTCTTCCTATTACAATTATTACAGTTACAAGACCTGGGGAGCGGCTGCCACGTATCATCTCTGCATCGACTCGTCGGTATTGGGCATCGACGGCACGGTGGAATTCATCAAAAACTTCGTGAAACTGAAGCTCAAGCTCTGACAGACGACCAGGATGAACCGTTTCACTACCGACATTTCCGCGCAAACCATCACAATCGACGGTATATCCTATACTGCCGACGAGTGCCGCATGTCTTTACCCGAGGCTTTCCGGAAACGATATGGCGGGGAAAGCTTCCATGCCGCCCTTGCCGACTTCCTCGCCGAATGGTTCAGCCCTTCGCCTACCCTGTGCGTACACACTTCCGGCTCTACCGGAAGGCCGAAAAAGCTTTGGGTGGAAAAGCGGAGAATGATGAATTCGGCCATGATGACGGTGGACTTTTTAGGGCTGGCCAGAGGAGACAGTGCCATGCTGTGCATGCCCTTGCAATACATTGCCGGAAAAATGGTCGTGATACGCTCGCTGGTGGCCGGACTGAACCTTATCCCGGTCGCTCCCTGCGGACATCCGATGAAGAACACCCTGCCGCCCGTCTTTTCGGCCATGATACCGATGCAGGTATTCAATACCCTGCAGGTGGAAGAAGAATGCAAACGACTGAAAAGCATCAGGCATCTGATTATCGGCGGAGGCGCCATCGACCGTTCATTGGCTCAAACCCTGAAGACATTCCCGAACAACGTATGGAGCACCTACGGGATGACGGAAACCTTGTCGCATATCGCCCTGCGGAAGCTTAGCGGAAACGAAGCTTCGGAATGGTACACACCGTTCGCGAATGTCTGTCTAAGTCTTACTCCGGACGGGACACTGGCCATCGAAGCCCCGTCGGTAAATCCCGAACGCCTCGTGACGAACGACATTGTGACATTTAACGACCGCGGCCAGTTCCGCATCTTGGGACGCAGAGACAATACCATAAATACCGGTGGAATAAAGGTACAGATTGAGCAGGTAGAAGAAACGCTGCGTATGCACCTGCATCATCCTTTCCTTATCACTTGCGCACCCGATGTCAAGTTTAGCGAACGCATCGTCTTGCTGGCAGAAAATCTTCCCGCCGACAGTGCGGAAATCCGCCAGGCCATTGACACGCTTCCCGTCTACTGGCGGCCCAAACAAATCATCACCGTCGGCCGGCTGCCACTGACCGGCACGGGAAAACCCGACCGCGCTGCCGCCAAACGCATAGCCACAGCAAAAACCAAAGAATCATGAGAACCGTCCGGCTTATTACCTGCGAAGACTCCTTTCAGGCACAGCTCATCAAAGGAGCATTAGAGAATGAAGGCATCCCCTCGGTGCTGCACAATGTAAATACATCCAATGTAATGCGCGGACTGATTCCCGCCATCGCAGGAGTGGACATATTCGTCTACGAAAGAGACTACGACCAAGCCTTGCAACTGCTTGAGGAAAACCAGATGATTCCCGAACAGCTGAAGTATTGTCCCTGTTGCCACTCCGGAAACATCCGTTTCGAACTGAAGAAACGACGCCGCCTCCGCGCTCTTTTAGCGGCATTCGCCACCCTGATTGCCGGTATACCTCCGGGTACGAAGCATTGGGAATATGTCTGCAACGACTGCGGAGCGCATTTCGACAAGCCCGCAGGCCGGAAAAAGTCCGAAGAAAAGACAGATTAAAGGGCGCATGTGCCTTCTCCGCCAAAGTCACCGCCCACCTTTCCCCGGTACTCCGGATGGCGCTGCAGCCATACTACGGCATACGAGCAGGTAGCCACCGGCTGCAATCCCCGTCCGCAGGCATAGTCATACGCCGCCTTCACCAGCGCGGAAGCGATTCCCCTCCCGCCTATCTCCTTCGGAACAATCGTATGACGGATATCCAATCCTCCGTCAGCCAGCCGATAATCCACGTAAGCCATATATCCGTCCACCGTCACCCAAAAGCGGCGGCGGTTTTCATCATGCGTGATTTCCATAAACTGTTTTTGTCGCAAGATACGAAAAAGGCGGAAAAACGCCATGCCATGTCCTCAAAAACATCAAACGGCAACAAAAACATTCTTTCCTGCAGACAATCACCCCCAACTATCCCACAATCCTCATGGACAATCTTTTCACATCTTCACCGCCAGATGTCATAACGCACCGGAGCAGATTGGAATATTCAGCAAAAATGCTTGATTCCCTCACTTTCAAAAGGACTGAGTTTGAGATGAAACAGAAAACCCCTACTTTTGTAAGGGAAAAAAGAATTTATTCCAACAGATAAAAAACATTACAAAAGATGAAACTCATCCAAGGACAAAACAACCGGCTCATCTTCGTATTTCCAGACAAAGAGATATGCTGTCTGGATACGGACAACAAACGAATCAACCGGATGCTTGAACAGGCTGAAATATCCATTATCGGAGACAATAACCACGTGGTGCTGCACTTCGACTCGGAAGACAGCGCAGAAGAATTGCTGACAAACGGAGGATTCCTGCTCATCGTCAAAGGAAACGGAAACAGCATCGATATGGGAACTGTCATTGTCCGCCACTCTTCCGTGCTGGGGATGACAGGATTGAAGCTTATCATCGGGCAGTTGCCCGGTTTGGGAGCAGGCGTTTCGCGAACAGCAAACGGATGTAAGGTTACAATAGGCAATCGAGTGGTCATTAATGGCGTCACACTCTATCTGCAGGAAGACGGCTCACGAGTTTCTATCGGCGATGACAGCCAGCTAAGCTGGGGTGTTGACATATGGTGTACGGATGCCCATACAATTACTGACCTTGAAGGCAACCCTATCAACTATGCCGAAAGCATCGAAATAGGCCGCCACGTATGGATAGGCAAAGATGTAAAAATCGGAAAGAATGTGCGTATTGCCGACAACAGCATAGTAGGATGGGGAAGCATCGTAACCAAACGATTCGACGAACCGAATGTCATCCTTGCCGGCATTCCGGCAAAGGTAGTCAAACATGGCATAAACTGGGACCGCAAGTGCATCAACAAGTATGTGAAAGGACTTTAGCATGCAGAGATTACTTGGCTCCAATCATTCTGACTCTGAAAAAAGAAACATTACCGAGATGAAAAACGATTTATTGCAGACACTCACAAAGGAAGAACTTATCCGGCTGATTGAGGACTACTCGAAAAACTGGCTGGCGATGGACGGGGTATGGTTTCAGTCCGTGGAACGCAGTCGGGGAATGGACGAGGCGATGTATCATGATGCGGAAGCCTGGAGGCGCTTCACCGTCATCGAGGCCAAACGCATCAAGGAATTTCTGCGTTTGCCCGAGCATGCGGGACTGGACGGGCTTGCCCGGGCACTGCAACTGCGATTCTACGCCAATTTGAACGAGGCGGAAATTATTTTCGGACAGGACAAAAAAGATTTAATCTACCGTACAAAAGAATGCCGCGTGCAGCGGGCAAGGGAACGGAAAGGCATGGAATTTCATCCTTGCAAGCCGGTAGGCGAGATTGAATATGCCGGATTCGCCCGCACCATCGACCCGCGCATCGCCTGCACGTGCATCAGCTGCTTTCCGGATGTAACCGACCCGACCTGCTGCTGCGCCTGGCGCTTCTGGCTAAAAGAGTAAAAACAAGAAAGTCCGGTCAATCCACGCAGACTGACCGGACTCTCTTTATTTCATCTCGGCGGGAGATTTCAGTTTGAAGGTCAAAGTACCCGCCTTCACCAAATCATTGTGATTGATGCGATAGCCGCATTTCTTGTCTCCCATACGAATATCATCAATGTATCCCCATCCGGAATCGCCGGAATCACCAATCCGCTCGATGACCAACTTGTCGCGCCCATAATATTTCGGGTCGAGCTTGATGGTTATCTTGTCGAATGTGGGAGCAGTCAGCGTATATTCGGGCACTCCGGGGCAGTCGGGATAAAATCCCATCATACTGAAAATGGCCCACGACGACATGGTTCCCGTGTCTTCATTACCGGGAAGTCCGTCGGGCTTCGTGGTGAAGTGTTTCGCCAGAAGCTCCTTCACCAACTTCTGCGTGCGCCATTCTTCCCCCTTGAAGTAGCTGAACAGATATGGATAAGCGATATCCGGTTCGTTGGCCGGGTCATAAAGCCCTTTGTCAAACACCATCTGGAGTTTGTCTACAAACTTCTTCTTCCCTCCCATCAGCTTTACCAGTCCTTTCACATCGTGGGGAACATAGAATGTATAGTTCCATGCACTGCCTTCATGAAAGCCCGGGCACGGTTCGAAGTTTTCACCCTGACGCGGATTGAAGGGCGAATAAAACGTTCCGTCGGGCAAAATGGGACGCAGCGTACCGAAGTCCTTGCAGTAGTAATGCTTGTAACCCATCGAACGGTCGTAGAATAATTTCGCATCGTCTTTCTTTCCCAACGCCTTGGCAAGGGTGGACAGCGAATAATCGGCAATATAATACTCTAACGCATGAGAAACGGAGTTGTCGAACTGCTCCCGGAGCGGCACATAGCCCCGGCTCATGTAGTCATCGTTATCGGGGCGCATCAGATTGTCCTTGCCCGGTGTAGTGGCCGACTTGTACATCGCTTCGTAAGCCAGGTTGATATCAAAGTCGCGCAAGCCCTTCATCCAGGTATCCACAATAACAGGCAGGCTGGGGTCGCCTTCCATCGTCAGTGTTTCACGCCCGTAAAGTTCCCATTTCGGCAGCCAGCCGTGCTCGCGGTACATATCAAGCATGGTATGAATCATGTCCATCTGACGCTCGGGATAAACCAAGGTCATCAGCTGATGCAGGTTGCGGTAAGTATCCCACAGTGAAAAGACAGTATAGCGGTCGCCCTTCGCTGTCAGAATCTTGTCACCCTCCATCTGCGGATACTGCCCGTTCACATCCTGCAAGATATTGGGATGGATAAGAGCATGGTAAAGTCCGGTATAGAATACCGTCTTCTGCTCCCTTGTACCGCCTTCCACCATAATTTTTCCCAAGTCATCGTTCCATCGCTGACGGGCTTCCTGACGAATTTCCTCAAAGTGGCGTCCGTGCTGCTCGGCATCCAGATTCTCGCGCGCATTTTCTATACTCACGAATGACACGCCCATCGCCACCTCTATCTGCTCTCCTTCTCCGGTATTAAAGGTGAACCACGCGCCAATGTCGTCGCCCGCAATCTCTTTGTTATACTTGGTATAGAGTTTATACTTGCCCTGGTCTTTGTCCCACTCGGCTTCCACTCCCTGCATGGGCCGTTGCTTTTTCCAGTAACCCGTTGCTGCAGGCACTTTGTTTATGCGCATCACGAAATAGATTGGGAATACAGCCTGCGGATTGTAGCAGAACGTGCCGAGCACCTTCATGCCTTCCACCTCGTTTTCACTGACACGGCGCATAAACGCCCCGCTCTCATTGGTCAGTCCCTCGCCCAAATTCAGCAGAATGTTGCTCTTTCCCTCCGGAAAGGTAAAGCGAGCCAGCCCCGTGCGCGGAGTAGCCGTAGCCTCGGCCAAGACATTATATTTGGTAAGCGATATGGTATAATATCCCGGAGTGGCATTCTCTTTTTCATAACGGCTGCCATACTTGTGATAGTCCACATCCAGTTCGCCCGTGGTCGGCATGAGCAACAGCGACCCAAGCTCCGGACAGCCCACTCCACTCAGGTTAACATGAGAAAAACCCGTAAAAAAACTGTTGGTATACTCATACGGAGTAGACCACCAACGGGCATCCTTGTCATAAACATTGTCTGAAGAACCCATTACATTAAATGGAACAACAGACATCATCCCGTTCGGACAGACGGCACCAGGGTTACAAGTTCCGAAATTCGTCGTCCCAATAAAAGGATTCACATAGTCGGCCGGCTCTTGGGCGTACATAAACTGAAAAGCAATGCCTGCCAAAAGTGTTAACAGAGTCTTTTTCATGGTATATTGTTTTTCAGTCAACAAGCCGGCACGGCAGCAAAACGGCAAGACAGCGGACTAATCCAACAACTTGCCGGCTTGCAACCGGCCTTCTCATCAACTCTATTGTTTTATTTAACAGAATGTGTCTTCACAAAGTCGATGATTTCGGAAATATATCCGAAAGCCATGCCGACTACTGTATCCGCCGCACCGTAATAAACGGCAACCCGCTCTCCATCCTGAAGGGCAGCGCAAGGGAATACCACATTGGGAACATCGCCCTGCAGCTCATACGGTGCTGCCGGAGCAAGCAGATAATCACGCGTGCGATACAACACTTTTTCCGGATTGTCCTTATCCAAAATAGCCGCACCCATTGAATAACGGTAACCGCAGCAGGTAGTAATCACACCGTGATAGAACATCAACCATCCGGCTTCAGTAAGGAACGGAACGGAGCCTGCACCAATCTTCGTACACTGCCAAGCACTTTCCTCGAAAGGAGTAACTTTCATCACACAACGATGCTCTCCCCAGTATTTCATGTCAGGACTATAACTGATGTAAATATCGCCAAAAGGAGTGTGTCCGTTGTCGCTCGGACGACTCAGCATGGCATACTTTCCGTTTATCTTCTGTGGAAACAGCACCCCGTTACGGTTGAAAGGCAGAAAAGCATTCTCACACTGAAAGAATTCCTTAAAGTCAAACGTATAGCCCACGCCGATAGTCGGCCCGTGATAACCGTTGCACCATGTAATCCAATACCGGTCTTCAATCCATGTCACACGGGGATCGTATTTGTAATCCGATTCAATCATGTCGGTATTCCCCGCCTTAAACTGAATCGGCTCATGATTGATTTCCCAATGGATACCGTCTTTGCTGAAGCCTGCAAATATATTCATCTGCACCGCCTTATTATCGCAACGGAACACTCCGGCAAACCCGTCGCCGAAAGGAACGACAGCACTGTTGAAAATACTGTTTGAAGTCGGGATATGATAACGTCCGATTACCGGATTCTGCGAATAACGCCACATCACATCCTTGCAACCCGCCGGACGGTCTTCCCACGGCATCATTTTTTTTTCTGTCATAAGTCTTTTAGTTTTTAGTTTGTCTGTTATTTAAATTATAAAATCAGAATTGTCAAGTTACTCCCGCTCTCCCTTCACCAGTGAACCGTCAAGATTGTATTTGAAAGGTACGAAATAAGTAATCAGAAACGCCGGTATGGTGGCAAACAACACAAAGATGAAGAAAGGCTCATAGCCGCCGGGCTTATCAAACCACTCGCCCAGCACTTCACAAACCCACCCGCTGAGCATACCGGGCAGCATGACACCCAAGTTCATAATACCAGAAGCAAAGGCATAATGCGCCATCTGGTGCTTGCCGGGTGCCACCTGCTGCATCATAAACAGGGTCAGCCCCACAAAACCGAAACCGTAGCCGAAATATTCGAACACGATTCCACTACAGATAATGATTCCGCTTTCAGGCTGCAGGGCGGCAAACAAGGCATACACCACAAAAGGAAGATTGAAAACACAGCAAAGAGAAAACAATGTCTTGCGCAGACCGCGTGAAGAAATGTAATACCCCGCCAGCAACGACCCCAATACAAAGGCCGCCGCTCCATACGTACCATAATAAAGTCCGATTTCCTTCTCGCTCAATCCCAAACCTCCCATATCACGGTCGGCCTTCAGAAACAGGGGGACAATCTTCATCACAAAACCTTCGGCAAAACGATACAGTATGATAAAGAAAAGGTAATAAACGATATGGCTCTTACGGAAGAAGGCTACGAGCACATTGCCAAGTTCGGCCATAACCTGCCCCGCCGTGCGCTTTTCCGCATTAGCCTGACTCTTGCCCGAAGGAAGCATGAAAATATGATAAATGCCCAGCAAAACCATGACCACGCAAAGAATAGCCATAATCATCATCCAAGCCTTACGGTTGGCGGAAAGTATCGCCGTGGCGTCCGCACCGGCTCCCCCGCCGTATTGCTCTATCAGATAACCAGCCAGATAAACCAGTCCGCCCGTAGCGATAATCTTGGCAATGTTATAGAATGCTCCCTGCCAACCGATATATTTAGCCTGCTCGGAAGGAGTCAGCTCGCTCATATATACGCCGTCACAGGCAATATCGTGCGTGGCGCCGCTGAAAGCGATGACGGCAAGCAGGGCTATCGCCACACTGAAAAAGTGAGGAAGATTCAAAGAAAAGGCCACCAGTCCGAAAGTAACGCCCGTTATCAGCTGCGTAGCAAGGACAAAAAATTTCTTGGTCTTGAAAAGTTCGAGGAACGGGCTCCAAAGCGGCTTCAATGTCCAAGGCAACAGAATCAGGGAAGTCCAGAAAGTTATCAGCTTGTCTTCTACTCCCAATCCTTTAAACATCAAAACTGTCACCATATTCAATACAACGAAAGGAAGGCCCATAGCAAAATAGGCCGTAGGCACCCAAGTTATCGGGCTTCTCTTATATGTCCGCTTCTGTTCCTGCTCTGATTCCATAGTATTATAACAACATATTTAAACTTAAAAGACTGATAATATAACAACCGACAAGGGAATAACACTTAAAAGCAAGACAAAGTATTTTTTTCATCAAGACCAACCGCACGGATAACCGCAGCAAAAAAGATGTTTGGCCGGACCAACCGCACAACAGGCAAGTCCGTCCGGCCTGTTTCTTCCTGCTGTCACTTGAAAAGCTTTTCGATGTCCTCTTCCTTCAATACGGCAAGCACGGTCTTTCCGTCGGGAGTATAATTGGGGGTAGAGACTCCAAACAGACCGTCGACCAGATTGTTCATCTCTTCGTTCGTCAACACCTGTCCGGGGACTATGGCAGCAGCCTTGGCCAGTGCCAGTGCAAGCATACTTTGCAATTCCTCTTTTACCTTGCAGCCCTTCTCAATGGCCGTATGCACCATATCCGTCACCAGCTTTTCAGGATTCAGCCCTTCAATGCCCGAGGGAACAGCGTTGATGGAATACGTTCCCCCTCCCAGACTGTCCAGTTCAAACCCCAGGGCCGTAAGGTCATCCATCACTTCTTCAAGTACCGGAACTTCCGAAGGAGCGAAATGTACCATATCGGGGAAAAGCATACGCTGCGATACACTCTGTCTGTTTTTCATTTGTCCCATATACAAGTCGTAAAGAATACGGACATGAGCACGCTGTTGGTCAATAATCATTAATCCTGACTTGACGGAAGTAAGGATATAACTCCCTTTATACTGGTAATGCTGAGCCGTATTTTCCACGACTTTCTCGGCGGGATGAGCATCGTAAAGCGAAGGGAAAGAATCCGTTTCCTGGAATCCCTGCTCCGGAATCCCCTTTCCCAATCCCTCATAAAACGGCTCCCAATCTGTGTGTTGCCGGGGAGCATACGAAGCTCCATGGGAAGAAGAGGTGTTAAAGGGGTTGTATGACGGATCATAGGCCGGCTTCGGCGGCTGGACTACCGAATAAGGAGAGTTCTCGAACGCCGGTATGTCGGGCATTCCCTCGGTATCAAAATCGATGGAAGGAACGGCATTGAAGCGTCCCAATGTTTCCTTGATGGCGGCGGACAGTATCTGCCAGACGGCCTGCTCATTCTCAAACTTGATTTCGGTCTTCGTGGGATGGATATTGACATCTATATTCGCCGGGTCGACCTCAAAATAAATGAAATAAGAAACCTGTTCGCCTGCAGGCACCAGAGCTTCGTAAGCATCTGCCACCGCCTTATGGAAATAAGGATGGCGCATATAGCGTCCGTTTACGAAAAAAAACTGATGAGCCCCTTTCTTGCGTGCCGTTTCCGGCCGTCCGATGAATCCGTGAATCTTGACCATCGTAGTCTCCACATCCATTGAAAGCAAATCCTGGTTAAGTTTCTTGCCGAATACTCCCATAATGCGCTGACGCAACTGAATGGCAGGCAGATTCAGCACCTCGGTATCGTTGTGATGGAGTGTGAAGGAAATATCCGGATTGACCAGTACAATGCGCTCAAACTCCGTCAGTATATTGCTCAACTCCGTCTGGTTCGACTTCAGAAACTTACGCCGGGCAGGAACATTGAAGAAAAGATTTTTCACCGAAAAGTTACTCCCTTTCGGACAAGCGGTTGCCTCCTGACTTTCCACCTTCGAACCGGACACGGTTATTGCCGTCCCCAACTGCCCTTCTTCCTGGCAAGTGCGCAGTTCTACCTGTGCCACCGCCGCTATCGAAGCCAAGGCCTCTCCGCGAAACCCCATCGTATGAAGAGCGAAAAGGTCGGAAGCCTCACGAATCTTGGAGGTAGCATGACGCTCGAAAGCCAGACGCGCATCTGTATCCGACATCCCTTTTCCGTCATCAATGACCTGAATACACGTTTTGCCCGCATCTGTCACCACCACATCAATGTGGCGGGCACCTGCATCCACAGCATTCTCGACCAACTCCTTGACCACAGAAGCCGGTCGCTGAATCACTTCGCCCGCCGCAATCTGGTTAGCCACAGAATCGGGCAGCAAACGGATTATATCACTCATAATCCAAACTCCCCTGTAACTAAATAATGCAAAATAAAGAGCAGAACAGCTATCGCGATAAACAAGGCTCCATAGGTCAACGGCTTGCGTCCGCTCTCCTTGCGACGCTTCAGATAAGTTGTTCCCTCCACAAATTTGCCCCGAATATCTTCAGGCGAGAACTCTTTCGGAGGAATCATCCCCAAGTCGCGCTTGGCATTCTCCTCTATCTTCTGCAGCTTTTCCTTGCGTTCGTCCACGTAAATATATTCGTGATGATACGCACGCGGCTTTCTCATTGAAAACATTCCCATAACTACTCCTTTTTATCTTTGTTAAACAAATGTTGGTTTGGAAGCTCCACAGGCGGGCGGGTGCTCTTTTTCAACTGGTCTTCCACCCGCTTGCCACGCCAATTGAAAATATCGGCCTTGTTCTGCGGCCGTATATAGTCAAACCAAACAAAATTATCCAGTCTGTCGGTTCCCTTCGGAATCTGGTCCATCGGATAAAGCGTACCATTCGACTTCGGACTCATCACCATACGCTCCAGTTTCTGATCTTGCAGATAAATGTCCAACTGACTGGTTTCGGATACGTTCATGCCTATCAGCGTACTGTCTGAATCCATCGGATAATAGACTATCCGCACAGAACCAATCACTTCGGTCTTTCTCATCTGCCCGTCGAGAAAATAAGATTTCATCTCTTTGCCCGCAACCTGATTGAACAATGTTGAATCAACCTGCTCGACCGACAGAGCCTGATTGATGATATGCGCCCAGTCAATGGTACTGTCATTCATATAAATCTTCACCTGTTCGCCCACCAACTGCTGATTTTCATTCCACAGAATAGGGTCTTTATACATGGTCAGACAACTGTCTACCGTTGAAAAAACCAAAGAATCGGCCACTCCCTGCACATCAGTACGGTAAAAACGCACTTTATGAAAGGCACGCATTTCCCGATACATAGAGTCGGTATTCAGATGAAAAGTCTCCAGCATCAACGTATCGCCATGCAAAAAAAGACTGTCGCCCTGCGAATAGTCTACCGCCACAGCTTTACGGGTGACAAAAGCATATTTCGTCTGCTCATTGTAAAAGCCATAATCGCCGGTCATCATATTCTTGTTGACCGTATCATTCATCACAATATTCCAGAAAGCCTCACCAACTCCCGTATTCCGGTCATAGTACAAGGTATCACCGGTCAATTGTTTTCCTTCGTTGCTCAAAACAGAGCGATCATACAAATCAGCCTTTCCCGTTGCAGTATTATAATTGCCGCGTTCGGAATAAATATGATTGGCATCGCTTACGATATCCGACGGCCCCACAATGTTGGCAACCTTCGTAGCCGTATTATAACGCAATGTATCCGAAGTCAACGTAAACTGCGGATTAACCAACCTTACGTTGTAATTGAACACCGACTGCTTGGTGCTCGGATTATATTCCCCCCACTCCGAAGTCAACACATTCTGTTCATCCATCAATGTTCCCCCGTCGAAGAAGTAGCCCAGATTATACACCCGGTCATAATTCAGGCTATCGGTAAGCAGTGTCGTCGTGCGATTCTCCATACGCACATTCATACGCATCTCAGCAATCTGAGTCATGCCGTCATAATACAGATGGTCACCGTAAAGAAAGAGGGTATCCCCCTGTTCCATCCGCACATTGCTGAAAGCCTCAAACGAGCTGATCTGGTCATAGTAATAGGCGCTATCGCAATACATATATACACTGTCATGACGAAAGACCACATTGCCTACCACCACCTGGGCATCAGGATGACGCGAATCTTTACGAAGCAGGTCGGAATGCAACAGATAGACCTTGCTCTTCTGTTTCGGCTGCCCGCTCTGCCGCACTCCCTCCTGAGCCAAAAGGCCAAGCCCCAACAGACACAAGACACTCATCACAAGCATCCTATGCCCGTTAGAGTTATGTTTATTCTTTTTGTCAGACATACTATCGTTTCAGAAACAGAACTTCAGTTTTTAATCCATCCCGGATACTTGAAATCACAACGCCGCCAGTTTGGATTAATACGTACATAAGTGGTACGCTGCTTGTCAACAATCCATTTCTGAAGCTTTTCCTCTCCACGTTTTGCCGTCACAATGTCTTTCAGGCGCTGATAATCTTCAGATATGGTAGCCTTATGACCGTCGATACGGTTTTTTAACTTCACTATGGCACAGACTTCCTTACCTTTGTTGGTCATCATACGGAAAGGCTTCGATATTTCGCCTATCTGCATGTTCTCAACAACCTTTGCCACATCCTGCGAAATCAGCCCGGCCAGCTCCTGCATTTCGAAACGGGAAGTGCTGCTCTGCGGATTGGCCAACAGTCCGTGGTTGTTGCGCGTATCTTTATCTTGAGAGACCCACGTAGCCGCCTCGTCAAAAGTAACCTTTCCCTTACGGATGTCATTGGCAAGCGTGTCCAAACGATTCAGCTCCACCTCTATTTCCTCTTCATCCACACGCGGCTTCAACAAGATATGGCGATAGCTGACACGGTCTCCCCGCTTTTCTATCAGCTGTGCGATATGAAATCCATATTCCGTTTCAAACACTTTCGATATCTTTTTCGGGTCAGTCAGATTAAAAACCACATTCGCAAACTCCGGCGTCAGCACTCCACGCCCGGTAAAGCCATATTCACCGCCACGGCGCGCCGAACCCGGATCTTCTGAATACAAACGGGCCAAAGTGGAGAAAGTAGTCTCTCCCCTATTGATACGGTCTGTAAAGTCACGCAGTTCCTTCTTTACCCGCTCTATCTCTTCCTCTTTTACCTTTGGCTCGCGCGTGATAATCTGAACTTCCACCTGGGTGGGAACAAACGGAATGCTGTCTTGCGGGAGCTTGCTGAAGTAATTGCGCACTTCAGCGGGAGTCAGCTTGATGTCTCCGATAATCTGCTTCTGCATCTCACGCATCGTCTCACCGTCGCGCACATTCTCACGCAACATTTCCCGAATCTGGGTAGATGTCTTGTTATAATATTCCTCCATCTTCTCACGCGACCCAATCTGCTCTATCAGCCAGGCTGTACGCCGCTCCACCTCCTGAATGACCTGCTGTTCCGACACTTCCACACTGTCTATTTCCGCCTGGTGCAGAAACAGTTTCTGTACCGCCAGCTCTTCGGGTATCACGCAATAGGGGTCTCCGTCGAAACGACGCCCTTCATATTGAGCATTCAGCCGTTCGTTTTCCACATCCGACTTCAGGATAGCCTCATCGCCCACTACCCATACCACTTCATCGATTACATTATCCTGTGCGCTGACTGCTACGAAGCCTGCCAACGACAGGCCCAAACATACACACAACCGTTTCAAATTCAATCTATTCATCTGAACTACTTATAATAAATTATATCCTTATCATCCAAAGCCTCTTTATAAAGATCCTGTTTCATCCGGTTAATGAACTCCACACGCTTCAGATTTACCAAAATTTCCCTTATCTCACTCTTGGCATACTCCAACGGAAGCAGCTCTCCCTCTGACAAATAATTCTCCACATGCAGGAAATAACAAAACGCGGTATCGCGCACTTCCACATTCCGATGCCGCTCCAGATAGTTCCGGTCTGCATCAAGCGCCTTCAAAGGCATTCTGACCGAGAGTTCCGATACCGGCAGCCAACGGTCATAAAAGTAATCATAACTTACGGCATTGCCGACACTATACTTGCTGAGATTGTCAATGGCGGCCGTCGTATTCTTCTTATACCACGAGCGGACCTTTCCCAACTGGGGCGCACTCAGCGGAACCTTCATGAACAGTCCCTGCACATAAGGCTGGGTAGCGCGGAAAAGGTTGGCGTTCTGCCTGTAATATGTTTCCACCTCCGCATCGCCAATCTCATTTCCCAACTTCTGGCCGACCAGTTCCTCCTGATAAGTATGCATTATCAATGCACGCCGGAAAGCGGCCACCCGCTCGTCAATCTTCATATTGCCGGGGATATTGCCTTCCGCCTTCTGAAACAAAAGTTCATCTTCCACCCAGTTACGGATATATTCATCGGCAAAACGAGCACTGTCCGCCTTCGTCGCACCCACAGGAGCAACCGCCTGCAAATCTTCTTTATACAAGAAGGTTCCATTCACTTCCACCAACGGGGTCTTGCCCTTGTGGTCAACAGATGGGGAACATCCCGCCAATGCCAACAAAGCCGCAATCACCGCACATCCTCTTATCTTTTGTCTCATGAGCCACAATTTAGCGAACGAAGATACGGTTTTAATTAGTTATCTCCGATACAATTAACTGTTTTTAAAACGCTTTCATCCGTTTCTACCGTAAAAAGCCTCTGCAAGGCCGCCAGCCTGCGAGATTCTTCCTGCCTGAGAAAATCGCGCATCACCTCTTCTTTCACATCCTCGTATTCCTCCGGCCCTTTTTTCAGCCGCTTTCCAATCACAAAGGTATAGGGATAATCCGGCAGGGGCGTGAATCCGCCGCATTTGAAAGCCAGCTTGTCCACATATTTGTTTTTACCAATCTGAAACAGTCCGGTCTCCACCTTCGCCCGCAGCTCCGGCCTTTCGGCAGACAGTTTCTGAAGCTCTGTCGCCCAAGCCGAAACGGGCAGCTTCTTCAGTCTCTTCTTCAACTTTGAAGCGGCCTTCTTGCTCAGACAATGGACAACCCCACCTTTGAAATGAGGAAATTCCCAGGCATAATCATCCTTATGATGCCTGAAAAAGGCCTGCAAGTCTGCCGGCGAGGGAACAGACGATGTCTGACTTGCCCTTTCCCAGCAAACAGCCAGCAGCCCGTCGCTTATCCGGCGGAAAGCCGGCGTTTCATCCAATCCGCCAGACATCCACTTGTGATACATCACCGAGTCCACCACCGGATAACGGCCCGCTTCATGCTCCACATATCTCCGGATGAAAGGATAAGCCTCTTCAAAGCTTCCCTTCTCCCGCCAGTCGTCCAAGCAGACAATGTGCATACCCGAAGGTGAAAAAAACGGCTTTGAAAAGTCTCCCTTTTTCAGACTCCGCAGCTGCGCCGCCGTTTCATCCGGGAAAATCCGCAAAGGCACCCATCCTAACTCTTTTTTCTCCTTATCAGAATATTTTTCCGCCACGGCAGAAAAAGAAGAAGTGCCTTGCCGCAAAACCGTATAGAGCGAATCCATCGTATGACGGCAACGGTTTATCTCTGCTTCCGTCGCGCGTTGGGGAAGGCGCAACGTAATCTCCTCCACCTTTACCTCGTGCCGGTCGGCAAAACGCTTCGTCCGGTTCAGATAAATCGAACGGCAAACGGCTTCCACTGCCTGCTCGTCAACAAGGATGCGCCTCGACAACTCCGCCCGAAGCCTTCCATACCGGTCTTTGAACCAAGGCAGCGTATCCATCTGCTGCCTACGAGCATCTGCCACCTTCAGCCTGAAAGCGACAAAAGCAGGGAAATAGTCCTCCGGAGTCATGCGGGAAACAGCCGCCGCACGCCGGTAACAACGCTCAAACTCCGAAGCAAAGACCTCTTGCCCGTCTATCCGCAGCAAGACTTTCTCCGTTTCCGCCTTCAGTACCAGGCAGGACAGCAGCATTCCCCCAACGAGAAACAGAAATATCCTCTTCATGCTCCAACCAAAAAGAGAAACGGATTACACCTCCACACGCCTCCATCCTAACAACTGAAACGCGCAAACAGTGTAATCCGTATCCGAAATATTATCAGAAAACAATATCAAACTTACTGGGGACGGCTGTAGTTGGGAGCTTCACTCGTAATGGTCACATCATGAGGATGGCTCTCCAGCACACCGGCATTGGTGATGCGGGTAAACTTCGCATTGTGAAGCTCCATGATATTATGGGCTCCACAATATCCCATCCCGGCACGCAGTCCGCCCACCAGCTGATAAATCACTTCATAAAGCGAACCTTTATACGGCACACGGGCAGCAATGCCTTCGGGCACCAGTTTCTTCACATCTGTTGTAGTGCTCTGGAAGTAACGATCCTTAGACCCGTTCTCCATAGCCTCCAATGAACCCATGCCGCGGTAAGACTTAAACTTACGGCCGTTAAAGATAATCGTGTCGCCCGGAGACTCTTCCGTTCCGGCAACCAGTGAACCAATCATTACGCAATAGCCACCGGCAGCCAAAGCCTTCACCACATCGCCCGAATAACGCAATCCGCCGTCGGCAATCAAAGGCACACCCGTGCCCTCCAAAGCCTTGGCCACATCGTAAACGGCACTCAGCTGAGGAACACCCACACCGGCCACCACGCGGGTAGTACAGATAGAACCCGGACCAATACCAACTTTCACGGCATCGGCACCGGCCTCAACCAACATCCGGGCCGCTTCACCCGTAGCCACATTGCCGACCACGATATCAATACCGGGGAATTTGCTCTTCGCCTCTTTCAGCTTCTCGATAACATATTTGGAATGTCCGTGAGCCGTATCAATCACGATGGCATCAGCGCCGGCATTCACCAAAGCTTCCATGCGGAGCAGCGTATCATTCGTAACACCTACACCGGCTGCCACCCGCAAACGTCCTTTAGAATCCTTGCAGGCCATCGGCTTGTCTTTCGCCTTTGTGATATCCTTATAAGTAATCAAGCCCACAAGCTTGCCGTTCTTGTCCACCACCGGGAGCTTTTCAATCTTATTCTCCTGCAAGATGCGCGAAGCAGTCTCCATATCCGTAGCCTGATCGGTCGTCACGATGTTTTCTTTCGTCATCACCTCATCGATGCGCTTCGACATGTCTCTTTCAAAACGCAAGTCACGGTTGGTAACGATACCCACCAGATAATTCTCATCGTCCACCACAGGAATACCGCCAATCTTATACTCAGCCATTATGCCCAATGCATCCTTTACAGTAGAGCCACGCTTGATGGTAACCGGGTCATAAATCATTCCGTTTTCGGCACGCTTCACAATAGCTACCTGGCGAGCCTGCTCTTCGATAGACATATTTTTGTGGATAACCCCTATACCGCCCTCGCGAGCAATGGCTATAGCCATCTGAGCCTCGGTAACCGTATCCATGGCGGCGGTCACGAAAGGTATTTTCAACTCGATGTTGCGTGAAAACTTAGTCGTAAGTTCGACTGTCTTGGGTAAAACTTCAGAATAGGCCGGTATCAACAATACATCATCATAAGTCAATCCGTCCATTACAACTTTATCTGCAATAAATGACATAGGGCTTTTATGCTTTAGAATTTATTGCGTGCAAATATACAGATTTTATCCATAAGAAAAAAGAAGGGTTAACATATTTTTCAGATTATACACCTTATCCAATCAAACAAATGAAAAACCGGATGCACTTTGGCAGAAAAAAGCCTGTCAGTTCTTATACAAACTGACAGGCCTGACTAACTAAAAATAATCTGATGAATCAATTCGCCATCTCTGAAATGAACTTGATACGGACCAGACGAATCTCCTCCTCCGTATATTCGTCACCCAATTCATCCATAGCGTCTTCAATCTTGTCTGTCGTCGATTCCTTGAAATAATCGTATATATCCTGCATATGGTCTTCGTCCATAATTTCATTCAGGAAGTAATCGATATTCAGCTTCGTTCCAGAATAAACGATAGCCTCTATCTCGTCCAACAGTTCATTAAAGTCAATACCTTTTGCCACCGCTATATCATCCAAGGCTACCTTTCGGTCGATACTCTGAATAATCGAAACCTTCAACTTCGACTTGTTGGCAACCGTCCGCACCCTCAAATCTTCGGGACGGTCAATCTCATTCTCCTCACAATGCTTGCGAATAAGTTCGCAAAACTCCTGTCCGTAGCGCTTTGCCTTTCCTGCACCCACACCGGGTATATTCTGAAGTTCCTCAAGCGTTATCGGATAAATGGTAGCCATCGCCTCAAGCGAAGGATCCTGAAATATGACATACGGCGGCACATCCAGACGCTTTGACATTTTCTTGCGCAAATCTTTCAGCATGGAATAAAGAACCGGATCGACCGCACACGAAGCTCCGCTCCGCATCGGTGCTTCCTCTGCTTCTTCCTCATCAAAGTCCGTATCCTCCACAATCTTAAAGGATACCGGCTTTTTCAAGAACTTGTTCCCAGCGGGAGTTACCTTCAACAATCCATAGTTCTCAACATCCTTATCCAAATAGCCTGCAATAAGAGCCTGGCGGATAACAGCATTCCACAGCCGTTCTTCCTCACCCATACCTGAGCCAAACACTTCCAGATCCTCATGCTTGTGCGCCAACACTTCGGATGTTTCCTTACCCAACAATATATCTATAATGTAATCTTGCTTGAAATTTTCTTTAACAGCGATGATTGTTTCAATCACCGCGCATAATGCATCCTGAGCCTCCACTTGTTTTTTAGGATTTAAACAGTTATCACAATTACCACAATTATCTTCCAGATATTCCTCACCAAAATAATGCAACAAAGTCTTTCTGCGGCAAACTGAAGACTCGGCATAGGCTGCCGTCTCAAGCAGCAGCTGCTTGCCTATCTCTTGTTCTGAAACAGGCTTTCCCTGCATGAACTTCTCCAATTTCTGCAAATCCTTGTTTGAATAAAAGGTAATGCACAACCCTTCACCACCATCACGACCCGCACGACCGGTCTCCTGATAATATCCCTCCAGACTCTTCGGCATATCATAATGAATTACAAACCGCACATCAGGCTTGTCGATTCCCATCCCAAAAGCTATCGTCGCTACAATCACATCAATGTCTTCCTTCAAAAAGGCATCCTGATTGACATTCCGTGTCGATGCATCCATTCCCGCATGATAAGCACGCGCCTTGATATCATTAGCCAATAAAATTTCGGTCAGTTCCTCCACTTTTTTCCGGCTCAGACAGTAAATAATGCCCGACTTGCCCTCGTTCTGCTTGATAAACTTAATGATATCCTTATCTACATTGTTCGTCTTTGCACGTACCTCATAATATAGATTCGGGCGGTTAAACGAAGAACGGAACTCTACAGCATCTGTCATGCCAAGATTCTTCTGGATGTCCATCTTCACCTTCGGAGTAGCTGTAGCCGTCAATGCAATGACCGGAGCGTTTCCAATTTCATTGATTATCGGACGAATCCGGCGGTACTCCGGACGGAAGTCATGCCCCCACTCCGAAATACAATGAGCTTCATCTACCGCATAAAAGGATATCTTAATCTGCTTCAAGAATGCGATATTCTCTTCTTTCGTCAGTGACTCAGGAGCCACATAAAGCAACTTAGTCTTACCCGAGAGAATATCAGACTTGACCTGATCGATGGCCGACTTGGAAAGCGAAGAATTGATGAAATGCGCAACACCGTCTTCTTCGCTAAAGTTGCGCATCGCATCCACCTGATTTTTCATCAAGGCTATGAGCGGCGAAATAACAATAGCCGTACCTTCCATCAGCAAGGAAGGCAACTGATAGCACAAGGATTTTCCACCTCCGGTAGGCATAAGGACAAACGTATCCTTTCCGGATAACAGATTACGGATTATGGCTTCCTGATTCCCTTTAAAGGTATCAAAACCAAAATGCTTCTTCAGTTGTTCGGTTAAATTGATATTCTCCGTCATATTTCCTTTGTTAATTAAAATCCGATTTCTTATAGTAACAAAGTTATAAACAACTTTTCATATTACACAAATATTTTCGGAAAATATTTCAGTGAAGGATATCTTTTTATCCCTGAATTTTCACATCAAGCCATTTGCAAGCGTGACACATTGGCCTTTTCCATCTGCTCTTTCGCATAATCCAATGTAACAACAAACTCGTCTACTTTCTGCGAAGGTATTTCGAACATGGTGTCATTCATTATCGTTTCCACAATGGAACGCAATCCACGTGCACCCAGCTTATACTCAACAGACTTGTCTACAATATAATCAAAGACTTCCGACTGGAATGTCAGCTTTACGCCATCCATTGCAAACAGCTTGATATATTGTTTGATTATCGAGTTTTTCGGTTCCGTCAAGATATTGCGCAGAGCAGTACGGTCTAACGGATTCAGATAAGTCAGAACCGGAAGGCGCCCGATAATCTCCGGTATCAGTCCAAAAGCTTTCAAATCCTGAGGAGCAATATACTGCATCAGATTGTTGCGGTCTATTTTCACCGCCTCTTTCGCCGCACTGTATCCTACCACATTTGTATTCAAACGTTGGGCTATTTTACGCTCGATTCCGTCAAAGGCACCGCCGCAGATAAACAGAATGTTCTTCGTATTGACCGGAATCATCTTTTGCTCCGGATGCTTGCGCCCACCCTGAGGAGGGACATTCACTACTGAACCTTCCAACAGTTTCAGCAATCCCTGCTGAACGCCTTCTCCACTTACATCACGGGTAATGGAAGGATTATCTCCCTTGCGGGCTATTTTGTCTATCTCATCTATAAAAACAATGCCGCGCTCTGCCTCCTCCACATTATAGTCAGCCACCTGCAGCAAACGGGTCAGGATACTTTCAATGTCTTCACCCACATAACCTGCTTCTGTCAGAACCGTTGCATCGACAATGGTGAAAGGCACATGGAGCATCTTGGCTATAGTACGTGCCAGAAGCGTCTTGCCTGTTCCGGTGCTGCCCACCATAATAATATTCGACTTTTCAATCTCCACATCATCTGCCCCTTCCGGTTGAATCAGACGTTTATAGTGGTTATACACCGCCACCGAAAGGTAACGTTTGGCATCATCCTGACCAATCACATACTGATCAAGAAAAGCCTTTATATCTTTCGGTTTCGGCAACTCAGACAGATTCAGACTTTTTACCGCATTCCTCTTCTGCCCCACAGCTTCCTGCACGATTTCGTGTGCCTGTTCCGCACAGCTGTCACAGATGCACCCGTTGACTCCCGTTATCAGAAAGCCTACTTCATCCTCCGAACGCCCGCAAAAGCTGCAACGCCTTTTATTTCTTGTTGTCTTCTTATCTTCCAATTTGATTACAATTTAGTTTATACCCACATGTCATACTGCCGACTTACGAGAAAGCACCTCATCAATCATGCCATACTCTTTCGCCTCTTGAGCCGTCATCCAATAATCACGATCAGAATCAGCCCATACTTTATCGAAGTCCGTATGTGAATGGTCAGCGATAATCGTATAAAGCTCCTTTTTCAACTTCTGGATTTCACGGGCTGTAATCTCGATATCTGACGCCTGTCCTTGAGCACCTCCCATCGGCTGATGAATCATCACGCGAGAGTGGGTCAAAGCAGACCGTTTTCCCTCTTTACCTGCAACGAGCAAAACTGCAGCCATCGAAGCGGCCATTCCCGTACAGATGGTAGCCACATCACTACTGATAAACTGCATCGTGTCATAAATGCCCAATCCTGCATAAACCGAACCGCCTGGAGAGTTAATATAAATAGATATGTCTTTTCCCGAATCCACTGAATCAAGATACAGCAGCTGAGCCTGCAGAGTATTTGCCGTATAATCGTCTATCGCAGTACCAAGAAAGATGATGCGGTCCATCATCAAGCGCGAAAACACATCAAGCTGAGTAACATTCAGCTGGCGCTCCTCAAGAATATAGGGATTCAGATAGCTGGCCTGCGAATTGATAACATCGTCAAGCACCATGCTATTCATTCCCAAATGCCTGGTCGCATATTTTTTAAAATCTTCTATCATAGCTGTTTTTGTTTTATTATGATTATTTAGGCACGGATTCCACGAAACGAACACGTCCATTCATCCGACTGGAACCGTGAAATCCGCGCAATCCGTGCCTAAGGATTATTACTGAAAAGTAACTGATTATTGGAACATCTTGTTGAATTCTTCAGCAGAAACGGCCTTGTGATTCAGTGTAACCTGTCCTTTCAAAGCCTCCGACAACTTGGCCTCAACAGCACGGTTCACCAAAGCTTCCACGCTCTCACGCTTCTTCAGCATTTCCTTTGAATAGTTCTCCAACAGTTCATCGGGCACATTAATCATACCATATTGAGCAAACTGTGCACGGGTAGCCTCCTTAGCCATATTATTGATATCGGCCTGTTCAACCTTGATGTTATTTGCAGCCACCAGTTTCTCCTTAATCAAATGCCAAGTCAGTTCTTCAAGGCTCTTGTCATAATTCTCGTTTACGAACTCTTCGCCTTTCTCCTTGTTGTTTTCAAGCATAATACGCTTCATCAGCTCATCAGCAAACTCCAGTTTCCCGACTTTACTCATTGTATAGGTACGTACATCAAGCAAGAACTTGTAGTCGCTGTCTGCCTCAAACTGCTTCTTGATGACATCCTTGATTTGTGCCCGGAATTCTTCTTCGCTATGAGCCTTTCCTTCGCCCAATACCTGGTCGAAAAGCTCCTGATTCAGTTCACCCGGTATCATGCGGGTAATCTCTTCTATCTGAAAGCTGAAGTTACTTTTATAGTTGGCCACTTCTTCCTTCTTCACTTTCAGCAAAGAAGCAAGTTCCGCCTCATTGTTGTCAAAAGCTACCGACGGATTGAAAACCAATACCGTATTAGTCTTCGCTCCATTGAAAATTGCTTTCTGCTCGTCATTCTTCATATAAGCCGGCATCATCACCGCACCTTCCACCTGAACGCCGCCTTCTTTCGTGTTGCCATTTTCATCCAACTCAGCCAACAGACCTTTCAGCATGTCGTTATCCTGATATTCATCCACCTTGTCATACTTGGCCGTGCGCTGCGTATACAGTTTTACCTGCTGCTCTACCATATCATCGGTCACATCGATGTCATAATAATCGATTGTGTCGCTGCTTGACAAAGCCAGTTCAAACTCCGGAGCCAAAGCTATATCGAAAGAAAATTCAAAATTCTCGTCAGTGCTGAAGTTCGCATTGTTTTCCTTCGGAAGCGGAGCGCCCAACATGTTCACCTTGTTCTCGCGGATATACTCGCTCACCTTCTCCTGCATCAGCTTGTCAATTTCCTCAACCAATACAGAAGTTCCGTATTGTTTCTTTATCAGCCCCATCGGAACCATACCCTTACGGAATCCGGGCATATTTGCTCTCTGACGAAGAGTCTTCAATGTTTTTTCTACCTTCTCCTGATAATCGGCTTTCTCAATCTTAACAGTAAGCAGTGCGCTTACCTTGTCTACATTTTGCAATGAAATATTCATTTCCGAAATCTATTTAATTATTACAATTTTCAAAACACACTCCAAAGAGGTTGCAAAAATAGTGTTTAATCTCGCAATAACCAAACTGTCAAGCTAAAAAAGTATAAACGTACCACCAGAAACAGCTTTATCCGGACAAGAAGTCCTTTCAGCCCGCCACATCCGAAAGTTCCGCCATATTGCCGACCGCCTTGTGCTCTGTCACTTCAAAAGCAATCTTATGAGAAACCAAACCGTCGTATACAGCCTGTCTGGCCTGTCTCTTTTCCACACGCTCATTCTCCATTGTCTATCCGCTTAATCACACGGCAAGGATTGCCCACGGCCACACAATTCGCAGGAATGGAACGAGTGACCACACTGCCCGCACCAATGACACTGTTGCGGCCGATAGTGACTCCCGGCAGGATGACAGCTCCTCCCCCAATCCATACGCCGTCCTCTATCTTTACCAGCAATGCATACGTGCGGCATATCTCCTGTCCCTCCGACCAGTCCTGCACCATACGCTCGTTTACTTTTGTGGAATGGGTGGCCGTATATATCTGAACATTGGACGCAATCAAGACATTGCTGCCGATGTCGATGCGATTGTTGTCTACAAAAGTACAGTTCATGTTGATTATCACCTTATCGCCCACGAAAATATGCTTCCCACACTCGCAATGAAAGTCAATATCCACATGCACGCCCTTGCCCATGCTCCCGAACATCTCATGCAACAGTTCCTGCCTGCGCTCCGTATCCGCGTAGTCAATAGCATTGAACTGCACCAGGAGCCGCTTTGTCCGCAGAATCATCTCTACAATCTTCGGGTCTTCGCTTCCAACGAAAGGTTCTCCCGCCATACATTTTTCATATTCCGTCTTCATATACAAACGATTTCGCCTGCCCACAAAAATAAAGAAAAAGAAAAAAGACACTTGCATCCTGACAAGAAAAAATTTATCACACGGGCATATAAAACTTGAGAGGTCAAAGAAAAATCCCCTGACCTCTCAAGCTGTCGGAATGAGGCGACTCGAACGCCCGACCCCTACGTCCCGAACGTAGTGCGCTACCAACTGCGCTACATTCCGATTAGCAATCTTATCTTCTGAATTGCGGTTGCAAAGGTAGGAACATTTTTCTAAACCGCCAAACAAAAAGAGAGAAAATTTTCATGTAATTTCAAAAACCAAGTCCGATGCTGACAAAAACACGATTTCATCCGGATGAAAATTTCAGACGGCCGGCAAATCTGACAGCACTTTCCCAGCTTCGGCCATTGCCTGACGGGCCTTTTCCTCCGCCTCTTCCCACGATACGGCCTTGCCACGCTTTTCCTCCAGCCACTGGAGGGCGGCTACGGCTTCTTTGGCTTCAATCATGACAAAGGTGGGAAGCATCTTGTGGGCCACGGAACACAATCCCCCCATATCGCGGCCTGCAACTGCCTGCTTCATCCTCAGGAGGTTCTTTTCTGTTTCAGAAGCAAAGGTTCGGATTATCTCCCGCTTTGCATCCGAATCGTCGGCCGAAAAAGCGGTAAGGGAAGCCCAATTATAGATTCCCTTCACCGGGAAAGCCTCGGCGGCAACAGTTCCGGCATCCGGAAAGTCGGTCTCTGCATGAAAAACCTCCGTCAATACACGCTGCAAGTCAGAGCGATTGAACGGTTTCTGCAGCATGCCGGCAAAACCTTTAGCCAGAAAATCCGCCTCACTCAGGTCTCCGCGGGCAGTTATGGCCACCACCGGAATCTGCCTTGCCTGCGGCAGATTCATGTAGCGCAGGTTCTGCAACAGTTCAAACCCGTTCATGGCAGGCATCTGTATATCGGTAAAAATAATGTCGAACGGATGACTGCGCAGCAACTCAAATACCTCTTCCGGATGCGGACAGCAGACAATCTCCGGACGGCAGCCCTCTCCCTGCGTACCGCGCGGGGCAAGCACACTGTTCAGCAGAGCCTCCGTCAGGTTCATCTGGATGCGGTCGTCGTCCACCAGCAGAATACGAAGCGCTTTCCTCGCCCAAACCGCTTCAGGCCTTTGCTCTTCTTCAGCCGCAGCCGACACAGCAGAGACCGACAAGGGTATGGAAACAAAAAACGTACTGCCCCGACCGGGAATGCTCTCGACATGAATTTCTCCCTGAAGCAGCTCGACAAGCTTGCGCGTAATAGACAAACCCAGTCCGAAGCCTTCCTGTCCCTGTGCGCTGCTCAAGCGGGTAAACTCCTGAAAGATGCGCTCCTGCTCTTCCTGAGTCATTCCGCATCCCGTGTCAATGACACAAAACTTGAAAGCCCCGTCCTGAAAACCGAACGAAAGGACAATACGCCCGGATGATGTAAACTTCAGTGCATTTGAAAGCAGATTTTCGGCTATCTGCCGGATGCGGAAAGAATCTCCCTCCAAGATTAAGGAGGAAGAAAGATTATCTTCCAGGTGCAACTCCAGCCCCTTACTTTCGGCAAGCGGCAGAAAGCCGTTGTAAATATCGGCAAACAGCTGACGCGGATTAAACGCTACCGGATGCAAATCCATCTTCCCCGCCTCCAGACGGTGGTAATCGAGCAAAGAGGTCACCAGCTCCAGCAGGTGACGAGCCGAACTTTTCATGTTTGACAGATAAAAGAGCTGGCGCTTGTCTTTCACCAACCGGACAAGCAGGTCGATATACCCGATTATCGACCCGGCCGGTGCCTTTATGTCATGAGTTATGGTCAGCATCAACTTTTCACGGGCCACAAGAAGATTTTCCGCATATTGTTTTGACTTCTCCAACTCCCGGCGATAATGGGTGCTGCGCGTCAGGTCACGCCATACAACGATGAAGAACACCAGTACCAGAACCACCGCAAGCGTCGCGATAATCCCTACCGTCTGGGCGGCATGCTGACGGATGGACTGTTCTTGTTGCAGGCGCTTCCGAGCAGCGGCCTGCTCATCCTGCTCAATGCTTTCCAGCAGCTGGTTCACCCTTTTGCCGAGATTGCTTCCGGCAATATGCAGACGGTGCAGGCGGCTTTCCAATGTGCGCTGATATTCCTGCCGGGTCTGGAAAACCTTGTCGTGTATGCCGGTCAACATATTGGCAATCGTATCCATCGGATTGAAAATCTCGTCAATCGTATCGGTATACACCTCCTCTATCACATTATTGACCAGAGTAGAATCATTTTTCCCCGGAGCAAAGACATCTTTTACCCTTTCAAAAAAAGGCTTGCGCTTGTGACGGATGGTATATGTATTTTGATGAGTGACGACTCTGCGCTGCAAATGCGTAGCGTTTCTCAGTATCGAATCCTGCTGGGATATCAGACTGTCGAGCTGCTGACGGTAAAGTTCGTCGGTAGGACTTTGTCCCAGTGTCGCCAGCACCAGACGCATGTTGCGTTCCTTGCTGCGCAACAACATGCGCACCGTGTCCAAACGGGCCTGCTGAAGCGTGTCGGCAAGCTGCATGCGCAGACTGTCTACCGTAATGCCCGCCTCATTCATCGCCCGCTGATAACGCGGATATTCATTCAGCCGCCCCATCTGAAGTGTCTGCCCGATTATTTCGGCCTCATACAGCTGGCTTATCAGATGGTGGGTAGTGTGCCTGCGACTGTTTACAGCTTCCTCCACTCCCGCCGGTTCGGCAAGCAAAGCCATTTGCCGGTAAATATACCGGACGGCTCCCAAGAGCAGCGCGACAAGCAGCACGTAACCAAAAGCAACTTTAGTCGAAGTAGACAACATCGTTACATCCCTTTCCTTATCTTATACCTGAAACGCAAGTAATACATGACACCGGCCGAAGTCAATCCGAAGGGGAAAGCCATCCAGATGCCCGCAATCCCCCATCCGCATACAAAGGCAAACAGGTATCCCGCAGGCAGCGAAATGACAAAATATGCGATGAATGCAAACCACATCATGGGACGCACATCGGCTATACCGCGCAACGCATTGGCAAAATTAATCTGCAAACCATCGCCGAACTGGTATATCAGAAACGGAATGATAAGTTGCGCCACCATGACACTGACCGCCGCATCGTCGGTAAACCATCCGCCTATATGATTGCGAAGCAGGAAAACGGGTACGCAGGTTATGACCAACAGACACAGCATCAGATGAAAGCCGCTGTATGCTATCCGCTTCACAGCCGCAATATCCTGCTGACCGAAAAAATTGCTGATGCGGACCGACACGGCCGCCCCCATACCATAGTACATCATAAAGCAAACCTGAGACACGGCCAACATCACCTGATGCGCAGCCAGTTCCGTACTGCCCAACCACCCTACCATGATGGCACTCAGGCTAAACGAAGCCGTCTCCATGCCCATCTGTCCCGCAATAGGAAGCCCCAGCCGATTGAGCAAAGCAAAGTCTGCACGGTTTACCCGGCCGCCATTAAATCCTTTCCGGAACACTTCATAACGGGATGTTCCAAAAAACAAAACAAGGTAGGCCACCACCATCACAATGCGCGATACCAACGTAGATATGCCTGCTCCCGTAAGCCCCAGTTCCGGCATCCCTAACTTTCCATAAATTAGAATATAGTTTCCGACGATATTGAGCAGGTTTCCACCGAGCAGAATCCACATGGAAACTTTTGTGTCCGTAATTCCATCGGTAAACTGCTTGAATCCGTTAAACCAAAGGACAAAAGGCAACGATGCGAGCAGCACCAAAAAATAAGGACGCATAAAAGGCAGCAACTCTTCCGGCTGTCCCAAACGCCCGATATTCATATAAAGCACAAACATTACGGCGCAAACAACGAGAGCCAGCAATGAATTCGCCGCCAAACTATTCTTCAAAGCATTTCCTGCCTCTTCTCTTTTTCCCTGCCCGAAAAGGCTTCCCACCACCGGAGTCAGCCCGTAAGCAAATCCCGTACTGAAAATAATGGCGAGCGTAAACATATTATTGACAAAACTCGCCGCAGCAAGTTCGCGGGTGCTGTGGTGCCCCACCATCAGCGTATCGGCAAACCCCAATATGATGACGCCTATCTGTCCGATAACAATAGGAAGCCCTAAAGAAATCAAGGCTTTATAATGAGACTGTTTCATTCAGTTTCGACTTTCGGTATGTATTGTTTTTTATAATAAAGCACACTACAATTTTCCGGCACAAAACAACGTGCTGCAACATCCTGAATCTGGGCGGCTGTCACCGCCCGATACCGCTCCACCTCCGTATTGATGTCTTCCGCACGCCCCATCAGTTCAAAATAAGCCAGGTTGGTAGCCAAATTCAGATAATTCATATTGTTGAATATCTGCTCGCTTTCATAACGGTTCTTCACCTTTTCCAGTTCCGACTCCGCAACACGCTCCGTTTTCAACCGCTCCAGCTCTGTCCATACAGCTTCTTCCGCCTGCTCCAAAGAAACATTTTCCGACGGCTTTCCTGTGACATGCACCAGCCCTTCGTCAAAACTTCCCGATATATAAGCATCTACCGAACTGAAAATCTTTTGTTCGCGTACAAGCGACTGTATGAAACGCGAGGAACGGCCGCTTGAAAGAATGTCCGTTATCATGTCATACGCGTAATAATCCGCATGACGACGGTCGCACATATGGAATGCCATATATAAAGCATCCACTGGAACCGGACGTTCCACCGTCAATCTACGTATCCTGACTTGCGGCAATTCTTCCGGCAGGCAACGCTGAGAGACATTGCGCACCGGTATCCCCCCAAACCATTTCTCAGCCAAGCGTATAGTTTCCTCAAACGAAATATGTCCCGTAACGGCCAATACCGCATTGTTCGGCGCATAAAAACGACAGAAGAAATCTTTCACCTCATCCAATGTAGCATTCGCGATATGACTTATCTCCTTTCCGATTGTCGGCCAACGATACGGATGAGTGTGATAAGCCATCTCACGCAACAGATGGGAAGCGTCGCCATAAGGCTGGTTCAGGTTGCGCTGCTTGAATTCCTCAATAACCACCTGCCGCTGCACCTCCAGACTGCGGGGAGAAAAGTCAAGCCCCAACATGCGGTCGCTTTCCAGCCAAAACCCAGTCTCTACATTCTGATAAGGCAACGTGATGTAATAGTTTGTTATATCATTGTTTGTCCAAGCATTGTTTTCACCTCCGGCATTTTGGACAGGTGTATCATAATCCGGAATATTTACCGAACCACCAAACATCAGATGCTCGAACAAATGAGCAAATCCCGTATGCTGCGGGTCTTCGTCACGCGCACCCACATCATACAGGATATTCAAAGCTACCATTTGCGTAGAGTCATCTTCGTTATGCACCACGCGCAAACCATTGGCAAGTCTGTACCGGTTTATCTGAATCATAACACTTCGGCCTTCAGAATACGGATATCCACTACCGGACGGTCTGCACGGCCTGTCTTGGCATTGCCTATTTTTTCTACCACATCCATACCTTCCACCACTTCACCAAATATCGTGTAGGCACCATCCAGATGAGGAGCGCCACCCACCGTAGTATAAGCTTGAATCTGCTCTTTCGTAAACTTCAAGGCAGGTTCCTGTGCCGCCAAGTTGCGAGCCTGCGCCTCCAACGTATCCTGCAACTCCAGCAATCCGTCATTGTCGCCCGCCCGGCGCATCTTATAGATTTCTTTCATGTGCTTACGCGCCAACTCCTGAAACACACTTTCCACACGGGCTTCGTTCATCTGATTTTCCAGATTAATCAGCTGGGCTTCGCTAAACTTGCGTCCGGTCACAATATAGAACTGACAGCCCGAAGACTCACGGTCAGGATTCACTTCATCTCCCTGACGGGCAGCGGCAAGCACTCCGCGCTTATGAAAAAACTTCGGATTAAATTCCGCCGGAACCGTATACCCCACATCGCCGTTCCCCAACAAAGCTGTATCCGCCGCCGTCTTGCTCTGCGGATCGCCGGCCTGTATCATAAAGTTGCGAATAACACGATGAAACAACGTACTGTCATACACCCCGTCATTCACCAGTTTAATAAAATTATCACGGTGCTTAGGCGTTTCGTCATAGAGTTTCACCGTAATGTTTCCCTGTGTAGTTTCCAGACGCACCAGTGTTTCGTTTCCTTGACTCATGGATGATTTCGTTTTTTGCTGGCAGCCTGCGCATACTGCCATGCCGCATACTGCCAAGATTAACAATAAAAAAAATGGTTTTCTCATAATCTTATTTTCGTAAAATACGCTCCTTACTTTTTGCCTGAACCCGACATTCCGTCCGACAACCTCTTTTTAAATTCGCTTCAAGCCAAAACAAAAGCAAAGTTAATCAATTTTTCATTCATGCGACGCTCTTAAATCAAAAATCATCTTTATTCTCCGGATTATTCAAAGGCAAAACAAAGGTTCTGACATATCCCAATCAAAATCCGGAGCTTTCAAAACAAAAATTTCCAGCCCATATTTATAGGTATTATAACCCGAAAATCCCAAAGTATCCGGCTCACGCCCCATATCTCCTCCTTTCACACTCTGCAGGAAGATGCTTTTTTCAAGTGTCTCCCTGCTTATTTTTTATTGGAATAAACCGGAAAAATTCAATAATACTTCGTATCTTTGTACATACGATGACTAACATTTAAATTTTAAACTTATGGCAACACCAGAATTCAAGTATCAGCCGATGTTTGAACATGGCAAAGACACAACCGAATACTATCTGCTTACCAAAGACTACGTTTCGGTAAGCGAGTTTGAAGGAAAACCCATCCTGAAAATCGAGAAGGAAGGTCTGACGGCTATGGCCAACGCTGCATTCCGTGATGTATCTTTCATGCTGCGCCGCTCACACAACGAGCAGGTGGCCAAGATATTGAACGACCCCGAAGCAAGCGACAACGACAAGTATGTGGCACTCACATTCTTGCGCAATGCCGAAGTGGCCGCCAAGGGCGTACTGCCTTTCTGCCAGGATACGGGAACTGCCATCATCCACGGCGAGAAAGGCCAGCAGGTATGGACGGGATTCTGCGATGAAGAGGCTCTTTCTTTGGGCGTATACAAGACATATACCGAAGAAAACCTGCGCTATTCGCAAAACGCCCCGCTGAGCATGTATGAGGAAGTGAACACACGCTGCAACCTGCCTGCACAAATCGACCTGGAAGCAACCGAAGGCATGGAATACCGCTTCCTGTGTGTAACAAAGGGAGGTGGATCGGCCAACAAGACCTATCTGTATCAAGAAACCAAGGCCATCCTCAATCCTGGCACACTGGTTCCCTTCCTGGTTGAAAAGATGAAGACTTTGGGAACGGCCGCCTGCCCGCCTTACCACATCGCATTTGTCATCGGCGGAACCTCTGCCGAAAAGAACCTGCTGACGGTAAAACTCGCATCCACCCATTATTATGACAACCTGCCTACCACAGGCAATGAATACGGACGCGCCTTCCGCGATGTGGAACTGGAAAAGCAAGTGCTTGAAGAAGCTCACCGCATCGGTTTGGGAGCACAATTCGGCGGAAAATATTATGCACACGATGTACGCATCATCCGTCTGCCGCGCCACGGTGCATCCTGCCCGGTGGGATTGGGAGTATCCTGCTCGGCCGACCGAAACATCAAATGCAAAATCAACAAAGACGGTATCTGGATTGAAAAGCTTGATTCAAATCCGGGCGAGCTGATTCCGGAAGAACTGCGTCAGGCAGGCGAAGGAAATGCCGTTAAAATCGACCTGAACCGTCCGATGAAAGAGATTTTGGCCGAACTCGACAAATATCCTGTGGCAACCCGTCTGTCACTTAACGGAACCATCATTGTGGGCCGCGATATCGCCCATGCAAAATTGAAAGAGCGTCTTGACCGGGGTGAAGACCTGCCACAGTATATCAAAGACCATCCCATCTATTACGCAGGCCCGGCCAAGACTCCGAAAGGCATGGCATGCGGTTCGATGGGGCCAACCACTGCCGGGCGTATGGATCCGTACGTAGACCTGTTCCAAAGTCATGGCGGAAGCATGATTATGCTGGCCAAAGGCAACCGCAGCCAAGCGGTGACCGATGCCTGCAAGAAACACGGCGGATTCTATCTCGGTTCCATCGGCGGCCCGGCTGCCATTCTTGCCCAAAACAACATCAAGAGCATCGAGTGTGTGGAATATCCTGAATTGGGCATGGAGGCTATCTGGAAAATCGAAGTGGAAGATTTCCCGGCATTCATTCTGGTAGACAACAAAGGCAACGACTTTTTCAAGCAGATTAAACCTCGCTGCACCGGAAACTGCAAGTGATTGAACCAACCATTTTTTTCAATCAAAAGGCATCTCCTCAAAAAGGAGGTGCCTTTTTGTTACTTTCAAACCATAAAAGAAGACATTCAGAATACAACAATCCCATAAAAATATTTGCATTTTTAATTTTAATCTATTATATTTACTGCCAAGATAAGGAGCATTCAACCATTATCCACATAACCATTTAAATCTACCATTATGAAAATCTTGCTTATTGACTTAGGACGTACAGGCAGACTATTCCCTACCGCACATCTGTTCCGCAAGAAACTGGATGAGGCTAAAGTAACGGGAATTGAGATTGCTACAGCCGAAATGGCTGAATTGGGCTCCCCCGGAGAAAGAAAGCTCGAAAAAAACATGAAGGAAATCCTACTTAAAGGAGTTGACTTTATCGTTGTAATGGAAGAATGGCAAAAAGAACTGCTCACCCGTTTCATGGATTATAAGACATGGGGCAAGATTCATCTTTTCGCTGATATCTGCAAACGGAAAATTACCGGCGTACTGCCTTCATGTGATGTAGATTTCGGATACCGGAATGAAAACGAGAAAATGAGCGACGGATGTGGAAATCTGGTGGAGGAAATGAAAATATGCACAAAAGAAAATCCGCAGACTACATTGGCATTCTGAAAAGTGAAGGCTAAAAGCAGTCATTCTGTCATTTTCAACTTATAAGCCACAAAGTCGCCTTTCCTTTTTCAACAAGGGAAAGGCGACTTTTTCTGCCTGAAAACTTGGCTTTCGTCTGGCAACATCTTATCTTTACATCCTCAAAATACAAAAACATACAGATACATGTCCAAAATCATCCTTGCCATCGACTCGTTCAAAGGCTGTCTTTCTTCACAAGAAGCAGAAAACTGCGCCGCCGAAGAAATCCGCCGCCTGTTTCCTGCGTGTCAGGTGTGCTGTCTGCCCGTAGCCGACGGCGGAGAAGGCATTTTGGAAGCATTGGTTCACGCCACCGGAGGAAGGTTCATCTACTGTTCCGCACACGACCCGCTCATGCGTCCCATCACCGCCCGCTATGGAATAGCAGGCGACGGACAGACCGCCATTATCGAAATGGCGCAGGCCAGCGGTCTGCCTCTGCTGAAAAAGTCTGAACGCAACCCCATGAAAACGACAACTTATGGCACTGGAGAACTGATTCGCCACGCGCTGCACCGGGGATTGCGCCGCTTTTTAATCGGCATCGGGGGCAGTGCTACCAACGATGCCGGACTGGGAATGCTCCAAGCACTGGGAGCCACACTTTTCACAAGCGAGGGAATCGAGTTCCGTCAAGGCGGCGAAACGATGGGAACCATTACAAGCATCGATTTGAGCGGTATGGACAAGGCTTTGGAAGCGTCAACCTTTACCGTTGCCTGCGATGTCAGCAACTCTTTTTACGGGACAAACGGGGCCGCTCCCATATTCGCCCCTCAAAAAGGAGCTACGCCCGAACAAATTATATGCCTGGAAAACGGGATGAGACACCTGACAAAAATATTTTTCCATGCTACCCAAACGGACATTTCCTCCTTACCCGGAGCCGGGGCGGCAGGAGGATTGGGAGGCGCCCTGCATGCCTTCCTCCACGCCCGTCTCGTACCGGGAGCCGAACTGCTGCTGGATGCCGTAAATTTTGACAGTCAATTACAGCAGGCCGACCTGGTCATCACCGGCGAAGGCAAGGCCGACGCACAGACTCTGATGGGCAAGCTTCCCGCCCGAATCCTGAAACATGCCGCATCAGCAGGCATCCCTACCCTTCTGATAGCCGGACAAACAGCGGACAAAGAGGCTCTGCTCCAGGCCGGATTTGCCGACATTGTAGCCGTCACGCCTCCCGACATGCCGCTCGACGAAGCCATGCGCCCCGAAACGGCACGAAAAAACATCCGCAACGCCATAACCCGATTCTTTCACGAAACAAACCATATAAAAATCAAATAAAAAAGATGAAAACATTCAGCAAACTACTGTTGGGAGCCTGCATGATGGCTTCATTCTCCTGCACTCCGAAGCAGGATGCCCAACCGATTTCAGCTTACGGCACTTCCTGCCACTGGGAACAAGGAACCATCGTCACCGATTCACCCAAGCGCCCTGCCGGGCAAGAACATGCTTTAGGACTTACTGCCCCGAAAATGGAAATGGTACGCGTAGGCTTCGTAGGATTGGGCATGCGGGGGCCGGGAGCCGTGGAACGTTTCACACACATTCCGGGCACCCATATCGTCGCTCTTTGCGACTATGAAGAAAAGCGTGCCGAAGGCTGCCAGAAATATCTGAAAGAGGCCAGTCTGCCCAAAGCCACGGTCTACAGCGGAGCCGAAGGATACAAAGCCCTCTGCGAACGAAACGACATCGACCTTGTATACATTGCCGCCGACTGGATGCACCACTTTCCCATCGCCAAGTATGCACTCGAGCATGGGAAACACGTAGCAATCGAGGTTCCTTCAGCCATGACCCTGCAACAGTGTTGGGAACTTGTCAATTTGAGCGAGCAGACACGAAAGCACTGCATGATTCTGGAAAACTGTTGTTACGACTGGTTTGAAATGAACACCTTGAACATGGCCCAACAAGGACTGTTCGGCGAAATTATCCGTGCCCAAGGAGCCTACATCCACAATCTGGACGAATTTTGGGATTATTATTGGAAAAACGGCGCAGACGACAAGCTGGGATGGCGATTGCGCTACAACATGGAGCATCGGGGTGATGTATATGCCACTCACGGACTGGGGCCTGTGGCACAAGCCCTCAATATCCACCGGGGTGACCGGATGAAAACACTTGTGGCGATGGACACCAAATCCGTTCATGGCAAAGAACTGGTGAAAAAAGCTACGGGAGAACCGTGTGACAGCTTCCGCAACGGCGACCATACCACCACCCTTATCCGCACCGAACAAGGCAAGGTAATCGAAATACAGCACAATGTCATGAGTCCGCAGCCCTACAACCGCCTCTACCAACTGACCGGAACACGCGGATTCGCCAACAAATATCCAGTCGAAGGGTATGCCCTCAGTTCCGAACAGCTAAAGCAATCTGGTGTCCATCCCAAAGTAGACAATCTCAACACACACTCATTCCTTCCACAAGAAGAAAAAATTCAACTGGAAAGACAATACCAGCATCCCATCCTGAAAAAATACGGCGAACTGGCCAAGGAAGTCGGCGGACATGGAGGCATGGATTTCATCATGGACTCGCGCCTGATATACTGTCTGCAAAACGGACTGCCACTTGATATGGATGTATATGATTTGGCCGAATGGTGCAGTCTGGCAGAGTTGGGCAGTCTGTCAATGGACAACGGCTGTGCCCCTGTAGCCTTCCCCGATTTCACACGTGGGCATTGGAATGACAAGCAAGGTTTCCGCCATGCCTTCGCCACTCCTGAAGAAGAAGCCGAAACTTTGAAAAAGGCAGAAGCAGCCACAGCCCGTCTCAAAGAACAAGGAGCCAAAGAATGGGGACTGTAAATACGCCAAACATAATTTTCAGTCAGACAAACAGTCTGTCTCAAGTTTATTTTGAGACAGACTGTTTTGTATCTGTAAAAAACTCTCCCCAAAGCTATTCTGCCTACCATCCCCTCACAATGCTGCAAATTCTGGTATATGCCTATCTGCGTAACATCTATTCCAACCGTCTCATCCGGATATAACTCCCAAACAACGACCAATAACCAGTTTGTTTTTATTATACCATCCATCAGCGTGCTGGTGATGCCTCTATTTATCCCCACACATGGAAAACTTCCATTCCCTATACGGAAGGTATCCCAGTGTATCTGTCTATGATAACAGCCATAGAAGTGAAATGTAATCCCTAACGGCAGAAACAGAAAAGTGTAAAGCAATGGGATACAGATATAATATGGTGGGATACACAGTAAAAAGGTAGTGTATTATCCCTAAAAAGAAACGGTTTGTATCAGGCAACAATCGGTTTGATTCACATAACCATACTCTTTCTGGAAATGCCGAACTTTGTAACAGTCAATGATTTATAAACACACCGAATATAAATAAATGTGATTTTATGAAAACCTCCCTGTTGGGCGTCAGTGCTCTGTTGGGTAATAACATATTGGCAAATCCGCTGTTGAACATAACAGAAAAAGGAATGCAATACAGATTTGAACCGGCTGCCGGTGGCATGAGGCTGTCTGAAGAGCACAGAGCATTGTAGCAGGAATGCGAGAGCCGGGGAATGGCAGTCATAGTAATGAAGACTTTTGCTGGACATGTCGCCATTCGGAAATGCTATGACCCCTTACCAATGTATCCAGCATGCGTTAGACCACCCTGAGGTAGCATCGTGCCTGATAGGATAAACAATCTGAAATAAATGGAACATACATTGGGCTTCTGCAATCTACGGATAAGGAAAAAAACTATTCGTTCATCGGTGCGCTTTCCTACAAGAATATGGAGGGAGCCTGCCTGTATTGTAACCATTGCCAGCCCTGCCCACAACAGATAGAGATAGGCACGGTAAACAAATATCTTGATTTAGGCAAGTCCGGCGACACGCTTGTCACCAGCCACTATATGAAACTGGGACATCATGTCGAAGATTGCATCGCATGCGGTGTTTGCGAACAACGGTGTCCGTTCCATGTGAATGTGATTGAACGTATGCAAGAAGCCAAAACTTTCTTCTGAAAGTAAAAAAATGAATTATTGCTTTTTGCCTGAAATTTCAAATCGATATGTAGACACGTTTTTTACCTTAATGGTAAATCCGAAGCTAAGCCAAAATCTTACTTTTGCAGACGGAATAAATCTCAAAAATCTTATTTGTATGCATCTCACAAAAGAAGAACAATTATTGGCTACAGGGAAAATTCCTGCACTGTTCAGGAAATTTGCTATTCCCGGAGTAATCGGGCTGTTGTTTATCGGCTTGCAACCGATGATTGACGGAGCGGTGTTGGGAAACTTTGTCGGTACGGAGGCATTGGCAAGCATAAATATCTTTGTTCCGATATATACGTTCATGAGTGCGTTGGCTGTCGTTGTGGGCGTGGGCTGCCAAGCCATTGTCGGCATGGCACTGGGAAGCAAGGATTATGTCAAGGCGCATAGTGCTTTCAAGACAGCCTTTTGGTCGCTGCTTGTGTTGGCTCTTGTTATGGGATGTGCTTTTGTGCTTGCAGCAGAGCCGTTGTGCCGTTTTCTGGGCGCGAATGAGGTATTGTTGCCCTATACGGTTTCCTATGTGCGGGCTTTCTCCCTGTTTTTCCCGTTCATGTTACTGACATTCCTATGCGATTATATGCTGAAAGCCATGGGACGCCCCAACTTTGCCATGCTGGTACTTGGCGGGACGGTAGTGCTCAACCTGCTTCTGAACCTCCTTTTTGTCGGTGTACTCGAGTGGACCACGGCAGGCTCAGGCTTGGCTACGGGCATCGCATTTACAACCGTTTTTGCAGTCATGGCTCCTACTTTGCTGAAAAAAAGCAGTCTGGTCAGTCTCCGGAAAGGACATTTCTCTTTCAGACTACTGGGTCAAATGACATACAACGGTTCGTCGGAAGGATTATCAGAATTGTCAGCCGGCATTACGGTATTCCTATTCAACTGGGTGATGATGAAGAACTGGGGAGAAGTGGGAGTAGCTGCATTTACGGCCATCAATTATATGCTGAACTTGGGGGTCCAGATGTTCGTGGGGCTGTCGGACGGCATTGTGCCTATCCTCTCGTTCAATTACGGAGCCGGTCATCTGAACCGGGTGAAAGAGACCTTGTTTCTGGGTTTCAAGACGAATGCGACCATCGGCATCATTCTGTTCTGCATCATGTTCTTCGGCAACGAGTTCATCGTCTCCCAATTCTTTGCAGACGGGGGCAGCCATGTGCTGAAGATAACTTCCATCGGAGCGGCAGTCTGCGCCTTCGCTTTCCTGCTGAACGGCTCGAACATTCTGTCGTCGAGTTTCTTTACCTCGCTGGGCGATGCACGCACCTCCGTACTTGTATCTTTGCAAAGAGGGCTGTTGTTCGTTGTGCTTGGAATCATGATATATCCGGTTATTTTAGGAGATAACGGCGTGTGGCTGACGGTTCCGTTGGCGGAATTCTTTACCTTTGTCTCCACCGTATATCTGTTGAGAAAGAGATTGAAGAAATGGAGCGTTAGTGTTCACGCATAATAATAGTTACCGGTATGAAAGAATGGATAAAAGTGCTTGCTGACAGAGAAGGATTGAGCGAAGAGGAAATCCATTGGCTGACGGATAATCAGGAGAGGAAGTCGTTTGCCAAGAATGAAATCGTCGTCCACAAGGATGAGGTCGACAGCAACGTGTATATCATCACCAAAGGCATCTGGAGGGCTTACCACTTCAAGAACGGAGAGGAAGCCACCGCTTGGTTTGCCATGCCGGGCGAACTGGTGTTTTCCGTCTGGGGCTATATTTCCGACGAGCCTTCGCGCCTATCATTCGAGGCCATGACGGAGAGCGAAGCCATTTGCCTTTCCAAAGAAGAGTTGCACAAGCATTTCTATTCATCTATTGCAATGGCCAATTTGGGGCGCAGAATGCTGGAAAATTTCATTTTGCTCTATGAGAATTGGCTTATGGACTTATGGAAACAAAATGCTTTTGAGCGCTATCTGACTCTTTTGGACGAATATCCGGAAGTCGTTCAACAGATTCCGATGAAATACATAGCTTCCTACTTGGGGGTTACTGCGCAGTCATTAAGCCGCATCAGGGCTTCTCTAAATGAAATGAAATAATAACAAAGAACAGAAACTATATCAGGTTTGGAAAGTACAGAATCTCACTTTCTGAGCCTGATAGTTTCGACATACTCCGACAGTACATGCCCGTCCGTTTCTTGAACATCCGGCTGAGGTGTTGCAGATGCTCAAAGCCTAACTTGTAGGCAACCTCAGCCACATTAGCCCCTGTTACCAATTCATTCTTAATCTGCTGGATGATGTATCATCAAAAAAGATATCCATCCTATTAAATAATGGCATTGTGTTCCACTAAAAATAAATCAGCCATTTACTTATTTGTAAATGGCTGATTTCTCCAGTCGGGGTGACTGGATTCGAACCAGCGACCACACGCCCCCCAGGAGCCGATTTTAAATCTTCATATTTTTCTAT
>CALUJA010000005.1 GCA_944320845.1 uncultured Phocaeicola sp.
TTTCTGCCTTTTTCTTTCCCTTCCCTTCTTCTCCCCATTTTCCTTTCCCTTTTCCCTTCCTTCATGCAGGGTGGCTCGCCGCAAGGGCTTCCTGCATCCGCTTTTCCACTTCGGAGGAAAGGAGGAGATCCATCTTATTTTCCTTTCTAATCTGTTTGCTTTAGAGAGTTTGTGTGGATATATAATAGATATGGCTGAGCGTGAAAAAGCAGCTCAGCCATATAATCATATCGTTATAAAAGGCAGATGGATAGTTTGTCGTATTGTTTCGATTGTTTTTCGGGGAGTTAATAACGGAAACTGCTGCCTCCCAGAAACTCTCTTAAGAGGGATGTCGGGGGAAGTTCCTTGTCTTGCAGAGGAGTGAAATATGAGAGGAATTTTAAAAGCCGGTGGGCTTCTGAATATTCCGGACAGTTATTGGGCACTTTGCGCAGGATTGGTTCCGCATAGTCTTTCATAACGGCAAGTTCAAACAGCAGCGCTGAGTTGAACATGGTGTCTGCGTATTCCTGATAAGGGAATATCCATTTTTCCTCGCCTGCCCGTACACTGGGCCAACGTGCTATTGTTGCTTCTGCAGAATAGTTTCTGTATTTGTAGTCGCGGATTATGCGTCTTAACAGTCTGTTGTCTGTCGTGGGGATATAATTATGATTGTCCAATAATATGGTGGTCAGGGCAGACACATAGATTTTATATTTGTTTTCTGCAGGTATGCTGGGAGTCAGTGCCGGATTGAGCGCGTGTATGCCTTCGAGAATCAAGACCATGTGGTCGTCGATGCGGAGCTTCTTGCCGCTGTTTTCTCTTTTTCCTGTCACGAAATTGAATTTGGGAAGTTCCACTTCTCTTCCCTTCAGCAAATCTTGCAGTTGTGATTCGAAGAAATCCAGGTCGAGTGCTTTGAACGCTTCAAAATCGTGTTTCCCGTCACTGCCCAGCGGCGTTTTTTCGCGGTCTACGAAATAATCGTCCAGTGAAATGGGATAAGGCTTCATGCCGTTGGTCATAAGCTGGATGCTGAGACGCTTGCTGAAAGTCGTTTTTCCGGAAGAGGAAGGGCCGGAGATGAGGACGAGCTTCACCCGTTCTCCATTTTGATTGCGGTGGGCTATCTCATCGGCAATGTTGGCTATCTTCTTTTCCTGAAGTGCTTCTGATACGTTTATCAGGTCTGTGGCATGACCTTCCCTGCATGCGATATTGAAGTCGCCTACCGTGCTTATTCCCATAATCCGGTTCCACCGCTGGTATTCTTGGAATACGTCCAGCATCTTTTCCTGCTTTATCACTTCTTCCAGTCGGGTCGGATTCTCCCGGTTGGGAATGCGCAGAAGCAGGCCGTCGTAATATTTGATGATATCGAACAGATGGATATAGCCGGTACTGGGAACCAGGCTTCCATAATAGTAGTCTACCGTTTCTCCCAGTCGGTAATAATGGGAGTAAAGCTGTCCGGAGGTTTCCAATAACTTGGCTTTGTCCGTCATCCCGCGCTGGAGGAACAGGCATACAATGTCTTCTGTGTGGCATTCGGTTCTCAGAAACGGTATGTCGGCATCGATGATTTCCTGCATCTTCTGCTTTATTCGCTTGACATCGTCCAGGCCTATCGTGCGGTCAAGATGCAGGTTGCAATAATATCCTTTTGATACGGGATGTTCCAGCGAGATGCTTCCCTCCGGATAAAGTTCTTCCACCGCCTTGACCAGGATGAAACACAAGGAGCGTACATACGTGCGCATGCCTGAAGCGCTGGTTATGTCCAGAAACTCGATGTCTTTGTTATAGTACACTCTGAAGTCGAGGCTTTCGACTTTGTTGTTTACCTTGGCGCTGACAGGCCCGTAAGGCATTTGCAGGTCAAATCCTTTATATATGTCCAGGAGAGAAGTCCCCTCGGGGAAATTTTTTGTCTTGTCCGAATTCTTGCAGTATATCTGTAGCATCATGGCGGTTGGTATTGATGGTAATGAATCGGAGGTTAAGTTACGGATAAAAATGATTGGTAGATATTTTGCGGCCGTTAAAAAGCGGCCGGCTTTTGCTTTTTATGTTTTTTTAGTGGGACTAAGGGGAAAATGTGTTTTGCCCTGATGAAAAGGTGGGGGGATGCTGACAAAAAAAGCGGAAGAGACGAGGCTTTCGTTCTTCCGCTTTGGGGTTATGCCCAGACTGACGGTCCGGGCTTATGCGTCGATGTTTGCATAAGTGGCGTTCTTTTCTATGAACTCGCGTCGCGGCCCCACATCATCGCCCATCAGCATGGAGAAGATGTAGTCGGCTTCGGCGGCATTCTCGATGTTTACCTGCTTGAGGATGCGGGTTTCCGGATTCATGGTCGTTTCCCACAGCTGGTCCGGATTCATTTCACCCAGACCTTTGTACCGCTGTATGTGGATTCCCTGGTCGTTTCCGTCGCCGTATTTGCGGATGAAGGCTTCGCGGTCTTCTTCCTTATAGCAATATTCGCTGATTTTCCCTTTGGTACACTTGTAAAGAGGGGGGCTGGCGATGTACAGATGGCCTGCCTGGATGATTTCCGGCATATAGCGGTAGAATAATGTCATGATAAGCGTGTCGATATGCGAACCGTCTACATCGGCATCGGTCATGATAATGACCTTGTGATAGCGCAGCTTGTCGATATTGGCCTTTTTGCTGTCCTCTTCACCGTCTACTCCGAAGCGTACGCCCAGAGCCTGGATGATGTTGTTCACCTCGTCGCTCTCGAACGCCTTGTGCCACATGGCCTTTTCCACGTTCAGGATTTTTCCGCGCAGCGGAAGAATGGCCTGAAACTCCCGGCTGCGTCCCTGTTTGGCCGAACCGCCTGCCGAGTCTCCCTCTACCAGGAACAGTTCGCAATCTTCCGCCACGCGGCTTGAGCAGTCGGCCAGTTTTCCCGGCAGTCCTCCTCCGCCCATCGGACTTTTCCGCTGCACGGACTCTCTTGCCTTGCGTGCCGCGATGCGTGCCGTAGCTGCAAGAATCACCTTGTCTACGATGGTCTTGGCCTCTTTGGGATGTTCTTCCAGATAGTTGGTCAGAGCTTCTCCCACTGCCTGGTTGACGGCTCCGCTTACCTCGTTGTTTCCTAACTTGGTCTTGGTCTGCCCTTCAAACTGGGGTTCGCTGACTTTTACAGAGATAACGGCAATCAGTCCCTCGCGGAAGTCTTCTCCGGATATTTCCACCTTGGCCTTTTCCAGAGCCTTGCTTTCTTCCGCATATTTTTTCAGCACGCGTGTCAGGGCCATTCTGAATCCCGCTTCGTGCGTTCCTCCTTCTATCGTATTGATGTTGTTTACGTATGAGTGGAGGTTTTCGCGGAATCCGGTGTTATACATGATGGCGCACTCGATGGGAACGCCCTGCTTCTCGGTGTTCAGATAGATTACATCGTCAATCAGCGGCGTGTTGTTCGAGTTCAGAAAGCGTACGAATTCCTTCACGCCCTCTTCCGAATGGAATACTTCCTGCTTGTATGAGCCGTCTTCCTCTTTTTCCCGCTTGTCGGTCAGCGTGATGGTAATGCCTTTGTTCAGATAGGCCAGTTCACGCATGCGCGCCTGCAGGATGCTGTATTTGTATTCGGTTACGGTAAAGATGCTGGCATCCGGCCAGAAAGTCTGTTTCGTCCCGGTAATGTCGGTCGTGCCGATTTCTTTTACCGGATACAGCGGCTTCCCGCATGAATATTCCTGCTGGTACACTTTTCCGTTGCGGAACACGTTGGTCGTCATGTGGGTGGAAAGTGCGTTTACACACGATACACCGACTCCGTGCAGACCGCCGGAAACCTTGTATGATCCTTTGTCGAATTTTCCTCCTGCATGGAGAACCGTCATGACCACTTCCAGTGCCGACTTTTTTTCCTTTTCATGAAAGTCTACCGGAATGCCGCGTCCGTTGTCCTGTACGGTAATCGAGTTGTCTTCATTGATGGTGACTTCTATATGGGTGCAGTAACCGGCAAGAGCCTCATCGATAGAATTGTCTACGACTTCATATACCAGATGATGTAAGCCTTTCTCGCTGATATCGCCGATATACATGGCCGGGCGTTTGCGCACGGCTTCCAGTCCTTCCAATACTTGGATGCTGCTTGCCGAATAGTTGCTTGCGCTGTTTTGATTTACTTCTTCACTCATTGTCTTTACTTCTTTTTTAGCGTTCAAAGTTACTAAAAAACTGCGAGATTGCGGCCTTTTTACGCTTAAAAAATAAGGCGGAAGCCGCAGGCTTGGTTATTCCCTGCGGCTTCCGCCCTGATTCTTTTATTGCTGTTGATGCTTAAGCCTTAACGCCGTTGTATTCGTCTGATATGGTCAGCTTCTTGCGTCCTTTTGCACGGCGTGCAGCCAATACTCGGCGACCGTTAGCGGTAGCCATTCTCTCACGGAAACCGTGTTTGTTTCTTCTTTTTCTGTTTGAAGGTTGGTAAGTTCTTTTCATTTTCGTATATACTTTATGTTATTATTCCAGCGTTCGGGCTGCAAAATTAGTGACTTTTTTTAAATAAACCAATAGCTAATTCATTTTTAGACAAATCTTTTTGTGTTTTTTCGTGATTTCGATTAATTTTGCAACCGCATCATAGGGTAAAACAAACTTAGTTATACATAAATAAAGAATACAAGTTATGATTAATGCTCAAGACATTAAAATCGGAACCGCTATCCGTATGGATGGCAAGTTATATTTTTGCATTGATTTCCTGCATGTGAAACCGGGAAAGGGAAATACCTTTATGCGCACGAAGCTGAAGGATGTGGTCGACGGATATGTGTTGGAACGCCGTTTCAATATCGGTGAAAAGCTGGAAGATGTGCGTGTAGAGCGTCGTCCGTACCAATACCTGTATAAGGAGGGTGAAGACTATATCTTTATGAATCAGGAGACATACGAGCAGGTGCCTATTGCTCATGACTTGATTGAAGGCGTTGACTTCCTGAAGGAAGAGATGGTTGTGGATGTTGTGTCTGATGCTTCAACCGAAACCATTCTGTATGCCGAGCTGCCGGTTAAGGTGCGCCTGAAGGTTACTTATACCGAACCGGGGCTGAAAGGCGATACCGCTACCAATGCAACCAAGCCGGCTACGGTAGAGACCGGTGCAACGGTGCGTGTTCCGCTGTTCATCAATCAGGATGAAATCATCGAAGTGGATACCCGCGACGGTTCATACGTAGGACGTGTAAAGGCATAAAGTTTTGCTTTTGGCATATAATCCCGGACAGGCCGCCTTGTCCGGGATTTTTTTGCCCGTATGCTTGGGAGAAATCCCGTCCGTCTCCGGAGGATGGCGGCGGGAAAAGTCCGGCAGGTCGGATAAAAGTCTGAATGTTCTTGGCTCTTTGAGGCGGTTTGCCTATTTTTGTTTTTCCAGAACACTATAAAGAGATTGGTATGCGATATTCCGTGATTGTTCCGGTCTATAACCGTCCGGACGAGGTTAATGAACTGTTGGAGAGTCTGGCGGCGCAGATTTTCCGCGACTTTGAGGTGATAATTGTCGAAGACGGGTCTTCGGTTTCATGTGAAGGGGTGGTAGCGAACTATCGCAACAGACTGGATGTACATTATTATTATAAGCCGAACTCCGGGCCGGGGCAGACACGCAATTATGGGGCGGAAAGAAGCCGGGGCGAATATCTGCTGATTCTGGATTCAGACTGCATCCTGCCGGAAGGATACCTGGAAGCTGTCGAGGCGGAGCTGCGGCGTGAGCCGGCCGATGCCTTCGGGGGACCCGACCGGGCGCACGATTCGTTTACTCCCGTGCAGAAGGCCATCAATTATGCCATGACTTCCTTTTTTACCACAGGGGGAATCCGGGGTGGAAAGAAGAAGATGGACAAATTTTATCCGCGCAGTTTCAATATGGGGATACGTGCCGAAGCATACCGCGCCTTAGGCGGCTTCTCGAAAATGCGCTTCGGCGAAGACATCGACTTCAGTATCCGCATCTTTAAGGCCGGATACCGCTGCCGCCTGTTCCCGTCGGCATGGGTGTGGCACAAGCGCCGCACAGATTTCAGGAAGTTTTTCAAGCAGGTGCACAATTCGGGAATCGCCCGCATCGACCTGTATAAAAAATATCCCGAGTCGCTGAAGCTTGTCCATTTGCTGCCGGCGGTGTTTACGGTAGGCGTTGCACTGGTGTTGCTGGCCGCCTTCCGTTGGGTCGGGAGCCTGTGGCTTTTGGGTATTTTCATGCTTGTAATCTTTTCAGACTCTTCGTTGAAAAATAAAAGTCTGAAAATTGGTATACTTTCCGTCATTGCGGCGTTTATTCAATTGGTAGGGTATGGAAGCGGTTTTCTCCTGGCATGGTGGAAGCGTTGCATACTGGGGAAAAAATCTTTTTCTGCCTTTGAAAAAAACTTTTACGACTGATGGAAAAACTGAAGATTAACCAATGGGCCAAAGAAGACCGCCCGCGTGAGAAGATGATGCTCCGTGGAGCCTCGGCGCTGACCAATGCCGAACTGCTGGCTATCCTTATCGGGTCGGGCAGTACGGACGATACCGCCGTGGAGCTGATGCGGAAGATATTGGACGATTGTCATAACAAGCTGAGTGAACTGGGGCGGCATACGGTGGAAGACCTGTGCCGTTACAAGGGGATAGGGCCGGCAAAAGCCGTGACCATCCTTGCCGCGTCGGAACTGGGAAAGCGGAGAAGCGAGGAGACTCCTGCCGAACGCAGGCAGGTTCGCAGCTCGGCAGACATTTATGCGTGGTTTCATCCGCTGATGTGCGATTTGCACGTGGAAGAATGCTGGGTGATGCTGCTCAATCAGGCTTCAAAAGTGATTGATGCGCGGAACATAAGCAGGGGAGGGCTTGCTTCCACTCAGGTGGATGTGCGCTGCATCCTGCGCGAAGCCCTGCTGAAGCGGGCCACTGCCTTTGTGCTCTGCCACAACCACCCGTCTGGAAATGTTCGTCCGAGCGCGGACGACGACCGCCTGACGCAGGCCGTAAGCCAGGCTGCCAAGACCATGAATATACGCTTGCTCGACCATGTGATTGTAACCGACGGGGCTTATTACAGTTATACCGATGAAGGCCGGCTTTGATATTCAATCTTTTTTATTACATTTGCAGAACAAACTACGGGTTTATGGACAACGAAGAGAAACTGAAAATAGAGGAAAAGATTATTGATATGCTGAAAACCGTATACGATCCGGAAATCCCGGTCAATGTATACGATTTGGGACTGATTTACAAAATCGATTTGCAGGACGACGGCGAGCTTTCCGTCGACATGACGCTGACCGCGCCCAATTGTCCTGCCGCAGACTTCATCATGGAGGATATCCGTCAGAAGGTTGAGTCGGTAGAAGGTGTGAAGGCTGCCCAGGTCAATCTGGTCTTTGAACCGGAATGGGACAAGGACATGATGACGGAAGAAGCCAAGCTGGAATTGGGATTCTTGTAATTGTAAAAAGAGATAGCTTATGAAGAACGTGTATTTCCTTTCGGACGCACATTTGGGCTCGCGGGCTATTCCGCACAGCCGGACTCAGGAACGCAGGCTTGTAAACTTTTTAGACAGCATCAAGCATCGGGCTGCTGCGGTCTATCTGCTGGGCGATATGTTCGATTTCTGGTATGAGTTTAAGCTTGTGGTGCCGAAGGGCTATACCCGTTTTCTCGGGAAAATATCCGAACTGACGGACATGGGGGTGGAAGTGCATTTCTTTATAGGCAATCACGACATCTGGTGCGCCGATTATTTTGAAAAGGAATGCGGAATGATTGTTCACCGCGAGCCTCTGACCTGCGAGATTTATGGAAAGGAGTTTTTTCTTGCTCACGGCGACGGGCTTGGCGATGATGACCGCAGGTTCGGATTCTTGCGCGCGATGTTTCACAGCCGGACATTGCAGTGCCTTTTCTCGATGCTGCATCCGCGCTGGAGCATCGATCTCGGACTGGAATGGGCGAAACACAGCCGCCTGAAGCGTGAAAACGGCTGCGAGCCTCCGTATATGGGCGAGGACAAGGAGCCGCTTGTGCTGTTTACCAAAGAATATCTGAAAAGCCATCCCACCATCAATTACTTTATCTATGGCCATCGCCATATAATGCTTGACCTGATGCTGAGCCGTGCGGCCAGAATGATGATTTTGGGTGACTGGATTCGTGAGTTTTCGTATGCCGTATTTGACGGGGAGAACATGTTCCTGGAGCAGTATATCGAGGGAGAAACAGATTTGTGACAGTGCACGAAAAAGATTTGTCCGAAGAAAAAGAATATTTTTCTTGCGGAAAGTTTTCTATTTCAAGGAAAAGCCGTATCTTTGCAACCCGAAACAAGCCATTACACATTTATTAAGTGTTACCGTAAGTAAATAATAACAATATAAAGTATATACTGAAATGAAAAAAGGCATTCATCCAGAAAATTACCGTCCGGTAGTATTTAAAGACATGTCAAACGGCGACATGTTTTTGTCTCGTTCTACTTGTGCCACTAAGGACACAATCGAGTTTGAAGGTGAGACTTATCCGTTGGTTAAGTTGGAAATTTCAAGCAGTTCGCACCCGTTCTACACCGGTAAGTCTAAGTTGGTAGACACCGCAGGACGCGTTGATAAGTTCATGAGCCGTTACGGTAACCGCATGAAGAAGTAAGAAAATCGGTTTAGCCATAAAAGATAAAGGCCGGACACTGCAAGGTGTTTGGCCTTTATCCTTTTAATACCACCCGGTCGCCGGCGTTCTGTGCCATGATGCTCTGCATCTCATGCAGTTCTTTATAGCGTTTCATGACCTCCGCGCAGCGTTGCGGGTCGTTTGCGACGGCGGGATTGGTCAGGGCTTGCAGCGTGTGCTTCATCTCTTCCTCTACGATAGACATCTTGAAGTCAAGCAGCAGCCGGGGAATCAGCTCGTAAAGCCGTTCTTCGTCGGTAATGATTTTTTGTCCTTTCGAGTGGTATTTGCTGAGCTGGTACCGTTCACTGATTAGGTCTGCCGCCAGTTTGCTGACGGCTGAATCGGGATGCGACACGAAATAGCGCTCTGCTGTAAAGTTTTCATCGTGCAGATGTGCCTCGGCTTCACGGAGTATCTGGCGGTGGAGTGCATTGTGAAACTGCAGTTCATCCTCTTTCAGGCTGGATGCGATGCATTCAATGACGGTCAGGGGATGCTGCCCGCCGTTTTCATTCTCTACGTAACACATGATTTTCTCGCCGTGCCGTATCAGCATCCTTACCAAATCCTCTTCTTTGGCAAAGAATACGGTCTGTTCGTTGCCTGTTGCGGGGATGAATGAGCTGTAGTCGTCGGTTTCTTTTGAGGCGGCCGGCGACTGTCCCTCTTCTGGACTTCCGGCCGTTTGGGCCGTGTCGGGTAGAGTTTCCTCCGTGCGGCGCTGGCTTTTTTCCGTGCCGGATGCTTCCGGTCCGCCTGAGATTCCCGGCTGTGCCGCGGTTGATGCCTCCGCATTGCGCTGTTCGCGTTCGCGCTTGCGCTGTTCTTCTCTGAACTTTGCTTCGTGGGCCTGCTCGATGAGCTTGGCCGTTGCCTCCACCAGCACCTTTTCTTCCATTTGCAGCAGCTGGCTGCATTCGCGGATGTATACCGAGCGGACGATGGCATCAGGTATTACGGAGATGCTTTTCACGATGCTTGAAATCAGTCCGGCACGTTTGATGGGGTCTTTTCCGGCTTCCTCCAGCAGGAGATTGGTCTTAAAGCGGATGAAGTCCACTTCATTTGCGTTGATGTAGGCTTGATAGTCTGTCGCGCTGTGCTTGCGGGCGAAGCTGTCCGGGTCATCCCCGTCGGGAAGCAGGCATACTTTCACGTTCATGCCTTCTTCCAGCAGCATGTCGATGCCTCGGATACTGGCCTTTATGCCGGCGCCGTCGCCGTCGTAAAGCACGGTGATGTTGTTGGTGAAGCGGTGTATCAGACGAATCTGGTCGGAAGTCAGCGCAGTGCCCGACGAAGCCACCACATTCTCTATTCCGCTCTGGTGCATGGATATGACGTCGGTGTATCCTTCCACCAGAAAGCACCGGTCTTGGCGCACGATGGACTGTTTGGCGAAATAGATGCCATACAGTTCGTGGCTTTTATGATAGATTTCCGACTCGGGCGAATTGACATACTTCATCTGCACATTCTTGGTGGCTGCGCTCAAAACGCGCCCTCCGAAGGCCACAATCTTTCCCGAAAGGGTGTGTACGGGAAAGATCACCCGTCCCCAGAACCGGTCGCGCAGGGAGCCGTCTTCTTTGCGGTAGCACAGTCCGGTCTTTATCAGATATTCCGCCTTGTATCCCTTCTGCACCGCTTCTCTTGCAAGGGCGTCGTGGCTGTCGGTACTGTATCCCAGCTGGAATTTCCTGATGATGTCGTCGCGGAATCCGCGGCCGCGCAGATAGGTCATGCCGATGCGCTGTCCGTCGATATGGTTGTACAGGATGTTCTGGAAATAGTCTGCGGCAAACTGGTTGACGACAAACAGACTTTCCCGCAGGCTGTGGGCCTGCTTTTCTTCGTCGGTCAGTTCCCGTTCCTTTACCTCAATATTATATTTTCGTGCTAACCATTTCAGCGCTTCATAATAGGAAAGCTGTTCGTGCTCCATAATGAAATGTACCACATTGCCGCCTTTTCCGCAGCTGAAGCATTTGCATAATCCTTTACTGGGCGACACGCTGAACGAGGGGGTCTTTTCATTGTGGAACGGACACAGGCCGATATAGTTCACTCCCCGCTTGCGGAGCGTGACAAACTCGGACACGACATCCACAATCTGGGCGGCATCCAGTATTTTGTCTATGGTGGCTTGGTCTATCATATTCGGAAACAAAATTACACAAAAAAACAAAAAGACGGGTTGTCTTGGTCGTTTCGTTCTGTTTTTTGGGCGATAATTTTTGTAGGTCTGTCCATGTTATGGGTTAACTTTGCGAAAATATTTTTTATGAACTATCTAATTATTGGAATCAAGTAATGAAACGTATCGTTTTTTTGGATTATCTGCGGATTTTCGCGTGTTTTCTGGTCATGGTTGTCCATGCGAGTGAAAATTTCTACGGAGCGGGCGGGGAGTCGGATTTGGTGGGGCCCCAGGCTTATCTTGCCAGCGAGGCAGACCGCCTGTGGGTATCGCTGTACGACGGCTTTTCGCGCATGTCGGTGCCTTTGTTCATCATCGTTTCGGCCTATCTTCTTGTGCCGATGCGGGAAGAGCAGACCTCATGGCAGTATCTCAAGCGGCGGTTCACGCGCATCCTGCCTCCCTTTTTCGTGTTCATGATACTGTACAGCACGTTGCCCCTGCTTTGGGGACAAATCAGCGGCGAGACTTCAGCAAGGGATTTGTCGCGGATACTTCTGAATTTCCCGACATTGGCCGGACATCTCTGGTTTATGTACCCTCTTGTCAGCATTTATCTGTTTACGCCGGTGATATCTCCCTGGCTGCGGAAGGCCACGCCGAAGGAGGAGCTGTGTTTCATCGGACTGTTTGTGCTTTCCACCTGCATCCCTTACCTTAACCGTTGGTGCGGAGAAGTCTGGGGTCAGTGCTTCTGGAACGAATATCACATGTTGTGGTATTTTTCAGGCTATCTGGGCTACACTGTGATGGCGCATTACATACGGGTGCATCTGAAGTGGAGCCGCTCCACTCGCTTTGGCGTCGGACTTGCACTGGCCGTAGTGGGGCTTGCCCTGACGATTTATTCGTTTTATGTCCAGGCCGTCCCGGGAAAAGTACATGTCACTCCGGTGCTTGAAATAGGCTGGGCCATGTGTACAATCAATTGTGTGATGGCTACGGCGGGGACATTCCTGCTGTTTACCTGCATCCGGTCGGAAAAGGCTCCGGGCTTTGTGACGGAAATGTCCAAGCTAAGCTACGGCGTGTACCTTATGCACATGTTTTGGCTGGGATTGTGGGTTTCGGTCTTCAAGTCGGCGCTGGAGCTGCCTACCGTCAGCGCGATTCCCTGCATTGCGATGGCTACATTTGTTTCCTGTTTCATTACTGCGAAGGTCATTTCATACATATCGGGCAGCAAGTGGATAATCGGATAAGGCATTGACAATAAAAAAGGAGGAAGTCTGAAAACTTCCTCCTTTATAGTATATGGTATACGGACAGTCTGATTATTTGATGTTCGGGTTCAGCTTGTTCCATTCAGATACTGCGGGAAGAACGCCCATTGCGATGACTTCGTCGCGCAGTTCGCACAGGTGGGCATAGCTCTTGTCAAGGGCAGCCTGCTCTTCGGCCGTACCTTTCAGTTCGGCGCAGTGGCATCCGTCGGCAGTGATTGAAGTTTCCCAAGCCATCATGATATGGTCATACTTGTCGTTTGACACATACGTACCGGCCGGCCAGCGGAATGCTTTTCCACCCATGGCAGCACCAATCATTTCGATTGATACGTATGCCGGGCTCTGGAATGAAGAGCGTCCGCGCAGTGCGATGATGTTTGCTCCGCCTTTTGTTACTTTCTGCTGGATTTCTGCCCATTGCTCTTTGGTCAGCGCATCCGTACCGATGATGTCTGTCAACGGCTTGCCGTTAACTTTTGCTGTAGAGGCAAATACGGCCATCTGCTCGCCGTGGCCACCGTATGTACGGCAGTTTTCAACGGCATCCATAGATACACCGAAGTGTTTGGCCAGTTCGCTGCGCAGGCGGGTTGAGTCCAAAGCGGCCAGTGTAGTAACCTGAGACGGTTTCAGACCTGAATACAGCAGAGTAATCAAGCCGGTAATGTCGGCCGGGTTGAAGATAACCACGATATGCTTAACATCCGGGCAGTATTGCTTTACGTTCTTGCCGAATTCTTCAGCGATGGCAGCATTGCCTTTCAGCAGGTCTTCACGGGTCATGCCTGCTTTGCGTGCAGCGCCGCCTGAGTTGACGATATATTTTGCATCAGTCAGTGCTTCCTTGATGTCAGAAGTGAAAGTTACGTTTACGCCTTCAAAACCGCAGTGGTATAATTCTTCGGCAACGCCTTCCAACCCCGGAGCATACGGGTCATACAAACAGATGTTCGGAGTCAATCCCATCATAATGGCTGTTTGAGCCATGTTAGAACCGATCATGCCGGCTGCACCAACAATGGTAAGCTTTTCATTCGTTACAAATTCCATAATTCTATTGTTTAAGTTAAAGTGTTTGATTCCTTTTTACGGCTACAAAGTTAGAAAGTTCTTGGTTAAAACGAAGCATCTGGTAGTCAAAAAATGGGGCGGCCGCAGTGCTTTTATTTTTATTACGGAAAAATTTCACTATTTTTAAGCGAAACATTTTCGATTTGCAAAGGGAAGGTTGCATTTTGCAGCCTGTCTGCGGCGGCTTGGGCTGAATCGTGGCGTTTTTTGGCTGCTTCCGCTTTCGTGCCCGAAGGTTTTTTATTAATTTTGCACCTCGTTATTTTAGACTTATGGACGATATGGAATTGAAAGAACACTTCAGCGGCAAGATTTTTAGCCTTATTTCCTGCACGGCGGATGAACTGGGACTGGAATGTTATGCCGTAGGAGGATATGTACGCGATATATTTCTGAACAGGCCGTCGAAGGACATTGACATTGTTGTGGTAGGAAGCGGCATTGAGATGGCGCAGGCTTTCGGGCAGAAACTGGGAAAAGGGGCGCATGTCGCGGTGTTCAAAAACTTCGGGACGGCACAAGTCAAGTATCATGATACGGAAGTGGAGTTTGTCGGAGCCAGAAAAGAGTCGTATAGCCACGACAGCCGGAAGCCGGTGGTAGAGGACGGGACGCTTGAAGACGACCAGAACCGTCGCGACTTTACGGTCAACGCGATGGCCGTATGCCTGAACAAGGCGCGTTTCGGCGAGTTGGTCGACCCGTTTGGAGGGTTGGAAGACCTGAAGGAACGTACACTCCGCACTCCGCTTGACCCTGATATTACTTTTAGCGATGACCCGCTTCGCATGATGCGCTGTGTCCGTTTTGCTTCCCAACTCAATTTTTATATCGACGACGATACTTTCCGCGCTTTGGAGCGCAACCGCGAGCGTATCAAGATTATATCCCGTGAGCGCATCGCGGATGAACTGAACAAGATTCTTCTCTCGCGCACCCCGTCAAAGGGCTTTGTGGAGCTTGACCGCTGCGGGCTGCTGCAGCTGATATTTCCGGAACTTGCCGCCTTGCAGGGCGTAGAGGTTCGCAACGGGCGCGGACACAAGGATAACTTCTATCATACGCTGGAAGTGGTGGACAATATTGCCAAAGTGAGCGACAGTCTGTGGCTGCGGTGGGCAGCTCTGCTGCACGATATCGGCAAGCCGCGCACGAAGCGTTGGGACCCCCGCCTCGGATGGACATTCCATAACCATAACTTTGTCGGTGAAAAGATGGTTCCCGACCTGTTTCGCAGGATGAAGCTTCCTCTGAATGAGAAGATGAAGTATGTGCAAAAGCTGGTCGGACTGCACATGCGCCCGATTGTCATTGCCGATGATGTGGTGACAGACTCGGCGGTCCGCCGTCTTCTCTTTGAGGCGGGCGATGATATTGACGACTTGATGATGCTTTGTGAAGCCGACATCACGTCGAAAAACCGGGAGCGGAAACAGCGTTTCCTCGATAATTTCAAGCTGGTTCGTCAGAAGCTGAAGGATTTGGAGGAGAAGGATCGCGTCCGTAACTTCCAGCCTCCTGTCGACGGAGCCGAAATCATGCGCGTGTTCGGCCTTCGTCCGTGCCGGGAAATCGGCGTGCTGAAGAGCGCCATCAAGGATGCCATTCTGGACGGAGTTATTCCAAACGAGCATGACGCCGCCTTTGACTTTATGCTGAAGCAGGCGGAACAGATGGGGTTGAAGCTGGTAAATCCCGCCTGATTGGGTTCTTGTCCTTTTTCTTCTTTGGTCCTGCCGGGGCGGGACAGGATGAAAAATATTTTTCTTCAGGAGAAAAATGTCTGATTGCCTGAGGAAAACGGAAGCTGAACCATAAAGGAGAAATGATGTCATAAGAAAATTTTCTGAATCTGCAATAATCGGGCGGCTTTATAAATTAGAAGTTGTCCGATTATCCTGCTTACAGTGGCTTGTGTGCTGCTTTTTCTTTTGTTTGGTTGTCTAATTTAGAAAACCTGACGAATCGTCGGTTTTCTTTTCCGGATAAAAAGACTTATCTTTGTAGGGCTTTTTCAATGCGGTAACAAGGCGTTTTAAAAGGGAATGCCGTGAAAGTCGGCAACAGTACCCGCTGCTGTGATTTTTCGAAGAACCGTAACAGGCGGCTTCCGCCGCCCGCCACTGCGACCTCCGGATTGCGGGAAGGCGTTACGGGGATGAATCAGTCAGAAGACCTGCCGGGAAAGGCTGAATGACCTTTATGTTTTATTTTTTATTCTTGCAAAAAGATTATGAGTACAGTCGGAATCAGTATTGTCAAGCGTGACGGAAAGCGGGAGGACTTTTCGTCGGTCAAGATTGCAAATGCCATCGGCAAGGCCTTTGAGGCCACAGGGATGGACAGGCAGGATGAAAGGATAGGGGGAATCGTGCAGAGAGTGGTCTCCCATTTTGGAAAAGATGTCATCGGAGTAGAGGAAATCCAGGATATTGTGGAGATGGAGCTGATGAAGGAGCAGCCGGAAGTGGCGAAGAAATATATCATCTACCGCCAGTGGCGCAATGTGGAGCGGGAACGGAAGACGCAAATCAAGCATATCATGGATGGAATCGTGGCGATTGACAGGAATGATGTGAACTTGAGCAATGCCAACATGTCGAGCCATACGCCTGCGGGACAGATGATGACCTTTGCTTCGGAGATTACGAAAGACTATACCTACAAGTATCTCCTGCCGCAGAAGTATGCCGAGGCGCACCAGGCGGGCGACATCCATATCCACGACCTGGACTATTATCCCACGAAGACCACGACATGCATACAGTATGATTTGGATGACCTTTTCGAGCGCGGCTTTCATACCAAGAACGGAAGCATCCGCACGCCGCAGTCCATCCAGAGCTACGCTACACTGGCCACTATCATCTTTCAGACCAACCAGAATGAGCAGCACGGCGGGCAGGCTATCCCGGCCTTCGACTTCTTTATGGCGAAGGGAGTGCTGAAAAGCTATCAGAAGGCGGTTGCTTCCATGCTGTCTTTCTGTCTGGAGATGCAGGGAAAAACGGTGGATGACCGCCTGCTGCATGAGTCGGTGCGGCGCAATCTGCTGTCCGTCCTCCCTTCGGCCCAGAGCCGGGAGGCGTTGGTAGCCGACCTTCATGCGCATCATCTGGCCGTAGACGGCTTTCTGGCATCCATATTGGATAGGGCATACGAGCAGGTGCAGAAGGAAACGCATCAGGCGATGGAGGGATTCATCCACAATCTGAATACCATGCATTCGCGGGGAGGGAACCAGGTGGTGTTCAGCTCCATCAATTACGGCACGGATACATCTCCCGAAGGGCGTATGGTCATCGGGCAGCTTCTGAAGGCCACGGTCGAAGGACTCGGCCTGAACGGGGAAGTGCCTGTCTTTCCGATTCAGATATTCAAGGTTAAAGACGGCGTTTCCTATTCGGATGCCGACTATGCGCGCGCCATGACCAATCTCGACGCCGCGCTTGAAGGCAGGATGGAGTTTGAAGCCCCGAACTTCGACCTGTTTTTGCAGGCTTGCCGCACGACGGCCAAGGCCTTGTTTCCGAATTTCATGTTTCTTGACACGCCTTTTAACCGTCACGAGAAATGGGATGCTTCCGACCCGAAGCGTTATCGCTATGAGCTGGCGACGATGGGATGCCGTACGCGCGTATTCGAGAACCTGAACGGAGAGAAGACTTCATTGGGCCGCGGCAATCTTTCGTTTACGACAATGAATCTTCCCCGCCTGGCCATTGAAGCCCGCATCAAGGCCGAAAGCCAGGTCGGCGACGGCTATCCGGAGGCAGTGACGCGCAGGGCGGAGGCGTTGTTCCTTGATTCCGTGGAAAAGATGTCGGCCTTCATCGCCGAGCAGCTTTATGTCCGTTACCGCTATCAGCGCACGGCGCTCGCCCGCCAGTTTCCTTTCATGATGGGGAACGATGTATGGAAGGGCGGGGGTGCTCTGTCTCCGAACGATGAAGTGGGGGATGTGTTGAATCAAGGCACACTCGGCATCGGATTCATAGGCGGACACAACGCGATGGTCGCTCTCTACGGTGAGGGCGGCGGGCACGGGCACAGCCGCAAGGCGTGGGAGACCCTGTATGAAGCGGTCTTGCGGATGAACAAGGTGGCCGAAGCGTATAAGGAGAAGTATCATCTGAACTATTCGGTGCTTGCAACTCCTGCCGAAGGCCTGTCCGGACGCTTCACCCGATTGGACAAGCGCCGCTATGGCATTATTGCAGGAGTGACAGACCGTGACTATTATGTCAATTCTTTCCATGTCGATGTCAGAGAACCCATAGGCATTGTGGATAAGATAAAGTGTGAAGCCCCGTTTCATGCCTTGACAAAGGGCGGCCACATCACCTACGTGGAGCTGGACGGAGAGGCACAAAAGAATGTTCGTGCCATCGTCAAGATTGTTAAGGTAATGCATGACGCGGGTATCGGCTATGGTTCCATCAATCATCCGGTGGATACTTGCCACGATTGCGGCTACAAAGGGGTGATTTATGACAAGTGTCCGATATGCCGGAGCGAGAATATCTTGCGTATGCGCCGCATTACCGGTTATCTGACCGGTGACTTGAACAGCTGGAACTCGGCCAAGCGGGCGGAAGAGCGCGACCGCGTGAAGCATAACTGATGTCATCCGCTTGTCTGTATGCTGCACTGTCTGTATACTTACCCTGAAACCATAGTCGACGGTGAGGGCATCCGTTATTCCATCTATTTGGCGGGGTGCGCTCACCGCTGCAAGGGATGTCATAATCCGGAGTCATGGAATCCGGAGGCCGGGTATCCGCTGACTCCGGAACGGATAGAAGAGATTGTCGGAGAAATCAATTCCAACCCTTTGCTGGATGGAGTGACCTTTTCGGGCGGGGATCCGTTTTTTTATCCTCAGGAGTTTCTTCCTGTCTTGCGGCGGATAAAGATGGCCACCGGACTGAATATATGGTGCTATACCGGGTATACGTATGAAGAATTGTCGGCCGATCCGGTGCGGAAGGCGTTGCTTCCTTATATTGATGTGCTGGTAGACGGGCCTTTTGTCGAGAGTCTCTATTCTCCTTATCTGGAGTTCCGGGGAAGCAGCAACCAGCGTATCCTGCGCCTGAAGGCTTGAAAAATATTTCTTGCGGCGGGCAGAATCTTTTTTTGAAAGGTTCTGCCCGCCGTTTTCCGCTGTCCCGCCGCTTTTTCGTGTCGGTGCGGCAGTTGTTGCAAAAGTGTGACAGCGCAGGATGTCCGTTGCTTGACATAAATCATGAAATCAGTCCGTTCCCGAAAAAACAGTCCGGAAGATGTTGTATGGTAAAAGAAAAGCCATACCTTTGCACTGTGGTTGTGAAACCGCAAGATTAAAAATCAATAAGGTATAGTTTAAGGTAAAAGACAAAGCAATTTAAGTTTAGGTTAAGTAAGTAAAAGGTATTGGTTTAAAAGGTAAAAGTTTTCAGGAATTAAGTTGGAATAGGTTTTAGGATTGCTTTGAGGTAAAAGAGAGAAGGATAACAAACCTTTAATGATTAAATCTAAGATGAAAAGAACCCTTTAATGGGGGTTCTTTAAGATGTAGGCGGGTCTTGTTCGACAAAGGCACGCTTTTTTTGTCCCCTTTCCCCCGTCCTTTATTATTTGGTCGGAACTTTCTTAAAAAATTAAGGAAAATCAGTGGCCATCTTCAAAGAAATAGTTATTTTTGTGTCAGTTCTAACTTTTTAAACCATAAAGATATGTATCCGTTAAAGTTCAATCCGATTTTGAAGTCTACCATTTGGGGAGGAGACAAGATTATACCTTTCAAGCACCTTGACTGCCGGCAGGCGCAAGTAGGTGAAAGCTGGGAAATATCAGATGTCCCGGGCGACGAGTCCGTGGTGGCCGACGGCCCTGATGCAGGCAAGAATCTGACGCAGATGGTGAACGAATACAAGGGGGCCTTGGTGGGAGAAGAAAACTACAAGCGCTTCAACGGAAAATTCCCTTTGCTGATTAAGTTTATCGACGCGCAAGACGACCTTTCCATCCAGGTGCATCCTGACGATGAACTGGCAATGAAGCGCCACAACTCGATGGGAAAGACGGAAATGTGGTATGTAATCGACAATGCAGGCGGCAAGGCGCATCTCCGCTCGGGGCTGAGCAAGCAGATTACGCCTGACCAGTATGCGGCCATGATAGCCGACAACACCATTTGCGACGCACTGGCCGACTATGCCGTGCAGCCGGGCGACGTGTTCTTCCTGCCCGCCGGACGTATCCACAGCATCGGAGCCGGATGCTTCATTGCAGAAATCCAGCAGACTTCCAACATAACCTACCGTATCTATGACTTCAACCGCAAGGACAAGAACGGAAATACCCGCGAGCTGCATACAGAACTTTCGAAGGATGCCATCGACTATACGGTGGAAAGCGACTACCGCACGCATTACACGCCCAAACAGAACGAATCGGTAGAGCTGGTTTCATGTCCGTACTTTACCACATCGGTTTATGACCTGACCGAAAGCATGACAATGGACTACAGCGAGCTTGATTCGTTCGTAATCTATATCTGTATGGAGGGAGCATGCACCGTAACGGACAATGAAGGAAACACGGTTGAACTGCAGGCGGGAGAGTCTGTGCTTTTCCCGGCCACGACAAAGACCCTCGAAGTGGCTCCTAAGGGTCAGGTGAAATTTCTGGAAACCTATGTATAAAAGGGCTTGAGTCCTTGTAGAGTGAATTTTGTTTTGGAACAATCCCCTTTGTCTTGTGTCTTGCCTTGTGGCAGCCGGAGGAACAAGGGGGATTGTTCATATCCATGAATCTTTTTTGCAGGATATTATGAAAGGCGGAATGTTTGTGAAGAGTCTGTTTGTCGCATCGTTTATGGGTGTGGTCGGGGTTTCCTGTACCGAGAACCGCGATGACAGATGTCAGGTGATAGATATAGGCCGGAATATGGAAACGATGCTCCGGCTGAATACGGAGGATATATCCGAGGATGTCCGGTACGTTCCTTTGGAGACAAGCGATGAATCCCTGATTGGTGACAGGGCTTATGTCAGGATGTTGGGCGGCAAGCTGTTGGTGGCGTCCCTGAATCAGCCGGTCAAGATGTTTGACGCTTCGACGGGCAAGTTTATCCGCAGTGTCGGGGCTATAGGCAACGGGCCGGAAGAGTATGTCCCTCAAGACGGGGTGCCCGTATTTTTTGTGGATGAGGCCGCCGGCTGCATCTGGATTAAGGCGGGCGGAAACCGGATGCTGCGCTTTGACGGCGAAGGCTTGCCGGTGGATGCCGTCACTGTGGCCGACAGCACAATTCTTTTGTCCGGCGTGTCGCAGATAGCCGTGAACGGTAAGCTGTATTTTTATCAGCCTACACTGTTCTCCAAGCCTGCCTATAAAATGTCCGTATATGATGTGCAGACGGGGAAAACGGACAATTGGATTCCGAACGACAAGGAGGCCGTCGAGATGGAGCTTCAGCAGACGCCCGTTCTGTTTGGCGGATACGGGAGTGTGCCGGTCGTTCCAGCCTGCCATATTTTCTCTCTTAAAGGAAACAGATACGCGCTGTCTTATCAGGAAGACCCTTGCCTGTGGAATTATGGAGACAAGATTTTTCTAAAAGAAAGGTTCAACGACACGATTTATACGGCATCAAAAGGCGTGCTTGCCCCTCGGTATGTCTTTGAACTGGGAGACTGGCATTGTCCTTACGGCAAGAGGTTCGATGTGGACGGCAGCTCCGGCCGCATTTCAATCGATTATGTACTGGAAGGACGCCGCTGTCTGTATTTCGTCTTTCAGACCGACTATTACAACATGCGGGATAAAAAGACTTTTTTCGGTATCTATGACAAGGAGAGCGGCGGCGTGAAGATTTCTGATTCGGATGAAATCGCTTCAGAAGGCGGCAGGCCGGTTGTCCGGCAGCTTCAGACCGCTGCTTCGGACGGGAAGCTGCTGGGCCTGATTCCTGCCTCGGAGTATGATGCAAGCCGGGCGGAAGACGACAATCCTGTGGCGGTCATTCTTTATTGACCGGGACTTCTTTTTTATGGCCGTGGTGATAATCCGGTTTCATGCCAATCATATTGGTATATAATATGCATGCAAATTTTGGAGGAACCGTGAAAAATCCGTATCTTTGCGTCCGGATTACAACATTACATCGGGGGTTGTTTGGTTTTGACAGCGAGAGATGTGGTATGTAAGCATGCAGTGCGTCGGTGATTGGCACTATAATCTCAGTTACTGAACAATTATCTGGCAACAATAACTATGCTCTTGCTGCTTAATCGAAGTATAGTAGATTAGCTTTATTTCCGTCACAGTGATGGAAACGAGACATCGTTCAAAAGCTCTTGTTCCGAAGCGTTTGGTATAACGGTGCAGTAAAATCGGGAATAGTTCCAGGCTTGTTCCGCGTCTGGAATGAAATTCAGGAACTAAGGTGCAGGTTGGTGGCTCTGGTCTTGCCTGCGCACGAAAACCGAAGGCAGAGATAAGCATGTAGAAAGCATATGGCTTCCTTGTTTGGACGAGGGTTCGACTCCCTCCAGCTCCACGGATGGTTTGAAAGTCTCTGAACGGTAAAGGTTCAGAGACTTTCTTGTCTTTCTTCCTCTCCGGCTTTATAGGGAAGGGCGGGCCGGTGGGCTGTCCGGATGAAGCCGGCGGGTCGGTATCTTTTAAAAGAAGGTTTTCCGCGGTTAAGGCCCTTTTCCGGCAAAGGAAAAAGGCGGCTTGCTTTGACCGTAGTCATTTATTTTTCTTACCTTTGCCGGAGTAGAGGTTACCATAAATTTTTTTGTCGTATGAAAAAGATATTTTTGACCGCATTGTCGCTGGCCTTGGTGCTGTCGGGCTGCGGCGGAGACCGCGAGGCGGGGGCTTTGTTCCAGCGGGCGGAGGCTTCTTTCGCCGCCGGAAATTACAGTATGGTGAAGTTGCAGATTGACAGCATACGCACGCTTTATCCGAAAGCTTTTGAGATAAGAAAGGCCGGGATAGCACTGATGCAGCGGGCGGAACTGGCGGAACAGGAAAAGACTTTAGTGTATCTTGACAGTGTGATGGCTGTAAAGCAGGCTTTGCTTGATTCAATCAAGGGGAATTTCGTGCTGGAAAAAGATACGGCATACCAGGAAACCGGAAATTATTTCTATCCTACCCAGACGGTAGAACGGAACATCGGGCGTTCTTTCCTGCGCGGGCAGGTGAGCGAGACGGGTGAAATGTCCATTACCTCCATCTACTGCGCCGGGGGGAATATCCATCATACGGCGGTAAAGGTCAGTGCGGGCGACATGTTTGCCGAGACCCCCGCTTCGCCGGACAGTTATGAAACCACCGATTTGGGGCGGGCAATCGAGAAGGCTGACTATAAGTTGGGTGCCGACGGCGGTGTCATAGCGTTCATTGCATCGAATAAAGACAAGAGGATTCGTCTGGAGTTCATGGGCGATCGTAACTATAAAACGGTCATGCGGCCGGATGATGTGAAGGCGATTGCCGAGCTGAGCGAGCTTTCCCGCATATTGACAAGCATCGAACAGATAAGGAAAGAGCAGAAGGAAGCCCGTCTGAAGATACAGTTCGTCACACGCAAGATGGAAGAGCAGCGTCAGGAAAAGGAGTGACGGCATAAAATAAAAGCCGGGATGCCCGGAGGATAATCCTGCAGGCATCCCGGTCTTTTTGTGTCGGGCCGGCTTATTCGCTCTTTTCGTCTTTCTGACGGATTTCCACACGGCGTATCTTGCCGCTGATGGTCTTGGGCAGTTCGTCGACAAACTCGATTACACGGGGGTATTTATAAGGGGCGGTTACCCGTTTCACGTGGTCTTGAAGCTCCTTTATCAACTCCGGACCGGCCTTCTGCCTATAGTCTTTGGCCAGTACGATGGTGGCTTTCACCACCTGTCCCCGTATCTCGTCGGGCACTCCGGTTATGGCACATTCCACTACTGCCGGATGCGTCATCAGCGCGCTCTCCACCTCAAACGGGCCGATACGGTATCCCGAACTTTTTATCACATCGTCGGCGCGTCCCACGAACCAGTAATAACCGTCTTCGTCACGCCATGCTACGTCGCCCGTATAGTATACACCGTCGTGCCATGCCTCGTGCGTAAGTGCGGCATCACGGTAGTATTCCTTGAACAAGCCTAAGGGCTTTCCCTTGTCTGTACGTATCACAATCTGTCCCTGCTCGCCGTCTTCGGCCGATCTGCCGTCGGGCTTCAGCAGGTCTATCTCGTATTGCGGGTTCGGAACTCCCATGCTTCCCGGCTTCGGCTCCATCCAAGGGAAGGTTGCCAACGTAAGCGTCGTTTCCGTTTGACCGAATCCTTCCATCAGTCGGATGCCTGTAATTTTCTTGAAGGTCTCGTAAACGGAGTAGTTGAGCGCTTCTCCCGCTGTGGTGCAGTATTCCAAAGAAGACAAATCATACTTTGACAAGTCTTCGCGAATCAGGAAGCGGTAGATGGTAGGAGGCGCACAGAGAGAAGTGATGTGGTAGTCGTGTATTTTTTTCAGGATGTCGGCGGGAGTGAACTTCTCGTGATCGTAGACGAAGATATTGGCTCCCGCAATCATCTGCCCGTACAGTTTCCCCCATACGGCCTTGCCCCAGCCGGTGTCGGCTATGGTAAAGTGAAGGCTTTCTTCGTGCAGGTTGTGCCAGAAACAGCCTGTCGAGATGTGTCCCAACGGGTAAGTGAAGTCGTGGGCTACCATCTTCGGCTCGCCGGTAGTGCCGGAAGTGAAATACATCAGCGAGATGTCGTCGTTTGTATTGGCCTGTTCCGGACGGATGAACGGTGCGGCGTTCTCTATGCCCTTGTGGAAATCCTCGAAGCCTTCGGAATATTCCGGCCCTACACTGATTAGTCTTTCTACTGACGGGGATTCCGGCATGGCATCAGCGATATGCTTGGTGATTACCGGCTCTCCGGCCGCCACGATAACCTTGATGTCGGCCGCGTTGCAGCGGTATACGATGTCTTTTTTCGTGAGCAGATGGGTGGCGGGAATGGTGATTGCTCCCAGTTTGTGCAGGGCGATGATGGAAAACCAGAATTCATAGCGGCGCTTCAGTATGAGCATCACCTTGTCTCCACGCCCGATGCCGATGCTTTGGAAGTAGGAAGCCGTCATGTCGGTATATTTCTTCAGGTCGCCGAACGTGAACTGGATGTGTTCTCCTTGGTCGTTGGTCCAGAGCAGCGCCTTCTTGTCGGGGCGTTCTGCCGCCCAGGCATCCACCACATCATAACCGAAATTGAAGTTCTCGGGAACTTTTATCTTGAAGTTCTTTATAAAATCTTCTTGCGAAGTAAAATGAGTCTGTTCTAAAAATCTTTCTAACATAGTTTGAGTTGGTTTATGACATGACGATAGCTAAGAATTTGACGGTCTTTCCGTCCAAAGCCTTCATTCCGTGGGGCAGGGAAGAGTCGAAGTAAAGGCTGTCTCCCGGATTCAACACGAGTTCTTTCCCGTTGAAGCTTAACAGCAGCCGGCCTTCAATGACCAGGTTGAACTCCTGCCCGCTGTGGGTGTTGTAATACATCGGTGTATCTTCCGGTTTGGGCTCTACGGTCACGATGAAGGGGTCGGCCTTCCGGTTGCGGAATCCCGATGCCAGCGATTCATACTTGTAGGCTTTGGTACGTTCGACGGAGATTCCCGTTCCTTTGCGCGTGAGGAAATATGCGCTCATCTTGGGCTCTTCGCCAAACATCAGCACGTCGAGCGGAATTTCGAAGCGGCGGGCAATCCGTTGCAGGGTGCTTACGGAGATGTCGCTCTCGCCAAGTTCGATGGCCTGATATTGCTCCACGCTGATTTGACAATCTGATGCCATTTCTTCGATACTTAAATCTAATGCGTCACGCAATCCTTGCAATCGTTCGCCTATTTGTCTTATCTGTTCGTCCATAGTGTGATTTTAGTTTGTTTGGTCAAAAGTACGAAAGATTTTTGAGAAAAGGTACAAAACAAGCACGGATTTTGCCGATAATGTCTTTCCCTTTTCCCGGAAAATCCTGTATTGTCGGCAAAATCCGTGCTTCAGTTCTCTAAAATGCCGGTTGTCCTGCGTATCAAAAAAGCAGCAAATCAATCGTCAATTCGTAATATTTCTCCACTTTCGTTAAGCAGTACATCGATTTCGTCATATACTTCCACTTCGTAGAAGGTGCCTTGGGGAGTTTCGTAGCATTCGGAGTCCTCGTCCCAATAAGAGTTTTCGCCGAACTCACTGTTTAATGTACTCTTTACGGCTTCGGGAAGTGCGCTTGAGCGAATGTCATAATTCGTATATATCCATGCTTCGTCGCGGGTGAAATAGACTTCCTTGTCGCGTCCGTCGTGTCTGATTTCAATTTCAATGACTCCATCGTCATGTTCTCTGTCGGTGATGCGGTAGCCCGGATATTTCGTTTCCAAGACATTGTCTATGCCGGATATTGTTCCTTCAGAGCCTCCGCCTGTATTGATGTCGCCAATCGGGCGGCTGATTTGTTCTCCCTGCTCGTTCAGATAGATGTTTTCTTTATGATGGTTGCTCCCTTCCAGCTCTACGCTGTAATAAACATTGTCCGGAGTGGTATATTTGTCCACATCGTCAATTTCATAATTGCGGTAGTCTGCGCTATTATTAATAAATGTACGTACTACTTCAGGAACATTCCTGCTTCCGTATTCTGTTTTTGTCTGCATCCAGTTTTCCTGTTTGTCGAACAGAATCTCATGTTTCATGTTGTCGTGGATGATTTCCACTTCCGTTCCGTTGCTTTCTACATCAATGTCCACAATTTTTGCCCCAGGGAAATTGCTTTCTATCCAGCTGTCGATGCCTGCGGCCGGTGTCTGCGGCAGATAGCCTGTATAGTCATTTTCCTTTCCGTCAGAGTCAACGGTCTCACTTATCATGACGCCGGCTTCCGTGTAATAGAGGTCAACTTCCACGCCGCCGTTTTTTACTTCTATTACGTAAAGCTTCTCGGCGTTGTTTCTTTCCAGCACATCAACCGTCTGGTCGCGGTCCCATGTGGCGTAGGCACTGCTTTCGATAGCCGTTGTTATGGCTTCGGGAAGCGAAGAGATGGGCTCTTCGGTTTTTGTCATGCTCCAGGCGTCGCTTCCCTTGTCCAAGGCATACCATGCCGTAGCATCCCCGTTGTTTTCGCTGAACTGGGCTATTGCATAGCCGTCTTTCACACTCCAGTTGGCACGTGTATCTCCATATTGGCTCTCGAAAGCGTCTAATACAGCCTGAGGAACATTGCCGTTGCCGTTTGGATTGTCGTCGTTGTCGCATGAAGCGAAGACGAACATCCCACTAATCAGTAAAGTCCAAAAGTTAAAATTCTTCATAGCTCAATTTATTAAGTTTCTGCCGCAAATATAAAACGTAATTCTGAAAAGATTCTGAAAAATCATACAAAATGTGCCGCCGTTTTTATATATAGGTGCGGATGCCGTTTCATGCGGGTGAAACGGATGCCGTCTCCTGATGAAACGGAGTTTTTGTCTGCATGCAGTCTGTCAGTCAAGATACAGATAATCATAGTGCACCAAGGGGCGCTGTCCGTGTCTTCCCATCAGGCTGCGGGCTTCTGCGGCGTCAGTCCCGATTCGCCCCACGCCGATGGGGTTTCCGTCGGCGTCAAAAATCCGCACGATGTCGTCCTTTTCAAAATCTCCCTCTATCCGCTCTACCCCGACAGGCAGGATACTGGCCGCCTTGTCGCCGGTAATGATGGCTGTGGCCTGTCTGTTCAGGTGCAGTTCGCCTTTGGCGAATCCTTCGCTGTGGGCTATCCACTTTTTTACGCTTGATACTTCCGCTACGGCCGGGATGAAACGGGTGTGGACCGTAAGCTCGGGGCGGAGCAGCAGGTCGGGCAGGATGTTTTCGCGCTTGCCGTTGGCGATGATGACGGTGATGCCCTCGTCGGCTACCTTGCGCGCGATGGTGGTTTTGGTCAGCATGCCGCCCCGTCCGAATCCGGACTTTTCGGTGCGGATATAGTCGGAAAGGTCTTTTCCCGGTTCCACCTCGCGGATTACCGCGGTGCCGGGGTCGGAAGGTGAGCCGTTGTAGATGCCGTCAATGTTGCTCAGTATGATTAGAGCCTGCATGTCCATCATCGAGGCAATCATTCCCGACAGTTCGTCATTGTCTGTAAACATCAGCTCGGTGACTGATATCGTATCATTCTCGTTGACGATGGGGATTACCCCGTTTTCTATCATTACTCTCATGCAGTTCCGCTGGTTCAGATAATGGCGGCGGGTAGAGAAACTTTCTTTCGTGGTGAGAATCTGCCCCACGGTGATGCCATGCTCGCGGAAAAGCTCGTAGTAGCGGTTTATCAGTTTGGCCTGTCCCACGGCCGAAAAGAGTTGCCGCTGCTCCACACTGTCTAATTTGCGCAGGGGTTTCGTCTCGCTTCTCCCGGAAGCCACGGCTCCTGAAGAGACCAAAACGATTTCCACACCTGACTTGTGAAGTTCTGCCACTTGGTCAACTATGGCCGACATGCGGGTCACATCGAGTGTTCCGTCGCTCCGGGTCAGCACGTTGCTGCCTATCTTTACAGCTATTCTGGTAAATTGGTATGCCATCGGTCGGTTTGTTTTAGGGTTTGCGACAAAGGTAAACAGTTTTTTAGTTTGTCAAAGCTAAAAATCCGTATCTTTGCGCCGGATTTTTGATGAAGCATTATTTTCTTATGATAAAGGCAGTCTTTTTTGACATAGACGGTACACTGGTTTCTTTTAAGACCCATACGGTTCCCGCATCGGCGCAAGAGGCACTGAAGTGTCTGCGCGAAAAAGGTATAAAGACATTCATTGCCACCGGCCGCCCGAAGGATTTGATGATGAAGGCCGTGGGATTTCTCCCTTTCGACGGGTTTGTCACGCTCAACGGTTCTCATTGCTTTACGGCTTTAGGGGGTGAAGACATCTATAAAGGCTGCATTCCGCAGGAAGACATCGAGCGGCTCATCGTTTACAGCCGCCGGCATCCGGAGATACCCTTTGTCTTTGTAGATGAAGAGGGGTGGTTTATCACTTCTTCCAATGCGGATGTGGAGGAAGTGTCCCGGCTGATAGAGATTTCCGTGCCTCCCGTCCTGCCCGTTGAGGCGGCCCGCGACAGGGAAGTCTTGCAGATGATGGGATATTTCGGGGAGGAAAAGGATTCGGAACTGTTTGGAGAGGTGCTTTCCCACTGCACTCCGATGCGTTGGCATCCTTTGTTTACGGATATCATCGCCCGGGGAAACAGCAAGAGCCGGGGCATCGACAAGGTATTGGCGCACTATGGCATCGGACTGAAAGAGACAATGGCCTTTGGCGACGGCGGAAACGATATCCCGATGCTTGCCCATGTAGGGCTTGGCGTGGCGATGGGCAATGCGTCACAGTCCGTCCGGGCCGTATCCGACTATGTAACGACATCGGTCGACGAGGATGGAATCATGAATGCCTTGAAATATTTCGGCATTCTCTGAGTCCGGACTCCGGATCCCCTTTTGCAGTCAAAATCAGAAAAAAAAACACTAATGTTTTGGCGAAATAAAAAAACTTACTACCTTTGCATCCGCAAACAAGAGACATGTGTCCTTGTTTGAAAATCAGGGTTCGCCCGGATGGTAAAAGGCCGGCCCGTTCGTCTATCGGTTAGGACGCAAGATTTTCATTCTTGAAAGGGGGGTTCGATTCCCCCACGGGCTACAAATAAATCAAATCACGAACAATATTAAAGATTAGTCGAGATGGCAAATCACAAATCATCTATTAAGAGAATTAGACAGGCAGAAAAGAAAAGACTTCACAACAGATATTATGCCAAGACAATGCGTAATGCTGTAAAGAAGCTTCGTTTGACAACAGACAGGGCTGAAGCAGTAGCCATGTATCCGAATGTGCAGAAGATATTGGACAAGTTAGCAAAGCGTCATATCATCCATAAGAATAAGGCTGCTAACCTGAAGTCTAAATTGGCTGCTCACATCGCAAAATTAGCTTAAACAGTTCCGCTTGTGCGGGAAAATGATAAGGTCGGATTTTCATCCGGCCTTTTGTCGTTTGTCTTTGTCCGCCGGGTTATAGGTGGCTTGCACGAATCAGGTTCATGAATTCTTCGCGGGTCTTTGCGCGGTTGAATGCTCCGGTGAAATCGGATGTGGTGGTAATGGAATTCTGCTTTTCTACTCCCCGCATCTGCATGCACATGTGCTTGGCTTCTATCACTACCATGACGCCCAACGGATTTAATGTTTCCTGAATACACTCTTTGATTTGGAGTGTCATGCGCTCCTGCACCTGCAAGCGATGGGAAAAGATGTCCACCACGCGGGCTATCTTGCTTAATCCGGTGATATAACCGTTTGGAATGTAAGCTACATGGGCTTTTCCGTAAAAAGGAAGCATGTGGTGTTCGCACATGGAAAAGAAGTCGATGTCTTTCACGATGACCATCTGGCTGTATGGCTCTTTGAATTTGGCCGCATTCAATACGGCTTTCGGGTCCATTTCGTATCCGCGTGTTAAGGTCAGCATGGCCTTGGCCACCCGTTCAGGGGTCTTCTGCAAGCCTTCCCGCTGGGGATTTTCGCCCAATAAGGCGAGAATCTCCTGATAGTGTGCCATCAGCCTGCCTACTTTCTCTTCATTCCATTCTGTCTGATTCTGCTCAATCATTTTAGTCTAAGGGGATATTGATTTGTTCTCTAACGATAGATACTTCTTTAAAGTTTCCGGTTCCTTTTAGCTTCCGCATTACGACATGCGCCTCTTCCACGCTCTTGAAATCACCTACGCGGCAGAGCCATCGGGGCGGTTGGAAATAGGTGTATACCGGCATGTCGGGAAATTCTTCCTTTATTTTTTCGGCGACGGCATTGGCTTCGTTTCTTGCCTGGCGCGAATTGTTTCCGGCGTATACCTGCACCCGGAAGCCGCGGGCCTTTAGGGTATGCTGCGTTTCAGGTGTGTTTGAATGGATATAGCGCTTTCCAATCAAAGAGGTTATCTGCGCATCCTGATGTATGGTCACTGTTCCTTCTCCGGCTCGCTTTGTCTGCAAACTTTCTATAATGTTTTGCTGGGCGTTTGCCACGGAGGCAACCAGCAGGGAAAAGATAAATGTCAGAAGATGTTTCATCATACCGGAATTATGGTCGGTTGTTTGTAAGGATTTGGATATAGCCATACCGAAGGCTGCTTATGGCTTCCTTCGGTATGGACAGGATAAAATTATTTGAATGCATCGATGATGCCTTTGAAGTCAGCGGCTTTCAAGGCAGCGCCACCTATCAGACCACCGTCTACATCCGGGTTGGCGAACAGCTCTTTAGCATTCGACGGTTTGCAGCTTCCTCCGTAAAGGATAGAAGTGTTGTCGGCAACTTCTTTTCCATACTTGGCGGCAACCAGAGAACGGATGTGGGCGTGGATTTCCTGCGCCTGTTCCGGAGTGGCGGTCTTGCCTGTTCCGATGGCCCATACCGGTTCGTAAGCCAGGATGACCTTGCCGAAATCTTCTGCCGACAGAGAGAAAACAGAAGCCAGCTGTGCTTCTACCACTTCATTCTGCTTGTTGGCTTCGCGTTCTTCCAATACTTCGCCGATGCAGAATATGGGCTTCAGGTTGTTGGCCAGGGCCAATTTAACCTTTTCAGCCAGGATTTCTACCGTTTCATGGTAATAAGCGCGGCGTTCTGAGTGGCCCAGAATGACATATTGAGCGCCTGTTGAAGTGACCATTTCAGCAGAAACCTCTCCGGTATAAGCACCCGAAGCTTTGTCTGCACAGTTCTCGGCACCTACGCCGATAATGCTTTTGTCTACGATTGGAGTAACAGAAGCCAGGTGGATAAAGGGCGTACAGATGATTACATCGCAGTTAGGTTTGTCTGCGCTGAGCACTTCGTTCAGTTCCTTTGCCAAAGCGATACCTTCTTGCAGGTTCTTGTTCATTTTCCAGTTGCCTGCTACAATGTTTTTTCTCATTTTGTTTTAAGTTTAAAAATTAATGTATAAGGTTTATGCCTGTTTGTCTTTTTTCCATCTGCTGCGGTTGCGTATGCGCAGCCATACCAAATCTCCTACGGTCAAGGCCAGTAGTGGGGCGATAAACCACATGAAGACTTCCAGAAGCTTGTGGAATGTGGTTTTTCTGCTGAAGTGCCCGGCTGGCAGTTGGTCAAGCGGGGCGTTCAGCTGGTATTCGTCGGGGAGGTTGGAAGAGCTCCACTTGTTTATTACGACTCCTTTCTTCAGCAACACCAGTCCAGGATTGGAGCGTATCATGGTCTTCAGCATGATTTCGTCGGCTACGGCGAAGGGATATTCGGCTCCGGTATTCTCTTGCCATCCGGTGATGCTTTCTTCCATTGAGGATGCGGTGACACAGAGAAAGCGGTATCCGTATGCCACGCTATAGTCGTATATCTCGTTGATTCGGTCCATATTGCTGTCGTCGGCCATGTCAAGGCGCGAAGATACGAGCAGAAACGTATAGTTGCTGTCGTTCAGCACTTCTTCCGTCAGGTCGCTTCCGTCTTCCATCGAAGTGATGGCGAAATCCTGAATGGGCGGTTCATATCCTTTCTCTTTGACGACGGTTTTCGAGTCGACAAAAGTCCATGTCGTGTCACTGGGAAAATTGTCGAGGGTAAACTCCTTCCGTTCGTTTCCTTTCTGGTAGATGAAGATTGTTTCGTAGGTAGTAGGCTTTTTCCCCTCCGGAATCTCCATTCCCTTGCGGATGTCCGCGCCGGTGTGATAGGGGCGGAAGTCGAAGACTGGGAGATAGCGCAGGGTGAACAGCGAGAAGAAGATGATGAAGACAAAGCTGTAGAGTGATATCAGCCAGTCAACCTTTCGGGTTACCAGCTTGAAGATGTATTGCGTCCGCTTGAAAAGGAAGATTGCGGCGGCCAGCAGCACTACATTCTTAAAGAAAGTCTCCCAGTTTGACAGGATGACGGCGTCGCCGAAACAGCCGCAGTCTGAAATCGGATTGTCTATCGCCAGCCAGAGTGTAAGGGGAGTCATGAACGACATGAATACCAAAGTCAGGAAAGGAGCCAGCCTGCGCCGGATTCCGAAGAACAGGTAGATGCCTAAGGCGAATTCAAACACTCCCATGGCCAGTGCCGCCCCGTAGGGGGCAAAGCTCTCTTTCAGGCCGAACAGCCCCCATGCCTCCAGATAGTCCTGCATTTTGTAGACGGTGCCCAGCGGGTCGTTCGCCTTGACGAATCCGGAAAACAGGAAAGTCACGGCCAGCAGAAAGCGGCAGCAGTTCGTTCCTATAACGGTGGCCTTATGTAAATGTTTATTCTCCAAACTCCAGCTTGATTAGTCCGAATACAGAATAGTTTATCATGTCCATATAATTTGCGTCTACACCTTCCGATACCAGCGTTTCCCCGCTCAAAGACTCGATTTGCTTGGTGCGGTAGATTTTCATCAGGATGAGGTCGGTATAGGAAGTGGGGCGCATGCTGCGCCAGGCCTCGTCGTAATCGTGGTTTTTCCGGAGCATCAGCTCGAGAGCCTGCTTCGAATATTTGTCATAAAGCTCCAGTGCACGTTTTTCATCGATGTCTTCCGTGTCGGCATACCCCAGTTCCAGTTGTATCAGCCCGATGATTCCGTAGTTTACGATGCCGATAAGCTCCGGGCGGATGCCTTCATCCACCAGGGTTACCCCTTTGGTCTCGATGCTGCGGATGCGGTTGGCCTTGATGAATATCTGGTCGGTCACCGACGACGGACGCATGATTCGCCATGCAGCTCCGTAGTCATGCAGCTTTTTGGCGAACAGGTCGCGGCAGATGGCCATAATCTGTTCAAACTGTAACTTGGTATCTTTCATGTTCATGCTCATATGGTTGGGCAAAGGTACTTATTTTTCAGTGAGTGCGCAATAAAAGAAATTATAAATTGCAGGAGTATGGTTGGTTTGCCCCTTTCGGGGCGTCCGCCTTGCCGGCTTGGAAAAATGTTTTCACCGCGGCGGAAAACGGACATTGCCATAATCTTTTGGCCGCTTCCCGGGCTTTTCGGGTGAAAAATAAGCCGGATGATTCGTTTTTTCTCCCTGTTTTGAGCGGTTGGCTATTGTGTGTGTTGCGCTAAACTCTTATCTTTGCGATATTAGAAATGTTAAAGCATCTTGATTTTATGAAAAACAGACTCACATCATTGTTTCTTTCGCTGGCTTTTCTTTTGTGCGGGGCTTCTGCCGGTGCTGTGGAAGAAAAAGACTATGCGGCTTATCTGTTCGTTTATTTTACGGGAAACCATATCAGTGAAGAGGCGGTCTGCTACGCGGTAAGCACAGACGGATATTCTTATTGGGCGCTGAACGGCAACAGGCCGGTGCTCGACTCGAAGATTATCAGTTCGACGGGCGGCGTTCGCGACCCTCATATCCTGCGTTGTGAGGATGGAAAAACTTTTTATATGGTGGTGACAGACATGGTGAGCGGCAACGGATGGGATTCCAACCGGGCGATGGTGATGCTGAAGTCGGACGATTTGGTCAGTTGGTCGCATTCCGTCGTCAATATGCAGAAGCGTTATCCGGGCCAGGAGAAGTTGAAACGCGTGTGGGCTCCGCAGACCATCTTCGACCGGGAGGTCGGAAAATATATGGTATACTGGTCGATGAAGTATGGCGACGGGCCGGATGTCATCTATTATGCCTATGCCAACGAAGACTTCACGGATCTGGAGGGTGAGCCGGTGCCTTTGTTTGTGCCGGAGAACAAGCTTTCCTGCATCGACGGCGACATTGTTTACAAGGATGGCGTGTATCATCTTTTCTATAAGACCGAAGGACACGGAAACGGCATCAAGGTGGCCACCACGCATTCCCTGACTTCCGGGCGGTGGAACGAGGAGCCGGACTACAAGCAGCAGACCAAAGAGGCGGTTGAAGGGGCCGGAACGTTCAAGCTGATAGGGCAGGACAAGTATATCCTGATGTATGATGTATATATGAAGGGCAAATACCAGTTTACGGAAACTACGGATTTGGAACACTTCAAGGCAATAGACAGCGAGGTTCGCATGAACTTCCATCCGCGCCACGGGACAATCATCCCGATAACCCGCGCGGAGCTGAAACGGATTACCGACAAATGGGGAAAGCCCGACGAACTGGGTGTTTTGCCTGCCAATCCCGTGCTTCCGGACTTTCATGCAGACCCTGAAATCCTGTATTCCCGCCAGACGGACAGATATTACATTTATTCTACTACCGACGGACAGCCGGGATGGGGCGGATGGTATTTCACGGCCTTCTCGTCGCCCGACCTGAAAGACTGGACTTACGAGGGCGTTGTCCTCGACCTCCGCTCTCCTCAGGTGCCTTGGGCGAACGGAAATGCCTGGGCTCCGGCGATAGAGGAAAAGTGCATCGGCGGAAAATACAAGTATTTCTTTTATTACAGCGGCAACCCGAAGTCCGGAGGAGGCAAGCAGATTGGTGTGGCCATAGGCGATTCGCCGGTCGGCCCCTTTGTGGATTTGGGTTATCCCATTGTGACGGAGTCGCCCGCCGGCAAGGGGCAGCAGATTGATGTGGATGTCTTTACCGACCCCGTTTCGGGGAAGTCTTATCTGTATTGGGGAAACGGCTACATGGCGGGAGCGGAGCTGAACGCCGACATGGTTTCTCTGAAGAAGGAGACGGTCAAGGTGATGACTCCCCGCGGAGGGACGCTGGAAGACTATGCCTATCGCGAGGCTCCGTATGTGTTTTACCGCAAGGGGAAGTATTATTTTCTGTGGTCGGTCGATGATACCGGTTCGCCCAACTATCATGTGGCCTACGGCACATCCGATTCTCCGCTCGGCCCGATAAAGGTGGCGGAGGCTCCGATAGTGCTGGCTCAGAGTCCGGAAAAGGGAATCTACGGCCCGGCTCACAACTCTGTAGTCCGGAAGCCGGGGACAGACGAATGGTACATCGTTTACCATCGCATAAACAAAGGCTATCTGGCGAATGACCCGGGAGTGCACCGGGAGGTTTGCATTGACCGGATGGAGTTTGATGCAGACGGTACAATCAAGCGAGTGAATCCTACATTATAAAGTAAAATCTGAAATCGAATGAAGAACTTGAAGCAATGGGCGTTGGTCGGTGCATGTCTTTGCGCTTTGCCCGTATCTTCCCATGTGCGGGAAGTGTGTAATGAACCGGATTCGGTTTATTTGTTTTCGTATGCCACGGTGCCGGATGAAGGCCGCAGCGGACTGCGGTTCGCCTGGAGTCCGGACGGTGACCGTTGGTTCAGTGTGGGCGACGGCTATGGCTATGTGAGATGTGACTATGGCGCCTGGGGCGCGGAGAAACGGATGGTCAAGCCGGAGCTGCGCCGTGACAAAGACGGAGTATGGCACTGCATCTGGCAGTTGAACGGCAACGGAAAAGAGTTTGCCCATGCGGCTTCTGCCGATTTGCTCAGCTGGAAGCGGCAGTCGTATTTCCTGAAAGAAGACTTCGGCCAGCATGTGTCTGACACATGGCGTACATATCCCACCAGGACTGTGCTTGTAAACGGGAATAAAGAATCCGGTACGGTGCAGAAAGTGGCTTGGGAAGAAGTGAGCCGGATGCTTCAGTTTGCAGAATACCGCGCTTACCGGGCGCAGCTTCACGATGAGCGGACGGAGCAAGACCCGCAGCGTTTTGCCGGATTGCAGCCTGTGAATATGGAGATTACCGTTCGTCCCGATGCGGCGAAGCCGATAAGTGACAAGCTGATAGGCATTTTCTTCGAGGATATAAACTACGGAGCCGACGGCGGACTGTATGCCGAGCTCATACAGAACCGTGATTTTGAATACAGCCTGAATGACAGGCAGGAATGGAGCCCGTCTTATGGATGGACATTCAGGGAGAAAGGCGTGATGACAATAGAGACTTCGGAGCCGCTTCATGTTAATAATCCCCATTATGCGGTGCTGGAAATAGACCAGCCCGGAGCTTTTTTGGTGAATGAGGGATTTGATGGCATTGTGCTGTGCAAGGGAGAAAAATATGACTTCTCTCTGTTCGGCCGTGCAGTAGGGAAAGGCGGAAAACTGAAAGTATGCCTGCAAGACGAGGATGGCAATGAAATCGCGTCGGGTACTGTCAGCGTTTCTTCCAACAAATGGAAGAAGCAGACGCTGGTACTGACGGCGAAGGCGGATGCCGACCATGCGCAGCTGGCCTTGTATCCTCAAAAGGCCGGAAAGTATGCGTTGGATATGATTTCGCTCTTTCCGCAGAAAACATTCAAGGGCAGGAAAAACGGCTTGCGGGCTGACCTGGCTCAGACACTGGCCGACCTGCATCCGCGCTTCATGCGTTTCCCCGGCGGGTGTGTGGCTCACGGAAACGGCATCGACAATATCTACCGGTGGAAAAACTCTGTCGGTCCGCTGGAGTCGCGCAAGCCTATGAAGAATCTGTGGGGCTATCACCAGACGATGGGACTGGGATATTACGAGTATTTCCTGTTCTGCGAGGACATCGGTGCTGAGCCGCTTCCGGTTTTGGCGGCCGGAGTGCCGTGTCAGAACTCGGCATGCATACCGGGCAAGCTGTTGAGCGGAGGCCAGCAAGGCGGCATCCCGATGGAAGAGATGGATGAATATGTGCAGGACATACTGGACTTGATTGAATATGCCAATGGCGACCCCAAGAAAAGCAAGTGGGCGAAGATGCGTGCTGAGGCGGGCCATCCGAAGCCTTTCAACTTGAAATACATCGGAATCGGTAATGAAGACCTGATTACGGATGCTTTCGAAGAGCGGTTTGAAATGATTTACAAGGCCATCAAGGCGGAATATCCCGAGATTACCGTAATCGGAACGGTCGGCCCGTTTTATGAAGGGACGGATTATGAAGAGGGATGGGATTTGGCTGCACGCCTGAAACTGCCGATGGTGGACGAGCATTACTACAATACGCCGGGGTGGTTTATCAACAATCAGGATTATTACGACCGCTATGACCGTTCGAAGTCGAAGGTTTATCTGGGCGAATATGCCGCCCACCTGCCCGGACGGCCGAACAATATCGAGACGGCGCTGGCCGAAGCCTTGTATCTGACATCCGTTGAGCGGAACGGAGACATCGTTTCCATGACTTCTTATGCGCCCTTACTTGCCAAAGAAGGGCATACACAGTGGAATCCTGACCTTATCTACTTCAACAACAAGGAAGTGAAGCCGACGGTGGGCTATTATACCCAGTTGCTTTACGGGCAGAATGCGGGGGATACCTATCTTCCGTCGGACAGAAAGCTGGACAACTCGCGTGCCGATGTGCAGAAGCGCATCGCATCGTCTGTGGTTTGCGACAGCCGGACGGGCGATGTCATCATCAAGATGGTGAATCTGCTCCCGGTATCGGTCAAGACCACGGTAAACTGTCCGGATATTGACAGTCAGCAGGCCGTGTTGAAGGTATTGAGCGGAAAGCCGGCAGACCGTCAGGCCAAGCCGGTGGAAAGTGCTCTGTCCGTTTCTGAAAGGTTCGACTATGAGATGCCGGCCTATTCGCTGAGCGTGATTCGTATAACCGACAAAGAATTGAAGCAATGAAAAAGCTGTTGGCTGTAGTGTCACCGTTTCTGCTGGCATTGGGAATGGTGTTTGGCATGACATCCTGCACTTCGGGTCAGGAGGAAAAAAATTCTTTCACAGTAGGGAAAAATACTTTCCTGCTGAACGGGCAGCCGTTTGTCGTCAAAGCGGCCGAAATTCATTATCCCCGCATCCCGGAACCCTATTGGGAACACCGCATTTTGTCGTGCAAGGCATTGGGGATGAATACGATTTGTCTGTATGTGTTCTGGAATCTGCACGAGCAGCAGCCGGGAGAATTTGATTTTACCGGAAACAAAGACATCGCCCGGTTCTGTCGTCTGGCGCAGAAGCACGGCATGTATGTCATCGTCCGTCCGGGCCCGTATGTCTGCGCCGAGTGGGAAATGGGCGGATTGCCTTGGTGGCTGCTGAAAAAGCAGGATATACAGCTCCGCACGCAAGACCCTTACTACATGGAGCGGGTGGGAATCTTTATGGATGAAGTAGGCAGACAGCTGGCCGACTTGCAGATAACCCGCGGAGGCAATATCATAATGGTGCAGGTGGAGAATGAATACGGGTCTTACGGCATTGACAAGCCGTATGTCGCCGCCATACGGGATATGGTGAGAAAGGCCGGATTTACCGATGTCCCCTTGTTCCAGTGCGACTGGAGCTCGAATTTCACCAACAATGCACAGGACGATTTGTTGTGGACCGTCAATTTCGGTACGGGAGCCAATGTGGAAGAGCAGTTCCGCAAGCTGAAAGAGCTGCGTCCGGAAACTCCGCTGATGTGCAGTGAGTTTTGGAGCGGATGGTTTGACCATTGGGGGCGCAAGCACGAGACGCGTGATGCGGCTACGATGGTAGGAGGAATCAAGGATATGCTCGACCGGAACATCTCCTTCAGCCTTTATATGACGCACGGAGGTACGACCTTCGGATGGTGGGGCGGTGCGAACAATCCGGCCTATTCGGCCATGTGCAGCTCGTATGACTATGATGCGCCCATCAGTGAGGCGGGATGGACCACTCCCAAATATTTCCAGCTGCGCGATTTGCTGAAGCAGTATCTGCCCGACAGCGTTGAACTGCTCGAACCTCCCGCACCATATCCGGTGATTGAGATTCCGGCCATTACCGATTGGCAGGTCGCCCCGCTGTTTGATAATCTTCCGGAACCGAGACTGAGCGAAGATATCCGTCCGATGGAGGCGTTCAATCAGGGATGGGGTACGATTCTTTACCGCACTGTCCTGGATGAGGATGTCAGCGGAGTGCTGCATCTGGACGAGGTGCACGACTGGGCTCAGGTTTTTGCCGACGGAAAACTGTTGGGGCGTCTGGACAGACGGCACGGAGAATTTGCCTTGCCGCTGAAGAGCGCGTTGAAAAAAGGGACACAGCTTGACATCCTGGTGGAAGCCATGGGCCGCGTGAATTTTGACAAGTCAATCCATGACCGCAAAGGCATTACCGACAAGGTGGAGGTGGTAAGCGGCGGGAAGACGCTCGAACTGACCGGATGGAGTGTCTATAATCTGCCTCCGTTTTATGAGTTCGTCAGCCGGAAAGACTACAGGCCGGGCGAGGCGTTGCAGGCTCCGGCCTATTACCGGGCTACTTTCCGCCTGGAAAAGACCGGCGATACTTTCCTCGACATGCAGACTTGGGGAAAAGGCATGGTCTGGGTAAACGGCCATGCAATGGGACGCTTTTGGGAGATTGGCCCTCAGCAGACACTTTTCATGCCGGGATGCTGGCTGAAGGAGGGGGAAAACGAGATTATCGTGCTCGACCTGAAAGGCCCTTCCGAAGCGAAAGTGGAGGGTATTCGCGAGCCGATTCTGGACATGCTGCGGGAAAAAGCTCCGGAGACCCACCGTAAGGACGGACAGAACCTGAATCTTTCCGCCGAAACTCCGGTGTGCGGCGGGACTTTCAAGCAGGGGAACGGATGGCAGGAAGTGGTGTTCGACACGTCGGCGCGTGGACGCTATTTTTGCTTGTCGGCCCTTTCCAATTATGATGGGACTAACATGGCGGCTGTAGCCGAGCTTGATGTGCTGGGAGCCGACGGAAAGCCGGTATCACGCGAGCATTGGAAAGTCTGCTATGCCGACAGCGAAGAAACCCGCAGTGGAAACCGTACCGCCGACAAGGTGTTCGACTTGCAGGAAAGCACTTTCTGGCAGACGGTGGACAACACAGCCTATCCGCATCAGATAGTGATTGATTTGGGAAAGGAGCATCAGGTGACCGGATTCCGCATGCTGCCTCGTGCGGAAGCGGGAGCTCCCGGGCTGATTAAAGACTATAAGGTTTATGTAAAGGCATCCGATTTCAAATATTGATTGTTTTAAGCTGTTAACGACTGTCTCCGGAATTTTTTATATGGGAAAAGGATTCTGGAGACAGTCGTTGCTGTGTGCATTCTCTTTGTTGTTTTTTTGAAAAATAAAGAAAACAATGTTTTGATTGGCGCAAAAAATCGTTTCATGCTGTCGGTAAATCGGTTTTCTCTGTTGGAAGTTGCGGCTCTTTAAGGACAGAAAAGACGGAAACGGGCATAAAAAGATGAATAATCCTTAATAAATGCTTTTTGTAGATATGCTGTTGTCGCTAATATATTGATATATAATGATTTTATTCTGTGTTTGTAGATAATAAAATCGTATAAAACCGCCTTTTGTAGACAACAAATAGATACGTTTCCTTTCTCATAGTAAAAATAGGTTATTAGGTTTGCATCCGAAGTTATCAACAAAATATCAACTAATAACCTTAAACAAAAAGTATGGAAAGTAAAAGAAACCGTTTGAAAGTATGGCAATGTGTGTTGCTGTTTGCTTTTATGTTTCCGGTATTGGGCTTTGCTCAAACCATTCAAGTGAAAGGTACCGTAGTTGACGGAACAGGAATGTCAGTTATCGGTGCCAGTGTGTTGGAAAAAGGAACGACTAATGGTGTCATCACCGACATCGACGGTAATTTCGAATTGGCGGTATCACCTAATGGTACGTTGCAAATCTCTTATGTCGGTTTTCAGACTCAGGAAATCCCGGTCAACAATCAGACTTCATTTAAGGTAACCTTGAAGGAAGACACCGAGATGCTGGACGAAGTAATCGTTGTGGGTTACGGTACGATGAAGAAAAGCGACATGACGGGTGCGATTTCTTCCGTTGACACCGAGGAGCTGGTCAAGCGTACCACTACCAATCCGGCTGAAGCATTGCAGGGAAAAATCGCCGGTGTCAATATCATGAAGGCCGGAGGTAATGCCGGTGCAGGTGTTTCAGTAAAGATTCGCGGTGTAAAGTCATTCGGCGACAACGAGCCGCTCTACATCATCGACGGTTTCCCCGGCGACATTAACAATGTTAATCCGGTGGATATCGAGTCTATGGAAATTTTGAAAGACGGTGCGGCTGCAGCCATCTACGGTTCTGTAGCAGCCAACGGTGTGGTTATCATTACTACAAAGAACGGTAAGAAGGGCGAAATGAAGGTGGACTTCAATACTTATGTCAGCTTTACCAATGTGGCAAAGAAATTGGAACTGCTGAATGCTGCTGAATACAAGCAGGTACATAAGGCGATGTTCGAGAACTACAATGCTCAGTATCCTAATGATGCAGTTACTATACCTGCTTTCGTTACCAAAGATACGGGCGTAGATACTGACTGGCAGGATGCCATGATGCGTAACGGTCTTTCTCAAAACTATATGGTCAGTGTTCGCGGAGGTTCTGAAAAGGCTCTTTATTCTATTTCATACAATCACGCAGATGAAAAGGGTATTTTCCTGGGAAACAACTATACGCAGGATAACGCTCGTATGAAGCTCCATATGAGCAAGTATATCTTTGATTTTGATGCGAACTTGAATTTTAAATACACGAACAGCAAGCAGCCTCAATATCCTTTGAGAGACCTTTACGGAATTTCTCCTTTGGTTCCTATCTACGATGATACAAGAGAGTCAGGTTTTGGTCTGTCTGACTTCGACGGACTGCCAAGCAACCGTAATGTTATGGCGGATCATTATTATGAAAAGGCTGAAACCAAGGATTATTCAACAAGTGGTAATATTGCCATTACCATGAACTTTACCGACTATCTGAGCTTCAAGACGAGCTATTCATACCGTGGTATCCATGAAAAGTATACTTATCACGCTCCGGCATATACAGCCGACCCGAAGGCAAAACGGGATTATCCGTACAATAGTGAAACGACTTCTTATTGGGAAGAGCAAGTCTTTGACAATGTTTTGAACTTTAATAAAGAATTTGGAAAGCACAGTGTGAATGCAATGGCAGGTTCTTCCATCACCGCAAGAAAGTATAACTGGAACTCTGTCGGTGTGGAAGGCAAGACTACAGTATATCAGGTGGAAAACGGCTCCTTGGTTACCAGTGAGCAGGCCGCAGGATTCCTCGACCCTTCATTCTCTACAATTGGTGCGGGAGCCGGTGGTACGTTTGATGGCGACGGTTCAAAATGGGATTATAACCGTGCCTCTTTCTTCGGTCGTGTGAACTACAATTACAATGACCGCTATCTGATTCAAGCTACAGTTCGTTGGGACGGTTCTTCTAAGTTTGGAGCGGACAACCGTTGGGGTTTCTTCCCGTCAGTTGCTGTAGGATGGAGAATCAGTCAGGAAGAGTTCTTCCCGAAAGATACCTTTATCGACAACCTGAAGTTGCGTGCAAGCTGGGGACAGTTAGGTAATGAAAATGCTTTGGGTTATTATGACTTTTTGGCTTTGGTCAGCACATACAATGAAATGTATCAGGGTTATGTACAAGGAAACGGTAGCAACGCATGGGCGGGAAGCATTGCCCGGGCACTGGAAAACCGTTCGCTGAAATGGGAAACTACCGACACAAAAAATATTGGTATTGACTTCGGCTTGTTTGGCAGCCGCTTGAACGGTAGTTTGAACTACTATTATAGCGAGACAAGAGATTTGTTAATAACAAGAGTATTGGCTCCGTCGGCCGGTTTGGATGATCCGACTTTGAATGTTGGTAAGATGCGCAACTGTGGTATCGAGTTGGAATTGAACTGGGCTGACCGCGTAAAAGATTTCGGCTATTCGGTAGGCTTTAATTTGACCACGACCAAGAACAAGGTTTTGGAACTGGCTAATGAAGGTCAGGCTATCTTTGGTGAGGGTTTGAAATATGGCTCAGAACACTTCCCGACGCGGACTGTTGTCGGTCAGCCAATAGGTTCGTTCTATCTGTACCGCACAGACGGTATTTTCCAAAGTGATGCAGAGGCCGAAGCTTATGTAAACGATAAGGGAGAAAGATTGCAGCCAAATGCAAAAGCCGGTGATATCCGATTCAAGGATCTCAACCACAATGGCGAGATTGATGAAGGAGACAAGGAATATTGCGGTTCAGGTATCCCGGCATTGGAAGCCAATCTGAGCTTCTCGGCAGATTATAAGGGATTTGACTTCTCTTTGCTGTTGAGCAGCGCTTGGAACTATGAATTGTACAATGGTAATAAATATTATTATGAAGGAATGAATTCAAGTACCAATATGCTGAAATCCACTTTGGATGCTTGGACTCCGACCAATACCAATACCGATGTTCCGCGTGCGGTATATCAGGATCCGAATGGAAACATGAAGGAGTCTGACCGCTATCTGGAAAAAGGTAATTTTGTGCGTCTCCGTCAGCTTCAGTTGGGATATACCTTGCCTGCAAATCTTACCAAGAAGATTTATGTAGAGAAGCTGCGTTTCTTTGTAAGCGGTGAAAATCTGTTTACCATTACAGGTTATGACGGAATAGATCCTGAATTCTCAAGAGACAATGTGCTGAACACTGGTATTGACAACATGATTTATCCGTTTACCCGTTCATTTACCGTGGGTGCTCAATTAACTTTTTAATCATACAAAGAAAAACGAAATATGAAGAAATATATTTATTTGGCAGGTCTGATGGGAGCTTTCCTGTTTAGCTCTTGCGATGATTTTTTGACGGTCGAGTCTCCCGACGAGTTGAACTCTGAAAACTTCTGGAGAGACGAGAGTGATGTAGAGTCTGCACTGGCTTCCGCTTATTCTCAAATGTATCTGATGACATATAGCGGCGACCAATGGTCTTTCCCCGAAGTGAAATGGCCGGTTGAGGCTTATCGCGAGGATGTTGTGAATATAGGTAGCGATGCGATGAACTATCCCAACTGGGTGGAGCTGTATAACTTTACCTATACCAACGGTAACTCTCAGTTTACTTCCATGTGGGGTTCCTATTACAGAGGTATCAGCTTCGCCAATCAGATTATAGAAAAGACATCCGAAATGGCTGAAGGTACCATTGACCAAAGTCTGAAGAACGAGTATATAAACGAAGCCCGCTTCTTGAGAGGGTTCTACCACATGCAGTTGCTGTTGAACTGGGAGGAAATCATTATCAGAGATGTGTATCTGACCGATGCCAACGGACTGGACAAGGAAATCTCTTCGCGCGAAGATACTTGGACCTTTATTGTAGAAGACTTGAAGGCTGCAACTGCACTGCCGGAAAAGTACAGTGCGGACAATGTGGGCCGGGCTACCAAAGGGGCGGCGTATGCTTATTTAGGCTTCGCTTACCTGACTATGGCCTATGAGACTCCGGAAAAGGAAGGTGAATATCTGACGGCTGCACTGAATGCCTTGAATAATGTGCAGGGATATAGTCTGGTTTCCGACTTCAGCAGCATGTTTGACGGTTCGAACAAGAATTCTGAGGAGTCCATATTTGAGATTCAGTTCTCAATGAGCTCGGCCAATGGTGCTACATATAGAACACAGTTCCACCAATGGATGGCTTGCTCTGAGTTGGGCGGCTGGGATGAAATATTGCCGAGCCAGACGCTTATGGACGAATTCATGAAAGAAGGTGTAAAGTCTGACGGACTGTACGACAATCGTCTGTATGAAACCGTTTACTTCCAGTGCCCGTACTTTAATGACGGAACGGGAAAGGTTCTTGGCCAGGATTACGACGACTGGTTTGAAGGCACTAGCAAGAATGCGTTCAAGAAATTCCTGCCTTCAACGGCAGCAGAGATGGAGGCAAACTACTCGGCCATCAATGTTCCGCTGATGCGCTATGCCAATGTTCTGCTGATGAAAGCCGAAGTTCTGAACAAACAAGGGCATCCGGAGCAGGCTATACCTTTGATTAATGAAGTAAGAAAGGTGCATGGTGGTATGCCTGACATGACGGGAACCTCACAAGATGCAGTGCAGGCTCAGATTGAACACGAGCGAATGATTGAATTCCCGCTGGAAAACTACAGATGGTACGACCTTCGCCGCTGGGGCAAGCTGACGGAAGCTCTTCAGGCTGCCGGCCGCTCTGGGTTTAATGAAAGCAACAACGCTTTCTATCCGATTCCTCAGACGGAATTGAATGCTAACCAGGCTTTGTAATACTATCTGATGAATTTAGGATAGGAATTAAAACGTGTGATGATTCCTATCCTAAATTTTTTACATCTTTTTAAAATTCCATAAAATCTATCTATTTTTGCCTATAAAAAACGACAAAAAGAAATGTTTACAGTTATCGGACTGATGTTGGGAGGCATGTGTGTGGGATTTCTGCTGCGCCGGCAACGGTTTACGTGGATACATACCGTGATAACCGCCCTTATTTGGATACTGCTGTTCCTGTTGGGAGTGGAAGTTGGAGGTAACCGTCAGATTATTGAGGGCCTGGCTACTTTGGGCGTGGAAGCTTTCGGCATTACGTTGGCTGCCGTGCTCGGCAGCTGCATCGCTGCATGGGCCTTGTGGTATCTGCTGTATAAAAGAAAGGGAGGCCGCGCATGAAAGGTAGTCTGATTATAGTCGGCTTTTTTGCCCTGGGCTGTCTGTTCGGCGTTTTCCACTGGATTCCCTTTGATATCGCCAAGACGGATATCAGCTTTTATGCCTTGTGCGCGCTGATGTTCAGCGTGGGCGTGAGCATCGGGAACGACCCTCAGACGCTGAAGAACTTCCGTTCGCTGAATCCCCGTCTGGTGTTTTTGCCGATAATGACGATTCTGGGAACCGTTTCGGCCGCAGCCTTGGTCAGCTTGCTCCTGCCTCACCGCAGCGCGGCAGACTGCATGGCCGTAGGAGCCGGTTTCGGATACTATTCGCTGTCAAGCATTTTCATTACCGAGTATAAGGGGCCCGAATTGGGAACGATAGCTCTGCTTTCAAACATCATGCGGGAAATCATTACCCTGCTGTGCGCCCCTTTGCTGGTCCGGTGGTTTGGCAATCTTGCTCCGATATCTGCCGGGGGAGCTACTACGATGGATACGACTTTGCCTATTATTACGCGCTATGCGGGGCAACAGTTTGTCGTGGTTTCCATATTCCACGGGTTTGTTGTAGACTTTAGTGTGCCGTTTTTGGTAACATTCTTTTGTTCGATCTAAATAATATAGACATGAAAAAACACTTTTACATTACTGCATTCATTCTGACTTTGGCTGCGTCTGCCGGGGCTGACAACACTCAGCCTTGGCAAGATGCACGCATCAATGAGATTAACCGCGAACCGATGACGGCTCATTTCCTGCCGTTTGTCAGTGAAAAGGCCGCCCTTGCCCAGCAGGCGCTGTCGGATGTGGAACGCTTTGCCGTGAATCCGGCAACGGAACGCCGTGTGTCACTCAACGGTACGTGGAAGTTTCTGTATTCAAAAAACAACGATGAATGTCCGGCCGACTTTTATAAGCCGGGATATAATATCCGCAAGTGGAAGGACATAAAGGTGCCCGGCAGCTGGGAACTGCAGGGCTTTGATGCGCCCATCTATACCGATACGCGTTATCCGTTTCCTGCCAATCCGCCCTATGTGCCGACCGACTATAATCCGGTAGGTGCATACGTGCATGAATTCTCCGTGCCGCAGGGATGGGACGGTATGGATATTTTCCTCGACTTTGAGGGCGTGGAGTCTGCCTTCTATTGCTGGCTGAACGGTGAACTGGTGGGCTATAGCGAAGACAGCCGCCTGCCGGCCCACTTTAATGTGACCAAGTATCTGAAGAAAGGAAAGAACAAGCTGGCGGTAAAGGTATTCCGTTACAGCGACGGTTCGTATCTGGAAGGACAGGATTATTGGAAGTACAGCGGCATCGAACGGGATGTTTATCTGTATGCCCGTCCGCAGAGCCGTGTGAAGGACTTCAAGATGACCGCCGAGCTGGTCAATGGCTATCAGGACGGTGACTTCGACTTGGATGTATTCTTGAACCGCCCGCAGAAGGGACAGCGCGTGGAGGTGAAGATTCTCGATGCGGAAAACAAGCCGATGCTTGAGGAAGAAAAAAATATTGCCAGTGCAAGCGACACGTTGTTTGCGGTGGAAAAACTGTTTGCCAAGGTTCTTCCGTGGAATGCTGAGACGCCGAATCTTTATACCCTTGTGGTGAACATGTATGATGCGCAGGGGAAGGTGACGGAATCGTTCGCTCATCCTTTCGGATTCCGCACGGTGGAGATGAAGAACGGGCAGCAGCTCATCAATGGCGTACCCGTATTGTTCAAGGGAGTAAACCGTCATGAGCACAACCGCTTTACCGGCCGCACGATTGATGTGGCAAGCATGGTGGAAGACATTCGCCTGATGAAGCAGTTCAATATCAACTCTGTGCGCAACAGCCATTATCCGAACAATTACCAATGGTATAGCCTGTGCGACAAATACGGTCTGTATCTGGTGGATGAGGCCAATCTGGAAAGCCACGGCATGATGTTCCACAAAGACGAGACGCTGGCCAATTATCCCGACTGGGAAGGTGCGTTCATGCAGCGCATGAGCCGCATGATGAAGCGTGACCACAATTATACGGCCATCGTTACCTGGTCATTGGGCAACGAATCCGGTTACGGAAAGAACTTCGAGACGATTTATCACTGGGCGAAGAATTACGACCCCACCCGTCCGGTGCAGTATGAAGGCGGAGGATATGAGAGCGTGTCGGACATCTACTGTCCGATGTATGCGCGCATCTGGGCTTTGCGCCGCCATGTAAACCAACGCGACGCGCGTCCGATGATATTGTGCGAATATGCCCACTCAATGGGTAACAGCACCGGAAACTTGCAGGACTATTGGGACTTGATTTACAAGTACGACCAACTGCAGGGCGGATTCATTTGGGACTGGGTAGACCAGACTTTCGCCATCAAGGATGAAAAGGGGCACGACATCTGGGGCTATGGCGGCGACATGGGTTATGTCGGCGTTCATAACGATTCCAACTTCTGTTCAAACGGCTTGATTGCTTCCGACCGCAGTCTGCATCCGCATATCTGGGAAGTAAAGAAGGTATACCAATATGTTCATTTCAAGCCGGAGGCTTTTACAGCCAACCGAGTGCAGGTGACCAACTGGCATGATTTCATCGATTTGTCTTCACTGCTGTTGAGATGGACGGTTGAGGCCGACGGAAAGACCGTGCAAAGCGGAACGATGGACTTCCCCGAGATTCCTGCCCGCCAGACGGGAGTGGTTACTTTGCCTTTGCAGGCCATCCCGGCAAGCGATAAGGAATATTTCCTGAAAGTGGAAGCTGTGACGCGTGAAGCCGCTCCGCTGGTACCGGCCGGACACGTGGCTGCAATGGAGCAGTGGCAGTTGCCTGTCGAGCGCATTGTTCCCGCAGTGGCGCCGGTTGAAGGTGAACTGCAGAGCCAGCGCACGGCGGATGCCATCACGCTGACCGGAACAGACAATTTCCGCATCAGCTTCAGTACGAAGAGCGGCGAGATGACAGCATTGGAGTATAACGGCAAGAATCTGGTGAAAGAAGGACTGCAGGCCAATTTCTGGCGCGGGCTGACCGACAACGATGTGGCCAACGGAACGGCAGAACGTTGCCGCACCTGGCAGGATGCCGGAAAGAATGCCGTGCTGAAGGACATTCAGCTGCAGGAAAGTGCCGACAAGAAAATGGCTACGGTGGTGGCTTCTTATGATATGAAGGAACAGGAGTCTGCCCTTCAGGTCACTTACCGCATCCGTCCGAACGGGGTGGTCAATGTAACCATGCAGTTTACGGCAGGCAAAAAGCAGTTGCCCGAAATGCCCCGCTTGGGAATGCGCATGGTATTGCCCGGCGAATATGAGCAGATGACCTGGTTGGGAAGAGGCCCGCAGGAGAACTATGCCGACCGCAAAACCGGAGCAGCCGTGGGACTGTACAGTGCAAGCGTATGGGAGCAGTATCATCCTTATGTGCGGGCTCAGGAAACAGCAAACAAATGCGATGTGCGTTGGGTAGCATTGCGCAACGCTTCCGGCGAGGGACTGCTCGTTACAGGCGATGAGCCGCTGAGTGTCAGCGCATGGAATTTCCCGATGGAGGACATCCTTTACCGTCCGTTTGCTGTAGAGCGCCGTCATGGCGGAAGCATCGAGAAGAAAGACATGGTCTGGCTGAACATCGACCATCTGCAGATGGGCGTGGGAGGCGACAATACATGGGGCGCACAGGTGCATCCGGAATATACTATCACTCCGCATGACTGGCAGTACAGCTTCACCTTGCAGCCCTTGGACGCACAGAGTGATGCCGCTGAACTGTCGCACAAGGTTTGGTTCTGACCGGCGGAAGGCTTTGTTTGGCTTGATGAGACATTCTCTCTTGTTATGATGGATGAGGCAGAGGATATGGCATGTCTGTATCCTTTGCTCTTCTCCTGATAGCGTTTTTATTTATTATCATTCTATAGTGTTATGAAGAATACATTAATCAAAGCGTTTGTTTTTTCAGGGCTTTTGGCAGGACTGGCTGCATGTGACCAGACCCGACAGGATGACCGCGGCGATGATATCCGTTACCGTTTCAGCAATATCCTGGATATTTCGCTGACTCCTGATTCTACTGTCCGTCGTGCAGGCTGCTTTACCGATGCCGGGTCGTGGATGGGCTTCACCATTCCGCAGGCGGATAAATGGGTAAACGGCTTCTGCGGTCCTTTCAGCATCGACAACCGCATCTGGTTCGCCCAGTCGGCTGTGCAGGTGAGCTTTCTTGACGGAGCGGGACAGATGGCTCCCGATTCGGTTTCTTATTTCCCCGGCGAGGTTTATATGGCTTCTTCTTCCGAAGAGGGTACGATTGAGCAGCGCATGAACTTTGTTTGCAGTTCGACGGCCTTGCTGCAGATTACAAGCGATACGGACAAGGGCTTCAGCTTTACCGGAAAAGAATGGAACGGCAAGGTGCGTCTGGAGCAGGGATGCCAGACTGTAACGGCTTATCATCCTAACGGCGAGATTGTGCAGCTTACGTTTACGCCCGATGTGACCTTGTCGTGCGACGGAAAGAACTATGTGGGACGCACACAGCCGGGATGCCGGCAGACCAATGTGGCGGTATCTTTCTATTTCGCTGACGAGGAGCTCGCTTCGGGCAGCCAGAAGGCGATGGCCTTGGTGCAGAATCCACAGCCTGAACTGAATGCGAACGCCGACCGTTGGCAAGGGTATCTGCAGAAGATTCTCCGCAAAGACATGAAGCCGGAATACGATCGTGTGGCGGTCAAGTCGGTTGTTACGCTCATTTCCAACTGGCGCACACACCGCGGAGGTTTGCTCCACGAGGGAGTCATCCCCAGTCATTCGGTGACTTACTTCACGGGATTCTGGGCTTGGGACAGCTGGCGCTTTTCGGCTGCTCTGGCACGTTTTGCGCCCGAGCTGGCTAAAAACAACATCCGTGCCATGTTCGACTATCAGTTGCCCGACGGCATGATTATCGACTGCATCTATACCAATCCGGCCGAAAACAATGCGCGCGACAGCAAGCCGCCTTTGGTATGCTGGGCGGTGGATGAAATCTTCACCCACAATCAGGACACGGCTTTCGTAAAGGAGATGTATCCGCAGCTGTTGGCCTATTATAAATGGTGGTACAACAAGCGCGACCACAACCGCAACGGCATGTGCGAGTTCGGCTCTACCGACGGTACGCTGGAGGCTGCCGGATGGGAAAGCGGCATGGACAATGCCATCCGTTTCGACAATGCCAAGATGCTGAAAAACGGTGAGGATGCCTGGAGCTTGAATCAGGAGAGTGTCGACCTGAATGCATATCTGGCGTTCGAGTGCCGACTGCTGAAAAAGTTTGCCGCTCTTATCGGAACGACTTTCGACGGGCCTGACTATGGCGACAAGGTGGCCGACTATTTCTTCGACGACAAAATCGGATGGTTCTGCGACCGCCGCATCGACGACGGCAGCTTTATCGAAGAGCCGGCCTGCGAAGGCTATACGCCGTTTTGGGTGCAGATTGCTACCAAGGAACAGATGGACAAGGCGCTGGCTTTGCTGACCGATACCACCAAATTCTCCACTTATATTCCGTTCCCCACGGCATCGGCCGACAATCCGAAATGCGACCCGAACGGTTACTGGCGCGGCCCAATCTGGCTTGACCAGACTTATCAGGCCATAAAGGGCTTGCGTAACTACGGACACAAGGACTTGGCGGACAAGTATACGCAGCAAGTCTTCGACCGTTGTCAGGGACTGACGGGCGATGCTCCGATTCACGAGAATTACGGTACGCACAACGGCGAGCGTCTGCAGGCTTCCCATTTCAGCTGGAGCGCTTCGCATCTGCTGATGATGTATGAAGATTACGGCAAGTAGGCATCGTTTATGATAGATGAAGGTGGCCCGGAGGGTCATCGCAACGGCAAAGCCCGGTCGCAAACAGCGGCCGGGCTTCGTTGTGATGGACTGTGCATGGCTTATGCACTGTCGTATATGTCAGTTAAACGGGTCTTTATGTCCGGTCTGTTGGTTGCTGGAGTTTCGTCTGAAGAATAAAATCTATACAGAACTGGGTATTTCTCCTAAGAAAAGGAACTTTGACTTGTGGATTTGGGAATAAAATCATTTATTGTCAATGTGTAAGCGGATAATGTCCCGCTTTGCTTGTCTATATGATGTCTATGCGAGCTTTTTGGTACTGTAATCGGTGGTTTTATATTTTGGGCAGGCGGCGCTTACATAGGCGGATATGTGGGGACAAGTGCTAAGCGGGAGAGACTGTTGGCATGGCTGGATGAGGAGAATGGAGATATGTATGAGGTTTTTGCAGGAGGACGAGTCTTTCATCGTCAGGTAATCTGCAAGCCGTGTCGGGAAATGTGTCAGGAGATTGCTCCTTAACGTTTCCTGACACGCTTCCTGACACACCTTAACGGGTTGAACGACTGTTTCTTGCCTTTAGTCGTGTCAGCGTGTCAGGAGATTTCCGGAAAATCCAGTGCGGAAGCGGAGGATTGGATGCTCCGCTTTTCCTGTCCGGCCGGATGAAAAATCACTCCTTGTCCTGCTTCACATCCTCTTGCGTGTTCAGTCCCCGCTTTTCCAGCAGCCATTTGATGTCCGGCCCCTTGCCGCGGAAGTTGATGTACATGTCGGTAGCGTCGTTGATTCCGCCCGGAGTGAGGACATACTTGCGGAACTTTTCCGCCAGCTCGGGATTAAAGATGTCGCCGCTCTCTACATAAGCACCGAAGGCATCGCAGTCGAGCACCTCCGCCCATATATAGCTGTAGTATCCTGCGGTATATCCTCCGCCCATCGTATGGCTGAAGTAGGTGCTGCGGTAGCGCGACGGAATCTGCTTGAGGATGCCGCGCTTGCCCAACACCTGCTCTTCAAACTTCATCACATCCATGTCTTCGGGAACAGACTTCAGCGTGTGGTAGTCCATGTCGAGCAGTGAGGCGGCCAGGTATTCCACGGTGGCAAAGCCCTGTCCGTATTTGCTGCTTGCCTCATATTTCTCCACCAGTTCGGTGGGAATCGTCTCTCCCGTCTGGTAATGTTTGGCATATACCTTCAGCACTTCCGGCTCGAATGTCCAGTGCTCGTCGATTTGAGAAGGCAGTTCCACAAAATCGCGCGGCACACCGCCTACACCGGCATAGTGTACATCGCGGAACAGACTGTGCAGTCCGTGTCCGAACTCATGGAAAAGCGTGGTAGCCTCGTCGGGGCTGAGCAGTGCAGGCTGTCCGGCCGACGGTTTGGTAAAGTTGCATACGATGGTTACTACGGGAGTGATGCGGTTTCCCTTGTCGTCGTAGCTCTGCGGACGGTAGCTTCCGCACCATGCACCGCCTCCCTTGCTCGTGCGGGGAAAGAAGTCGAAGTAGATGATGCCTAACGTTTTTCCGTCCTTGTCGATGCACTCGAACGCTTGTGCTTCCGGATGTGGCTTGGGCATATACTCCAGCTGGCGGAAGTGGATGCCGTAAAGACGGTTTGCCACGTAGAAAGCGCCTTCGCGCACGTGGTTCAGCTCGAGATACGGACGGATTTCATTTTCGTCGATATTGTATTTGCTTTTCTTGGCCTTTTCAAAATAATACCGCCAGTCCCATCCTTCCGGCTCGAAGTCCTTGCCTTCTTTCCTGATTTCCGCCTTGATGTCGGCCAGTTCCTCTTTGGCTTTGTTGACGGCAGGTGTCCATAGCTGGTCAAGCAGGTTGTAGACATTCTTTTCATTCTTGGCCATACGGTCTTCCAATGCCATCGAAGCATAGTCTTCATACCCCATCAGCTTCGCTTTTTCCAGACGCGCGCTGACCAGTTGGCGCACCACTTCCTTGTTGTTTTCGCTGTTGCCGTTGTTTCCACGGTTGATGTATGCCTTGAACATCCGTTCTCTCAGCGTCCGGTTGTCGGCATATTGCAGAAACGGCATGATGCTCGGGTTGTGGAGCGTGAATACCCATTTGCCTTCCTCGCCCATGCTCCTGGCGGTTTCGGCGGCCGAAGCGACCAGTGCATCGGGCAGTCCGCTCAAGTCCTCCTTGTTGTCGATGATTAGCTTGAAGGCATTGGTCTCTTTCAGCATGTTCTGCTCAAACGTAAGCTGCAGCATCGAAATCCGGCTGTTCAGTTCGCGCAGCTTCTTTTGGTCGGCCTCGCTCAGGTTTGCCCCTTTGCGGGTGAAATCTTTGTAGGTATTTTCCAGCAGTTTGGTCTGCTCCTTGTCTAGACTGAATTTTTTGCGGTTGTCATAAACCTCCTTTACCCGGTCGAAGAGCCGCTTGTTCAGCGAAATGTCGTCGCGGTGTGCAGAGAGCAGCGGCGTCATCTCCATGTCGAGCGCCTGAAGTTCTTCGTTTGTGTTGCAGCTGTTTTGTGCGCCGAATACTATCTGTACCTTTTTGAGCAAGGCTCCGCTGCGGTCGAGTGCTACGATGGTATTCTCGAAATCGGGCATGGAGCGTTGGTTTACGATGGCTTCGATTTCCTGTTTCTGTTCTTCCATTCCCTTCAGAAGTCCTTCCCGGTAATCTTCCACGGTAATCTGTTCGAACGGAGGGACGCCGTAAGGAGTAGTATATTCGCTGAGGAACGGGTTGGCATGTTCCGTTTCATTCTGCCCGTAGGCCGTCAGCGAGGAAGCCACCAGTGCGGCGGCGAGCAGGTGTTTGCATGTTTTTTTCATCTGTTTCCTTCTATTTTATCGGTTGTTAAAGAATTGTTGTTAATCCCGTGCTAAGTTAGTCAAAAATATTGTAAGCAAGCACCGCCCTGAATAAAAAGAGAGTTTATGAAAAGGCTTTTCTTCTCATAAACTCTTCTTCGGGGGAGTGTGGCCTGATACTATGATATGAGTTTGCCAAGATATTCTTTCAGTGATTCCACATATTCTTTCAGCGCGTCTCTTCCTTTGTCGGTGAGGCGGCATGATGTGCGCGGTTTCTTTCCGACAATCTCTTTCTTCACTTCGATGTATCCGGCCTCAGACAATTTGTCTATCTGCACGCTCAGATTTCCGGAGGTGGCCTGTGTCTTGTCCTTGAGGTAGCTGAAGTCGGCCTCTTCGACGGAAAGCAGGAGCGACACCACGGCAAGGCGTAGCTGGGAGTGCAGCAATGGGTCAAGTTCTCTCATATTGTTATTCTTTGATTTTGTTTCTGGCTATATGCGCCGGTATAATCATGAATACAAGAAATGACATTCCGAAAAGGATGTTCCAGTAATTATGGCACCAGCCTTCTGTGAGCATGTATACGGCGGCAAGCAATCCTGCGAGAGGTGTCCATATAAAGACCTTTTCCTTTATTACAAGCCCTGTCATGGAGGTGCCTATGCCGGCATAGATGAGCGAAAGCGGCATCATCATCGAGAAGTTCATGACATGGGTGAGGATTCCGATGATTACGATTGCGATTACCGTGAATATGAACATGCTTCCGATGACTTTCCATATATTTCCCAGCATGCTGTCGATATAGGTTGTCACCTCAGGCTTGGGATTTTTACAGAAAAAGGTGTTGATAAAATAAGGTATGAACATGGCAAACCATGTGAACATGGCTTCTCCTCTTCCTGTGAAGTGCACGATTACCCATGTGATTATTGCGGTAATCAGGGCGGTATAGCCGTATATGAGGAAGGTATCGTAGTCCTTCTTCATGGTAGTTCCCTTTTTGGTCTTTCTTATCATGTCGGATATGAGCTCCAGACTTTCCAGTTCGTTGATTTTTCGGTCTTCCATAATCTTTACTTTTTTAATTTGTTTATTTTATAAACTTATTATGCCTGAAAAAACAGGCACCGCGCGCCATTGCCTGTTCTTTTTGTAAATATAAATAAGTTTATTTTATAAACCAAATAATGTTCAAGCTTTTTGGCAGAAAAAATTTCTACGCAGAATTTGCCTCGTTTTGGGATAATGAGCAGGTATCCGTCCTGATAGCCGAAGTCTGCATCGCTTTGTTTCGGCAACTTCTACGAATGCGAAATACAAAAACAAGGCGGACGAAAAGAAGAATGCAGCGTTTCTCTTTCGCCCCTCTGCTTTTAATCAATGATTTCAAAACGCACCTGCATGGAATAGTTCTTTTTGATGGTGCGGAAGTTGTCGAATAAGATAGCTTCGGATGACAGGACATTGTTTTGCACAAATGGCAAAGCATCGCCACTGTCTTTTTCTACAATACGTATGACATCACCCAATCTTTTACCCAATGCCTCTACCAGATAGACAGCTTTCTTTTGGGCGGCTTTCAATGCTTCAATCTTTCCCTTTTGGTGATAGGCAAGCATATCTTTGGTTTTCCAACTCTCCTATACGCATGGTATGGATACCTTTCGTATCGATATGTTTGATGATTTCGTTTATCTGATTGAAGTCGGTCAAAGTAATGTCGAATTTCTTGGAAACTAAAAAATCCTGTCCTTGCTGCCGCCAATAATCACCGATTTCTTGCGTGCGGATGGCGTTTTGCGGGATGCTTGCGTAGGCAAGTGCTTCTCTCAGTCCCTGTTCTATCTCTGATAAAGGCACTTTGGTACGGTATTCTTCAGGTTTCGATTTCCCGTCAAACTCTTCTTTGAAGTATTCGCGGATTTCAATCAGATAATGGATTTTGTCGGGCACAATCTCAATTTCCGATGTACCTGTCACTTCAATGTAACGCTCATCTGTTTGTGCTTGCAGAGAAAGAACGGTCAGCAGGCAAATTGCTAATGTGAATAATTTTGTTTTCATGTTTTCTGGCTTTATTGGTTCTCAAATCCTTTTATAATGGAACAGGCATCAATATAGTCCAATGTGTTTATGATTGAATCTTGTTTTCCTTGGTCTAATTGATTAAAAAAGAGCGTATCATTTTCCCATCCGTTGGCTTTGAATAAAGCGTCCAAAGAATCTTTCTTTTCTTTCAACAGACTTTTAAGTAAAAAGGTTATATCATAATTGTGGAGTGCCGCAATTTGGAATGTTCCACTTTCTATCCTCATATTTACTTGTGGCGCGGTAATCACAGAATCATTGAATATAAATCCTATCCGTTTGCCTATAAGCAGCTCCGTTGAATCTGCCCATGCCTGCAATTTATGCTTGCTCACGCTCCCTGTTATTACAGCCTTTCCAAATAAGTCTTTGTCCAACCGCAAGGCGGAAAATTCCTTTACCGTAACAATTGGCTGGGAAGCAATGCTGTCCTTTTGTCCGTCTATGATGCGATACCAGCCGTTTTCCCTATGCTTGACTGATTGGGAATGACTGGAATAGTTAGCGCAACTCAGGCAAACGACACTTGCCAGCATTGCGGATAAGATTATTGTTTTCATCGTATAAGTTCTCCTTTCTTTTTTATATATTGCCATTTATCGCTTCACTCACGGTCTTCTCCGTCTGGCACAATCGTGTCGCCTTGTTCATTCAAATAGCATAAATAGCATCAAGTATTGAGGAATGCCGTTTTGTGTAGGAGGTTCACTTATGACGCTCCATGGAAGCAGTATGAACAGAAACTTTTTCATGACTAACCATCTTAATGCTGTTCAAAGATAGTGAAAAGGAATAACCTGATTGATTGTTAGACTATTCCTTCTCCGTTAGGTTTAAGTAAATTAACTCTTATTGTCTGAGTCCTTTCCTGTTTGAGGCGACATTACATTTTTTCGTATGAATGAGAGCTGCCTATTGAACTGCTACTTGAACTATTCCTTAATCGGCTTTCCCTTGATACAAAACACAGACTTTGACTTCATCTTGGAATAAGAGATTTCATGAATGGCACGGCACGGTGACGGTTAAATCTGTAACTTCATTGGATAACGAATAGGAAGCCGTCCTTTTTGTTTTAATCCGCTTTGAAACGATATTCTGTATTTTGCCCAACTTCCGTGATTCCCTTCCAACTGCTTGACTCGCAGATTGCATTACGTTAATATGCCGAAATCCGGCGGTTATTCCACAGATTTTGCGTAGATTTGCAGCCTGTTTTTACATATATTATATATTATAAATGGGACTGTTTATTCGAAAAAGCATAGAAGCACTTCAGGCAGAAGCGGCTGAAACAGGGAGCAAGACCCTGAAAAGAGTCTTGGGGCCGGTCAGTCTGGTGGCTTTGGGAGTAGGCGTGATAATCGGCGCCGGACTGTTTTCCATTACAGGGACGGTAGCCGCCACTTATACCGGGCCTGCCATTACGCTGTCTTTTATCGTTGCGGCCATCGGCTGCTGCTTTGCCGGACTCTGTTATGCGGAATTTGCATCCATGATTCCTGTGGCAGGAAGTGCTTATACTTACTCGTATGCTACGATGGGTGAGTTGATTGCTTGGATTATCGGTTGGGATTTGGTGTTGGAATATACCGTTGCAGCCACAACCGTAAGCATCAGTTGGAGCCGTTATCTGGTGGTATTTCTTCAGGGAGTGGGCATAGAACTGCCGCATACGTTGACCGCTTGTCCGTGGGATGGAGGGGTAATCAATATTCCGGCCATGGTGATTGTGGTGCTGATGAGTCTGATTCTGATGCGAGGTACGGCGGGAAGTTCCTTTTTTAATGGACTGATTGTATTTCTTAAGATATCGGTCATTCTTATTTTTGTGGTACTCGGATGGCGTTTCATTCAGGCAGAGAACTATGTTCCTTATATTCCGGAAAATACCGGAACACTGGGAGAGTTCGGGTTTTCTGGAATTCTTCGTGGAGCAGCCATCGTGTTTTTCGCTTTCTTGGGCTTTGATGCCGTAAGCACGGCCGCGCAGGAAACCAAGAATCCCAAACGGGACATGCCCATCGGAATACTGGTTTCGCTGTTGGTTTGCACGGTGCTTTATATCCTGTTTGCCCATGTAATGACAGGAGTGGCTCATTATACGGATTTTGAGGGGCAGATAGGCATCGCTCCCGTTGCGGTCGCCATTGAGAAGATGGGGGTGGCGGATGCGGCCGGAGTGGTTCATCCGGTGTATCCGTGGTTGAACAAAGCCATTATATTGGCTATCCTGTTCGGATATTGTTCTGTCATTATGGTGACTTTGTTAGGACAAAGCCGCGTTTTCCTCAGCATGAGCCGTGACGGATTGCTGCCTCCTTTTTTCTCGCGCATCAATGAGCGTTTCCGTACTCCGGTGCACAGCAACTGTCTGTTCATGGTGCTGGTCAGCTTGTTGGCGGGCTTTGTCCCTGCTCAGGTGGCGGGAGAAATGACCAGCATCGGCACGCTGCTCGCCTTTACTCTGGTGTGTGCAGCCGTATTGGTTGTCCGAAAGACGATGCCCGATGTTCATCGCGCGTTCAAGACCCCGTTCGTTCCTCTCGTCCCGATACTCGGAATCCTTACCTGCCTGTGCATGATGTGTTTTTTGCCCGCAGACACTTGGATACGGCTTGTGTTGTGGATGCTGGTGGGCCTGGACATCTATGCGTGTTATGGAATCAGACACAGCAAACTGGAAGGCAATGTCCCTCGCCGGAAGGGGGATATGGTGTTGAACATCCTGGGACTGGTGCTTTCTGTTTTGAGTGTCATTACCGGATTGTGGCATCAGCAGACCGTAGGGTGGGAAGCTGACAAGACGCTGCTTGGCATCTCGTTTGTCTTTGCCTTTACACATTGTGCCTATTATATGTGGCGGATTTGGAAACATTCGCATGTGCAGGCGTAACCGATTTTCTTAAAAGAAGTTATAAAATAAACACGGGAACAGAAAAAACGAATAACAAACTACTTATAACTCTTGAAAATGCTGTTATTTTACAGCAATTTATGTGTATGGACAAGAAAATATTGTATGTAGCTATCCGTGCCGCAGTCGAGGCCGGAGCAAAGATAATGGAAGTATATACGGATCCGGATGCGGATTTCGAGATAGAAAGAAAAGCGGATAACTCTCCGCTGACAGTTGCCGACCGCAAGTCGCATGAGGTGATATCCGACTTGCTGAAGGAAACGCCTTATCCCATCCTGAGCGAGGAAGGGAAGAAGATTCCCACAGAGGAACGCCGCTCTTGGCGTGAGCTTTGGGTGGTCGACCCTTTGGACGGCACGAAGGAGTTCATCAAGCGGAACGGTGAGTTTACGGTGAACATCGCGTGGGTGAAGGACGGATGTCCGGAGGCCGGTGTAATCTATATTCCGGTAAAGCAGGAACTTTATTTTGCCGACCGTGAGACGGGAGCCTGGAAGCTTGGCGGCGTTTCGCGCGTGGAGGAGAAGGGAACGGTAGACGACTTGATGGCACGGGCACAGCGTCTGCCTCATGCCGGAGATAAGCGTGACAGCTTTGTCATCGTTGCTTCGCGTTCACATCTCACCCCGGAAACAGAAGCCTATATTATAGAGATGGAGCGGAAGCATCCGAAAGTGGAGACCCTTTCGGCTGGAAGTTCGCTGAAACTTTGTCTGGTGGCGGAAGGCAGAGCCGATGTGTATCCCCGGTTTGCTCCGACAATGGAGTGGGATACGGCAGCAGGCGATGCCATCGTGCGCGCTTCGGGCGGAAAAGTCTGTCAGGCAGGCACGGATGAGCCATTGGTTTATAATAAGGAAAATCTGCTCAATCCGTGGTTCGTCGTTTCACGGGAGAGAGAATACGGTATGGTTTGTCAAATAATCTGACGGATATGAATTTTGAGATATTGTTTGTCTTGCTCGGGCTGGCAGGAATGCTGATGGCCCTTATCTTGGATAAAATGCGTCCGGGCATCGTGCTGTTGTCGCTGGTGGTGCTCTTCATGGTGGCGGGCATTATCACCCCGAAACAGATGGTGGCGGGATTCAGCAATCGGGGTATGATTACGGTGGCGCTGCTCTTTCTCGTGAGTGAGGGCGTGCGGCAAAGCGGTGCCTTGGCGACAGTCATTAAAAAGCTGTTGCCCGAAAAGGAGACGACCGTTACGCGTGCCCAACTGCGTCTGCTCCCGGTGGTGAGTGCCTTTTCGGCCTTTCTCAACAATACGCCCGTGGTGGTGATTTTTGCGCCAATCGTAAAGAACTGGGCGAAGAAATGCGGGCTGTCATGCACGAAATTCCTGATTCCCCTTTCGTATGCCACGATTCTTGGCGGATTGTGTACGTTGATTGGTACTTCGACAAATCTGGTGGTTCACGGCATGATGATAGACCGGGGATTTGAAGGGCTGAAGATGTTTGATTTGGCTTGGATTGGAATCCCGATAACGGTGGTCGGTCTGCTCTTTATCATTCTTACATCAAAGAAGCTGTTGCCGGCAGAGCGTCCGGACAATTTCGAGGACGAAGAGGCCGGCGCTGCTGCAGAAAGCGGAAAGCATATTGTGGAGGTGGTGTTGGCTTCACGTTTCCCGGGACTGAAGCGCCAGCTGAAGAACTTCGACTTCAAGCGGCGGTATGGTGCCGAGGTGAAGGAAATACGTCAGGGCGGTCAGGTGATAACCGAGAATTTGGGTGAGGTGAGACTGCAGGAAGGCGATACGTTGGTATTGTCGGCCGATGATGCCTTTACACGCACATGGGGTGACTCGTCTGTCTTTCTGATGATGACCAACGGCAAGGAAATTCCTTCGCGTCCGGTTCCTTCGTGGAAGAAATGGACTGCGTTGGCATTGCTGCTTGTCATGATTATTGGTGCTACGGTGGGCGAGCTGCCTTATATCCAGGAGCGTTTCCCGAATGTGAAGATGGATATGTTTTTCTTTGCATCGGTTACGGCTGTGGTGATGGCCTGGCTCAAGCTTTTCCCGCCCAAGAAATATACGAAATACATCAGCTGGGACATTCTGATAACGATAGCCTGTGCGTTTGCCATCAGCGCGGCGATGGAGGAATCAGGACTGGCCGCACTGATTGCGCGGTTCATCAAGGATGTCTCAGGGCCGCTTGGCGCGTGGGGGGCACTTGCCTTGCTTTATTTCGTGACGCTTGTCGTTACCGAACTTATAACAAACAATGCTGCTGCGGCGCTTGCCTTTCCGCTTGCATTGGAGACGGCTGAAAAGTTTGGGGTAGACCCTATGCCGTTCTTTATCGCTATCTGTATAGCTGCTTCAGCCGGTTTCGCTACTCCCATCGGTTACCAGACGAACTTGATTGTGCAGGGTGCGGGAAACTATAAGTTTACCGACTTTGTAAAGATTGGTCTGCCGATGGACTTGATAGTGATGATATTGTCCATTATACTAATCCCTTTAATCTGGCCGTTTGCGGCTGCATGAAACGATGGAACATATATATCCGATATTTGACAGGATGCTGACCCGCGCCGACAAGGAGGCGTTGCTGGGGCAGCGGGGACTGATGATATGGTTTACCGGACTTAGCGGTTCGGGAAAAAGTACGATAGCCATTGCGTTGGAGCGTGAGTTGCAGAGACGCGGCCTGCTGTGCCGCATTCTGGACGGTGACAACATACGTAGCGGCATAAACAACAATCTGGGGTTCTCGCCGGAAGACCGGGTAGAGAACATCCGCCGCATTGCGGAGGTGGGAAGACTGTTTGTTGATACGGGAGTGATAACCCTTGCAGCCTTCATCAGTCCGAACAACGACATCCGTGAGATGGCTGCCGGCATTATAGGCAAGGAGGATTTTATGGAAGTCTATGTCTGTACGCCCATCGAAGAGTGTGAGCGCAGGGATGTGAAAGGGCTGTATGCCAAGGCGCGGCGGGGTGAGATAAAAAATTTTACCGGCATTTCCGCTCCGTTTGAGGAACCGAAACATCCTGCACTTTCGTTGGATACTTCGGTGTTGTCGGTAGAGGAGTGCGTATTCCGTCTGCTGGAACTTGTATTGCCGAGAGTTGTGATAGATAAAGACAGAAAAACAGAAACTCATATATAAAGATGAAAGAAGAATACAAACTAAGCCATCTGAAGGAACTGGAGGCGGAGTCCATCCATATCATCCGCGAGGTGGCCGCCGAATTTGAGAATCCAGTCATGCTTTACAGCATCGGGAAGGATTCGTCTGTAATGGTGCGTTTGGCCGAGAAGGCTTTTGCTCCGGGAAAGGTTCCGTTTCCCTTGATGCACATTGATTCGAAATGGAAGTTCAAGGAAATGATACAGTTTCGCGATGAGTATGCGAAGAAATACGGATGGAATCTGATTGTGGAGAGCAATATGGAGGCGTTTCGTGCCGGAGTAGGCCCGTTTACGCACGGCAGCAAGGTGCACACTGATCTCATGAAGACGCAGGCGCTGCTGCATGCACTCGACAAGTATAAGTTTGATGCGGCATTTGGCGGAGCACGCCGTGATGAGGAGAAATCGCGTGCCAAGGAGCGCATATTCTCATTCCGCAACGAGTTCCACCAGTGGGACCCGAAAAACCAGCGTCCGGAGTTGTGGGACATTTATAATGCCCGCATCCGTAAAGGGGAGAGCATCCGTGTATTTCCTTTGAGCAACTGGACGGAGTTGGATATTTGGCAGTACATTCGTCTGGAAAATATTCCCATCGTTCCGCTTTATTTTGCCAAGGTGCGTCCGGTCGTGAACATCGATGGACAGCTGATTATGCCGGATGATGACAGATTGCCGGAAAAATACAAAGACAAGATTGAAATGAAGAAGATACGTTTCCGCACATTGGGTTGCTGGCCGCTTACGGGAGCTGTAGAAAGCGATGCCGATACGATTGAAAAGATTGTGGAGGAAATGATGACCACCACCAAGAGTGAGCGTACCACACGTGTCATTGACTTTGATCAGGATGCAAGTATGGAGCAGAAGAAACGTGAAGGATATTTTTAAAGAAACGGTTTATGGAACATTTAGATAAGAACAAATCCGGGAATCCGATGGAGGGTGAGGCCAGAGGGACAATGTCCATCGAGGAGTTTCTGAAACAGGATGAGCAGAAAGACTTGCTGCGCTTTCTGACCGCAGGTTCGGTAGACGATGGAAAGTCGACACTTATCGGGCGTCTGCTTTTCGACAGCAAGAAACTGTATGAAGACCAGTTGGATGCGCTGGAGCGTGACAGCAAGCGTGTGGGAAATGCAGGCGATCACATTGACTATGCCCTTCTGCTTGACGGGTTGAAGGCTGAGCGCGAGCAGGGTATCACCATTGATGTGGCTTACCGTTATTTTTCGACAAATAAGCGTAAGTTCATCATTGCAGATACTCCGGGACATGAACAGTATACACGAAACATGATAACCGGCGGTTCGACTGCAAATTTGGCCGTTATCCTTGTGGATGCCCGCACGGGTGTAATCACTCAGACACGCCGCCATACTTATTTGGTGTCGCTGTTGGGGATTAAGCATGTGGTGTTGGCGGTCAACAAGATGGATTTGGTGGACTTTTCAGAGGAAGTCTTTGACAAGATTGTAGTCGCCTATAAGGAGTTCATCGCTCCGTTGGGCATTCCTGATGTGCAGTGCATCCCGCTGTCTGCTTTAGAGGGAGACAATGTGGTTGAGAAGTCAGAACGGACTCCTTGGTATGGAGGCGTTTCACTGTTGGAGTTTCTGGAAACCGTCCATATCGGCAATGACCATAATCTGACCGACTTCCGTTACCCGGTTCAGTACGTTTTGCGTCCGAATCTTGATTTCCGCGGATTCTGCGGAAAGGTAGCCTCGGGAGTCGTTCATAAAGGAGATGAGGTGGTGGCTCTTCCTTCCGGCAAGAAGTCGCGCATCAAGAGCATTGTGACTTATGAAGGCGATTTGGACTATGCTTTTCCGCCCATGTCGGTCACCCTGACTTTGGAAGATGAGATAGATGTGTCGCGCGGAGAGATGCTGGTTCATCCGGACAATATGCCGATGGTAGGGCGCAATTTCGAGGCTATGCTGGTGTGGATGGACGAAGAGAAGATGGATATGGAAAAATCTTTCTTCCTGAAGCAGACCACCAATACCAGCCGCACACGCATCGATAGTATCAAATATAAGGTAGATATCAATACGATGGAGCATCTTTCCGTAGACAACGGACGGTTGGACAAGGAGGATGTGCCCATGACACTGAACCAGATAGCCCGTGTCGTGCTGACCTCTTCCAAGGAGATATTTTTTGATTCTTATGCAAAGAACAAGTCGACCGGAGCCTTTATCCTGATAGACCCGATTTCCAACAACACCAGTGCCGTCGGCATGATTATCGACCGGGTGGAAGACAAGGACATGCATACCACGATGGAGCTGCCCGTTCTGAATCTTCCGAAACTGGGCATTGCTCCAGAGCACTACGAGGCTGTAGAGAAGGCGGTGAAGGAGCTTGCGCGTCAGGGTATCGCCATAGAGATTAAGAAATGAACACCGATATTTTTCAATTAACAAATCAGATTATCAGATGGGACTGCTTGAATTTAACAAACTGCCGATAAATACATTGGTAGGAGCGGACTGGAAAACTTTTAATCAGATAACGGAAGGGCGGACGATTGACTCTGCATACAAAGGTAAATACCGTTTGACGAAGGCTGTATGTAGGCTGCTTTCCACGCTGAAACCGCTGCAAGACAAGCGTTATGACCGACTGCTGGCAGACAAGCCGCTGGAGCATGACCCGGTATTCATTCTGGGGCACTGGCGTAGCGGCACGACTTTCATGCACAATGTCTTTTCGTGTGATACGCATTTCGGCTATAATACCACTTATCAGACTGTTTTTCCGCATCTGATGATGTGGGGACAGCCGTTCTTCAAGAAGAACATGAGTTGGCTGATGCCCGATAAACGTCCTACGGACAATATGGAGCTGGCGGTCGACCTTCCGCAGGAAGAGGAGTTTGCTTTGGCAAACATGATGCCCTATACCTATTATAATTTCTGGTTCTTGCCGAAGTATATGCAGGAATATGCCGACAAGTATCTTTTGTTCGATGACATACCAGCAAAAGAACTGAAGGTATTTGAAGAAACTTTTGTCAAGCTGATAAAGATTTCGCTTTGGAATACGAAAGGGTCGCAGTTCCTGAGCAAGAACCCGCCGCATACGGGGCGTGTAAAGGAATTGGTGAAGATGTTTCCGAATGCCAAGTTCATATACCTGATGCGCAATCCCTATACGGTGTTTGAGTCGACCCGCAGTTTCTTCACCAATACCATTCGGCCGCTGAAGCTTCAGGACATCAGTGATGAAGAGCTGCAGGCAAATATCTTGTCCGTATACGCGAAGCTGTATCATAAGTATGAAGCCGACAAGCATTTCATTCCGGAAGGTAACTTGGTAGAGGTGAAGTTTGAGGACTATGAGAAGAACGCGTTTGACCTGACTCAGGAGATTTATCAGAAGCTCTCTATTCCCGGTTTTGAAGAAGCCCGTCCGGCTATCAAGGCTTATGTTGACAAGAAAAAGGGATATAAGAAAAATAAATATCAGTATAAGTCGGAAACCGTAAAGCTTGTGGAAGAGCACTGGGCTTTTGCGCTCGAACAGTGGAACTACAGCTTGTAATGGAGCTGATTGTACAAGGGTCGCTTCACGGCGGAATGATTTTCAAGGTCTTTCTGCCGTGAAGCGAATTTTTTTGTTGTTATTCTACGGTGACAGACTTGGCCAGGTTGCGCGGTTTGTCTACATCCATGCCCCTGCATACGGCAATGTGGTAGGCCAACAGTTGCAGAGGGATGGAGGCGACGAGCGGTAACAGGCATTCCGCTGTCGGGGGCAGTGAAATGCTGTAGTCGGCCATCCGGCTTACCACGGTGTCTCCTTCCGTCACCAGGGTCACGATGCGTCCTCCCCGTGCTTTTATCTCTTCGATATTGCTTAGCACCTTTTCGTAGAGAGCAGTTCTAGGTGCGATGACCACTACGGGCATCTCCTTGTCTATGAGTGCGATGGGGCCGTGTTTCATCTCGGCTGCCGGATAGCCTTCGGCATGGATGTAGGAAATTTCTTTCAGTTTCAGCGCGCCTTCCAAGGCTACGGGATAGGCGTATCCCCTGCCTAAATAGATGAAGTTGCGTGCATAGGTAAATGTTCGGGCCAGTATGGCGATGCGTGTGTCCTCCTTGAGTACCGTCTGCATGCTGCGGGGGATATTTTCCAGTTGCCTTACGGTATCGTGGTAATCTTTTTCGGTCATTGTTCCTTTCTCCTTTGCCAGAGCGAGGGCGAGCAGAGTCAGCACGGTCACTTGTCCGGTAAAGGCTTTGGTTGAAGCCACTCCGATTTCCGGCCCTACGTGTATGTATGAACCGGTATGGGTGGCTCGTGCGATGGATGACCCAACGGTGTTGCAGATGCCATATACGAAGGCTCCGCGCTCCTTGGCCAGTTCTACGGCGGCCAGTGTGTCGGCCGTCTCTCCGCTTTGCGAGAGCGCTATGACCACATCATCGGGCGTGATTACTGGATTGCGGTAACGGAATTCGGATGCGTATTCTACTTCCACAGGAGTGCGGCAGAAGTTTTCTATCAGCTGCTTGCCGATTAGTCCGGCGTGCCACGAAGTACCGCAGGCTACGATGACAAACCGGTGTGCGGCGGCAAGCCGTTCGCGATACATGTTTACGGCCGAAAGGGTGACTTCTCCCTGGCAGATGCGTCCACGCATGCAGTCGGCCATGCAACTGGGCTGCTCGTATATTTCCTTGAGCATGAAGTGTGGGTATTCCCCTTTTTCAAGCCGTCCCATGTCGGTGGCGATGGCCTGTGCCTTGTGCGTACATTCCACGTTGTCGAGGTCTGTGATTTTCAGCGGTTCTCCCACTTGCAGCACGGCAGTCTCGCCGTCTTCCAGATAGATTGCCTGGTTGGTGTATGCGGCTATGGCGGTGGCATCTGAGGCAAGAAAATATTCGTCTTGTCCGATACCGATTACGAGAGGGCTGCTTCGTCGGGCGGCCACAATCTGGTCGGGACGGTTGCGGTCTGTTACGGCGATGGCGTATGCTCCCACTACTTCTTTCAGTGCGAGCTGTACAGCGGGCAGCAGTTCCATGTCTCCGGCTTGTTGGATATATCTGATGAGCTGCACGAGCACTTCCGTGTCCGTGTCGCTGCGGAAGGTGCAGCCCTTTTTCTTGAGCCGTTCTTTCAGCGGCGCGTAGTTTTCGATGATTCCGTTATGCACAAGTGCAATTCGTCCGTCTTGTGAGCAGTGCGGATGGGCGTTTGCCGCAGTCGGTTTCCCATGTGTGGCCCATCGGGTGTGTGCTATCCCCACGCAGCCAGACAAGTCCTTTCCTTCAGCTTCTCTTTCCAGGTCAGCCACCCGGCCTACGGCCTTGTATACGTTCATTTGTCCGTTGTCTTTAGTCAACGCCACTCCCGCACTATCATATCCTCTGTATTCCAACCGCTTCAGCCCTTCAATCAGAATAGGCCAGGCTTTTCTTTTTCCGATGTAACCAACTATTCCGCACATGTTCTTTTTGATTTAAAATGTTTGAATCGTTATCTTTTTGTTGATTTATTAATATGTGTTGTGATATTTTGTTCGTGTGAAGTTGTTTTTATGTGATAAAAAGGTTTCTTTTTCCGAACGCAAAGTTAATTCTTTTCTGAAAATAATGGTTTAAATGAGCGGATTTTTGTATCTTTAAAGAAATTACAACTGAATCGGGAACCTTTGCAGGCCTTTGGGTGTTTTATAGATATGGATATTAACCTTTTAAATCATACGATTATGTTACATGAAATGCCGACGCTTCCTTATGACATGGAGGCACTTGCTCCGGCTATGAGCAAAGAAACATTAGAGTACCATTACGGGAAACACCTGCAGACTTACATCAATAATCTGAACAGGCTGATTGTTGATACGCCTTTTGAAGGCATGTCGTTGGAGGAAATCGTCCGGCAGGCTGAAGGCGGAATTTTCAACAATGCCGCCCAGACATGGAATCACACCTTTTTCTTCCAGGGGCTTGCTCCTGACCAACCGCCGGTTTCCGAGCGTCTGGCGGAAGTTTTGGGCCGGGATTTCGGTTCGGTGGAAGCGTTTAAGGAAAAATTCACTCAGGCGGCGGTCGGACTGTTCGGCTCCGGATGGGTTTGGCTGGTGGCAGACGAAAAAGGATTCCTCTCTGTAGACAGTGAGCAGAATGCCGGAAATCCGATGAGGAAGGGACTGAAGCCTCTTTTGACCATCGATGTGTGGGAACATGCCTATTACATTGATTATCGCAACCGCCGTGCCGGCTTTGTGGAAGCTTTCTGGAAATTGGTAGATTGGGGTAAGGTAGATGAAAATCTGTTTGGCCGGTAATCTTTTTCTGATAACGGGCGCGGGGTCATGACGATGAAGTCATGACCCCGCGCTGTATTGTGAAGGGTAGGTCTTAAAAGGCCTCCTTGCGCGTGCGGCAGGTGGCAATCAGATAAATACCCAAAAGAATCAGGGGAATGCTTAGCCATTGTCCGATGTTGATGGTCATCCCGATTTCTTCGGACACTTGTGGATTTTTCATGAACTCCAGCCCGAAGCGTGCCCCGAAGAAAATGAGCAGAGACACTCCCGTAATCAGTCCGATATGCCGCTGCAGACGGTATTTGTGATACATCACCCACGATACGATGAGGGCAATCAGGCAGTATAGCATTTCATAAATCTGCGTGGGATGGCAGGGAAGAGCCGCTCCGTTCTGGTTATACAGTTCTTGCCATTCGCGCGAGCGTACGAACTCGAAGCCCCAAGGCAGAGAGGTGGGATAGCCGAATATTTCCGAGTTCATGAGATTCCCGAAACGGATGCACATGCAGACTACGGCTACGGCGGGTATCATTCGGTCGAACAGCCACCATACGCTTTTCTTGGTGACGGTTTTCGAATACCATACAAGGGCCAGTATCAGGGCAAATACTCCCCCGTGGCTGGCCAGTCCGCCTTTCCAGATTTTCAGAATTTCGGCAGGGTGGGCACCATAGTAGTCCCATTCATAAAACAGGCAGTGTCCCAACCGCGCGCCTATCACGCTGCTGACAATACAATAGATGAACAGCTTGTCGGCCCAACTGTCCGGATAGCCTTCTTTTTTAAACAGACGGGATACCATTTCATAGGCCAGGATGAAGCCTATGCCCCACATCAGTCCGTACCAACGGATTTCGACCGACCCCAGATGTACCAGTACGGGGTCTACATTCCACACGATGCTTGCTAATGCCATACGGTTATTTGTCTGAATGTTCTTCTTTTTCTATTTCTGTCAACGCCCCGGTTGTCGAATCGATGATGAATCCTCTCACCTCGATGTCGTGAGGCATCAGGGGATGATGCTCTACGATATGCACGCTTTGGCGTACGGAGGCTTCTCCGTCGTCGAATCCGCTCAGCCAGTAGTGCAGGTTTATGCCGCAATACTCCATCATGTCGATGTGGTCTTGCGAAACGCCCCTTTCGCGCATGTGGCGCAGCATGGTCTGGCTGTCCATGTGCTGTGCGCCGCAGTCGGAGTGCCCGATAATCATGATTTCCTGCACGCCCAGTTCATATACGGCCACCAGCAGGCTGCGCATGGCGCTTCCGTACGGGTGTGTGATGACCCCTCCGGCATTCTTTATCATCTTGACGTCTCCGTTCTTTATGCCCAGTGCGGCGGGAAGCAGTTCGGTGAGCCGGGTGTCCATGCAGGTGACAATGGCTATTTTCTTGTCGGGATATTTGCCCGTGATATACCTTTCGTATCCTTTTTGGGCAACAAACGAGCGGTTAAACTCCAGTAATTCGTCTATCATGTCGGTTTATGGTTTGATATTGACAAGACAAAAGTAGTATTTTCAATTTAAATATCGTATTTTTGTAGACAAAATAAATTGAGTGCATTATGGCAAAAGAATTGGAATTAAAGTACGGCTGTAATCCTAACCAGAAGCCGGCCCGCATCTTCATGCAGGAAGGAGAGTTGCCCATCGAGGTATTGAACGGACGTCCGGGATACATCAATTTTCTGGATGCCTTGAACGGATGGCAGTTGGTGAAAGAACTGAAAGAAGCTACCGGCATGCCTGCCGCCACTTCATTCAAGCATGTAAGTCCGGCGGGAGCCGCCATCGGTCTGGAACTGGACGAAACCATGAAGCGTATTTATTTTGTCGACGGACTGTCTTTGTCTCCGCTTGCGAACGCCTATGTCCGTGCCCGCGGGGCGGACAGAATGTCGTCGTATGGCGACTTCATCGCGCTGAGTGATGTATGTGATGAGGCTACCGCACGCTTCATCAACCGCGAAGTGTCTGACGGAGTGATTGCTCCGGGATATACCGACGAGGCTCTGGCCATCTTGAAAAACAAGCGGAAGGGTACGTATAACGTGATAAAGATTAATCCGGACTACCGTCCGAACCCTATCGAACACAAGGATGTATTCGGTGTAACGTTTGAGCAGGGGCGTAACGAAATCAAGCTGAACGGGCCGGAGCTGTTCGCCAATATACCCACGAAAAACAAATGCTTCCCAGACGAGGCCAAGCGTGACCTGATGATTGCGCTTATCACCCTGAAATATACCCAGTCGAACTCCGTCTGCTATGTGAAGGACGGGCAGGCCATCGGCATCGGGGCAGGGCAGCAGAGCCGTATCCACTGTACGCGCCTGGCCGGAAACAAGGCCGACATCTGGTATCTGCGGCAGCATCCGAAGGTTTTGAACCTGCCGTGGGTGGATAAGATTCGTCGGGCGGACCGCGACAATACCATTGATATTTATATAAGTGAAGACCATGACGATGTGCTGGCCGAAGGCGTATGGCAGCAGTTCTTTACCGAAAGGCCGGAAGTGCTGACCCGCGAGGAGAAGCGGGCGTGGCTCGACACCCAGAAGGGCGTGTCATTGGGCTCGGATGCCTTCTTCCCGTTCGGCGACAATATAGAGCGGGCGCACAAGAGCGGGGTGGAATACATCGCCCAGGCCGGAGGCTCTGTCCGCGATGACCATGTGATAGAGACCTGCGACAAGTATGGAATAGCCATGGCGTTTACAGGCATCCGCCTGTTCCACCATTGATAAGAGGACTTGAAGGTATCTTCGGGCACGGACTGCAAGGGGAAGTCTGCCTGTATCTCTGCAGGCGGAGACTCTTTGTAGTCTGTGCCCGGATTTTTATAGGGGCGGGACGGACGGCCGGTGCGGATGAAAATTCCTTTCGGGCGTCATCCGGCTTCCGTATGGCCTTTCCGTAGCGGGGGATATAGCATTCTCGCATCATTTTAGACGCTTTTGCTATCCTTTTCGGCCGATTCCCTCTACATTTGTCTGAAAAAATAAAATTGGATACCATGAAGAGAATGTGCATTTCTGCCGCCCTGTGTGCGGCGCTGATAGGGACTGCGCTCGGGCAGAATGTCTGTCCGAAGGATGCCTGCGTTAATTTTAAGGGAAAGGAAATCTATATACCGAAAGATTTGCAGGGGATGGACTTGCAGGATACCGCCTCGCTGTGGAGCTTTCACCGCATGTGCTGTACGGACAACCTGGCCATCTTCTGGCAGAAAGGCTTCGGCGGCGATTTGGCCAATCCGCCCCGCCTGGAAGGACACGACATGCATGTCGACCTGAACAATCTGGCCGAGAAGCTGGAACATTTCTATACGTTTTTCCGTGATACGTTGCAGTTCTCCAAGCCGGGCTCAAACTGCGACCGCTACCGCATGATGGTCATGCTGAACTATTCTTTGGAGGGTACGGCATACGGAGGAGACTACGATGGCGTGATAGGCGGACTGTGGGTAGCCCCCAACCGCATCCAGGATGAGAAGCTGAACTGCATGGCGCACGAGCTGGGACACAGTTTTCAGGCGCAGATAACCTGCGACGGACAGGGGGAGGCCTGGGGAGGAAGTGGCTTTTTCGAGATGGCCTCGCAGTGGATGCTGTGGCAGGTCAATCCCGACTGGCAGACCGACGAGCGTTATCACTGGGAAGCTTTTACAAAACTGTCGCACAAGGCATTCCTGCATCTGGAAAACATCTATCATTCGCCATACGTGCTTGAGTATTGGGGTGTAAGACACGGACGGCCCTTCATCGCAGAAATGTTCCGCCAGGGAAAGCGGGGGGAAGACCCGGTAATGACCTACAAGCGGATGACGGGCTTGTCGCAGTCAGCGTTCTGCGATGAAATGTTCGATGCGTGCCGCCACTTCATAAACTGGGATTTTGAACGGGTGTGGAAAAATTCGCGTCCGTATGCCAACCAATATACCTGCAAGCTGACAGAGCATCCTGAAGGATGGTATCAGGTGGCGGCAGAAAACTGTCCGGAAAACTACGGGTTCAACGCCATTCCCCTTACGGTTCCCGAAGCGGGGCAGGAGGTGAAGGCGGAGTTCAGAGGCATTGACAAGGCCGTAGAGGGATATAGTTCGGTAAATCCGGACAAGGCCGGATGGCGCTATGGATTTGTGGCGGTGACGGCCGACGGGAAGAGCATTTACGGAGAGATGGGTGCGCAGAAGACGGGAACGGTGAGTTTCAAGACCCCGGCAGACAAGAAGCTGTCTCATCTGTGGCTGGTGGTAATGGGAGCGCCGTCCGAACACTGGATGAATCCCATGCCGGACAGTAAGGTGAAGGATGCCCAGTGGCCGTATCGCATTAAATTGGACGGAACATCTCCGCGAAACTGAATTTTTCGTATTTTTGTGGACATGAATCCTAATATCTAACAGCTAAACAACACATAGTTATGTTTGCAAAAGAAACCTATATCAATCGCCGGGATGCGCTGAAAAAGAGCGTAGGTTCCGGACTTCTGCTTTTTCTGGGGAATGAAGAGAGCGGAATGAATTATGAAGACAATACGTATCCTTACCGTCAGGACTCGTCGTTCCTGTATTTTTTTGGACTGTCGTATGCCGGACTGGGGGCTGTCATCGACATCGACGAGAACCGTGAAATCATATTCGGCGACGAACTGACCATCGACCATATCGTGTGGATGGGAACTCAGCCTACGCTGCACGAAAAGGCCCGGTCGGTAGGCATCAGCGAAACCTTGCCTTCTGCCGAGCTGAAGAAATATGTCGGGAAGGCCGCCGCCAAAGGACAGACCGTGCATTATTTGCCGCCTTACCGTGCCGAGCACCGCCTGAAGCTGTTCGACATGCTGGGGGTAAAGCCGGGGCAGGAGCAGCCTTCCGTCCCGTTCATTAAGGGTATCGTAAATTTGCGTAACTACAAGACGGCGGAAGAGATTGTGGAAATCGAGCGTGCCTGCGATGTGACGGCCGAGATGCACATTGCTGCCATGCGGGCCTTGCGCGTAGGAATGAAGGAATGCGAGGTGTCGGCCGCGCTTGAGGCGGTGGCCCAGGCCAACGGATGCTCGCTCTCTTTTCCTACGATAGCCACGGTATGCGGACAGACTCTGCACAACCACTATCACGGCCATACGGTAAAGGAAGGCGATATGCTGCTGGTCGATGCCGGAGCCGAGACAGCGATGGGTTATGCCGGCGACATGTCGTCAACCATCTGCGCCGGAAAGAAGTTTACCTCACGCCAGAAAGATGTTTATGACATTCAGGTGGCCTCTCACCGTGCGGCTGTTGAGGCGCTGCGGCCGGGCATACCTTTTAAGGATGTATATGAACTGTCGTGCCGGGTTATCTGCGAAGGTCTGAAGAGTCTGGGACTGATGAAGGGCGATCCGGCCGAAGCGGTGGCTGCCGGTGCACATGCCATGTTCTTCCCCTGCGGACTGGGGCACATGATGGGACTTGATGTGCATGACATGGAAAATCTGGGCGAAGTGTGGGTAGGCTATGACGGACATCCCAAGAGCACGCAGTTCGGACGCAAGTCCTTGCGCCTGGCTCGTCCGCTCGAGCCGGGATTTGTCCTGACCATCGAGCCGGGTATCTACTTTATTCCTGAGCTGATGGATTACTGGAAAGCGGAAGGACGCTTTACCGATTTCATAAACTATGACAGGCTGGAGGCTTACCGCGACTTTACCGGTCTGCGCAACGAGGAAGATTATCTGATAACGGAAACCGGTGCACGCCGCTTGGGCAAGTATGTGCCGGTTACGACGGAAGAAGTGGAGGCGCTGCGATGAAAAACGACAGTAAAGCCGTATTGTATGCCTGTCTGGCAGTTTTGAGCTGGTCGACGGTTGCCACTGCTTTTAAGATAGCCTTGCGGAGCCTCACTTATTTTGAACTGGTGTTGGTGGCTTGCCTTACTTCGCTGGTGATATTTACCGTCTTGCTGACCGTGCAGCGCAAGTGGCGCCTGGTGGCAGGCCTGTCGGGAAAGCAGTGGGGGTATTTTGCCGGATTGGGACTGCTGAATCCGGTGGGGTATTATCTGGTGCTGTTCAGTGCCTATTCCCTGCTTCCGGCACAGGTGGCCCAACCTATCAATTATGCATGGCCTATTGTGTTGCTGATTTTGCTGGCTTTGTTCGACGGGCAGCCTATTCCTAAAAAGAAGTATATCGGAATGTTTGTTTCGTTGGCGGGTGTAGTATTGATTTCAGTAGGGACGGGCAATGCAGGAAGCATGGTCATATCGCCTGCCGGACTGCTGTTGGCGGCACTCAGTGCAGTGCTGTGGGCCACCTACTGGCTTATCAACAACAAGCAGAAAGACCAGACAGACGGAAGTGTAGCCTTGTTTATGACTTTCCTTTTCGGCTCTGTCTATATGCTGATAGGGGCGACCGTTGTCGGTGTGAATCTGAATACACTTTCCGGTATCTTGTCGGGAATGTATGTCGGCGGCTTTGAGATGGGCATACCGTTCATCTTCTTCGGGTTGGCCATGCGCACCACATCCAATCCGGCATTGGTCAACCAGCTGTGCTATCTTTCGCCTTTCATGTCGCTCTTCTTTATCGCGGTGGTGCTGGGCGAGCCGATTGTTTTCACTACCTACATCGGATTGATACTGATTGTTCTGGGCATTGTGTTCAACCAGTATTTTGTGAAAGCGCCGGCCAAATAAGCTTTTCTTCAGTTCGTTACCAATATGTTTCAGTATTTTTAAACACTGAGGTATGGGAGAATGAAAATTATTCTCTAAATTTGCGGCGTTTTTGATAGGTACAGATGGAAAGAATAAAGCAGATTATATTGTTTGTGATAACCCTTGTCTTGTCGATGGCGGGTGAAGCTGCTTATGCGTCTGTATCGTCAGTGTCTGTGCCCGAAGACGGGCAGACGGAAGAACATGAAGTGTGCATTCAGCGTCCGGAGGATACGGCCTCTCGGACGCTGAACCATTTATTGTCCCACCGTGGGGCGGGTGTCCCCGGGCCGTGTGTGCAGGCGGGGCAGCCTGTGCCGTTCAGCGGCTTCAGGCCTGCGGTGCAGCCGGGGATGTGCGGGGCGTGTCCCGCAGACTCCCCTTTATATGGCGGGGGCTTCGCGGAGGCGGCCTTCTGCGGCCGGCGGAGCGTGGCGGGGTATCTCTATCTGATCGAGCGGATTCAGGTTTAGCGGACCGGACTTTCCTTTTTTTCTCCGGTCGGCAGCGGGCCGGCATGCGGAGAGGCGCATCGGTGTGTCATCATTCAATAAGTTTATATATATGTTTTTTGTATTTATCGTTGTCGTCATTCTGACGGCGGCAGCCCTTGTGGGTGCGGCGATGGGGATAGCACGGCTGGTGGCCCCGCGCTCGTTCAACCCCCAGAAGGGCGAGCCGTATGAATGTGGTATCCCTACCCGCGGCCAGTCATGGGTGCAGTTCAGGGTGGGGTATTATCTGTTTGCCATCCTGTTTCTGATGTTTGACATCGAGACGGTCTTCCTGTTTCCGTGGGCGGTGGTGGCAGGCCAGGCGGGAGCCTATGCTCTGGCGGGCGTGGGACTTTTCCTGGCGGTACTGGTATTGGGCCTGGCATACGCCTGGCGGAAAGGAGCGCTGGAATGGACATAAGAAGGCGTGCGAAGATCCGCTCGATGGAGTATGGGGACTTCAAGAACAATGACTATCTGGAAGAGATGGTGCGCAGGCTGAACGCCGACGGGGCGGGCGTGGTGCTCACCTCGCTGGACAGGCTGATAGACTGGGGCCGGAGCAACTCGGTGTGGAGCCTGGCTCTGGGCACGAGCTGCTGCGCCATCGAGTTCATGGCCCTGGGGGCCGGACGCTACGACATGGCCCGCTTCGGCTTCGAGGTGACGCGCAACTCTCCGCGCCAGGCCGACCTGCTGCTGGTGCTGGGCACCATCACCTACCGCATGGCTCCGCTGATGAAGCGCCTGTACGACCAGATGGCAGAGCCGAAGTATGTGGTGGCCGTGGGCGGATGCACCATCTCGGGAGGGCCGTTCGTCAAGTCATACAATGTGGTGAAGGGGATAGACCGGATTATCCCCGTGGACGTGTACATTCCCGGCTGTCCGCCCCGTCCCGAAGCCTTCTACTACGGGCTGATGCAGCTTCAGCGGAAGATTAAGGTGGAACGCTTTCTGGGCGGCATAAACCGCAGGCAGGCGGAAGGCGGGGCCGGACATGAATATGAAGCGGAAACAGGAAAGGAGGCTGCGGATGAAGCGAGATGACGTAATCAGAATGGCCGGAGCGGAAGTCTGTGCGGGAAACGCGCAGGTGATAAGCATCCCGGCAGGCGAGCTGCGCCGGACGGCGGAAGGCCTGCGGCATGACAGGGACGTGCCGATGGACTACCTGCGCGACATTGTGGGGATGGACTGGGGCGAGGAAGGCCTGGGCGCGGTCTACTTCATGGAATCGTCCGCAACGGGCGGGCGGGTGGCCCTGAAGGTGGCCGTGACCGACCGCGAGCGGCCGCTGCTGCCCACCATGAGCGACCTGTGGAAGACGGCGCTCGTCAAGGAGCGCGAGGTGTTCGACTTTTTCGGCATACGCTTTACGGGGCATCCCGACATGCGCCGCCTGTTCCTGCGCGAGGACTGGAAGGGATGGCCCCTGCGCAAGGACTACGACATGGACTCGAACCCGCTGCGCCTGGACAACGAGACCAACGCGGACACCACCACGGAATACCGCCTGCTGCCGGACGGCACGCTGGCGGGCACGGCGCATCCGGTGTTCGGCGAGAATGACTTTGTGATAAACATCGGCCCGCAGCATCCCTCCACGCACGGTGCGCTGCGCATGCGCGTGGCGCTGGACGGCGAGACGGTGACGAAGGTCGACCCCATACTGGGCTACATCCACCGGGGCATCGAGAAGATGAACGAGAGCCTCACCTATCCGCAGACACTGGGCATGACCGACCGTCTGGACTATCTGAGCGCGCACCAGAGCCGCCATGCCCTGTGCATGTGCATCGAGCGGGCGGCGGGCATCGAGGTGCCCGAACGCGCCGTATACATCCGCGCCGTCATGGACGAGCTGCAGCGCATCGACTCGCACCTGATATTCTATTCGTGCCTGGTGCTCGACATGGGGGCCATGACGCCGTTCTTCTACGGCTTCCGCGAGCGTGAGATGATTCTCGACATCTTCGAGGAGACCACCGGCGGACGGCTTATCCAGCATTATAACGTGATAGGCGGCGTGCAGGCCGACATCCGCCCCGACTTCTGCCGGAAGGTAAGGGAGTTTACGGCCCACATGCGGAGGGTGATAAGGGACTATCACGACATCTTTACCGGCAATGTCATCGCAGATACGCGCCTGAAGGGGGTGGGCCTGCTGTCGCTGGAGGATGCCGTGTCATTGGGCTGCACCGGAGCCACGGGGCGCGCCTCGGGATGGGCGAACGACGTGCGCAAGCGTCATCCCTACTCCGTCTACGACCGGGTGGACTTCAAGCAGGTTACGCGCGGCGAGGGCGACTCGTTTGCCCGCTATCTGGTGCGCATGGACGAGATTCTGGAGTCGTGCCACATCATCGACCAGCTGATTGACAATATTCCCGGGGGTGACTTCCGCGCGAAGACGAAGCCCGTCATCAAGCTGCCCGAAGGCATCCATACCGCCGAGGTGGAGACAAGCCGGGGCGAGTTTGCCGTGATAATCGAGAGCCGGGGCGACAAGGTGCCCTACCGCATGCACTTCCGCTCTACGGGGCTTCCGCTGGTGCACGCGATGGACACGGTGTGCCGCGGATGGAAGATTGCCGACCTGATAGCCATCGGGGCCTCGCTGGACTTCGTGATTCCTGACATTGACAGATAAACCTAAAATGAAACCGTTATGTTTTTAGACTACTATAATTTTGAACCTCTCCTGGCGGGCATCCATGCGGCGCTTTGCGGCGTGATGCCCGAGTGGGCGGCCCTTACGCTTGAGGGACTGGCGGTGGGCGTGGCCATCATGCTGATGTATGCCGTGCTGGCCGTCGTGCTGATTTATATGGAGCGCAAGGTGTGCGCCGCCTTCCAGTGCCGCATCGGGCCGAACCGCGTGGGAGGGAAGGGCGGACTGCTGCAGGTGCCGGCCGACGTGCTGAAGATACTGACCAAGGAAATCATCAGCCTGAACCGTGCCGACCGGTTCCTCTACAACCTGGCCCCCTTCCTCGTGATACTGGCCTCTATCCTGACCTTTTCGTGCCTGCCGTGGAACAAGGGCGCGGAGATTCTGCACATGAACATCGGCATCTTCTTCGTGCTGGCGGCCTCGAGCATCGGAGTGTTGGGCATTCTGCTCGCCGGATGGAGCAGCAACAGCAAGTATACGCTCATCGGCGCGGTGCGCAGCGGAGCGATGATTATCAGCTATGAGGTGTCGATTGGCATCTCGGTGCTGACGATGGTGGTGCTGTGCGGCGCGATGGACATCCAGACGATTGTGGCAGGCCAGGCCGACGGATGGAACATCTTCAAGGGGCACATCCCCGCCGTGGCGGCCTTTGTCGTCTACCTGATTGCCGGGAATGCGGAGGCCAACCGCGGCCCGTTCGACCTGGCGGAAGCCGAGCAGGAGCTGACAGCGGGCTACCACACGGAATATTCGGGCATGCACTTCGGCTTCTTCTATCTGGCCGAGTACCTGAACCTGTTCATCACGGCGGGCATCGCCGCCACGCTGTTTCTGGGCGGATGGATGCCGCTGCACGTGGCGGGTCTCGACGGATTCAATGCGGTGATGGACTATATCCCCGGCTTCGTGTGGTTTCTGGGCAAGACCTTCGTGATTGTGTTCCTGCTGATGTGGATACGGTGGACTTATCCGCGTCTGCGCATCGACCAGGTGCTGACCCTTGAGTGGAAATATCTGATGCCTACATCGCTGGTCATCCTGTTGCTGATGACCGTGTGCAAGGTTTGTGGACTGACATTTTAACAAGCAAGCTTATGAACGGATTCTGTAAATACATGGAGGGATACTTCGCGGGGGTGAAGAGCCTGCTGACGGGTATGCGCACATCGATGAAGGTGTTCTGCGAAAAGAAGATAACAGAGCAGTATCCCGAAAACCGCCATACCACGCTCCACATCCCGGAGCGCCACCGTGCCATGCTGGTGATGCCTCACGACGAGGAAGGAAACAACCGCTGCGTGGCGTGCGGGCTGTGCCAGATGGCCTGCCCGAACGGCACAATCCGCCTGACCACGGAGACGCGCGAGGTGGAGGACGGAAAGAAAAGGAAGTTTCTGGTGAAATATGAATACAACCTGGGCTCGTGCATGTTCTGCCAACTGTGCGTGAACGCGTGTCCGCATGACGCCATCCGGTTTACCAATGACTTTGAGAACGCCGTGTTTCAGAAGGAGAAGCTCGTGCTGACTCTGAACAAGAAATAAACGAGAATATATATTATGAGCATATCACTTCAAGAAATCGTGTTTTATATTGTAGGGGCCTGCATTGTCGTCAGTTCGGTGCTTGCAGTGACCACGGGCAAGATTCTGCGCGCCGCGACCTATCTGCTGTTCGTGCTGTTCGGCACGGGCGCCATTTACGGGGTGTTGGGCTACACGTTCCTGGGGGCGGTGCAGCTGATGGTATATGCGGGAGGCATTGTGGTGCTTTACGTGTTTTCCATCCTGCTCACGCGTTCGGACAAGGACATGAAGTACCGCCAGAGCCGCGCAAGGCTGGTCGCCGTGTTGTTGACCGTGACGGTCGGAGCCGCCCTGGTGCTGTTTCTGGTATTCACCAATGGCTTTGCCCTCAATCTGATTCCGCAGGGAGTGGAGCTTCCGGTCGAACGGATTGGACGGGCCCTCATCGGTACGGGCAAGTATGAGTTCGTGCTGCCTTTCGAGGCTGTGGGCGTGCTGCTGCTGGCTTGTATGGTAGGGGCTATCCTGATAGCCCGGAAGGAAAGTGGAAAATCTAAGGAATGATGTTATGGAAATAGAGATTCATGTGATTCATTATCTGGTGATCAGTACGGTGATGATGTTTTGCGGGATATACGGATTCTTCACCCGCAAGAACCTGCTGGCACTGCTCATATCGGTCGAGCTGATGCTCAACGCGGTGAATGTCAACTTTGCTGTGTTCAATCGGTATCTTTTCCCCGACCGTCTGGAGGGGCACTTCTTCAGCCTGTTCGGCATTGCCGTGGCGGCTGCTGAGACAGCCGTGGCCATCGCCATCATCATCAATGTGTACCGCAACGTGAAGCAGGTGCTTACCGACGACATTACCGACCTGAAGGGATGACGGCAGGGAGACGGCTATTTATTACAAACTATTAACTGTTGATTCAAAAAGATGGACTATACGATTCTTATACTTGCCCTGCCGGCACTGAGCTTTCTGCTGCTGGCTCTGGCGGGCATGAAAATGTCGCACCGCGTGGCGGGCATTGTCGGAACGCTGTCGTTGGCCGCCGTGACGGTGCTGAGCTACGCTACGGCCTGCAGCTACTTTACCGCAGGACGCATGGAGGACGGGCTTTATCCCACGCTTGTTCCGTGGAATTTCGAGTGGCTGCCGTTCACTCCGTCCCTCCACATCGACATGGGTATCCTGCTCGACCCCATATCGGTGCTGATGCTGGTGGTGGTCTCTACGGTGAGCCTGATGGTGCACATCTATTCTTTCGGCTACATGAAGGGTGAAAAGGGATTCCAGCGCTACTATGCTTTCCTGTCGCTCTTCACGTTTGCGATGCTGGGACTGGTCGTTGCCACCAACATCTTCCAGATGTATGTGTTCTGGGAACTGGTGGGCGTGTCGTCATACCTGCTCATCGGGTTTTACTATACCAAGCCCGAGGCCATTGCCGCGAGCAAGAAGGCGTTTATCGTGACGCGCTTCGCCGACTTGGGCTTTCTTATCGGCATTCTGATTTACGGATACTACATGCAGACCTTCACCTTCACTCCCTCAGAGGAGCGGCTGATGCAGGCAGGCATGGTGCTTCCCTGGGCTTTGGGACTGATGTTTGTAGGCGGTGCGGGCAAGAGCGCCATGTTTCCGCTGCACATCTGGCTGCCTGATGCGATGGAAGGCCCTACTCCGGTGTCGGCCCTGATTCATGCGGCCACAATGGTGGTGGCGGGTGTCTATCTGGTGGCGCGCATGTTCCCGCTGTATGTGGACTTTGCCCCCCATGTGTTGCATGCGGTGGCCTGGGTGGGGGCATTTACCGCCCTCTATGCCGCTTCGGTGGCCTGCGTGCAGAGTGACATCAAGCGCGTGCTGGCCTTCTCTACCATTTCGCAGATAGGCTTCATGATGGTGGCTCTGGGCGTGTGCACCGATGCCGACCCGCACGGGGGCGGACTGGGATACATGGCGGGCATGTTCCATTTGTTCACCCATGCCATGTTCAAGGCGCTGCTCTTCCTCGGGGCGGGCTGTATCATCCATGCCGTGCACAGCAACGAGATGGAGATGATGGGCGGCCTGCGCAGATACATGCCGGTGACACACATCACCTTCCTGGTGGCCTGTCTGGCCATTGCGGGCATCCCGCCGTTTTCGGGCTTCTTCTCGAAGGACGAGATTCTGACGGCCTGCTTCGGGTTCAGCCCGGCAATGGGATGGATTATGACGGCCATTGCCGGAATGACGGCCTTCTACATGTTCCGTCTCTACTACGGCATCTTCTGGGGGAAGGAGAACAGGGAGCTGCATGCCCGGCACACCCCACACGAGAGCCCGCTTGCGATGACCTTCCCGCTCGTGTTTCTGGCCTTGGTTACGGTGGGGGCGGGATTCATCCCCTTCGGGCGTTTCGTGTCGGCCAATGGACATGCGTATGACATCCATCTGGACTGGGGCGTGGCGGGGACCAGCATTGTGGTGGCCCTGGCGGCCATTGCGCTCGCTACATGGATGTATGCCCGCGACAGACAGCCCGTGGCCGACATGCTTGCCGCGCGCTTCAGCCGCCTGCACCGTGCCGCCTACCGCCGCTTTTATATGGACGAGGCATGGCTGTTTGTGACGAAGCGGGTCATCTTCCGTTGTGTGTCGGTTCCCGTGGCGTGGTTTGACCGCCATGTGATTGACCAGTTCATGAACTTTCTGGCTTGGGGCACCAATGCTGCCGGCGAGAGCCTGCAGCCCGTTCAGAACGGACGCATACAGGCCTATACCTGGTGGTTCCTGAGCGGAATCATCGTGCTGACGGCGGTGCTTTTGCTCTTTTAGTGGATAGTTGACAATGAAAAAATAACAGTGAAAGGCCGGCACGGGCGGAAACGGGCCTCCTGCCGGCTGATAATCGAAGACAAGATGAATATATTGAGCCTTTTTGTATTGATACCCCTGCTGATGCTTCTGGGACTGTGGATGAGCCGCAGCCTGAACCAGGTGAGGGGAGTGATGGTGGCGGGGTCGGGCCTGCTGCTGGTGTTGGCCGTGTGGCTTGCGGTGGCCTACTCCGGGCTGCGCAGCGCGGGAGCGGACGAGGAGATGCTTTTTACGGCCAGTGTGACCTGGTTTGCCCCGCTCCATATCTGCTATTCGGTGGGCGTGGACGGAATTTCGGTGGTGATGCTGCTGCTGAGTGCCGTGATTGTGTTTACCGGCACGTTCGCCTCGTGGAAGCTGAAGCCTCTGACCAAGGAATATTTCCTCTGGTTCACGCTGCTGAGCACCGGGGTGTTCGGATTCTTCATCTCCACCGACCTGTTTACGATGTTCATGTTCTACGAGGTGGCGCTCATCCCGATGTACCTGCTTATCGGCGTGTGGGGGAGCGGCCGCAAGGAATATTCGGCCATGAAGCTTACCCTGATGCTGATGGGCGGCTCGGCGTTCCTGCTGATAGGCATTCTGGGCATCTACTACGGGGCCGGGGGCGAGACGATGAACATCCTTGAGATTGTGAAGGAGCGGATTCCGACGGAGGTGCAGCGCATCTTCTTCCCGGCGGTGTTTCTGGGATTCGGCGTGCTGGGCGCGCTCTTCCCGTTCCATACCTGGAGTCCCGACGGCCATGCTTCGGCGCCTACGGCCGTGTCCATGCTTCATGCCGGCGTGCTGATGAAGCTGGGCGGCTACGGATGCTTCCGTGTGGCGATGTATCTGATGCCGACCGGAGCCGCCATCTGGGGCGACTTCTTTCTGGTACTGACCACCGTCTCGGTGGTATACGGGGCGTTCAGTGCCGTGGTGCAGACCGACCTGAAGTACATCAATGCCTATTCGTCGGTGAGCCACTGCGGACTGGTGCTCTTCGCCCTGCTGATGATGACGCGCGTCAGCGCTACGGGAGCCATCCTGCAGATGCTGAGCCACGGGCTGATGACGGCCCTGTTCTTCGCGCTCATCGGCATGATTTACGGCCGCACGCACACGCGTGACATCCGCCAGCTTTCGGGGCTGATGAAGATTATGCCCTTCCTGTCGGTGGGTTACGTGATAGCCGGTCTGGCCAATCTGGGACTGCCGGGGCTGAGCGGCTTCGTGGCCGAGATGACGGTGTTTGTCGGCTCGTTCGAGCGTGCCGACCTGTTCCACCGCGCCTGCACGGTCATCGCCACCACAAGCATCGTGATTACGGCGGTCTATATCCTGCGCGTGGTAGGCCGGATTCTTTACGGCACGTGCCGCAATCCGGAGCATCTGAAGCTGACCGACGCCACGTGGGACGAGCGCTTCGCCGTCATCTGCCTGGTCGTGGCCGTAGCCGGACTGGGCCTTTCGCCGTGGTGGGCGAGCAGCGTCATCAGCGCGAGTGTGGAACCGATTATCTCACAATTAAGCCAACTGTAACATTATGGACATAACAACATCATTACTTTCCATGCAGGCCGAAGCAAGTCTGGCCGTCATACTGGTCGTCATGCTTCTGGCCGACCTGATTATAAGGGAGCCGGGGCACAGGAAGCTTCAGATACTGGGCTGTATCCTGATGGCGGTGCAGCTGGCGCTTAACGTCGTTCCCGCGGAGGGAGAGGCCTTTGGCGGCATGTACCGCAGTACGGAGCTGGCCTCGGTGGTCAAGACCGTGCTTGCGGCGGGCACGCTGCTTGTGTTCATGCAGGCGGGCGAGTGGCTCGGCCGCGAGGACACGCGCGGCAAGGCGGGCGAATTCTATCTGCTTACGCTGAGCACGCTTCTGGGCATGTTTCTGATGGTGAGCGCGGGCAGCTTCATGCTGTTCTACATCGGCCTTGAGCTGGCCAGCATTCCGATGGCCTGCCTGGTGGCGTTCGACAAGTACCGCCACCACAGTGCCGAGGCCGGGGCGAAGTTCATTCTCAGCTCCATGTTCTCGTCGGCTCTGATGCTCTACGGGCTGTCGCTGCTTTACGGCACATGCGGCACGATGTATTTCGCCGACATGCCCGCCCTTCTTGCGGGCACCCCGCTGCAGGTCATGGCGATGGTCTTCTTCTTCGCCGGCCTGGGCTTCAAGGTGAGCCTCGTGCCCTTCCACATGTGGACCCCCGACGTATACCAGGGCGCCCCCACCGCGGTGGCGGGCTACCTGTCGGTCATTTCGAAGGGGGCGGCCGCCTTTGCCATGGCCGCCGTGCTGCTCAAGGTGTTCGGCGGCATGGTGCACGACTGGAGCCTGCTGCTGAGTGTCGTCACCGTGCTTACCATCACGGTGGGCAACGTGTTTGCCGTATTGCAGACCGACCTGAAGCGCTTCATGGCCTACAGCAGCATCTCGCAGGCGGGCTACATTGTGCTTGGCGCGCTGGCGGGCAGCGGCCAGGGCATGGCCTCGCTGGTCTATTACGTGATTATCTACGTAGCGGCCAACCTTGCGGTGTTCGGCATCATCGGCACCGTCGAGCAGCACACGGGCGGCAAGACCGGCCGCTCCGCCTATGCGGGACTCTACCAGACCAATCCGCGCCTGGCCTTCGGCATGACGCTCGCGCTCTTCTCGCTGGCGGGCATCCCGCCCTTTGCCGGATTCTTCTCGAAGTTCTTCGTGTTTGCCGCGGCCTTCCATGCCGGACACTGGCTGGTGGTGTTTCTGGCGCTGGTCAACACCATCATCTCGCTCTACTACTACCTGCTGGTGGTGAAGGCCATGTACATCACCCCGAGCGACAGCCCCGTGCCGCCCTTCCGTGCCGACGGCCTGACGCGTGCGGGCCTGCTGGTGTGTGTGGCAGGAGTCGTCGTGACCGGCCTGGTGAGCGGCCTCTACGGTCTGCTCAGCGGGGCGGCATTGCATTGAGCCGCAAGAACGCGGACATTTGTGTCCGCCCCCTGCCGCGCCTTAGGGACGGCGGGGGGCGGACGCGTATTTATCGGCCGTTGGCTTATAAGAGTATGAGATAGAGATAATTCTGGATTTCCTGAAAATATTATTATCTGTTTTTGAATAAAACACAGCCAAATAATATGTGGTGTAGTATGATGAATGTTCTATTCCTGTTTAACGAACAAAAATAGATGTAAATATCATATTCCTTCTTTTTGAGATTATAATCTTTTGATGAAGATATTGCTGGCAAAAAAAATTATTCTATGTATTTCTCGTCCTTGCTGCCGCCGACTTGGTGGCGATGTAATACGAGTCGCGCGGATGGCGGCTGAGGATGATGCCTATGGCTTCCTCCGACAATCTCTGGCAATAGGGAGGTGTCGTGTCAAAATGGTTCACATCGTGTGCCAAGGCATAGTCCACCAGTTCGTTTACCGCATCTTGGTCTACTATTTGCCCGTTGATTCGACCATCACCCAATCCAGGCGGATTGGCGTTGCTCCGGCGGTTCTGCTTCTGTCACTCGCCAAATCCCAGCCGTTGCAGCCAGTTCTGTATGGATGTTTCCGACTTGCCCGCGTTGTTGCGTGAAACAGCAAGTCCCTTCTGCATCTTTGCGCCGGGTTCCAGCGTAGCGATGGTCTTTTCTGCCTGTGAGAAACGGCTGCCTCCGTGCGTGCAGAACGGAATCAGCGTCTTGCCTGTGAAGTCGTATTCATCGAAAAACGAATAAACCGGCATCGGCATGTCATACCACCAGTTCGGGAATCCGATGAATATCACATCGTAATCCTGTAGATTCCGGATGTGAGTCGACAGTCTCGGACGGGCATTCCCGTCTATTTCTTTTTTTGCCGCCTCAATCAGTCCCTTGTGTGTGCCGGGATAGGTCTGTTCGGTCTTTATCCGGAACAAGTCGCCTCCCGTCTTCTGGCTGATGAGGGTCGCCACATATTCCGTATTGCCGTAGAGCTTACCGTCGGCGATGAGGCGGCTTGCCCCTGATGAAGCATCTATACCATCCGTTTCGGGCGAAGTGAAGTAGGCCACCAATACTTTCCCTTTCATCGGTACGGCAGCAGAGTTTGTTGCCTCATTGATTCTTGCAGTTTCTTCCGTGCAGGTGTCTTTGGCATAGGCATAGACGGTGAAAAAGGCTGTAAGTACCACTACGATGGATAAAAATAAACCTGTCTTGTTCATGTGCGTTTAATTTTGAGAGTAAGTTATAGTTTATTGCAATATGCCTAATTCGCGCAGCCAATCTTTCACACCGCTGGCATTGCGGGGTGTCGGGATGTTTGCATCATCGCTCTGCGGCTCGCGGATGTTGTCCGGGTCGAGATCTTCGGGTAGCGTGGCAGGCAGATGTTCCGAGTCGGGGGTGACACGGTAAATCTTCTGCATCGACTCGTTCAGGTAAGTGGTCGCGCCATAGGTGAAGAATGGAACGACGACTTTGCCCGACAGGTCATACGATTCAAGGAAGGTGCAGACTACCATGGCAGGCTGGTGCCACCAACAGGGCGAGCCGACGAACAGCGTGTCGTAGGCGGCAATGGTTTCCGCATCGGGCAGGTTGCCCACTGCAGGGCGCAGGTCGTTGTATGCTTCGTTCTGGATACGGTCGCTGTCATCGTAGGGATTCTCTGCGTAGGGTTCGGCGGCTTCGATGCGGAAAATGTCCGCACCCAGCACATCGGATATGCGTTCGGCTACCGCTTGCGTATGCCCTTGGGCGGAGAAGTAAGCAACAAGCGTTTTCGTTTGAGTCGGTTCATCCGGATTATCCGGAACATTTGGTTCATTCTTACTTCCTGGTTGTTCCGTCCCTGTATCAGGGGTTCCGTCAGGCGAGCAAGCTGCCATAGCACTTATAGAAAGGAATAAAAGCGGAATAATAAAAAATTTTTTCATGGTCCAATCAGTTTAATTGTTATTTATCATTGTATTCTTCGTCTGTCACAGGTTTTAACCATACGGCACCACCTTTTGCCTGTTGTGGCCCGATGGCGATATGCGTAAATTCGCTGTCAGGGGTAGCACCGTGCCAATGCACTACATTCGGAGCAATCTTTACTACATCGCCGGGATGCAATGCTTGCACAGGTTTCCCTCTCTCCTGATAGCGGCCTTCGCCGGAAGTGCACAGCAGAATCTGTCCGCCCGGATGGGAATGCCAGCTGTTGCGCACTCCTGCCGCAAAAGTTACATTGCCTGCTGTGCAGTCCATTGAGTCGGCTTTCGTGACAAATGCCTTAAGCCAAGCCTCGCCATTGAAATTGGGACTTTCGGGTAATTTATCTCCTTTCGGGAATACATCTTTGGCTTGGCAAGCTGCCGCATTGTTTTTTGCCATGAAAAGGACTTGGTCGAGCTGTTCTTTTGTCATTCCCAATTTCCGACAGATGCTTATGTGCGAATGCAACATCGGTTCTACACTTTCGCCCAATGCGGCAATGACCGATACAGTAGCCAATTCTCGTTCCGCATAGGTCAACACATCGCGTTCAAATAAGTCGGCAAAAAGATGCTCCTTCAAGAATTGTTCGATGACAGGAGCAAACTCGGCGTATGCAGGTTTCGGCGCATCAGCCGGAACGCCAGATATTTCAGCCAATATATCGCGACCGCGCTCATAACGGCTGCGGCTGTCGTTTACCGGAGAAGCATCCTTCCCGGTCACATCTTCTATACCTTGCGCTTTCCTCTTGTCAAGCACGGCAATGAAAGTCTGCAATGCACGAAGGCTTCGGGGAAAACCGCAATAGGCATACGCATGGATGAGCACCTCACGTATTTCGTTTACGGCCATCCCGTTGTCCAGTCCGGAGGCAAGAGCAGGCTTCAAATTCTCCAAATCCCCCTTGCCTGTGTAAAAGGCAATTTGGGCGATGGATTGTTGGCGCAAGGTCAATTTGTTTCCTGATGATACTGCTTGTGCCATCAGGCTTACGGCCATCATCACGCTAAGGAGGATTGTTGCATAGATACTTCTCATGGCTGTTCGTGTTTACAGTTTGTTGTTGAAAAATTCTGTCAGCTTTTTCACCGCCATATCCACATATTCAGGCACGTAGTAGGTCTTGATATGCGTGGCACCGGGGATGAGGAACAGTTCTTTGTCATTCGTTCCTGTGGCGCGGCTGAAGCATTGTTCCGTCATATAGAAAGTATCGGCAATGCTTCCGGCAATCATCAGCAGCGGCTGGTTGATAAGATACATGTCCGCAGAAGCATCGAAGGCAAAAAGGTCTGGAAGGCTGCTCTTGGTATAGCGGAAAGTGGAGTTGGGATGTGCATGGCTCACGATATAATAGTCATAACCATCGCGATAGAGGTCGAAAGGCAATGCGGCAGCCTGTGCGGGAGTTACGCCGCTCATGTCGCCGACATATTCCGGCTCACCGCCTTCCGCTTCCTTTTGGCGGGCGGCACAGGCATCGGCCAGACGCTCCTGCACACTGCTTATCTGCGAATCGAGGAAACCGTTACGGCGTACCAGTCCCGTATTAAACATACTGAGCGTGGCAACCGCCTTGAAGCGTTTGTCGGTCTGGGAGGCCTTCAATGTATAACCTCCGCCACCGCAGATGCCAAGTATGCCGATGCGCTTTGCATCCACACCGGGATACTGTGCAAGGATGTCAGCAGCCCGGCGGATGTCTTCAACACGATTGGCGGGTTTGTCCGTGTTACGGGGTTCTCCCTCGCTGGCTCCCTGATAGGCGGCATCAAAAGCGAGACAGATGTAGCCTTGTTCTGCCATACGCTGGCTGTACAGGCCGGCAACTTGTTCCTTGACTCCGCCATTCGGGTGTGCTACCACAAGAGCAGGATAAAGCTTTTCTGGGTCATACCCGGCAGGGGTATAGATATTGGCGGCTATTTTCAGTCCGTTCAGCGTATAGGTAATCGGGTGTATGTTTATTTTTCCGGCCACGTTTTCCGTGATGGCTCCGGCATAGACCAATCCCCACGGGTTATTGTTGTGGCTATGGATTTCCGTTGTGTTCACTTCATAAAAAGCTGTGTTCTTTTGCGCTTTCAGCGTAGCCGGCATAATGACTGCCACCATGCACGATACGATAATAAATGCTTCCTTCATTGTGCTGATAATTTATTTGTTTCTATATGTTTTAATACTTTAAGCGTATTTCTTTGAATAAGCCTGCTGCTGGAATTACTGCAATACCGAGTACAGTAATTCAGCAAGAGTTCGATGTGAGAAACGATAATCACACCACTATGCCGGTCGATGGCATGATGCAGCTCCTTGTCTATTTTCTGCAGGCAATCGGAAATGGTCTGATGCTCCTGTTCGGTCAGTGTACTGTGGCAACGGCATCGGGCGGGATATTGTCCGATGCTTCGTTCCAGCGGCGTGTCACAGAGCAGGTCTGGATGAAAAATCACTCCAGTATAGCCGTTTGCACGCAGATGATATGCGGAAGGTATTTCAAACATATCTCCGGGATTGGCAAGCCAAAGGGAAGTACATTGTCTGTCCATATTCTTATGGCAAATGAGCGCATAAAAATCGCAAGGAAGACGGAAGTCTTCAGCAAGCCTGTCACCTGATAAATCGACGAGACTTACTAATGGGTGCAAGGTTTCCTGTCCGGTAAGTTTGTTGAAAAGGTCTATTGTAAGTACATTGTTCATATCTTGTTTCTTATACAGCACAAAATTACCGCTTCAATAATGGCAGGAACATATCCAAGTTACAGATTGGCGTATAACATTTACAGATTACGGAGGATTGTTGGGAAAATGTGTTATTTTTGTGCAAAACGAGAGTTATGGATAAGATTGTAAACATATCAACAGTCAGAGACTACGATGAGCATTGGGGGATTGAAAGCCGCCATCCATTAGTAAATGTACTTGAGGGCTCACGGGTTACAAGCCCGATACCGAACTGTCGCAAGAACTTCGGAATTTATGTCATTTTTTTGAAAGACATACGGTGTGCCGATTATTTGCGGTATGGCCGTGGGGAATATGACTATCAAGAGAATACTCTTGTATTCGTTTCTCCCGGACAAGTGTTTGGCTATCCGGCAGATGGCTCCACCTATCAAGCAAAAGGTTGGTGTCTTTATTTCAGCCCCGATTTATTGCGGAATACCCAACTCGGAGGGCGTATGAAGGATTATACTTTCTTTTCCTATAATGTAAACGAGGCATTGCATCTCTCTTTGCAGGAGAGGAATACTATCATCGACTGCTTGAAAAAGATAGATGATGAGATAAAGAACGGGACAGACCGTCACAGTAATACCATCATAGTTTCTGCCATTGAATTGTTTTTGAATTATTGTACACGTTTTTATGACCGACAATTCATTACACGCAAAAGAGCCAATAAAGACATACTGACACGTTTCGAAGATTTGCTTGACGGCTATTTTATATCAAACAACCCTTATCGGTTGGGTACACCTACTGTAGCTTGGTGCGCTGACCAGTTGCATCTTTCTCCTAACTATTTCGGAGACTTGATAAAGAAGGAAACGGGGAAGTCTGCCCAGGAGTATGTGCAGCAAAAGATTATGGATACAGCCAAAGACTTGTTGCTTGGTTCAAGTAAAAGCATCAGCGAGATAGCATACGCTTTGGGATATCAATACCCGCAATATTTCAGTCGGGCATTTAAGAAAGCAGTCGGATGCTCTCCGAATGAGTATAGAATATTGAATTGATGATTGTCAACATATTATATATAATTTCATTCATTTTTCGGAATGTTGAAAGAACGAATATAATTCAGAGAAACAACATCCATCTAAAGATAATCTATATATACAATGCCTCTTCTTCTCCGACATACAGTCCGGCGGAAAGGGCATTGTATATGATTGCCGATGATTTACCGCAAAAACTGCATGTCGTCCCGAATTTTCTGTAAGTCCTTTCATACACATATCCTCTACCTTTGCATTAGAACAATGTCAATGAAATATGATTATGGACAATAAAATCAGCCGACGCAGCGCATTGAAACGTATGGGTGCTGCCGTAATCAGCGGAGCAGCCGTTGCTTCAGGCCTGTTTCCTCTTGCTTCATGCAGTGACAGCAAAAGCAAGCGGATTATTTTCTATTTCACGGGAACAGGCAACTGCCTGTACATAGCCAGGCAGCTTGCCGGAGAAAATACCGAACTGCTCAGTATCCCGCAGTTAGTGAAACAAGGGAAATATGAATTCGAAGCGGATGAAATCGGTGTCGTGTACCCAATCTACGGGCATATGCCGCCCAACATGGTACGGGAATTCATCAAAAAAGTACGGTTGAAAGCAGGATATAAGTTTGCTGTCCTGACCTACGGAGCGAGGAAGTGCGACGCGGTAGAGATATGGGACCGCATATCACGAAATGCGGGCAACAGCTTCGATTACATCAATACCATCATCATGGTGGACAACTGGTTGCCTAATTTCGACATGAACGAACAAATCAAGATAGACAAGCACATTCCGGAAAACTTGCAGAAGATAACGGCGGACATCAACAGTCAGCGGCATTGGCACCAACCGGTAACGGAAGAAGAGCGTCAGATGCACCAGGGTTTCATGCGGCTGAGTGGCCTTGATCCGGAAGTCGGCTTTCTGATGGAGAGTGAGAAGTTTTTCGCTGTAACCGATGCTTGTATCGACTGTGGTATCTGTACCTACGTGTGTCCACGTGGCAACTACGAACTGACCTCTACCGGTGTTAAAATGGCAGGTGATTGTGAATTCTGCTTTGCCTGCATACAGAACTGTCCGCAGCACGCCATCCAATTCCGTCGGCAGAAAGAAGGTATATTCCCTAACGGGACGGAGAAGAATCCCAATGCCCGATACCGCAACGAACACATTTCGCTGATGGATATCAAGTTGGCGAACAATCAGAAACTATAAAAACACGGAAGATATGCTGAGAAAAATAAGACTGACACTTGCCATCCTGTTCTTTACGCTCATCACGCTGCTGTTCCTCGACTTTACGGGAACCATGCACGCCTGGTTCGGCTGGATGGCAAAGATACAATTCCTTCCGGCGGCACTCGCTCTGAATATGGGTGTCATCGTGCTGCTCATTGCCTTGACACTTGTCTTTGGACGAGTGTACTGCTCGGTCATTTGTCCGTTAGGAGTGTTTCAGGATATCATTTCATGGATAAGCGGACGACGAAAAAAGAAAAAATACCGTTTCTTCTGGTCGCCTGCCAAGTCATGGTTGCGCTACAGCATATTGGCATTGTTTGTTCTTGCCCTGATTGCCGGTATAGGTTCGCTTGTTGCCTTGCTTGCACCCTACAGTTCATACGGAAGGATTGCGGGCAACTTGTTTGCGCCTGTATACCGTTGGGGGAATAACCTGCTTGCCTACTTTGCGGAACGGGTGGACAGCTATGCCTTCTATGAAACGGATGTGTGGATGAAAAGCCTGCCGACATTCATCATCGCTGCCCTGACTTTTATTATCATAGGCATGTTGGCATGGCGCAACGGGCGGACATATTGCAATACCATTTGTCCGGTGGGGACGGTATTAGGATTCTTCTCCCGTTTTTCATTACTGCGCCCAGTGCTTGATGCAGAGAAATGCAAGCATTGCAGCCTGTGTTCACGCCGGTGCAAGGCTGCCTGCATCGACTACAAGAACCATCGCATTGATTATAGCCGTTGTGTAGCTTGTATGGATTGCATAGAGACTTGCAAACATGACGCACTTCACTTGCTATGGCGTTGGAAAAGGACAGACCGTCAGGCAGCATCCGGTAAGCCGATGCAGGCCGTTTCCCCGGAACAGATAGATACTGCCCGCCGCAGCTTTCTCTCAGGCACGCTCGCGCTTGCCGTTACATCGGCACTGAATGCGCAGGAGAAGAAAGTAGACGGTGGATTAGCTGCCATCGAGGATAAGCAGGCGCCCAAACGTGCTACGCCGATTGTTCCGCCAGGTGCATGGAGCGCGAGAGATTTTGCACGGCATTGCACCGCCTGCCAGCTCTGTGTGTCTGCCTGCCCGAACAATGTACTTCGTCCATCCTCCGGCCTGACAAGCCTGATGCAGCCCGAAATGTCTTACGAACGCGGTTATTGCCGTCCGGAATGTACCCGATGCAGTGAATTCTGTCCCGCAGGAGCCATCCGTCCGATAACAGTCTCTGAGAAATCTTCGACACGCATCGGCCATGCTGTATGGATAAAACAGAACTGTATTCCGCTGACCGACGGTGTAGATTGCGGCAACTGTGCCCGCCATTGTCCATCGGGAGCCATACTGATGATTCCTTCGGATGACAGTAATCCGGACTCCGTCAAGATTCCGGTTATCAATGCCGAGCGGTGTATCGGTTGCGGTGCGTGCGAAAACCTGTGCCCGTCCCGTCCGTTCAGTGCCATCTATGTGGAAGGCCATACCATGCATAGTGTAATGTAAAATCTTATACATGAAAGAATATGAGCAATCAGGGGAAAAACAATAAAGAGTGGTCCCGCCGGGACTTTCTGAAGACAATAGGAGCTGTCGGAATGGCTGCCACCGGACTGTCAGCATGTACCAATGGGAAAAAGACACCTGCCGGCGTTTCCGGGCCTACGGGTGAAATGACATACCGCACAAACCCTTCGACGGGAGACCGTGTGTCGCTGCTCGGCTTCGGAATGATGCGCCTGCCTTCTGTAGGAGGGCGTAGCGCCCGTGAGGGGAATGAGGAGATAGACCAGGAGATGGTGAACGAGCTGGTGGATTACGCCATCGCCCACGGTGTGAACTATTTTGATACGTCGCCAGCCTATTGCCGGGGCAAGTCGGAACACGCTACCGGCATCGCCTTGAGCCGTCATCCGCGTGATTCGTATTTTATCGCTACCAAGCTGTCGAACTTTGCGCCTTCCACTTGGAGCCGGGAAGCATCCATCGCCATGTATCGCAACTTGATGAAGGAACTGCAGGTGGACTATCTTGATTATCTGCTGCTGCACGGCATAGGCATGGGCGGCGGCATGGAAGAGTTTGAGAACCGCTATATGAAAAACGGCATCCTCGACTTTCTGCTGGAAGAGCGCAAGGCGGGCCGTATCCGTAACCTTGGCTTCTCTTATCACGGCGATGTGCGGGTATTCGACTACCTGCTCTCGCGGCACGATGAATACAAATGGGACTTCGTGCAGATTCAGTTGAACTATCTGGATTGGAAGTATGCCAAGCAAATCAACCCGCGGAATACCGATGCCGAATATCTGTACAACGAATTAGTCAGACGGGGCATTCCCGCTGTCGTTATGGAGCCGCTGTTGGGCGGCCGGCTTTCCAATGTGCCCAGTACCATCTTTGCCCGCCTCAAGCAGCGCGAGCCTGAGATGAGCGTGGCTTCATGGGCGTTTCGTTTTGCCGGAAGCTTGCCCGGTGTCCACACCGTGCTGAGCGGCATGACACGCATGGAGCACTTGCAGGACAATCTGCGCACGTATTCTCCCCTGAAACCGCTGACGGAAGATGATTTTGCTTTTCTGCAAGAAACCGCCACGCTGATGATGAGCTTCGACACCATCCCTTGCAATGACTGCAAATACTGTATGCCCTGTCCCTATGGACTTGACATACCAGCCATCCTGCTTCATTACAACAAGTGCCTGAATGAGGGGAATATCCCCGAAAGCATGCAGGATGCGAATTACCGGAGTGCCCGTCGCGCCTTTCTTGTCGGTTACGACCGCAGTGTTCCGAAGTTGCGGCAGGCAAGCCGTTGCATCGGCTGTAACCAATGCAGCCCCCACTGTCCGCAGCGCATCGACATCCCCGGTGAACTGCACCGGATAGATGCCTACGTGGAACGATTGAAGCAAGAAATCGGATAATGAAAACAGAGAATTATTCAGTCAAGAGAAAACATGAAATCACTTAAAAATCTTCTGTTGTCCGCCTTGATACTATGTGGCGGAGCATATGCAGTCTGTGCACAAGAGAAAACGACTACGGCTGGTGTGCCGGTAGTCAAGTTGAACAACGGTGTGGAGATGCCCCGGTTCGGCATCGGTACGTTCCTCCAGCCCAGTGACGAAGTGTGCGAACAGTCGTGTCTTACCGCCTTGAAAGCCGGCTACCGTCACATCGACACCGCCCATGCCTATCAGGACGAGGCAGGTGTAGGCCGTGCCGTCAAGGAAAGCGGCATTCCCCGCGAGGAAATCTGGATAACCAGCAAACTCTGGCCTACGGAATACGGCGAGGGCAAGACGCTGAAAGCCATCGACGAGATGCTGAAGCGTATGCAGCTGGACTACATTGACCTGCTCTATGTTCACCAGCCGGTGGGCGACTTCGTAGGGGCCTGGAAAGACATGGAAAAGGCAGTGAAGATGGGCAAGGTGCGTGCCCTCGGCATCAGCAACTTCGATGCCAACGATGAAGTATGGAACACGATTATGAAAGAGGCGACCATCAAGCCTGCTGTGCTTCAGATAGAGTGCCACCCCTACGCCCAGCGATTGGAAATGCGCAAGAAAGCTGCAAAGGAAGGCATCCAGGTGGAATGCTGGTTCCCGCTGGGAGGCGCGATGAGCAACGGTGCCCTATTCAAAGACCCTGTGATAAAGAAGATTGCCGAAGCCCACGGCAAGACTCCGGCACAGGTTATTCTGCGCTGGCATATCCAGGAGGGATTCTCCGTCATCCCCGGTGCATCGAATCCCGACTATATCAAGGAGAACATCCAAATCTTCGACTTCCAGTTGACCGACGAAGAGATGCAGCAGATGCGCTCGCTCAACAAAGAGAAGCGTTTCTTCAACGCTACGCTGGAAGATGTGGAGAAGATGGTTTGGGGGGCAAGGCTGTAGGCGTATTTGACAAGCATTTCCAAAGCGAAAATTTCAAGGATGTTTTGTCTAACTCGTTGGGGCAAATCGTGCTGTGGAGAATTTTATCGCCGGTGACTTTGTCCCGATTGTCTGCTTTCTGTTATCTTCGCAGATAAATTTAAAGAAATAGAAATGGATATACAGCTTTTAGGGAAGCATCACATTGAAATGTGTAGCCGGTTGTTCATAGATACATTCTCACGCGAACCTTGGAATGAACAATATGAATCGGACAAGGAGGTAATCAGATACTTTACAGACTTTCTGTCGCTGGACAGTTGCTTAGGATTTGTCGGACTGGAAGACGGGCGTTTAATAGCCCTTTGTATCGGGATGCGCAAGCCTTGGCTGAAAGGTGTGGAATATTACATCGACCAGTTTTGTGTCGCTCCCGATTACCAGCAGAAAGGAATAGGCAGTCGTTTCCTTGCGAAGATAGAACATCGCATAGCGGATTTGGGAATGAAAGGCATCCTGCTCAACACGGAAAAAAGTTATCCTTCATTCAATTTCTACCGCAAAAACGGATTTATGGAAATAGAAGGGTTGGCGGTAATGGGAAAGGAATAATCGCTCTTGAATGTGCTTTTCCAGAAGTCATCGGACTGGAGAGCAGGTATTGCGAAGTGGTGCGGATGTCGTTACGCACAACCCGGCGAAAGAGGAAAGGCCGGCTGGCTAATAAACAACAACGGGAAACAAGCTGATGCAATGTTTCCCGTTGTTATTTAATGTATATCTCTATCTTGTTTTACCCGTATGTCTCAATCAGGAATTTCACAAATTGCGGGTTGCCGAAATTCACCGTCCCTGTATCGTGGCAGTTGAGTGTGGCGATACGTTTCATTTCCTCATCGGTCAGCGTGAAGTCGAAGATGTCCAGGTTCTGCCGCATACGCTCCACATGCGTGCTCTTGGGGATGGCGACGATGCCCCGCTGCGTGAGCCAGCGCAGTGCCACCTGTGCGGCGGTCTTCCCGTAGCTCTTGCCGATGGAGGCGAGCAGTTCGTTCTTTACCACGCCTTCGGCACCTTCTCCGCCGAGCGGTCCCCATGCCATCATCTTCGTGTCGTGTTCTGCAAGAATTGGCTCGATGCCCTGTTGCTGGACGAGCGGATTGCATTGCAACTGGTTCACCATCGGCTTGAGGTCCACATAGTGGGCGAAATCGAAGAAGCGTCCCGCTTGGAAGTTACTTACTCCGATGGCACGCACTTTGCCTGCACGGTAGGCTTTCTCCATCGCCCTCCACGAGCCGAATACATCGCCGTATGCCTGATGGATGAGCAGCAGGTCGATGTAGTCGGTCTTCAGTTTGCGCAGACTTTCGTCGATGCTTGCTGCCGCTTTCTCCTCGCCGGCATTTGAAATCCATACTTTCGTCACCAGAAAAATATCCTGCCGGGGCACTCCGCTCTTGCTGATGGCGTTTCCTACGCCCTCCTCGTTGAAGTAAGCCTGCGCCGTGTCAATCAGGCGATAGCCTATGTTCAGCGCATCGCTGACGCACCGTTCGCATTCCTGCGGGGCAACCTTGAACACTCCGTAGCCCAATAGTGGCATTTCCACGCCGTTGCTCAGTTTGATTGTTTCCATATCGTCTTTGTTTAATCGGTTTCTATGTCTGCAAAGATACGGTGGAATGTCGATTTCTTCCATACAAGGATTACGGATGATTGTGCCTTTTTTACGGATTGTACACGACTTGCCGGAGGCGGATTGGCAGTGCCGGTGATAATGAAGGTTAATGTTAATAAAGATGAGTCCGGAACTGATGGTACATTACCTTCGGACTTGATGTAGGATGAAGTCCGGCCTTATCTATTATTGGTTTCCTTCCCAAAAGCGGACGGCATCGGTCAGCCATCCTTCGGCCACCGTCCCCGTGCCCAGTCCGAAGCCGTGGGGAAGCATGTCGTAAGCGTGAAATTCGGTCGGGATACCAAGATTGGAAAGGCTTTGCAGCCGTCGTTGCATGGTGCGCCACGGGGCGATGCCGTCGCTGGTGCCGACACAGGCATAGGTCGCCGCGTCTTGCGGACTGACCGTGCTGTAGCCCGTATATTGCATGATGACAGCCGAGGCTTGCGGTATATCTTCGCGTCCGGTCAGTTGGCGGAAGTAGTCCGCATTTCCGAGTACCGCTGCCATGCGTGCTCCTGCCGAACCGCCCCAAAGGGAATAGCCGGAGACACTTATTTCCAGCTCGTCGGCATGGTCATAAATATAAGCGATGGCGCATGCAAGATCTTCGTAGGCATAGTCCGGACGGTAGATGAGCGCAAAAGCGTTGTACCCAAGTTTGGACAATTCGAGGGCATGGGGGAAGCTGTCGTGCATGGCTCCGACATACGCGAACGCACCGCCGGCATTACATACGGCGAAAGGCGCCCCCGGATTTCCACGGAAGAAGAACAGACCCGTGTCGCGCTTCTGCGGGTCGGCCTGCTTCTCGGCTTCCGTATAGATGTCGAGGAATACGCTGTCGGCGTGCGCCTTCAGGTAATTACAGATTTCGACGGTCTTGCCTGGGTCTATGTAGTTGTACCAGACCAGGCGCAGCTGCTCCAGGGTTTTGCCGCTCCAGTATCCCTCGTCAACAGGGAAAATCAGCCGTCCCCATTCGCCGAAATCCGGGTCATTCATTACATCGCTGATGCGGGTGGTGCGGGTGAAAATCTGTTGCGTTCCTATACCTTCTGTTATGTTCATTCTTTCCATTTTTTCCGTACAGGCACATAGTCCTGTTGTCAGGGCAGCCATTATCATTGCAAGGCAGGTCATTAATTTCATCGTTTCGTGTAATTGTACGGCTGCAAAGTTCGACATAATCCTTTTGCCGTCTATTACACGAATTACTGCGAATGCCTACATTTTTGCGGTTAGTTCGACAAGACATGGATGCGTTCATATTCGCAGATTCTTGTACCATAATCTCTTATACTACTTCAATCCTCATCTTGCAATCTTGTTCGCCTTGCAAAATGGAATGGCAGAGTTTCACCTGGAAATCCCGCCCTTTCCAAAGGCTTTGCAAAGAGTAGATGACACTCTGACGGGAACATTCACAGAGCATAGGCGTTGTGACATAGCCTTTCTTGCAAAGTCCGCAAGTACATTCCAAGAAGGTGAGATAGTAGACTTTGCCTTTTTCTGCGACCTCGCCCTTTACTCCCGGCAATCCATTCGCCAGCTGAAAGAAAATATCCATGTCCCCTTTGGCATCCTCATAAAGTTTCCTATAAATGGATAGCGTGCCGCCGTTCACACAGTTCTTGCCGCATTCCGAAAAGAAAGCACTCCGCTGCTCCGGCGAGAGCCGGGCTATGCCTTTCTCAAATCCTTTAAACCAATCCGACAGTTTCATAAATACAGATGTTGGAGTGAGAAAATTCGCCGTTAATCTTAACTCTGTTCTCATCAGTCAAAGGCATATCGCAACTTTGACAAAACTGTTGTTCCATATATATTTGTTTTAATGCCTATCAGTCCCTTTATAGGCGGTTATAGTTTAACAAAGAAAAGAGCATCATCCCCTGTATTCCGTCGGACTTACTCCCAGATGCTGCTGCACGTAACGGCTGAAATAGGCAGGCGATGAGAAACCGAACAGGTCGGAAATGCGGACGAAGGTCAGCGACTTGTCGCGGAGCAGGCGGGAGATGTCGAGCACGGTGTAGCGGTTTATCCAATAGTTGGCGGCATAACCGCTTATCTTGCGTGAGACTTCGGACAGGTACTTGGGCGTGACGCACAGCTTGTCGGCATACCAGTTCACTTCGCGGTGCTCGCGGTATGTCCCGTTCTCCAACATGTTGAGGAAGCGGCTCATGATGGCGGCATTTTGAAGCGGGATATTGTCTGCCTCATACAGATGGGAATGGAAATCGAAGAAGTCGATGATGAGCATCTGTATGGAGGCTATCAGCAAGTCGCGTCGGAAGTGGTGGTCGGTCTGCGCCAGCCGCGCTTCCACCATCTCGAAGTCCCGGCGGCAGAGTTCCCGTTGTCCGGCATCCAGCTTCATGATGGGATTGAGGAACAGGGCCAGCTGGCCTTTCATGCCATAGTTGCTGAGCGGTGTCGAGAGCACAATAAATTCAGAGGTTACATATATCACCTTTACCCGGAAATCGTCTGCCGGGCGGATGCGTTCCACCAGCTTCCCCTTGCGCACAATCATCAGGTCGCCCGCCTGCAGTTCGCGCTCCTCCCCGTTGTATTTCAGCCGGCAGCTGCCTGCCAGACAAAGGGCATGGGCCAGATAATCGCTGTAAGCGTCCGTACCCAGTCCGTCAAGGGTATCCTTTATGATAATATTTTCCCTTTCTGTCATGTCTTCACTTTTTATTCCTTCTGCAAATATACATATTTCAAGCTGATAACTCCTTTAAATCATTCTGAAAGACTTGCCTTTTTTGCTTTTGTTGGGCTAAAAAAGGAAATATAGACATGTCCTACCGTAATTCTTGTAATGATACTTTCTCCCAGCCGCTATACTTTTGTGGCAGTATGAAAAATCAAAATATGAACTACAGGACATTAGGACTGAGCGGACTGAGAGTGTCCGCCATAGGATTGGGCTGCATGGGCATGAGCCACGCTTACGGCGCACCGGCAGACAGGCGGGAAATGACCGAACTGCTTGCCGATGCGGTGGATATGGGCTACACTTTTTTCGATACGGCCGAGTCATACGGCACCGTCGCCCATCCCCATGATAACGAGGAACTGTTGGGAGAAGCCCTGAAACCATTCCGAAACAGGATAGTCTTGGCAACCAAATTCGGCATTTCGTTCGAGAACTTGGCTGCTCCCGGCACACATGCCGTCATCACGGACTCGCGTCCCGAAACGATACGCCGTTCGGTCGAGGGCTCCCTGCAAAGGTTGCAGACCGACCGCATCGACCTCTATTACCAGCACCGCACCGACCCGCATGTGGAACCGGAAACAGTGGCGTCCGTGATGGCCGACCTGATTAAAGAGGGCAAGATTCTCCATTGGGGCCTCTCGGAAGCAAGCGTGGACTATCTGCGCCGGGCGCACAGCGTATGTCCCGTGACCGCCATACAGAACCGCTATTCGATGATGGCGCGGTGGAACGAGTCTCTTTTTCCCGTGCTCGAAGAACTGGGCATCGGCTTCGTGGCATTTTCCCCGCTTGCCAACGGCCTGCTCTCCCGGTATTATACGGAAAACGACCGTTTCGATGCGGCCGATGATTATCGCGCTGCCATGCCCCAATTCCAAAAGAAAAGTTTCGGGCAGAACAAGGCGTTGTTTGCTCTCCTTGATGAGCTGGCTGAGCAGAAACACGCTACTCCCGCTCAAATCTCCCTCGCCTGGATGTTGTGCAAGAAACCCTGGATAGTCCCCATTCCCGGCACCCGCAAATTGTGCCGGCTGAAGGAAAACATCGGAGCAGAGGACATCCAGCTGTCCGCCGAAGAAATAAAGAATATAGACATTGCTCTCGGTGCAATGCACATGAGTGGTGTGTTCAGCGGTTCACCTGTAAAGAGTAGAGATATATGAAAAGGCGCTAATTTATGAGTATGTCTTTGTTGCATTGTAATAAGATGTATAATATCAGGTTGTTATGAAATAATATCGTTGTCCGCCATCAGCAAATACATCCATTTCTTCATTATCTTTCATTGGCTGATTGATTTCACAAGATATAAAGACCGTTTTGTTATGGTGAGATAGGTAGCTTGTCAGTACGTAAATTTTATTTTCCCGGACGGTATCGCCGTTTTGCCGTTCCGCATTGCCATCCGCACCCTACATTGGCTTCTTATAATAATCGTGTGCGATAACGAAAAAACGTGAAATCGTTTGCAGATTAAAAAAAAGACGCTAAATTTGGCGGCAGAACCTTCGGTTCACCTGATTTTGAATCTGCTAAAAAACGTTTTATTGACCATGAAAAACACATCGGAATCCAAAATGACCAATTACCGCTGGATTATCTGCGGCATGCTTTTCTTTGCCACCACGGTCAACTACCTCGACCGCCAGGTGCTCTCGCTCACATGGAAGGACTTCATCGCTCCCGAGTTCCATTGGACTGACGCGCACTACGGGCTGATAACGGGCGTGTTCTCGCTTGTCTACGCCGTGGCCAACATCTTTGCCGGGCGATTCGTGGACTGGATGGGCACGCGCAAGGGCTATCTGTGGGCCATCGGCGTGTGGTCGGTGGGGGCGTGCCTGCATGCGCTGTGCGGAGTGGCTACTGAACTGACCCTCGGACTGGGCAGTGCGGGCGAGATGGTGGCGGCTACGGGGGCCATCACTTCCACCATCGCCATTACGAGCGTGTACTACTTCATCGCGGCGCGCATCATCCTGAGCGTGGGCGAGGCGGGCAACTTCCCCGCTGCCGTCAAGGTGACAGCCGAGTACTTTCCCAAGAAAGACCGTGCCTTTTCTACTTCCATCTTCAATGCCGGAGCTACGGTGGGTGCGCTTGTGGCGCCGGTCACCATTCCCTCGCTGGCGGGACTGTTTAAAGAGATGGGCGTGGGAAACGGATGGGAGATGGCCTTCATCGTCATCGGCGCGCTGGGATTTGTGTGGATGGGATTCTGGGTATTCGTCTATAAGCGGCCGGACGAGAACCGTCGGGTGAACGCGGCCGAGCTGGCTTACATCCGCCAGGATGCGGAGCGTGAGGAAGACCGTGCGCAGGCCGCTTCCGCACAGGGGCGTAAACTCTCGCTGTGGCAGTGCTTGGGCTACCGCCAGACATGGGCCGTGGCCGTGGGCAAGTTCATGACCGACGGCGTGTGGTGGTTCTTCTTGTTCTGGGTTCCGGCATACATATCCGATGTCTACGGCTTTGCTTCCGATACGCCCACGGCGCAGTGGCTCATCTTCGTGCTCTACGCCATCACCATGCTTTCCATCTACGGGGGCAAGCTGCCCACCATCATCATCAACCGCACGGGGCGCGACCCCTATGCCGCGCGCATGAAGGCGATGTTCATCTTCGCCCTCTTTCCGCTGCTTGCTCTCTTCGCGCAGCCCTTGGGACAATACTCCTACTGGTTTCCCATCATCATCATCGGTATTGCCGGAGCGGCGCACCAGTCGTGGTCGGCCAATATCTATACGGTGGGCAGCGACATGTTTCCCCAAAGCGCGGTGGCTACGGTCATCGGTATCGGAGGCATGGCCGGAGGTATCAGCGCGTTTCTCATCAACATCGGTTCGGGTTACCTGTTCGACTATGCCGACCGCACGCAGATGTCCTTCCTGAGTTTCGAGGGCAAGGAGGCCGGCTATTTCATCATCTTCTGCGTGTGTGCCGTGGCCTATCTGGTGGGATGGTGCATCATGAAGCTGCTCGTGCCGCGCTATAAACTGATAAAAATGGACTGACGGAGCCGGAAGCGTGACAATGCGTGAAAGCCCGCCTTCGGACAGGGAGTCCGGGGCGGGCTTTCGCTGTATGGGGCTCTTCCGTCTGTCCGGCGGCATGTCAGACGGTCAGACGAAGAACTTGAGTATGAAGATGGCTGAAAGGATGTACATCCCCGCAGTGAGCTTGCTTGTCTGTTTGCAGCACAGGTTTATCAGCACATAGCTGACCATGCCCAGTACGATGCCGTCGGAGATGCTGTATGCCAACGGCATGAAGAGGATGCACAGAAAGGCCGGTATGGCCTCGGAGTAGTCGGTCAAATCGACTTTCTTGACCGACGACATCATCATCAGCCCTACGAGTATCAGCACCGGAGCGGTGGCCGCTCCCGGAACGGCCAGAAAGAACGGGGCCAGAAACAGTGCCGCGAGGAAACAGAGTGAGGTGACAAACGCCGTCAGTCCGCTGCGTCCTCCTTCTCCCACGCCCGAAGCGCTTTCTACGAAGGTGGTGACAGTGCTCGTGCCGAGCATGGAGCCTACCGTGGTGCCCACGGCATCGACCAGAAAGGCCTGTTTCAGGCGGGGAATCTTCCCGTTCTTGTCCACCATGCCTGCCCGTGTGGTCACGCCCACCAATGTGCCGATGGTATCGAACATGTCGACAAACAGGAAGGTGAAGACCACAATCACCATGTCTTTGGTGAAGATGTGCTGCCACTGGAACTGCATGAAGATGGGTTCGATGGAGGGCGGTGCGCTCACGATGCCGCTGAAGGTGGTGATTCCCATCGGAATGCCGATGAGCGTGGTGAGCAGGATGCCGAACAGCAGGGCACCCCGCACGCGTCTGACAAGCAGCACAGAGGTGATGAGCAGTCCGGCGAAGGCCAGCAGCGGTGCTCCCGAAGTGATGTCGCCCATGCTGATGAGCGTGGCGTCGTTGCGCACGATGATGCCGGCGTTTTGCAGGCCGATGAAGGCGATAAACAGTCCGATGCCCGCCCCGATGGCGTTTTTCAGGGTAAGGGGGAGTGCGTCGACAATCTTTTCGCGGAGGTTGGTCACGGTGAGCAGGATAAAGAGGATTCCCTCAATCAGCACCGCCGTCAGGGCGAACTGCCAGTCATATCCCATCGTGAGGCACACGGTATAGGCGAAAAAGGCGTTAAGCCCCATGCCGGGGGCAAGTCCGAAGGGCAGCTTGGCATAAAAGGCCATCAGCAGGGTGGTAAAGGCCGAAGCCAGTACGGTGGTGGTGAAGAGTGCGCCCTTGTCCATGCCCGTTGCGCTCAGGATGTTCGGGTTCACGGCCAGAATGTAGGCCATGGTGAGGAAGGTGGTGACGCCTGCCACTATCTCCGTGCGCACGCGTGTCACCTTCGGGTCGAAGCCAAATAATTTCTCAAGCATGTTTGTATGATTTGTTTAGTAAGGTTGCGTAGAGAGGTCAGAAAGTCCATTTCATGGCCAAGGTGGGGATGAAGTAGAATCCGTTCCGGGTGGCGAAGTGGGTGCTCAGCTCCCATTCCGTACCCACGCTCAGATGCAGGTCGTCGCTTACGTGTCTGAACTTGTCGAGGTTCACCCACAGCTGCGGCTCAGACAGGAATATCCAGTCGTGCCGGTTGCCGTCTGTATCGGTATGCCGCTCCCGCCAGAAGTCGGCGAATCCGCTGAATGAATACCGTCCCCCGGCAAAATCCACGTGCCACGTTCCGGTAATCTGGAAGTTGTGCGGCTTTTCGTTTTTTGGGATGTACTTGTACATCGCGCTCAGCGTGAACCCGCGTGTGAAGTCGGTGCTGTTCCACGTATAGGTGGCTCCGCCCAGAAACGCGTTGTTTATGTAGTTCAGTCCGCCGTTATATTCCACATGCGCGGAAAACGGGCCTCCCCAGAAGTTCAATTCGCGCCCGATTTCCCAGTAGGCCGAGGCCACTCCCTTGTCGGTATAGTCCATGTCCACGAAGAAGAAGGTGCTTCCCCATCGGTCGGGCTTGAACATTTCCACGGTGGTGGTCACCCACGGCCGGCCTTCAAGCGAATTATAGAGTGCACGCCCCAGGTCATAGTGTAATTGGATGTTTTGCGCCTTTGCCATTCCCGTCAGGCAAACAGCAAAGATAACGGATAAGATGGTCTTTTTCATTAAAAAATGGTTATGGTTAGTAAAAAACGGTGCAAAAATACGAAAACCTGCCGTAAGTGCAATGCGGAGACGGCAAAGACGGAACGAATGTCGCCCGCTTATGTCCGTTTTTTGCCTCGATGGGGTGCATTCTTGCCGCCTTGTCCAGATAGACCGTCTTCCTGACTTGTCCTGCTGCGGCTTTTCCGGTTAATTTGTGCAAACGTTTTAAAAGCTATAAGTATTATGGAAACATGGAAGAATCTGATGGGGGCTGTTCTGCTCATGGTGATGGCGGCTCCGGCAATGGTATCCTGCGGCGATGACGACAACATTGATTTGGGAACTCCGCAGTATGAGGGGATCAGCGGAAAGTATACAATCGACACGCCTTCCTCTCCCTATGAGAGCATCGAGCTTGGGGCGAGCGGAGACTACATCGTTGTCGAGAAAGGTTCGTATTTGGCCGGTGTGGGAGCGAGAAGCGGTGAACGTGTCCCTCAGGGGGTATTTGGCCAGGCGGAGGCTGCATCGCGCGCCACAGACTATAACGGTGTGATTTACGGCCGCTATACCCAACAGGCCGACGGTACGCTGAATCTGGAGGGCTTCGGCATCGTGGAGATTGTCTACGGCAGCGGTGAAGAGGTTATCGGCTTCAATCTCACCCCCACGGGAGGCGGAAGGCTGGAGTTGGATGTGACCAAGGCAGAGGTGATGCCCGATGACGACAAGACCAACGCCATCTGCCGCACGTGGAAGATTGAGAGCATCCGAGAGGTGGAGTATGAAAACGGACAGAAGGTTTACGACGAGACTTTTACGGCAGGAAGCCACGCGGATTACGGTGATGAATTTCCTGTGGAGGCGCTGATATCCAAGTCGGGAACCTATATGGTTTATTATCAGGACGGGACGCTCGGTATCTCTTCATGGAAGTGGAAAGACCAGAATGCCGGCACGTTCTACTATTCTTGGGACAACAGTTGGTATGACGACGAGTTTGCCACCGTCACTTTCGAGGGTAAGGGCATGACCGTCTACGAGCGCTACGATTACGGCGACGGCTATGTGGAAGAAACCTATTCTTACCTCGTCGAGAAGAAGTGAGAACACGGCGGACACATATATTATATATTAGACAAGTGAAGGAGCGGCATACACCGCTCCTTCATTCGTTACAGTCGGTCTGTTCCTCGGGCCAGTTTACGAGATACAGCGTTTCGGTGGCTCGGGTTATGGCGGTATAGAGCCAGCGGAAGTAGTCGGGGGTGAGCGACTCGCCGGTCATGTATCCTTGGTCGATGAACACATGCTGCCACTGTCCGCCCTGCGCCTTGTGGCAGGTCACGGCGTATGCGAACTTCACCTGAAGTGCGTTGTAGTAGCTGTCTTCTTTTAGCCGCTTCAGCCGCTCGCGGCGGGTGGACAGGTCGGCATAGTCCTCCATCACGCGGGTGAAGAGTTGTTCGCTCTGTTCGCGGGAAAGTGCGGGGGCATCGCTTTGCAGCGTGTCGAGCAGGATGCGTGTCTCTATCTCCAGGTCGCCGTAGTCGGGGAAAGACAGCGCCACATCTGCGAAACGGAAGCCGTACATCTCCCTCACGCGGCGCACCCGTCTTACGCGGGCTACATCGCCGTTGGCGATAAAGTCAAGCTCCTTGCAGGCTGCTCCCCAAAAGTAGTTGTTTTTTGCTACCATCAGCATGTCGCCCGCCGACAGCTCGTCGTCGCGGTAGAGGATGGTGTTGCGGATGCCGTTGTTGTAAAGGTTCGCTCGGCGGTTTGAGCGGCAGATTACGATGGTTTCGTCTGTCCCCGCACGGTCGTAGCATCCACTCAGCGTTTCGGCCAGTTCGCTGCCGGAGATGAGCCTGACATCCGGAAATTTCCCCACGCTCAGGACGGGCAGCGAGCCGAAGCGGCCGCCCGCAATGTGCCGGCGCAGCAGGGTGGCGTTGGACAGAATGCCCTGCCTGCCGCTCTGCCGCACCACTTGGGTCAGCTCACAGGCGGTGACATGCAGTCCGTATCCTTCCAGCACTTCGGGTGAGAGCGCCGGACTCTTTTCCTCGCCCACGGGAGGCAGCTGCGCCGTGTCGCCCACAAGTACCAGACGGCACCCCTCGCCGCCGTATACATATTCTATGAGGTCGTCGAGCAGCCGCCCGCTTCCGAAAAAGCTCCCCGCCAGTCCGCTGTTTGAAATCATCGAAGCCTCGTCGACGACAAACAGCGTGTGGCGGGACAGGTTGGGACTCAGACTGAAATTTTCTTCCGCCCCGAATGCCCGTTGGCGGTATATCCGCCGGTGGACGGTATAGGCCGGATGGGCGGCATGGCGGGCGAACACCTTGGCCGCCCGTCCCGTGGGGGCAAGCAGTACACACTTCCTTTCGAGCAGTGAAAGCATCTTTACCATCGCCCCCACGAGCGAGGTTTTTCCGGTTCCGGCATACCCTCTCATCACAAACACGGCCTGCGGGTCGGGCGAAAGCAGAAAATTTGTAAAAGAATTTATCGCTTTTTCTTGTTCTTCTGTTGGAGCATAAGAAAAAATTTGTTTAATTTGTTGCGTCAAATCATTATTTAACATAATTGGTAGATAAAAAAACGTGCAACTCCTTAGGTGATTGCAGTAAAATACTTATTTTTGTGCTGCGAATATAAATTAAAAAAATAATATTATCATGAAAACAGTTATTAATCTTGTGTTGGCAATCTGCGTAGTGGCACTGATTTACATTTGCTACGGCAGTATAATGGGACCCATTAACTTTGAAAAAGAGAAGGGGATTAGAGAGAAAGCTATCATAACCCGTCTGATTGATATCCGTAAGGCGCAGCAGGAATACCGTACGATGCACCACGGAGCATATACCGACAACTTTGATACGCTGATTGCTTTTGTGAAGACAGCCAAGCTGCCGTTCATCATGAAGGTCGGAACTCTGACTGATGACCAGCTGAACAGCGGAATGACCGAACAGAAGGCTATGGATCTCATCAACAAGGCCAAGAGAACCGGTAACTGGAGTGAAGTGGAAAAGCAGGGTCTGAAAGACTTCCGTCGTGATACCATGTGGGTGGCAGTAATGGACACCATCTTCGAAAAGGGATTCAATCCCGACTCTCTGCCTTACGTGCCTTACGGTGGTGGAGCCAAGTTCCAGATGCAGGCCCGTCGCGACACATTGGAAAGCGGTATGCCGCTGAACCTCTTCCAGGCTAACGTAGACTATGATGTATATCTGAAAGGTCTGAACGAGCAGGAACTGAACAACCTGAAAGATGTGCAGAGCAAGATTGGAAAATACTGCGGTCTGAAAGTGGGCGACATCGAGCAGCCGAACAACAACGCAGGTAACTGGGAATAATCTTCTCACTCTGTGGGTGTTATATGACAGCTTTGATTGATTTTGCGGAATCAGCAAAACACTATACATTATCCATCCGTCTGAGTACGGATGGATTTTCTTTTTCTGTCGGCGGCTCTTCCGGGGATGGGGGAGAGGTGGCGGGAGGCTCTTTCGAGGTGAACGTGCAGCATTCGCTTGCCGCCAATCTCAAGCAGTTTCTGGCACAGACCGGCGAGCTTGGCCATGCCTACCGCCAGGTGAACGTGCTGATGCACACCGACCGCTATACGGTGATGCCGCTCGATATGTATGAAGACAGTCTGGCCGAAAAGGTCTTTTACCAGAACCTGCCCCGGCGCAGCAACGAGGTGGTGCTCTGCAATGTGCTGGGAAGGAGCGGGGCGGCGGTGCTTTTCGGCATCGACAAGCTGAGCCACCTGTTCTTGTCGGAGCACTTCCCTAACGCGCGCTTTTTCGCCACGGTCAGTCCCCTGATGGAATATTTCTCGGTGAAAAGCCGCGAGTGCGGATGCCGCAGTCTGTTTGTCCATCCCACGCCCGGAATGACGGATGTGGTGGCTTTCGACCGGGGGCGTCTGCTGCTGGCCAACACCTATCCTACGGCGGGTGGCGATGACTGCTGCTTTTACCTGCTCGGCGTGTGGAAGAGCTTGGAATACAGTCAGGAAGACGACCGGCTGTATCTGGTAGGCATGTCTGCTTCTGCCGCCGGACGGCTCACGGAAAGATTGGCGAAGTTTGTGCGCCACGTGGAAGTGATGGAGGCGGCGGACAACATCCCCTTTGACATGCAATCATTAATGTTATGCGAGTAATCAGTGGAATATACAGACATCGCCGCTTTGATGTGCCCCGTACATTCAAGGCGCGCCCCACGACGGATTTTGCCAAGGAAAATCTGTTCAACGTGTTAAGCAACTATTTCGACTTCGGCGACGGCGTGACGGCGCTCGACCTCTTTGCCGGGACGGGAAGCATCAGCATCGAACTGGTGTCGCGCGGATGCGACCGTGTGGTGGCGGTAGAGAAGGATTCGCAGCATCATGCCTTCATCGTGAAGGTGATGCGCGAGGTGAAGACCGACCGCTGCATGCCTCTGCGTGCCGATGTGTTCCGCTACATGGAACGGTGCCGCGAACGGTTCGACTTCATCTTTGCCGACCCTCCCTATGCGCTCAAGGAGCTTCCCACCATTCCCGACCGGGTGTTTGCCTGCCGTCTGCTGAAGCCCGGCGGACTCTTCGTGCTGGAGCATGGCAAAGACCTGAACTTTGCGGAGCATCCGCACTTTGTGGAGCACAGGCATTACGGCAGCGTGAACTTCTCCTTTTTCAGAGCAGAGGAGCAAGCAGACGGACAACCGACTCTGTAGCCTTGTTCCGCCATGAGCGGCGTTCCCATATCTTGGGTGAGAGCAGCAGGCAGTTGCGCTGGTCGTCGAGAAACACGGTCTTCAGCGTGAGTGCCGTCTGGCGGTCGTAAAAGAAAGCGTTCGCCTCGAAGTTGTGCTCAAAGCTGCGGAAGTCCATGTTGGTGGAGCCTACGGTGGCCACTTCGTCGTCATATACCATCATCTTTGCATGGATGAATCCCTTGCGGTAGAGATAAATCTTGACCCCCGCACACATCATTTCGCTGAGGTAAGAGAGCGAGGCCTTGTGGATGAGCCATGTGTCGGCCCGCTTGGGCAGCATGATGCGCACGTCGGTGCCTGCCAGAGCCGCTGTCTGGAGGGCGGTCTTTATCTGCTCGTCGGGCAGGAAGTAGGGAGTTTGGATGTAGAGATACCGCCGAGCCGAACAGACGGCCATCATGAGTCCCTGCATGATGTCGTGCCACTGCCCCACGGGGTCGGAGGTGACAATCTGCGCCACGGTGTCGCCCTGGCGTTCCTTTATCTTCGGGAAATATTCGGCCGAGGTGATGAGCGAGCGGTCTACGGCATACCAGTCGGTGAGAAAAGCCGTCTGAAGCCCGTACACGGCCTTTCCGGTAATCTTCGCCTGTGTGTCGCGCCACGGCCCCCACGGCAGCCCTTTCACATACCGCTCGGCGATGTTCATGCCGCCGATGAATCCCGTATGCCCGTCGATGATGGTCAGCTTGCGGTGGTTGCGGTAGTTTACCTTGCTTGTAAACCGCGGGAAGCGCACTTTGAGGAAACTCTGCACCTCGATGCCCTCGCACAGCATCTGTTCGTAGAAATCGTGGTCTACCTTCCAGCAGCCCACATCGTCGTAGAGCACGCGGATGCGGACTCCCTCGCGCGCCTTGTCTATCAGTGCGTCGCGCACCAGCCGGCCTATCGCATCGTCTTCAAAGATATAATACTCCATGTGGATGAATTTGCGTGCGCGGGCTATCTCACGCAGCAGCGACTGCACCATGGCATAGCCGTTGGTGTAAAACTCCACACCGTTTCCGCCGAAGGTAAGTGCGTTGTTTACCCGCCGGAAGAAGGTGGCGAGATGCTTCTGTCCCGCCTCTACGGCTACCTCCGCCTGCGCCTGATATTCTTCCATCGGCCTTTTGGCCAGACGGGCGTATCCCTTCCGGCTGATGAGGCGCTCTTTGCGCGTGTCGCGCCCGAAAAAGATGTAGAGCAGCAGTCCTGCCACGGGCAGAAAGAACAGCACGAGAATCCATGCCATCGTCTTTACCGGATTGCGGTTGTCGAAAATCACGATGAAGATGGTGGCGACCACTACGGCAAGGTAGACCGTATAGAGCAGTCCGGCAATCACGTTGCCCCACATTATTCCGTCCATATAGTTGAGTCTTTGTTCCTCCAAATATAGCGTTTATTTGTTTTCCTCCCTAATGTTTCGGCATACAGTTTTGGCTTTTCGGGAAATTGTGCCTTACCTTTCTTTCTTGTTATTTATATATAAATGTATGTCCGTATGTCGGAAGTCATATTTGAACGGGGGCATTTCGGGGCGCTTTTTTGCCGTTTCTATAATTTTCGCAAAATAAAATAAAGGCCAGGAGTATGCCTGGCCTTTTTATTTTTAAAATAATATTTTAAGAAATTACCTGAAAAAGTGTCCCGGATGTCTTGTCGCAGGAGGAGGAGTCCGGTGCATGATGTGCAGGACTTTGGTCTGTATGACTTTTACCGGCTTTCAAACTCCAGTTCAATCAGCTCGCACAGAGAGCGGTCTGCTGTGGGTGAGTCGAATACCAGATAAATGGCATGCTTGTCGCCGTAGCTGCACAGACGCGATACATCCGTGCGCAGGTCGGCAGGTGTCTGCGGAGTGTCGGCACGGAGAGTCAGGGTGCCCAGCCTTACGCCGCCGTTTGTTTCCCAGGGACTGTCCATCATGACCGTTATCGTTCCTTCCACTCCCAAGGGCTTGAGCTTCAGGATGAGGTCGAGCGGACGCGTGCGGTCGAGGCGGTCGAGGTTGAAGTATTTGTAGCCCACGATGGAACCGGCGGTATTGTTGACCACCGCATTGCGGTTTACGCTCAGGTCGTAGGGACAGTCGAGGTTGGTCGCATCGCCGTAGGAAGGTTGCACGTATGAGCCGCTGAACACGAAGTTTGGCCATTCGCCCGTGGCGGGGCGCGGCCCTGTGTAATGGCAGGCTATTCCGGCAGAGTAGCGGCGGTAAGGGTCAAGTCCCTGCGTCTCGAATCCCTCGGAAGTATATTCGGCTTCCGAAATCTCTACCCGTCCGCCGGGCCCTTCGGTCACCTTCACTTCGATGGGAGCGGCCATGGCCTGGCGCGCGAACTCGTTCAGGCCCGTCTGGCGGTGATATACCACATACCATTGCCCGTTCACCACCACGATGCTGCCGTGCGTGTTTCCACGCGGGGTGGCCGTGGCGACGGGCCGCCCGTTGATGTCCGCCCCGCGCCCGCGTCCGTCGATGATGGTTCCTCCGTAGGTGAAGGGGCCGAGCGGCCGGTCGCTGTAGGCGTATGCCAGGGTATAGTTGCTGCCAGGCAGTCCGAACTCGTTTTCAGCCGTCCATCGGCTGTAGATGAACACATACTTGTCTTTTATCTTGCGGATGGAGGATGCTTCGAAGAAGCGGAATACGCCCTCCTGGCGGCAGCTTGGAATCATGTCCTTCACCACTTCGGTGCCGGGCTTGACGGTGGCCATCGTCTGCGGGTCGAGCTCTGCGGCCCACGAGCCGTTGATGCCCCAGTAGCCGTACACCCGTCCGTCGTCGTCCACCAGCACCGCAGGGTCGAAGTCCAGCACGCCTTCCGTGCGCGTGGGGTCATCCTTGCTCCAGTTGCAGGCGGTAAAAGGCCCGTCGGGGCGGTCGGCGCGGGCCACCATGTTCTTGCGCCCTTCGCTCTGGTTGTTGGGGAAGAGGTAGTAGGTCTTCTTCCCGTCTTTTCCCTTCACCTCCACGATGTCGGGGGCGTAGAGAATGTCGCCGATGCCTCCCTCGTTGAGCGGCCTGCCGTCGGCTCCGGTCTTCGATTCGAAGATGATTCCGCCGTACCGCCAGTCGTTGAGGTTCTCTACCGGTGCCGACCATACCACCTGTTCGCGTCCGCAATACTCGGTCTTCATCGAGTCGTGCGAACCGTATACATACACGCGGTAGTGTCCCGGGCGGTCAGGGTCTTCAAACACGTAGGGTTCCCCGTCGGGGATGTACTCCCACAGCGGGAGGAAAGGGTTTACTGCCGCGAGCCTTTGTGCCGCTCCGAAAAAGAGGAAGGCTGCCAGGGCGAGCAGTGTGAGACGAAGGTTTTTCATAAGCATGTCGTTTTAAAAAGATTCCGAATACAAATATAGCATTTCTTGGGGTTCGGCCAAGGCTTTTCCGGTTTTTTCCTTCTTGGATTTGCAGGGTTGGTCTTGCCGGATTCAGGAGGTTTGTCTTTTTGTAAGCAAATGAGGCTTGTCAATATGGATATGGTGCGTATCTGTCATAAAATCCGCATTGTTTTTTCGTGCTTTTAAATCAAAATTCTGGATATGCCTTGTCGCTGAATGAAAGAGCGGCCCGTGATTCTTGTGTGCAGGGGGCAGATAGGGGCAGATTTTTCGGGATTTTCTTAAAATATTATTTTATATATAAAACCCCCAGGTATACCCCTGGCCTTTTTTAATGTTTTGCGAAAGTTATAGAAACGGGAAATAATCTGCCCCTATCTGCCCCCCCTCTTTGCTCTGAATGTTCCGCTGCAGACGGGAGGGGATGCTGCCGACCGAAAATCCGCTAAGTTCCCGAAGGACTTGAAGGAACGGGACAGACGGAATGTCAAATTGAAAGCAAAAACTCCCGACAGGTTACTATCGGTCGTTTTATGAAAAATGAAGGGAAAGACCAGAAAAATAACAAAAAATCGATTTTTAAGGCTTAAAAATGTTCATGTATATGTTTTACAAAATGTTTTTCCGTCAATTTATTATGTTATTGAATATAAAACTGATTTTTCATCACGAAAATATTGCTTGATATTTATATTTATTTGTATTTTTGGGGACTTGTTAATAGAAAAGTCCTTCGGGAACTCAAATCAGGCTATTAGTGTTTAATTAATATAAGAGAGGTTTATGAAAAGAAAAGTTTTACTGATGTTGTCTTTCCTCTTGATAGGGATAGGCATTGTATGGTCTCAAGGGAGAACTGTGAAGGGAGTGGTGACTTCCTCGGAAGACGGGCTTCCCGTGGTGGGTGCATCCGTCTGGGTGAGCGGTACGACGATGGGTTCGATTACCGACATAAACGGTAATTTCGAGATTCAGGGCGTGCCCTCGTCTGCCGAGACCTTGACCGTCTCGTTTGTCGGACTGAGAACGAAGGAAGTGGAGATTGCTTCGGGTGTGATGCAGATTGTGCTCGACTCGGATGCGGAGGTGCTGGACGAAGTGGTGGTCACGGCTCAGGGGCTTACCCGTCAGGAGAAGTCGTTGGGATATTCCACTCAAAAGGTTGATGCTGAAGACTTGACCATTGCCCGGCAGACCGACCTGAACAACGCTTTGGCCGGAAAGGTTTCGGGCGTGCGCTTTCTGGGCTCTTCGGGTGCGACCTTCGACGGAGGCCGTGTGGTTTTGCGCGGTACCTCCTCGCTGACCGAAGCGGGCGGTGTGGAACCGATTTATGTAATCGACGGCATCATTTCTGAAGATGCGAACTCTATCAATATGGACGATGTGGAGTCGGTCAATGTGCTGAAAGGCCCTGCCGCTACGGCGCTCTACGGTTCGCGGGGCGGTAACGGAGCGGTCATCATCACCACCAAGGGTGGCGGGGCGGCCGGTGTTCTGCATACGGAAATCAATGTGAGCCATACGTTTGCATGGGAAAAGATGTATGACCACTACGACATGCAGAACCAGTACGGAGGCGGATACCTGGGCGCGGAGGCCGAGCTTCCGGTGTTCCACTACGATGCAAGCAAGCATCCCTCCTATCTGCAGGCTCTCGACGGAAAGGCATATTATGATTACAACAACGATGCCAGCTGGGGGCCGGCATTCAACGGTCAGCAGTATCTGCCGGCCTATGCCTGGGACCCGGACGACCCGCGCTTCGGGCAGACCACTTCCTGGAGTCCGCAGATGAAGCTGAGCGATTTGTTTGAGACAGGCTTCACCAATACCACGAATGTGGCGTTCTCACGCTCGGGCAGAAACTTCTCCACCCGCGTGTCGTTCTCCAACGTATCCCGTCAGGGTATCACCCCCAACAGTGACGCGGCGCGCCGCTACCTGTCGGCCAGGGTGCAGTTCAAGCCCATCGAGCGACTGAAGATTTCGGTAGACTACAAGTATACCTACCGCAAAAACCACAATGCGGCCGTTGAAGGGTATGCCGAATTGGGAAACGCGCTCTACTCTTACCAGCAGTGGGGACACACCAATGTCAACCTGAACGACTACAAGAACTACATGCGTGCGGACGGAAGCCACATATACTGGAATATCGTGAGCCGTGATTCAGACCCGACTAGTCTGGATGCTGCCTTTCACGACAATCCGTATGCCATATTCAATGAAATCAACACTACCGACATCTACCAGTGGAACCTGTTCAGTGGCGATGCGGAACTGACGCTCTGGAAGAACCTGAAGGTAGGACTCCGCGTAAACGGAAACATCCGCAGCGAAAAGAGCGAGCAGACCGTGCCCAACGGCATATTCGGTCAGACTTCAAGCTATCAGCAGGACCAGAACTCCTTCTCTGACATCCAGACTCAGGGACGAATCACGTGGGGAGACCATTTCGTGGACGAAAAGCTGAGCGTGGACGCCGCATTCTTCCTCGAAGACAGGCAGACCAACCTCGACGAGCTGTCCGGATTTACGCGAAACGGACTTATCATGAACGGATTTGAAAGCCTTGGAGGCTCTATGGGCGATGCCGGAGGAAGCAACAACAAGGAGCAGATTCACGAGCGGAGCATCTACGGAACGGTGACTGCCGGATGGGACGACACCTATTATGTAGACCTGTCGCTGCGTAACGACTGGAGTTCTACCCTCCACCCGGACAACAACAGCTATCTGTATGGCGGTGTTTCGGTAGCGGCCATTGCCAGCAACTGGTTCAAGAATGCCGACTGGCTGAACTTCTGGAAGCTGAGAGCGTCTGTGGCTCAGGTCGGTTCGACGATGGACCCCTATAACGTATACAACATCTACTCTATCCGCGACAGTGATGGTAATGTGGTAAAATATAACGGACTCTCTACCATGTGGACGAATCCGAACCTGCGCGACCCGTACATCAAGCCTACCATCTCCACATCTTATGAAATAGGAACCGAGTTCCGCATGTTCAACAACCGCTTCTGGGGAGACATCAACTTCTACAACCGTGACTCGAAAAACCAGATTGTGAACATGAACACTACGCCGGCAAGTGGCTATACCACCCGCAAGATGAATGCCGGACTGATTCGCAACCGTGGTATCGAGGTATCCTTGGGAGGTGAGATTATCCGCACGAAAGACTGGTCGTGGGAAGTGAACGCTAACGTATCGCACAACCGCAACACGCTGGAGGAACTGGTGGACGATCAAGATGCTTATCAGCTCTACTGGATGTCGTGGAGCTCACGCGTCTACTCTTATGCCGAGGTGGGCAAGCCTATCGGCGTAATCCGCGGCTCGGCATGGCAGAGAGACCCGCAGGGCAACCTGCTTTTCGGGCAGAACTCCGCCGGCGACTATGTGCCTCTGATGGATACTTCCGCACAAGAGGAGCTGGGCAACATCCAGCCTGACCTGACGGGAGGATTCTCGACTACCCTGCGCTACAAGGGCTTTACGCTGGGCGCTTCGCTCGACTTCCAGGTGGGCGGCACGATGGCTTCGGCCACCAACATGTTTGGCGAGGCCTCCGGTCTGCTGACCTCTACCACCGGACTGAACGACAAGGGGAACCCTATCCGCAACAGTGTGGAGAACGGCGGAGGTGTCCGTCTGGACGGTGTGGTGGACAACGGAGACGGAACCTATTCGCCGGTGACCACCTATATGGATGCCCAGACCTTCTACCAGAGCTACAAGTCTGTGTTGTGGGAAGACTATGTATACGACGCAAGCTATGTGAAGCTGCGCGAGGTGAGCATAGGCTATACCGTGCCCGAATCGTTCCTGCGCCGCCTGAACTGGGGCGTGAAGCGTGCGAGCATCTCGTTTGTGGCCCAGAACCCGTGGCTGATTTATTCGGCCGTGCCGAACATCGACCCGTCTGAAATGGGAGCTGCCACCGAAGGCTATATCGAAGGCGGCCAGGCTGCATCCGTGCGCTCTTATGGTTTTACTGTAAATCTGACATTCTAACTTAAAAAGCATTCTGACGATTATGAAAAAGATAAAATTATTGGCTTGGGCCTTTGCTGCACTGGTGGGAATGAGCGGCTGCGGTGATTTTGGAGACTTGACGGTCGACCCCAACAACCCGTCTTCACCCGAGACCCGCTTCCTCTTCACGCGTGCCTGCATGGATGTGTATACGTTTGCCTATAACGATAACTATAACCCCTGGACGCAGCTGTTCCCGCAATACCTGTCCGAACGCCAGAACATCCAGTATTCGAACTTTGCGCTTCAGGATTTTGACACACGTGCCTATTATTACCGCATCTTGCAGAACCTGAAAGAAATCATCACGCTGAACACCGACGAGGCGACGATGAACGAAAGCTATGTGCTGCAGCTCGGCAGCAACAACAACCAGATAGCCGTGGCCCGCACGCTGCGTGCCTACTACTTCATGCACCTGACGGATGTGCTGGGCATGATACCCTATTCGGAAGCGTTGCTGGGAGAGGAGGGAAACTTTACCCCGAAGTATGACACGCAGGAAGAAATCTATACCGACCTTGACAAGGAACTGACCGAAGCCTATGCCCAGTTTGAAGACGGGGGCGACTTCAACACTACTTACGACATCCTTTACGGCGGCGACATCGCCAAGTGGAAGAAGCTCAATGCCTCGCTCCGCATGATGATGGCCATCAAGCTTTCTGATGTGGCCCCGCAGACGGGACAGGAACGCTTCGCCCGCGCGTATGCCGATGGCGGAATGACCGACAACGAGGATGCGCTGGTCTATAACTTTGTGAACGAAGAGACAAACCAGAACCCGCTGTATGACAATATGATAGTGGGCGCGCGCAGAGACTTTGCGCCATCGAAGACCATCCTTGACCAGCTGATTGCCTATAACGACCCGCGCCTGGAGGCTTATGCCGACCCCAACAGCGAGGGGCAGTATGAGGGCGTTCCCTTCGGCATCCTGCAGTCTGACATCTCGAACTATCAGGATTGTGCCGTGTTCGACCCGCGCTATTATGAGGCACAGAACACGCCGATTACCATCATCTCGCCTTCACACATCCTGCTGATACAGGCCGAGGCCGCCGTGCGCGGATGGATTGACGCGAGCCAGGCCGAGAACTTCTACCGGCAGGGCATTCAGGCTTCGTTCGGGCAGTACAGCGATGTGATTGACGACAGCGATTTTGCTCCCTACTACGCCCAGCCGGAGATAGCCTTTACGGGTTCAGACCAAGAGAAGATAGAGAAGATTGCCATGCAGCGCTGGCTGGCCAACTTCATGCAGGACGGCGTGGAGGCATGGTCGGACTGGCGGCGCCTGAACGTGCCGAAAATCTATCCGGGAGTGTCGGCAAGCATCTCGCACATCCCTTACCGCCGCATCTATTATCCCGACGACTACAGCACGAACATGGCCAATTATGAGGCGGCCATTGCGGCTCAGGGCGCAGACAGCTTCGAAACCCGTGTATGGTGGGATGTGGCAGACAATGACTGACATAAATTCATTTCACTCTCTTAAAGTTTAACTTTGTTGGGGGGCCTTCTCTGTGAAGAGAGGGCCTTCTGTTTTTGGGAGTATTCGCCTGTATTCTTGGCTGCCAAGATAAAAAGTATTATCTTTGTCCCCGAATTATAATAATATAAGGTATGAGTTACAATTTGTTGAAAGGAAAGAGAGGTATTGTTTTCGGAGCGTTGAACGAACAGTCCATCGCCTGGAAGGTAGCTGAAAGAGCGGTGGAGGAGGGAGCGACCATCACGCTGTCAAACACTCCGGTAGCCGTGCGCATGGGCGAGGTGTCTGCCTTGGCCGAGAAGCTGAACTGTGAGGTCATCCCGGCCGATGCTACTTGTGTGGAGGATTTGGAAAACGTGTTCAAGCGTTCGATGGAGGTGCTGGGCGGAAAGATTGACTTCGTGCTGCACTCTATCGGCATGTCTCCCAATGTGCGCAAGAAACGCACTTACGACAATCTGGACTATGATATGCTGGAAAAGACACTGGACATCTCGGCCGTGTCGTTCCACAAGATGATACAGTCGGCCAAGAAGCTGGATGCCATCAGCGAATACGGCTCCATCGTGGCTCTGAGCTATGTGGCCGCACAGCGCACTTTCTACGGATACAATGACATGGCTGACGCCAAGGCGCTGCTGGAATCGATTGCACGCAGTTTCGGCTACATCTACGGACGCGAGCACCACGTGCGCATCAACACCATCTCGCAGTCGCCCACGATGACTACAGCCGGTTCGGGCGTGAAGGGGATGGACAAGTTGTTCGACTTTGCCAACCGCATGTCTCCGCTCGGCAACGCCTCGGCTGCCGAATGTGCCGACTACTGCATCGTGATGTTCTCTGACCTTACCCGCAAGGTGACGATGCAGAACCTTTTCCACGACGGAGGATTCTCTAGCGTGGGCATGAGTCTGCGCGCGATGGCCACCTACGAGAAGGGACTGGACGAATACAAGGACGAAAACGGAAACATCATTTACGGATAAGAAAGACAAGCCCCGGAGCCTGCCTGCCGATGCGGAACTGTGCCGCGCGGAGGCAGGCTCCGTTGTCATCAGAAAGGAATGCAAGAGATGGACATGGACACAGCGTTATATTTGATACCTGTCACATTGGGCGACACGCCGGTAGAGAAAGTGCTGCCTGCCTACAACCGCGAAGTCATCGGCGGCATCCGCCATTTTATCGTGGAAGACGTGCGCTCGGCGCGCCGTTTCCTGAAGAAGGTGAACGGAGCGACCGACATCGACGCGCTGACCTTCTATCCGCTGAACAAGCACACTTCGCCCGAAGAGGTGTCGGGCTATCTGAAGCCTTTAGAGGAAGGCTGTGCGATGGGGGTGATTTCGGAAGCGGGATGTCCTGCCGTGGCCGACCCGGGAGCGGATGTGGTGGCCATAGCCCAGCGCAGGGGGCTGAAGGTGGTGCCGTTGGTGGGGCCGTCGTCCATCATCCTGTCGGTCATGGCCTCGGGATTCAACGGACAGAGCTTCGCCTTTCACGGCTATCTGCCCATCGAACCGGCGGAACGTACCCGCAGGCTGAAGGAGCTGGAGGCGCGCATCTATGCCGAACACCAGACCCAGCTCTTCATCGAGACGCCTTACCGCAACAACAAGATGATGGAGGAGATTCTCCGCACATGCCGTCCGCAGACGCGGCTTTGTGTGGCGGCAAACATTACCTGTGAGGGAGAATACATCCGTACCCGCACGGTCAGGGAATGGAAGGGGAATCTGCCCGACCTCAACAAGATTCCCTGCATCTTTCTGCTCTACAAGTGAGCGGGGGAACGAGGCTACAATGTCAGCTGGAAGTCGTACACATCCAGCCACCGGCCGAATTTCTGTCCCACCTCATTGAAACGTGACACCTGTCGGAATCCCAGTGACTCGTGCAGCCTCACACTCGCCTCGTTGGGTACGGTGATGCAGGCTATCAGTACATGCAGCCCGCTCTGTCGGCAAGCGTCTACAAGCGTCTTCATCAGCTCTTTGCCCAGACCTCTGCCCTTGCAGTCGGGGTGCAGGTAGACCGTGGTTTCGGCCGTGCGGCTGTAAGCCTGTTTTTCTTTCCAGGCGTGTGCGTAGCAGTATCCCGCTACCCTGCCGCCCTCTTCGCATACCAGGCAGGGATAGCCCTTTCCGGTGAACGACCGGATGCGCCTTCCCATTTCTTCATCCGATACCGGTTCCGTCTCGAACGTGATGCAGGTGTCGGCGATGTATCGGTTGTATATGGCCGCTATGGCGGCAATGTCTTCTTTTCTTACGTTTCGTATCATGGCTTGTCGTTGTCTTCAGTCGAATTCGTTCCATACCTCAGCTGCCATCTGGAGGGCCCCCAGCTCTTTTTTCAGCATCTGTCCGAAACGTTCGGGGGCCTGCCCGATTTCGTCGAAGGAGAAGAATCGTCCTCCGGATGCGGAAAACTCGCTTTCATGGTGCAGGGGGAAGATGTAGAGCCTTACCTGCTTCATGCAGGCTCGTCCCTGCATGAGTCTGTATTTCAGCAGCAGTCTCGGCAGGATGGGATGGGCCGACCGGGGTGTGAAATACCGCTGTACCAGACGGGCGGCATATTGTTCGGCCTTGTGCACCGGGCCGTCGAAAAACGCTTCTACAGGCAAATCCCATACGCTTTTCGAGTCGTTGTGAGGTGTGAGGTAAATCTGTTTCCTGCATACCGGAGCGATGCGCAGCAGGCAGTGTGCACCGTCTTCCCTGGCAGCCAGGCGTATGCCGGCGGCATTTATGGCCAGACAGAGTATGTAGATGGCGGAAGGAGGAAGATAGGCGATGTAGAAAAAGGTGTGGGGGGAGACGGGCAGGGGGCCGTATTTCAGGAAAAGCAGGACGAGCAGATGGAGTGAGGAGAGTATGACGATGATTTTGGCTTCGAGCGTATAGGTGAAGTTGGTGCTCAGCCGCAGCCTTTTCAGGAAGTTTTGGTAGATTTCGGGCGATGTGGCGTGGATGAAGGCTCCGGTCAGCAGCATGAACTCCAGGGTGGGGGTGATGCTTTTCGGCGGGAGGTAGTCGTAGCCCGTAGACAGCCGCAGGAAGAAGCATACCCCGATGGCAGCGAATCCTTGCAGCAGAAAGAAGTTCAGGCTTCTGAGCCGGAAGATGTCGTACAGCAGTGCCACCACGCTGACGGAGAATCCGATGCCCAGCATCAGGGTGGTGGGAAAGAAGTACAGGCCGCATAGGGTGATGATGGTCGGCAGCAGTCCGAAAGATACAATCTTGTCTTTATGATTCAATAATACTCTCATCGGATATAGACTTTAGGGTATATATTCCCAACAATCACGGGCGGCAGATTGTTCACTTCAGCAAGTGTTTTTCCGCATGGTAGGAAGAGCGCACCAGCGGCCCGCTTTCCACTTTGGCGAACCCTTTCCGCTCTCCGGTCTCTTTGTACAGCCTGAACTGTTCGGGCGTTACGTATTCGTGCACGGGGTAATGCCGGCGGCTTGGCTGGAGATACTGCCCGATGGTGAGTATCCGGCAGCCGCATGCCAGCAGGTCGTCCATGGTTTCCTCCACTTCCCCGGGTGTTTCACCCAGTCCTACCATGATGCCCGATTTGGCTGTGATGCCGCTTTCGGCTATTTGGCGGATTACCTTCAGGCTGCTTTCATAGCGGGCCACGCTGCGCACTAGCGGTGTGATGCGGCGCACCGTCTCCATGTTGTGCGAAAGGATGTCGGGGTGCGTGCGGATGACTTGTGCAATCAGTTCCTCCCGCCCCTGAAAGTCGGGGATGAGTGCTTCGACGGTGGTATCGGGGTTCATCTCGCGGATGGCGGAAAGTGTGGCCGCCCAGTGTGCCGCTCCCAGGTCGGGCAGGTCGTCACGGTCGACCGAGGTGATGACGGCGTGGCTGAGCTTCATCAGGCGCACCGATTCGGCTACACGCCGGGGCTCTTCCGGATCAAGAGGCAGGGGTTTGCCCGTCTGTGTGTTGCAGAATTTGCAGGCCCGCGTGCAGACGGCTCCGCCTATCATGAAGGTGGCGGTGCCTTTTCCCCAACATTCGCCCAGATTCGGGCAGCGTCCGCTGCTACAGATGGTGTGGAGCTTGTGTGTGTCTACGATGCGTTTGGTTTCGGTATACCGAGGATTGGTTCCGATATTGATTTTCAGCCACTCGGGCTTTTTTACGTGTTCCATAGAAAAAGATTTGACCGTTGGCGGCTGACGGCATGAGTCCGCCGTCAGCCGTTGTTTGTTCACTGATGTTAAAGGTTCTCGATAAAGAAGTCGGCCACACGGTTCATCAGGTGGTTTCGGGTGTTGCCTCCCGATATGCCGTGGTTGCGGTTGGTATAGACCTGCATGTCAAACTGCTTGCCTGCCTGCACGAGTGCCTCGCTGTATTCGGCGCAGTTCTGGTAGTGCACGTTGTCGTCTGCCGTGCCGTGGATGAGCAGCAGCTTGCCCTGCAGCTTGGATGCCTGCTTGATGGGCGAGCCTGCATCATAGCCTTCGCCGTTTTCCTTGGGCGTGCGCATGAATCGTTCGGTATAGACAGTGTCGTAGAAGCGCCAGTCGGTAGGTGCGGCTACGGCTACTCCCGCCTTGAATGCTCCCGAGCCTTCGCTCATCGACATCAGCGTGGTGTATCCTCCGAAGCTCCATCCCCATATCCCGATGCGGCTGCCGTCTACGTAAGGCAGTGTGCCCAGATAGCGGGCGGTTTCGGCCTGGTCTTGCGCTTCCTTTACACCCAAGAAGAGGTAGGTGCATTTCTCGAAGGCAGCTCCCCGTCCGCCTGTCCCGCGTCCGTCCACGCACACCATGATATAGCCCTTGTCGCACATGTAAGCTTCAAACATGCCCCCGTCGCTGAAGCTGCCGATACCCCACCGGTCGAGTACCTGCTGCGACCCCGGTCCGCTGTACTGGTGCATGATGACGGGATACTTCTTGTTCGGGTCGAAGTCGGCAGGCTTCATCATCCATCCGTTCAGTTCTACGCCGCTGGAGGTCTTGAAGGTGAAGAATTCCTTTTGCGGCATGTTCAGCGTTGCCAGTTCCGACTTCAGCTCGGCGTTGTCCATCAGCGTGGCGAGTTCCTTTCCCCGGTTGTTGTTCAGCGTGATGAGCGTGGGGGTGTCTTTGCTTGAAAATGTGTTGATGTAGTAGGCGAAGTTTTTGCTGAACAGGGCGCTGTTCGTCCCCGTGCGGGTAGAGAGCTTCGTCGTCTTGCCTTTCGCGTCCGTGCGGTATACGGCTGTGCGGAGCGGACTCTCTTCGTTGCTCGTATAATAGAATACGTTTGCTTTCTGGTCCCATCCCAAGAACTCCTTCACCTCAAATTCTCCTTTCGTAATCTGTTTCACCAGATTTCCCCCGATGGTGTAGAGATACAGATGGTTGTATCCGTCGCGTTCGCTCATCAGCACGATGTTTTCGGGATAGAAGGCGATGTCGGCATAAGCCGGCTCCTTGATGTATTGCTCCGACTCGTCGCGGATGATGGCCTTGCAGACAGCGCTGCGCGGATTGGCCATGTAGATGTCGAAACGGCTCTGGTGGCGGTTGAGCGTCATGATGGCGAGCTTTTCAGGGTCGGAAGTGAACTTGATGCGCGGGATGTATCCGTCGGAGTCCATTTCCAGATTCATCTTGCGAGTGACGCGGCTCTTGATGTCGAACGTATGCACGCTCACCCGAGAGTTGTCCTCGCCTGCCTTGGGATATTTGTAGGTGTAGGCTCCGGGATATCCGGCATATTCCTCTTGTGCAGGAAACATTCCCTTGTATTCGGGGAAGGAGAACATCGGCACCTGGCTTTCGTCGAAGCGGATGTAGGCAATCATGCGGCTGTCGGCACTGAAATCGAATGCGCGGCTAAACCCGAATTCCTCTTCATATACCCAGTCGGGGATTCCGTTCAGCACCTTGTTGTACTCCCCGTCCTTTGTTATCTGCGATTCGCTGTTTCCAAAAAGCAGTTTCACCAGGAAGATATTGTTGTTTCGCACGAATGCAATCTGGTGGCTGTCCGGTGAAAACAGGGGAACCTGCTGCGGGCCTCCCTCAGAAAGCGGCGTGAGCGTGCGGTTTTTCACATTATATATATAATATACGGCGGTAAACGAGCGGCGGTAGATGGGTTTCGTCTCCGTCTGAATCAGGATGAGACTTTCGTCGGGCGACATGATATAGTCGTCGAACGAGCGGAGCGTGTGGTTGCGCGCGGTGGCGACATCGAACAGCGTGCCTGCCTCCTCGCCCGTCTTGAAGGAATACTTCACGATGCGCTTGTGGTCGGGGCTTATCTGTGTGTAGTGTTCTCCGTCGAGCATCGGTTTCAGGCCGTGGATGGACTGGGCGCGGTAGGTTCCGGCGGCCACATCCTGCAAGGTTACTTTCTGCGCCTGCACTCCGACGAGGAAAGACAGCAGGCAGAAAAATGTGATGAGTCTTTTCATATTGTTTCTTCGTTTTTTAGTTTTTCTTTATCTGTTAAGGCTGCATGTAAAGGTAACGAATCAGACGGATATATTCTCCGGTTTGCGGAAGATTTTCATGTTCAGTCTTTCCTGCCGAACAGCCGCTGGAAGAATCCGCGCTTCTTTTCCTTCAGTTCTACATAAGGCAGCTTTCTGTATTCCAAGCGGATGCCTTCGGCTGCGGAAAACATTGGGGCGGGAATTTCGGCGCGCCGCGTGAGCCGTCCTCTGATGGCGGCCGGAGGCAGTTTGCTGATGCTGTCGGCACGCTGTGCCTGAACGGTCATGCGGAGGGAGTCGGCAGGCGACATGGGAGGTTCGGGAGCCGGCTTCTTGAAACGGATGGGGACGGAATACTTGCAGCGCACGCTGACGCCTTTTTCCTTTCCGGCTGTCCACCGTGGCATTGTCTGGATAATCTTGAGTGCAGCGGTGTCGAGCGACGCTTGCAGCGGACGGACGATGGAAGGCGAAGTGATGCGTCCGTCCTTCTCCACCACAAACTGGATGACGGTCACTCCCTCTGTGCCGGTTTCTTCTGCCAGCCGTGAGGGGCGGAGTCTGCGCTCGATGTAGTTGAAGAAAGCCTTCATTCCGCCCGGATATTCCGGCATTTGTTCGGCGGTGGCATAAATGCGGTCAGCACCTTTCGCACGCATGTCTATCTCATACGGGCTTCCGGTGTGGGTGAGGAAAGGCTGGATTTCCAGATAGCGTGTTTCCATCCCCTCGGCACGCACTACGATGAGGTGGCTGTAGTCGGCCTCGATGCAGAATCGTCCCAGCGCGTCGGCAGTGGCTTTCCGCCCCGTTCCCTGTATCTGGATTTCCGCTCCGGCAAGGGGAGTCCCGCCGTGCCTGACAAGCCCTTCTATCTGAAACAGTCGTCCGCTCTGTTTGGCCTGGGCAAGGTCTTCGGGGCTGTCGATGTAGAGCAGCGTGTCGGCAAGCGCCTCGTCGAGCTTCAGGGTCTTGACAGGGCGGGTTCTGTCAGTCGGGAAGTAGAAGTTCACCATACGGGTATAGTTCTTGTTCACTTCCTGCTCAAACCGGACAATTCCCAGCGAGTCGCTCAGGTGCTCCTTGCTGTATCCGGTGACTTTCAGCACCATTCCTGCCTGTGGCTTGCCGAGTGTGTTAAGAATGGTGATGCGGAAGGCTGTCCGCTTGTCTTGAGCGGTGACGGCGGCGGTCACGCCTGAAAGCATGAGCACGATAAGCGTATGTGTGAGTAGATTCTTCATCGGTATCCGGATAGAGGGCAGGTATGGAAACGAAACACGGATTACACGGTAATGTGCCCCATCCGTGTAATCCGCGTTTCTCAACAGCTTGTTGAGTTATGATTATTTCTTGGTCTGCGGGTTATAGCGGGCATTCAGTCCGTCTACGATTTCCTGTGTAATGTTGTAGGCATCGTTGGCGTAGAGCAGGTTGTCGAATCCCGTGTTGCTGATAATCAGGTCATATCCCTTGTCCTTGTTGTAGATTTTCAGGAATGCGTTGATGGAGTCGCGCAGCTGCAGGCTGTTCTTCTGGTTTTCGGTCTGCAGGTCTCCTGCCAGCTTCTCCTGAAGCTGCTGCAGGTCGCGTTGTTTCTGCACCAGACGCAGGTTTTCCTGCTCGGCACGCTCGCGGCTTACAAATCCGTTGTTTTCAAGCTTGCGCTGGAATTCACGCATCTCCTGATCCAGTTCCTTGGCCTTTTCGTTCAGTGTGGTGCGGATGTTTTCTTCTTTTTGAATCATCAGCTCGTTCAGCTCGTTCCAATAGCGGTATTTGGTCAGCAGTGAGTCGATTTCCACATAAGCAATCTTCATCGTTCCCGTGTTGACTGTAGCCGGAACGGTCTTTTCGGCGGTAGAGGCAGCCTTGTTGTCCGCACATTGGGCGAACACGAGTGCCATGGCCACTGCCGCAAATCCTTTCAGGATGTTTTTCATCTTTTTCATATCTGTTGTTGTTAATTATTGTCCTCTTCAGCCAAGACTTTTCTTTCGGGAACGGCATGCGGGTTTGCTTTCCGCGCCTCGCGGTCTTGCGACTGCACGCAGCCGATGCCCTGCTTGCGCAACGCCTTGCTTCCGCTTACGTGGGTGTTGGGAAAGCGTCCGTTCTTTTTCAGGATGATTTTGACCGACAGCAGTGCGATGCAAATAGCAACTATTAACACTGTAACCAAGATAGTCTTGAGCATTTCTTCTTATTTTTGTGGTGCAAATATATAGTTTTTGTCATTATCTCTGTGGCTTTCTCGCCGAAAAAACGACTTCAGGGGGTATAAAGTGGCTTATTTAACTTATTTTTGCGGAATGTTGATTATTAATTCATGCGAAACAAGACGATTGTTATGGAAAAGAAAGACTTGAAGCCGGAATGTGTGTTCCGTTATTTTGAAGAGGTATGCGGTGTGCCGCGGCCGTCGAAGAAGGAAGAAAAAATCAGGGCCTATCTTGTAGGCTTTGCTCAGGCTCACGGCCTTGAATATAAAGAGGATGAGGCCGGAAACGTGCTGATAAGGAAACCGGCCACACCCGGTATGGAGAACCGCAAGCGGGTGGTGCTCCAGTCGCACATGGATATGGTGTGTGAAAAGAACAACGATGTGGCCCACAATTTTGATACCGACCCGATTGAGACTTACATCGACGGCGAGTGGCTGCGCGCCAAAGGCACTACGTTGGGTGCGGACAACGGCATCGGAATTGCCGCCGAACTGGCTGTTCTGGCAGCGGACGATGTGAAGCACGGCCCGCTGGAGTGTCTCTTCACTGTGGATGAGGAGACGGGACTGACCGGTGCCTTCGCTCTGAAGGAAGGGTTCATGGGCGGCGACATCCTCATCAACCTCGATTCGGAGGATGAAGGAGAGCTGTTCATCGGCTGTGCAGGAGGTGCGCGCACGGAGGCCGAATTTCCTTGCCCGATGATGGAGGCGCCCGAAGGCTACTTCTTCTTCAGCGTGGCGGTGAAGGGACTGACGGGAGGCCACTCGGGCGATGACATCAACAAGGGGCGCGCCAATGCCAACAAGCTGCTCAACCGTTACCTGATGATGCTGATGCGGCGCTACGACCTGCGTATCTGCTCCGTTTCCGGAGGTAATCTGCACAATGCCATCCCGCGTGAGGCGCATGCCCTGTGTGCCGTCCCGATGGCGGACAAGGAATCGGTGCGCGTAGACCTGAATCTGTTCATCGCCGACATTGAGAACGAATATTCGGCTACCGAGCCTAACTTTTCGATGACACTTGAGTCGGAACCAGTGCAGCCGCAGGTGATGGAGACGGAAGCCATGAAGCGTTTCCTGCATTCGCTCTATGCGGTGCATAACGGCGTGTATGCCATGAGCCAGGACATCGAAGGGCTGGTAGAGACTTCTTCCAATCTGGCTTCGGTGAAGCAGCGCGACGGAAAGATTCTGGTGGTGACCAGCCAGCGCAGCTCCATCCTTTCTTCGCGCAAGGACATGTCGCAGATGGTACGGTCGGCCTTCGAGTTGGGCGGGGCTGTCACTTCCACGGGCGAAGGCTATCCCGGATGGAAGCCGAATCCTTCGTCGGAGATTCTCCGTATCGCAGTCGAGAGCTACAAGCGTCTGTTTGGCGTAGAGCCGAAGATAAAGGCCATCCATGCCGGACTGGAGTGCGGGTTGTTTCTTGAAAAATATCCTTCGCTCGACATGGTTTCGTTCGGGCCGACGCTCCGCGGTGTCCATTCGCCCGACGAACGCATGCTGATACCTACCGTCGACAAATTCTGGCGGCATCTGCTCGATGTGCTGGCCCATATACCTGAGCAGGCATGAGTGTGATGCTGAAAAACGTATGCCTTCTTTCGGCTGCCGTCCTCCTGTTGCGGATGCCGGCAGCCGCACAGGAGGTTTTTCGTGTGATGGAATACAACGTGGAGAACCTCTTCGACTGCCGGCATGATTCGCTGAAGCAGGACGGGGAGTTCCTTCCCGGCAGTCCGCGCCAGTGGACTCCTGACCGGTATAACAAGAAGTTGGAAAACATTGCCGAGGTGATTTTTGCAGCGGGCGGCGGACTGGTACCCGACCTCGTAGGCCTGTGTGAGGTGGAGAACGAGTATTGCGTGAAGGGATTGGTGGAGCACTCTCCTTTGCGCGGGGTGGGGTATGAGTATGCGATGACCGATTCGCCCGATGAGCGGGGCATCGATGTGGCGCTGCTGTATCAGCCTGCCACCTTCCGCCATCTTCATACGCAGACCATCCGTGTTCCCGGCGGGGAGATAGGGCGGCGGCCTACGCGCGACATCCTGCACGTGGCGGGGCGTATGGTGTCGGGCGATACCCTCGATGTGTTTGTGTGCCATCTGCCTTCGCGTTCGGGCGGAGAGAAGGAAACCGAGCCTTACCGCCTTTTTGCCGCCGGGTATCTGCGCCGTGCGGCAGACTCGGTGATGGCTGTCCGCGAGTGTCCGAACGTGATTGTCATGGGAGACTTCAACGACTATCCTTCCAACCGCTCGATATCCGAGGTGGTCGGTGCCGTGAAGCCCGGAGAGACGGTGGCCGCGCGCACGCTGTATAATCTGATGGACGGAAAGCCAGGAGGCACCTACCGCTATCACGGCGAGTGGGGGACGCTCGACCAGATGATGGTCAGCGGATTTCTGCTGGGCGGCAATCCCCGCGTCTGCACCCGCTATGAGAACGCCCGCATCCTGAGTCTCCCGTTTCTCTTGGAAGAGGACGAGCGTTACGGCGGCGAAATCCCCTTCCGCACCTATAAAGGTATGAGGTATCACGGCGGATACAGCGACCATCTGCCCGTCTTGCTCGAGTTGGAAGTATCAGAGTAAGCCCAGCTCTTTGGCTATCTGGTATGCCTGAACCGAGTTTGCGGCGCGCAGCCTGGCCAGTATGTTCTGCCGGTGCCGGTTCACCGTGTTGATGCTGATGTGCAGCAGCTGCGAGATGTCCTTGCTTGCCCGGCCTTCTCCGATGAGGCGCAGGATTTCCTTCTCCCTCTGGCTGAGCAGGTCGCTGCAAGCCTGCGGGCCGGCGGCGACGCAGCTCCCGTCTGACGAGTCGATTATTGTTCCGCCTTCGGTCTTGTCGCCCGCCGACAGGCTGTAAAGGCACAGCGCCAGCCAGATGCTTCCGTCGGAAGTGCTGTCCACATAAAACATGCGGTGGGTCACCGGGTGGAACTTGCCCGCATTGTCTTTCATGCGTATCAGGCTTGTGATGTAGTAGTCCGTGCGCTTTTCGGGCGGAATCTTTTTCAGAAAATGGAAGAAGCGCAGCTCTCTTGCATGCTTCTCTATCAGGTCGTCCGGATGGATGCGGTCGAAAATCTTTTCCTCCCATATCGAACCGATGTTTTGCACCGTATCCTTCCGGCTTAGCCCGAGTGTTTCCGCCATGCCTCCGTAGCAGATGTAGCTGGTGTCCGTTCTCATGTCGCTGAGTACGGCCACGGCGTTTTCTGTCCGCGCGTAGGCAAGGGCGGTGGTGCGGTGTGTCTCCAGTCGGGCTTCCGCATCGCGGTCGTCGGCGGAAAATGTCTGGCTGAGCAGCTTGTCGGTCAGTTTTTTCTGCAAGTCCATGTGAAAATGGTTATTTATCAGTATTGCCGGTGTGGGAAAGGCGGCTTATCTTTGCAAAGGTAATCAAATAACGCAAGATGAAGAAACTTATATTTGCCGTTTTGGCTTTCTGCGGATGGCAGACGCTTTCCGCACAGACGCTTGAGAAGATGCAGTGGTTCAACGAGCCGTCGCAGTGGGAGATAAAGGATAAGACACTTTCGATGTTTGTCACCCCGCACAGCGACTATTGGCGCATTTCGCACTACGGATTTACGGTAGACGACGCGCCTTTTCTCTATGCCGAATACGGCGGTGAGTTTGAAGCGAAGGTCAAGATTTCGGGCGACTACCGCGTGCGCTTCGACCAGGCGGGGATGATGCTCCGCATTGACCATGAAAACTACATCAAGGCGGGCATCGAGTATGTGGACGGGAAATTTAACCTGAGCACCGTCGTCACCCACCACACGAGCGACTGGAGCGTGATTGCGCTCGACAAGCCGGTGGACTGCATCTGGATAAAGGCTGTAAGGCGGCTGGATGCCATAGAGATATTCTATTCGTTCGACGATGTGACTTATACCATGATGCGCAACGCCTGGATGCCCGACAATACTCCGATAAAGGTGGGGCTGATGGGGGCCTGCCCCGACGGTGAGGGCTTCAATGTGCGCTTCGAGCATTTCAGTGTGAAGCATCTGCCCGACAAGCGGCGGATGGAGTGGCTGGAGAAGAACACGGAAGAGTGATTCCGGAAAATCCATAAGCAGGAAGACACCGCTGCGTCATGGGGCGCGGCGGTGTCTTCCTGCTTATGGAGGCTGAAGCCTATTTGCCGAATTCCCGGTGAAACTCCGCCACAGCCTCTATTCCCTTGCGGAAGATGTCGAGGCGGAAGTTCTCGTTGGGCGAGTGGATGGCATCGCTTTCCAGTCCGAAGCCCATCAGCACCGTTTTCACTCCCAATATCCGTTCGAAGTCGCTGATGATGGGGATGCTCCCTCCGCGACGCACGGCGAGCGGTTTGCGGCCGAACGCCTTGGTGAACCCCTTTTCTGCCGCCTGGTAGGCCGGAAGCGTGATGGGACATACGTAGCCTTCGCCACCGTGCATCGGGGTAACCTTCACATCCACATATTCCGGCGCGATGTCGCGGATATATTCGGCAAACAGTCGTGAAATCTTTTCGTGGTTCTGGTGAGGCACGAGACGGCTCGACACCTTGGCATAGGCTTTCGAGGGCAGCACCGTTTTTGAACCTTCGCCCGTGTATCCGCCCCAGATGCCGCAGATGTCGAACGACGGGCGGCAGCTGTTCCGCTCCAGGGTGGAATATCCCTTTTCTCCTTTCAGTGCCTTCACTCCGATGGCCTGTTTGTATTTTTCTTCGTCAAACGGGATGCGGGCAATCATCTCGCGTTCGGCGGCCGGAACATCTTCCACATCATCGTAGAAGTGGGGGATGGCGATTCGTCCGTCCTTGTCGACTACCTTGGCCATCATTTCGCACAGCGTATTGATGGGGTTGGCCACCGCCCCGCCGAAGTGTCCGGAGTGGAGGTCTCGGTTTGGCCCCGTCACCTCAATTTCCCAGTAGGCCAGTCCGCGTAGTCCGGTGGTGAGCGAAGGCAGGTCAGCGCCGAGCATGCTTGTGTCCGACACTAAAATCACATCCGCCTTCAGCAGTTCCCTGTGCTCTTTGAGGAAGGCGTTGAGGCTGGGCGAGCCGATTTCCTCTTCTCCCTCGAAGATGAACTTTACGTTGTGGCGCAGCAGCCCTTCACGCACCATGTATTCGAAGGCCTTCACCTGAATCATCGCCTGTCCCTTGTCGTCGTCCGCTCCGCGTGCCCAGATTCGTCCGTCGCGTACCGTCGGTTCAAAGGGTGGGGTGTTCCACAACTCTGTCGGTTCGGCAGGCATCACATCATAGTGGGCGTAGACGAGTACGGTGGGAGCGTCGTCGCCTGCCAGTTTTTCGGCATACACCAGCGGGTTGCCTTCAGAGGGCATGACTTCCGCCTTGTCTGCTCCCGCCTCAAGCAGCAGCTGCCGCCACCGTTCGGCGCAGGCCGTCATGTCGTCTTTGTGTTCGGGCAGCGCACTGACGCTCGGAATGCGTATCAGACTCGACAGTTCGTCGATGAAGCGCGCCTCGTTTTCCTGTATGTATTGTCTGATGTCCATAGGTGTAATTTTTGTTTCCGCTAAGGTAATGAAATTTTTTTGCCTGACATGCTTTTGTCTGTATAATTGCTTGCGCAACCATGAAGCGGAATTGTGGCATGTAGACATGCAGTATCTTGAAGGCAGAAGAAATCAGACACCTTGACGGGTACGGACAAGGTAACGGCAGTGCACGCAAAAGAGAGTTCGGGCGGGCAGACTGCATGGTCTCAGTCCGTCTTCAGCGTTGGGATGGATATGCGGAAGTCTCTCCCGTCTATGCGGTAAGCCTTTTGGATGCTTTAAACATGAAACAGTCGGCTTGCCTTGTCGAGCAGGTAGAAGTCGAGTATCGTCATGGCAGCCATCGCCTCGACGATGGGCACGGCACGTGGCAGAACACACGGGTCGTGGCGTCCGCGGGCCTTGACGATGGTTTCGTGCCCGTCCTTATCCACAGTGGGTTGGTCCATGAGTACCGTGGCCACAGGCTTGAATGCTACGCGGAAGTAAATGTCCTCGCCGTTGCTGATGCCTCCCTGGATGCCTCCCGAGCGGTTGGTGCGCAGGGCGATGCGTCCGTGGTCGTTATAGAAAATGTCATTCTGTTCACTGCCCTTCATCTCCATGCTGCCGAATCCTTGCCCGTATTCAAACCCCTTTGCGGCGTTGATGCTGAGCATGGCATTGCCTAATGCGGCATGCAGCTTGCCGAACGCGGGTTGTCCCAATCCTGCCGGACAGCCTTTGATGACGCATGAAATGACCCCTCCTATGGTGTTTCCTTCGCCTTTTATGCGGGAGATGTAGTCGCCCATCTGTTTTGCCAGTTCTGGGTCGGGGCAGCGTACCGGATTTTCCTCCGCCACGCTCAGGTCGTATTGGGTGTATTCCTTGTCCAACCTGTATGTCCCTACCTGTGAGGTGAATGCCGTGACGGTCACGCCCACCTGTTTCAGCGCAAGCTTGGCCAATGCCCCCGCCACCACGCGGGCGATGGTCTCGCGTGCCGATGAGCGTCCGCCGCCGCGATGGTCGCGCACACCATATTTTTTTGTGTAGGTGTAGTCGGCATGCGAGGGGCGGAACACATCTTTCAGGTTGTCATAGTCGGCCGAGTGCTGGTTGGCGTTCCATACCACAAATCCGATGGGGCATCCTGTCGACATTCCTTCGTAAATGCCCGAAAGAAACTCTACCTTGTCGGCTTCCTTGCGGGCAGTGGTCAGAGCCGACTGCCCGGGACGGCGGCGGTTCAGTTCATGCTGTATGAAGTCTTCGTCTATGCAGATTCCGGCAGGAAAGCCGTCTATTACTCCTCCGATGGCCTTGCCATGCGATTCGCCGAAACTTGTCAGGCGGAATATGTTTCCGAACGTATTGTTGTACATGATGATGTTTCTCTTCTCTTGTGTGGTTTGTCCGTTTTCGCCCGTCTTTCCGTTTTTTTCACGGGCAACGCAAAAATATGAAAAATCTATATAATATCCGACTGATTTCGGCAGATTAATGCAATATAAATTGATATTTAAGTAATTGTGAGAAAAATACGGAAGTTGGGAAAAGAACTGAAAATCGTTTCTAAATGGATTGAAGCAGAAGAACGGTTTCCAAGTCCTTACTTGATGAAGGTGCAGGTTTAACAGTCACCGTTTTTATTCGCTTCGTTCTGCGTAGGTTTGTTTGTAAAGGTTTAGCTCGTTGATTTATAGTCTTCTCATAGAGCGAGGTAATGATTCGGAAACAGTCACAAATTCTGCGATTATACGTAAATTTCTTTCTTTCAAACAACTCTTTCAATGCAAAGGTAGCATAATTTATCGAATGATAAGGCATGACGAGCGTTTTTATTATTGCTTGCCTTCTAATTTTCCTATTCGCATGACGATAGAGGTTTGACTTCTTCCCATTTTTTCTGCGATGTACTTTATGCTCTTTCCTTCATGGTAAAGGGTGAGTAGGAATTTATCAGCACTGCGCGTCCATTTCTTATTGGCATTGGGATGTTTAACATAACTTTCTTCCGTAACCTTTTCAGGGTGTAAGAACTCGTCAACAAAAACAGATGGGAAGCGTCTGTCGTAAAGTACGTATGTCTTTATTTTCGCTCTGGTAATAGCCACATAAAACAACCTACGTTCTTCTCCATACGGATATTGGTCGCTTTTAGTCAAAACATAATCAAGAACAGGGTCATCGCTTACCATTGAAGGGAATCCATAGGTGTCCTTATTACATTGAAGAATTATTACATAGTCCGCTTCAAGCCCCTTGGATTTATGTACAGTCAAGAATTCAATCTTCCTGTCTCCAATGAAATAGTAAAAGCGATTGCCCTCTTTCACCGATTTGTACAGGAACGATAAATAATAATCATCAAAGGAATACCGCCCTAACAGGAAGATGGATTTATCCGCAGGGATAGACTCTACCAATTGTCCGATAGCGTTGCAATAGTCACGCCGTTCATAAGCACAGAATTGTAATTCGGTTTTAGTCTGTGGATTGAATGGGTGTATATCCTTTTTTATCTGTGCCTTGTTCCGCTGAATGAATTGCGACGACAGGCTTACCAAGGGCTCTCCAAAACGGTATGTCGTCTCGATTCTATTGATTTCTGTGGAACCGAAATAATCTGAGAACTGATTGAAAAGAGCCATGTCACTTCCTGAAAAGCGGTATATGGATTGCCAATCATCGCCCACGCAATACAATTTTGCAGGAGGATTGCCTTCTCGGAGTACTTTAAGGAAATTGTAGCGGTCAACTGATATATCTTGGAACTCGTCAACGATGATATACTCATACTTTACAGGATGAGAGGAACGGCATATTTCCGTGGCTTGCAGAATAGCATCGGTAAAGTCTATCTGATTACTGCTTTTCAATTCTTCAATATACCGCTCATAAACAGGCTGAAATATTCTTTTTATAATGAATGTACTGCGCTCATCCCCTGCACATTTAACCTGTTTCAAAACCTCTTGTATGGACTTACAGCTTGATTTTATCAATGTAACAAAAGTTACAACGAGCCGAATGAAAGCCTTTTCCTGCTTGCTGTTTGGAGGAAGAACCATATCATATAATTCGGTATCTGTTTTTTCTTGAACAGGAACACCTGCCTTTTCCAATGAAGCTTTTAATGTATGCCGAATATCTGAATAATGGAAATCAGCACTTGAAGTTGTCAGTAATATAGTCCCAAACTTCTCATGGGCTGCTTTTTTCCATGTTATTCCGTCATTGTATTTTTGATTTGCTTCTTCATAAGTAATGCCTTTGTCTTTTGCAAACCATGTGGGAACAAGCCCATGTTCGTCCACACCAAAATGCTCTAAATAAATACGTTTTGTCTTGCCGTCCTGCTCAAAATAAATGGAAAAATCGGGCTTGTATTGTGAGTGCATTTCATCTGCCAACGGATGTTCATAAGGCTCTTCATATCTGAATTTCACACCCAAAGAAGACAATGCAAAACAGATTTTCTGTTCCTGCTCACTCCGAACATAAATAGCTTTCCCGTCCATGTCGGGGAATTGGGCTTTCAAGCGTATTTCTTTCAATTCGGAGAGTTGTTGTCTGCGTTCATTTTTACGATGTTCCCAATCCGCTTCTTGCACTTGATAGTCAACAAAGTATTCTACGATGCTCTTTTTGAAAATCTCATCTTCCAATAGCTTATGATAGATTTTCACAAACAGTGCGTCTGTGTTATCATAGATAGAGGGCTTTTGTCCTGTCGCTTTTCCAATGATGTCAATGGCAAGTTTATGAAAGGTGTATCCTCTTAGCCCCGCAATATTCATTCTTTCCGTCAGTTCGGCAGCAGCCTTGTTTGTATAGCTAATAAGAAGAATGTTTTGAGGATTGATGTGTTTGATGTCAATCAGATACCTTGCCTTGCCTACGATGGACGATGTTTTCCCACTTCCTGCACTACTAACCACCAAACAATTATCTTCCTCAGACACGATTGAACGCCTTTGTTGCTTGTCTAATGGGTATTTAAGGCAATGGTCGAAAAAGTCTTTGTGGGCATTAAGGGTATCTTGGATAACCTGCTCATTATGTCTTTTGACAAATGAGTGGATGTTCCCGAAATCGTGTGTAAATTTTGAGATTGTCTCGGATGGTTCTATATGGAATGCTTCAAGACTTTTCTGTAAGGAAATGACTTCCTGAAAGAACTCTGCATAATATTTCGTAAATTGTTCTTCTTCCGAAGAAGATATTATATGCCCATTAAAACTGTTCTTTAAATCAGTTTCAATATCAATGAAGAAACTTTTATTGCTTTGCTTTAATTCTTTTTCTCTGCTTTCTTGTATATCCTTATAAGGAGTAATGGTTGCAATCTGTTTCGACAGGTCTTTGGACTTGTTTTTTAGGCGTATTCGTACTATAACTATTACAATAAGTGAAATAGCGATAATACAAACAATCAAAATAAACAATAGTTGCATATAAAGATTACTGTTGATAGTGCTTATGCTTATTTAGTATATCACGAATGTACTCTAATTTTTATGGCCATTAAAATATTGATGGATTTATATAGAATAAGGAATTGAAAAGATAAATATCAATAACCTAAAATCTTGTTAAATGCAATGTCTAATAAAGAAATGTTTTCTTTAAAATAATCCATTATATCTTCATCAGAAGTTGCTTCATCTATAGCTTTCAAAGTTTTTGCAAACTCCTCGAATTCATCAACTTCATAACTATCACAAGTTGTAAACTCTTTGTCGCAAAGAAAAATCATATCTTCCGGAATGGCCATTGAACCTTTGATATTAAGACTCCTAAATCTATGACTTACTGCCCAACCTGTAAATTCCCCTTTATGATATTTAGCAACGTATTCTTTTAGAGAAGTAAGTTCACCTGAAAGTTTCTTGGTGTATTTATCCAAATCTGATTTGGCTTTTTCTTTTTCTTTTTTTGCTCGTGCATACTTTCTACGAAAGTATTGAGAAGAATAACCATCAGGAGCATAAATATCCATAGAAGATTCAGCAGATTCAATTTCTTCTTTTACATCATTTATTTTAAATATCAGACTTTTGATTTCATCGCTGATTTCCATAATAGATTTAATAGTAGTTATATCAACGAACATGCTATCAACTCTTGTTGATATTGGCTTATAAGAGTCTGGGTGATAGAGATAATCTTTAAGCGTCTCTTTAATCAATTTCTCTGCTTTTTCCTCATTGGAGAGTGTGCAAGAAGCCATAATTAATGCAACTGCGAGTGATAAGGTCACAATAGCTTTCTTCATAAATTTACTCTATTTGATAATTAGCACTATCTAAAACCACGAAGCGTGGAGCTGTATGCCACACTCTTTACTTGAAGGTCGTAGGAAACCTCGGATACAGATGTAACAATAGCAGCCCACGCTATAGCGTGAGAACCACTATGCTATCTTTGTATCCAATTTGAAAATTTCCTACGTTTTCAAGTACAAGATAAGCATAACGCTTCTTTTTTTCTCGTATGTCTTGGAAAGAGTTATCTCAATCCGATTGCAAAGATAGGGGATTTTTGCGATAATCCCCTATCTTCTAATGCTTTTATTCGCTTTTGGAAGTAGATTTTTGAGCACATTCTATATTCTCAACCTTTTCCTGATTTATGGATGCAATCTCCAAACCGTTTCTTCATCCATTTGCTTTCATGTGGAAATGTCTTTCCCTGCTCTTGTCCTCTTTAAATGAGAAGGCCGCATTCTCGTCACGGAACTTTCGGTTGAGCTTAGAAGAATAGAAATCACCTTCCTATACGGACACATGGAGGTGTCCTCAGGGTTACCCAAAGGCAGATGAGTTACTTCAAAGTCGAACTCTGTTTTTCAATGGTAGCAAGTTCGTATTTTGGTATGCCAAGAGTTACCTGAACAAGCAAAACAATGCAGAACACACAATTGGGACGGTTGCCAACTCATTATCCCAAAATGAAGTAATTCTTCTAACTCTCTTGATTTAGAAGAGGTTTATTCCTATACAAACAATCCCGAATATGCAAACCTTGTAAGGTCTTGAAAGAATATTGCTCTCTGTTGCGTTAGGCAGGGGAGTATGTTTGGAATATGAATGGAATGTTATGGGTCAGAAGCGGCTTCCGGCTCCCCCGCCTCCGAAATCTCCGCCTCCGAAGTTTCCTCCTCCGAATCCTCCTCCGAATCCTCCTCCACCGCCCCGGCCTCCGAATCCTCCGAAGAAGGGGCCGCCTATGAAGGGGCCTCCCCATCCGCCGGGATGGTGGCGGTCGTTGTCATTGCGGATGCTGCGGTCGCGGTAGAGCGTGTGGCCGCAGCGGGTGCAGAGATAGTCGGTGCGTTCGGTGCGCACACCGCCCTCTTGCGAGATGATACGGGTGGATATGGGGCGCAGAGTATGCTTGTGGCAGCGGGGACAGCGGGTGCGTTGGCGGGCGTTATACCATAACAGTGCGGGCACTCCCACGAAGCAGCATACAAGGATGAGCAGGAGCAGGTTGCCGCTGCCTTCCGAAGACGCAGGTTGCCGCTTCATGCTACCGTCGAGCACTTGGCGCACAGCCTGTATGCCGGCTGTCATACCCTCATCCCAATGGCCTTTGGCCAGGTGGGGATTCATATACCGTGTCTGTATCTGTTTGCAGAGCGCGTCGGGGAGGTCGCCTTCCAATCCGTATCCGGTAACAAACTGGATACACCGTTCTGAGGTGACGAGCAGGATGACCAGACCGTTGTCGCGTCCCTTTTCGCCTATTCCGGCGTGTCGTCCGAGACGGTAGGCGAAATCGAAGCAGTCGCCTCCTTCAATCTGTTTCACGGCAGCCACGAGCACCTGTATGCCTGTCTGTTTTTCGAGACCATAGAGCGTGGTGTCGATGGCGGTTACGGCTGCACGAGAAAGTACACCGTCTGGGTTCGTTACATAGGTGCTGCCTTGGGTGCGGGGCATGGGCAGATTTTCAATGGTATATCCTTGCGCGCATAGAGGCAGGCAGGCATACAGCAACAAGAAAGGTAGCAGAAAGCTTTTCATGGCGCAATCAGAACTTGACTTCGGGTGCTGTTTCAGAGCCTTCTTCCGCCTCGAAGTAAGGATGACGGTCGAATCCGAACAGTGCGGCTACAATGTTGGCGGGGAAGCGGCGGATGGATGTGTTGTATCCGCGTGCTGTATCGTTGAACTTGCGCCGCTCTACGCTGATGCGGTTTTCAGTTCCTTCAAGCTGAGCTTGCAAGGTCTGGAAGTTCTGGTTGGCCTTCAGGTCAGGATAACGCTCCACGGTCACGAGCAGGCGGCTCAGTGCGCTGCTCAGTTCTCCCTGTGCTTGTTGGAAGGCGGCCATGCGTTCGGGCGTCAGGTTGTCGAGGCTGACAGATGTCTGTGTGGCCTTGGCACGTGCCGACACTACGGCATCGAGTGTCTCGCGCTCATGTCCGGCATATCCCTTTACGGTGTTGACCAGATTCGGGATGAGGTCGGCACGGCGTTGGTACTGGTTCTCTACGTTGCTCCAGGCCGTTTCTACAGCCTCTTCCTTTGATACGAGCGAGTTGTACGACATTATGCAGAATATTACCACAAGGGCAACGATAGCAGTCACGATAATCCAAGTCTTTTTCATAAACAAGTGTTTTAATTGGTTTTAAACAGTTTCGGAGGCAAACATACGGAAAAATCTGAGTTTTTTCCTATCTTTGCACCACAATTTTGCGATAATTATCATTTATGAAGAATATACGGAACTTTTGCATCATCGCTCATATAGATCACGGGAAGTCAACTTTGGCTGACAGACTGTTGGAGTATACGAAAACTATCAAGGTGACGGAGGGGCAGATGCTGGACGATATGGATTTGGAGCGCGAACGGGGTATCACCATCAAGAGCCACGCCATCCAGATGGAATATATGTATAAGGGCGAAAAGTATGTGCTGAACCTGATTGACACTCCGGGACATGTGGATTTTTCGTATGAGGTGTCGCGCTCGATTGCGGCGTGCGAGGGCGCGTTGCTCGTGGTGGACGCTTCGCAGGGGGTGCAGGCACAGACCATCTCTAATCTTTATATGGCGTTGGAGCACGACTTGGAAATCATTCCGGTGATGAACAAGTGTGACATGGCGAGCGCGATGCCCGAGGAAGTGGAGGACGAAATCATCGATTTGCTCGGCTGTAAGCGTGAGGAAATCATCCGTGCATCGGGAAAGACGGGCATGGGTGTGGAGGAAATCCTTCAGGCGGTGGTAGAGCGCATCCCTGCACCGGTAGGCGACGAGAAGGCTCCCCTTCAGGCCCTGATATTCGATTCGGTGTTCAATTCGTTCCGTGGCATTATCGCCTACTTTAAGGTGGTAAACGGCATGATACGCACCGGCGACAAGGTGAAGTTCTTTAATACCGGAAAGGAATATGATGCCGATGAGGTGGGCGTGCTTAAGATGGATTTGGTGCCGCGCAAGGAGTTGCGTACGGGCGATGTGGGATACATCATTTCGGGCATCAAGACTTCGCGCGAGGTGAAGGTGGGCGACACTATCACGCACATCAGCCGTCCGTGCGACAAGGCCATTGAGGGATTTGAAGAGGTGAAGCCGATGGTGTTTGCCGGAGTCTATCCCATTGAGGCGGAAGATTATGAAAACCTGCGCGCTTCGCTTGAGAAGCTGCAGCTCAACGACGCGTCGCTTACCTTTCAGCCGGAGTCGTCGCTTGCGCTCGGATTCGGTTTCCGCTGCGGATTCCTAGGGCTGCTGCACATGGAAATCATCCAGGAACGTCTTGACCGGGAATTTGATATGAGTGTCATCACCACGGTGCCCAACGTGTCTTATATGGTGTATGATAAGCAGGGAGGAGTGCAGGAGGTGCACAATCCCGGCGGTATGCCCGACCCTACGCTTATCGACCATATCGAAGAGCCTTATATCGATGCTTCCATCATCACGGTGACCGACTATATCGGCTCCATCATGACGCTCTGTCTGGGCAAGCGGGGCGAGCTGGTGCGGCAAGACTACATATCGGGCAACCGTGTAGAACTGCATTACAGGATGCCGCTTGGCGAGATTGTCATCGACTTCTACGACAAGCTGAAGAGTATCTCAAAGGGATACGCTTCGTTTGATTACCATCAGGCGGGTTTCCGGCCGTCGAAATTGGTGAAGCTCGATATCCTGCTCAACGGCGAGCCGGTGGACGCGCTTTCCACGCTTACCCATTTCGATAATGCCTACGACTTGGGGCGCCGCATGTGTGAGAAGCTGAAGGAGCTGATTCCGCGCCAGCAGTTTGAAATAGCCATCCAGGCTGCCATCGGCTCGAAAATCATTGCGCGTGAGACCATTAAGGCGGTGCGCAAGGATGTGACGGCGAAGTGCTACGGCGGCGATGTGAGCCGTAAGCGCAAGCTGCTCGAAAAGCAGAAGCGCGGAAAGAAGCGCATGAAGCAGATTGGTACGGTGGAAGTGCCGCAAAAAGCGTTTCTCGCCGTGCTGAAGCTGGATTAAAGGATGGACTTTTAGTCCGGAAGCGGAAACAGAAAGATATCTTGCAGGCAGACAGGCATTGTCTGCCTGCTTTTTTTTCTTGGCAAAAAGTTTGTACCGTTCTTTTTAAATGGTTACATTTGCTCCGCTATAAAAATTTTAATATTATGAATTGGCTACAAGATTTGTTGACAAATCCCAATTCGATAGCCCACATCGTAGCACTGTATGCCTTTGTTATTTCGGTGGGAGTCTTGTTGGGAAAAATTAAGTTCTTCGGCATTTCGCTCGGAGTGACTTTCGTCTTGTTTGTCGGAATCATGGTAGGACACTTCGGGTTTACGGGGAATCCGGCGATTCTCTCGTTCATCCAGGACTTCGGACTGATACTCTTCGTGTTCTGTATCGGTCTGCAGGTAGGTCCGTCATTTTTCTCTTCATTCAAGAAAGGAGGTATCACCCTCAACCTGCTTGCCGTGGGCATCGTGGCACTCAACATTGCCGTGGCGCTGGCCATCTATTTTGCCTTGCAGGGGCGTGTGCAAATACCGATGATGGTAGGCATCCTTTGTGGGGCGGTGACCAACACGCCGGGTCTCGGTGCGGCGAACGAGGCTCTTCAGCAGCTGCACTACGACGGTCCGGAAATCGCTACGGGATATGCCTGCGCCTATCCGCTCGGAGTAATGGGCATCATCCTTTCGATGATTGTCATCCGCTACATCTGTCGGGTGAACCTTACGAAGGAGGCGGATGACATACAGCGCGAAGAGGAGGCGAATCCTCACCTGAAGCCCTATATGTTTTCGCTGAAAGTGCAGAATGACGCACTCGACGGCAAGACGCTCGTGCAGGTGCAGAAGTTTCTGGCGCGCAACTTTGTATGCTCGCGCATTCTTCAGGAAGACGGACACATCCACATCCCCAACGGGAACACGGTGCTTCATGTGAACGACCGTATGTTCATCGTATGCGCCGAAGATGATTCGGAGGCTATCTCTGCCTTCATCGGTCCGAGAGTGAACGATGTGGATTGGGAGGATACTGATGTGCAGGACAAGCCGATGGTGTCGCGCCGTATCCTGGTCACCCAGCCGAGCATCAACGGAAAGACATTGGGCGAGATGCACTTCAGCAGCATGTATGGGGTGAACGTGACCCGTGTCAACCGTTCGGGTATGGACTTGTTTGCCGCCCGTAACCTTCGTCTCCAGGTGGGCGACCGCGTGATGATGGTCGGTCCGCAGGATTCCATCGAGCGTGTGGCAGGCGTATTGGGTAACCAGTTGAAGCGCCTTGACCATCCGAACATCGTCACCATCTTTGTGGGTATCCTTTGCGGTATCATTTTCGGCAGTCTGCCGATAGCTGTTCCCGGCATGCCTACTCCGGTGAAGCTGGGTCTGGCTGGCGGTCCGCTGATTATCTCCATTCTGATAGGCCGTTTCGGATACAAGATGAAGCTTGTGACCTACACCACGATGAGTGCCAACCTGATGCTCCGTGAGGTGGGACTGGTGCTTTTCCTTGCGAGTGTGGGCATAAAGGCGGGCGAGAATTTCGTCCAGACAGTAGTGGGAGGCGATGGCTTGCTGTATGTAGGCATCGGTTTCCTGATAACTTTCATTCCTTTGGTGGTCATGGGAATGGTCGGACGGTGGCGTTGCCGTGTGAACTACTATACGCTGATTGGTCTGATAGCCGGTAGCAATACCGACCCCCCTGCCTTGGCATATTCCAACCAGATATCCGGCAATGATGCTCCGGCTGTGGGATATTCTACGGTTTATCCGCTGTCTATGTTTTTGCGCATACTGACGGCGCAGCTGCTCATACTGCTGATGGCGGGATAGCGGTGGCAGGATAAAGACCTCGGAAATGGTATCTCATATCGACATACATAAAATAAAAAGAGGCGATGCTAAAGAGTTTCGCCTCTTTTTTGAATCTTTCTATCCTCGGCTGATGACGGTAGCCTGCCGCTATGTGCCCGAGTTTGTGGCAGAGGATGTGGTGCAGAATGTTTTCGTCCGCTACTGGGAGCAGAAGCAGACGCTTGAGCCGGACAATGTGAAGGCTTTTCTTTTCAAGTGTATACAGAACGGCTGCCTGGATTATCTGAAGCACCGGGCCGTGATGGATGACTATGAACATGAGGTGCTGGTGGCCGAAGAGCGGCTTAACTGGCTGTTGGCACAGACAGACCGGAACGAAATCTGGAACGACTTGGTTATGAAAGACCTCAGTGCGAGTGTGAAAAGGGCATTGGAAAAATTGCCTCAGAGATGCAGCGAGGCGTTCCGCCTTTCCTTTTACGAAGATTTGACCTATAAGGAGATAGCCGAAAGGATGAACATCTCTCCGCGCACGGTGGAAGAGCATGTGCAGAAGGCAATAAGAGTATTGCGGGTAGGGCTGAAGGATGTTCTGATACTTTGGCTGCTGCTTTTCCGCCTTTTCCGCTTTTGGGGCTGAATGACTGTAGGTTCGTTGCTCCTTTGCATGCCGCTTTTCGGAGGCTGCAGAATTTCTTTTTGTGCCTGGCGCAGGGCACTTTTATCCGCATAAAAAATTTTTTTAAGAAAAATAAAAAAAAGAGGCTATGTCACCCCGTAGTTTCTCGCATGTGCGTCGTCTTCTATATGTGTAGACGGAAAAGATTATGGAAACTGAAAAATTATTATTGTTTATAAAGGGAAAGTTGTCCGAGCAGGAGCGGCGGGAAGTGCTGCAGTGGCTTGCTCAGGATGAAAGCCATCGGGAGCGCCTGTTTGAACTGGAGCAGATTTATGGCTTGAAGCAGCAAGAGCGTTTTTCCGATAGGGAACGTGTGGACTATGCTTTCTCCCGTCTTGAAAGCCGGTTAGGCTTGCTTTCCCCCAAGAAACATGCAAACAAGCTTTTTCGTCTGTATTCGGGATGGGCGGCAGCTTCTTTCCTTGCATTTGCGATGATAATCGGAAGTCTGTTTTATCTGAAAGACGACAGTATGGCATATCACACACTGCTTGTTCCCGCAGGCGAACACGCCACTCTGTTGCTGTGCGACGGAACAAGAATCTCGTTGAATGCGGGAAGTCGTTTGGATTATCCCTCTTCTTTCGACGGAGAACAGCGCCGGGTAAAGCTGAAAGGAGAGGCTTATTTCGAGGTGGCAAAAGACAAGAAGCATCCGTTTGTGGTCGATTTGCAGGGACTTGACATAAAAGTGCTGGGTACTAAGTTCAACGTGAGGGCATATAAGAATGAAAATTATTGGGTGAACCTGGTAGAAGGCGGCGTGGATGTTTGTACGGGAGACGGAAAGAATCGCGTTACGATGAAGCCTGATGACCAGGTGTGCTATACCACAGACCACCGTCTGCTGGTGAAGTCGGATGTCGATGCTTCGGCTTCGCTGGCGTGGATGAGCGGCGGACTGAAACTGCACGGACTGACGCTGCGTGAAATCGCCAATATCTTGGAGCGTAAATATAACGTGAAGATTCATATCGGGGAAAAATTGTCCGGCGAACTTTTCAATTGTCATTTCGACAGTACGATAACACTGGAAGAAGCCCTGCGGCTGCTGTCTGAATCAGGGCGGTTCAAATATCGCGAAAAAGGAAACGAAATTTATTTCTATAACCAATAAGCCTATGAAAAATCAAGTATTTTAACTTTAAAACATTTATCGCTATGAATCACTTAAAGAAAAACACAGTTTTGGAAGAATGCATGACATTCTTGCGCAGGAGGTATGGCGGTGTTCTTATCGCTTCTTTTATCGGAGCGGCATATCCGCTTTCTGCATACCCGTTTGCTCAGAATACGACTACCGTGTCGCTTGACATGAACAATGTGACAGTAGAGGCGGTTTTGTCGGCTATCGAAAGCGAAAGTGACTATCATTTTACGTACAATCTGGCTCAAGTGGATGTGGAGCGTAAGGTCTCCATCAAAGTAGAGGATGAGCCGATAGACGAAGTGCTCGACAAGCTGTTCGTGTCAGACGATGTAGACTATAAGATTGAGCACAACAACCACATTATTCTGTATAAGAAAGAGGCTGCGGAAGTAAAGAGCGTGCAGCAGCAGGAACGTACCGTAACCGGAGTGGTGCTCGATGAGAATGGCGAAACCATTATCGGAGCGAGCGTGATGGAAGTGGGAACTACCAACGGAACAATTACCGATTTGGACGGAAAGTTTACTCTTAAAATTGGAAGCGGTAAGTTGCAGGTTTCTTATGTAGGCTTCACCACGCAGACAATAAATGTGGGTAATCGTTCCAGCCTTCAGATTGTGTTGAAGGAAGACAGCAAGACACTGGATGAGGTCGTGGTTATCGGTTACGGAACTCAGAAAAAGTCTGATATTTCCGGATCTGTAACTTCTGTATCGGGCGATAAGCTTTCCAAGATTCCTACAGCAAACGCAGAAATGGCTTTGCAAGGTATGGCTCCCGGTCTGTCGGTCAATTTCGGCAGCGGTGCGGCAGGTTCGGCCGCTTCGTTGCAGGTGCGCGGTGTCACTTCGTGGAAGGATCCCGATGAAGACGGAAGTTCGGACAGTAACGGTCCGTTGGTCATTATCGACGGTGTGCCGGGCAACATGTCATACTTGAACCCTGAAGACATCAAATCTATCTCTGTGTTGAAGGATGCGGCTACGGCTGCCATTTACGGTGCGCGTGCTGCCGCCGGAGTTATCTTGATTGAAACCCACCGCGGTCAGACAAACACTGCGCCTAAGGTTTCGTTCTCCGCCTATTGGGGATTGAGCGCAATGCCCAAGCGTCTGGATGTATGTAATTCGGCTGAATTCATTCAGGTTCGTAAGATGGCTCTGAGCAACGCAGAGATTCCTGAAAGTGAATGGCCGGCATATATTGCCGCTTACGAACAGGATCCTACCCAGTTTGCCGATACCGACTGGCAGAAAGAATACTATCAGCGCGGATTTACACAGAAGTATAACATCGGTTATACGGCGGGAAGTGCGAACTCCAATGTATCCTTGTCTGCATTCTACTCCAAGGCCGACGGTGTTACGGTAGCTACCGGCGACGAGAAGTTCGGTTTCCGTTTGAACTCGGATGTGACCCGCGGAAAATTCAAGATGGGTGAATCGGTAAGTTACAGCCGTTGGTCGGCCGATTTGGAGTCCAATTCCGGATTTTCTTCTATCTATCAGGTGACCAACATGGAGCCGCTCGCGCCTTTGTATGATGAGAACAACGATGGAGGTTATGGCGGTGCCATTGCAGGCATGGGCATGTCGGACGCCGGAAATCAGGTTGCTTATAACGAGCTGATAGACTATACTTCCACCAACGACTATATTGCCGCTTCCGGTTACCTGCAATACGAACCGATTAAGGGGCTTGTAGTGAAGTTCAACGCAAGCCGTAACATGTATTTCGGTAAGGTGCGCCGGTTTATTCCGACTTACGAAATCGGTGTCATGAAAATAAATACCCGCGCCAGTCTGTATGAACAGCGTACGCAGACAACGAACGACTTGTTGGAACTGACTGCCAATTATGATACCACCATCAACGAAGACCATAATCTGTCTGTATTGTTAGGTATTTCTCAGGAAGAAAACAAGTATGAGGATGTAAGTGCTACCGGATACAAGTTTGAAAATAATGATATGGATTTGTTGGGGCATGCTCAGGAAGATTATCAAGTGGGCGGAACAAAAACTCGCAGCGGACTTCGCTCTTTGTTTGGCCGTCTGAACTATAATTGGAAAATGCGTTACATGTTGATGGCATCGTTCCGTTACGACGGTTCTTCCCGTTTTGCCGAAGGCAATAAGTGGGGATTCTTCCCTTCTGTATCAGTAGGATGGAACATCGCCAACGAAGAGTTTTGGGAAAACTTCAAGGAAACCGTTTCCATGTTCAAGCTTCGTCTGAGCTACGGTGCGTTGGGTAACCAGCAGATTGGACTTTACCGCTATCTTCCGACGATGACTTATAATGATGATGCGCTTAATTATCCTTTCGGAGGGTCAAGTACTTCATTGGGATATGCCATTACAGACCTTCCTTCAAGCAATATCAAGTGGGAAACCACTATCTACAAGAATATCGGTGTGGATGTGTCTTTGTGGAACAACAAGTTGGAACTGTCTGCCGAGGGTTATATCAAGGATACACGTGATATGCTTTCACGCCGTAATATTTCTTTGGCAACGGGATATACTCCTTCATTGCTTGTAAACGACGGTAAGCTGCGCACTACGGGATTCGAGTTCCAGGCAATCTATCACGGGAACGTAGGCGAATTCAAATATGATTTGGATTTGAACCTTTCTCATTACAAGAGTGTGCTGAAAGCAATGGCTAATCCGGATTATCTGTACGAATATGGCGCATTGCGTACATATGTGGGCGGTGAAATCGGTGAGTTCTGGGTGTACAAGACTGCCGGCATTTTCCAGAGCCAGTCGGAAGTAGATGCTTGGAACAAGGAGCACGGTTATTATGACCAGAATGGAAATTGGCAGGGAATGCAGCCGGCAGCTAAACCGGGTGATATCCGCTTCATTGACCAGAATGGCGATGGTATGCTTGATACGAACGACCGCGTGAAGGTAGGAAGCGGTACGCCGAAAGTATCGATGGGATTCAACATCAACTTGGCTTGGAAAGACTTCGATTTGGTAGCCAACTTCTACGGCGATTTCGGAGCAAAGCGTTACAACTATACCAAGTACCAGTTGCAGCGTATGGATCAGAACTTCAACAGTGGAAAAGATGCATTGCGTGCATGGACGCCGGAGAATCCGAATACGGATGTTCCCCGTGCAGTATCGGGCGACCCGAATGGTAACAACCGTACTTCTGACCGTTTTGTTGAAAAAGGCAACTATCTGCGTCTGAACAATCTGCAGTTGGGCTATAATCTGCCGATAAAATATTGCAAGAAAATAGGTTTGACTAATCTGCGTGTTTATGTGGGCGGTACGCGTCTGTTCACTATTACCAAGTACTCGGGATACGATCCTTCTACCGGATCTTCTGTCGGACAGATGGGATACGATTATGCGTCTATACCGTTGAGCCGTGACTTTATGTTGGGATTGAAAGTAGGTTTCTAATCAAATAATAAGAAATAAGTGCTATGAAAACAAAATATATATTATTGTGTGCAGCCGTTGCGGGAGGAATGCTTTTCCCATCTTGCTCTGATTTTTTGGAAGAAGAGGTAAACCCTAATGCTTTGTCTCCTTCTTTGTTCTGGCAGAGTGAGGAAGATATCATGAAAGGACTGACCAGTGTCTATGCGGCTTTACAGCCTAATGCGGATTGGGCAGCTCCTTACGAAAGATATATTGTAATAGACAATTACCGGAGTGATGAAGTTTCAATCCGCCATGATGTTACGAGTTGGATTAGTATCGCATCGTTTACGAACGAATCAACTAACGGTATATCAACCACTGAGTGGCAGGATCTTTATAAAGGAATCAATTATGCCAATCAATGTATTGACAACATTCCCAACATTCCGGAAGAGGATGAAAGTGTGAAGGAAGCCAAGACACAGGGAATTGCCGAAGCCCGTTTCCTGCGTGCCTTTTTCTATTACCGATTGTATCTGAATTATGGAGAGAAGATACCTATCTATCTGCATGAGCTGGAAGGAACGGATGAAGAATTCTATCCTCCTCAGGCTGAAGAAGGCGAATTGGTTGCTTTGATAGAGAAGGAACTGAGCGAGATTCAGTCTGATTTGCCCGAAAGCTATGATGATGAGAATAAAGGTAGAGCTACTCGTTATGCTGCTGCTGCCATCTTGGGCAAGTTCTATATGTTCCGCGGCGAACTGGATAAAGCGGAAGCGGAGTTCAAGAAAATCATCGATAAGGAAAATGTCTTGTTCGGTTTGATGGAGAACTGGGAGGACAATTTTGACGGGATGCACAAGAATAATAAAGAGTCCATTTTTGAAGTCCAGTTTACGGGAGATACAAGCGGAGGGCATAGTGAGTATAACCTCTTTACCGTTCATCTGGCTCCCTTTGGATGTGACGGAGCTTATGAGGAAGCATATCCTACTCAGTGGCTGTTCGATGTGATGAAGACGGACTTGACGGTGGACGGTGAATACAGTACCCGTTTGCTGAATACGATTATTTTTGATGACCCCAACTGTCGCCCCTTCTATTATGAAGATGGAAAGTCTTTCAAAGATTACCATCCAGAGGGTCGGTTCTATTGGCATAAGTTCGTGACCTGGACGGAAGGGATGAGTTCTTATTGGGATACCAGTTTCTTCAATATCCCGCTTGTGCGCTATGCCGACATCTTGTTGCTTTATGCCGAGTGTCTGAATGACAGGGGTGCTACACAGGAAGCCATCGGTTATATCAACCAGGTACGTCAGCGTGTCAATGTGCCCGATTTGCCTCTTACCATGACCAAGGATGAAGTGCTGAAACATCTGCAAGATGTGGAACGTCCGTGCGAATTGGCTTTGGAAGGTTCGCGTTGGTACGACCTGATTCGTTGGGGAATAACTGAAACTGCGCTGAATGAGCATGGAAAAGACAATGTTGAAAACTATGTGGATACAAAACACAAGCTGTTCCCGATTCCGCATTCAGAGTTCCTGTTGAATCCAGACTGGGAGCAGAATCCGAACTTCAGTAAATAAATACCCGTTTAATCTGTACTATTCCTGATTTTGGAGTTATGACGGGCTTCATGGATAAAATGAAGCCCGCCAAATACTCCTTTGCGTCTGCAAATCGGGATTAGGAATCTTAAATATCAATTTACGTTTATGAAAAACATATTGTCCATTTGTTGTGTCTGTTCCGTATTGGCAGCCTGTACTTCTCCAGTTCAGCAGAGCGGAACATTGTTGTCCTCGCAGGAGGATTTCCCTAATCTGATTCGGATAAAGAACGTACCGGAGCAGCCGGGAGACTATGACCTCTATCTCTTTTCCGATCTTGGCGCGTGGAGCGGCTATGCACTTCCCGAAAACGAGAGCCGTATGTATGCCGGAGCTTTCATCGGCCCGATGGTGATGACAGGGCGGGGATGGACGGCGCAGTCACTGGCAGCTCCTGTCCTGACGGTGAACGGAGAGAAATATGATCTGGTCCGCAACGTGCAGACGGTCGAGTATTTGCCGGGTAAGCTTATACAGACCTATAAGGATGAGCGGTTGAAGTTTGTTACGGAACTGTGCTTTTCTACTTCGCGCACAGCTTCAGTCCGTTCCGTCATTACGAATCTGGCTTCGGAACCTCTGAACTTCTCGTTGACATGGAAGGGGGGAGTGTTTGAGAAGGCTTCCAAATTGACTCCGTTGGATAAGGGAGTCTGCATCAATTACCCGTTCTTCTCACGGCGCAGAATGGAGCAATGGGACGGTTCGGTATCGAAGAAAACATCCAAAGTTCCTTCAGAAACCTATATGCAGCCGGCTGACGAGGTGAATATCGCCGTATGTTTCCCTACGGCTGATGAAGTGAACATTGTGGGAAAGGACAGTCTGCAGGCCGTGGAGAAAAGGGATTTCCTTTTAGAGCCAGGGAAAACGTATCAGTCTGAATATACCCAAACCTTGGTATTGAAAGGGGAAAATCTGGATAAGGAACTGGAAAAAGTGCGCAGTCTCTCGGTCGACCAGAGTTTTGTAGACAATGCCCAGCGCTGGAACCATAACATCAGTGCGCTGCTGTCGTCTGACAGTCCTTATATGAAGGAGAATGCTTATCGCAATATCGTGGTAAAGGCGATGATGACCCTTAATACAAACTTCCGCTCGGCAGCGGGCGATCTTTTGCACGACTGTAGTTTCCCCTCTTACGTAGGCTTTATAGGCGGATGCTGGTCATGGGATGCCTGGAAGATTGCTTCGGGAAATGCTTTGTATAACCCCGAAGGTGCAAAAGGCGATATGCTTGCATTGTTCGACTACCAGGCAGAAAACGGTATGGTGCCCGATTTCATCGGTTACAACAAGTCGCGCAACAATTGGAGAGACACCAAACCGCCTGTTGCCTCTTGGGGAGCCATGAATGTATATAAGGCTACGGGCGACAAGGCTTTTCTTGCTGAAATTTTTGACAAGCTTTACAAGTTCCATCAGTGGTGGTACGCCGAGCGCGACCATGACAAAAACGGAATCTGCGAGTACGGTTCTACCGACGGAACTTTGATTGCCGCCGCATGGGAGAGCGGAATGGATAATGGAGTGCGTTTCGACGATACGGAGATGCTGAAGAATGATGTGGAGAACTCTTGGTCGATGAATCAGGAAAGTATCTGCCTGAACTCTTTCCTCTATGTGGACAAGCTGACGCTGGCGGAAATGGCCGCTATCTTGGGCAAGCAGGATTTGGCCGAGCAGTTGAAAAAGGAGGCCGAGCCAATCAAACAGTATGTTCAAGAGAAGATGTTTGACGAAGAAACGGGATTCTTCTATGATGTCCGCCTGGGAACCGGTGAAAAGATAAAGGTAATGGGTGCCGAAGGCTGGCTGCCGCTGTGGGCGGGTATAGCCACTCCCGAGCAGGCAGAGAGGGTAAAGCAGAATATGATGGATGAAAAGCACTTTAACGCTTATCTGCCGCTGGGAACTCTGGATGTCAGCCATCCCGCCTTGCGTCCTGTCCGCGGTTATTGGCGGGGGCCGGTGTGGTTTGACCAGGTTTATTTCGGCATAACAGGCCTTCAGCGTTACGGATATGTGCAGGAGGCCGATGTCCTGACCCGCAAATTCATGGCTCATGCCCAAGGCCTGATGACAGACGGCCCTATTCATGAGAACTATAATCCGTTGACGGGTGAGGCTTTGAACAGTCCGAACTTCGGCTGGTCTTCGGCTTTGATGATGAAATTGTTGTTACAGAAATAAAAGGAGGTTATATGAAATTTTATCATGCTTTGTTGGGATTGACTTTTCTTTTCCCTTTTTCGGCCTTTGCCCAGTATGAAGGCACTCCGTTTGAAAGACAGGAGGCTAAAAAGCAAGAGCAGAACCCGAACGTAAGGCGCGACAAATATCCTCATTCGGACAATGATTGGGAGAATTTTGATGTTCTTCATATCAACCGCCTGCCTTCGGCAGCCAATTTCATGTGGTATCCTACGAAGGAGATGGCGGTGGAAAACCGGAAGGACCGGTCGCCCTATTTCCGATTGTTGAACGGACAGTGGGAATTCAAGTATGTGCCCCGCTATGACCAGCGTCCGACGGACTTTTTCAAAACGGATGCAGACCTTTCCGGCTGGGACAAGATAAATGTTCCGGCCGACTGGGAGCTGGAAGGCTTCGGCTATCCGTTTTATGTGGCGGCCGGATACGGCATTAAAAAGAATCCTCCGCTCATAGATGTCGAGAATAGTCCGGTAGGTTCCTATAAGCGCACGTTCACCATCCCGGAAAGTTGGGACGGGATGCAGGTCGTGCTGTATTTCGGCAGTGTGGCCTCGGCCTTTTATGTATGGGTGAACGGCGAAATGGTGGGCTATTCGGAGGATTCGAAGACGCCGTCCGAGTTTGACATAACTCCTTATGTGAAGGCTGGAGAGAACCAGATTGCGGTTCAAGTATTCAAGTTCAGCGACGGATACTATCTGGAGGACCAGGACTTCTGGCGTTTCGCCGGCATTCAGCGTGATGTCTACGTATATGCCCGCCCGAACTACCACATCCGCGACTATGAAGTGGTGACAGATTTGGACGAAAACTACGAGAACGCAGATTTCAGTCTGTTTGTCGAAACGGAGAACGCTTCTGAAAAGCGGGTGAAAAACGCGGAAGTGGCGGTGGAAATCGTTGATTCCAAAGGAGGAAAACTTTATTCCGAACGGAAGAAACTGCCGGATGATACGAACGAAATCTCTTTTGGAAAGGAGATAAAGTCGCCTTTGCTCTGGAGTGCCGAGAAGCCTAACCTGTACCGCATGAACATTACGCTGTATGTAGGCGGGAAACCTCAGCAGCATACATCGCAGCTGATTGGGTTCCGCGAGTCGGAAATCAAGCATGCCCAGCTGTTGGTAAACGGAAAACCGGTTTACATCAAGGGCGTGAACCGTCATGAGCATGACCCGCATCACGGACACGTAGTGGACGAGGCTTCGATGATTCAGGATATAAAGCTGATGAAGGAGCATAACATCAATGCGGTGCGTACTTCCCATTATCCGAACGACCCCCGCTGGTACGAACTTTGCGACATTTACGGACTTTATGTGGTAGATGAGGCGAATGTGGAAAGTCATGGCATGGGGTATGACCCGGACAAATGTCTGGCCAATCAGCCCGAATGGCAGAAAGCATTCATTGACCGCACGGAGCGCATGTTTGAACGCGACAAGAATCATCCGTCGGTCATCATCTGGTCACTGGGCAACGAGTCGGGAGCAGGGTGCAATTTTGCCGCTACCTACAAGTGGATTCATGCAAACGACCGTTCCTGCCGGCCGGTTCATTCTGAAGACGGAATCAAAGGCCCTTATACGGATATTTTCTGTCCGATGTATAAAAAGCTGGATGTCTTGATTAACCACGCCATCTATATGCCTGAAAAACCGTTGATACTGTGTGAATATGCACATGCCATGGGTAACAGCGTGGGCAACCTGCAGGATTACTGGGATGTGATAGAGACATATCCTTCGCTGCAGGGCGGATTCATCTGGGATTGGGTAGACCAGGGTATCGCCGCAACGGACAAGAACGGGCGTCCCTATTGGGCGTATGGCGGTGACCTGGCTCCGGAAGGAACTCCGAGCTCGGCAAACTTCTGCATGAACGGACTTATCTGTGCAGACCGTTCGCTGAAACCTCACATCCATGAGGTGAAAAAGGTATATCAGAATATCGGTTTCCGCCTGCTCGACTATCAGGCCGGCCTGCTGGAACTGGAGAACAAGTATTTCTTTACCAATCTGGAGGATTTTGACTTCTTCTGGAAGCTGGAAGGCAACGGCGAAAAGATGGCCGACGGCAAGCTGGGCGCAGTAACACTGGCTCCTTCCAAGAAGATGGTGGTGAAAGCCGACTTCCCGGGTATAGATGCGGCTCCGGGCGTAGAGTATTATCTTACGGTTTGGGCCGTCCTGAAGGAAAAGCAGGGCTTGCTGGAAAAAGGTACCGAACTGGCATCGGCGCAGTTCAAACTGCCGTTCTTCCGTCCGTCAGAGCGGACTGCCGTTTCCGGACAGGTGGCCATGCAGGAAGACGGCGACAGACTGACATTCAGTGCCGGTGATGTTTCCGTCGGATTCGACAAAAAGAGCGGTGCCTTATGTTCTTACCGCATCGCCGATACGGAGATGATAAAGGAAGCAGTCCGTCCGAATTTCTGGCGGCCCGTGACAGACAATGATATGGGTGCGGATTTGAACGTGACGCTGCGTCCGTGGCGCACGGCAGGTGCCGAGGCAGAACTGGTAGACTTGAAGCAGGAGAAGACACCGGACGGATATACAGTCACTTCTTCCTACAGACTCCCGCTGGGGAACTCCAGTTTCAGGATGGATTACAAGGTGATGGCAGACGGATGTGTGGATGTAACCTGTTCGTTCGTGCCGGGCAACGACACTTTGCCCCTGATGCCGCGCTTCGGTGTGACGCTGACTCTGAACAAAGAGTTCGACAAAGTGGAATGGCTTGGCCGCGGGCCTCACGAAAACTATATCGACCGCCGCACTTCGGCCTATGTAGGACTGTACGGAGGGCTTGTGAAAGACCAGTACTTCCTTTACGACCGTCCTCAGGAAACGGGAAACAAGACGGAAGTCCGTTGGATGAGCCTGCGCAACCCGCAGGGAATCGGTCTGATGGCCGTCGGAATGCCTTATTTGAGCAGCAGTACCTACGATTTCCCCAATTCCGACCTGGATGAGCCGGGCACCAGAAAGAGCCAGCGCCATACCTCCGACATCGTTTCAAAGGATATGGTCACCTGGAACATAGACTGGCGGCAGATGGGAGTGGGAGGAGACACCAGCTGGGGTGCTTTCCCGCATCAGCAGTACCTGATTCCCGCTTCACGCCACGAGTTCTCCTTCCGTTTGTGTCCGGTGAAAGACGGACAGGCCGAAGGCAATGCCCTGTACCGCCAGTATGATAATTACGGACAGCGCTTTGAAGAATAGGGGCACATGCGGATGTCCTTTTTCCAGATGAGATGAATGTTTGCTGTTGATTGTTGATAACTGAAAGTTCCATGCCGTAAAACCCGGTTTCCGACACTGTGGAAATCCGTCTTTACTGGCATGGAATTTTTTCGTAAGTTTGGAATAGCTTTCTTAGTTCCTTATAATAAGGACATTGGGAGAATTATCCGATTTTGAGGTAATGACTTGGCAACTGTGTTATTTGCTGCGTTCTGCCATGATTTGCGTTTCAAGTAACTCTTTGACATGCAAAGGTACAAAAAATATTTGTGATACCCGCAAAGGCTTTTTAGCCATAAATGTTCAACCACTTATGTTCTTCTCCAATTTGTATCGGATGAAACAATTTGGCGAATCGACTATTTTGACGTTTTCTTGTTTTTAATATTACTTCCGAAATGTTGACTTTTGGAATATCTAACTTGGATTTATTAATTTGATGATTGATAGCATTACTCATCCATTTAATCTGATTGTAGGAAATATCAGTAAAGGCGTAATAGCCACACCATTGTGCAATAGCAGTTTTTATAGCCATTGCTTTTTCTTCAGAAGTTGTTGAACTTTTAAGTATAGTTTTAATTCTTCCAATTATTTGATAGCAACATTCTTTTGTCGGATGTAAATTTTGGCCATCAAAAACTACACCCAAATACTTCATATTCTGCTTCTTTGGCTTTAGGAAAATTGCAGTTTTTGCATCAGAAGATTTTTCTAAAGGATGTATAGTCAAATTACGATACTTTAATAAGTATTCTTCTACTTGAGATAGAACAAGTTGAGCTTCTTTTAGGTCAGACACAGAGAACACCATATCATCTGCATATCTAACCATTTTCCATCCTTTGGAAATGGTTAATTTATCTAACTCATAGAGATATAAGTTACTTAATACTGATGAAATTGGATTGCCTTGAGGTATTCCTCCTTTGGGAAATTGATCTATATCGTCTTTTTTAATGTTTGAATAGTCAACAATAGGATTAATGCCTTTACAAATTAAATCCTTTACATAGTTATCAATCGGTTGTTGATCTAATAAATCCAAAAGAATTGTCTTGTCAATTTCATCAAAAAAATGCTTTATATCTATTTTCAATAAGGCATTTTTAGTATGGTGCATCTTTTTTAATTGAATTAAAGCATCTCGTGTACTTTTCCCTTTTTGATAGGCATAACTAATAGAGCTAACACTATTGAATAAATAGGATAAAGTTTTTGATAGATAGTCGCTAATGGCTTTTAATACAATTTTATCACTAATAGAATATGGAATGATTAGCGGCCTATAACTTCCATCTTTCTTGGGTATTAGAGTTGCTTTCCATTTACCGAAACTATAATCCTTTCTTTGAAGATGTCGTTCAATAACCGCCAACCTTGTTTTATAAGATTCAGCAAATGAATTTAGGTATAGTATAAATTCTGCACCTTCACTCTTTTTCTTCTCAAAAAAGTTGTTCCATGCATTATTTAAGAATTTACGCCATTCCATAATTTTTAGAGTACAAAAAGCAAAAACGTATGAGTAAAAATAAGCTCAATCAACAATAAATATTCTTATAGAGAATACGCTAACTTATCAAGTGGTTGTAATGCAGACGATTAGTTATCAATACTGATATTATTATCTATGTTAATACTCGGCACATCGTTTCTTACAAATTCAGCCCTTTCATTAAGTTCAAACTCACGTTTATTTCCATGATTATCTTCTACGATAACAGGAATAAAATTATCTCCATCTGTAAGATGTAACATATATGTAAAGGTATAAGGACTGGATTTTCCAGTTAAATCTATAACCTTGTTTTCTACTTTGTGCGTCCAACTGTCATAACAAAGTTTCTTGGTTCTTTTGACTGTTACCGATTTTACATCACCAGCAAATACAATTCGAAATGAAACATTACATTCAATACCATTTCCCGCAGAATTTGTGATAGACACATCGCAAAGGCCATTGATTTGTGGTTTATCTTGAGGAAAAAGAACCGTTACATTATTCGGAAATTTAATAGCAGAAACATCACCTTCGTATGAAGACAGCGCAGTCGTGGGTGGTAAATTATCTATAGCAATTAATCCTAGTGGTTGTATCTTATAACTCCAATCTTTATTTATAGCAACTAAACAAATGCATTTATACCCGTTGCTTTCGGATTGTCGATAGCATTCCATTCTGCCATTAAGAGTTTTTACACACAAATCAAAATCGTTGGATATGACATCTTCTACAAATTCATCAATTTCTTTTGTTGAAGAACACGCATATAACACATAGTAATCTGCCACAATAGAAGAAATTACGTTGTATTTCAAACCGGAAAAACTATGAATTATAGGGATAGTTGAATTTGTTATGTATTCAGTCATGTTAGTTCTAGACAACTGATTAACTAGCCCACATAATAAATGTATATTTTCATCATCTAAATGTTCTTTCTTTCTAAATAACCACTTTTTAATATCAATTTTCTGGGTAGGATTAGAAAACTTAGATACTAATGGCGCACATTGCCCTGATATTGAAGAAATAACATCTTCTTCGTAATAAGGGGAGAGATTGTAATTGCAAATGGTATCTAATTCATTTTCAACAACGATTTTAATTTGCAATGCTTTATTGTTTTTTAAAGCGCATAATGCCGTTTCATTTTTATCTTTACATTTTCTTACGACATCAAGTAATGGCATAGAAATCGAATTCTCTTGATTCCTATCAAACGACATAACGATTTCATCTTGAACAAATATGGATAGTTTTTTATTCGATACATTGTCAATTGATAACGTATCTGTCGTAAATCCAATAGTAGGCTTAGACTGTTTTGATGCGGTATTGCCATTATTACATGATGAACAACAAATCAGTAATATCATCAAGGAAGTATAGAGAACGTTATTGTACATATTTACCCGATTTTGATTTCTTAGTAGTTGAATGAGTTTGCGAATTTCTTTTGGATTCTTTATTTGAGGATGATTTGCGAATTGAATTAGTTTTTACCTGAGGTTTGAAAGACTCTTGAATAGATTTCAACTCGTTATATATTCGATCTCTCATACCTTCTGACTTACAAGCAAAAGTAAACCAATCTACCAATATGGTTTCAGAATCATTATTTGTTTTACGAACAACTATATTACCCGGTCCTGCAAACCAAGCGTTATAATTATATCCTGTTCCCTTTTTCACTTCTACCTTTCTTAAATTAATTTCAATAGAATAGCAGCTAGTATATGATTGATTTCCTAAAGAATATTGAAAAGTTAAAATGCCATTTTCAATATGCATGTTTCGTACTTCATAAGGGACTCTAGTCATTAGTTGTTTCCCATTATAATATTCAGGTAACTCTATTGACGATTTAAATTCATTTATAATATGTTCTAGGCTTTGTTGAGCATTGATGTTTACAGGAATAAACATCAACATCACAATAATAAATAAGAAACATAGTCTATTCATGATATTCTCTTTCCTTTGCGATTTTTATAAATTCAAACTACGTGCAAAAGTACAAAAAATCCGTGATACGGCATTCCATTATCACGGACTTTATTTTGATTTACAATCTAATACCTTTATCCTGTTTTCTCGTAGGCACTCCCAATGCTTTCATAAACTCGTCTTTCTTTCGCCTGAACCAACTAACATGTGAAACACCGTCTATCTTGAAATTGAAGTTTCCATCTTTATCTTCTTTAAGTGAACATATCGTTTTGTCTGCCCTGAAATGTTGGTTAAACTCTCGCGAATACAGTTCGCCTTTAATGGAAACATCCTTGAATGTGCATAGTTTCCTAATGACGGCATCTCCAAAGTTCAGCGTATCACGCAAGAACTTAATTATCGGCATCAGCTTTTCCACATAGGGGAAGTAGCGTTTGACAAAATCCGTAAACTCCGACAGCTTGCGGTGCTGTTGCTCGTAAGCGTTTCTTATCTCCTGTATCTGTTCGGCCTGTTGCCGTTCCCGTTGTCGGGCTTCGTATTCAAGCTCAAGGATACGGTCTTGCAAGTCCTCGTTCCTGCGTTCCAATGATTTCATCTTACCGCTGCCGAAAAGAGAACCCACACTGCTTGCAAGGGCGGTTGCCGTATCGGTGGCTGCGCTTTTGAGCTTGTCGGTGCGGATTTCCGCTTTTACCTGTTTCAGTTCCTCCTGCGCCTCGGCTTTCTTCTCCTGTAACAGTCTGGTTTCGGTTTCAAGGGTTTCATTTTTCTTTTTCAAGTCCCGATAATACTGCATGGTGGTAGTGTGCCGTGCTTCCGAGCCCCGTACCCCACGTTGCAATCCGTATTTCGTCATCACCCTTGCGTAATTGTCGTGGTAGGCAATCAGGGTCTGACGGTTGAACAGGTCATCGGCACACAAACGGACGGAATTTGTTTTCTTGCGGTACTTGCGCTTACCGTCCGTCTGTTCTTTCTTGGCTTTGCGCCTTTCACCCGTCACGATAGGAACAACGGCTGCGTGGATGTGCGGAGTCTTCTCGTCCATGTGCAGATGGGCGGCAACCACATTGTCTTTGCCGAATGTGGCTTGCAGCCATTGGATGCTGTCGTTGCACCATTCGTCGAGCTTTCCTTTTTCCTGTATGTTCATCATGTCCTCGTGCGTACCCGACAAAACCACCCGAACGACACGGACTTGGTCGTGTGTGATTTTCCGTCTGATGCCTGCCGTGTTCAGCCTGTGGGCAATCGCTTCATCCCTGCCGTGAACGCCATCGGGGTATTCGACAAGCACCCTGTTCAGATGTGTCCTTGTCGGGTCTGCGTTTTTAGGTATTATCTTTCTCTCTATATGGTCGGACTGCGTGGTGTCCGATGTACCCTTTGCTTTCTTAATGTCCAATGAAAAATATCCCATATCATTACTGTTTTTGCGGTTATCGTTATGTTTCTTCTCTCTGCCTGTGGCATCGGCTCACAGGGTTTATTATGCAAATGAACCCTTGCTGCACTCGGCATAATCCAAACGAGTTTGGCTTCTGCTCTCGTTTGCACAGGGTTTCCAAAGGGATTTCCCTTTGGCTCGATAGGGTGTTTTTAGCGTTACGGAGTAATGCGTGAAGAAAACGCCCTATTGAGCTATGGTATTTCTGTCTAAATACCTTTGGGAAAGCGAACGTGCATATTACAGTTGAAATTCCCCTTTCTTTTTCGGTGGCTGCATCATCCGCCTTGCGGATTGAACTTGCTTCTTCTCCTTTATCGGCTCTGCCGATTGGGACAAGGGCTTACCGCACAGGTAGTCGTTCAAGTCCTTATACTCACGATAGTACATTGACTTGTCAAGCAGCCGTTCCCCAAACTTCTCTTTCAGCTTCTTGCAAGTGTTCCGTCCTGCCGTGTCGTTGTCAAGGAAACAGCCGACTTGGGTGTAGGTCTCCAATATGCTTTCCGCTTTTGCAAGATTGGAAACGGAGTTCAATATGATATAGTCCTGTGTGTCCAATCGCGGGTGTTGCGGATTGTTTTCTACTCGGATGGTAAGGAATGAAAGGTAATCCATGAACCCCTCGAACAGGTAACACATACATCGTTGTCCGCCCTGCTGTCGGATATGGGTGATGTCTTTCGGGGCGACACATCCCTTGAAGTATCTGTTGCGCACTTCATATCCTCCTGCCATGTTCGGAAAGCCGATGGCAAAATAGGGTTTGTCGGCATTCATAAACCGAAGCTCCCTGCATTCTCTTTTGGCAAGTCCGATGTTTATTCCCCTTTCTTGCAGATAGGCTATAAGAGCAGGGGAGGACAATTCTCCAACCTTTAATCCCTGATAAGTACGATTGTCGGAATGCTGTCTGCCAAAAGAGAACGATGCAGGGCGGATGTATGCTGTCCGCTCCTCTATGCGTCTCAACAGATAGGCTACATCTTCCGAACGGTAGAGTTCCGCTGCCAATGCGAGGATGTTTCCGCCTTTGCCGATGCCGAAGTCATACCATTTTTCAAGCTCGGTGTTTACCTTGAACGATGCGTCCGTTTCTTCCCGTAACGGTGATTTGTACCACAGATTCCTGCCTTGTTGCTTTACAGGCGTATAGCCCAGACTTTGCAGATAGTCTGCCAGTTTGATTTGCTTTACATCTTGGATTGTCATATTACATACGGTTTTGAAGTTGATGAAAATTTGTTGATTTGATGAACTGTTGATGTAATATGTTTATATACAGACCTGTAAACTTTCAACATCTTCTCAACAAACCGCTCGCCAAAAGAGAAATCCACAAACGGGTGTCGGTGGTCTCTCAACTTCTCTTTTGGCTTGTTGAGATTTTGTTGAGAATGTATATCGTTTATTGTCAGTGTATTTATACCCATATTCAACAATTCAACAGAAAAATGATAGTATTACAGGGATTCGAGTTGCTTCCTTGTGACGGTGTAGAAGCGTCCCACCCTCTTTATCGGCTCATAGTGACAACTTCTGTTGTAATTGCCCTGATAGGTGGTGTAGGTAAGCCCGTTTGGTGCAGGTGTTAGTTTCCAGCACTCCTGCACCACCTTACGCACTTGGTGCTTTTCCGCCTTTACCTGCGAGTGCACCAGCAGTACGACAAGGTCGTTAAGGCAGAATGAAACGCTATCCACATCCATTGCAACCATAATGTCAAGCAGCAGTTCCGACATCTCTATCTCCAGCCGATTGCGGTTGCTACGGATAATCTTCTGCAAGGCTTCTGTATGCAGCAATGTGGGGTTGAACCACATCCGGCTTTCCTTTTCGGTGGACAGTTTTCTGTGTTGCAGGAAATGGAGAAAGGCGGGTATCTCCGCTTTCAGCTTTTGCAGGAAGTCGGTATCATCGGACTGCAAGCGGTCTATCTTGCGCACCCAATAGCGTGTTTCCCCTGCGTCTATGATTACGGGCAGATGCTCGTTGTTGGAACACAGCACGAATTTGGCGAAGAACGCAATCTCATCACGGTCTTTGCCTTTGGCTTCCACCTTATAGGAAAGTGTGGTGCTGAGGTTCTTCAACCGCTCGCTATCCTCCCTGCGGTTGAGCAGCACCTCATCCACCACGATAAGGAGCTTGCCAGCCCAGTCGGAATTGAACTGGCTGCGGAAATCCTCGTTGGTGTTGAAAGTCACATTGTTCTGAAAAAGGGCTTTCAGAAAGTTCAGGAAGGTGCTTTTGCCCGTGTTGCGTTCTTCCGACACCAACAGCAGGATAGGCAACTTCTGAATCGGTTGCAGGTAAAGTAGTTGTAGATAGTCCATCCCCAACTCGTATTGTTCCCCGAAGATGTGCCGTACCAAAGATTGGATATGCGATAAATCGCCCTC
>CALUJA010000006.1 GCA_944320845.1 uncultured Phocaeicola sp.
GGGACCCGGGATTGAACCGGGGACCTCATGATTATGAATCATGCGCTCTAACCAGCTGAGCTATCCCGCCATCTTTCTCGATTGCGGGTGCAAAGGTAAATTAACTTTTTGAATTACGCAACACATACAGGCTTTTTTGCAAAGTTTTTTATTCATACAGTCACTTAAAGGCTGTCTCCAAACTCCTATTCCCCGCACCGGCAGCCCGATTTTCCTCGTTTCCTTCAAAAATCATTCCATGAAAAAAGCCAGGCAAGACACAAAGCCACTTGTTAAATTGACAGAACAGCTGAAAAAAAACGGGACTTTCTATATGCAGTAAGCAAAAAAATCTTTTAATTTGCTGCCATTACATGAAAACACAGAATGAAAAACAGTCATGAAGCATAAGATACACATCGAATATCCCCTCAATCCCTCTTCGGGAACCATCATATGGGCAGCCATCAGTACTCCGGCAGGATTACAGCGATGGTTTGCCGACGAAGTTTCAAGAAAAGGAAAACTCTTCAGCTTCCGATGGGGAAAGACGGAAACAAGGAATGCAGAAGTCACCAACCTGCGTCAAGAATCATTTATCCGGTTTCGATGGACGGACGAAAAAGAACCGAGAGTTTATTTTGAACTGAAGATACACTATAATGAACTGACCAATGACCATCTGCTGGAAATAACGGACTTTGCCGATGACGATGAAGAAGACGATGTCCGCAACTTATGGGATTCACAGATAGAAATGTTACGCCGCGTGTTTGGCTTATAATCTAAAAATATACAAAACATGCCGTTCCTCTCCGTTTTTTGTGCTAATTTTGCATCCTGATAACCCAAAATAAAGAATGCTACGCATAAAAAAACTTGATATATTTGTTCTGAAGAGTTTTCTCCTGCTCTTCGCCGGAACTTTCTTTATCTGCCTGTTCATCTTCATGATGCAATTTTTATGGAGATATGTAGACGAACTGGTTGGTAAAGGATTGGAAATGAACATACTTGCCCAATTCTTCTTTCTTTCGGCCCTGACATTGATTCCACTTTCCCTGCCGCTGTCCATTCTTTTGGCGGCACTGATGACTTTCGGCAATTTCGGCGAGCGCTATGAATTGCTTTCCATGAAGGCTGCCGGCATTCCGCTGCTGCGCATCATGCGTCCGGTCGTCTTGTTTTGCGGTCTGCTGGGTATCATTTCCTTTTATTTCCAGAATGTCATCGGGCCTAAAGCCCAAAAAGACCTGTGGACTCTCCTGGTGTCCATCAAGCAGGCATCCCCCGAAGTCGACATACCGGAAGGCGTGTTTTACAGCGACATCGAAGGATATAACATCTACGTAAGACACAAAGACCGGGAAACCGGATTGCTGAAGGATGTGCTGATATACAATTTCTCCGACGGGTTTGAAAATGCACGCATCCTCTGGGGAGAGGAAGGCGAGCTGGAACTGACCGCCGACAAAAAGCACCTGTACCTCCATCTTTATAATGGAGAGCAGTTTGAAAACCTCCGCTCCCAGTCTGTCATTTCACACAATGTCCCCTACCGCCGCGAGTCATTCAGAGAGAAGCATACTTTAATCGACTTCAACGCCAACTTCGAAACCGTGGACGGAAGTTTTCTGAACCAGCGCTCGGACATCAAGAACATGCGGGAAATTTCATTCACCATCGATTCCCTCACGACCTACGTGGACAGTGTGGGGCGTGCCATGCATAAAAACATGATGCAGACCACTTACCGGCCGCCCGTACTGAACCATAAGGATTCGATCAAGATGAAACAGTCCGGCATCACCTTCATCAATACTGACAGCATCTTCAGTTCCTTGCCGTCAGGCGACAAGCTGAAGGTGCTGACCACGACAGAACGGCGGGTTTCATCCCTGTCTTCAGACTGGAGCATGAAGACTTTCGTAACACGCGATGCCGACAACAACATCCTCCGCCACCGCTCCGACTGGCACAAAAAGATTACCCTCTCGCTGGCCTGCATAATCTTCTTCTTCATCGGTGCGCCTTTAGGGGCGATTATCCGCAAGGGAGGGCTCGGCATGCCGGTTGTCATATCGGTGTTGATATTTGTCCTTTACTATATCATCGACTCGGGTGCCACGCGTGTAGGGAAAAGTGGAGAAATGAACGTGGCACTGGGCACCTGGATGAGCACACTCGTCCTGGCCCCACTCGGAGCATTCCTCACTTACAAGTCGAATAAAGACTCGGTGGTGTTCAACATCGATGTCTACGCAGCCTTTTTCCGCAAGCTGTTCGGCATACGCCTGTCCCGGCATGTATTCAAGAAAGAGGTTATCATCGACAATCCCGATTATGAGAACGATTTGAGACTGCTGGATGACCTGTGCATAAAGTGCGAAAGCTACTCGCGCACGCACAAGCTGTTGGGGCCTCCCAATTATTTCCGCATCTTCACAAACAATGAGCACGACGACTCCATCTCAGAAATCAGCCGGCAGATGGAAAATGTCATAGAGGATTTGTCAAACTCAAAAGACAATGTACTGCTCTCGTTCTTGAACAACTATCCTTTCCTCTTTGTTAAAGCCCATAAGAGCCTGTTCGACAACCGCTGGCTGAATGCATTGATAGGGATTGTCGTTCCGGCAGGCCTGCTGGTATGGCTCAATATCTGGCGCTACCGCGTCAGACTGGAAAAAGACCTGAAGAACATAGTCAAGACCACCCGCAATGTACAGGAAAGAATAAGAAGCAACAACATATAATATAATAATAAAAATTATGGAAAAAGTCAGACTGAATACCATTGAAGAGGCTATCGAGGACTTTCGCAAAGGCGAATTTGTAATTATCGTGGACGATGAAGACCGCGAGAATGAAGGAGACCTGGTTGTGGCTGCCGAACTGATAACTCCCGAAAAGGTCAATTTCATGCTGAAGCATGCACGGGGAGTGCTTTGTGCCCCCATCACCCTTTCACGCTGCGAAGAGCTTGACCTCCCCCATCAGGTATCAAACAATACTTCTGTCTTAGGTACTCCGTTTACTGTAACGATAGACAAGCTGGAAGGCTGCACCACCGGCGTTTCGGCTGCCGACCGCGCGGCAACTATCCGCGCACTGGCCGACCCGTCTTCCACTCCGGAAACTTTCGGACGCCCCGGCCATATCAATCCGCTGTACGCACAGGAAAAAGGCGTGCTCCGGCGTGCCGGACACACGGAAGCGTGTGTAGACATGGCGCGACTGGCCGGTCTTTACCCGGCAGCCGCTTTAATGGAAGTGATGAACGAGGACGGAACGATGGCTCGCCTGCCCGAACTGAGGAAACTGGCAGATGAATACGGATTCAAGCTCATTTCCATCGCCGACCTGATAGCCTACCGCCTGAAGCAGGAATCACTGGTAGAAAAAGGCGTGGAGGTGGACATGCCCACCCAATACGGACACTTCCGCCTGATTCCGTTCCGTCAGAAAAGCAACGGACTGGAACACATGGCGCTGATTAAAGGGTCGTTCGCAGAAGACGAAGCGGTCTTGGTGCGCGTTCACTCGTCATGCGCCACGGGCGACATACTCGGCTCGCTGCGCTGTGACTGCGGCGAACAGCTTCACCGTGCCATGCAGCAGATTGAAAAAGAAGGGAAAGGAGCCGTCGTTTACCTGAACCAGGAAGGACGGGGCATAGGGCTGATGGAGAAGATGAAAGCCTACAAGCTGCAGGAAGAAGGCATGGACACGGTAGATGCCAATATCTGCCTGGGACATCAGGCCGATGAACGCGACTACGGGGTAGGGGCACAAATCCTGCGGGAAATAGGCATACACAAGATGCGCCTGCTCACCAACAATCCGGTGAAGCGTGTGGGACTGGAGGCTTACGGGCTTGAAATCGTGGAAAACGTACCGATAGAAGTCACCCCCAACCCTTACAACGAACGTTATCTCCATACGAAAAAAGACCGCATGGGGCATACTCTGCACTTCAACAAATAATCATAAAAAATTATGGAAACAAAAGATTTAGTAAGAAACTATGCATCCAAGTCGGCACAAGCAGCCTTGTTCCGCAATGTATACTTATGGATGACACTTGCACTGGTCATTACAGGATTTGTGGCCATGTATGTAGCCAAGTCCTATGCGCTCATTTCAATGATTGCGCAAAACTCTTTCATGTTTTGGGCCATTCTGATTGCCGAAGTGGCGCTGGTGATGTATATGTCGGCACGTATCCACCGCATCAGCTTCACTACGGCCACGCTGCTTTTCATCGCCTATTCGGTGCTTAACGGCGTAACCATGTCCATCCTTTTCATGGTATACACCCTCAGTTCCATCGCCACCACCTTCTTCGTTACTGCAGGCACATTCGGTGCGATGGCACTGTTCGGCTACGTTACGAAAAGAGACTTGTCGCGGATTGGCAGTATCTGCATCATGGGAGTCATCGGGCTTATCATCGCTTCGCTGGTCAATCTGTTCCTGCACAACCCGATGATGGATTTGGTCATCTCATGCATAGGCGTGCTTTTGTTTGTGGGACTGACGGCTTACGACTCACAAAAAATCAAGCAGATGCTGACGGGCGACGACATTGAAGTCAGCGAAACCACCCAGAAGATTGCCCTGATGGGCTCTCTGACCCTGTATCTTGACTTTATCAACCTGTTCATCTACCTGCTGCGCATTCTGGGCGACCGGAAATAATCGGCGAGAATCACAGCAAAGAGAGACAAAACCCGCACGTTGCCTATGGCAGCTGCGGGTTTTGCCGTATCCGGCCGGACTTTTCATAAGGGCATCCCGCCCAAACAGTCCCGCAGCCTGAAGGCCGGGCGCGACATCCCGCCTCCCCTTGTCGGACAATCACCCCGGCAAGAAGTGACAAAAATCTTAAAACCCTTTCATATCCGGAAGAAAATAGCTTATTTTGCAGAGGAATTACAATTAATAAACAACAAATACAATGAATCAACTTTCAGACCGTCTTAACAGCCTGTCGCCTTCGGCAACACTGGCCATGTCACAAAAAAGTAGCGAACTTAAAGCACAAGGTGTAGACGTCATCAATATGAGCGTCGGGGAACCCGACTTCAATACGCCCGACCATATCAAGGAAGCAGCAAAAAGAGCCATCGACGAGAACTATTCCCGTTATTCTCCGGTCGCCGGATATCCGGCACTGAGAAACGCCATCGTAGCCAAGCTGAAAAATGAAAACGGACTGGAGTATACCGCAGCCCAGATTAGCTGTGCAAACGGCGCCAAGCAGTCAGTCTGCAATACCATCATGGCACTCGTCAACAAGGGCGACGAGGTTATCGTTCCCGCCCCCTATTGGGTAAGCTATCCCGAAATGGTAAAGCTGGCCGAAGGAACTCCCGTCATCGTGCGTGCAGGCATCGAACAGGATTTCAAGATTACCCCGGCACAGCTCGAAGCCGCCATCACGCCAAACACCCGTGCACTGATACTGTGCTCTCCCTCCAACCCGACCGGTTCGGTATATACGAAAGAAGAACTGAAGGGCCTGGCCGGCGTACTGGCAAAGCATGAGCGCGTGATTGTGATAGCCGACGAAATCTACGAACACATCAACTACATAGGCCGCCACGAGAGCATCGCACAGTTTGCCGAGATAAAAGACCGTGTGGTAATCGTAAACGGCGTGTCGAAAGCTTATGCCATGACGGGATGGCGCATCGGCTTCATCGCCGCACCGGAATGGATTGTAAAGGGAGTCAACAAACTGCAGGGACAGTATACTTCCGGCCCGTGCTCCGTATCGCAGAAAGCTGCCGAAGCTGCCTATACAGGCAGTCAGGCTCCGGTAGAAGAAATGCGCAAGGCCTTTGAGCGCCGCCGCGACCTGATAGTGAAACTGGCGAAAGAGATACCGGGATTTGAAGTCAACACACCGCAAGGCGCCTTTTATCTCTTCCCGAAATGCGATTCCTTCTTCGGCAAAAAAGACGGCGACCGCGTAATAAACAACTCCGACGACCTGGCCATGTATCTGCTTGAAGTAGGCCATGTGGCCTGCGTGGGCGGTGCATCCTTCGGCGCACCCGAGTGCATCCGCATGAGCTACGCCACTTCGGACGAAAACATTACCGAGGCAATGCGCCGCATCAAAGAGACTCTGGCACGACTGAAATAATTTCCCAGAACCGCAATCCGGCACGGACGAAGTTTTTGCCTGTCGACAGCACAGCAAAGGCTGTGTCCGTGCCTTTTTTGTTTGACCTTAAAATCGCACTCGCTTTTCACAGCCAGCTTTTCATGCCGAAGAAAAACAGACTTCAAGGCGGTGACATTTTCTGCTTGCCTGCATGAAACGACTTTTATGCTTAGACAAAAAGAAACGGCATAAAGGGTATATGCCTTTCTTTTCTTCAGAAAACTACGGGAAGCCGTGGCGTTTTTGTTATAATTGAAGTGTATTTTTGTTAAAATAATATTTAATCGAACACATGGGACTGGATGTTATAATCGTTGATAACCATTCTTTGGCGGTGGAAGGCTTGAAAAGTCTGCTGAAAGCCACCGTGTGCATCAAAGATATCCATGTGGCGCAGAGCGGAGAAGAGCTTCTCGAGCTGATGGGCAAGCGTCCGTTCCACCTTTTCATACTGGACATCGACCTGGCGGATACCGACGGATTCGAACTGACACAGACGATAAAGAAACGGCAGCCTACGGCAAAAATCATCGTCAGCACCTGTCATAAAGAGATTTGGATAGCCAACAAGCTGAAGCATCCCAGTATCGACGCAGTGGTATTCAAGCCGTCCGCCTCGCGATACATACAGGAAGCCGTCGAAACGGTGGCGGAAGGAGGCACTTATTACTGCCCCCACTTCAGGGAACTGTACCGGGCAAAAGAGCGGATGAGCAATATGCCCGACGTTCCAGAATCGATGCCCACCGTCCGCGAACTCGACATACTGAAAGACATTGCCCGTGGAATGAACACGCATGAAATATCCCGACATCTGTTCATCTCGGAAAACACGGTGGAATGGCACCGCAAAAACCTGATGGTGAAGTTCGGCGCGCGGAATGCCACCGACCTTGTCGTCAAGGCACTGGCGAAAGGCTACCTCAGCATCCCGCTGGACTGAACGAAGTATGCTTTGAAAACACTATTTACCAACTTCATAAAATCAATGTATCATGAAAAAACTGTTTTATTACCTTTCTGTTGCCGCCCTGTTGCTGGCATTCAACGCATGTAGTGACGATGACGGGCCGCAGACTCCCCCTCCATCCAAAGGCGAGGAAGCGGTGGAAGAGATTGTAAAGACCTTGGAAAGCAAGCCCGAAGTAAGTCAGTTTGTCGAGATTCTGAAGTCAACCGATGTGGCCGACCTGGAAGAAAGCGAGCTGACCGTATTCGCCGTAAGGAACCAGACCGCAGCAAAAGCACGCAGCAGCCGTGCCGACGCACTGGATGCCACGACCATCAGACGCCACATTGCCATCGGGAGCTACACGAAAGCCGAGCTGACCGACGGGATGGAGCTGAAAAGCATCGACGGAGGCACGCTCTACATCACGCGCGATGCCGATGATGTGTTCGTCAATGGCGTAGTAATCGAAGGCGAAGCCATAGCCGCAGGAAGCAGTTATGTGTATGTAGTGCCCGAAGTGATACAGGCACAGACCGCTCCGCCCGTTACCTACAAACACCAGACCACCATCAATGTCATCGGAATCGCTTTGGGAAATGCCGGACCGGCACCGCTTGCCGAGGTTTCCATCCTTGCCAAAGACGGGAACACGGGAGCAGAGATCGGCACGTTCCAGACAAACGCCGAGGGTCAGGCCGTCATCAGCCACAATTGCGATACGCTTTCTTATGAGATTGAAAAGGCAGGCTACTCGCTTACCCACGACGGCTACTTGATTGCCGGACTGTCTGCCGACGGAAGCTTTATGTATGTAGACATCAACGGAGACGGAGTATGGAACAACGACGACAAAAACTTCACTTATCCCTTCGTATTGGATTACCGCAATGTGATTGAAGAGGCAAACAGCACACAGGAATATTATATGGCTGAGGTAAGCGAGACAGACCAACTCGCTGAAATTAAAAAAGAATGGGCAGCAGCAATGCAGAACTTCAGTCAAGAAAACAGTAGCCTCGATGCCAATCTGGTATCAGGAAGTATTACATATACCAGTGATACAGAATTAGCTGTCTATGCTGAAAGGTATTGGGATATGGCTTATGCCGCATTAGACAAGGGAATGGCTCTCCAACAGCAAATAACTTCTGAATCTGAAGAAGCTAAGGCACTGCTTAACTCCATTTCGTTGGACATCGCCGCCATTTATGTACAGCTCTACGGATATTACGGACAACTGCGCAACATGAACGCAGACCAGTTAAAGCAGAATCTTGACGAAATGGAAAATTACCTTCTCCTTGAATCAAGCTTGGAAGTTACTGACCTAAAAGCCAAACTATCACTTATGACCAAGGATTATCAAGAAGCGAACGATTATGCCGACAAGGTTATCTACTCAAAAGAATCGCCGTCTGCTGACATTCTACTGATCAAAGCAATTGTTTTATCTAATCAAGGCCAGAATCAAGAAGCACTTGATTATATCAATAAAGCAAGAAAACATGAAGATGCTAATTCAGAACCAATTGTTTCCTTTGAAGAAAACACTTTAATAGAAAATTGCCATCAGATTTTAATCGGAACCGGAATGCTTTATCCCTGCTACAGAATCTTGAATATAGACATCAACTACATGGGAAAGGTAGAGGGTTTCAACGGAGCCAAGCATCATCTACTCCCGATACCCCAATCAGCCATGGATAAAGACCCGAACTTACAGCAGAATTTGGGTTACCAATTCTAAAATGCTCTGACTCCCTTATAAAATAGAGGTATCCCCGCGGCAGTTTGCCTATGCAAAACTATCGCGGGGATATATCCATATTCACTTTTTCTCCTTTAGCAAATCGCGTATTTCGGTAAGCAACTGGATGTCGGCCGGAGGTGCGGGCGGCGTTTTGGGAGCTTCCTCCTTTTTCCGGCTCAGGGCATTCAGTCCCTTTACCAGAAAGAACACTGCCAGAGCGATAATCAGAAAGTCGAAAGTCACCTGAATGAAATTGCCGTAGTTGATGGCCACTTCGGGCGTTATCACCTTGTCTCCCTCGGTTACGGCCTGTTTCAATACAATTTTCAAGTCGGTGAAATTGACCCCTCCTACCAGCACACCGACCGCCGGCATAATGACATCGCCCACGATGGACGAGACAATCTTGCCGAACGCCCCGCCGATAATGATACCTACCGCCATGTCGACCACGTTTCCCCGCATGGCAAACTTCTTGAACTCTTGCAAAGTCTTTTTCATGTCAAAAATCTGTTTTGTTTTTCCGGCAAGCAAGATAACAAAAACTCCCGGCAAAACCAATGTCTTGTCGGGAGTTTTAAGTCGATAATTATGTGAAAGGGGAAGATTATCACATCATTCCACCCATGCCTCCCATACCCGGGGCAGGCATTTCAGGCTTCTCTTCCTTCTTTTCCACTACCACACACTCTGTAGTAAGGAACATGCCTGCGATGGAAGCGGCGTTTTCCAAAGCTACACGCGCCACCTTGGCCGGATCTACTACGCCTGCGGCGTGCAGATTCTCGTACACATCGGTACGCGCATTGTAACCGAAGTCGCCTTTGCCCTCGCGAACCTTCTGTACCACTACGGCACCCTCTTTGCCCGCATTGGCAACAATCTGGCGCAACGGCTCCTCGATGGCACGCTTGATAATCTCAATGCCGGTAGTCTCGTCGGCATTGTCGCCCTTCAAGCCTTCCAAAGCGTCGATGGCACGGATGTAAGCCACGCCACCGCCCGGCACGATACCTTCTTCGATAGCGGCACGGGTTGCGCACAAGGCGTCATCCACGCGGTCTTTCTTTTCCTTCATCTCTACTTCGCTTGCAGCACCTACGTAAAGCACTGCCACGCCGCCGGAAAGCTTGGCCAAACGTTCCTGAAGCTTTTCCTTGTCGTAGTCGGAAGTAGTATTCTTGATTTCTGCCTTAATCTGGTTGATACGCTCCTGAATGTTTTCCTTGTCTCCACCGCCGTTTACGATGGTTGTGTTCTCTTTTGTGATGGTTACCTTATCGCAAGTACCCAGCATGTCAAGAGTAGCCTGTTCCAGTTTCAGACCCTTTTCCTCGCTGATAACGACTCCGCCCGTCAAGATAGCGATATCTTCGAGCATTGCCTTACGACGGTCACCGAATCCCGGGGCCTTAACGGCACAAATCTTCAGCTGTCCGCGCAGACGGTTAACGACCAAAGTGGTCAGAGCCTCGCTGTCAACATCTTCTGCAATGACCAAAAGCGGGCGTCCGCTCTGTACGGCAGGCTCAAGGATAGGCAAGAAATCTTTCAGGTTACTGATTTTCTTGTCGTAAATCAGGATATACGGATGCTCCATCACGCACTCCATCTTCTCGGCATCGGTCACGAAATAGGCTGACAGGTAACCGCGGTCGAACTGCATACCTTCTACCACGCCGATTGTCGTATCCGTTCCCTTGGCTTCCTCGATGGTAATCACACCGTCTTTTGACACCTTGCGCATAGCGTCGGCAATCAATTTTCCGATTACGGGGTCATTGTTTGCAGATACCGTAGCCACCTGCTCGATTTTGTCGTAGTTGTCGCCTACGGTCTCGGCCTGTTCCTTGATAGATTCCACTACCTTAGCCACAGCCTTGTCAATACCGCGCTTCAAGTCCATCGGGTTGGCACCGGCGGTAACATTCTTCAAACCTACGCCTACGATAGACTGAGCCAGAACGGTGGCAGTAGTCGTACCGTCGCCGGCATCGTCGCCAGTCTTCGATGCTACTGACTTGACGAGCTGTGCACCCGTATTCTGGAAAGCGTCTGCCAGTTCGATTTCCTTGGCCACCGTCACACCGTCTTTCGTGATGTGCGGAGCACCGAATTTTTTCTCAATGATTACGTTACGTCCCTTCGGGCCCAGCGTCACCTTTACGGCGTTCGCCAGTTCGTCTACCCCTTTTTTCAACTGATCGCGTGCGTCAATGTTGAACAAAATATCTTTTGCCATAATCTTTTCCTCTTTTTAAATCCTTTGTTTACAACTAATCTGTTTATTTATCCCAATACGGCAAGCACGTCGCTCTGGCGCATCATCAGGTATTTCACGCCTTCGTGTTCGATTTCCGTACCTGAATATTTGCCGTACAATACGGTGTCGCCCACCTTCAAGACCATCTCTTCGTCTTTCGTGCCGTGGCCTACTGCCACTACTTCACCTTGCAACGGTTTTTCTTTTGCTGTATCGGGGATGATAATGCCACCCACTGTCTTTTCTTCTGCAGGAGCAGGAAGAATCAGAACTCTGTCTGCTAACGGTTTAATGTTCATAATTCTATATTTTAATTACGTTATTCTTATTTTTGTCCCGAGAGGACGCTAACTTATCAACCAAAACCGTGCCATTTATGAAAACTGACAAACTGTCGCAGTTTGCCTGCCAAAAGCAGGCTTCAAACTGTCAGACTTTACTGCCGCACATGCAAAAAAGAAATTCCATCGGGATGAAACGCCTGCTTTAGCCCTATGAAAACCTCGTTTCGTCCTGATGGAACTTCCGCTTCATCCGAATGCCTTTCCGGCAGCCTTATCCGAACTGCTGCAGCCTCCTGTACTCACTGGGGGTATATCCCACATTCTTCTTGAATATCCGGTTGAAATGCTGCGAATACTGGAAGCCCAGCTCGTATGCAATCTGGCTGACCGTCTTGTCTGTGCCCATAATCTTTTCCTTGGCCACATCTATAATCTTGTTCTGGATATACTCTTGGGCCGTCTTTCCGGTTTCCTTCTTTATCAAGTCGCCGAAATAGTTCGGCGAAAGATATACCTTGTCCGCAAAATACTTGACGGTAGGCAGCCCTTCCGGCAGCATATCATCCTGATAATACGCGTCAAGCAGCGCTTCAAACCTTGTAAGCACATCCCTGTTGGCTTCAGAACGGGTGATGAACTGCCGCTCATAGAAGCGCATGCAGTAGTCAAGCAGCAGCTGGATATTTCTTGCTATCAGCCGCTTGCTCAGCTTGTCTATCGGATGATTCAGCTCAAGCTTTATTTTCGTCAGGCAATCCAGAAAGATTCCCTTTTCCTCTTCCGACAGATGCAGGGCCTCGCTCGAGTTATACGAGAAGAAAGAATAAGTCTTGATTTCCTGCCCCAATGAAGTGCCCTTAATCAAATCGGGATGAAACAGTAGTCCCCGCGCGCGAGGCTTCATCCCCGGGGCCAGTTCGACGGAGGCAACCTGGCCCGGCGCAAAGCTGACCACCGTCCCTTCCTGATAATCATAAATCTGTTTCCCGTACCGGATGTCGCCGCACCGGGTATCTTTCAGAAAAAGTGAATATACCCCGTAATTGACGGTAAAGCGGGTGGGAAATTTCGTCGCCTCATCCAGATTGATTACACTGACCAACGGATGCAAGGTCTCCAGGCCAAACAGCTGATTGTATTGGTCTACCGTATCCATCTTAATCTTTTCTTCCATTTTCACTGCATGCTTTTTTAGGATGAAGCAAAAATAAGCATTTTGGCAATAGACCGGAAACATATAGACAATAATCTGTAAAAGGGGTACAATCATCCGTAATTTGTCTACACACGGCAGCGCCGGAAGCATCCTCCGGCCAAACGTCTCCCAACAGGCATCCGTTTCCTCTTTTCTGCAAGAAAAATAGAGAAATAAAGTTTTTTTCGGCATAAAAATAGCGACTGATTTGCATTTTTTGTATCTTCGTGCGCTAAAAAGTGCAATTAATAAAAAAACAATAAACAAGAAAAATAAGAACTTTAAATGGCAACATTACAGACAATCAGAAGCAAAGGACCGTTATTGGTCATCGTAATCGGTCTTGCCCTGTTTGCTTTTATCGCAGGTGATGCTTGGAAAATTCTTCAACCGCATCAAGGGGCACAGAACGTTGGTAAAGTAAATGGCGAATCTCTTTCTGCGCAGGATTATCAGAAAATGGTGGATGAGCTGAGTGAAGTATTCAAGCTGACAAGTGGAATGAGTTCGCTTTCTGATGATCAGCTGACGAACGTGAAAGACCAGGTGTGGAACACTTATGTGGAGAATCAGCTCATTGCGGCTGAAGCTGAAAAATTAGGCTTGACCGTAACAAAAGCCGAGATTCAGGCAATCATTGACGCCGGAACCCATCCTTTGTTGTCTCAGACTCCTTTCCGCAATCCTCAGACCGGAATGTTCGACAAGGATATGCTGAAAAAATTCCTGGTCGACTATGCGAATCTGGGAAAGACTCAGATGCCTGCCCAATATGTAGAGTATTATCAGAAATTAGGAGCTTTCTGGCAGTTTGTTGAGAAGACTTTGGCCCAGTCTGCTCTGGCTGAAAAATATCAGAATTTGTTGACGAAGTCTTTGATTTCAAATCCGGTTTCGGCCGAAGATGCATTCAAGGCCCGCAATGAGCAGAATGATATGTTGCTTGCAGCTGTTCCATACACTTCAATAAGCGACTCTACCGTTCAAGTATCGGATGATGAGATAAAAGCATTATATAATGAGAAGAAAGAGCAGTTTAAGCAGTTGGTTGAGACTCGTGATATCCGTTATATAGATGTGCATGTTGTCCCTTCAGATGCCGACCGCAGCGCCGTATTGGAGGAAGTTACTGCTTCAAGCAATCTGTTGGCTTCTACTTCAACAGATTATGCAGCTTTTGTGCGCGCGAATGGTTCTGAAATAAACTATTCAGATGTTCCTGTCAACAAGACTGCACTTCCGATGGATGTGGCTGCACGTTTAGACTCTACTGGAATTAATGAAGTTTATGGGCCTTATTACAACCAGACGGATGATTCTTATAATGCATTTAAGATTATAGCAAAGACTACGGCTCCTGATTCTATTCAGATACGCCAGATTCAGGTGTATGCCGAAACAGCTGATAAGACCAAGACTCTTGCAGACAGTATTTATAATGCATTGAAAGGTGGTTCGGATTTCGCCGAAATCGCCAAGATTTATGGCCAGTCCGGTGAAGCTGTATGGATGAGTGCACGCAGTTGGGAAGGTGCAGAACTGGATGCTGAAAACACAAAGTATGTCAATACGCTTATCAATACGCCGGTAAAAGAATTGGTAAATTTGGAAATAGGGCAGTCGCATCTGATTCTTCAGGTGATGGACAAGAAGAGCATGCAGACCAAATATAAAGTGGCAGTCATTAAGCGTCCGGTTGAGTTTAGTACAGAAACTTATAATGCTGCTTATAACAAATTCAGCCAGTTTGTGGCTCAAAACACCACATTGGATTCTCTTGAAGTGAATGCGGAAGAATATGGATATACGCTGATTCCTCGTTCTGATTTCTCCAGCGCAGAGCATTATGTAGGCGGTGTAAAGTCAACCCGTGAGGCACTGAAGTGGGTGTTTGAAGCTAAACCGGGTGAGGTTTCTCCGCTGTATGAGTGTGGCGAGAATGACCATTTGATGGTTGTGGCTTTGGAAAGAGTGAATAAAGCCGGCTATCGGAACATCAATCATGTGGCAGACGCCTTGAGAGCTGAAATCCGCCGTGACAAAAAAGCGGAGAAAATCATGGCTCAGATGAAGAATTGCACATCTATTGACCAAGTGAAAGCCTTAGAAAATGCCGTGAGCGATACGGTGAAACATGTAACTTTTTCAGCTCCCGCCTATATAGCCGTTACTGGAAGAAGTGAACTGGCCGTTAGCGCAGTGGCAGAAAAGACCGCTATAGACAAGACAAGCGCGCCGATTAAAGGAAACGGTGGAGTCTACATGATTCAGGTATATAAGAAAGATAAAGGAAGCGAAGAGTTTGATGCGAAGAAAGAGGAAACTACTTTGGCAAATATGGCAGCCAATATTGTAAGCCGTCAATTTATGAATGATTTGTATCAACGTGGCAAGGTGGAAGACAAGCGTTATTTGTATTTCTAAACAAGAGTCTGCTTCTTTTAGAGCACGGATTATAGAGCAAAGTTTGCTCTATAATCCGTGCTTTTCTATGACATGAAGTAGAATACCAACAGACTTGTCCGGCAATGTTTTCCTAAAAAGGCTAACTTTTAATACTTTACGGATGAATACATCAAAAAGTGCGGTACAATTTCAATGGGAGACCTCGGGAAAACAGACTCTGCACGCAAAGAAAATTCGGTGACGAACCGTAAAAACATCCTCAAACACTTTGAGATGTATCAAACATATACTAACTTTGAAATATTATTAACACGTAAGCACTCCGGCTTGACCGGACAATATGGTTACAATATCTTATAGAAAGCCACGAAATGAAAGATAAGCCCCATTCTTCCCCAAACAAACCCGGCAGACCCTCGGACAAAAAGGGCATCAATCCCCCGGGCAACGAGACTGAGGATTTATCTTTTTATCAGGAACAGGCCATGATGGAGACTTTTACAGAAGAAGAAAAAGTCCGGTTCCAAGAGATGGGGATGAAAAAGCCTGCTTGCGCCAGACGGCTTACCGACACCTGCGCCAAGATTCCTGACTTCGGAGAATAATCATCAACAGACAAACGCACATGGAATTGGTATATCTATTAATGGGAACTGCTGTGGGAGCCGTATTGGGCTACCTGGCAACCGCGCGCAAGACAAGTATATTACAGACCCGCCTGCAGATGCAGGAAGAACATACCGCAGAATTGCTGAAGGCGGAACAACAGCAGGCCGCCGTACTTCTTGAGCAACAGAAAAAAGAAACGGAGCTGTTGCGCCGGCAGATGGAGGAGACCGGCCGCCTGCTTACGGAAGCGCGTCAAGCCCTGTCCGTCGCACAGACGGAGAAACTCGGGCTGGAGGAAAAACTGGAGAACCAGAAAAAAGAACTGACGGAGCTTCACAGACAGTTCAACATAGAGTTTGAAAACATCGCCAACAGAATATTCCAGCAGAAAACGGAAAGCTTCAGCAAAATCAGCACCGAAAACCTGACAAACCTGCTCAAGCCATTCAGAGAGAACCTGAACGAATTCAAGCATCAGGTAGCAGAAGTGTATGACAAAGAGTCGAAACAGCGCTTTTCTCTGGAAGACCGGATTAAGGAACTGATGCAGCTGAACAAACAAATCAGCGACGATGCCAACAACCTGACCAAAGCGCTGAAGGGAAATACCAAAGCACAGGGAAACTGGGGGGAAATGATTCTTGAATCTATCCTGCAAAACTCCGGGCTGCGGGAAGGGGAAGAGTATTTCAGGCAGGAATTTCTTACGGATGAGCATGGAGAAGTGCTCCGCAACGAAGAAGGGCAGCGTATGCAGCCGGATGTCATCGTGGCTTATCCGGACAACCGGCAGGTCATCATCGACTCAAAAGTCTCTCTGACCGCTTACGCCAACTATGTGGCCAGCACAGACAAGGCGGAGCAAGAGCAATATCTGAAGGCACACATGGGTTCAATCAAGGCTCATATCGACGAACTAAGCAAAAAGGATTATTCCAAATACGATGTTTCATCGCTGGATTTTGTAATGATGTTCATTCCAAACGAGCCGGCATACGTTCTGGCACTGCAGACCGACGCGAATCTGTGGAACTATGCCTACCAGAAGAAAGTGGTGCTGATGAGTCCGACCAACCTGATTGCCGCCTTGCGCCTGGCACTCGACCTATGGAAACGCGAGCGCCAAGAGAAGAATATCCAGGAAATCGTCCGGCGGGGTTCGGCGCTCTACGAGAAGCTGGTAAGCTTTACCGATACCTTCGAGAAAATAGGCGATACGCTAAAAACCGCTTCGACGGCTTACGACAACGCGCTTGCCCAACTTGCCACCGGACGGGGAAACGTTATCCGTCAGGCCGAAATGCTGAAAAGTCTGGGCATCACTCCGAAAAAGAAATTTTCCCCGCGCCTGCAAGGCAAGAGCGAGGAAACGGAAGATGAGTTTTCCCCGACAGAATCGTGAAAGGATACTGTCAAAAACAAAAGACTGCCGGACGAAACAGAGATTAGCCTGCATCCGTCCGGCATGTGATACTGTCAAGCCTTTACGGCCGCAATCAATTCTTCAACCGTAAGCAAGGCCTGCTCGCCGGTCGACATGTTCTTGAGGGTTATCTTGCCTTCATTCATTTCGTTTTCCCCGACGATGGCGACAAACGGCACCGCCTTGCTGTTGGCATATCCCATCTGTTTCTTCATCTTGGCCGCATCCGGATAAATCTCGGCACAGATGCCGGCTTCGCGCACCCTCGACAAAACCGGAAGAACATATTCTGATTCCTTTTCTCCGAAATTTACAAACAGCAGCTGCGTGGCGTTCTCCGTCCCTTTCGGATACAGGTCCAGCTGGTTCAGCACATCATAAATGCGGTCTGCACCGAACGAAATGCCCACTCCCGATACGCCTTCCATGCCGAACACTCCTGTCAGATTGTCATAACGGCCGCCGCCACTGATGCTTCCTATCTGCACATCCAGCGCCTTCACCTCGAAGATGGCTCCGGTATAATAGTTCAAGCCGCGCGCCAGAGTCAGGTCAAGCTCCACTTCCGACCTGATGCCCAGAGCGGCAACCCGCTTCAATATAAATTCGCTCTCCTCTATTCCCTTCAGTCCGGTCTCACTGGCCGCCAGTACCGACTTAAGCACCGACATTTTCTCTTCGTTCGAACCGCTCAGCTGGATAATCGGCTGCAGCTTCGCTATGGCATCCCCGGAAATTCCCTTCGAAGCAAGCTCGGCATTCACATTGTCAAGGCCAATCTTGTCAAGCTTGTCTATCGCCACTGTAATATCCACAATCTTGTCCGCCTCACCGATAATCTCGGCGATGCCCGTCAGAATCTTGCGGTTGTTCACCTTGATGCAGACACGGATACCGAATCTGCCGAACACCGCATCAATCATCTGCACCAGTTCCACCTCATTCAGCAGCGAGTTGCTGCCCACCACATCCGCGTCGCACTGGTAAAACTCGCGGTAGCGACCTTTCTGCGGGCGGTCGGCTCTCCACACCGGCTGTATCTGGAAACGTTTGAAAGGAAATGTTATCTCGTCACGGTGCATCACTACATAGCGTGCAAACGGGACAGTAAGGTCATAGCGCAGTCCTTTCTCGCAGAACTTACAGGCCAGCTTCGGCGCATTACGGCTCAAAAGCTCCTCGTCTGTCAGGCCGGAGAAATAGTCGCCGGAATTCTGAATCTTGAAAAGCAGCTTGTCGCCCTCTTCTCCATACTTTCCCATAAGGGTGGAAAGGCTTTCCATTGCAGGCGTCTCAATCTGCTGGAAGCCATATAAATAAAATACATTGCGGATGGTATCGAAAATATAATTGCGTTTCGCCATCTCTACCGGCGAAAAATCTCTTGTTCCTTTAGGTATACAGGGTTTTGTTGCCATAATCACATTATTTTTATTCGGAGTACAAAAATAGAAAGAAAAACGCGGATTACGCAGACTTGCATTCTTTTTTATTTATCGTCTTGACGAAAGTCTGTGTAATCCGCGCACGCTTTTCTTATTCCCTGTCACTCCCTGCGGTTCATATAGATTGTCACATAGTATATCAGCGTAGCCAACGACCCTAATGCCGCCACCACGTAAGTATATGCCGCCGACCTCAGCGCATCTGCCGCCTGCTTATGGTTATAGGCATTGGTGACTCCCGCATTGTTCAGCCATGCCAATGCCCGCCGACTCGCGTCAATCTCCACCGGAAGCGTAATGAAGCTGAACAGTGTGGTCATGGCAAACAGGCAGATGCCTATAAGCAGCAACTGGGGGAAACTGTTAATCAGGACGATTCCCGCCAGCAAGACCCACGACACGATGGAAGAAGAAAACTGCACCACCGGCACCAGAGCCGAACGCATCTGCAGCGGCGCATAGGCCCGGGCGTGCTGGACGGCGTGTCCGCACTCGTGGGCGGCCACTGCGGCCGCGGCCACACTGCTGGCATAATATACATCTTCGCTCAGATTGACCGTCTTGTTCGCCGGATTATAGTGGTCGGTCAGCATTCCGGGCGTGCTTGTCACCCTTACGTTATAGATACCGTTGTCGCGAAGCATTTTCTCCGCCACCTCGCGCCCTGTCATCCCGTTGGTCAGAGGCATCTGCGAATATTTTTTAAACTTGTCTTTCAGACTGGCCTGCACCATATAACTGATGATGGCAATGCCGATAAACACAATCCATATAAACATAATCTTTCTCTTTACTGTTTCATAAATCCCTTCATACAAAATCTCTGCCAAATATATCAGTTTCGCAGACAACGGCATCAGGAAGCAAGTTTTTTTATTGATTTTTTGGAATTTTCCCGACATGCCGCTTCCGGCGTCCCCCATCTCCGGCAAACGAGGGTCTGTTGTGCTCCCTAAGGATTTTTAATGCGGGCAAACGACATTTTTCATACGGCCCGAGCACCGTACCGCTATAATGAAATCGTTTTTTTACTACCTTTGTCCCGTCTTAACAAAAGTGTATGATTGTTTGCATTGCAGAAAAACCCAGTGTAGCCCGCGATATAGCCGAAGTTCTTGGCGCAAGAAACCGGAAGGATGGCTATATAGAAGGGAACGGATATCAGGTGACATGGACGTTCGGACACCTCTGTACCCTGAAAGAGCCTCATGAATACACGCCCGCATGGAAGACCTGGTCGCTCGGGACGCTACCCATGATTCCTCCCCGATTCGGTATAAAACTTATTCAGGACGCGGGCATCGAGAAACAGTTCCATATCATCGAGGGGCTGATGCAGCAGGCAGACATGATTATCAACTGCGGCGACGCCGGACAGGAAGGTGAACTAATCCAGCGATGGGTAATGCAAAAGGCCGGAGCGAAGTGCCCGGTGAAGCGTTTGTGGATATCATCGCTGACCGAAGAGGCCATCCGCGAGGGTTTTGCCAACCTCAAAGACCAGGCGGAGTTCCAGCCATTGTATGAGGCCGGCCTAAGCAGAGCCATCGGAGACTGGACTTTAGGCATGAATGCTACCCGCCTCTATACCTTAAAGTACGGACAAAACAAGCAGGTGCTGTCCATCGGACGGGTACAGACTCCTACATTGGCACTGATTGTAAAGCGTCAGGAGGAAATCGAGCACTTCATTCCCAAGCAATACTGGGAGCTGAAGACGGTATACCGCGACACTCTATTCGCAGCCCTCATACGCAAAAGTGACGAGGAGCTCGCCGAAGAAGCGGAAAAAGCAAAAGAGAATGCAGCCACACCGAAGAAAGCCGCAGCCAAAGAAGGGGCAAACAGCGGCATCCCGCCGATTACCGACGAGCAGACCGGCATGGAGCTGCTGGAACGCATCCGGGAAAAACCTTTTTTCATTACAGACATCACTTCCAGGAAGGGAACGGAAGCCCCTCCCCGCCTGTTCGACCTGACTTCTCTGCAGGTGGAATGCAACAGGAAGTTCAGTTATTCGGCCGACATGACCTTGCAGCTCATCCAGTCGCTCTATGAGAAAAAGGTGGCGACCTATCCTCGCGTCGACACGACCTTCTTGAGCGACGACATTTATCCCAAATGTCCCAAGATTCTGGACGGTCTCAAGGATTATTCCGCCTATACCGCCCCCCTTTCGGGAAAGGTTCTTCCGAAATCGAAGAAAGTATTCGACAACGCGAAGGTTACTGACCACCATGCCATCATCCCGACCGGCGTGCAGCCTCAAGGGTTGACAGACATGGAGCGAAGGGTATTCGACCTGATTGCCCGCCGGTTTATCGCCGTTTTCTATCCGGACTGCAAGTTTTCCACCACCGCCGTGTCGGGAAAGGCCGGCGACATCGAGTTCAAGGCTACCGGAAAACAGATTCTTGACCCGGGGTGGAGGGTCATCTTTGCCAAAGAAACGAACGACGAGAACAAGGAAAACGAAGAGGAAAGCGTGCTTCCGGCCTTTACGAAGGGGGAAAGCGGCCCGCATGCCCCCCAGCTGAACGAGAAATGGACGCAGCCTCCCCGCCCTTATACGGAAGCGACCCTGCTGCGGGCCATGGAAACAGCCGGGAAACTGGTGGACAACGACGAGCTGCGCGATGCCTTAAAGGAAAACGGCATCGGCCGACCGTCGACACGAGCCGCCATTATCGAAACCTTGTTCAAGCGGCACTACATCCGCAAGGAAAGGAAAAACCTGATTGCCACGCCCACAGGAGTGGAATTGATACAGCTAATCCACGAAGAGCTGCTGAAATCGGCCGAGCTGACCGGCATCTGGGAGAAAAAGCTCCGCGAAATAGAGCGGCGCAGCTACGATGCAGGCACTTTTCTTGCCGAACTGAAACAGATGGTTACCGATATTGTATACAGCGTATTGCGCGACAACAGCAACCGCCGCATAACGGTAATGCCGGAAGAGCCTCAATCATCCGCCGTCAAGGCCGCACGCAAAAAAGAGCAGGCAGACGAAAAGGAGAAGCCCCGAAAGGCCAGAGCTCCGCGCCGGCGCAAGACTACGGAAACGCCGCCCCTGCCTTTGCCCGAGGGGGATGCCATGCTCGGACGCGCATGTCCGGTCTGCGGCAAAGGAATCATCATCAAAGGGAAGACGGCCTACGGATGCTCGGAATGGAAGAACGGATGCACCTTCCGCAAGCCCTTCTGAAACAGGCGGGAGAAAAGGGATACGGCAATGCGCCGCCCGACCCGCCCTGCATTTATCGCCCTGCATAATCTTTTTCTATCGCCAATGTAATCCAGTTGGCCAGTGCCTGACGGTTGTCGGCTATGACCAGACGCTTCTGGTCACGGGCGTTCTGAATGTTTCCCACCTCAAGAAAAACCGCTACAGGCACCGACTTGCGCAAGACGAACAGATTGCGCTCGCTTACCGTGCCTTCAAAGCCGCGGTTGGGCTGATGGCGGTCGTATTTCGCCTTGAAGGTCTGCCGGATTTTCTGGGCCAGACGCTTCCCGTACCGGCTTCCCAGAGCATAATAAAAGTACGTGTCGGTCTGTTTCCCGCGTGCGCGGCTGTCTACATGGATGAATACCGCGCGTTTGTATTTGCTTTTGTCTTTCCTGTAAAGGCGGTTTATCGCATCGCACCGCTGCTGAAGCCGCGCCACCTGATTCAGCGGGATGGCTTTCCCCATGCATGTCTCGCGCTTGCTGTTGTTCAACACCGCCGCATTGCGGATGCCGTCTTTCGCATCCTGAATGATAAAGTGCACTTTCGCCCCCCGTTTCAGCAGTTCGCGCCCCAAACGCAGGACAATGTCGTAGGCATACTCGTCTTCATGCAGTTCACGCCCCCGGTATTTCCCTATACAGCCGGGGTCTGGCCCGCCATGTCCGCTCACTAAATAGAACGTGGCTCCCTTCAGCGAACTGGAAGTGACCGTGTAGGCCGCGTATTCTTTCCCGAAAAGCGGTTCACGCCTGTTTTTTCCCTTTTTCCCCGCAAAGGCGGGCTGAGCCATCAGACAGCACAGGAGCAGGACAAGAATCTTCCCCCCCATCACTTCAGCAGCTCTTCTATTTTCTTACAGAGGGAAGCAAACTCCTCCTCGTTATACAGACGGGTCATCATCACGATTTTGCCGTCTTTATCAATCAATACGTTACGGGTAATCCCGGCGTTCCGCTCGGCATAAAGCGCGAATATGTCAGCACCGGGGTCAAGTCCCAAAGGATAAGTCACCCCCGTCTGCTTGGCAAACGCCTTCACCCGCTGCAGCGGTTCGTCGCGGTCGATGCCATACAAGGCAAACGAGGCATTGTCTTTATGTTTTTGCCATATGTCCCGCTCGATGAAAGGCATTTCCTTACGACACACTCCACACCAGCTCGCCGTAAACTGCAACATGACAATCTTTCCGCGCAAAGCAGACAATTTCACCTTCTGCCCGTCAGTCAGAGTCATTTCAAAGTCGGGAGCCATATCGCCCACCTTTACAATATATCCCGCAGCATCGGGCGTATGCTGCTGCGCCAGTGCCGGAACTCCGGCAAGCATGCAGCCAACAAAAGCTGCCCACAGTAAAAATCTCTTCATAATAACTTCCATAAATTTGTGTGCCAAAGTTATAAAAATCCCGCCAATAATCGAATGACAGACTTCATTTTAGCATTCTTTTTCTTCGTCCGCCTGCACAGACGGCCCGTGCCGTGTCCGCAATTTGCTTTCACGCTGAGAAGAAATATTTTTTATACGGTTCGTTTTGCCGTTTTAAAATAATCTCCTACATTTGCAATGTTTTGTTCCGTTCTGGTCTCCCAAGCGAGTCCGCGGATGAAAAGGGAATCGGGTGAAAGTCCCGGACAGTCCCGCTGCTGTAAGCTCCTGAACAAAGGTTTGCTTAATCACTTCTGTGCCACTGCCCTGAACTTATTCAGAGGGCGGGAAGGCAAAGCAAGCCGGAGCAAGTCAGAAGACCTGCAAAACAAAAGTCATGCTTGCATTCTCGAGGAAAGAATCGCAAGGTCATGCAGATGTTACACATTTATTATAAGAGAAAACTATGGGCATAATGCATCCAGTGCGGAGTACAGGCTCGTGCTTCGTCGCAGCCATCCATATGCTGGCGGCCGTTTCCCTGCAGGCGCAAACGGTTCCGACCGACAGCATCACCGGCCGCATACACGAAATCCCCGACATTACGGTAAGCGCACGGCGCACTCCACCGGCCATTACCGCCACTTCGCCCCTGCAAGTCATGGGGAAAGCCGAGATGGAACGGTTGGGACTACACGATGTGGCAGATGCCGTGCGGCACTTTTCGGGGGTAAGTGTCAAGGACTATGGCGGGATAGGCGGACTGAAAACCGTTTCTGTCCGCAGCATGGGGGCGCAGCATACGGGAGTCTCTTATGATGGAGTGAGCGTCAGCGACTGCCAGTCCGGCCAAGTCGACATTTCGCGCTTCTCTTTAGACAATGTGTCGGAGCTGACACTGACCATCGGGCAGACAGACAACATTTATCAGGCGGCCCGCGCCTTTGCGTCGGCGGGCGTGCTGAACATCCAGACGGCAAAACCCGATTTTCAAGACAGCCCCTTCCACGTTTACGCCAATCTGAAGACGGGTTCCTTCGGACTGGCCAACCCTTCGGTGCTTTACAGCCAGCGGCTTTCACGGAAATCAAGCCTGTCCGTATACGGCGAATACCTGCGTGCGGACGGCAATTATCCGTTTAAGATGTGGAACGGAAACAGTTTGATAGACAGCAAACGAAACAACAGCGATATCCGGACTTACCGTGCGGAAGCCACTTTCTACACGGCCTTCACCGCCAAACAGGATTTGCAAATAAAGGCATATCTTTTTGATTCGGAACGCGGACTTCCGGGGGGCGTAATCTACGACAATCCCTATGCGGCCGAACGGCTGTCGGACAAGAACTATTTCGGCCAGTTCCGCTATGAAAACCGGTTCAACGACCGGATAAAGCTGCAGGCTTTAGGCAAGTTCAACTACAGTTGGAACCGGGACTACAACAATGAGGCCTCGGGCATAACCGACGACCGCTACCGCCAGACGGAGACTTACCTATCGGCCACGCTGTGGGCGGAGCCTGTAAAAGACCTGTCTTTCTCTGTGGCGCAGGATTTTGTCTACAACTATCTGCACACTACATTAGACCAATGCCAGTATCCGCAGCGGTATACGGTGCTGACTGCCGTGGCTGCCCGCTACCGGCACCGCAAGTTTTCGGCAACCGCCTCGCTGCTGAACACATTTATCACCGAGAACGTGCGGATTGGAACCGCCGCCGACGACCGCAAACGGCTGTCTCCCGCCTTCAGCTTGTCATGGAAGCCTTTCGATGCGGCCGGGTTGCGGCTCCGACTTTCTTATAAGGATATTTTCCGCACACCGACATTCAACGACCTGTATTACCTGATTATCGGAAACTCCGGCCTGCGCCCGGAGACCACCCGGCAAGGGAACTTCGGCGTTACGTGGAGCAGCTTCCGTCTGGGTTGCCTCGACTTTATCAGTCTTTCAGCAGATGCTTATTACAATAAGGTCAATGACAAAATCGTGGCTGTACCGTCCATGTTCGTCTGGCGTATGATGAATGTGGGGAAAGTGGAGACGGTCGGCGTGGATTTGAACCTGTCGGCCGAATGCCGCATCAGCAGACAAATAAAATGTTACCTCACCGGAAACTACAACTTCATGCAGGCGGAAGATGTGACCGACCCGTCTTCAAAAACGTGGAGAAACCAGATAGTCTATACGCCACGCCATTCGGGAAGCGGCAGCCTCACGGTGGAAACGCCGTGGGCAAACCTCTCTTACAACGTGACCTACGCATCCGAGCGGTATACATTGGCGCAAAACCTGCCCCAGTACCGCATCGAACCGTATGCAGACCACGGACTTTCGCTCTCGCGCAAGCTGCAATGGAAACGCCATCAGCTGCGCATACAGGTCGATGCCCTGAATCTCGGGAACAAGAACTATGAGATAATCCGCTTTTATCCCATGCCGGGGCGGAACTACAAGCTTACCATAAATTATTATCTATAGAACAAAAAACAATTATCACCATGAAGAAAAACTGGTTTTACCTGGCATTAATCGCCTTTCCTTTAATGGCCGGAATGACGGCATGCAACAACAACGACGACCCGACTCCGGAACCGGATCCGGAACCTACCACCACATTCGGGGCTTATATAGTCAATACCGGCAATTGGAACCAGAATGACGGGTCTTTGCAATGGTATGACATGACCGAGCAGACCGTGAGCGGCGACCTGTATGCGGCACAAAACGGAAAAAGCATCGGAGATTTGCAGGATTTGTGCCTGTACGGCTCCAAGCTTTATGCCATCTGCCCGACTTCCAACAAGGTTGAAATTCTGGAGAGAAACGGCAAAGTGATAAAAAGTCTGGCAACAAACACCCAGTCTGGCCAGCCCATGCAGCCGCGTTATGCTACCGCGGGCGAAGGATGCATATTCTTTACCGCCTACGATGGTACGGTTTCCAAACTCGATACCCTGACACAAACCATCACTGCCAGTGTGGCCGTAGGCGATCATCCGGAGGCGCTGACTTATACAAACGGCAAGCTGTTCGTCAACATATCGGGATACGGCGCGGAGAACAAGGTGGCCGTGGTGGATGCCAAGAGCATGACGAAGCTTCAAGATATTACCGTATTGCTTAATCCCTATACGCAGTGCGTTACGGGCGATGACGGCTATGTTTATGTCGTATCCAACGGGAACTATGCCGGCAGTGAAAGCATCCCCGAATCCCAGTGGATTTACCAGACCATGCAGCGAATCGACCCGGATACCTATGCCGTAGAGGAGCTTTGCAACGCTACTTACATCGCAAACAAGGGAGACAAAATGTATATCCTCTATGCCGAATATTATTTGCCCGACACGCATAAATGTTTCGTGTATGATTTAAACACTGGAGAAGAAACTACACTCCCGATTTCTCTCAGTGACTTTGCAAGCCCGAGCTTCATTCAAATCGACCCTGTGACCGAGGACATCTACATCGGCGACCAAGTATACGGAGCGCTGAACAGCATCCGAATCTACAGCAAAGACGGTCAATTCAAGAAAACAATAGAAACAGGAATGAGCACAAGCAATATCCGTTTCGTAGCCGAATAATATCTTATGAAAAACTTTTTACTATCTGCCAATATAGTAATCCTGGTCTTGCTTCTTTCTGCCTGCGGCGGAAGGAGCAAGACCTCTTCCATCCCGACCGGAGGAGACACCCTAAAACTGCGGTACGCCGCCAATCTGAGCATTGTGAAATATCCGGAATACACCGTGGCCACGGTGCGCAACCCGTGGGACACGCTGAAAACGCTGCATACCTATATCCTGACAGACAAACGGAAGCCCGTTCCGGAGCATTTGCCGGAGGGAACCGTGGTACGTGTCCCGATGGAGAAGGTTTTGGTCTATTCTGTCGTCCACGGAAGCCTGCTGAACGAGCTGGGAGCCCTTGAAAACATCCGCGGCGTATGCAATCTGGAATATTTCAAGCTGCCCGAAGTGCTGGAAAGACACCGCAAAGGGCTGATAACCGACTGCGGAAACAGCATGAGCCCCGACATGGAAAGCGTTATCGAACTCAGTCCCGACGGCATCATGCTTTCTCCCTTCGAAAACAACGGGGGATACGGGCAGATAGGCAAGCTGAACATCCCGATTATAGAATGCGCCGACTATATGGAAAGTTCTCCCTTGGGGCGTGCCGAATGGATGCGCTTTTATGGTCTGCTGACCGGAAAGGAAGAACGGGCAAAATCGCTTTTTGACGCCGTGGAACGGGAATATCAAAAGGTGAAACGGCAGGCATGCAAGGAAGAAAAGAAGCCTACCGTACTGAGCGACCTGAAATATGGCTCGGCATGGTACATATCCGGAGGCAACAGCACGACGGGACGACTGTATGCCGACGCGGGAGCACGGTATGTTTTTGCCGATATGCCCAACAGCGGCTCGGTTCCCATGGCGTTCGAAACGGTTTTCGACAAGGGGCAGGACGCCGACTACTGGTTCATCAAGTACAACCAAAAGGCAGACAAGACCTATGCCGAGCTGAAAAGAGACTACGCCCCCTATGCCCGCTTCAAGGCTTTCAGGGAAAAACGCATCTACGGATGCAACACAAACAGAATCCCCTACTACGAAGAATCGCCGTTCCACCCGGAAGAACTGCTGAAAGACATTGTAAAAATCCTGCATCCCGGGTTGCTGGAGGGATATGAACCGAAATATTTTAGTAAATTAGCGGCCGATTAACCAAGCAAGCATGGGTCATAAGGGATTTATATACGGAGGTACGCTCTGCGCAAGCATTCTGGCGCTGATTGCCGCCAATCTGTTTCTGGGTTCGGTCGACATACCGGCGCAAGATGTCGCCCGCATCCTGACGGGAGGAGAGGCGGAAAGAGAAACATGGCGGTACATCGTGTGGGAATCGCGCTTTCCGCAGTGCATGACCGCCCTGCTTTGCGGAGCCGCCCTCTCGGCATCCGGACTGATGCTACAGACGGTATTCAACAATCCCCTTGCCGACTCGTCCATTCTCGGCATCAGTTCGGGCGCCAGCCTGGGCGTGGCGCTGGTCATGCTCGTAGGAGGAGGGACAATCACCGCGGGAGCGTTCACGCTTTCCGGCTTCATCACGGTGATATTGGGGGCCTTTGTCGGCGCGGCATGCGTGCTGGGCATCATTCTCTTCCTGTCTTCGCTGATAAAGAACGCCGTCATGCTGCTCATTGCCGGCATCATGATAGGATATATAGCCTCCTCGCTCATCTCTTTGCTCAACTTTTTCGCCACGGCTGAAGGAGTACATTCCTATACCATCTGGGGATTGGGAAATTTCGGGGGAGTATCGCTGGAGCAGCTCCCGGCCTTTTCCGCCATGATTGCGGCCGGACTGCTCATTGCCGTTTTACTCATCAAGCCTCTAAATGCCTTGCTGCTCGGCCCGCGGTATGCAGAAAATTTAGGAATCAATATCCGCCGCGTCCGCAACCTGCTGTTGGCCGCTACCGGCCTGCTGACCGCCGTCACCACCTCGTTCTGCGGTCCGGTTTCCTTTATCGGACTGGCCGTTCCACACATTGCCCGCCTGATGCTGGGCACATCCAACCACAATTTGCTGATGCCCGTCACGCTGCTGGCCGGGAGCGCCATCGCGCTGCTGTGCAATGTCATCTGCATATTGCCGGGCGGAGCGGGCGTAATCCCCCTGAATGCCGTCACGCCGATACTGGGAGCGCCCGTCATCATCTACGTAATCGTCAACCAACGCAAGATTCAATATTTCAACTGATGGAACAGCACGCCACTATCATCGAAGGAAAAAGACTCGGCATCGGATACCGGAACGGAAAAAGCATAACGACCGTACACAAAGGTCTGGACTTTAGGCTCCGATGCGGGGAGCTGACCTGTCTGCTGGGCGCAAACGGAGCCGGGAAATCCACGCTGCTCCGCACACTTGCCGCCGCACAGCCGCCGTTGGACGGTGAACTGACGCTGCTCGGCAAGCCCATATCCGGATATTCAGAGAGGGAACGCTCGCGGACAATCGGTGTCGTGCTGACAGACAAGACGCAAACCGGCGGACTCACGGTATACGAACTCGTGGCCTTAGGACGCCAACCGCATACCGGCTTCTTCGGACGGCTGCACCGCACGGACAAAGAAATCATCGAGCATGCGCTCCACGCGGTCGGCATCCTGAACAAAGCCAGACGCTATATGGCCGAACTGTCGGACGGAGAGCGTCAGAAGGCCATGATTGCCAAGGCACTCGTTCAGGAATGTCCGCTCATACTGCTGGACGAACCTACCGCATTCCTGGATGTAGTGAGCCGCATCGAAATCATGACCCTGCTCCACCGCCTGGCCGCCGAAGAAAAAAAGGCCATCCTCCTTTCTACCCACGACATTGAGCAGGCACTGGTTCTTTCCGACCGCCTCTGGCTGCTGACCCGAAGCAACGGACTGGAATGCGGAGTGACCGAAGACCTGATTTTAAGCAACCGGATGGACACGCTCTTCGAGACACAAGCCGAACAAATCCGCTTCGACCTGATGCACGGAGTCTTTTCTCCCACCGTAGAAGGCAGGAAATCCATCTGTCTGAAGGCGGAAGACGAAGTGTTGCGTCACTGGATACAGAACGCGCTCAACAGGCAAAACTATTTTTGCCTGCCTCCTTCCGCAGCCCAGCCGCAGTGTCCCGTACTTGAAGCCGCCTCCCCCCGCAATTTCACCCTCACCGCCAACGGACAGACCCGCACCTGCCATTCTTTTGACGAGCTGCTGCAGGAAACAGCATCCCTTCCCTAAACATATCCGGCCTTTCAATCCGAAATTTCCGACAGCACCAGAAAAACGCCGGCCCCTATGAAAACGAATTATTAAAAATTATCCGCCCGTCGTAACAAAAGCCAAAAGCTTTTCTTATTTTTGCATATACAATGAAGCTGTCTATGATAAAAGTAATCCAACTGCAAGGAACGGACACAGCCCTTTATGAACGGGTAGCTCCGATGGTCATGAACCCAAAAATTCTCAGTTACAATCACGGGTATCCATTCAAGACCGGAGAAAAGTTCATCTGGTTCATAGCCTTATCTGATGAGGAGGTTATAGGCTTCATGCCCGTAGAAGAAAAAAACAGAGAATGGGTCATCAACAATTATTATATCAGCCCTTCCGGCGAAGAGAAAGTATTCAACGCCCTGCTGAAGGCCGTCTGCGAGCTGGAAACAAAAGGCAAAGACCTGTCTGCGGTAGTGCAAACCATCCATAAGCCCTATTTTTCCGACTGGGGCTTCAAGTCGCAAAAAGAATGGAAAATTTACCTGAAAATGACAAGAAACTTCCAAGATGAACCAGCAAAAGAATAAAGAACGACCGAAGAATGTATACGAACTGGCCCAAGAACGGTTAGGCATCATTTTCAAAGAGTTCGACAACATTTATGTCTCCTTCTCCGGAGGGAAAGACAGCGGTGTGCTGCTGAACTTGTGCATAGACTATATCCGCAAGCACAATTTGAAAATCAAGCTGGGAGTCTTCCATATGGATTACGAAATCCAATATAAAATGACGATTGACTATGTAGACCGCATTTTGGAAGCCAACAAAGACATCCTTGAGGTATATCGGATATGTGTTCCCTTCCGGGTAAGGACATGCACTTCCATGCACCAAAGCTACTGGCGGCCGTGGGACAAGGAAATGAAGGAGCTTTGGGTGCGTCCTATGCCCAAGGATGTAATGACGGAAGAAGATTTCCCCTTTCTGTATGAAAAGATGTGGGACTACGAATTCCAGTTGAAGTTTGCCGCCTGGCTGCATGAAAAAAAAGACGCCGTACGCACCGCATGCCTGGTCGGGATACGTACTCAGGAAAGTTACAACCGGTGGCGCACCATCTATGGCGGGAACAAAATGCAGTATTACCACCGCTATCAGTGGAGTTATAAAATAGCCAACGATGTATTTAATTTCTATCCGATTTTCGATTGGAAGACAACAGACATCTGGACGGCCAACGGAAAATTCGGCTGGGACTACAACAAACTGTACGATTTATACTATCAGGCCGGCGTCAGCTTAGAACGGCAGCGCGTGGCCAGCCCGTTCATCAGCGAGGCTATCGAGAGCCTGCATCTTTATAAATGCATTGATCCGGACACTTGGGGCAAGATGATAAGTCGCGTTAACGGCGTCAACTTTACCGGCATATACGGAACAACCTACGCGATGGGAAGGAGCGGAATAAAATTGCCTGACGGCTATACGTGGAAATCCTATATGGAATTCCTGCTTTCCACCCTACCCGAAGAGACCAGACGAAACTATCTGAGCAAGCTGCACACAAGTATCAAATTCTGGAGGACTAAGGGAGGATGCCTCAGCGAAGAGACCATACAGAAATTGATAAACCTGCATATCCCGATAGAGGTCAGGAATCTGACCAATTACAAGACGAACAAAAAGCCGGTTATGATGGAGTATCTGGACGACATCAATATTCCGGAATTCCGCGAGATACCGACATACAAGCGGATGTGCCTTTGCATACTTCGCAATGACCACGCCTGCAAATACATGGGATTCGCACTAACCAAGCAAGAAAGCCTGATGAAAGACTACATACTGAAACAATATAAAGACATATGGACATAAAAAAAGAAGAATATCAAAGTCCGGTATACCATGTCAGAGCCGTCCCGGTAGAAAAAGTGGTAGCAAACAACTACAATCCCAACGTGGTGGCACCGCCCGAAATGAGGTTGCTGGAGCTTTCTATATGGGAAGACGGATTCACTATGCCCTGCGTATGCTACTACGACCATGAGAATGATAAATATATTATCGTGGACGGTTTTCACCGCTACACCGTATTAAAGACCTCAAAGCGCATTTACAAACGAGAGAAAGGACTACTTCCGGTGGTCGTCATCGACAAGGATTTGTCGCACCGCATAGGGTCGACCATCCGTCACAACCGTGCCCGAGGAACGCATGATGTAGGCCTGATGACAAACATCGTAGCCGAACTGACCCACGCAGGCATGTCAGACGCATGGATTATGAAGAATATAGGAATGGATAAAGATGAACTGCTGCGCTTGAAACAGATATCGGGACTCGCCGCACTCTTTGCACAGGCCGATTTCTCCATACCCGACAACAAGGAGAACATGCCTGAAGAAGATGATGACTGAATCCAAATTTCACATTGAAAGGGAAAACAGAAATATGAAAAGAATCGGACTTTTATCTGATACGCATGCCTACTGGGACGAACGTTATCTGAAATATTTTAAAGACTGTGACGAAATCTGGCATGCAGGCGACATCGGCTCCATGGAAATAGTGGAACGCCTGCAGGACTTCCGTCCGCTGCGCGCCGTCTACGGCAATATCGACGGACAAGATATCCGGAAGATGTTTCCGGAAACGGCCCGCTTTACGATAGAAGGAGCAGATGTCGTCATGAAGCACATAGGAGGCTATCCCGGCAAGTATGACCCTTCCATTCGGGGGAGTCTTTTCGTCCGTCCGCCCCAACTGTTTGTCAGCGGACACTCGCACATCCTGAAAGTCAAATACGACAAAACACTGGGAATGCTCCATATCAACCCCGGCGCGGCCGGGAGATACGGCTTCCATAAAGTGCGCACTCTCGTCCGTTTTGACATAGAAGCAGGCAAATTCGGCAATTTGGAAGTTATTGAACTAAACGATTAAAAGCTTAAAACGCTTGCTTCTTCCGAAAATCTTTCCGAAATTTGCACCCTGAAAAGAGAAACTCAAAAAACATGAAGACTTATCTAGTTACAGGAGCAGCCGGCTTCATCGGGGCCAATTACCTGAAGTATATGTTGGCCAAATACGATAATATCAAGATTGTCGTACTGGATGCCTTGACATATGCAGGCAATCTCGAGACAATAGCCAAGGATATAGACAACGAACGCTGCATCTTTGTAAAAGGAAATATCTGTGACCATGACCTGGCTGACCGCCTCTTCAGCGAATATAAGTTTGACTATATCGTGAATTTCGCTGCTGAAAGTCATGTAGACCGCAGTATTGAAAATCCTCAATTGTTCCTCCAGACCAACATCTTGGGTACGCAAAATCTGCTCGATGCCGCCCGCAGAGCCTGGGTTACAGGAAGAGACGAATACGGATATCCTACATGGAGAAAAGGAGTACGGTATCATCAGGTGTCTACGGACGAGGTATACGGCTCATTGGGTGCTGAAGGATTTTTTTCTGAAGAGACCCCAATCTCTCCGCACAGCCCGTACAGCGCATCGAAAGCAAGTGCAGACCTGATTGTCATGGCGTATCGGGATACTTATAAAATGCCCGTAACCATCACCCGATGCTCGAATAACTACGGCCCGTACCATTTTCCGGAAAAGCTGATACCGCTAATCATCAAGAATATCCTTGAGGGAAAAAGGCTTCCGGTATATGGAGACGGCTCGAATGTGCGTGACTGGCTGTATGTGGAAGACCACTGCAAGGCTATCGACCTGGTGGTAACGCAGGGAAAAGACGGCGAAATCTACAATGTGGGCGGGCATAACGAAAAACAAAACATTGAAATCGTCAAGCTGACCATAGCAACCGTCCACCGTCTGATGAGCGAATATCCGGAATACCGCAAGATATTGAAGAAGAAAGAGCTCAATGCCGACGGAGAGATTGACATTGACTGGATAAACGACTCGCTTATCTCGTTTGTGAAAGACCGTCTGGGACACGACCAACGTTATGCCATCGACCCGAGCAAAATCATGCATGATTTGGGATGGCAGCCGGAGACGAAATTCGAAGACGGAATCGTGAAGACCATCGAATGGTATCTGAACAATCAGGCGTGGGTGAAGAACGTTACCAGCGGAGACTATCAGAACTATTACGAGAACATGTATAAAAACCGGTAAGAAAAATTCATCCGGCCGGATTCAATCCTAAAATTTGCGGGGCTTTGTCATTCTGATGACAAAGCCCCGCAAATTTTAGAAACAAGCCGTCACAAGGCCACACGGCGCAAACGGATGCGCAGATTAGACAATTCCGTATCCGCATGGGGCGAACGGAGGCCATGCTGCCTTACGGTCAGCGTATGGTTCTTTCCCGTAAAGGCATCGGGAAGTATGAAATCCTGGCGATATACTGCCTGCTCTGCCGCCGGACGGAGCAGATAGCCGTTTTTCCCTTCAAAACGGTTGTACGACCGAAGCACAATCTGATTTTCCCCCTTGGAAAGCGGAAGGATGACCGTTTCCGTACGGAACGTAGTGCGGTAGGGATTCAAATGTTTCATTACCGACTTCCCGTTCAAGAACACTTCAATCCCGTTTCCTGCCCCTACTTCCATCACGACGCGCTGCGCACGCGACGCATATACCTTCTGCATCACAAAACAGGATGACAGGATGCCGCACGGGAATTCGTCCCGCTCTTTGTCCGTCGGCTCCCATCTTCCTCCACGTACCGGAGGATGCTGCAAGTCCGTATGCAGCGTGGAAGGAGCGTCAAACACGCCGCTTCCGTCACGGCAGACATAGCGTTCTCCCCATTTCACCTCCGCAAGCGGAAGCTGCTTCAGGGTCTCCTTCTTGCCTTGGTCGAGCGTAACGAGGTATTCACGGCCGTCGACCGTCAGTTCCACCGTCTTGCCCCTCTCCTGCGATGTATATACAAACTCCAGTTGCTTCAGCATGACCTGCTCGAAGTTCCAGACATACTCCACTGTGCTCCGGTAATTGCTGTAGTAGTCAAAGCAAGAATAGCTGTAGGCCGGCGTCGCATTGTGGGCTGTCAGCGTCATGGCCCGCACCGGCTCGGCAGGCAAAGGTTTTACTTCACGGTCAAACTCGAGTGTCAGCACGTGTATGATTTTGTCTTTATAGGCTGAAGCGGGAACGGTCAGCTCGATGTCGTCGCCATATTGCAGGTAGGTAGCCATCTTTCCGTCGCCTCTCAGCAACGTATATCCCGGCATCTGCAAGGTTATCTTCCCGTCTTCCGGATATTTTCCCGTAGAGAAAAGATACAGGCAATTGCCTTTCCGCGTCACGACTCCCCAGTCAAAAGTGCGGCTGAACGGAGAAGCCTCGGCCCCATACACGGCATAACCGTAACGTTTCAGCCACTCGCCCATGCTTTCCAATACGCTTTCCTCAAACGGAACGACCGTCCCGTCTCCTTTCGGCCCTATGTTGAGCAGGTAGTTTCCGCCGTGCGAAACGACGCTTACCATATCCGCAAGCTTTTCTCTCGCCTTAGTCTCTGCATCTCCCCGCTCCTGCCACGAACGATAACCCCATGTTTCATCAAACATGGAAGCGGCACTCTGCCATGCCGCCTGCAAAGAATTTTCGGGAGACGCATTGTCGGCCATCACACAAAAGTCGTAAGCATCATTTCCCAGGCGTCCGCTCACCATACAGTCTGGTTGCAACTCGTGCACCAGCCGATAAAGTTCCTCGCTTTGCACGGGCGTGTTCGACCCCATGTCAAACCAAAGCTCCGAAATGGTGCCGTAATTCGTCAGCAACTCCCTAAGCTGAGCCTTCGTATACTCATGATGGGCGGGAGGAATGAAGTCGGCATTGTGCGCCGACATGGGAGAAGCCCCGGGAAAATGCCAGTCGATAAGCGAATAATACAGCCCGAACCGGAGTCCTCCGCGGCGGCAAGCATCGGCGAGTTCCTGCACAAAATCTCTTTTGCAAGGGGTGGAATCATAGCTGTTATAGTCGGTAGTGGCCGTACGGAACATGCAGAATCCGTCGTGATGCTTGGATGTAAAGACAACCGACTTCATGCCCGCACGCTTTGCCAACGCCACAATGGAATCGGCATCAAAGCCTTTCGGGTCAAAGCCACCGGCAAGCGCGGCATACTGCTCTTCCGGAACAGGAGCGAATGCCTGAATCTGCTCGCTATATCCCTGCGCCACTGGTTTTCCGTCCCACACGCCACCCGGTATGGAATAAAGGCCGAAGTGGATGAACATGGAAAACTTGCCTCCGTGCCATATCCGGAATGCTTCCGGAGACACTTGCGCCTGCATTCCCATCGCCGCCATAATCCAGACACACAAGAAAAAAACCGATTTCTTCATAATGCTCAACAGACTGATTTTTCTACAAAGATAAGATTTCTTCGGCTCACAACGAATTTTTCACTTGTCCAAATATAAAAACCGTCAGAAGAAAAACCGGGGTTGCCTCTGTCAAAGCCCCAATATGCCCCTGCAAAAAACAGGAGGCCCGGCCGCCAACGCAGCCGAGCCTCCTTTCATAAAGGAAAAACCTTCTTATTTCCGGTGTGCTTCCACCCACTTGCGGGCATTGACAAAGGCTTCCATCCACGGTGTAATCTGGTCTTCGTGAATGCGGGAAGCAGGATAATATGCGTTTTCCCACGGGAAGCAGGCACGCTCCAGGTGGGGCATCATGGCCAGATGGCGTCCGTCCTGACTGGCAATGCCGGCCACGCTGTAATCAGAACCGTTGGGATTGCCCGGATACTCGTCGTAAGAATACTTCAGCACTACGTTATAATGGTCTTCCGGATAAGGCAGTGAGAATTTTCCTTCACCGTGAGCCACCCATATTCCCAGCTTGGAACCGCTCAACGAGCCGAACATCACGCTGCGATTCATCGGCACAGTCACGCCAAGGAAGGCAGACTCGAACTTGTGGGAATCATTATGCAGCATTTTTCCCTTCTTCTCGTCTTCGGGAGTAACCAATCCCAGCTCCATCATCAACTGGCAACCGTTGCAAACGCCCAATGACAGCGTGTCTTCGCGTGCATAGAAATTGTCGAGCGCCGCCTTGGCCTTCGGATTAAACAGGAACGTTCCTGCCCATCCCTTGGCCGAACCCAGCACATCGGAATTGGAAAATCCGCCGCAGAACACAATCATACTGATGTCTTCCAAGGTCTCGCGTCCGCTTACCAAGTCCGTCATCGTCACATCCTTTACATCAAATCCGGCCAGATACAGCATATACGCCATTTCCCGTTCTCCGTTCGTTCCCTTTTCACGGATGATGGCGGCCTTGATGCCGCTTGGAGTACGGCGGTTTGGATTAAGCCCGAATTGCGACAGCTTGCCGGTAAACGATTTGTCAAAGACCATCTCCAGCGGCTGCTGCTTGTAATTTTCAAAACGCTTCTTGGCACAGCCGTTCATGCTCTGCTTACGGTCGAGCAAATAAGAGGTAGAATACCATACGTCGCGCAGATAATCAATTCCGAACTGGTAGGTAGCATCGTGAAGCGTAACCAAAATATGGCGTTCGTCGGTCGGCACACCCAGTTTCACATAGCCGACACCGGCGTTTTCCAGAATCTTCTTCACCTCCGCCTTATGCTTGTCGGCCACCTGGATGACAATTCCCGGATTTTCTGCAAAGAGAATCCTGACAATATCATCGCACTTAAACTTGTTCAGGCTGATTTCCATACCGCCTTCCATATTGGCAAAACACATTTCCAGCAAGGTTGTAATCAGTCCTCCCGCCGAAATATCGTGACCGGCCAATATCAAGCCTTTCTTTACCAGCTCCTGAACGGCCAAGAATGCATCGCGGAAATATTCCGCATCCTTAACCACAGGCACATCATCGCCTATCTTGTTCAGCGACTGGGCAAAGGCAGAACCGCCCAAAGCAAAGTCATCGAAGCTGAAGTCTATATGATAAAAAGTGGACTTCTTATTGTTTACCATCACCGGAGATACGACCTTCTTTACATCAGACACCTCACCGCCGGCAGAAACAATGACCGTTCCCGGGCTTATGACCTTTTCTCCGTCCGGATACTTCTGGGTCATCGACAGAGAGTCCTTTCCGGTCGGCACGTTTATCTGAAGCTCGCAGCAGAAATCAGAGAGCGCCTTTACAGCTGTATACAGACGCGCATCTTCCCCCTCCTGTGAACGGCACGGCCACATCCAGTTGGCGGAAAGCGACAAGCTGTCCATACCGTCGGCCAACGGGGCCCAAACGATATTGGTCAAAGCCTCAGCCACGGCCAATACTGACCCGGCTGCCGGATTGGCCAGCGCAGCCTGGGGCGCATGGCCGAGAGCCGTCGCGATACCCTTTTCACCCCGATAGTCGAGTGCTACCACGCCGCAGTCGCTCAATGGCAACTGAAGCTCTCCCTGGCATTGCTGGCGGGCGATTTTCCCGGTTACCGAGCGGTCTACCTTATTCGTCAGCCAATCTTTACAGGCCACAGCTTCCAGTTGGAGCACGCGATTCACATATTCGTTCAGCTTGGCGGCATCATAAGTCACGTTCTCATAATGGCGCTCTACTGTCTTGTCGACCATATAGGTCTTTGGAGACGAGCCGAACATTTGGTCAACCGCCAGGTCGAACGGACGAACGCCGTCTGCCTGCTCGAAGGCAAAACGGTGGTCTCCCGTCGTTTCACCCACAACATACATCGGGGCGCGCTCGCGCTCGGCTATCTTGCGGACATGGTCAATAGACTTTTCCTCAATCAAAAGTCCCATTCGCTCTTGCGACTCGTTGGCAATGATTTCTTTTGCCGACAAGGTCTCATCTCCGATAGGCAGTTTGTCCATGTGAATCAATCCGCCGCAGTCTTCCACCAGTTCCGACAAACAGTTCACATGACCGGCCGAACCGTGGTCATGGATAGAAACAATCGGATTCTGGTCTTCCTCGCAAAGGGCACGGACTACATTATAGGCACGCTTCTGCATTTCCGCATTCGCACGCTGAACGGCATTCAGCTCGATGCCTGAAGAATAACGGCCTGTATCGACAGACGACACGGAACCACCGCCCAAACCGATGCGATAGTTATCGCCTCCCAGCACGACGATATCGTCACCCGCCTCGGGAGTTCCTTTCAAACAGTCGCGCTGCGTGCCGTATCCCACACCTCCGGCAAGCATTATCACTTTATCGTATGCATACTTCTCGCCGTTTTCCTGGTGTTCAAAAGTCAAGACCGAACCGCAAATCAGCGGTTGGCCAAACTTGTTTCCGAAATCGGAAGCTCCGTTTGAAGCCTTAATCAGTATCTGCTCGGGTGTCTGGTACAGCCATTTGCGGACGGGCAATATATCCTCCCATTCGCGTCCCTCTTCCGTACGCGGATAAGATGTCATGTAAACGGCTGTTCCGGCTATGGGCCACGAACCTTTTCCCCCGCCCATACGGTCGCGGATTTCCCCTCCCGTCCCGGTTGAAGCACCGTTAAACGGCTCTACGGTCGTGGGGAAATTATGGGTTTCCGCCTTCAGCGAGATGACGGTCTTGATATCTTTGATGATAAAATAGTCGGAAGTAGAATGGTCGGCGGGAGCAAACTGTTCCACTACCGGGCCTTCCGCAAATGCCACATTGTCCTTATAGGCAGATATGATTTTGTTCGGATTTTCCTGAGTAGTCTTCTTTATCATCTGGAACAGGGAAGATTCCATTTCCTGCCCGTCGATGATGAACGTGCCCCCGAATATTTTATGGCGGCAGTGTTCCGAATTGATTTGTGCAAAGCCAAACACTTCCGAATCAGTAAGCTTACGCCCCAAATCCTTCTCCACTTTCAGCAGATAATCCATTTCTTCGCGCGAAAGGGCCAGACCTTCCTGCTCGTTATACTCTTCCAGATTGTCGATATACACTATCGGCTGCGGCTTGATGTTTACGGTAAAAATCTGTTGGTCCAGTCCGTGATACATGCGTTGCAGCATCGGGTCATGGTCTGCATCCCCGTCTTTTACCGGGAAGTACTCTTCAATACGACGGATTCCCTTTAATCCCATGTTTTGGGTGATTTCCACAGCGTTCGTGCTCCACGGTGTAATCATCTCACGGCGCGGGCCGACAAACCATCCCTTCAGGTCATCTTCACTTTCCACCGTAGCGTTGCCATACAACCAGCATAGTTTATTAATATCATCCGAGTTCAAAATCTGACTGCATTCCGTTGCAATCACACTTTTAGCGGGAGTTCTGAAAAATAGAATCATAGCACTTGTATAGTTAAAGTTTTTCAATGCACATATAAAGTAAATGCAAAGGTACAGAAAATCATCGGAATAAACGAACAAATTCCGAAGAATGAAATGTTTCAAATGCATCCGCCTGCCTTTCAGGTGTCGGCATCCACCGATTTCTCCCCATCAGCCCCTCTCTTGAAAGCGGCTTCGCGAAACGGCACAGGGCCTCGCGAGATATTCGGAAGCTTCAAAAAAATATTATGCCAAGAGACCGTCGCTTTTTCATCGCCATGATGTTTCTTTTCGGTCAAGCCGGAAACATTCTATCACCTCCGGCCAGAAAATACGGGCACAAAGACAACCCCGAATTTCTTCCGGAAGCCGCTTATATTAAGAATAAGCAATTAAAAATGTAGGTACTTTCATAAAAAAGTGGCATCTTTGCAGCATGAATTGGATAGAGCATGTAACCGTACTGGAATTATTGGTAAAAGGACTGATTGTAGGGGTCGTCGTCTCTGCACCCTTAGGCCCTGTCGGCGTTCTGTGCATACAGCGCACTCTGAACAAAGGACGCTGGTTCGGCTTTGTTACCGGACTGGGGGCGGCCTTGAGCGATATATGCTACGCTTTGCTGACGGGATACGGCATGAGCTTCATGGACGAACTGATTGTCCGACACCACATACTCTTGCAGGTGATAGGCAGCATCATGCTGCTTGCCTTCGGCATCTATACGTTCCGCAGCAATCCGGTGAAAGCCTTGAGGCCGTCATCGGGAAAAAGAGGCACTTACCTGCACAATTTTGTCACTGCATTTCTGGTTACATTCTCCAATCCGCTGATTATTTTCCTTTTCATCGGACTCTTTGCCCGCTTCTCTTTCGTGATGCCGGGCAGTCCAATCGGTTTCCAGCTGGTAGGATATCTTGCCATCATCCTGGGAGCCGTCGCCTGGTGGTTCAGCATAACTTATTTTGTCAATAAGGTGCGCTCTCATTTCAATGTAAGAGGCATCTGGGTATTAAACCGTATCATCGGTGTCGTGGTGATGATTGCCGCTTTGGTAGGATTCATCATGGCGGCGACCGGCAAATCATTCTCTTAAGACCATGTATATATCCCAACAGTTAAAGAAGCAAAACATAGCGGAATACCTGCTCTACATGTGGCAGATTGAGGACATAATCCGCGCCAACGGGTTTGACATGCAGCGAATCCACGAGTCTATCATCGACCCATACCCTATCAGCGACGAGCAGAAGAAGGAACTGGCGCAGTGGTATGAGAATCTTATCGGCATGATGCACGATGAAAATGTGATGGAGAAAGGACACCTCCAGATTAACAAGAACATCATCGTTTGGCTTACTGACCTGCATCTGCAGCTGCTGCACTCGCCAAAATTTCCGTATTACGCGGCAGCCTACTATAAGGCACTGCCTTTCATCGTGGAACTGCGTGCCAAAGGCGCCGGCAAAGATGTGCCGGAGATAGAGACATGCTTTGATGCCCTGTACGGGGTGCTGATGCTGAAACTGCAGAAAAAGGAGATAAGCGAAGATACCCAAAAGGCCATCAAGATTATCGGAGACCTTCTGGCCATACTGTCGGACTATTACATAAAAGACAAAAGAGGAGAATTAGACTTTGGCGACTGAAAACGGATTTTTCACCACCGCCTCCATTTATTTTTCTTAGTATGAAAAAAATATTGATAACAGGCGCAAACGGCCAATTGGGGAACGAAATGCGGCTATTGGCCGGAAAAAGACAGGAATACAGCTATTGTTTCACCGACATTGCCGAACTGGACATCTGCGATGAAAAGGCTGTCATGACTTTTGTCGAGCAACATCAGATTGACATCATAGTCAACTGCGCCGCCTATACCGCCGTAGACAAGGCTGAAGACAATGCCGAACTGTGTGACAGACTGAACCGCCTGGCTCCGGGATACCTTGCAAAGGCCGTTCAGCGCCGCAACGGATATTTGGTGCAGGTTTCAACCGACTATGTGTTCGACGGAACTGCCCATGTCCCCTATCGGGAAGACGACCCGACCTGTCCCAATTCCGTATACGGCTCGACCAAACTGGCTGGCGAACGGGAAGCCATGAAATATTGTCCGAACACGATGGTCGTCCGCACGGCATGGCTGTACTCCACGTTCGGAAACAACTTCGTGAAGACCATGCTCCGGCTGGGACGGGAACGCGAATCGCTTGGCGTAATATTCGACCAAATCGGCACGCCTACCTATGCGCGCGACCTGGCTCTCGCCATCTTCACGGCCATAGACAAAGGCATTGTGCCCGGCATCTACCATTACAGCAACGAAGGGGTATGTTCCTGGTACGACTTTACCCAACTGATTCACCGCACGGCAGGCATCAACACCTGTACATTGAAGCCGCTTCATACCGAAGAATACCCGACAAAAGCCAGCCGCCCACACTATTCCGTACTTGACAAGACTAAAATAAAGACTGTATACAAGATAGAAATCCCTTACTGGATTGACAGCCTGAAGGAATGTATCAACAAACTGGAATCATGCCAATAAACCAAACAGATTATGGCCAATCAAGAAATAGAAAGAAGACGAACATTTGCAATTATCGCCCATCCGGATGCCGGTAAGACCTCGCTGACAGAAAAATTATTGCTCTTCGGAGGACAAATTCAGGTAGCGGGAGCGGTAAAGTCCAACAAGATCAGAAAAACGGCGACCTCTGACTGGATGGACATTGAGAAGCAGCGCGGCATCTCGGTGACCACATCCGTAATGGAGTTTGACTATCGCGACTACAAGGTAAATATCCTTGATACGCCGGGACACCAGGACTTTGCGGAAGACACATACCGCACACTGACCGCCGTAGACAGTGTAATCATCGTGGTGGACGGTGCAAAAGGTGTGGAAACCCAGACCAGAAAACTGATGGAAGTATGCCGGATGCGCAATACACCGGTCATTATCTTCGTCAACAAAATGGACCGCGAGGCCAAAGACCCCTTCGACCTGCTTGATGAACTGGAAGAAGAGCTTGTCATCAATGTCCGTCCGCTGACATGGCCGATAGAAAGCGGACCGCGCTTCAAGGGCGTATATAATATATATGAGCAGAAACTGAATCTTTTCCAGCCTTCAAAGCAGGTTGTGACGGAGAAGGTGGAAGTCGACATCCATACAGAAGAACTGGACAACCATATCGGAACGCCTTTGGCTGAGAAGCTGCGCAGCGAATTGGAGCTCATAGAGGGAGTATATCCGGAGTTTAACGTGGACGACTACCTGAAAGGCGAACTGGCGCCCGTATTCTTCGGCTCTGCCCTCAATAACTTCGGCGTGCAGGAACTGCTCGACTGCTTCGTAGAGATAGCTCCCAGTCCGCGGCCGGTACAGGCGGAAGAACGGACGGTAAGGCCGGACGAACAAAAATTCACGGGATTCATCTTCAAGATTACCGCCAACATCGACCCGAACCACCGGTCTTGCGTCGCTTTCTGCAAGGTATGTTCCGGTAAGTTCACGCGAAACACGCCTTATCTGCATGTCCGCCATAACAAGACCATGCGATTCTCCTCGCCCACCCAGTTCATGGCGCAGCGCAAAACGACCGTAGACGAAGCATGGGCCGGCGATATTATCGGATTGCCGGACAATGGCACCTTTAAAATCGGCGATACGCTGACCGAAGGGGAGATTCTGCACTTTAAGGGGCTTCCAAGCTTCTCGCCCGAAATGTTCAAATACATCGAGAATGCAGACCCAATGAAGACCAAGCAACTGAACAAAGGAATTGACCAGCTGATGGACGAAGGCGTGGCACAGCTGTTCGTCAACCAGTTCAACGGGCGAAAGGTCATCGGAACCGTGGGACAGCTGCAGTTTGAAGTTATCCAATACCGTCTGGAAAACGAATATAATGCCAAATGCCGCTGGGAGCCGGTCAGCCTGTATAAGGCATGCTGGATAGAGAGCGACGATGCAGCGGAACTGGAAGCCTTCAAGAAGCGCAAATACCAGTATATGGCCAAAGACCGTGAAGGGCGGGATGTCTTTCTGGCCGACAGCGGCTATGTGCTTCAGATGGCACAAAATGATTTCAAGCACATCAAGTTCCACTTTACATCCGAGTTTTAAGGACGAACGCAACGCAAAGCGGCGGGGATGCTTCTTTCTTTGTACGGCAAGAGGTATCCCCGCCGCTTTTTACCCTTTCCAAATGCGATAAAAACCTGACAGAAAAAACATTTTATACGGATAATATTCGTATCTTTACCCTATCCAAAACAGCAATCAATGAATGCGAAACTCCTTTTAATCCTATCTGTCATGGTCAACCATCTATTCAACGCCTTTTCGCAAAGCACGGACGGAATACGCGTCCCTGCTGTAGCCGGAAGATTCTACCCGGCAAATCCCCAGACTCTACAGGCCGATGTAGACAGTCTGCTGAAGGAAAATGGAAATGAAGGAGACAAAAACCTGCAAGCACTCATCGTTCCCCACGCCGGATACGTGTTCTCCGGGTCTGTCGCCGCCCAAGGTTTCGGACGGATAAGGCCGGATGCCGTCTACAAACGCATATTTCTGTTGGGGCCGAGTCACCAGGCCGCGTTTGACGGGGCTTCGGTCAACAATGCCTTCCGCCATTACGCGACTCCACTCGGCAATGTGGAAGTCGACACAGCAACCTGCGAGGCTTTGATGCAGGCAGACGATGTGTTCTGCTACCTTCCCGAAGCGCACCGGAAAGAGCATTGCCTCGAAGTTCAACTACCCTTCCTGCAACGCCGGCTAAGGCAAATGCCTCCCATTGTCCCGATAATCGTCAGTACACACAGACCGGAAAGGCTGAAAAAAGCAGCCGACGCCCTGAAGCCCTATTTCAACGAAGAGAATCTCTTTGTCATCAGCAGCGACTTCTCCCATTATCCCGGCTACGAGGACGCACGATATGCCGACAAGGTTACGGCAGACGCCATCTTGTCCGGCTCTCTAACCGAATTTCTGCAGGCTCTGGAAAACAATTCCGACAAGCAGATTCCGGGTTTGGTTACCAGTGCGTGCGGACAGTGTCCTATAGCCGTATTGCTGCTGATGATGAAAGACTGTCCCGACCTGTGCATCCGCCACCTTGCCTACTGCAACTCGGGTGACTCGCCCTACGGAGAAAAAGACCGTGTGGTGGGCTATCACGCCTTTTCCATTGTCCGCCGGACGGAAAAAGAGGGAAGCTCACCCTACATGCCGGCAAAAGCATTCTCCTTGTCGGCGGAAGAAAAACGGATGCTGCTGCACATCGCCCGCAAAAGCATTGAAAACAGACTGTACGGCAAATCGGAGCAGCTTTGTGACACGGCAAGGCTGACGCCCATACTGAAGCAGAACTGCGGAGCCTTCGTCACGCTCCGTCTTAACGGGAAGCTGCGCGGATGTATCGGAAATCTGACGGGATACAGGCCGCTTCATCAGACCGTTTCCAATATGGCAGAAGCCGCCGCCTTCGAAGACCCGCGCTTTTATCCGCTCACCAAAGACGAATTTCCCGACATCCATATCGACATTTCCGTATTGTCTCCCCTGAAGCGAATCAGTTCGGCCGACGAGTTTCAATTAGGGAAACATGGCATTCTGATGATAAAAGGAGCGCATCGGGGCACTTTTCTTCCCCAGGTGGCCGAAGAAACCGGCTGGTCGAAAGAGGAATTTCTCCGCCATTGCGCGCACGACAAGGCGGGACTGCCGTGGGACGGATGGCGGGATGCAGAACTGTATGTCTATGAAGCCGAGGTATTCGATGAAAAGAGTATAGCCAATGAATAAGTCGGATACGGCATACGGCGGACGGGAAGCGGGCTATTACGAAGTGCGGCCTGACCATACTGTGGTTTGCAGGCTGTGCCCGCACGAATGTCACCTGAGCGAAGGCAGGCAGGGACTCTGCCGCAGCCGGACAAACCGAGGAGGAAAACTTTACACACTGGCCTACGGAAAAGTCTGTGCCCTGCATGCCGACCCGGTTGAGAAGAAGCCGCTGTTTCATTTCCTGCCGGGGTCGCGGTGTTTCTCTATGGCAGCGGCGGGGTGTAACCTGTCATGCCTCAATTGCCAGAACTGGGAGATCTCGCAAGCCTCTCCCTTAGAGGTCGGATGCCGCCGGATTGCGCCGGAAGAGCTGGCCGAAACAGCCGCTTGCTCCGGATGCCGCTCGGTTGCATATACATACACCGAACCGCTGACCTACATAGAATTCACCCGCGACTGCGCTGCCGCCTGCAAAGCACGGGGACTGAAAAACATTCTGGTTACGGCAGGATATGTGAACGAACAGCCGCTTGCCGACCTTCTGCCTTTCATAGATGCCGCAAACATCGACCTGAAATCCTTTTCCGACGATACTTACCGCCGCATCAGCCGCGCACATCTCGCACCGGTGCTGCGGACGCTCTTGCAGATGAAGGAGGCCGGCGTATGGATGGAAATCACCAACCTGGTCATCCCTTCGGTCAACGACGGCACGGAGCAAATCCAAACGCTGTGCCGGTGGCTGGCCGACAACGGTCTGGCCGACTCCCCGCTCCACTTCAGCCGGTTCTTTCCCCGCTACCGCCTGAGCCATCTTCCGCCCACCCCGATTGAAACGCTCCTCCAGGCCCGGCAGACCGCCCGCGAAGAAGGGATGCAATTCGTCTACATCGGCAACACAAGCCTGCCCGATGCAGAGGATACCCGCTGCCCGCACTGCGGAAAACAGTTGGTTCACCGCGACATCTATCAGGTTTCGCCCCACCGTTTCAGCGGCATCTGTCCACAATGCGGACAGCCCATACCGGGCGTATGGACTTAATGCAGGGCAATAATCCGGTTCGGCAGGCATGATAATCCGGTTTGGTCCGTTCATAACTCCGTTTGTTCCCAACCAAGCCCAATACTTAAATAACATTTTTTTAATTTAATATTCATTGATACGGGGGAGGTAAATTAAACCGCTATCTTTGAAGCGCAAATCAGAAGTCTGCCTTCTGAAAGGAGATTACATTACCTTGGCAATTCAGTGGGACAATCCTTGTCCGCATCGAAAGTAATGGGACGGCTCTTCTCCTTAACCCGATTTTATATTGTCTGCGTCCCGTCTTACAGAATAACCGGTTTGTGGAATATCTACAAAGCATTCCGCGCAAAGTTATTATTATGTGCAGGACGAATTCTTTCATACCAGGCAAACCTCCGAAAGGTTTCTTTTCAACCGGCGGCATATCCTGCCGCACATTTTTATCCCTCTGCAGTCCGCGGCTTTCCACAGCATCGGACAGTCTCCGTGTCGCCTCCAGGCATCCGGACATGGCCTTACAAAAGAAACAGACTATCATCGTATATAATTTTCACTTAAACCAAAAGCGTATGAAGAAAAAGAATCTTATCTGGACACTGGGCATACTGATAGGTATGGCTCTTGGATTTACCGCGTGTACCAATGACGACGAGGGCGGAGGCATTGCAGGCGATGCCAACGAACTGATTATCGGAACGTGGGAACTGTATGATGCCTACGGATATAAAATGACGGACGGAGAAAGGCAGGAAGTGAATGATTTCGTCCTCGGCGGCCTCTTGACATTCAATGCCGACGGAACCGGAGAAATGCATAGGGAAGACGCGCCCGAGGAAGCCGAATATTTTGACTGGAGCATTTCCGGAAACACGATTGTCACTACCGGCGGACAGGATTTCACCTATACCATCGAGACATTGAACGACAATGAGCTGGTGGTCAGCCGGACAGAAACCTACGACGACGACGGCAGCTATTACGAAAGACTTACCTTACACCGGTCGGGAAGCGGCAGCGGGAACGAAGATGACGGTAAGGAGGATGAAGAGCCCGTTGCAGGCGATGCCGCCACCCTGATTCTCGGCACATGGGATACCTACAGAAACTACTGTTACCGGGTTGTCTACGACAGTCAGGAAGAGGTATACGACCACACCGATGCAGGCAACTGCATTTTCTATCCCGACGGAACAGGCGAAGAAAGCTGCATGAGAGACAAGGAATTTACATGGAAACTGTCGGAAGACAATACACTCTCACTGACTTACACAGACGAACTATACGATACCGGCACCGAAACAGACAACTACACTTTCGAAAAGCTGACCGAAACGGACATGACGATTATCCGGACTTATCAGGATGAAGACGGATATACCTGCTACGACATCTACATGATGCGCAAAACGAGCGCTTATTCCCCAATTCCGGATGTTTCCTCCTCAACGGTAGGGAATGTGTTCACCGGGAAAATCGTCAAGGAACTCGACGGAAGGAAGTTCATCTATGATTCCGACGGCTATCTGGAACAGATAAAAGGAGACGATGAAACCGCCACCTTCATCTACGCCCTCTTTATAAACGACATGCCAACCGCTGTCGATGTAAATATCGAAGAATCCAACGGAAGGCAGACCACGATTGAAGCGAAATTGAACGGGCAGGGATTCGCTACAGAAATCAGCCAAACCGACACCGAATCCGACGGTTCCAGCAGAACATACGAGATGACCTGCGGGTATGATACGGAAGGACATCTTATCTCCATGGAAGACAGCCGGGAAAACCGGAAATACACCCTCACCTGGCAGGATGGAAACATCGCTCAGATAGTGACAGAATGTTTCCATGACGACAACACAACGGAATGGGAGCGCACTCACAATTTCAGCTATGAAGGGGCAGACAATGAAAACGACCTGTTGTTTTATTACGATGTATACCAGATAGACTTCAATTCCACGGAGTATCTTTACTGGGCGGGCATATTGGGAACCGCTCCCCATAAGCTCGCGACATCATTGAACGGGACAATGCACAATTACGACCGTGACTCCGAGAGCGAAGAGAACTATGACTATGAATGGACTGCAAGCAGCTTAACCGTGAATGGCAGTACAAGCCGCTACGAACATACTTTCAGTTTCTATGAATAACCGATACATTCTTCCGGGCACATGCCCGGAAGAATGCAATTTCCTTATTCCAAACACTCGTCCAGGTCGCGGGCAAGCTGTTCCTTGTCTAAATGCTGCCCGATGAATACCATTTTAATCATGCGGTCTCCATACTTCTCGTCCCAGTCGCGCATAAGTCCCGGCTCCTGCTGCATCAGCCGAATCAGGTCTTCCTCCGGGGCGGTAGCATACCATAGCCCTGCCTCACGCAGCTGTTTCTGCATGCCGGCCTGCTCAAACAAGTACGACATGTCGCGGTTGTGGCTGAAATAACATACTCCCTTCGTGCGGATAATGTTTTTTGGCCATTTCGTCGCGATGAAACGGTCGAACTTATGGATGTCGAATGCCGGACGGCGGTAATAGACGAAAGTGCCGATTCCGTATTCCTCCACTTCTCCCCCCTCGTGATGATGGTGATGATGGTGCTCATGCCCGTGTCCGACCTCATCATGCCCGTGGTCGTGATGATGTTCCTCATGGTCATGCGCGTGTACATGGGCTTTCTTTTCCTCTTCTTCCGTCATCTGCCGCTCGATTCCCCGAATCCATCCGGCAGAAGTAGCCACCCGCTCGAAATCGAACAGGTGCGTATTGATGATTTTGTCCAGGTCTACCTTCGCATAATCGCACTCTATGATTTCCGCTCCCGGTTGCAGCGTATGTATGATATGCTTGATGCGGCCCAACTCTTCGGGAGTAACCTCGGAAGCCTTGTTCAAAAGGATGATATTGCAGAACTCTATCTGCTGGATAATCAGGTTCTCAATGTCTTCTTCATCGATATGCTTGCGCGTCAGGTCATCTCCGCAGGCAAATTCGCTCTGCATGCGCAGCGCGTCCACCACGGTCACGATACTGTCCAGCCGGCAGATACCGTACTTGGTATACGCTCCCCCCATCGTAGGGATAGAGCAGATGGTCTGGGCAATCGGTTCCGGCTCGCAGATGCCGCTTGCCTCGATGACGATATAGTCGAAACGCTGCAACTTCATCAGGTCAAAAACCTGTTCCACCAAGTCCATCTTCAGCGTACAGCAGATGCAGCCGTTCTGCAAGGCTACGAGACTGTCGTCTTTCTTGCCTACCACACCCCCCTTCTGAATCAGGTCGGCATCAATATTCACCTCACCGATATCATTTACGATTACGGCAAACCGGATGCCCTGCTTGTTTGAAAGGATATGGTTGACCAAAGTCGTTTTTCCGCTGCCCAGATAACCGGTCAGAAGCAGCACGGGAATTTCTCTTGTTTTCATGCGTCATGTATTTAAAAGTTCAGGGGAAGCCGCACCCGCGTGTGCAACTTCCCCGCAAAAATACAATTATTTCCATTACGTTGATGCGGCAAAAACACATTACCATCCGGCCAACGGAATCTTCCGCACCGGTGCAGGAAATGCCGCATCTATCTCCCTGAGGTCTTCGTCGGTCAGACAGATATCCAGACTGCGGTGGTTTTCCTCCACATGGCTGACAGAACCTGCTTTCGGTATGGCCATGACCCCCGGAAGACGCAATACCCACGCCAGGGCTATCTGCACGGGAGTGGCGTTGTGACGCGAGGCAATTCCCGTCAGCACCCTGTGACTCCGGAGTCTCCCTTCGCCAAGCGGAGTATATGCCATGACCGGCATCTGCCGCTCCCTGCTCCACGGCAGCAAATCATATTCCACTCCCCGCTCGGCAAGGTTGTACAACACCTGATTGGCGGCGCAATCCTCTCCGTGGGGAAGGGCAAGAATGCGTTTCATATCGTCCACATCCAGATTGCTCATCCCCCACCGGACGATTTTGCCCTCTTGCTGCAGCTCTGCCATCGCACGCACAGTCTCGGAAAACGGATGCCTCCCTTTCCAGTGCAACAGATAAAGGTCGATATAATCCGTTCCAAGACGGCGCAGACTGCGTTCGCAGGCCTGTTTGGTTCCTTCGTAACCGGCATTCCCCGGCACTACCTTGCTCACCAAAAAGACCTTGCCGCGACAGTCCCTTACCGCCTCGCCCACCAGCTCCTCGTTTCCGTACATTTCAGCCGTGTCAATCACCGTCATGCCCAAATCGATTCCCCGGCGCAAGGCGCGTATCTCTTCGTCCCGCCGCCGTCCCATCTGCCAGGTACCCTGTCCCAAAGCGCATACCTGCCGTCCGTCTCTGAATGTAATCTGATGTTCCATGCAGGCTTATCCTATTGTCTTGCCCATATCGTAGGCTACTTTCAACGAAGGATGCCCTTCTATCTCGCCCGCATCATTGACTCCTCCGGCAAAGACCGAACCCGCCAGACGGGCCTTCTCGAAACAATCAATCCATCCTCCCAATCCCGCGACGGCCCGCTCGGGCACATGGCCGTCTTCCTCGGCCGCCGAGGTCAGCATATATATCTCACGGAAACGATAATCGGACGGAAAGAGCGGATTGGCACGGTCTAACAGCGTTTTCATCTGTCCGCTCATCTCATAATAATAAACGGGAGTGGCGAATGCTATGACATCGGCATCGTGCATCCTTGCCACAATTTCCTGCGCATCATCGGAAATGACACATTGCCGTGTCTTCTGGCAGGCCAGACAGCCTTTGCAAAACCGGATATCCTTACCTTTCAGAGTTATTCTCTCCACCTCATTGCCGGCATCCGCGGCCCCTCTGGCAAATTCATCGGCAAGCGCGTCTGAGTTGCTCCTTGCACGGAGACTGGACGATATGACCAATACTTTTTTCATGACTTTACGGTATTTTATTACAGGAGCAAAAATAGCGGAAAAAGCTTGAAATCCGTTTTTTGAAAGGCTCAAAATACTTTTCTGAAAGGGCCAGCCGCAATAAGAACAGATGCAGACAACAATATTACAGATTCAAAGAATGTCATTGACCGGACTATAAAAAGCCTTTACGTGCCCTACCCTTCGACGCACCTTGATGACGGCCTGTTCCGACAGCAGCATAACCGGATTGGAACGGATTGGAAACCCTTTTTCCCTTTAAGCAAAAGCCGGGGAGCTCCTTTCCGGAACTTTCTCCGGCCTTATTCCGGCTTCAGAAGCGGCATCTGATATCCACCCCCACCTGCAGCGGACGGCCCATCTGGGCAAACCCGCGCCCCATTGTCTCGAAGTAAAATGCCTGATAATCCTTGTTCAGCGCATTGTTTATCCAGAAGGCAATCTGCCCGTTGCCTTTGTTCAGACTGACACGACCGTTCAATGTGCCGTAAAGTGCCTGGCTCGCGTTGTTTTTTTCCGTCCAATAGATGCGGCCGGCCGCCTTGTAATGCGCGTCCACCGTCACCCTATCCAGAAACTGCCCCGGGCGCAGCGTGAATACATACTGTCCGCCCACATTGAAGGTATGCTTCGGAACGAAAGGAACATAGTTGCCGTTGTAGTTTACCTCCTGCATTCCGCCGGTTGTGCGCTCGTTTGTCACATAATCGGTAAAGGTAGCGTAAGTGTATCCATAGTTCCCGTTCAGGCTGAATGCTTCCGTCACCTGGGCGCGGATACCGACTTCCGCCCCGATGCTCCGGCTCTTTCCGGCGTTTACCGTGATGCGCCCCATGCCGCGTTCGGAGAAACGGGAAAGCTGCTGGTCGTGCGTGTCCATGTAGAAGGCAGCCAAATCGGCCTGAAGCCTCCCTCCGAACAGCGTAAGATGCGACCCGACCTCATAGTTCCACGAATATTCCGGACGGTAGGTCGTGGTCTCCTCGATATTCACTTCTGAGTCGGGAAGCATATCGCCTGCCATCTGCGTTACCATTCCCCCGCTCTTTTCGTCGATGGCGGCAATCATCTGTCCGGTCATCACGCCCTGAATCAGGTCGGAAAACATCTGGACATTGTATCCGCCCGAGCGATATCCTTTCGCCACACTGGCATAAATGTTCGTGTTCGGGGAGAAATCATATTTCAGTGCTATCTTCGGCAGCAGCTGGAGGTTGTCGGCGTCCAGCTTTCCGTCGAGCAACGGACTAATCTGCATATCCCGAAGCGGAACGGTGGCCATCGGAAGCCGGATATTGAAGTCGAATCCCATCTGTGTGCCGGAGTTGTAGGTCATCCAATACTTTTCATATTCCAGGCGCAACCCGGCAGTCAGCGACAATCCCTCGACAAAAAGGTCGTTGACAGTGGACTGGTGGTAGACTGCCGCACTCGCGGTAGGCGTACTGAACAGTCCGCTTACCGTAAACCGCGGGTCTGTCACATCAAGCCACATATCCGGCATGCCCGGATTACCGGCCTTCAGTCCGGCAAACACTTCATTCACGTTGTCTTCCACCATCGTCTTCACGCCGTCTTCGCAGAAAGTGACGGGAGCCTCCGTGGAAAGCCACTGATAGAAGCCGCTTACGCCCGTCGTCCACTGCCAACGCCGTCCCGGACGCGCCTTCAACACGATTTCCTGCGAGAGCGTCTTCGAGTTTTGCTTCTGCGTAAGCGTATAAATGTCTTGCTCTGTAAAATCCTGGTCCATGTCCATGTGGTCGCGCAAATACTGAAATCCGGTAACACTGCTCAATATGAAATTATCGGCATGGCGTTCCACATTCAGGCCCGAGTTCAGCAGATTACGCCTGTATCCGCACGCATGATTGTAAGAGATTAGACCGATATAGTCTCCACGGTCTTCCGGGCCGGACACAAGTCCGGTATACTCATACGGGTATCCTCCCTGATTATTATATTCGTAATTGACCGTAAAGTCGAGTCTCAAATTCTCTTTGGGCAGATAAATGGCACGGATACGCCCGCCAAACTCATCGTTCCGGTCGATGCGCCTGCCGTTATACGCATTCTTGAAGAATCCCCCGTCGTGGCGATAGAACAGACCGACGGAGAAGGCGAACTGTTCGGATATGCGGTGATAATGGGTAAGCGAGGCACGGTAGTCGTTATACATGGCCCCGCTCAGCCGGACATCCGTCCCCTGATAGGTAAACGGCGACTTCGTGAACACGCGGATAAGGCCTCCCATCGTGTTGCGCCCGTAAAGCGTGCCCTGAGGCCCGCGCAGCACATCGATTCGCTCTATGTCGGAATAGTTGAAGTCGAAGGCCGACTTGTCGATGAAAGGAATGTTGTCGACATACAGCCCTACCGCCGGAGTGTTGATACGCGAACCGATGCCGCGCACATAGACCGAAGTGGTAAGCTTTGAACCGTAATCGGGGATAAAGAGATTGGGAACAAGTCCGGACAGCGCCTTCACCGATGTCACCGACCCGCTCTGCATGTCGGCTTGCGAGAACGAAGTGGCGGCAACAGGCTGCCGGCGCAGGCGTTCGTTCTCTTTCGGCGTGGCTATCACCACCACCTCTTCGATGTCCACTACTTTAATCGTGTCTTCCGGCAAGGGATTATCCGCCTTGACCGGCATAAAGCAGGCACACATGGCCGCCCCCAGCAAAAAAAGAGCCGTATGTCTTTTCATTCCGTCAATCAATATAGGTTCAGTAATTCGGCTGCAAAATAAGCGCATGTCCGCCAAACCTGCAATCCTAATTTATGAGGATTTCAAGAACAAGGTTCAAATGCGGTCGGCCTCGACATATCCGTGCATTACGGCATAGACAGCCAGTCCGGACACCGACTTGATGCCGAGCTTGGCCGTTATGTTCTTGCGGTGGGATATGACGGTAGTGAGACTGATATTCAGCCGGTCGGCGATTTCCTTGTTGATGAATCCCTTTGTGACAAGCACCAGAACCTCTATTTCGCGGGGGGAAAGTTCGTGTTCCGCCTCCTGAACGGAAAGACCTGCCGGACGGGATGCCGAAGCATGGCCGTAACGGCGCAGTTCCATTATGGCCTTCACCAGACAGTCTTGGGGTAGACAGATGTTCAGCGTAGGGATTCCGGTCAGCTGGGGCTGTTCTCCGGCCGCCAGGACAATGGACTTCGGCCGTCTTTCAAGGAAGAAAGCCGTATGCGAGAAGTATATCTGCGCCGAGATGAAGTAATGCGCATACATGTCGGGCGTATCGGCAATCAGTTCTCCAAACGATGAAAAGGTGCGGATGACACTTTCCGGTATCAGCTCTTCCAGTATGGTACGCAGTCCCAGAGCGGTCAGCGTGTTCGGCTCAACGATTGCTATTTCGGGTATATGCTGCATCATCTTTCTGTCTTCTTTCCATTCGGCGCGTAAAGATACGGAAAAAAGACGAGACAGCCCAAACAAGCTCCCATCTCACGGGAAGAAAAAAATTTCCGGCCGGATGAAAAAAGATTTCCATCCGTCCGAAACGCATCTTTTCCTGCACCAAAAACAGCGCGAACTACTGCAAACGCTCTGCAAGCACCTTTTCCACCTCCGCCCCCGCGGCAGAATATCCGCGCACCAGCGTGGTTCCGTCCGGGCCTACAAGCATCAGAATGGGAACTCCCGAAAGGAAAAGCTCGTCCTTAATGAAGCGGTTCGGCTCCGCATCGGCTCTTACCGTGCGCCAGGGATGGGCAAGCAGGCTCTTGAACGGTTCCGTCTTTTCTCTCTCCCCGTCAAAATACCGGCTCATATCGTAAGCCATCAGTCCCAACACCTCGAAACCCTTCTCATGATACCGTCCGTAGAGCGCCTGGATGGTAGGGTCGACATAAAAAGTTCCGGGACAAAGCCCCCAATGATAGAGCAGCACATATTTTCCGCGGTAGTCGGAAAGGGAAACCTCCTTTCCATCCACATCCGTCAACATGAAGTCGGGCAGCTTATGTCCTACCGCTATCCGGTCGAGCACCTTCAGTTGTTCGTCGAGCACCCTGCCGAAACGGGAGCCTCTCACCTCCGGAGTGAAGCGCGAAAGGCGCTCGGCAAGCTGTTCATAGGTGGCATCGAACAATTTATAAGAAGCATACAGGCAGGCAGAATATTCGTTGTCGTCCATTTGCTGGGCGATGCTGTCGCGCAACGCCACAAAAGCCTCGGGCGAATAGTAGGAATTATACAGGTTGCCATACTTCTGCACGCTGTCCGGCTGCTCCAAACGCCGGTAAGCCATAATCTTGTCAAAGATATCAATCCTTGTCCGGCCGTCTTCCACCGCCATGCTGTCGTATCGGGATATAGTCTCATTGTCGTAAACTCCGCCTCTGCGGGGCAAGGCTCCCAGGTATTTCAGGTCGCCCGACAAATGAATCCGGTCGCCCGGACGGGCAAAAATATCCGAACCTCCCATGCAATTCAGCGGCTCCTGCCCCTCTTTCGTCTTATACTTCAGCAAAAACAGCCCCGACTCCGCAGCAGGAATGAAGGCGGAAAAGACTCCTTCCCGTTCCACAACAATCGTATCGCTTTTTCCTTCCTGCCAATTGGGCAGCGAGATAGAGGCAAGCAGCAGGGTATCCCCTGCCTGAAGCCCGTTTATATCCCCCGACAATTCAAATCCCGCCCCTTCAGGCCGGGAACATGCAGCAAGCAAGCACAGAGCCGCCGCACAAAAAAATCCGTTTCTCATTGTGACATTTTATTTTGACTGTTTCTCAATCTATCTTTTCCCCTTCAAAAAAACTCTCTTCCTCCAGTTTCTTCACGCGCCGATAAGCATCCCGGTAGGCTGTCATCACATTTTCCAGAATTTCGCCCTGAGCATCGCGCTCGAAGCGTTTGTCTTCGGGCACGGCCTCCATGTACTTACGCAGATAACGTACGGCATTCTTGCGGTCTTTCAGCGTCTCATAACGGATTCCAATGTTATACAACAAGACATAGTTGCGGGTATAGCCGTACTGCCGCACCATCGCCTCCACTTCTTTCCAGGGGTCCGGCCGGTAATGATAGCATTCGGCAAGCATCCCGTAAAGCTCTCCCATCAGCGTGTCTGATGGCTGCACAAGTTCCATCGCCTCCTCCATCGCCCTGACCCCTTCTTCTTTCCACGAAGTGCGGGCGGCGGAGCGGGCAAAATAAGCCAGCGCATTGACATTGGCCGGTGAGGCGGGAGATTTCCTCAAGGCTTCCTTCAGGTTATCATAGGCCCCGTAAAACCAATTGTCGCCGAAATAGGAAATGCCGAGGTAATAAAGTGTCAGGAAACTGCGGTCGCCCGCCCGCTTCAACGCTTCATAACGCTGAACAGCCTCCGGATAACGGCGGAGCATGCAATAGGCTTTGGCATTCTGGCGGTTGACATCCACATCCGTCGTGTCGGTTATCCGGTAGGTTTCCGTTACATCAAGCGCGTCCTGATACTGTCCGTTATCATTGAAGACATTGGCCACACGCGCCACCGTCTGGGCATCGAGCGAGTCGATATGGTAAGCGGCCCTGTATCCCAGGAAGGCAAACTCCACACTGTCCTGCACTTCGTAAGTCTGCCCCAGAAGCCGGTAGGCCGTGGCCGCAGCCGAATCCCGCTCCAGCCAGTCGTGACAGGCTTTCTTGGCCTGCTGATACTCTTCCCCGCCAAGCAATGCCTGGATATGTTTCTGACGAAGGTAACCGGCATCCGGCACAAGCTCCACCGCCCGCCGGTAACATGCGGCAGCCTCATGCAGGTTTCCCGTCCGCTGGCAGCATTCCGCCAGATTTACCCACGCATCGACCTCCGTCGAATCCTGCTCCAGACGAGTTTTCAGCAAGTGCCCCGCTTCTGCCCATCTGCCCAATGCCCGGCATGCCTCCAGGCGCCAATCCCGGCATTCCTTGTCCAAAGAGTCTGCGGAAGCGGTCAGAGCCATCACTTCCTCGTAATCAAACCGCCCGGCAGCCGCCTTTATCTGCTCCTTATCCTGCGCCTGCAAACGGAACATGCAAAGCAAGGCAAGCGACAAACAAATCAAACCTTTCATTTCTGCTGCTTTGTTTTCACAAGTATCACTCCATTCCGTCCCTTCTCCCCGTAAAGCTGTTCGGCCGACTCACCTTTAAGCACATGCACTGAGGCAATCCGCTCCGAAGAAAGCTTCTGCAGCATCTCATTGTCAGTCTCCACACCGTCTATCACAACCAAAGGCTCTTTTTCGACCGGTTGCAAGATATCTGACGAACGGACAGTATCTTTCGCCCCCACGACCGCAACCATCGTACCATCCGAAGCCCCGTCTGTAAGGCTAAAGGTTACCGGAATCGCAAAAGTGACATCCACCGGACTTCCATCCTTCATGCCGGGTTTCCACTTCGGCATCAGACCAATCACACGCAGTGCCTCCTCATCCAGTGTCGGGTCAACCGAACGCACGATTTTCGTATCTGCGATGTTTCCATCCTTATTCACGACAAACCCGACTATGACCCGGCCTTCTATTCCCCTTTTATAAGCCTCGGAAGGATACTTCACTGTTTCAGACATGAACTTCATGCACTCCGACATTCCGCCGGGATATTCGGGCATCACATCTACCGTCTGAAATCTGGAATCCTTCATTTCTGCCGCCAATGCCTTACTCCGTGTCTCTTCCCTTTCCAGCAAAACGGTTATGCCCTGCCTCAAAGCATCGTCCGTATAACTGCCCAAATGAATTTCTGCCGGCACATATCCCGACATGGAAACCATCAGCCGACTGTTTTCCGGCAATGCCTGCAACATAAAGCGACCGTCGTCGTGAGTCAACGTACCGTAGGATGTCCCCTTTACCACAACGGAAGCACCGGCAACCGGCTTCCGGCTGTCCTTTTCCAATACCACGCCGATAGCTGTCGTCTTCTCTTCTGCAGAAAGTGGAGCATACGCTCTGCTTTCCGCCTTATCCGCCTTCAGCACCGAGGCATAATCATCCACGCCGACACTTGACATCATCTTCAATGCCTGCGACATTTCCGGACGGGCAAACGCCGTCACCGCCACAGCTGCCAACGGAAACACGTAAAGACACTTCATACGCGCCCACGGGCTCGACTTTTTGCGAAGCATCATCGCGATGCGCTTTTTAAGAGAACTGTGGCTGAAGCTGTCGGCCAAAGAATAAAACTTCGGGCCCACCGCCTTTTCTATCAGCAGCAACTGGTATTGGCGGGCATCTACCCCCTGCCGAAGGACAGAAGCATCGGCTTCATATTCGTGGATGTCCTGCAACTCAAGCTTCAAGAGCCATGCCGCCGGATTAAACCATTGCAGGCATACGCACAGTTCGGCCAACAGCAAATCCCACGAATGACGGTTGCGCACATGGGCCAGCTCGTGAATCAGGATGCTCTGTCTGCTTTCTTCCCAGTCTTTTTCTGCAATAAAGATGTAGTTCATCCAACTGAAAGGAGGCAATGACCGGTTGTGAATGACCAGACGAACGCCGCCCTTCATGTGTTTGCCACGGCTGCTGCAACTCAAATGCACGATTTTTCCCAAAGCCCACAGCCCACGGAAGAAAAAGAAACCCGCACCGACCATATATATCCCTGTCACAACCGCCGGCCACGCAAGTCCGGAAGATGCGGCAACGGTATCTCCTGAACTGACTGTCCCGTCCGGCAAGGTAAAGAGCACCAATCCCTCCGGAGAAAGCAGATAGTTTCCGGATGCAGCAGGCTGCCCGACAAACATTCCGGCCAATGGCAAAACATAAGACAACCCGACCATACCCAACAAGGAAAAACGATTAAACCGATAAAACGTTTCCTTACTCAGCAGAAGCCGGTAGAAAAGGAAAAACGCAGCCAGACAAAAAGCCGACTTCAACACGTAGACAAACAATGCTCCCATATATATAAATGTGTTAGACCGGAAAATACTATCTTTTATTGCCTTCCTCCACCTGGCGAATCAGCTCCTTCAGTTCGTCTACAGTTATCTCTTCTTCCTTTACCAAAGAAGAAACCACACCCAGATAAGAATCGTTGAAGTATTTGCGGATAACCCCCTTCAGCGTTCTGCGCTTGAAATCATCTCTTGATACCACGGCATAATACTGGTAGGTATTGCCGAAAGGAACGTGAGACAGGTAACCTTTTTCCTCCAGTCCGCGGACTACGGTGGAAAGTGTATTGAAATGGGGACGCGGCTCCTCGTAGAAATCGAGCAGCTGCCTGACGAACAGCGGGCCTTTCTCCCAGAAAAAGCCCATTACCTCTTCTTCCTTTGCAGTAAGTGTCTTCATACTATTCAAGTTTGATTACTGCAAATAACTAAAATATTTAGTTGATAAACTAATTTTATTAGTTAATAGATATAAAACGACCGGAAAATCACCGGCTTTCCCCGTCTCTATACCCATATCCCTCATGATAGGGTGCGGAACAGACGGCCTGTCGCGGCACTCCACGGGTAGAGACCCGAAGCCCGTCCCCATCCTGCCTCTCTTCGGAAAGAGTCTATCTTCTTCCTATTCTATTTACATGGACAGTAGCCGCTACAGTCAGCAGCAATACCGCTACCAGCGAAGCAAAAAATCCGGAACTTGCCACCGTTTCCCAGGCAGCATCCGTCTGTACAGCCCTGCATTTCAGCAGCAGGCAGACGAACAAAACCGACAAAACTATCAGTATTATGCGCAGATAACGGCACTTCATGCGGTTTTGCACGGTTGCCCGACCCGGACGGATAGCTACCGGCAGATTCACATACTGCGGATAACGCGCACCATACATGCCTATCATCCAAATCAGGACTGAGATTCCGCCAATAATAAGATAATGAAACGGTTCACCCCAAGCATCCGCTTGTCCGGCTGCATTGAAGTGAATCGGCATGGCATCCTCTGAAACCTGCCAAAACACAACTGACAAAATGGCAATCACGGCGGTCAACCCGCCCGAAACCGCATCCAAAGCCTTATCTGCCACGCTGCAAGGCATCCGCTCTTCCCTACTTCTGCTGAAAAACTTCATCCGTATCTGCTTTTACCAACAAATATATGAATAAAAAACGGGATTCAAACCGGTCTTCCGTGCATTTCTCAGACGGGGAACTGCCAGATTGTTCATGACTGCAAAGGGAATGTCATGCTATAACACTTTTTTTTGATATACATCAATAAAACGAGAAGAAAATAATAAAATATGCTGTAAAACATATATACTTGAGCAAAAAGCATTATCTTTGCAGTGTAAACAAAAGAAAAAAGATAACTATAGACTTAACTAAACTTAGAGCACTGTAAATTGCATGGTTAATAAACATATCAAAGGTCAGTCGGGAGACTCGCCGGAGATTTTAAGGTAAAAAGGTTTTTAGGTATTGTTTTTTTATTAACTAAAAAAGAAAGGATAACGATTATGAAAAAAGTAAGAAACATTTTTCACAAGATTATGAACGGTGACCCCATGATTTGGGGATACGTGATGCTCAACGAAACCATGAGCAAGAAGTAAACAGGCTGAAGCTTCTGAAAAAGCATCAGCTTTTTGTAAAGAATCTGATAAATGCCGAAAGGCCTTGTAAATAGTTTGAACGGAAAAAGCGGCTACGCAAGTAACCGCTTTTTTTATTGCGTTTTTGTATCTATCTTTGCCCCAACAAGATAATAATGACATGATGGAGCACATACAGATAGATACGGACACCCCCGAATTTCAAAACGCACTCCAGCTGATACAGTATACCCGGCAATCTGTCTTCCTCACGGGCAAGGCAGGGACGGGAAAATCCACGTTTCTGAAATATGTATGCCGCACGACGAAAAAGAAGCATGTCGTACTCGCACCTACGGGAATAGCGGCTATCAATGCCGGAGGAAGTACCCTGCACAGCTTCTTCAAGCTGCCCTTCCATCCGCTGCTGCCCGACGACCCGAAATTCCAGGGGCGGAAGCTGCACGACTTCCTCAAATATTCGTCCGACCACCGAAAGCTTATCCAGAACATCGAGTTGGTCATCATCGACGAGATTTCTATGGTGAGAGCCGACATCATCGACTTTATCGACAAGATACTGCGCGTCTACTCGCACAACATGCGCGAGCCGTTCGGCGGAAAGCAGTTGCTCCTTGTGGGAGACATCTTTCAGCTTGAGCCGGTGGTGAAAAGCGATGAACGCGAAATCATCGGCCGCTTCTACCCCAACCCCTACTTCTTTTCCGCCCGCGTGTTTCACGAGATGGAGCTGGTGGCCATCGAGCTGACCAAAGTATACCGGCAGACCGACCCGGTGTTTGTCAGCGTGCTCGACCATATACGCACCGACACCGCCGGGGCGGCCGACCTTCAGCTACTCAACACGCGCTGCAACGTACCCGTGCGGCAAGGAGAAGGCAATCTCTACATCACCCTGGCCACAAGGCGCGACACCGTGGACTATATCAACGAGCAGAAACTGGCCGAGCTGCCCGGCGACCCCGTCACCCTGAGAGGGGAGATAAAGGGGGAATTCCCCCTCGGCAGCCTGCCTACGCTCATGGAGCTGGTCGTGAAACCCGGAGCACAGGTCATCTTCATCAAGAATGATGCGGAACGGCGGTGGGTGAACGGAACCATCGGCACCTTGTCGGGGATAGACGACGAGGGAAACATGTATGTCGTGACCGAAGACGGAAGGGAAGTCGGTGTGCACCGCGAGAGCTGGAGCAATGTGCGCTACCGCTACAACGAGACGGAGAAAAAGATAGAAGAGGAGGAGCTCGGCACCTTTACGCAGTACCCCATCCGTCTGGCTTGGGCAATCACCATCCACAAGAGCCAAGGGCTTACGTTCAGCCGTGCCGTAATCGACTTTACGGGTGGAGTATTTGCCGGCGGACAGACCTACGTGGCGCTGAGCCGATGTACCTCACTCGACGGCATCTACCTGAAGAGGGAGATTACGCGCGGCGACATATTCGTACGTCCCGAAATCGTCAGCTTCGCCCGGCGGTTCAACGACCAGCAGGCCGTGAGTCGGGCACTGCGGCAGGCACAGGCCGATGTGCAGTATGAGGCGGCCTCGGCAGCCTTCGACCGCGGCGACTTCAAGGAGTTTCTCAGCCAGTTCTTCAAGGCCATCCACAGTCGGTACGACATCGAGAAGCCTCTCGCCCAACGCCTCATCCGCCGGAAGCTCAACGTCATCAACCGCCTGCGCGAGGAAAACCTACGGCTGAAGGAGCAGATGAAGAAGCAGCAGGCCAACCTGGAAAAGTATGCTTATGAATATTATCTGATGGGAAACGAATGTGTCACCAAGGCACACGACCAACGCGCCGCCATCGCCAACTACGACAAGGCCATCGAACTTTATCCGGCATACACGGACGCCTGGGTAAGAAAGGGGGTGACCCTCTTCGACTGCGGACGGACGGATGAGGCGGAAGAATGTCTGAACAAAGCCGTAAGCCTGCGGCCGAATGACTTCAAGGCCGTGTACAACCGAGGAAAGCTGCGCCTGCACACGGGCGACACCGAGGGAGCGGTTGCCGACCTCGACAAGGCCACCAGCCTCAAGCCCCAGCACGCCGGAGCGCACGAGTGTTTCGCCGACGCACTCGGCCGAGCGGGGAAGGATACCGAAGCGGCACTGCACTACCGCATTGCCGAAGAACTGAGAAAACGTAAGAACCAAAACAACTGAATATGGAACAAATCAAGAACATCCTGCACGAGCGCCAGTGCTCGTGCGTGGTAAAAGGAACCGCAGGCATCACCGTCTGCACACAGAGAGGCGTGGCCGACCTTTACGACCTCTACACCAACCGTCCCGAAGTCCTCCGCGGAGCACTCATCGCCGACAAGGTAGTAGGAAAGGGGGCGGCCGCCCTGATGGCCCTTGCGGGTGTGCGGAGTGTCTGGGCCGACATCATCAGCACGCCGGCGCTCACACTGCTGAGGGAGGCAGGCATCCCAACCGACTTCATGCGGGAAGTGCCCTACATCATCAACCGGAGCCGCACGGGAAGGTGTCCGCTGGAAACGGCGTGCGACGGACTGACTTCGCCGGAAGAAATTTACCCCGCCATAACAAAATTTATTGCAGCCATGCGACACAAATCCGCCTAAAATACCGATATTTACATCCGAAAAAACTTTAATCGACTGTTATGAATACCGCAACAAGACTCTATTCGCTCGGTTACAGCCAAACAAGGACTTACGTAACCGCCGCAATGTTCATCGTAGGAAACATTGCCCTTCCTCAGCTGTTCCATCTCGTCCCTCAGGGAGGAATGACATGGCTGCCCATCTACTTCTTCACGCTCGTCGCCGCATACAAGTATGGCTGGAAAGTCGGCCTGCTTACGGCACTCTGCTCGCCTGCCGCCAACTCGCTGCTGTTCGGCATGCCCGCCCCCGCCGTACTGCCCGCCATCTACCTCAAGTCGGCGCTGCTCGCACTCGGCGCAGGATATGCCGCCAGCCGCTGGAAAAGGGTGACACTGCCCGCGCTTGCCGCCGTGGTGGCCTTCTACCAGCTTGTGGGGACGCTCGGTGAATGGCTCATGACGGGCGACCTCTATCTGGCGCTGCAAGACTGCCGGATGGGAATCCCCGGCATGCTGACGCAGATTGTGGGAGGATACCTGTTCATCAGATACCTCTTGCGCAAGTAAGCATTTCCATTTTCACTTTATTCACAGCAGGGAGGAAGGGGACTTCGGTCTCACTCCTCCCTTTTCTTTACGTATACCCGATGGCTTCCCCGCCCGCTCGAGCCGATGCCCGAGCCGGGAAGAGTCAGCCAACTGCGCAGCTCCATGCTGGCAACCGTGCGGCTCAGCCCGGTAAGCTCCACATATCCGGCCACGGTAAGCACCGGATGGCTCTCCAGGTAACGCTGCGCCAGGGCCAGCCGCTCCTGCGGCGAATACTTGGACCGGTGCCTCACAAAGCGTTGCGGAGAACGCTCCAGACGGCAGTGCGAGTTCACCTCGTCCAGCAGCTTTCTGTCAGGCCTGAAGCTGATGCCACCCACCTCGATGCTTGCGGCATTCCTCCGCCGTCCTTGGCCGTCCGTCCGCTCGCGCTCGCGCCCCTCCTTCAGGGCGAGTCGGGGAGAAAACACCCCTACTCCATCTATGCTGACCGAACATCCGTCGGCCATGCGGTGCGCCATCATACGGAAAAGCAGGTGCATCACTCCCCGAACCTCTCCCGCGCTGAAAGTAGTTCCCTCGGCTGTCAACGCCGACAGCTCGTCACTGTCACAGCAATGTCTGATTATCATCCTCGGATGAAGCAGTGTCTTTCCTTCGTTGTTCAGGTCGTTCATCTCCTGCATGGTATATTCTGCCATAGTCGAACAAAGTTTTGATGTATGCTAAATAAAGTTCCTTGGCAGGCCGGAAATACTCTGCATCCTGCCCGAAAATCCTCCGTTCACCGTCGGCGAACAGATATTCATCGCCGTAAAACTGCAGTTCAATGTCGGTGAACGGCAGTTCGCCATCGGCGTACAAATTTTTTCTAAGTACAAAGATAGCTTTATTCGGGCAACCTCCAAACTTTTCTTGGGCGAATCTCAAGAAATGTCCGGAGGGTTGCCCGCATATTGATACATCAAACGGAGGGGAATCCCCCGCAGGAAGCGTCAGATATGGCGCGGGCGGATGCGCTTCAGCAGCAGGGCAAGCCGGCTCTGGATGCTCCGGCTCAGGATAATCAGTATCACGGCGGTCAGGATGAGCAGGATGCCTATGGCCTCGTTCACCGTAAAGGCTTCTCCAAACACAAGCGCGCCGATGCACACGGCGGTCACCGGCTCAAGTGCCCCGAGGATGGAAGTGAGTGTCCCGCCGATGTGTCGCACGGCAAGCAGCAGCGTGATGTTCGAAATCACCGTGGGGGCCACGGCAAGCAGCAGGATGTTTACCGCCGACACGGAATCGGGAAGCGGCTGGATTCCCCCTCCCGCTCCGGTCTTCAGGCAGAACATTGCCGCGGTGAAGAGAAACACATAGAAAGCCAGCTTTCGGCTGTGCATATCCCGAAGCCGCGACTTGTTGACGGCAATGATATAGCTGGCATATCCTATGGCTGAAAGCAGCACCACGGCGACTCCCACGGGGTCGATACTCGACCCGCTGCCCTGCTGGAGCGAAAGTCTCGCCACCCCCGCTATGGCCAGCACGACGGCCGTCCACGTAGTGAGTGAAGTCTTTTCTCGGTAAAGCGCAAGCATCAGGATGGTGACAAAGACGGGGTAGGTAAAGTGAATCGTGGTGGCGACTCCGGCACCCATCACCTCATATCCGTAGAGGAGGAACAGGGCCGATGCAGTATAAAACAGCGACAGCAAAAGCAGGAGGGGGACATCGCGCAGGGAGATGCGGAATGACTCCTTCTTGACAAGCATCATCACGCCCAGGGCGACCGTAGCCGTGAGGAAACGGTAAAGAAGGATGGAGTCTGACTGCATGCCCTTCTGCATGAGGGGCAGGGTGAAGAGGGGAATCAGGCCAAACGTGACCGATGTTATAATGCCATAGATAAATCCTTTCAGTTTTGTATTCATAATCGGGTAAAGCAATCGGTTTGTTTTTTGCGGGCGCAAAGTTAGCGAATAAAACCGTATCTGCCTACTGTGGACGGACATAAAAAGCCCCGCCGCCGGAGGGGAAGCGTCTTGTGTCTTCCTGCCCGGCGGCGGGGTATGCGGATTGGCAATCCGATAGAGTGCGGATTATGCCTTGCGGATATAGTCGGTTATCCAGGCCCCTACTTCCTTCGTGCCATATCGTGCCCCTCCCTCGACCTGAATCTCGGGTGTGCGCACGCAGGCATCGAGCGATGCGTCGACAGCCCGTCGGATAAGTCCGGCTTCCTCCTGACAGTCGAAATGCTCGAAGAGCATGGCCACGGAGAGTATCTGGGCAAGGGGATTCGCTATATTCAGCCCCGCGGCCTGCGGCCATGACCCGTGGATAGGTTCGAACACGGGAGTACTCTCTCCCGTAGAAGCCGACGGAAGCAAACCCATCGATCCGCTGATGCACGAGCCTTCGTCGGTAAGGATATCGCCGAAGGTATTCTCCGTCACCATCACGTCGAAGAAGGTAGGTTCTTGAATCATCCTCATGGCTGCGTTATCTACAAACATATAGTCGGTAATGACATCGGGATAGAGTTGGGCAATCTCCTGGGCCACCTTGCGCCAAAGGCGGGAAGAGGCCAGCACGTTTGCCTTGTCGACCACGGTCAGGTGGCGGCGGCGCTTCCGTGCATACTCAAATGCCACCTTGAGGATGCGCTCTATCTCGGGACGGGTATAAAGGTTGGTGTCGTAGGCCTTGTCATCGTCCTGATACTTCTCTCCGAAATACATGCCTCCGGTCAGCTCGCGGATGCAGAGAAAGTCGGCCCCCTCCACCAGTTCGGCACGCAGCGGCGACTTGTGGAGCAGGCACTTGAATGTCTGCACGGGACGAATGTTGGCAAACAATCCCAACTTCTTGCGCATGGCCAATAATCCCTGCTCGGGACGTACCTTAGCCGTCGGGTCGTTGTCGAACTTCGGGTCGCCCACAGCTGAGAACAACACGGCGTCGGCCTGCTGACAAATGCGGAAGGTCTCTTCCGGGAAGGGGTCGCCTACCTGGTCAATGGCATGCGCCCCGCAAAGCGCATAGTCGTAACTTACTTTATGTCCGAACTTCTCACAAACGGCGGTCATGACATTCACTCCCTGAGCAGAAATCTCAGGTCCGATGCCGTCGCCGGGCAATACTGCAATCTTAAAATCCATATTCTTTATTCTTCTATTATGTTCAACATCTTGATGGTAGCCTTGATGGCGGCTTCTGTCTGGTCGGCATCCAGTCCGCGTGTGCGGAACTCCCTTCCTTCGTAACTCCACGTAATGACCGTCTGCACGAAAGCATCGGTACGTCCGCCGGGAGGAATGGTCACCGCATAATTAGTAAGCATAGGGAACTTGCGTCCGAGTGTCCCCTTGTATATCTTCCGAAGGGCACGCACAAAGGCATCATACTGTCCGTCGCCCGATGAACTCTCCTGATAAACCTTTCCGTTTATCTCGATACTCAACGTGGCCATCGGCTTCAGTCCCTGCGCAAGTGTAACGAAATAGCTCAGGAGCTTGACCTTGTTTTTCGCACCGTCGTGCTTCAGCACATCGCTGATGATGTAAGGCAAGTCTTCCTGTGTCACCAGTTCCTTCCGGTCGCCCAGTTCGATAATCCGCTCGGTCACCTTCTTCATTGATTCCTCGTCCAACTCCAGTCCCAAGCCTTCCAGATTTTTCCGGATATTCGCTTTGCCGGAGGTCTTTCCCAGAGCATACTCACGCACCCGCCCGAAACGTTCGGGCAGCAGGTCGTTACAATACAGATTGTTCTTGTTGTCGCCGTCGGCATGCACTCCCGCAACCTGTGTAAACACGCTTTCGCCTACGATGGGCTTGTTTGCCGGAATCGTGATGCCGGAATATGATTCCACCACCCGACTCACATCGTTCAGACGACTTTCATCTATGTTTGTGATGGCATGGAAGTGGTCTTTCAGAATGGCCTGCACACTGGCAAGCGGCGCATTCCCCGCACGTTCGCCCAATCCGTTGATTGTGGTATGCAGTCCCTTTACCCCGCTCAACACGGCGGCAAGCACATTGCTGACCGCCAAATCATAGTCATTGTGTGCATGAAAGTCGAAATGCAAGTCCGGATAACGCTTCTTCATCTTGCGCATAAACTCAATCACCTGAAGCGGATTGAGGATGCCGAGCGTATCGGGCAGCATAAAGCGCCTGATTCCCGTATCCTTCAGGCCGTCGACCAATCCGAACACATAGTCGGGGGTATCCTTGATGCCGTTGCTCCAGTCTTCCAGATATACGTTTACATCCATATCACGCTCGTGCGCGTAACTTACCACCGCACGAATATCCCCGATATGCTCTTCAAGCGTTTTCTTCAGCTGATACCGGCAATGCTTTTCCGAGCCCTTCGTAAGCAGATTGATTACCCGGCATCCGGCATCATGAATCCAATCAACCGACATCTTGCCGTCGACAAATCCCAACACTTCCACCCGAGGAAGCAGATTCCGCCGTGCCGCCCAGTCGCATATCATCTTCACCGCATCAAACTCTCCTTCGGAAACGCGCGCCGAAGCTATCTCAATGCGGTCGACCTTCAAGTCCTCCAACAAAAGGCGGGCTATCATCAGTTTTTCATGAGGCACGAACGATACGCCGCTGGTCTGTTCCCCGTCGCGCAGCGTCGTGTCCATGATTTCTATTCTCGGATGATTTTCCATAAAATCCTATCGTTTACGTGCCTGCTCAAAGGCCTCTATCTTTTCCTTGTTTTCTACCAGAAAATCTATATCGTCCAGACCGTTCATCAGGCAATGCTTTTTATAAGCGTTGATTTCAAAGCTCTCGGTTTTTCCGGTAGCCTTGTTTGTGATGGTCTGGGCAGGAAGGTTGACCTCCACCTCCGTTTTCGGGTCGGCATAGATGGAATCGAACAGTTCTTTCAGGAACTTCTCGCTTACCACCACGGGAAGGACAAAATTGTTCAGCTCATTATTCTTGTGAATGTCGGCGAAAAAACTCGACACCACCACACGAAATCCGTAACCGGCTATCGCCCATGCCGCATGCTCGCGGCTGGAACCGCTTCCGAAGTTCTTCCCCGCCACCAGCACCGTTCCACTGTAGACGGGATTGTTCAATACAAAATCCTTGTTCAGCGAGCCGTCGGGATTATACCGCCAGTCGCGGAAAAGGTTGTCGCCAAAAAACTTTTCATCACGCGTGGTAGCCTTCAAGAAACGGGCGGGGATTATCTGGTCTGTATCCACATTCTCCAAAGGCAAGGGAACGCAAGTGCTCGTTATTATATCAAATTTCTGTTTCATAGTCAATAATAGGAATATTACATCAATGTTCTCGGATCTGTAATCACACCCGTCACGGCTGCGGCCGCGGCAGTCAGCGGACTGGCCAGCAAAGTACGCGAGCCGGGGCCCTGCCGGCCTTCAAAATTGCGGTTGCTTGTAGAAACCGCATACTTGCCCGCCGGAATCTTGTCGTCGTTCATCGCCAGACAGGCAGAGCATCCCGGCTGACGGATTTCAAAGCCCGCCTCCTGCAATACCTTGTCCAATCCCTCCCGGCGTATCTGCTCGTCCACCATCCACGAGCCGGGAACCAGCCAGGCAATGACATGGCCGGCCTTTTTACGGCCTCTGACGATGGAAGCAAAGGCGCGGAAATCTTCGATGCGCCCGTTCGTGCATGCCCCCAAAAAGACATAGTCAATCTTTTTGCCCAGCAAAGATTCGCCCGGCTTGAATCCCATATAGTGCATGGACTTTTCAAACGAGCTTTTTTCCACTGTGCTCATTTCCGTTGTGACGGGAATAAAATCCGTTATGGCCATACCCATACCCGGATTTGTTCCGTATGTAATCATCGGCCGGATATCGGCAGCGTCGAAGCGGACTTCCTTGTCAAACACGGCATCCTCGTCACTCTTCAGCGTCTTCCAGTATGCAAGCGCCTTTTCCCAGTCTTCTCCCTTCGGAGCATACTCGCGTCCCTTTATATATTCAAAGGTCACCTCGTCGGGAGCCACCATGCCGCCGCGCGCCCCCATCTCAATCGACAGGTTGCACAGGGTAAGGCGTCCTTCCATCGTCAGGCTGCGGATGGCTTCGCCGGCATATTCCACAAAATACCCGGTCGCTCCGCTGGTTGTCATCTTCGACATCATATAAAGAGCCACATCCTTTGCCGTCACACCCTTGCCGAGCTTTCCGTCGACCGTGATGCGCATGGTTTTCGGACGCGCCTGCAAGATGCACTGCGAGGCCATCACCATCTCCACTTCGCTCGTCCCGATGCCGAACGCAACCGCCCCCATCGCTCCGTGGGTGGAAGTGTGCGAGTCGCCGCATACAATCGTCATCCCCGGCAAGGTCAGGCCGCGTTCCGGCCCCACCACATGGATGATTCCGTTCCTCTTGTCCATCATGCCGAAATGGGCCAGCCCGAAATCGGCGGCATTCTTTGCCAGCGTATCCACCTGCATCTTCGACACCGGATCGGCTATCGGCTTGTCCTGGTCGTGCGTGGGAGTATTGTGGTCGGGCATACAGTAGATACGCTCCGGCCGGAAACACTTCAAGCCCCGTGAGCGCAATCCCTCGAAAGCCTGCGGACTGGTCACCTCATGGCAATAAAGGCGGTCGATATATAACTGGGTAGGGCCTTCCTCTACCTTCTGCACCACATGTGCGTCCCAAATCTTGTCAAATAATGTATTAGCCATCTTTTCTGTCGTCGTTATTTCCTGAATTTGTTGATACAATCAATATATGCCTCTACCGAAGCGGCGATGATGTCGGTATTCGCCCCGAATCCGTAATACATCTGCCCGTCATATTCCACCTGCATGTGAACCTTTCCCACATCGTCGCTTCCCTTGCTGATGGCCTGGATGGTAAATTCCTTCAAGGTCATCTGCCGCTTTATAATCTGCTTGACAGCCTTTATCGCCGCATCCACCGGACCGTTTCCTGTGGCGGCCGCCTCAAAGTGCTCTCCGGAAATGTTCAGTCCAAGGCTGGCGACAGAGCGTACCCCCACTCCACTGGTCACTTGCAGATATTCCAGCTTGATATGATGGTTTACATTGCGGTCGGCCCCCGCCAATACCAGGATGTCATCATCCGTGATATCCTTTTTCTTGTCGGCAAGCTTCAGGAAATCTTCATACACCTTGTCCAGCTTTTCCTGAGTCATCTCAACCCCCAGCACATGCAGACGGTGCTTCAAGGCGGCGCGGCCGCTCCGTGCCGTCAGCACAATGGCATTGTCGTCAATGCCCACATCCTTGGGATTGATAATCTCGTAAGTCTGTACATTCTTCAAAACCCCGTCTTGATGGATGCCCGACGAGTGTGCGAACGCGTTGCGCCCCACGATTGCCTTATTGGGCTGAACAGGCATGTTCATCAAACTGGAAACCATCCGGCTTGTCGGATAGATTTTCTGCGTGTTGATATTCGTATCTATATCAATGCCTTTATGACAACGCAATATCATGGCCACCTCTTCCAAAGCCGTATTTCCGGCGCGCTCCCCGACACCGTTGATTGTCACCTCTACCTGACGGGCGCCGTTCAACACTCCGCTGATGGTATTGGCCGTGGCCATTCCCAAATCATTGTGGCAATGCGTAGAAATGACAGCCCTGTCGATTCCGTCCACATGGTCCATCAGATATTTTATCTTGGCCCCATACTCATCCGGCAGGCAGTATCCCGTAGTATCAGGAATATTCACCACCGTTGCTCCCGCCTTGATTACGGCTTCTATCACACGGGCCAGATATTCGTTTTCCGTCCGTCCGGCATCTTCCGCATAAAACTCCACATCCTCCACATAGCGGCGGGCGTACTTCACGGCAGCCACGGCCCGCTCGATAATCTCCTCGCGCGTAGAATTGAACTTATACTTGATATGCGGGTCTGAAGTTCCGATTCCCGTATGTATCCGTTTGTGCTTGGCATACTTCAGCGCCTCGGCTGCCACATCAATGTCTTTCTGCACCGCCCGTGTCAGCGCGCAAATCGTAGGCCATGTCACAGCCTTTGATATTTCAATCACCGAATTAAAGTCACCCGGACTTGACACGGGGAAGCCTGCCTCGATGACATCCACCCCTAAAGCCTCCAGTTGCTTTGCCACCTGAATCTTTTCCACCGTATTCAACTGACAGCCGGGAACCTGTTCCCCGTCGCGAAGCGTGGTATCAAAAATAAACAATCTTTCACTCATAGTTCTTATTGGTTTTTACATGTCTTCGTTTTCCAAGAAAAAAGCCTTTCGCACAAGGAAGTGAGAAAGGCTTTATATCATTCAGTTTTTACATTCAATACGCACACGACCCACTTCCCACCGGGATTTCCAGCAGAATAATCAGACCGCATAGCAAAATATGTAAAAACATTCCGTTCATTCTTTTATGTTTTATTTTCGGATGCAAAGGTAAACAATATTTCAGAACGACAAAATAAAAATGAAAGATTTTTATCCGAATCCACTACAGATTATAGCACAATCCCTCAAAATAAGAGACAATCGAAACCTCATTCGCTCTCTATGCGCAATTCATGCAGGCAGGCCTCCACTTCGCTGATGCTTCCCATGTGTTTGCCCATGTCGTCCGACAGCTTGACACACTCGCGCCACTCCTGATTCACGTTCATCTTGCAGCGCGACAGCTTCATCACGATGTTTGAAGGCCGGTAACCCGTGTCGTTGGTCAGGTTCGTACCGATGCCGAAAGAGCAGCGAATCTTTCCACTGCAATAGTTATAGATGCTGAGCGCCTTTTCAAAATCGAGCGCGTTGCTGAATATGATGGTTTTGGCGGTAGGGTCGATTCCCAGTTCCCTGTAGCGGGCCACAAGACGGTCGACAAACTCAAACTCGTCTCCTGAATCGCAGCGCACACCGTCGAAGAGTTTTGCCTGTTTGCGGCTGAAATTCCCCAGAAACGAATCGGATGTATAGGTATCCGACAGTGCCGTTCCCAAATCGCCGTCATATACATTCACCCAGTTTTCCAGTGCCATATAGTTGGCATGCTTATAGCCAAACTGAGCGCCATGAAACATAAACCATTCGTGCGGATGCGTCCCCATCGGCCTCATGTCATACTTCATGGCAAAATAGCAATTGGATGTCCCGGTGCAGAAGCGGGCATTCTCCTTCAGATAAGCTACCACAATGTCGTGCACCTCAAAAGAAAACCGCCGGCGGGTGCCGAACTCAGAGAAAGGCATCCCGTGCTCATTCGACAGGGCGACCTTTCCCGCCAGCTTGTCCAATATGGCAGTCCGGTCTGGAATCCGGTTCAAAAACTGATTTTTGATTTCAGAAACGACCGCCAGGACGGGCACTTCATAAAGCGTTGCCTTATAGAGAAAATCTGTTATCTCTATATGCAAATGCCGGTTTTCATCTAACCATACTTCTATTTTCTGCGGATTAAAGCGGAACGATGAAAGCCACTCCCAATATACACGCGGCAGGAAACGGCAGTGCCCGCACATATATTCCAGTTCCTCCGGAGTCAAAGCCACCTGCTTCAGGTTCTGGATTTCGTTTTTCAATGCGCTCAGGAAGCCTTCCGTATAGGCAGTTTCATCGCGGTCTTTAAAAGAGAATGTTCCCAGAGCATAAGGGAACAGCTTGATATAAGCATACGAGGTGGTAAACTTATACAAATCGGTATCTAAAATAGTCGTAATTATCATAGCTTCTGTTTAAGGAAAAACAATCTAATCCATCATCGCCGAATCTGCCTCCACCATACGGTGATTTTCACAGCGGAACACTTTTCCGGGATATTCCGAAAGCAGATTCAGATTATGCGTTGTCATGACAATGGCCGAGCCTTGGCGGCAGATGCCATGCAACAATTCCACGATATGGCGGCCGGTCTCCACATCCAGATTTCCGGTAGGCTCATCTGCCAGTATGATTTCGGGCTTGTTCAGGATGGCACGCGCAATGACAATCCGTTGCTGCTCGCCTCCCGACAGTTCATTGGGCATCTTATATCCCTTGTTCTCCATGCCTACCTGGGTAAGCACCTCGTCAATCCGCGCCCGCAGGGCAGCCTTGTCCTTCCATCCGGTCGCCTTCAGCACAAAAGCCAGATTTTCATAGACAGTCCGGTCGGTAAGCAGCTGAAAGTCCTGAAATACGATACCCAGCTTCCGCCGCAAGGGAGCGATATCCCTGCGCTTTATTCCACGCATATTGTATCCCAATACCCATGCCTCCCCGCTACAGACATCCAGTTCGCCGTAAACGGTCTTGAGAAAAGTAGACTTGCCGCTTCCTACCTTCCCGGTCAAATAGACAAACTCTCCCCTATGAAGCTCAAAGTTCACATCATAAAGCACCCCCAGCTCCTGCTGATTGATATCTACGTTCTTATACGAAACCAAAGGCTGTTCTTCCATGCAGCATCAATGTTTTTTCCAGCTTTCACTATGGCGTTCCTTCAGCTCCCGTGCCAAATCTTCAATGCGGTATCCCTTTGCCGTCAGCAATACAATCAGATGATAAATCAAGTCCGCACCCTCGTAAATCAGGCGTTCATCCGTCCCGTTGCAGGCCTCGATGACCGTTTCCACCGCCTCTTCGCCGACTTTCTGCGCCATCTTGTTCACCCCCGACTTAAACAGACTGGTCGTATACGACTTTTCAGGCATCTCTTCATGACGCTTGTCGATGAAGTCTTGCAGCTCCTTCAGAAACATTATGTCCTGTTCGTTCTTCTCTCCCCAACAGGTATCTGTCCCTTTATGACATACCGGCCCTTCGGGATGTACCATAATCAGCAGCGTATCGCTGTCGCAATCCGCCTTGACCGACACGACATTCAGAAAATTTCCACTTTCCTCCCCTTTCGTCCACAGCCGGTTTTTCGTGCGGCTAAAGAAGGTCACCTTTCCAGTCTCCATAGTCTTGTCATAGGCTTCCTTGTTCATGAATCCCAGCATCAAGACTTTCTGTGTATAGTTATCTTGGATAATCGCCGGAACAAGTCCGTTCATCTTTTCAAAATCAAGTTCCATAATATTCGTTATATAGTTTGTCTTACATTGATTCCTTCACCATAAAGATAAGCTTTCAGCTCGGGAATGGGAATCTCCCCGAAATGAAACACACTGGCGGCCAGTGCGGCATCCGCCTTTCCGAGACGGAAAGCGTCAAGAAAATGCTCCTTCCGTCCGGCTCCCCCCGAGGCAATGACAGGAATGGTAAGGAGGTCGCCCAATTCGGCCAACGCCTCGTTGGCATATCCGTTCTTCACCCCGTCATGATCCATACTGGTGAAAAGGATTTCCCCCGCTCCGCGGTCATTCACTTCATGAGCCCACTCCATCAGATAGCGGTCGGTCTCCAGCCGTCCCCCGTTCAGATAGCATTTCCATCCCTGCACTGTCTGGCGGGCATCTATCGCCACCACACATACCTGCGAGCCAAAATGCTTGGCTATATCGTCTATCAGCTGAGGATTACGTATGGCCGACGAATTGACCGATACCTTATCCGCCCCCGCATTCAGCAAGCGGTCTACATCCTTCAGCTCTCCGATGCCTCCCCCTACGGTAAAGGGGATATTGATTTCGGCCGCAATGCGCCGCACCAGTTCAGTAAAAGTCTTCCGCCCTTCATGGCTGGCGGTAATATCCAGATAAACCAGTTCATCCGCTCCCTGCCTGCTGTAAATCTTGCCCAACTCCACCGGGTCTCCCGCCTGCCGGAGATTGACAAAGTTCGTTCCTTTCACCGTCTGTCCGTCCTTTATATCCAGACAAGGGATAATCCGTTTTGCCAACATAGCTTCCTATATCAATGAACTGAGTTCCTTTAATGTTATACGCCCCTCATAAAGAGCTTTCCCAAACACCACGGCAGGTATGCCGGCCTCATCCAGACGCAAGATGTCGTCCAGACAGCTCACTCCCCCGCTTGCTATCAGATGAAGATCGGGATAAGCCTCCATTATCTGTCTGTAAAGCTCTGTCGATGGCCCTTCCATCATCCCGTCGCGACTGATGTCCGTACACAATACCTTCATCACACCTTTATTTATATAGTGTTCAAGAAAAGGCATCAGCTGCTGCGCACTCTCTTCCTTCCATCCGTTTACGGCTATCTTCCCGTTCTTCACATCGGCTCCCAGGATGATTTTTTCATTCCCATACTGGCCAAGCCATTTTTCAAACAGTTCCGGCTGCTTCACCGCCACGCTTCCAAGCGTCACCATCTGCGCTCCGTTGTCGAAAGCCATCACCAAATCCTCATCGCTCTTGATGCCTCCGCCAAAATCAATCCGCAGAGAAGTGCGTCCGGCTATCTGATCCAAGACACGATAATTGACCACATGCTGCGAAGCAGCGCCGTCCAAGTCCACTACATGCAGACGCTGGATGCCGTAAGCCTCCAGTTCCTTGGCCACTTCCACCGGATTTTCACTGTAAATCCGCTTCAATTCATAATTTCCTTGCGAAAGCCGGACACATTTCCCGTCAATCAAGTCGATGGCCGGAATCAGTTCTATCATAATCCACTCAAATTAAAGATTCAAAAAATTGGTAAGAATACGCTCGCCCACACTTCCACTCTTTTCAGGATGAAACTGCGTGGCATAAAAATTGTCCTTATGCAGAGCCGCGCTGAAAGGATGGATATAGTCGGTCACCGCAGCAGTATATTCATTCAGAGGGACATAATAGCTGTGCACAAAATACACAAACTCTCCTCCCTTAAAGCCGTCGAACAGGGGAGTGCCTGTTTCCGTCAGGGTATTCCATCCCATATGAGGCACCTTGTCGGCATGCCGCCGGGGACGGAAACGTTTTACCTCCGCATCGAATATACCCAAACAGTCTGTATCACCCTCTTCCGAGCGGCGGCACATCAGCTGCATCCCCAGACAAATGCCCAGCACAGGCTGTTTCAGCTCTTTGATGAAAGTGTCAAGCCCGTTTTTGCGCAGATGGTTCATCGTGGTTTCCGCCTCTCCCACACCGGGGAAAATAATCCTGTCGGCTTTCCGCAAGATTTCTTTGTCCGATGTGACAAGGGGTTCCACGCCCAGGCGCTTCAAGGCATAATCTACCGAAAAGATATTGCCTGCATTATATTTTATGATGGCTACCTGCATTTCCTATTCATTTTGATACACGATTCGTTGCTGCAAAAATAACGAAATATAATTTTACACCAAGAACAAGTAACAAAAAGTTTGGGCTCAACGCTTGTTTGTTTCGTAATTCTTGAAATTTCCGGTTATCAGACTTTCACTTTCCGGATTCAGCTCGATGGCCCGCTTCATGTCTTCGGCCGCGCCTTCCTTGTCATCCTTCAGCAGCCGGGCGCGTCCCCGCTCCTGATAAAGGCGGGCATTGCCGGGCATCAGCTCCAAAGCCTCGGTATAATTATCGGCAGCCCGGTCAAACTCCTTCTGCAAAAGGAGCAGTTCTCCTTTCAGCAGATAGGCTTCCTCGCAGAAAGGGTCGAGCGAAGTCACGCGGTCAAAGCATTCGCAGGCAGCGGAAGCATCTCCCTGTGCCGCCGCAATCCGGCCTTCAAGCAGCAGAGCCTCCTCATTCTCCGGGTCAAGCTGCAAGACCTTATCCGCATCCTCCCGGGCATCCTTTATCTGGCGCATGTCCCATAAGGTCTCCGCCCTCAGCAGATAGGCATCCGCATACTGTTCGTTTTGCGCTATCGCCTTTGTCAGCATGACTATCGCCTGCAAGTCGTTATGCAGTCCTCTTGCGGCACGGGCGGCCTGATAACAGGCCGTGGCGTTTGTCTCGTCCAGAGCCAGCGCCTTCCGGCATGCCTCGTCCATCGCCGCATAGTCTTCCTGCATGTGGCAGACATCGGCCAAGGCCAGCAGCGCATTCACGTTTCCTGCATCCTTTTCCGTCAGGCGAACCAGAGCCGCACGCGCGTCGTCAATCCGTCCCGCCCGCAGACAAGCGTTTGCCAGCAGGCCCAATGTCTCCGGCTCCGCATTCAAAGCCACTGCATTCTCAAAGCATCTGATGGCGTAGTCAAGCTGCCCGATATTGCGGGCACGGATACCGTCGTATTTCAAAATCTCAAAATTCTTCTCCTCCTGTTTGTCCGTCTGTTTCTCATCCGGCTTCCCTCCGCCGAATATCGATGACAATATTCCCATAATATATTGATATTTATGTTTTTCTGTTCAGTCTTCCTTCTGCAAATATACAACAATAAGCCGAAGAAGGAAAAGATTCCCCTCTATTAATCGCAAAATCATTTCCGGTCAGGTCAGACAGAAATTTCTGCCCTGACCGGAAAAAATTTCACCCGCATGAAAAGCCAAGGGGCACGCCGCCTTGCCGCAGACAAGACAGCACACCCCTTCACCCGTTTCCGAAGAAAGCCGCAGCAGGCCCCTTCCGGTTATTTTTTTCTACTCCTGTTCAGCCAGAGCTGGTTCATTTCTTCCAAAGTGCGTCCTTTGGTTTCAGGCACGCACCTCCATACGAAGAGAGCCGCAACCAAGCATATCACCCCATAGAGAGAGTATGCAAAGAACGGACTGAATTCATACATTACCGGGAAGGTGGAAGAAACCAGGTAGTTGAACACCCACTGGAAGGCTACGGCTATGGCTACCGCCTTGCCGCGAATGGTATTCGGGAAGATTTCCGCTATCAATACCCAGCAGATGGGGCCCCAAGACATCATGAATGAAGCGGCATAAACGATGATGCACAGCACGGCCACCATTCCTCCTACCTGGAACTCGTCGCATGCCGCCGTACCCAAAGCACCGACTGCCATACCCAAAGAGCCGATTATCAGCAGCGGTTTGCGCCCCATCTTCTCTACCGTAAAGATGGCCACCAGGGTAAAGACGATGTTTACCACGCCCATAATGACCGTCTGCATCATGCCGTCGCCCCCTCCGCCTATGCTCTCGAATATGCGCGGCGCGTAATAAAGCACGGCATTGATGCCTATCGCCTGCTGAAATACGGAAAGCAAGATGCCGATGGCAATCACCGCCTTGCCGTAAGTAAAGAGCTTTTCGGTCTTTTCGGTCGTCACGGCCTTGATTTCGGCCAGTATCCGCCTGCCTTTTTCCACTCCGTTAATCCGCTCCAGCACATGCAGAGCCTTCGGATCATTGTTTTCCATCACCAGATAGCGCGGAGTCTCCGGCACAAAAAGCAGCAGTATGCCGAACAGTGTCGCCGGAACAACCCCCGACAAGAACATGTAACGCCATCCGTTTTCCACAAGCTCTTCTTCCGTCATGCCGTCCTTTATCAGATAGTTCACAAAATAAACGACCAGCATTCCGAAGATGATGGCAAACTGATTGCATGAGACTAATTTTCCGCGGACTTCGGAAGGTGCTATCTCCGCTATGTACATCGGACAGATGGCCGAAGCCAATCCCACACCGATACCGCCGATAATCCGATAAAAATTAAATGCCAGAATCAAAGAAAAGGAAGTCTCGCCTTTATCAAAGAACAAGAATTCCGGATAATAAGATCCCAAAGCCGACAAGAAAAACATGACAGCCGCCAACCGCAGCGAGCCTCGCCGTCCCAACCTTGTAGCACAGACTCCAGAAATAGCCCCGCCGATTACACACCCTATCAAAGCACTGGAAACCGTTACTCCATGCCAGAAAGAATTCAATCCCAAATGTTTCTGCAAAGCCTGCTCGGCTCCCGAAATCACGGCTGTGTCGTACCCGAAAAGCAGACCGCCCAAGATGGCCACAAAGACCAAACTTACCAAATACAAATTAGTGTTTTTCACAATGTTATGTTTATAGTTTTCGTACTGGGTACGAAAATAAGAAATCAAGGGATTGGTTGTTTCTTTTCTTAGTTTTTTTTCACAAAATCAACCAGACAAACCAAAAAAGCCACCAATATTTTGGAATATAAAGCAAAGACATTATATTTGTCCGAATAAAAGCCGGACCAGACATGAAAGAGCTCGAAAAACTTACCTTAATACCTGAAGGACTGAAAATGACCGCAGGCATTGACATATGCGGCAATTTCAGGCAACTGTTCCGGCATCCCACCCCTTCTCCCGGCTGCATATTCCTGTTATGCACGCAGGGAAACTGTACCCTCACCATCCATCTTACCCGATACAGCATGACAGCCAACTCCATAGCAGTCATCTATCCGGAAATCTATTTCCAGATAAACGAGCAAAGTGAGGACTGTCGTTTCTTTTTTGTAGGATTCTCAAAAGACCTGGTAAGGAGCGCGCACCTGTTTTCGCAAACCATCAAATACACTCCTTATATCATAGAAAGTCCGGTGCTTCAACTCAGCGGCAAGGTATCCGAAGTGTTGCGCGATTCCATCAAGGTAATAATAAAGTCACTACGGATTGACAACTTCATGGATGAAATGCAGATAAACCTGGCCTACAGCCAGCTCATCCTTCACATAGGAGCTCTTTACGAAGGAAACGCGCCGGAAAAGAAATCTCCGCGGTACAGCCGCAACCAGGAGATTGTCAAAGAGCTGGTGCGTCTGGTCATCCTATATTACAAGACAGAGCGAAACGTATCTTTCTATGCGGAAAAGATGCATCTCTCCCCGCAGCATCTGAGCACTACCATCAAGAAGATTACCGGAAAGACACTGACCGACATTATTTCATCGTTCATCATCCACGATGCGCAAGCCAAACTGCGCTCCACGGAAATGACCATTCAGGAGATTGCCTACTCACTCAACTTTACCGACATCTCCTTCTTCGGGAAATATTTCAAGCGATATACCGGCATGTCACCCAAGAGATACCGCAACTCCTGAGTGTCAGCCTTCCTTTTCTTCTTCAGTAACGACTATTTCCGTCTGCCCGCCCCGGCGCCGGAAACGTATCAGGCGAAACAGGTCGGTCAGTGAATAGACAACAGCCGACGCACCTAAAAATATGAACGGCACTTCGGCCGCCTCGAAAGGATTGAACAACACCACCACACCTGCCGCCAGAATAAGCAGAGGAAGCACATACATCCCCGCCGGAACATGCACATAAGAACGGACTGACAAAAAGCCGACCAGCTGATTGACTCCTCCCAACACCAGCAACGCGCCCAGCACATACATCAGAATGCCGATAAAGAATCCGGGCATGATGACCAGCCATGCCCCAAACAGCGCACTGCCCAAAGCTACAACCGGAAACACACCGCGTATCCCCGCCTCTTTCCGTGCCTTGGCACGGGCAAAATAAGAAAATATCCCCAACAGCCCCGGCAGCAAGAACAATACTCCCACCGTCACGACCAAATAGTTGACAGCCATATCCGGCCAAACCATCAGCAATATTCCCACTATCAGTGCACAGATGCTGCCGATTACCGCATAATTAAAAGGTTTCATAGCTTTTATGTTTTAATTGTACGAATATAGTAACTTCTATGAACATAAACAACATTCCCGCCTGTTTGTTTTTCCGTCCGGTTTCCGATTTCTTGCTTAAAACGCCAATACCTACATATAGGTATTTCACCTTTTTATTTACCTATTTATAGGTATTGTTGATATTTTTTAAGCCATTTACCTTTGTCATCAAAAAAACAACCAAAAATAACAAAAAAAATGAAAGAAAAAGTTTTATTGTTCTCTTTGCTTTTTGCAGCATACACATCACACAGTTTCGCTGCAGACGGATTCGGAACAAAAACCGACAATTCTGAAGACAAGACGGAAATAAAAGAAAAGAAAAAATCACGCTTCACCGTGGGAGGATATGGAGAAGCGGTCTATTCACGCAACTTTTACAGCGACAAGTATACACGATACATCAATCCGGAAAACTACAAGAATGAATCCCACGGGCGTTTCGACCTGCCGCATGTCGTTATTTTCATCGGATACGACTTCGGTAAAGGATGGTCAATGGGAAGTGAAATCGAATTTGAACACGGAGGAACGGAGTCGGCTTTTGAAATCGAACAGGAAGAAGCCGGAGAATATGAAAGTGAAGTAGAGCGCGGAGGTGAAGTGGCTCTGGAACAATTCTGGATTCAGAAGTCTTTCTGTCCGCAATTCAACATCAAGGCCGGACATATCATCGTTCCGGTAGGCGGCACAAACCAGCATCACATGCCGACCGAATTCTTCGGTGTTTACCGTCCCGAAGGTGAAAATACCATCATGCCCTGCACATGGCACGAAACCGGTCTCAGCATTTGGGGACAAGCCGGCGACTGGCGTTATGAAGCGCTGATTATTCCGGGACTTGATTCTGACCGCTTCGACCGACTGAACTGGGTAAAGAACGGTGCAGGAAGTCCTTATGAATTCAAAATCGGCAATGCCGTAGCAGGAGCTTTCCGACTCGACAACTATTCCATCAAAGGCTTGCGCCTGTCTGTCAGCGGATATGTAGGAAACTCTTTCAGCAACACCCTGAGCGGAAACAAAGACAGCCAGCGATATAAGGATGTAAAGGGAACCGTAGCAATCGGAGCATTCGACTTCCACTACAATGACCACAACTGGATTGTCCGTGGAAATTTCGATTACGGACACCTCAGCGATGCCGACATCATTTCGACCGTCAATAAAAACATGAGCCAAAACTCTCCTTCACCCCAACAGGATGTGGCTTCTTCGGCCATTGCCGCAGGGGTAGAGGCCGGATATAACCTTTTCTCGCAGTTCAGCAAGCTTGACAACAAGGGACAGAAGCTCTATGTGTTCGGCCGGTATGATTACTACGACTCCATGTACGACTCAAAAGTTCCGCTTTACCAGTACTGCGGGCGTCAGCGTGTGGCCGCCGGCATCAACTATTACCCCATTGATGAAATTGTCGTCAAGGGCGAATACTCCATCGGGCTGTTGAAATCATTCTACAACAACGAGCCGGCCATTTCAATCGGCATCGCTTATGCAGGATTTTTTACGAAATAAACATAAAATAGGTATTAACAATTTTACGAAAAAGCATTATGAACAAACTTTTCAGACTTCCACTCTACATGGCTGTCAGTGCCATGATGGCCGCAGGCTTTACCGCATGCGACGATGACAACAACGGAAACCCCGGCGACGGCGAACTGTCTGCCAAAGACCAGGCTTTAAAAGAAGCAATCACACCGTATGTCGACAACACGGTAATCCCGACTTACAAGACAATGGCCGATGAGGCAATCTTGCTGAGCACACTTTGCGATGAAGTAAGAGACCTGTTCATTGCCGGAAACATCACTGATGCCAACAGCAGGATGGAGGAAGCATGCGAACATTGGACCAAGTCACGCGAGGCATGGGAGCTGAGCGAGGCCTTCCTGTTCGGTGCAGCCGGCGACTACAATATCGACCCGCACATTGACTCATGGCCCCTCGACAAGCCTGCCCTCATAGCCTTGCTGAGCAATCCTTCGATGATGGAGGCTATCGGTGAAGGCGGCGGCGACTATGTAAGCAACAACTTGGGATACGGACTGTTAGGTTATCATGCCATTGAATATATGCTGTTCGAACTGTCGGCCGACGGAAACTCAAGCAGCGTAAGAGACCTTCGCCACAACTTCGAGGACGGAACAGCCGTTACCGACAACCACCTGATATACATGGCTGCCGTAGCTGAAGACCTTCGTAACCAGTGCGTCCGTCTGGAAGCTTCATGGGCCGGTCTTGACAACGTTACCGAAGAAAAGCAGAACATTCTGGCCGATACCGAACTTGAGCCGACTTTCGATTACGGCACAAGCATGAAGAACGCCGGAGCCGGAGGAAGCAAATATGCAAGCTACACGGAAGCTGCCCAAGAGCTGATTCAAGGATGTATCGACATTGTTGATGAAGTAAGCACGCAGAAAATCGGGCGTCCGAACAGCGGCATGAGCGAAGACGACAAAAACTACATCGAATCTCCGTATGCCCTTAACTCTGTAGTCGACTTTGCCGACAACATCCGCAGCGTGCGCAATGCCTATGAAGGGCAGAACGACGACAAGTCTGTCAGCGACTACATAGCCAGTGTCGCTCCGGAGGTTGATACGGAAATCCGGAATCTGATTGATGAATCCATCGAAAAGATTAACGCCATCCCCGAACCGTTTGCCAAAAACGCCACCGGTGCCGAGGCAGACGCGGCCATTGTCAGTCTGAACAACCTGTCGACGGCACTCGACAAGGCCAACGACGCTTTGCTGAACAACTAACAAAACTTTTTCACCGAAACTCTGACAGTCATCCTGTGCCGGAAATGCTTGAAACGACAACTTTCCGGCAGGGATGGCTTTAGTGACATGAATATGCAAACATGCTAAAATTATCAGTTATGAAGAAAGCCTATTATTTCTTGATGAGTTCACTGCTCGCCGCCGGCATGCTGAGTGCGTGCAGCGACGAGGAAAACAAGGGAGAAAATCCGGAAGGTGAGAATCCGGACAACGAATACCCCGAATGGTACTATGCAGGAGGCCAGCTGGGAACAGCCTACCTCAGCACTTCAAACGCTTATGAACAGCCAACCGAACCGGTAGAGGCCAACGCCGAAATGAGCCAGCGCTTCAAGAACGGCGAACAGCTGTTCGAAAAAATGTACATGAGCAACCATACCGGTGTCCGCAAAGGGCTGGGTCCGGCCTACGTGCGCAGTTCATGCATCCACTGTCATCCGGGATACGGCCACGGCAAGCGCAATGCGGCAGGAAGCTTTGAAACCAGCTCCATCGGCAACGGCTGTCTGCTGGTTGTCTACAACCCGGAAACCGACGGATACGTAAGCTGGCTCACCGGAATGCCGCAAGGGCATGCCGTAGAGCCTTTCAAAGCTCCGCTGGATGAGAGCAAAGTCATCATCACATGGAAGAAATATACCGACGACTGGGGCAACCAGTTCCCCGACGGCGAGACCTACGACCTGGAATATCCCGAAGTGACCATGAGCCCCGATGCAGTATACGCATACAACAAAGGTGTAATCAGCGACCTGGGCAATTACAAGGTTTTGCTTGAGTCTACCATCGGCATCTATGGCACCGGACTGATTGATGCCATCTCTGACGAAGACCTGAAAGCCCAGTACGCTCAGGAAGAAAGCGACGGCTATCTGCCTAACGGCATCAATCCGGCCTTCTTCAAGAACGGAGAATGGGTAAAACAATACAGCAACACGAAAGAGACCGATGTCGCCGCCGGTTTTGCCGACAAAGGCGAACAGCATCCTTTCCGCTTTACCTATGCCCTGAGCCGCGGACCGCTTCAGGATGCGGCAGGAGCCAATGCCATGTGGAACATCCCGAACGTTACCCGCAGCAACCGCCGTTATCATTACCTTGATACGTATTTTTCAAACGACCAGGCAGCAGACACTGACCGTACCAAATTCGGCGGAAGCTCATGGGTAAAAGCTTCGGCATACGACCCCGACGTGCAGGCCGGCTACCAAAGCTACATCGAGACGGCAGACCCGGAAAAGAATCACCCGACCTGGCACGCCGACGACTACAGCGACCAGGAAAAAGTGGCCACCGCCATCGCCGCTTACCTGACCTCTAAAGAATTAGACATAGAGATGGACGACGAAGACTATCTGGACTTCATGGTATGGCACAGAGGACTGGCCGTTCCCGCCGTGCGCAACATCGACGATGAAGCCGTGCAGCGCGGCAAAGAGCTGTTCGAGGAAATCGGATGCGCCTATTGCCACCGTCCGTCGTGGAAGACAGGGACCGACGACTACTTCGACCCCAACGGCTTCTTTGCAAGAGGCGACGACCGTCTGCCCAAATACCCGAACCAGACTATCTGGCCGTATTCCGACTTTGTACAGCACAAGCTGCACATGGAGAATGACATCCGCACCGGATGGTGCCGCACCACTCCGCTTTGGGGACGGGGCCTGCACCAGATGTGCACGGGTTCGGCCACAGCCGACCGCCTGCACGACAACCGCGCGCGCAATGTCATCGAGGCCATCATGTGGCACGGAAATGCCCAAAGCGATGCCCGAAAGAGCGTTGAAAAGTTCCGCGAACTTTCTAAAGACGACCGCGATGCCATCGTGAAGTTCATCGATGCCATCTAAACGCATCTTCCGCAAACCTATAGTGATTTCTTAAAGGGCGAAGGCTGCATTCATCGGCATTTTCTATCTGCGGGTGACAGCCTTCCGCCCTGTTATCTGTTCATAAACCATCAGCAATGACCGACTACACCAAACTGCTGCGGACTACCGGATTCGGATTGACCGCCCTGCTTGTACTTATCCTAATCTGTGCCACTGTCGCCGAAAAACTATACGGCACAGCTTTTGTCTCAACATTCGTTTACGGCTCTCCGCTCTTTGTCACCCTATGGGGAACAGCCGCCGTCTTTTCACTGCTCTATCTCATCAGGAGGAAACTTCCCCAGCGAAAAGCCGCTTTTCTGCTCCACCTGGCTTTTCTTATCATTCTTGCCGGAGCACTGACCACCCATATCTGGGGCATCCAGGGCAGCATACATCTGCGTCACGGCGAACAGCCTTCACAAACATTCACCGGCCGCAGCGGAGAGAGCCGGAATCTTCCCTTCACCGTCGGACTAAAGGATTTCGAACTGGCCTACTATCCGGGAACGCAGGCTCCGATGGACTTCATCAGCACGATTGCCATATATGACCAAGGCCATACACACGAAGGAAAAATATCCATGAACCGCATATACAGCTACCGCCACTACCGCTTCTACCAGTCCACCTATGATGCCGACGGCAAAGGCAGCACTCTGTCCGTTTCTTACGACCCTTACGGCATAGCCGTGACCTATGCCGGATACTGGCTGCTGCTGTTGTCGTGCATCGCCTTCCTTTTCGAAAAAGACAGCCGCTTCCGCCAGCTGCTCCGTCACCCCTCCCTGCGCAAGGCCGTTCCCTGCATGCTGTTCGTGGCTTCGGCCCTTCCCGCTTCCGCAGCCGACGCTCCCAAAACCCTGCCCCGACCGGCCGCCGACCGATTCGGAAGCATCTATATCTATTACAACGACCGCATCTGCCCGCTACAGACACTGGCACGCGACTTTACACTAAAGCTTTACGGAAAAGACAGCTACAAAGGCATGACATCCGAACAGGTTCTCACCGGATGGTTCTTTTATTACGACGATTGGAAGGAGGAACCCATCATACGCATCAAGAGCAACAAGATAAGGCAACTGCTGGACACCGACAAAGAATATGTCCGTCTCACCGACTTTGTAGGGCCTAAAGGCTACAAGCTGGAGCAGGCGCAACACACGCTCTCCGATGCCGCCGACCGCCGCGCCCTTGACGAAGCCAACGAAAAGTTCAACCTCGTCAGCATGATATGCACCGGAAATGCCCTCCGCATTTATCCATACCGCGAAAACGCCGACAGCCAACCCGTATGGTACTCAATAGCCGACCAGTTGCCTGCTTCCATGCCCCACGAGCAATGGGCCTTTGTCCGCTACGGCATGAACTATATGGCTGAAAAGGTTGCACAAAAAGACTACGCATCAGTCGAACGGCTGTTAGAAAAGACCCGGGAATATCAGGAAAAGGAGGCCGGAAAGTTTCTCCCCTCTCCCTCACGGTTCCGTGCCGAAAAACTCTACAATTCCCTCAGCCACACCCGTCCCCTTGCAATGGTCTGTCTCACCATAGGCATCCTCTCATTCGTGTTCTACTGCCGCCGCATGAGCAGGCAAGAGCGTACAAAGACCTGGGTCAGTCCGTTGCTGCTCGCTTTGGCAGGCATCATCCTGCTTTATCTCATCACCGTCATCAGCCTGCGCGGCTTCGTAAGCGGGCATCTTCCCATATCCAACGGATTTGAGACCATGCAGTTTATGGCGGCATGCGTACTGACACTCATGTTTTTCTTCCGGCGCCGGTTCGAAGCCGCCATAGCCTTCGGCTACATGCTCTGCGGCCTCGCCCTTTTAGTCTCCTTATTCGGCGAGTCAAATCCCCCCATCACCCAGCTGATGCCCGTGCTTTCCTCGCCGCTGCTGAGCCTTCATGTGGTGACCATCATGATAGCCTATTCCCTGCTGGCCTTTGTCATGCTCAACGGAGTAACCGCCATCGTGCTCCACCACTCCCGAAAAAACTGCGGGGATGAAATCAAGCGCCTCCACCTCATCAGCCAGATACTCCTTTATCCGGCCGTATTCTGCCTTACGGCAGGCATCTTTATCGGTGCCGTATGGGCAAACGTTTCGTGGGGACGCTACTGGGGGTGGGACCCCAAAGAGGTATGGGCGCTCATCACCATGCTCATCTATGCCTCAGCCCTTCATCCGTCCTCGCTTCCTGCCTTCCGTCGTCCGATGTTTTTCCATTGGTTTGCCCTCATTGCCTTTCTAAGCGTGCTGATTACCTATTTCGGAGTAAATTTCATCATGGGAGGAATGCATAGCTATGCGTAAATGTTTCTTTCTTTTCTAACTCTTGACAGGAAAAAGTCTTTTCAGTTTTGCTCTCACCACCCTTGCATTCATCGGCAAGACCTTGTCTGTAAACGGTTTGCAGGGTGGTGGCAGCAAAATGTCGGCCAAGCGCAGATTATCTTTCTACCACCACCCTATAATATACTGTAGCATAACCCATTACATCCAAAGGTGAGAGCAGTGAGAGTAAAAACGAAAAAAACTTTTCTGAGAAAATAAAAAATCATAAATATGCAGCTTTCCGCGCCATGAAAAGAATATCCTTCCCTCATTCGGCGGCTTCCAGTCTTGCGATTCTTTCACGAAGCAGTTCTTTATACCGTTCTTTCAGATTATTGTCAAGAAAAGAATTGCTTATCATGCCTTTACTTTTGGCACTGCCGCCATTTCATAATTGAAGAAATCCAGCAGCTGATTCACCTTGTCAAGGCGCAGCGACCTTTTTCCCAATATAACCTGACCCTGAAAGCAGCGCTGTCCTGCCTGCAACCCCCGCACACACAAGTGCTGAATTTATAAGAACAAAAAATAGCCCGGCTCAATACCAGGCTATTCGTATCATCGAATAATATCGGCTATTGCAGCAAGTCTGTATTTCCGAACTTCACCTTATACGGCCACTGCTCATCGTTCAGTTCCTGCTCGTCCCACGGATGGGGGCGATAGTTTTCGGGAGCGCCCATCACCACGAAATAAAGCTTCTGCACGCCGGAAGGAACCGTATACCTTGCCCGACCGCTTTTGGCTGAATGCATCTCACCGTAGTCGCGGCTACCGTCTGCCCGATAAGAGACAAAGCCGTAAATATCAATACACTTTCGTAATCCAAATTAAAACATCTGTCTGATCAGATGACAAATCCAAAGGAATATTACAACTTATATGAGCAAAAGAACCATTGACCGTTTCCCTTGCTACAGTAGAAGTTCTGTTTACATTTACATCAATTTGATAAACACCGCTTTTGTTAAACTGCAAGTTAGCTTCAAGCACTGTCTCATTTCCTGTAACAAACAATGGAGTAACAACAGCTGTTGATTCTCCACCTTGTGAAGTAGTAAGTCTTACTGAACGAGGCAAAGAAATGTTTGCTGTAACCGTTGAAGAAGCATCAGACATTCCTAATCGCAAAAGAATCTCGTGATCAGTCTGCGCACATACCATCAAAAATGTTCCCATCATAAGCATAAACAATATGCTCAATCTTTTTTGTAATTGTGTTTTCATTGTTATAAGTTTTAGATTTCAAAAGAAAATTACTTCAAAAAGAATGTAAAACTAAAACATCATACATTTTCAAGAGAAAAATCCCTCTATTTAATCTTGCATTAACAAACAAAGAATTAAATAGAGAGATTTTAATTTTATCAGACCACTTGCTTATCGACCTAAGTCAGCAATATAGTAGTTGACCGTAAAGACAAAGCGTTTTGACGCATCAGCCGTATCAATAAAACCGAATTTCAACTTACCAGTTGTACCGTATGCCAAATTCGTGTTATAAGGAATAGTTATCTTATCACCATTTACAGCGTCTTCTTCATAACGAATCGTAACAGCCCAATCTTCAGCCTGCTCATTTGCTACCTTAGCACCAGCTAAATTTAGATAATAAACCTTATCAATACCGCCGCCATCAAGTTTTGAGCCATCTTCCGGATTAAGAAGTTGGAACTCAATATCTCCATTCTGCAATGCAGCTTTAAATTCAGCCCATTCCATGTTAAAGATATCACGGATATTTTCTCCATAACGGTATGAGGTCACAATCCCACCTTCTACTCTATCCGGCAAAATATAATCCAAAGAACCAGCATAAGAGAATGTATAATCTACAGTTACGGCAGTCGGGTCTTCGATTCCGTAAACAGCACTAAAACGTACATATTCATCATAATCCGGACCATTTTTAGCAAAACCTACATTAGTTGCCAAACTCACGCCACCACGAGCTGTAGCAAGTGGAGTCACAGTCAATGTCTTGGCCGATTTATCTAATGAAACAGTAACCTGTGCATCTGCATCATCAGCAGCACAAGGCTGACTAGCTGAATTGAAATACCATCCTGTTCCTGTCGGAGCATTCGGTTCCATCTTTACCCACTTATTACGAGCCACATTAATCGGATAGAAAACAATGCTTCCATCATCCATACCCTGCAAAGCAGCGTCCAAACTCATACCCAATTGTTGTTCAAACACAGCAGCATGTTTTGCTTCAGTCAAATCCACCACCAACGGAGCGGTAGCATCGGCTATATTAATTTTAAAATTACCGACTTTGTTACTGATATTCACCTTCAAAGTATCACTTACATGAGCATTTTCATTGGCTTTCAAATAAGGATCTTCCCCTGCTCCGTACACATGTTTTGAAGTTGCATCATTGTAATCATCACTGCACGCTGTAAAAGCAAGAAGTGAAAAACAACAAAGTGCCAAAATTATATTCTTTTTCATAATCTTCTATTTTTAATCCACTAAAGTTAAGCACATTAATTAAATCCTGTATTCTGTTTCAAATTAATGTTACCGTTCATTACAGACTTCGGAATCGGGAAGATATCTGCATCACGGTTATTGCCAGTTACAGCTTCCTTGCAGAACCACGCTTTTCCATTATATACATTCTGTCCGTTATCCATCTTGAAACGAATCAAATCCTGACGACGATGATGCTCAGCCACAAACTCCCATGCAAGTTCATCCAACAAACCACCTAAATCAATATCATCACCTCCTACAAGAGTCTGATCAATAGCATCACTTTCATCCTGTTTTGCTGTATTCTCCCAATGTCCATAATTATAAACACTTCCACCCCTCAATTCTGCAGCAGAACGTTTCACCCTGCTCGGATCTGTAATTGCACGTTCACGTACCCGCGCTACCAAATTCTCAGCTTCGGTATCATTTGCTGTGCCCAATCTAAGCAAGCATTCAGCTTTCATCAGCAACACATCTGCATAGCGGAAGAAAGGAATATCATCATAGCTTGATCCCCAATCACCGCTTATGATTTCATATTTCACCATACGATAACCTTCCATCGGATAACATCCCGGATTGTCAATACTACGAAGATTGTAAGTATAATTCAACTGACTTCCATCTACCATAATAGCATTACCATCAGCATCTACTTGCGGTCCTCCAATCCAAGTTTGAGCAAAACGCTTGTCAATTATTTGGTCAACATTGTTTTGATTACCATCTACACCACCTTGTCTTTCATAAGAATCAAGGAACTGGTTCAAAGCGCCACCACCGCCGGTAGCCCATCCGGTGAATCCCCAAGTAGCACGGCCAGCCTCATTCATCCACAAGTTAGCGAAATAATTACCACCTGCATACAGATATTCATACGGAATACCCAAAATAATTTCCTGACAACCACTAATATCTTCCTTAAAACAGTCGGAATAATTAGGAGCCAAATCAAAGCCACTACCATCCTGCTGCATAATATAGTCCAAAACATCAATACATTTCTCATAATAAGAATTATCTTCAGCTTCAGTTGGGAACCATGCATTACGGTTCAAATACATCTTAGCCAAAATCATGTGAGCCACATAGTTATTCATCTCCCCATTTCTTCCGGCATCAATATCTGTACCGCAAGCCTCCTTCACATCTTCCAGTTCTGAAACAATAAAGTCAAAAGTTTCTTTCGGAGTTGCCTGAGAAGGTTGCCAATCATCCGGTTTTCCTTCGTAAGAATTTTCATCCAACAACGGAATATTACGGAACAAATCGAAAAGCAGATAATAATACAAAGCACGATAAGCACGCAACTGTGCTACCTGCAAATCGGTCAAATTAAGAGTTTCTTTGTCACGCAATAAATTGTTACAAGCGGTAATACCTTCGTAACCATTTGTCCAAAGTCCTCCTAAATGCCCAAGTTCTGAATGGAATGTATGCTTATGAAAATTGATATACAAGTCACCCCATCCTACACCGATACGCAAGGGGATACACCAAAGGTCTGTACAGATATCCAAGTCTGCATAGCCGTACCAGTCCCAATAGAATTCACGCAAAGACGAATAAACGGTAGCGAATTGGCTTGCGTTATCGCTTTCTGAGAATTCATACTTCTCACTCGCGATAGTGTCATAAATCGTTTCGCTCAAATCGGTACAACTGCCCAACGTGAGCATTCCTGCGCCCATTACTGAGGCTAACAGAGATTTATATAGTTTTGATTTCATGTTAATTCAAATTAGAAGGTTAAGTTAACACCGAATGTATAAGAACGGATAGAAGGATATTTATCACGCGCATCTATACCTGCATAAGTCGGATATGCATTGGCCAGTTCCGGATCCAGACCGGAATAACCGGTAATTGTAAACAGGTTGTCGCCAGACAGATATGCACGTACCCCTTTAATCCATTTGTTGTTCTGCTTAATCGGGAATGTATAACCGATAGTCAGGTTCGTCAGCTTCAGGAAGTTTCCGTTTTCTAGATAGTAGCTTACCATTGTCTGAGGCTGTGAAGAAGACAAAGTATATTCACCTCCGTAAGGAGCATCCAATACTGATTTCAAGCGATTGTATGCATGAGAATTATTTTCATAATATGCACGCGGCTCGTTCAAAATATCAAAGCCCAACTGGCTAGTGAACTGCATACTCAAATCCCAGTTCTTGTATGACAGGTTGTTTGTCCATCCCAAAGTTACTTTAGGCAGACCGTTACCCAAATACTGGCGATAAGCATCGTTTGTCAACATAGAAGTAGAGAACTCTTCAATCTCTCCTGTGCTTGACTTTTCAATCAAGAACAGACCATTTTCTGATACACCAACAGACTTCAAGCCGTAAAATTCACCCAACGGACGCCCTTCTTCCATACGGTGCGTAGTTACACTGATAGGTTCACCCAAGCCACCGACATCCTGATAACTGTTAGTCTCATAAAGTTCGTTAGACAAGCTCAGCAATTCACTTGAGTTGTGCGCTAATGTAACAACCGTCCTCCACTCAAAATCCTTTGTGCGAACAGGCACAGCATTGATGGCAACTTCAACACCACGGTTACGAACAGAACCACCGTTTGCAAAAGTAGTAGTAGCCAAGTTCGGAGGAGTAGGCACGCTATACCAGAACAACAAATCTGTAGTCTTCTTGTTATAAACATCAATAGAACCACCCAAACGGTCATCCAATACGCTCCAATCCAAACCTACGTTAAATTCTGTTGATTTTTCCCATTTCAAGTTTGGATTTGGATTAGCATCCGGTTTCAATCCCTGCTTCCATTCGTCACCATCCTTATAATAAACAGAATAACTATAACGGGTCAAAGACATATAAGGATCATTCGGAATCACACCTGTAATACCGAAACCAGCACGGAGTTTCAAATTATTCAACCAAGTAAGATCTTCCATGAATTTTTCGTTGCTGATTGTCCAACCTAAAGATACTGACGGGAAAGTACCCCACTTGTTATTATCACCAAACTTAGAAGAACCTTCACGGCGAACGCTCACCAAAACATTATAGCGATTATCGTAGGCATAACTTACACGACCGAAGAAACCAATCAAAGTATTTTCATTAGCTTCACTGCCCATACCTGCTCTACCACTCTTCAAATAAGTACCAATTCCAAGATTATTCCATTGGAAAAAGTCATTCGGGAAATCGTAGTTATAAGCATAGTTACGCTCATATTTATAATATTGATAACTGTAACCTACCAATGCATTCATACGGTGCTTGCCGATATTTAAATCATATTTAGAGGTGAGTTCCAGATTATCAGTACGGGAATCGTCATTATAGTGAGAAGCGTAACCATTATAACCACCTAATGTACTACCAAAATATTTACTGGTATTATAGCCTTCATCATGCATACTATAACGGCTTGTAGCCAACATCAAGTTAGTTTGCCATCCCTTAATCGGCTCAAAGGTGATGTTACCGGTTGCACGAGTTTCTTCATATTGGTCATTACCCAAACGCTCCTCCAACATTCCCACTGGGTTGTAGTAATAACTTACACCGAAGTTTTCGTTGTAAGAACCGTCTTCATTGTAAATCGGTGCAGTCGGGTTACGAGCAATCGCCTGACGATAGATATTAGACTGGTCGGTTGCCGTAGCGTTGGTCGCACTGTTTTTATGCCATTTCTTCACCAAATTCAGATTTACCTTCAACATGTCGTTCAGCATCCAGTGAGACACATCGAAACGCATGTGAATATCTTCTGCGTAAGTATTCATGATTACACCTTCTTCTTTACGGTAAGTGAAGTCGGCCGAATAGGTGGTCTTCTCCGTACCTCCAGTAATATTGAAGTTATGGTTGTGTGTGAAGCCGGTACGGCTGATGGCATCGAGCCAGTCGGTATCATAACCCTGGTCAGTAAAGTTAGTCAGTCCGGCACGAACATCGGCTGCATCCATGAATTCCAGTTTCTTACCGAATGTAGAAGCTGACACATAACCAGAATAATTAGCAGTAGTATGTTCTCCACGCTTACCGCTCTTGGTAGTAATCAAGATTACACCGTTTGCACCACGGGTACCGTAGATAGCGGCGGCAGACGCATCCTTCAGCACATCAATGGACTCGATGTTTTCAGGGGCAACCGTATTCAAATCTCCTTCCACACCGTCAATCAAGACAAGCGGAGTGGTGCTACCGTTTACAGAAATGACACCACGCAAACGGATGGTAGAAGTAGCACTCGGGTCACCGGAGCCTTTGGCAATAGTCAAACCGGCCACCTTACCTTTAATCAGGTCGGCCGCATCGCCGATTTTACCGATGGTAAAGTCTTCCGACTTGACGGAAGCGATGGCACTGGTCACATCGCCCTTGCGCTGAGTACCGTAACCGATAACCACAACTTCGTCGATTACCTCGGTATCTTCTTTCAGGGTAATGGTCTGTCCGGCCTTAATCTGGCTTACGGGCAACTCCACCGACTGATAGCCGATATAGCTGATTACCAATGTAGCATTGGGGGCTGTAGTTAAAGAAAACTTACCGTCGAAATCGGTAATCGTACCATTGGTCGTGCCTTTCTCCATGATGTTGGCACCGATAATGGTCTCACCTTTCGAGTCAACAATCTGACCGGTCACGGTCTTGGTCTGTTGAACGGCTTCTGTAGCTGTCACGCTGCCCGGCTCTGCATAAACTGCCAACGGCAATCCGACAGAAAGAACGGCACATGCAGCCACTTTCACAAATGCGCGACTAAACAGCACGCGGTCTAAATGTGCATCCATTTCGTTTGTATTTAAGGGTTAATATTGAGTGGAAACCAATGGCCAATCGCCAAGGCTTGGCTGCCTTGACTTTCAGCCATTCATTTTCCAACCGTTAATTGTCTTATCATTCGTTTACTTTCCATTCGATGATTCCTCCCGACTCACCTTTCTGCAGCTGGGCGGCAATCTTCAGGCCGGTCGTCGTGACGGGCTTGAAGTCGAGGCTGTTGTAGCAGTCTTTCTTCACACCGTATTCGTTCAGCGCCTCCACTTCCTTCCAGGCGTTTCCGTCCTTGTAGTAGAGCTTCCAGCTCTGCGGAACACGGAAGTTGCCATCGTAGTGGTCGAAGTCCAGCCAGTATACCTGCACATTGGATACGGTGTAAGGCTTGTCGAACTCGTATGCCAGCGTTTCTTCGGTGCCTTCCTTCAGCCACCAGTAGTGGTAAGGCTTGGATGTGTCGGACGAGCGCTTCGGTTCCCACTGGTCGTTCACGCCCCACGCATAAGAGATAATGGAGGCCGACTCGGGAGCATCCTTCTGGATTGGAGCCTGGATGGTGAACGTCTTTGCCTTTGAAGCGATGGTCGGTTCGGGAGTCGGAGTGGCGTATTCCTTAGCCTCCGGAATCCATACCTCCATCTGGTCGGCGCCGCGGTTGTTCCAGGTTGAGTAAGGGATGGCCTTGAAGGTGACATCCTTCACCGTTCCGTCGCGCCCTACCTCTTTGGCGGCTCCGCTCAATACCATCACGCCGTTCAGCAGGCCGGCATCGAAGGTAGCGTCAATCTTCGTGTCGGGAGTGATGAACTTGTTGAACACGGTGCTGTCCGGCTGATCCTTGCCCTCGAGACAGAACATAATCGGGCCGCGCTCCAAAGCCAGCATGCCGCGGTCGACTTCCACCTGGTCGTTTGCCTTGATGCGGCGCACATCCATCGGCAGTGTAAGCTCGATTACATCGCCTGCCTTCCAGGTGCGGACTATGGTCTCGTAGCCGTCTCCCTCGGCGGCATTGGCCGACGAGCCGTTCACCTTCAGCGTATACTTTTTGGGAGCATCGGTGTAGGCATAGAGGTCGGAAGCTACCGGAGCACTCTGCACCCAGCTCGGAATGCGCAGACGGATGGCAAACTCGCCTTCCTTTTCGGGAGTCACCTTGATGGCAATCTTGCCGTCCCACGGATAGTCGGTGGTCTGCTCGAGTGTCACCTTGTTGTCGGCAGTCTGCATTTCGGCAGTGCCCTGAATATAGAGATTCACATAAATGTCGTTCTGCTGAGTGGCATAGGCGTAATTAGGAACGGAGGCGATGAAGCGGGTCACATTGCCCGGACAGCATGCACAGCCGAACCAGCGCTGACGCTCGTGCTCACCCATCGACTCGAGCGGATTGTCGTAAAAGAACTTGTCGCCACTCAATGATACGCCTGAGATTACACCATTATATAAGGCACGCTCCAGCACATCCATGTATTTGGATTCGCCCGTAGCGAGAAACATGCGGTAGTTCCAGTATACATTGGCGATGGAAGCACAGGTTTCGCAATAAGCCGTATGGTTCTGAAGCTCGTAGTTCGGGCCGAAGCCTTCGCCCTGCGCACGCGAGCCCATGCCGCCGGTGATGTAAAGCTTCTTGCTCACCAGATTGTCCCACAGGCGGGTCAGTGCATGGAAGTAGGCAGTGTCGTTTGTCAAGGCAGCCACATCGGCCACACCCGAATAAAGGTATCCGGCGCGCACGGCATGACCCACGATTTCATCCTGTTGCAGGATGGGCTTGTGGTCTTGGCTGTATTCGCTCAGCTTGTGGCCGTCGGTTCCGCGTCCGGTCTCCTCCACGAAATACTTCGCCATATCCAGGTATTTCTGGTCGCCCGTCACCTTATACAGCTTGCAGAGCGCCATTTCGATGATGGGGTGTCCTGACGGCACGTGCTTCTGGCCTTCGTTCGGCCCGAACACCTTGCACACCAGGTCGGCATTCTTGATGGCCACATCGAGGAAAGTGCGCTTGCCCGTAGCACGGTAGTGGGCTACGGCAGCTTCATACATGTGTCCGCTGTTGTAAAGCTCATGGCTGTTCAGCTTCTCCCATTTGGAGCGTCCCCACCATCCGGACAGACGGTAGCACTTGTTTGTGACGCAGGTGGTAAGATACCCGTCCGGCTCCTGAGCCGCAGCGATGATATTGATTACGCTGTCAAGATAATGGTCGAGTTGCGGGTCGTATTTCACCGCCAGTGAATAAGACGCGCCCTCTATTACTTTATAAGGGTCGGTATCGTCGAAAGAAAAATCTCCCCGGTGCTCCCCTTTCTTCAATCCGCCTGCGATGGCGAAATTGTCGAAGCGTCCGTTTTTCTCACACTCTCTGAAAGCCGAAGGGATGGATACCGTGCGGTTCGTTTCAATGCGCGGCGACCAGAAACGGTCGTTGATGTGAACCTGCGTAAACGGCACTTCCTGAATCGGTGCGTCCGGCTGCCGGTAAGTCGGCTTACTGCAAGAAGCGGTTCCCAGTACTACAAGTCCGCTCATCAGAATTAACAGATTGTTTTTCATATTATCATTTTTTTTGATTCCACGGTCACAAATATAGGGAGAAACACCATTCACGGATAGAAAAATAATCCAGACTTGTAAGAAAATAGTCGTAAACCTGGATTTTTATCCTATCTTCCACCCCACACAGAAGGCATTGCAGACTATTTTACAGCATATATGGACGATTTTATCAGGTTCATCCTGCAGTTGCATCCCCATCAAAATCAGAAACCGTCACTATCCGCGTCTTTTTTAACTATTAAAAATATATTAAACATACTTTGCATCTTGAATTATTTTCTATAACTTGCGCCTACAATACAAAATGACATGTTATTTAGAAGCAGTTTTACAATGAAGTTCAAAATGCTATTCTGTCTGCTGACGCTTCTTTATGCCGTGCAAGGGATATGCACCGCACTTCCCACCCAGTTTCAGTTCAGGCATTACAATATAGAAAACGGAATGTCGTCAAACTCCGTCACCGACATCATCCAAGACCGGAAAGGGTATATATGGATGGCCACCGACGGCGGACTGAACTGTTTCGACGGGATAAGCTTCACCTTCTACCAGAAAGGGAATCCGCATTATCCGACCTTGCAGACCAACATCATACATACACTATGCGAAGCGGGCGAAGACACGCTCTGGCTGGGGACAGACATCGGCATATACATTTATAATATGAAGGAAAACCGCATCGCCCGATTCGACCGCACCACGGAAAACGGAACTTCCGTGCTTTCCTACATCAACCAAATGCGCCGCGACCGGAAAGGCAGAATCTGGATTGCCACAAGAGAACAGGACGTGTTCTGTTACGACCCACGGTCGGAAAAGCTCAAAAACTATAAGCTGCCGGACGGAGACGGGACAGCCCTCTGCCTGCTGTGCGACAGTCAGGGGAAAATATGGCTGTCCGGATACAACCACCTCTACCGTCTGAATGAAGAAAAAGAGACATTCGACATCTTCCCGCTCGAAAACAAGGAAAACGAGTTTCATGCCATGGCCATGTGGGAGGATGCCGTAGGCAGCCTCTGGGCCGGAACGTGGACGGAAGGGCTCTGGAAAATCAATCCGTCTACCGGAGAAACCCAGAAATATCTGATGTCCGGCGGCAGCAGAAGTGCCGTACACATCCACTCTATCGGAGAATACAAGCCCGACCTGCTGCTTATCGGCTCGGACAACGGGATGACTTTCTTCAAGCCCTCTACCGGAGAAAGCCAGCTCTACGCCCACTACGGAGAGGAAACGGAATCGCTGTCCGACAAATTCATCTATCCCATACTGAAAGACAGGGAAGGAGGCATGTGGATTGGAACATTCTATAACGGCGTCAACTATCTGCCGCCCTACAGCGGCCAGTTTGAAGGATACACACCGGATGACAACAGTCCGCTGTTCTGCGGGAAAATCATCAGCCGCTTCTGTGAAGACGGGGAAGGGAACATCTGGATAGCCTCAGACGACGGCGGACTGAGCTGCTTCTCGCCCCAGAAGCGTGCCTTCACCGACTTTGCCGGAAGAGAAACCTTTGCCTACGACAATATCCACGCGCTTTGTGAGGCAGGCGACGAACTGTGGATAGGGACTTACGGACAGAATATCCGCATTCTGAACAGAAAGACCGGAAGCATAAAAAGCTACGAGGGCAAGGAGCCGAACGGAGTGAGCGTATATACCATCTTCAAAGACAGCCGGGGGCGTATCTGGACAGGGTCGATGGACGCCTTATGCCTGTATGACCGCAAAAACGACCGCCTCGTCCCCGTCGAAACGGTGGAGAGCCTCATCATCGACATCAACGAAGACACGGCGGGATACTTGTGGATTGCAACCGGGAAAGGGCTTTTCCGCCACGACCCGGACAAAATGACCTGGAAGAAATACGGACAAAAGGAAGGACTCGGCACACAAATCATCAACCATCTGTGCAAAGACCGGGAGGGAAAGCTATGGGTAGGTACGGATGAAGGACTCTATCTGTATGACAACCGGACAGACACCCTCGCACGACAGCCGCTGAACATCCCCAACGAATACATCAACGCCATAGTAGAGGGGGACAGCTGCCTGTGGATTACTACGGCCAAAGGACTGGTCAAGTATACGCCCGGAACCAAGGCGGCACAGGTCTTCACACGAAGCGACGGACTGCAAAGCGAAGCCTTCATTTCCGCTTCCGCCCTACGTGCCCGCAACGGGGACATCTATGTGGGAAGCATCAACGGATTCAACCGGTTCAATCCCCATCAGCTGAAACAGAACTCACTGAAGCCTACTGTGGTGCTGACCGGACTCGAAATCTTCAACCAGCCTATAGAAACGGAAGCAGGCGGCATACTGCCGCTTTCCATCGACTGCTTGGACGAAATACACCTCTCGCATGCCGACAATGTCATCACCCTGCAATATGCGGCATTAAGCTACTGCACGCCCCAAAAGAACCAATATGCCTACATGCTGGAAGGATTCGACAAGGAATGGAACTATGTCGGCTCGCAAAACAGCACGACCTATACCAATCTGCCGGCAGGTACCTATACATTCCGGGTCAAGGCTTCGAACAACGACAATATATGGAACGAGGAAGGAACATCGATACGCATCATAATCCATCCGCCGTTTTATCTGTCTCTTCCCTTCAAGGTAGCTTACGTTCTCTTGTTCTTCCTGGCACTCGGCATACTTGTCCACTCCATCATAAAACGGAGCGAAAAGAAACATGCCAAAGTAATCGACGAGCTGAACATCCGGAAAGAGAAAGAGATGCACGAAGCAAAGATAAACTTCTTCACCATGATAGCCCATGAAATCCGTACACCGGTATCGCTCATCATCGGGCCGCTGGAGAAAGTCATGCAGTCTACTTCCCAGATTCCTGCGGAAATACGCAACGATTTGGAGATTATCGACCGCAACAGCCAGCGTCTGCTCTATCTGGTCAACCAACTGCTGGACTTCCGAAAGGTGGAACAGAATGAAATGAAGATGCATTTCGCCTCTCAGAGCATCAAAGAACTGATGAAGGCGGTATGCGAACGGTTTCAGCCGTCGCTGGAACAAAAGGGCATCGCGCTGTCTGTCGTTTATCCGGAAGACGGATTTTATGCCGATGTAGACCGGGAGGCCGTGACCAAAGTGCTGAGCAACCTGCTGACCAATGCCAACAAATACACAAAAGACGATGTAAAGATTGAGTTTGCCGCACAAACCCAGCAGCAGACCTTCTCCATCAGTGTGACCGACAACGGGAAAGGCATGAATCCGAAGGAGCTTCAGCTTATCTTCCAGCCATTTTATCAGGGTTCGGACAACAAGCCGGGCACCGGCATCGGGCTCAGCATCGTGAAAGGCATTGTGGAGGCGCATCACGGACAGATAGAAGTGAAATCGCAAGAAGCCAAGGGGTCTTCTTTCCGCATCATCCTCCCCATCAGGCAAAAGGACGCCAAACCTGCCGAAAACACACCCCAAAAGACTACAAAGCTGCCGGAAGACATTCTGCCGGAACAAATCAGCAACCTGAACGCCAAAAAGCTTCCCGTGATACTGATAGCTGAAGACAATGAAGACATGATGCATTTTCTCTCTGAAAGCTTCAAGTCGTCTTACACCGTCATTCAGGCCAACGACGGCAGGGAAGCATTGGAGCACCTGAAAGGACAGGATGTCGCTTTAATCATCAGCGACTGGATGATGCCGAACATGGACGGCATCGAACTCTGCAAGGCGGTGCGCAACGACCCGCTGACAAGCCATATCCCTTTCATCCTGCTGACAGCAAAGACCGACAACGACTCGAAAATATCGGGAATGAACTGCGGAGCGGACGCATACATCGAAAAGCCCTTTTCCTTGCAGTATCTCAGTGCCTGCATAAAGAATCTGCTTGACCTCCGCGAACAGCTTTACAAGAAGTTCTCGCAAATGCCGACCGTGCCTATCAGCTCCATAGCCGGGAACAGTGCCGACAAAGAGTTTCTCATCAAGATGAACCAACTGATAGAAGACAATTTCGACAATACAGAACTGTCGGTCGACTTTCTTGCCGAACAGCTTTGCATCAGCCGCTCGGGACTGTTTGCCAAGATAAAGGCACTGGCCAACATCACTCCCAACGAGATGATTCAACTAATCCGCCTGAAAAAGGCCGCCACCCTTTTACTGGAAAACAAATACCATATCAGCGAAGTGAGCTATATGGTAGGATTCAACAATCCTTCCTATTTCAGCAAATGCTTCCAGAAACAGTTTGGAGTGACTCCGGGAAAATTTGTGGAAAACAATACAGAAAAGAAATAGGCAAAGCCCTAAAAACGACAACTCAACAAAGCAAATCTGGCAAAGAAACGCTAAATACACATTTATATTATATATACTTCAAACATAAAGGAGAGAAAAACGCGCATTTTTTTTGCAGTTTAAGAAATAATCCCTACCTTTGCACCCGTGATTGAGAAAAGCTCACCACAAGCCAAGGCCGGCCCGTTCGTCTATCGGTTAGGACGCAAGATTTTCATTCTTGAAAGGGGGGTTCGATTCCCCCACGGGCTACCTGATTGATATCATACATCAGGCAATGCCGGTGTAAAAAAGGCCGGCCCGTTCGTCTATCGGTTAGGACGCAAGATTTTCATTCTTGAAAGGGGGGTTCGATTCCCCCACGGGCTACAGACGAAAAGAGACATGTCTCTGCAAAACGATGTGTCTCTTTCATTTTTCCGGCAAACTCCAGGTACAGACAAAACCGGGGTGTATCATATAACGGACTGAAAAAGTCTGCAAATGTTTCGTGCGATACTCCTCACCCACAAAACATCCTTCATCCTGCAAAATGAAAGGCCGGATGCGCAGATGTTCCAAAAAGTCCACTTCCTCACAATCCATCAGCTTATAGATGGTTTCCTTAGCCGACCAATGCAGCAACAACTGATAAAGACAGGACGAGGAATCCGACTCCCGTTCTCTTTCAAGCATCTCATCCGGACGCATAAACCGGGAAGCGACCTTACGCACCCTTTCACCGTAATATTCTATGTCAATGCCGACTTCGGAAGAAGGATGACAACCTACCGCCACATAGCCTTTCGTATGGGATATGGTCAGATGAAACGGGAAATCTGCCACATAAGGACGGCCGGACGGATAATGGAGAATGTCCAGCTCACGCCCCGTCAACTCTTTCAGCAGCACCCGCACGGCCGTACACTCCAACTGACGGGACGCCGACCTCAGCTGACGGACTTCTTCCCGCCAAGCCGCAGTGTCTGAAAACCTTTCCAAAAGCTCATCAAGCCCCTCTGTCACCTCCCATACAGCCCAGACAGCCCCTCCGTCTTCCCATTTCTTCAGCAGCGGCATATCACTCGGCCTCCTCCTTTTGTTCCGACTCCGGATGAACCGTAACCTTTACTTTCAGAATACGGCGGGCGTTCATCTCCAGAATTTCAAAGCTGTAGTTCCGGAATTCTATCACCTCATGCAGCGCAGGAAACTCCCCTTTCAGCTCAAGCAGCAGTCCGGCTACCGTATCCGAGTCGCCGGCAGCATCCTCAAACACATCCGCATCCACCTTCAGTATCTTATAAAAATCAGAAAGCAGCGTCTTGGCCTCAAAGATGTATACGTTGTCGTCGACCTTGACATAGGGAAGTTCCTCTTCGTCATACTCGTCATTTATCTCGCCCACTATCTCTTCGATGATATCCTCCATCGTCACAATCCCCAATGTACCGCCAAACTCATCCACCACAATGGCTATATGGACTTTATTGGCCTGAAAATCGCGCAGCAAAGCATCAATCTTCTTCGTTTCGGGTACGAAGAAAGCGGGGCGGACAAGCTTCTGCCACTGGAAACTGTCGTCCTTATCCAGATAAGGCAGCAGGTCTTTAATGTAAAGGATGCCTTTAATATTGTCGCGTGTATCTTCATAAACCGGAATGCGTGAATAGACATTCTCCACCACACACCGCAAAACCTTGGAAAAAGGTGCGCTGATTTCCAAATCCACCATATCCAGACGAGAAGTCATCACCTCTTTAGCCGTCTCTTCGCCAAAGCGGATTATACCTTCCAGCATGTTGCTTTCTTCTGATATATCGTTCTTGTCTGTCAGTTCCAAAGCCTGCGAGAGTTCGTCAACCGACAGATTCGGCTTCTTCTTTTGTGCCAGACGGTTGAAAGCCCATGTGGAATGCACCAGCACATTGGACAACGGACGACATATCGCACAAAGCCGCAACATCACCGGGGCAGACCTGCGGCAGAACCGCAGAGCATGCTGCGCCGAATAGATGCGGGGCATGATTTCACCGAAGACCAAGAGCAGAAACACCAAAACCACCGTAACGGCTATAAAGCCCACGGCAGAAACCGCACCCCAGTGCACCACATTCCAGAAAAAGAAATTAAGCAGCAAGATAAATGCCACATTCATCAGATTGTTCAATACAACCACCGTTGCCTGCAAGCGCTCCGAGTCGTCCAGCAAAGTCTTGACGCGCTTGTCACAGGGAGTATCACTTTCGTCTATCTCATCCAGTTCGGAAGAAGTAAGTGAAAAAAAGGCTATCTCAGAAGCCGAAACAAAAGCAGACGCATACAGCGACAGAACAGACAACACCAACGCCACGACCGCTCCTACAGAAGGAGGCGTAACAACGATACCGCGACAAAAATCCGTCACGAAAGATAAACACGAGTCAGGGTCCAAGGAATAAAAATTTAGTTAAACAATATTTTATGAAGAACGGAAAAGGTCTCACACACCTTATCCCCTCTCCATTCAGAACGGCAAATCATCTGCCGCATCGTTCTGCCCCGAAGCTTGTCCGGGAACAGGCTGAGACTGCTGGGGCTGCTGCAGAGGCTGCGCCTGCACACCAGACGGCTGCTGCACGGCTTTGGGAGTCAGCATCTCCATATTATCACCGAATATCTCCACCACATAGCGCTTAACCCCGTTCTGATCGTCGTAAGAACGAGTGCGAATCTTTCCTTCTATATACAGCTTGTCGCCTTTATGCACATACTTTTCAGCGATTTCCGCCAGGCCGCGCCACAAGACTATGTTATGCCACTCCGTCCGCTCCGGGACAACCGTCCCGTTTGCCAACGTATAGCCCTTGTCTGTAGTGGCCAGCGGGAAAGTGGCTACAGCCACTCCCGTATCCAAATATCTTACATCGGGGTCTTTCCCTACATTCCCTATCAGCTGAACTTTATTCAAAGACATGATTTCCGGTATTTTAATCAGGTTTCAAAAGTAGCGAAAAAAAACGAGACAGCAAGCGCGATACGGGAAATTTATACAAATCGCCTTCACGTATGCGCAGATACCCCGGCAAGGCCGCATCGTCCGGCACAACCACTTCATAAAAATCAGCGAATATCACGCGATGCGACAGCACATGCCTTTCATCCTTCCTGACCAGACGCACCCGGACAGGAGCCGAACGGGCAAACATCTCTGCAAACCCCGGCAGGCAGAACAGTTCCTCTTCGCCCACCGCCCGTTCCTCCTCCAGCAGCGGGATTTCATAAAGATTCTGCCAGATGTCCGCCTTTTCCCTCTTGCGCACGAACATGTCCCCGCTCTCCGTATGCACATATAAATAGATGAGATACCTGCACGAAACCTTCGTCTTATGCTGCTTGCACGGCAGAACACCCACCTTCCCGGAATGAAAGGCCACACAAGTTTCCGCCAGCGGACAGGCCATACAGTCGGGAGAAGAAGGCACACACTGCAAAGCCCCGAAATCCATGATTGCCTGATTATACAAGGCCGGCCGTTGCCTGTCAATCAGCTCACCGGCCAAGGCGGCAAATATCTTTTTCCCCTTAGACGAATCGACCGGCTCTTCTATCCCCCTCCACCGCGACAAGACACGGTATACGTTTCCATCGACCACCGCACAAGGCATGTCGTAGGCAAACGAACAGATGGCGGCAGCCGTATAATCGCCCACCCCCTTCAAAGCCCGCACTTCATCATAGCCAACCGGAAACCTGCCCTGCATCAAAATCGATTTTGCCGCCGCATGAAGATTGCGCGCACGGGAGTAATACCCCAGTCCTTGCCAATGCCTCATCACCTCTTCCTCCGATGCTTCCGCCAGCGACCCGACATCAGGGAAACGTTTGATAAAGCGGCAATAATATTCATATCCCTGCATCACCCTCGTTTGCTGCAGGATAATCTCAGACACCCATATCCGATAAGGGTCTTTCGTATGGCGCCACGGCAAGTCACGCCCATGCCTGCCATACCACTCCATTAGTATATCAGCAAATCTGCCCATGCTCTAAAATTTCTGCAAAAATAGATGTTTTTCAGAAGCCTCATCCCCCAACCGAAAAAAAATGTTCGCAATAAATTTTCAAAAGAACAAGAAAAGCTATATATTTGCAGACCAAAAAATTAAGATAACGTATAACAATAATTTATTTCTGAAATGACTAAAGCAGATATCGTAAACGAAATTGCTAAAAACACTGGAATAGATAAACAGACAGTGCTGACGACATTGGAAGCGTTCATGGAATCAGTGAAAGAATCTCTTTCTAATGATGAAAACGTATATCTTCGCGGCTTCGGCAGTTTCATCGTAAAGAAAAGAGCGCAGAAAACTGCCCGTAACATTTCTAAAAACACAACAATCATCATTCCGGAGCACAATATTCCGGCATTCAAACCGGCCAAGACGTTTACTCTTTCAGTAAAGAACAATTAACTTAAGTATTAACCCTATAAATTTTTAGAAGCTATGCCAAGCGGAAAGAAAAGAAAAAGACATAAAATGTCCACTCACAAGCGTAAAAAAAGACTAAGAAAGAACAGACATAAAAGTAAAAAATAATTGTTAGTCTGTCTGACTTCAATAAAGAACAAACTTGCAAAGCTCCTTTATAGTCTTTCAGGTTTGTTCTTTGTGTATTATGATTCCCTTACCTCCGAGCGATACAGACATTGCCAGACAAGAACTGTAGCTTCATGGTAATCCTTTTATTATTAACCTAAAAACTAAGTAATCAAGTGACAAGCGAATTAGTAGTAGACGTACAGCCCAAAGAGATTTCTATCGCGCTCATGGAAGACAAGAACCTGGTAGAATTCCAAAAGGAAGAACGTAATCTTTCCTTCTCGGTCGGGAACATGTACTTGGGCAGGGTGAGAAAGCTCATGCCGGGACTAAATGCCTGTTTCGTTGACGTAGGATTCGAAAAAGACGCTTTTCTTCACTACTTAGATTTAGGACCACAATTTCATTCTTACCAAAAGTATCTGAAACAGGTCATCAGCGACCGCAAAAAGCTGTACCCCATCGCGAAAGCTTCCGTATTGCCCGACATTGAAAAAGAAGGCACCATATCAAACGTGCTCAAGCAAGGGCAGGAAGTAATCGTGCAAATTGTCAAGGAGCCGATTTCAACCAAAGGGCCGCGCCTGACCTGCGAACTTTCCTTCGCGGGAAGGTATCTGGTATTGATTCCCTTTAACGATAAGGTCTCCGTATCTCAAAAAATTAAATCAAGCGGCGAACGCGCACGCTTGAAACAGCTTCTGCAAAGCATCAAGCCCAAGAATTTCGGCGTTATCGTACGCACCGTAGCCGAAGGGAAGCGTGTGGCTGAACTGGACGCCGAGCTGAAAGTTCTGCTGAAGCACTGGGAAGAAACCATCACTAAAGCACAAAAGGCTACCAAACTACCTGCCTTGGTATACGAAGAAACAAGCCGTACAGTGGCCATGCTGCGCGATTTGTTCAATCCGTCGTATGAAAACATCTATGTAAACGATGAAACCGTCTACCATGAAGTAAGGGATTATGTAGCCCTGATAGCACCCGAACGGGTAGGCATCGTCAAACAATACACAGGAAAACTTCCCATCTTCGACAACTTCGGCATCACCAAGCAAATAAAGTCTTCGTTTGGAAGGACTGTCTCCTATAAAAGCGGAGCTTATCTGATTATCGAGCACACCGAAGCACTGCATGTGGTAGATGTAAACAGCGGCAACCGCTCAAAAGCAGCAAACGGACAGGAGGCCAATGCGCTTGACGTCAATCTGGGAGCCGCCGACGAACTGGCGCGCCAACTCAGGCTAAGAGACATGGGAGGCATCATTGTCGTTGACTTCATCGACATGAACCTGGCGGAAAACCGCCAGAAACTCTACGAACGCATGTGTCAGAACATGCAGAAAGACCGTGCCAAACATAACATTCTGCCGCTCAGCAAATTCGGATTGATGCAAATCACCCGTCAGCGGGTACGGCCGGCGATGGATGTAGACACGTACGAAGACTGCCCGACCTGCTTCGGAAAAGGGAAAATAAAGCCTTCCATTCTTTTTACAGATACATTGGAAAGTAAGATTGACTATATGGTCAACAAATTAAAAGTGAAGAAATTCACGTTGCATATCCATCCTTATGTAGCTGCCTATGTCAATCAAGGATTTTATTCCTTAAAGCGAAAATGGCAGATGAAATACGGATTCGGCATCAAAGTCATTCCCAATCAAAGTCTGGCCTTCCTCCAATATAAATTTTACGATACATACGGAGAAGAGATGGACATGAAAGAGGAATTTGAAATCAAATAAATGTAGCAGAAAACACGGACTTCATGGAACTATGGGACTTCAAACAGCCCAATCCATCAGTCCGTGTTTTTTTCATAACGAGACGCCCACCTCTATTCCAAAGATATTTCTTGAGTTTCCCGGTTCATACTGACGGCAGTAAAAGACATCCGCCGAGCAACGCCCGGACAGTTTTATCTCTATCCCCGGACGATAACGCATGCGCGCCACGCGGAAAAATGCGCGGTCGCCTATCGGCTGATACAGTTCAGGAGCAAAATATGGTTTCACCCGCCATCCGGACGGTCCATAACTGACCTTCAGGCGAGAGCGCAGGCGATTCTCCACATTTCCTTCTGAGAATGTTTCCTGAAAGCGCTCGCGCAGAGAGATTTTAAAGTCGCCCCAGTTCGCGCTTACCTGCACACCCAAGTTATAACGATGCCTGAACTTCCATTCTCCCTTGTCCAAACGGCGGTAATGAAGTTCATAAACACCCTCTACCTGCAGGCAAGGCAAGACATTATACATAAGTCCGGCATCACCTCCCCAGCGGTCGGCATGCTTCAAATCCGCTTTCGAGCGGAATTCCACCGCCGCCGAAAACTTCAAATCCGGAAGTATCTTATGATTCACCCGTATCATGCTCCAGGTGGCAAACTCATCGGCCTGTGCATACATACGCATCCCGGCCGAAATGAATACCGCCAACAGGACGTATTTCCAATATGTCGCCTTCAAATCATGCATGTCATTATGTTTTTTCCTTCCGGCATCCGGCGTTTCTCCTTGAAACAAATCCGCCTCATCCCGATGATATTCTGTTTTCGTGAAGACAAAAATCTATTTTCCACCTTCATTCCTGACTGGAAACGGAACTTTCTGCAACCGCGCCCACCGGATACCGTTTTTTTCCCTTATCTCAACACCAGCGTATAGTTGTTCTCGTCCTTCCATTCACGCATCAGCGCATAAAAGTCCTTGTATTCGGCCGGAGTAACCAACTGCCTATCGACTTTCAATGTGCAGGTAACCTTCACTTCGCCCTGACCCGGCTGGTATCTGAACACTACTTTCCCGAAAGAATTGCTCACCTCCCTGTCGGACTTCGGCATCCAGGTCATGCCTTCGGGCAGCTCAACGGTGGTAACGAAAGTACGGTCGAACTTCATCGGAAGCAGGATATTTTCTTTTATCGCAGTGTTGCTGGCATAAGTATAGGTAAGCATCGGCGCCATATCCCTGCCTTCTGCCGTCACGATACGGTAGCCGTTCGGAAGAATGCGGACAGACTTGTCGTCTGCCTTGCGCGTATAGTGCGTTACACCGCCCAAAGCCGGTTCTTCAAGCGCTACAAAGTTTCCGTTCAAATCTGTCACCGTGAGATAATCTTTAAGCTGCGCTTCTTCTGTCCCCTGCAAAGAGGAATGCAGAGGCTTGAGCTCACTCTTTTCGCAAAAAGAAAAAATGGCGCTCAACCCCATATTGTCCGGCTGCGACGGACGCGCGGAACAGACTACGACCTCAGCATCCAGCCCGGCCGCACGCTGAAGCGCCACACTCAGATTCACCATCTCGACCTTTGTCCCGTAGCCGGAAAGTATTACCTCCGAAGCCGGACGCAGGCGGTATCCTGCATCCTGCAAAGAAACCCCGACCGTAGCCAGACGGCTATACATGTGCATCATATATTGCCCGATGGCATCACGCATCTTTGTCCGGTCTCCCCCGGTGTCCTTCGTCAGCTCCTCCGCTTTTGCCTTGACCACAGCCTCATCGCCTGCCGCAAACTGTTTCTTCAGTCCCTTCAACGCATCGGCATAAGACGGATAAGTGGAAGCGATGACCACCGGCATCATCCCGCTTGCCACCTGCTGAATCTTTCCGACATGGCCTCCCTGCGTGGGATAAGCATAGGGACGCGGAGCTACGTTCTTCAAAACCCACTCCACACGCTGTCCGCCCGCCGTCTTTGTCCTTGCAGGCATAGCGGATGCATTCAGCAGCTCGGCGTGAAGCGGCACATCGCCCTCCGCTTCAATGACACAGGAAAACTCTTTAATAGGACTCAGCTCTCTTACCGGACAGTATACATCCAGCGCCGGAAGGTATCCCGGACGGCTTATTATGGAATAATCCAGAAAGACAGTCGCACCCAACTCCAGTCCGGTATGAACCACCACCATTTCTTTCAGCCGGTTATACGCCGGAGCATCGGCGGCAGCCGAAGGCAGCACCTCGACAAAAGCATTTTCCGGAGTCTTAATCACGGTTCCGTCCTTCTGCCGAGTGTAGGATTCATGTATCTGCAGCTCCTGATACTGCGGGTCATACGTAATGAATGTCTCGCCATAAAGGCTGTTCATGGCGGCATGGGTGTAAAGTGTCAGCTCTTTCTGCACCCGAAGTTCCTGGCTGCCGTCGGCACGAAGCGTGTAATGTTTCGCCAACCTGCGGAACTCCGCTTCAGGAGATGCCTGCACTTGCAGGGACACGCCCAGCAGAAAAGCGAGCATCCCGACATATAAAGATAGTGTTTTCATTGTCCTGTTATTTTCTGATTACTTTTTAACTACGATATACTCTCCGTATGCCTTGCTTGCGTTTACGGCGCGACGGAAGCTTTCCCAGTCAGAAGCCTCATACACCCGTTTCTTCAGTGCAAGACGGGTATGCAAAAACAGTTTGTCCCCGTCTTGGCGGAGCGCTCCGCTAAAGTCGGCCGCAGCTCCGGTAAAGTCATCCTCCTTCGGCTCTCCTTTCAACCGGTAACCGGCAGGCAGGCGAAGCGTCTCGTCCATTTCGACCAGGCGCGAACAACCGTCTTTAAAACCGTATTTCCGCTGTTCCAGACTCGTGTCCACACGCAGATAACTCATCACTTGCGTATAGAGATTGTTCGTTACAAAAGGCTTGAACACCAGTTCGCCCTCACCGGCCATGGCATACGAAGGAATCTCATAACGGAAGGTTATGCGAATCGGCGCCTTCTGATAGTCTTTCGGATTCTTTCCATAGTCTACACTTACAAGGCGTGCACGGGGGGAAACATTCAAAAGCTGCTTCTCCATCGTGTTCCGCCATTCACTCTGGAAGCCGGTAGTAAAGATACGGCGGATATTGCTGTCGCTCTGCCCTTCTGCCGTAATGGTGAAAGAGCCGCTCAACGTGCCTTTCGCGTCTATTCGATTGTCCGCATGGATGCGCACATAGTGGTTTTCCGGAGCTGAGACCGGGGTAAGACACAGGTCTGAACCTTCCGGAATGCCCGGCAGATAGTTCTGCTGCTGCTCGGCACTGCTCCACAACTCCCGGCAGAACGGCACCCATGTCGGGTCAAGAGGCATCAAAGTGCCGTTACTCAGGCGCACCACTACCACACAATGGTTGAAATGGTCGGCCGGGATACTCTCGACCCGGCTTCCGGCCATCGTCATCGCCGGATAAGCTTCAAATCCGGCCATCCGCAAAAAGGCAATCAACGTTCCTGCGATGTCCTTGCAGACGCCACAGCGGTCGGTATAATTCATTTTCAGATTATGGAGCGTAAAGCCTTCGCCTTTCCCCATCGTCAGACCGGCGTAGCGAATGTTGTCTGCCACCCAGTGGGTCAGCACGGCAATCTTTTCCATCTCGGTTTTCTTGCCCTTAACCAGCTCGTTTACCTTTTCCTGAGCTTCGGGAATGGCTTCAAAACTTCCATAGTCCTCATTCACCTTGCTAAACCAGCGGGACTTTTCGCGCCAGTCGGGGGTGGTAGACATCATCAGCTTGGGAGCCGCGTCGAAAAGGTCCACCATGTTCGGCTCTTTCTGAAAGGGCATCATGCCGTTCATGGCAAAGGTATAGGCCTTTTTCCCGCCTTCAAACCGCACGGACGATGCGCATTCGCCCTGATAAAACTGGAACTGCATTTCCTTTTCCATCGGGACAACCACCTTATATACCTTACGCACCGTAGGCTCTGAAGCCCAAAAAGGAACAATGTCGTAAAACTGTCCGCGCATGGGAGGTATGAAGCGCGACTCGTCATCGGACAAGCCGTCTAAAAGCGCGTATGTAAATCCCTTTTTCGCTATTTCATAATCAATTATGTCGCCGGGCAAAAGTGCGCCGAGTCCTATCATAATCTGACGCGCCCCCCAATAAATGGCACGGGCCGGAGCTGCATAATCGCAGGCTTGACCGACATCAACCTCCGTCGACGAGCCATCCGCATGATGGATGGTCACTCTCCGAAATTCCGCCGCGGCGGTAAGCGGGTCGTAATCATACTTCAAGACCCGGTTTTTCAGGGCTCCTCTCAATGTCTGGACCTTAACCGCCCTGCATACGGCAAACGAGCCTTGTCCGGTAGCCTGTACCGAAACATGCGTACTGTCCAGCAGAACCACACAGTCGGCAGCCGCATACCTGTCATCCTGCGCCTGCCGTTCGTAAGTTTTCCACACTTGTCCCTGCGCAGCGTCCCATAAGGCGCAACATAAGGCAAGCGCAAACAGCCGTTTGATTTTCATAGTCTCATTTTTATTCTTCGTTACAAATTCATTTCCAAGCATCAGAACTGGAACAAGGCCGTAAAGACAATGCGGTTGTTCTTCACCAAATGGGTGTCGACCACTTTTCCTTTTGCATTATTCTCCCCGTAACATGCGCCAGTCCAAGAGTATTCCGCCCCGAACTTCCAGTGCGGCAGGTTATAGGTCAGTTCCGCCGTAGCCGTAGCAAGCTGGTCAATGTCTGTTCCCGTACCCAAAATTCCGGTAACCTCGTCCTTAGCACCCATATTCTTCAGGTATCCGGCAAAAACACCTCCGCGCCATTTCTTTCCATACATGGCACTAATCCACGTATGCGAGACGCGAAGCGGGGTATACTGCTGTTCTCCCGTCCGCAAATCGGTGGAAGTGATTCCGTATCCTCCGATGGTACTGGTCTGCGTCAGGTTTGAACTGAGCACAGTCTTGGCAGCCAGCATCAGCTTGTCATGAGTATATTTTACGTGGGCTTCGCCCGAAAGTCCGGTAACGCGCTCAGAAACCTTATAAACTCCGTCATTCGTTTCCGATTGAGTTCGCGGAGTGATGGATGACAGGTGAATGCCGGCTCCTGCCTGGATGCCCTGAGCCTTATAGTCCATGCCCAAATAAAATTCCGGCACACAACTGTTCTTTATAAACTGCTGATGCTTCTGGGTGTCCGTAGCCCCCGGCTCGTTTGATTTCGGCCCGACCGACAGATACTGCGACTGCCAGACAGCCGCGGCCGTCAGCATAAAGTTTTTCTGCGTAAACCGGTAGCGCACTTGCGGGGCACGGCTGAACGGCTGATAAGGAGCTCCCATATTCAGATTCAGGATTTCCGGAGCCACATCCCCATACAACGGATGCCAGGTCTGACCAACCAGCAAGGCCGACTTTCCCCAATCCAGATTAAAATAGACATGACGGATGCGGAACAGGGAATATGTCGTTCCCGAGCCCCGAAAATCAACCTCCACCTTGGCCGAAGTCTTCACCTTGCCCAACATCGGCCCGGTCACATCCAGACCCAAACGGGTGTAAAGCGTATAAAAGTTCCCGTCCGGCTTGGCATTCAAATCTTTTCCGTCAGCATCCAAAGCCACATCGTTCGGATACATGTAAAATAATCCATCGACCGTCTCCGAATTTGAACGGCTGTTATAGAACAAATCCGTACGCACCTGACCGTAAAACTTATAACCAAATCCTTTTTTCTGCGCCATCACGCCACCTGCCACAGCCATCAAAGCTGCAAGCAAGACTATTCTTCTTTTCATATCAACTCTTTGTTTTTATTCATTCAAATAACATGATTACCTAAAGCCTTCATCTCTTACGCTCTTTCCTGAACCAACCGGCAAACCATGCGGCGGCAATCAAGACGCTGCATATACCCACCGGATACGCAACCGCCGCAGACAGACACAATCCCTCTGGAGCTATCACGATGTAAGTAGAGCATACGCAGGTCATAAACAGGGCAGGCAGAAGGGTTATCCAGTAATTCTTTTTTTCGCGCACCATCCATACCGTTACAGCCCATAAGGTAAACACAGACAGTGTCTGGTTGCACCAGGCGAAATATCGCCAGATAATCTTAAATCCGTCTGCATCGCTGAAGCTGTATACCAGCAGAAAAATAGTGACCAAAAAGATGGGAATGCAAATCATCAGGCGGCGGCGGATGCTCCGCTGCTCGATATGAAAAAAGTCGGCAACAATCAGGCGTGCCGAACGCAAGGCCGTATCGCCGCTTGTTATCGGCGCCGCAACGATTCCAAGTATGGCCAGAATGCCGCCGAACTTACCAAGCCACTCCACTGAAATGTCTGTCGCAACTTTAGCACCTGAATAGGCAATGCCTGTCACCTTATCCACGATGCCGTTTTCATGAAAGAAATAGGTGGCTGCCGCCGCCCAAATCAGCGCGACAATGCCTTCCGTCACCATTGCGCCATAAAAAACAGGCCGGCAGTGCTTTTCATTCGTAATGCAGCGAGCCATCAAAGGCGACTGAGTGGCGTGGAAACCACTGATTGCACCGCAGGCAATGGAGATAAACATCATAGGGAAAATGGGGTTTTTCTCATACTTAGTCCCGAATCCGTTCCATATTTCGGGCAAGTCCGGACTTTTAACATACAGCATAACCAATATGCCAACCGCCATAAATAGCAAAGCAAATGCAAACAACGGATAAATGCGCCCGATAATCTTATCGATGGGAAGCATGGTCGCCAATATATAATAAATGAATATGACCGCCATCCAAAAATAAATGTCAAGCACTTCGGGGGTCATTCCGGCAAGCAATTCCGCAGGGCCGGATACGAACACCGCACCTACCAGCACCATCAAAACGATGGTGAATACGCACGCCACCTTCTTTGTCTTCTGTCCCAGATAACGCCCGATAAGCTCCGGAAGACTTTCCCCTCCGTTGCGCAAAGACAAAGTCCCGGACAGAAAATCGTGAACGGCACCGGCAAAAATCGTTCCGAACACAATCCAAAGATAAGAGGCCGTACCAAACTGCGCCCCCATAATCGCACCGAATATCGGTCCCAGTCCGGCTATATTCAGAAACTGAATCATGAAAATCTTCCAGGTTGGAAGCGGAATGAAATCTACACCGTCGGCTTTCGTCACGGCGGGCGTAGGACGGGAAGAATCCGGAGCTACCAAACGGTTCACATAGCTGCCGTAAAGCCAATAGCCCACCAGTAGCAAAACCAGCGCAATACTAAATGTTATCATAGGATTAACATTGCTTTAAAAACGACACAAAAGTAACAAATATGACAAATACTTCGTATCTTTGCCGCGAAAAATTAAAGCCATGCGTGTTTTTATCACTATCATAGCCGCAGGATTGCTTACCTGCCTTCCCTTATCCTCCCAATCCAAATACGAAATACGTGCTGCCTGGCTCACGACCATCGGGGCTTTAGACTTTCCCGACCAGAAGGCAAACTCTGCGCAAGGCGTAATCCGGCAGAAACGGGAGCTGTGCCGCATACTCGACAAGCTGAAAGAAGCTCATTTCAACACCGTCCTGCTGCAGACCCGACTGCGCGGAGACGTGATTTACCCTTCCATTTTCGAGGGATTCGCCGAATCGCTGACGGGATTTACGGGACGGAATCCGGGATATGACCTGTTGAAGTTCGCCGTAGAGGAATGCCACAAGCGGGGGCTGGAGCTTCATGCCTGGATTGTCGCCATTCCGGCAGGCAACGAACGACAGACAAAGCTGCAGGGAAAGGCTGCCGTAACCAGGAAACATCCGGAGATATGCCGGAAATACAAGGGCGTATGGTATCTTGACCCGGGGAATCCGAAGACGGCCGACTATCTGGCGGGCATTGTCCACGAAATCGTTTCAAGCTATGATGTCGACGGAATCCACCTTGACTATATCCGTTACCCCGACCATCCGGCGGATTTCCCAGACCGTGCCCTGTTCCGAAAATACGGAAAAGGCAAGACACTGGAGCAATGGCGGCGTGACAACATCACCCGCATCGTGAGACGGCTGTATGACGAGACCAAGAAACTCAAGCCTTGGATAAAGGTAAGCAGTTCTCCCATCGGGAAGTATAAAGACACTCCACGATATTCCTCGAAGGGATGGAATGCCTATCACGCCGTTTATCAGGATGTAAGCCGATGGATGAAGGAGGGAATCCAAGACCTGATATTTCCCATGATGTATTTTCAGAAGAACAGCTTCTATCCGTTCGCGCTCGACTGGAACGAGCATAAGAACGGACGCTGGGTTGTGCCGGGGCTGGGCATTTATTTCATGCATCCCGACGAACAAGACTGGACTTTGGACGAAATCTGCCGCCAGATTTCCTTTACGCGCGAAAACGGCCTGGACGGACAAGCCTATTTCCGTACACGCTTCCTGCTGGACAATACGAAGGGACTGCTTGACGAACTGAAGGAACAGGTCTATCCCTATCCCGCCGTTGTCCCTCCCATGACATGGGAAGACAGCATCCCGCCTTCCCCTCCCACCCGTCCGTCGCTCTCCGTGCAGGACAAAACGACAAGAATCAAGTGGCAGGCCCCGGCTCAAAAGGACAAGAACGATGCCTGCTACTACCGCATATACGCTTCGGACAGCTATCCGGTCGACACCGGCGACGGCCGGAACCTGATGGAATCACGCACAGACAGCACTTGCTACACCTTTATTTCCAAAGAGCCCTGGAAACAGCAGCTATACTGGGCGGTAACCGCTGTAGACCGCTTCGGAAACGAAAGCCTTCCCCTGACATTCAACGCTCCGCCAGAGGGAATAGACATCATTGAAGGGAATCTGCTGGACATTCCCCAAGGACATATCCTCATCATATCCGACATGACGGGGAAAGAGCTCGTTCGCCTTCCCGCTTCCACCAAAGACTGGCCCGAAAACATCAGGGACGGACTCTTCAGACTCAGCCTGCTCGGCCCCGACGGACAGGTTCAAATCATCGGAATCACCCTGCGGTAAGCCACCGGAGTCCCGCCTTCCGCCTTTCCGGCAGGATTCCGTCCGTTTCCCATCAGCATGAAAATCCGCCCGGCCCATGTCAAGCCTGCGGTTTCATGCTGCATAAAAAACATTGCACCTGCATAAAAAATCCGAAGTCCTGCACAGACGCAACAGCCCCACCATAAAATATTTAGCGGCAACTTTATGGATATACGCGGAATAATCGCTAATTTTGCAGTTTAATAAGAATGTAATTTAATTATCATACCCATGAGCAACCAACGATACATGCAGCGCGGCGTCTCAGCATCCAAGGAAGATGTGCACAACGCCATCAAGAATATCGATAAAGGCATTTTCCCGAAAGCTTTCTGCAAGATTATCCCGGACATTCTGGGGGGCAATCCCGAATATTGCAACATCATGCACGCCGACGGGGCAGGAACAAAATCGTCATTGGCCTATCTCTACTGGAAAGAAACCGGCGACCTCTCCGTATGGAAAGGCATAGCCCAGGATGCGCTGATTATGAACATCGACGACCTTCTCTGCGTAGGAGCGGTCGACAACATACTGGTATCGTCCACCATCGGACGCAACAAACTGCTCGTTCCCGGCGAAGTAATCTCCGCCATCATTAACGGAACCGACGAGTTGCTTGCTGAATTGCGGGAAATGGGCGTAGGCGTTTACGCCACTGGAGGGGAGACAGCCGATGTCGGTGACCTTGTCCGCACCATTATTGTCGACAGCACAGTGACCTGCCGCATGAAGCGGACTGACATTATCGACAATGCAAACATCCGTCCGGGCGATGTCATCGTGGGACTTGCCTCGTATGGACAGGCAACTTATGAAAAGGAATACAACGGCGGCATGGGCAGCAACGGACTGACAAGTGCCCGTCACGATGTGTTTGCCAAATATCTGGCCGAAAAATATCCGGAAAGCTACGACCACGCCGTGCCCGAGGAACTGGTATACAGCGGCAGCCTAAAACTGACCGACAGCGTAGAAGGTTCTCCGGTTGATGCAGGCAAACTGGTGCTTTCACCTACGCGCACCTACGCTCCGGTAGTGAAGAAACTGCTGGATGCACTCCGCCCGCAGATACACGGAATGGTGCACTGCTCGGGCGGGGCACAGACGAAAGTGCTTCACTTTGTAGGCGAAAACTGCCGCGTAATCAAAGACAATCTTTTTCCGGTGCCGCCCTTGTTCCGCACCATCAAGGAGCAAAGCGGAACCGACTGGGATGAAATGTATAAAGTGTTCAACATGGGGCACCGTCTGGAGGTTTATCTCTCGCCCGAACACGCAGAAGAAGTCATCGCCATATCGAAGTCATTCAACATTGACGCGCAAATCGTTGGCCGCATCGAAGAGAGCGACCATAAAGAACTGATTATCCGGAGCGAATTCGGGGAATTCAGATACGAATGATATGACATACATCTTATTTGCCTGCCTGGTCATCGTCCTTTCCGCGCTTGCCGCAATGCGCTGGAAAGGCCTGGCTCAGGTAAACCGGAACATACGGAGAAGCTATCTCGTATTGCTGAGCCTGGCGTGCATCATCATAGCGGCCGATTCCACCATCGAATGCATTTCCCTGACGGCAAGCCGGTCTTTTCCGCAGGCATTCAGAGGAATTCTGGTGTCAATCGCGTGGTGGCTCATCAGTTGGGCGGTTACATTCCGGCAAATAAGTCTTGCCAGAAAGCTGTGGGAATAAACCTCTAATCATCATCAGAAAACAAAATATGTCAGACAACAACACACTCTTAGAAAAGCTCGACGGACTGGTATCGCGGTTTGAAGAAATCTCTACCCTGATAACCGACCCCTCCGTCATCGCCGACCAAAAACGGTATGTAAAGCTGACCAAAGAATATAAGGAGCTGAGCGACATCATGAAGGCGCGCAAAGAATATCTGGACTGCCTGAACGGCCTGGAAGAAGCCAGAAGCATGATGAGCGAAAGCGATCCGGAAATGAAGGAGATGGCACGCGAAGAGGCGGCGCACTGCGAAGCGCGCATTCCGGAATTAGAAGAAAAAATCAAGCTGCTGCTCGTCCCCGCCGACCCGCAAGACGACAGAAACGCCATTTTGGAAATACGAGGAGGAACGGGAGGCGATGAAGCGGCCATTTTTGCCGGCGACTTGTTCCGCATGTACTCCAAGTATTGCGAATCTAAAGGATGGAAAATGGAAGTTTCCAGCGCGAACGAAGGTGCGGCCGGTGGTTTCAAGGAAATCATTTGCTCAGTATCAGGAGAAAAGGTTTACGGGACACTGAAGTACGAATCAGGCGTCCATCGTGTGCAGCGTGTACCGGCAACCGAGACGCAAGGCCGTGTACATACCTCGGCCGCATCTGTGGCGGTGCTGCCGGAAGCCGAGCCTTTCGATGTGGAGATTAATGAAGGAGAAATCAAGTGGGATACCTTCCGGAGCAGCGGTGCCGGCGGACAGAACGTAAACAAGGTGGAATCGGGCGTGCGCCTGCGGTACAACTGGAAGAATCCCAATACCGGAGTGGTGGAAGAAATACTCATCGAATGTACCGAGACCCGTGACCAGCCCAAGAACAAAGAGCGCGCGCTCTCCCGCCTCCGTACATTCATCTACGACAAAGAGCACCAGAAATACATAGACGACATAGCATCGAAACGCAAGACGATGGTCAGCACAGGCGACCGTTCGGCCAAGATACGCACCTACAACTATCCGCAGGGACGAATCACAGACCATCGCATCAACTATACAGTCTATAACCTGGCTGCATTCATGGACGGAGACATCCAGGACTGCATCGACCATCTTATCATAGCCGAGAATGCTGAAAGACTGAAGGAAAGCGAACTGTAAAGACACCGGTCATGGCAAAATATTTCTTAAAGCAAACATTCCACACGTTAGGAGAAGCGTTTCAGAACTGCCTGAAACGTTTCCCCGTTACCGTATGCTTTATCTTTGCACTGACCGGATATCTGTTCCTTCTGGTTCCGCCGCAAGACAGGCTGACAGACGAAAAGCTGATTTTCATCTGGGGATACTACCTGTCGGTAGGCACACTGCTGTCGCTTTCCCTTCATCTGTGGTGCGAGGAGATGCGGAAAAGGTCGGGCCGCCTCATAACACACACCGTGGGACACCTTTTACTCTTGGCGGACACCCTTTTCCTTTACACGCTTTCACCGGAACAGTCGCTGACCGAAATAAGCATCGCCCACGCGGCAGGCCTGCTGGCGGTGGGAATGTCGCCGTTCTTCCTGTCGTTCATGAAGGAAAAAAACGACATTGCAAGCTGGAACTTCGCCTTGTCCGGCATCACGGCTTTGGTGACCGCCTACATCATCGGAGGAATCATGAGTGGAGGCATCTGTCTGCTCGCCTTCTCCCTCCATCAGCTCTTCGACTTACAAATCGGAGAAGAATACTATTTCTACATATTGATAGTGTGCAACATCCCGCTTGCCCTGATGCTGTTTTTAGGCTCACTGCCCAAAGGAGCGGCCAAATACGACCGCCGGCCTTTAGCCAAAGACTTTCAGGTCAAGACCATCCACTATCTTTTCCTTCCGCTTGTGACAGGCTACCTGATTGTGCTTTATGCCTACGCCTTTCAGATACTGATAAAATGGGAACTCCCCACCGGATGGGTGTCCTGGCTCGTCACAGTCCTCATGGCAGGGTGCATCGCCATCGAGTTTGACCTTTATCCGGCACGCATGGCCGGGAACAGGGCATGGGACAACCGCATCGCACGCTACCTTCCGCTGCTGATACTGCCGCTTCTGATGCTGATGACGGTCGGCATCGCACGCCGCCTCAGCGACTACGGCATTTCCGTCAGACGGCTTTATCTGATAACATTCAACGTATGGTGCTATCTGGTCTGCATCGGGCTTTTCATCACACGGGTGCGGCGCATCAACTGGATACCTATATCCTTTGCAGGCATCTTTCTGCTCACCTCCGCATTGCCGGTCAACTATGCAAGCATCACACGCCATCTCATGCGGAATGACATCAGGCAGGCATTGGACATGTCGGGGATAAGGCAGCTCCCACTTTCACAAAAGCAATATGAGGACTGGCTCAAGACGATGCCCGCCGAAACCGCCGTCAGCATAAACGGCAAGCTGAGGTATCTGGACGACATGTTCGGACGGGAAAGCATCGGCGACCTGATAAGCGAGCCGGTCGACATCATAGACTACGACACTGTAACCGTAAAAGAACCTGCGGTCACCCTCGAAGGGCATTCCGACACGGGAGCAAAAATAATTATCCCCGCGGGATACCGGCAGTTTGTTGCCGTTGAAAACGAATCATTCTCCTATTCTTCCGCCGATTCTTCCGCCGATTCTTCCGCCGAGCACAAGGCGGGAAAGCTGCCCATTCCGGTAAGCCGGTGGATTGAGGGCTCGGCAGACACGATATATGTCAGCATAAAGACGCTGGAGAATCTGGACAAGCAGCCTGCACAAAAGGCCCTGCCCGCCGTCTGGCTGGAATGTATGTCCGGCAGATACCGGTTCATGCTGACATCATTCTTTTTTAACGATTACGGCGACACGGCCAGCCTCACCGCCAGCGGCTACCTATTCATGAAATAACCCATTAAACCAAACGAGATATGAACAAACAACAACTTTTTGAAAACATCAAGCGCAAGAAATCATTCCTCTGCGTGGGACTGGATACAGATATCAAGAAAATTCCCGAGCATCTGCTGAAGGAAGACGACCCTATCTTCGCTTTCAACAAAGCCATCATCGACGCGACCGCCCCCTACTGCATCGCCTACAAGCCTAATCTTGCCTTCTACGAAAGCATGGGAGTAAAGGGATGGACTGCTTTTGAAAAGACCGCACAATACCTCAAGACCAACCATCCCGACCAGTTCATCATCGCCGATGCCAAGCGGGGAGACATCGGTAACACTTCGGCCATGTATGCCCGCACCTTCTTCGAAGAGTTGGATATTGATGCCGTAACCGTAGCCCCCTATATGGGAGAAGACAGCGTAACGCCGTTCCTCACTTATGAAGGGAAATGGGTGATTTTGCTGGCGCTGACATCCAACAAAGGCTCGCACGATTTCCAGCTGACGACCGATGCCGAAGGCGAACGCCTCTTTGAAAAAGTATTGCGGAAGTCGCAGGAATGGGCTGATGACGAAAGCATGATGTACGTAGTCGGTGCCACCCAAGGACGCATGTTCGAGGATATCCGCAAGATTGCACCGAACCATTTCCTGTTGGTTCCCGGCATCGGCGCACAGGGCGGCTCTTTAGAAGAAGTCTGCCGGTATGGAATGACCCGCGAATGCGGACTGATTGTCAACTCCAGCCGCGCCATCATCTATGCCGACAAAGGCGAAACGTTTGCCAAGACAGCAGGCGAAGAAGCCCGGAAAGTGCAGCAGCAGATGGAAGAACAGCTGAAAGCGATTTTATAATCCCAAAGAACCAAGAATTACAAGGTTTTCAGGAGCAAATGGAGAAATAATTGGTATTTTTCACGGATTTCTAAAAAAAAAATACGTAATTTGCATAATTAACTGAAGGATATGCCCCATCTGGCATAAGCCAAACAAAAATTAAGATAACAAAGGAACAAAAGATAGGATTATTATGGAGTTCTCAGCCAAACAAATTGCAGAATACGTCCAAGGAACCGTCATCGGAGACGAAAATGCGACCGTACATACTTTCGCAAAAATAGAAGAAGGCATTCCGGGAGCATTATCTTTCCTCTCCAACCCCAAATATACCCATTATATATATAATACCCAATCCTCTATCGTATTGGTAAACCAAGACTTTGAACCGGAGCATGAGGTCAAGCCCACACTCATCAAAGTGGCCGATGCCTATGAAAGCCTGGCAAGACTCATGACTCTATATGAAGCCCATCAGCCAAAAAAGAAGGGAATCGACCCTTTGGCATCCATTGCCAGTAATGCAAAAATAGGAAAGGATGTGTATATAGGCCCGTTTGCCTGCATAGAAGATGGGGCGGAAATCGGAGACAACGCCTGCATCCACCCGCATGCCGTTGTAGGATGCAATGCAAAAATCGGTGCCAACACGACTCTTTATCCGCAGGTTGCCGTCTATCATGACTGCCGCATAGGAAACAACTGTACTTTACATGCGGGAGCAGTCATCGGAGCAGACGGCTTCGGATTTGCCCCCTCACCGTCCGGCTACGAGAAGATTCCTCAAATAGGCATTGTCGTACTGGAAGACGATGTGGAAATAGGAGCCAACACTTGTGTTGACCGGGCAACTATGGGAGCAACCATCGTGCATAAAGGCGTAAAGCTGGACAATCTGGTGCAGATAGCCCATAATGTACAGATAGGAAGCAATACAGTCATGGCTTCACAAGTGGGAGTGGCAGGTTCGGCCAAGGTCGGCGAATGGTGCATGTTTGGCGGACAGGTCGGAGTAGCAGGCCATATCACTATAGGCGACCATGTAACCGTAGGCGCGCAGTCTGGAATTCCAGGAAACACCAAATCAGGAGCGACGCTGATGGGATATCCGGCCATCGAGCCCAAACAGTTCGCGCGTTCGGCAGCCATCTATAAAAAGCTTCCGGACATGTATGCCGAATTAGGCAGACTGCAAAAAGAAATTGAAGAATTAAAGAAACAACTAAACAAATAAGCCCATGTTGAAACAACAAACCTTAAAAGGCAGTTTTTCTTTGAACGGAAAAGGACTTCATACAGGAGTCAACCTGACCGTTACATTCAATCCTGCCCCAGAGCATCACGGGTATAAGATACAACGAATCGACCTTGACGAACAGCCGATAGTGGACGCGGTAGCCGAAAACGTTATCGACACGACCCGCGGTACTGTCTTAGGGAAAAATGGGATAAAGGTCAGCACGGTTGAGCACGCCTTGGCAGCACTTTATGCAGCCGGCATAGACAACTGTCTCATACAGGTAAACGGACCGGAATTCCCTATTCTGGACGGCAGCGCCAAAGCTTATGTGGAGTGTATCAAACGGGTAGGCATCGAAGAGCAGGCTGCTCCCAAAGATTACTACATCATCAAATCAAAGATTGAATTCCGTGATGAAGAGACGGGATCCTCCATTATTGTCCTTCCGGATGACAAATTCAGCGTCAATGTCTTAATCTCCTACGATTCTCAAATACTGAACAACCAGTATGCAACTTTGGAAAACATGAACGATTTTCCCACAGAAATCGCTTCAGCACGCACTTTCGTGTTTGTGCGTGAGATAGAGCCGCTGCTGAATGCCGGATTAATCAAAGGAGGTGACTTGGATAATGCCATTGTCATCTACGAAAAGCAGATGACACAAGAGAATTTCGACAAACTGGCCGATGTAATGAAGGTTCCGCACATGGATGCAAAGCATTTGGGTTATATCAACCATGTTCCCCTTGTATGGTCAAACGAACCGGCACGCCACAAGCTGCTGGATATCATCGGGGATCTGGCTCTGACCGGAAAGCCTATCAAGGGACGTATCATTGCCACACGACCGGGACATACCATCAACAACAAGTTTGCCCGCCAGTTACGCAAGGAGATTCGCCAGCACGAAATTCAGGCTCCCATATACAACTGCAATGAAGAACCGCTGATGGATGTCAACCGCATCCGGGAACTGCTTCCTCACCGCTATCCGTTCCAACTGGTAGATAAGGTCATAGCGATAGGAGCCAACAACATCGTAGGCGTAAAGAATGTCACATCGAACGAACCCTTCTTCCAGGGACATTTTCCACAAGAGCCGGTTATGCCGGGTGTCCTTCAAATAGAAGCGATGGCCCAGGTAGGAGGACTGCTGGTGCTTAATTCGGTGGATGAACCGGAAAGATATTCAACTTATTTCCTGAAGATAGACAACGTTAAGTTCCGTCATAAAGTAGTTCCGGGAGATACATTGGTTTTCCGTGTCGAACTGATGGCACCTATCCGCCGCGGCATATCAACCATGAAAGGTTATATTTTCGTCGGCGAGAAGATAGTCTGCGAAGCTGAATTCATGGCACAAATCGTAAAGAACAAATAATTATTTATAGATAAAAGAATAAAGAGTGATGTATTCCACCTTTCTTTATCATTCATTAATTAGATAACATGATTAGTCCATTAGCGTATATACACCCCGAAGCCCAAATCGGTGAAAACGTAGAGATCGGTCCCTTTGTTTTCATTGACAAGAATGTAGTTATCGGCGACAACAATACAATTATGTCCAATGCCAACATCCTATATGGAGCACGCATCGGAAACGGAAACCGCATTTTTCCCGGAGCGGTCATCGGAGCCACCCCCCAAGACCTCAAGTTCCGGGGAGAAGAAACCACGGCCGAAATAGGCGACAACAATACAATCCGTGAAAATGTGACCATCAACCGGGGAACGGCTGCAAAGGGAAAAACCATCGTAGGAAACAACAATCTGCTTATGGAAGGCGTGCATGTGGCACATGACACGCTGGTGGGAAGCGGATGCATCATAGGCAATTCGACCAAGATGGCAGGAGAAGTCATCATCGATGACAATGCCATCGTCAGCGCAAACGTTCTCATGCACCAGTTTTGCCGGGTAGGAGGCTATGTCATGATTCAAGGAGGATGCCGTTTCAGCAAGGACATACCTCCCTTTATCATAGCCGGACGCGAACCTATCGCCTATTGCGGCATCAATATTGTCGGGCTGCGCCGCCGGGGATTCTCTAATGAACTGATAGAAAACATACACAATGCCTACCGCATCATCTATAACAGTGGAAAGATTGTTACGGAAGCGCTCGAACAGATACGGCAGGAAATACCGATGAGCAAAGAAATCGAATACATCGTTTCATTTGTCGAAAATTCACAGCGAGGAATCATACGGTAAAAAGATTTTTGTATCTTTACCCGGTCAATAAACGAAAAAAAACAAAACAGCAATGGTATACAGATTTAGAATTATATCCGATGAAGTTGATGACTTCTTAAGAGAAATAAAGATTGACTCTGAAGCCACTTTCTACGACCTGCATGAAGCTATCCTGAAATCCGCCGGCTATAAAGACGACCAGATGACCTCTTTCTTCATCTGCGACGATGATTGGGAAAAGGAGATAGAAATCACATTGGAGGACATGGGAGGCGGAAGTTCTGAAGAAGACACATTTGTGATGAAGGAAACCCCTCTGAGCGAGCTGCTGGAAGACGAAAAACAAAAGTTGCTCTATGTATTCGATCCGCTTGCCGAACGTGTTTTCTTTATCGAGCTGTCTGAAATCATTACGGGAAAAGACCTGCAGAAGGCTGTCTGCTCACGCAAAGAAGGGGAAGCGCCCAAACAGACCATCGACTTCGACGAACAGATGAATACCAATACGGCGCTCGACCTTGATGAAAACTTCTACGGCGACCAGGATTTCGACATGGAGGACTTTGACCCGGACGGCTTTGACATGGGCGGGGGCGGAAATCCCTATGACGAAGACAAATATTAACACCATCCCGACAAACAAAGCAATCTTCTGAAAGCACGGATTACACGGATTAAAAAAGGCCAGCCCCGAACGTTGACCGCGACAGTCCGTATAATCCGCGCTTTTACTTTATTCCCGCCATCCTATGCAAACTCCCACACTTATCGTTCTCGTAGGCCCGACAGGTGTCGGGAAAACGGAACTCAGCCTGAAAATCGCAGAAAACTGGCATACTGAAATCATCTCGGCCGACTCCCGCCAGCTGTATGCACCGCTGAAGATAGGGACAGCCGCGCCCACCCCAGAGCAACTGGCGCGTGTCCCCCACCATTTTGTCGGTATCCTGCAGCTCACCGACTATTACAGCGCCGCACAATATGAGGCCGAAGTATTAAAAAAACTGGAAGAGCTCTTCAAAGTCCACTCCGTCGTATTGCTTACCGGAGGTTCGATGATGTATGTAGACGCCGTATGCAAAGGCATCGACGACATACCGACCGTAGACAATGAAACCCGTGAACTGATGATAAAACGCTATGAAGCGGAAGGACTGGAACGCTTGTGCGCGGAACTGAAACTTTTGGACCCGGACTATTATGCCATTGTAGACTTGAAAAATCCCAAACGCGTCATTCATGCCCTCGAAATCTGCTATATGACCGGCAAGACTTATACCTCCTTCCGCACACGAAGCTGCAAGCAACGCCCTTTCCGCATTCTGAAAATCGGTCTGCAGCGCGAGCGGGAAGAACTTTATGACCGTATCAACCGCCGCGTAGACCTGATGATGGAAGAAGGGTTGCTTGAGGAAGCGCGCAGCGTTTACCCCTACAAACGGCTTAATTCACTGAACACGGTAGGATATAAGGAACTGTTCCGGCATTTTGACGGCGAATGGACACTGCCTTTTGCCATAGACAAAATCAAGCAGAACTCCCGAATCTACTCCCGCAAGCAGATGACATGGTTTAAGCGCGACGAGGATATAGCGTGGTTTCATCCAGAACAAGAAGACGAAATATTGGAGCATATCGAAAGCGGACTCCGTCCGGCGTAAGGAACAACAGCCCCACAGAGCCATCTGCCATAAGGAAAAAAACCTACGGCCCGCACCAAAAAAGATTTTGGCCCGACCCGAAAGGCCGCTACACCTCTGAAAAAGACTTCACCAACGCTTCAACTCGGAGAACAGCCGCCGCCCACGCACCTTTGCCTGCCATACAATGCTGGAATGAAACCGCTCGGGAATGTCGGAAAGCACGGTGCGGCACAAATTCTCACGGCGGTCTGCCTCAAACTGCGGGCATATCCGACGGTATTCACGACGGGCACTGACCACGGCGCGAGCGTTCGGAAAATCAGCCTTCAAGAAGAAAACCGCAGCCGCAACATAATCCAGCCACCGACGAACACGCATGACCGGGCGCAGTTCATGCGCCGGCAGATTCTTGTAAAGCATCAGCAGATTGTTCCTGAAGTTCAGAAAAGTCTTTCTGGGGTCTTCCTTCTTCAGCGTTGCCGCCCCCACATGATATACTTGACTGAAGGGAAGGCAGACGATGCCATATCCACGGCTCCGCAAACGCCAGCAAAGGTCAATCTCTTCCATATGCGCAAAAAAGCGCCCGTCGAGTCCGCCGACCTCCCGATACGCCTGCAAACGAATCAGCAATGCGGCCCCCGTAGCCCAAAATACCGGCACAACCTCGTCATACTGCCCTTCATCCTTCTCGACTGCATCGAATATACGTCCGCGACAAAAGGGATAACCGTAACGGTCGATAAATCCTCCCGCCGCACCGGCATATTCAAAACAATCCTTTTCACGGAAACTCAACAGCTTCGGCTGGCAGGCAGCCACCTCGGGATGCGCATCCATATAGTCCGTCATCCGCGAAAGCCATCCGGAAGCAACCTCCACATCGCTGTTCAGCAACACTACATATTCCGCTTCTATCTGTTCGAAAGCCTTGTTATACCCGTCGGCAAATCCATAGTTCTCAGGCAAGCGAATCAGACGGACTTCGGGAAACTCCCATTTCACAAGCTCACAAGAATTGTCTGTCGAGCCATTGTCGACCACACAGACCTCAGTATCTTCCCCTTTTGAACAGGCCAGCACGGAAGGAAGAAAGCGGCGAAGCATCCCGGCGCCGTTCCAATTCAATATTACGACAGCAGTCTTCATAACAGTCTGCCCTTTAAAGCCGTTGCATCACCGTTGAAATCTTCCAGTCGGACACGCACCAAGTGATTGTCGAGCATATCGTCATGAGGCAGTTCCACACGGATATAATTCCTTGTGAACCCGTGCATCGGCATCCCAGGCTTCGACCTTTCCATCAGCACCTCGGCTTCCTTCCCGATGTGAGACGCGTAAAAAGCACGGGTCTTACCCTCCGAAAGCGCCAACAGACACTGGCTGCGGCGGTGTTTCTCCTCGGCAGAAACCACATAGTCTATTTTCAAAGCCTGCGTTCCCGGGCGCTCGGAGTAACTGAACACATGAAGCTGGGTGACATCCAGTCCCTGTATAAAATCATACGCCCTGTCAAAATACTCAGGAGTCTCCCCTCTCGTACCGACTATCACATCGACTCCAATGAAGGCATCCGGCATCAAAGACTTTATCTTGTGAATCTTCGAGGCAAACAAGGCCGTGTCATACCGCCTGCGCATAAGCTTCAACACTTCATCACATCCCGACTGTAAAGGTATATGAAAATGAGGCATGAAATGTCTGGATGCGGAGACATACTCTATAATCTCATCGGTAAGCAGATTGGGCTCTATCGAAGAAATGCGGTAGCGGGCGATTCCCTCCACTTCATCAAGAGCCTTAACCAAATCGAAAAAGGTCTCGCCGGTAGTTTTACCGAAATCCCCGATATTGACACCCGTAATCACAATCTCCTTTCCTCCCTCTGCCACAGCCTGACGGGCCTGCTCCACCAGGTCTTCAATCCGGCCATTGCGACTCCGCCCGCGGGCAAAAGGTATCGTACAATAAGAACAAAAATAGTCGCACCCGTCTTGAACCTTCAGGAAATAGCGCGTGCGGTCACCCCGCGAACAAGAGGGCGAGAACTTCCGGATATCTTTCGAAGCCGTAACGATTGCCTCTCCCCGCCCATGTTTATCTAACCTGCCCAGATAATCAACCAAATCTCCCTTCTGCTCCGCGCCTAAAACAAGGTCGACTCCTTCGATATCCGCGACCTTCTGCGGCTTCAGCTGGGCATAGCACCCCGTCACAACCACAAAAGCGTCCGGATGTGCCTTCGTCAGACGATGAATCGCCTGACGGCATTTCTTGTCCGCAACCTCAGTCACCGAGCAAGTATTTATTATACAAATATCAGCTTTCTCTCCCTTGCGCGCTGTCCGGACTCCCGCCTCCTTTAATATCTTACCGATAGAAGAAGTCTCCGAAAAGTTCAACTTACATCCTAACGTATAATAAACAGCCTTCTTATCCTGAAAAACAGTTGTATCTATCATATTCAATCTTTATTGGTAGATTTTACAAAGGTAAACATTTTATTGGATTCTTCCTACCATAAAGTTTCCTCGCATCATCCAAACCTTCCTGCCTTATCCGAATATCATATTCTAAAACATATTTTTTTCGAAAAAAGTTACAGTCAAGAGAACAACGTATCTTAAAAGTCTATATCTTTGCAATGTTTTAAGAAAGCAACATAAGTATTACAGATTAAAAAGCAAAGAAAATGAAAAAATTGGTATTTTTGTTCGTAGCATTTGCTGCAGTATCTTTCGCTTCTTGCGGAAACAAGGCAGCTAACAGTGAAGCTAATGTTGATTCAACAGCAACAGTTGTAGAAGAAGCAGCTCCGGTAGTTGTAGATTCTGCTGTAGTTGATTCAGCTGCTACTGATTCAGCCGTTGTTGCTGAATAATCTAATCGAACATTAGAGGGAATTGAAAGTCTGGATGCAAATGCATTGCCAGACTTTTTTTATTTCTACCCTCCTGAAAAGTCCGGCAAAAATCAGAGAACAAACAAAATCCCGATTGGAAAGCCTTCCAATCGGGATTTCAAGTATCTACAGACAATAAATTAAGCTTCTTCTGCCACTACCTCAAAAGGTATTTCTACAGACACTTCCTTATGCAGCTTGATAGTTGCCGTATAGTGTCCGACTTCTTTTACCTGACCCTTAACCACGATAATCTTACGGTCGATATTGTGACCCAGCTTGGCCAGTTCGTCTGCAATCTGAAGATTTCCTACAGAACCATAGATAACACCTGTTGCACTAACTTTTGTAGCGATTTTCAAAGAAACATCTTTCAGAGATTCAGCTACTGCTTCAGCATCCTTCTTAATCTTTTCCAATTTATGTGCGCGTTGCTTCAACTCTTCAGCCAGCATCTTCTTTGCAGCCGGAGATGCAATCACAGCTTTTCCTGTCGGAATAAGATAATTACGACCATAACCGGACTTTACGGTTACAATATCATTTTTGTAGCCCAAGTTAACTACATCTTCTTTCAAAATAACTTCCATACTCTTATTCCTCTTTAAATTATTTCATCAAATCAGTTACGTAAGGCAGCAAGGCCAAATGACGAGCTCTCTTTACAGCCTGTGCAACACGGCGCTGATATTTCAAAGAAGTACCAGTGATGCGGCGCGGAAGAATCTTCCCCTGTTCGTTCAGGAACTTCTTCAAGAATTCAGGATCCTTGTAATCAATATACTTGATGCCGTTCTTTTTAAAACGACAATACTTCTTCTTTTTAACGTCTACTGAAGGCGGAGTTAAATATCTGATTTCTGATTGTTGCTGTGCCATGATTAGTTTTCCTCCTTTTTAGTTGATTTAATACTTCTTCTTTTAGCAGCATATTCTGCAGCATACTTATCCATCTTGAATGTCAAGAAGCGGATAACGCGTTCGTCACGACGGAAATTGACTTCCAGCTTGGCGATAACCGAAGGTTCTGCCTTAAATTCAATCAGCTGATAGAAACCGGTAGATTTTTTCTGTATCGGATAAGCCAGCTTCTTCAATCCCCAGTTTTCTTCATTGATAATCTCTGCGCCTGCCTGAGTCAGGACAGCTTTGAACTTTTCTACCGCTTCCTTCATCTGAGCATCAGACAAAACGGGAGTTAAGATGAAAACGGTTTCGTATTGATTCATACTAATTCGTTAATTTGTTATTAATAATAAAATATTTTGCGGCGCAAAGGTACAACTTTTTCCTGAACAAACAAACCTTTATCTCTTTTTTCATCAAAAAAGCAGGTAAAGAAAGTCGCTTTCTGCCGTAAACCCCATTTTTTTCAAAGCATGAAACGGCAGGCTGACGATTGGAAAAAAATTTTCCGTCCCGACCAGCCCTGTGTTCTTTCCGCTTCCAAAACTTTTGGAACAAAAGCAGGCGCTTCCACTCACAAAGTGCATTTAAGCAATCCCGCCATCCAACCCGAACAACCACAGGCGCTATCTTTATTCCACAAGAGCATGCCGGGCTTTCCAACCGAACATGCCGCCATCCAAAAGCTGCAACCGACTTTCTTTCCAAAACAACAGCAGAAAGATATTTACCTGAAATTCCGTTTTTTTTATCAAAATAATTTCCTTTATAAAAGAATTATGCTTTAATTTGTAACCAAGAAAAAATAAACCATAAAATAGAAGACACACATGAAAAGCTTATTAAAGAATTTGGGAGTGATATTGGTGATAATCGGTGCTGTTATCCTGATTGCTTGCTTTGCAAACGGCAATGTAAACAACAACACAGTATTAGGCTTATCACTGGTAATAGTCGTTGTCGGACTGCTTGTGCATATCGTTATCAACAAACGCATCACAGACTGACCCCCTGCCTAATCATTTAATAAAAAAGCCTGAACCGTTTTCCGTTCAGGCTTTTTTATTTCCCGTCCATACGCTGAAAGCACATCAATCTTCGGGAATAATCAGCTTGTACCCTTTACCGTGAATATTGATAATCTCGATGGATTCATCCTCCTTCAAATGCTTGCGCAATTTCGTGATATAAACATCCATGCTTCTGGCATTAAAATAGTTGTCATCAATCCAAATGGTCTTCAAGGCAAAGTCACGCTGCAATATTTCATTGGCATGCGCGCAGAGCAGCCCCAGCAATTCAGATTCCTTCGTAGTCAGCTTGGTCTGTTTGTCGCCAATCGACAGAATCTGTTTCTGGGTGTCAAAAGTAAAACGACCGATTTTATAGATGTTGCTCTCCTTGTTCCGTTTGCCGCGAACACGGCGCAAGATGGCTTCAATGCGGAATGTGAGCTCTTCCATACTGAACGGTTTGGTGATATAGTCATCCGCCCCAATCTTAAAGCCTTCCAAAATATCTTCTTTCAGGGTCTTTGCCGTCAGGAAGATGATAGGAATCTCCGCATTCGCCTGACGGATTTCCTGAGCCAGCGTAAATCCATCCTTACGCGGCATCATAACATCAAGCACGCATAAGTCATACTTGTTTTTCAGAAAGGTCTTATATCCCACTTCACCGTCGGGACAAAGATCTGCCGCATAACCTTTTGCCTGCAAATATTCTCTCAATAACATGCCAAGATTCTCATCATCCTCGCACAATAAAAGCCGCAATTTTTCGTCCATACTATTCGTCTTTAAATAAAGGTAATACAATAATAAATTTAGTTCCTACATTCAGCTCACTTTCAGCACGGATTGTGCCTTTGTGGTCTGTAATGATTTTCTTCACATATGCCAGTCCAAGTCCAAAACCCTTTACATCATGCAGGTTTCCTGTATGGACACGATAGAACTTATCAAATATCTTCTTCAGGTTTTCCTTCTTGATTCCTATTCCGTTATCCTCAATCGAGATATACAGTTTGCCGGACTCGTTCCAGGTTTTCACCTTCAGTTCGATGTCGCCTTCCGGCTTCTTGTATTTTACCGCATTGTCCAGCAGATTAAAGATAACGTTCGTAAAGTGCATTTCATCCACAAATATAACAGGATCTTCAGCATTCAGTTCGGCGTCTAAAGAACCTCCATACTTTTCCACCTTCAACCGGAAAGTATTCACCACGCCATTTATCAGTGCATTCGCATCAACCTCCTTCTTTTTCAAAGTAACACTCTGCTTTTCAAACATTGACATCTGCAGCACTTTCTCTACCTGAAAACGCAAACGCTTCGTTTCATCATTGATTACTCCCGAAATGTGCTTGAACATGACCGGGGACTTCCCGACGGCCGGATCATTCAACATCTGTGCCGCCAAAGAGATAGTGGAAATCGGGGTCTTGAATTCGTGGGTCATGTTATTGATGAAGTCATTCTTTATCTCTGTCAGCTTCTTCTGGCGGAAGATGATATAAATGGTAAAGATAAATGTAACCAACAATACCAATGTAAAGATAATGGAGGGAATCATAAATCTTACCGAACTGAAGATATAATCGTCCATCGTCGGGAAGAATATGTTTACAAACCCCATCTTGGCCGGAGGGTCTTTTTCAAACAGCAGGCGGGAATATACCTTTTCATCATTATACATATAGTCCGAGCAGCGGTATACTTCCTTACCATCGCGGTCGGTTACCGAAAAATGATAAGGGATGTCTATTCCATTATTAAACAACTCCGACTTCAGAAAATGATCCAGCTGCTTAAAGTTAATGCGCTCTTTCAGCGGCTTGTCGCTCGCAGTATAAAGTATATTGTAAACCACCTCATCGAGCAAGGCACGCTGATACACATAGCGTTCCTTCAATATTTCCTGCAAGGCACGCGAAGTCTGCGCTATATTTTTACCGGTAGAAAACGACACTTTAGGCACTCCCGAAGGGCCTCGGCTGGTTATGGTCTTCATCTCAAAAGTTGAAAAGGTTGTACCGTCAGGAGAAGTAACGGTATACTGATGATGCTCCACCACTTTCCCGCTATTCTGCTGTTCCAACTGCTGAGACAACTGCATTGCCCGTTCCTGCGCCGCCACATCTTTCTCCAAATATCTCTTGGTCTCCACCAGTTCCAGATTGTGCACAGCCTTGCCCACACTGCGGTTCACATTTTCCTCAAACTGTCCGCGCCGCATCTTGACCATCTCTTCAATATAGCTTACCTGCAAATAAAGCAAGCTCAGAAAAGACAATCCCATCACAACACCCAATATCCAAATAGTTGACTTTTTCATGCAGGCAAATTTAACAGCCTAAACTTTAAATAGTACCTTACTTAACATGTTTTAATCCGCGATTCTCTAATATTAACCGAATGCAGACTTTTACATCATAAAAGGCAAAGTAAAACCAAGCGGCACCGCCTCTTTCGTGCAAAAATAATAAAAATTTAAACAAAGGCAAGCAAAAATCCCTTTTTATCTAAAGTTAGTTAAACAAGAACATGGAGTCTCGTCGTTTACTCCCTTCACACCGCTCCTTGTCCACTTCGTCGCAGATATTTTCCATCGCTTTCTTAATGGAAAAAGGTATTGCCCCATTCCTTTGCGGCAATACCTTTTATGATAAACAAACTAAAAAAGACTGTTCATGTCAAGCATCTTCCTTTTCCTGCTCTTCAAACTCCTTGATTAACTTGGCCTGAACATCTGTCGGAACGAGCTCGTAGCTGGCAAACTTCATGATAAACGAAGCCCGCCCTCCTGTCAGCGAACTTAACGCCGTTGAATAGTTCGACATTTCCTTCAACGGAACTTTGGCCGCCAGTTTCTCGTAACCTTTTTCGCTGCTCATGCCCATAATCATTCCACGGCGTCCCTGCATGTCGCTCATCACATCTCCCAATTTGTCACTCGGACAGAAGACTTCCACATCATAAATAGGCTCCAATATCTTCGGACCGGCATTCTTGAAAGCATCGCTGAACGCATGACGGCCTGCCAACATAAAGGAGATTTCATTGGAATCTACCGGGTGCATCTTCCCGTCATAAACGATTACGCGCACATCGCGGGCATACGAACCCGTAAGCGGACCTTGCTCCATGCGGCTCATCACGCCTTTTAATATAGCAGGCATAAAGCGGGTATCAATGGCTCCACCAACCACACTGTTAACGAATACCAATTTTCCACCCCATTCCAAATCAACTGTTTCGGTACTCTTTACATTTATCTTAAATTCCTGACCACCGAACTTGTAGACCTCAGGAGCAGGCATCCCCTCATAATAAGGCTCTACAATCAGATGAACCTCGCCAAACTGTCCGGCTCCACCCGACTGTTTCTTATGGCGGTAATCTGCGCGGGCAGCTTTTGTGATGGTTTCACGATAAGGAATCTTCGGCTCAAGAAACTGAATCGGCAACTTCTCATTGTTTTCCAAACGCCACTTCAACGTGCGCAGATGGAATTCCCCTTGGCCGTGAACCAGAATCTGCTTAAGTTCCTTCGATTGTTCTACCACCCATGTCGGGTCTTCCTCACGCATACGGTTCAAGACAGCCATCATCTTTTCCGTATCCGCCTCGTTCACCGGCTTGATGGCACGCGTATATTTAGGATTCGGATACTTGATAAAGTTAAAGCGGTTCTCGCAATCTTTTCCGTTCAGCGTATTTCCCGTCTTTACATCCTTAAGCTTCACCGTACATCCAATATCTCCCGCACGCAGTTCGTCCACCTTTTCACGGTTTGCGCCCGCACATACGTAAAGTTGGGCCATACGCTCTTTGGAGCCCCGATCTGCATTTGTAAGGTCATCTCCCTCGTGAACGGTTCCGCTCATCACCTTAAAATACTGTACATCCCCTATATGCGGCTCGATTGCCGTTTTAAAGAAATACAATGAAGTAGGCCCGTCGGCATCAGGAGATACCACTACGCCACGGGTATTATGCACCGGAGGCATTTCATCGACAAACGGGACGACATTTCCCAAGAACTCCATCAGACGGCGCACGCCCATATCCTTTCCCGCACATACACAAAATACCGGGAACATGCCGCGCGCGGCCAATCCTTTACGGATGCCTTCACGCATTTCGTCCTCGCTCAGCGACTCCGACTCAAAGAACTTTTCCATCAAGGTCTCATCATGCTCTGCTGCGGCCTCAACCAAATTCTTGTGCCATGCCTGTGCCTTTTCCATTTCCTCGGCAGGAACCGGTTCGATGGTAGGCGCACCACCGTCCGGCCCCCACGAATATTTTTTCATCAGAAGTACATCAATCAATGAATTGAAGCCCGGTCCCGTAGTCAAAGGATACTGAACCGGCACCACTTTTGAGCCGTAATTCTCTTTCAACTGCTCAAGCACATGGTCGAAATCACATTTCTCGTTGTCAAGTTGGTTCACAAGAAAAATGACCGGCTTGCCTAATTTTTCCGTATAGCGGAAGTGATTCTGCGTTCCGACCTCCGGCCCGTACTGGCCGTTCAATAACAGAATCGCCGTATCGGTTACATTCAGCGCCGTTATTGCCGCTCCCACGAAGTCGTCGCTTCCCGGACAGTCTATGATATTGAGCTTCTTCCCATTCCATTCCACATGATAAACGGTAGAGAAGACGGAGTAACCGTATTCCTGCTCTACCGGAAAATAATCGCTGACTGTATTCTTGGCAGTAATTCTGCCTCTGCGTTTTATAATACCACTCTCATAAAGCAGCGCTTCCGTGAGAGTGGTTTTTCCTGATCCATCATTGCCTAAAAGTGCAATGTTCTTGATTTCATTGGTTTGATATACTTTCATGGTTTTTCATGATTTAGTTAGTAACAAAAGGATATGCTTCTCATATCTCTGTAATGAAGCGCAAATTAGGGATTATAATCGGGAAAAGCAACAAAAGCGTTCGTGTTACTCAACATGTTTTTCTGAAGAAGCGTCTTATCCGGCGCTTCCAAAAAGCCGCCGGCTCCTGTCAAAAAAAGTTTTTGACAGGAGCCGGCAAGACTTTTCCCTATTCCTTTATCACCGCCTATTTCATTCCTCTGGCCTTATAGACGCGCTCTTTCGCATTGTTAATCAGCTGGAATTTTTCTTCAGCCGCCTTGCGGATGTCTTCCCCCAATGTCGCCACCCGGTCGGGATGGTGCCTCAAGGCCAGACGCCGGTACGCCGCACGCACTTCCTCGTCGGTAGCCGTCGGCTCCACCTCGAGCACCTTGTAGGCATCCGCCAGCGAATCGTTCTTCAGACTGAGCATCGACTCGACTTCCTGCAGGGAAAGCCCCATGGCAAGGGCCACTTCCTTCAGCGCATCTATTTCCGCCTGACACACATTCCCGTCACTCTGGGCTATCTTGGCAAGAAAGCTCAGCATCTGCAGGCGCTCTTCGTAAGAAAGATTGGCTGCAATCTGGGCTCCACAGTCATGAATCGTGTTTTTAAAAGCCATCGGGTCTGTGCGCTCCATGCGCTTGCGCTCCTCGAAAAGGTTCAGCAGTATCTGTTCGCCCTCGGAAACGGCCGCTTCACCGAAATTCATCCGCAAGAACCGGCGGACAAACTCCATTTCGCTGTGCATAACACGCCCGTCGGCCCGCATGATATACGAAGCCATTACCAGCATCGAGAAAAGAAAGCTGTTCCGCTGTCCGGTATACCCGCCATATCCGCCGCTCTCCCCGCCGGTCTGTCCGGAAAGATCCGTAGCCTTGTCAAACCAAGACCCCAATGCATAGCCGGCCAATGCCCCCAACGGGCCGCCGGCCATAAATCCCATGATTCCGCCAATCCATTTTCCTAATCCCATATCACTTCAATCTTTTTATTTCATGGCAAAAATAAAGAATCCCCTCTAAAAACACAAATGCTTTCAGAAGGGAGTTACAAAATCTGTGTCATTCTCCACACACATATTTGCAGAAGCGTTTCAGGCCTTCTTCCAGTACCGAACGCGGACATGCTATGTTCCATCGCATGAAACCTTCGCCTTCCGCCCCATACATTGTACCGGCATTCAACCACAAACGGGCTTCCTTCATCAGGTTCTGCTCCAGTTCCTCCGAACTTTGATGCAGCGACGAACAGTCCATCCAAACCAGATAAGTGCCTTCAAGCCTGCCGACAGGGAACTGGGACAGGTGCTTGCGGCAGAAGTCCCGCATCCACAAATAGTTTCCCTTCAGATAATCGAGCAGCTGCACAAGCCATTCCTCGCCTTCATTATAGGCGGCAATCGTCGCCAAGACTCCAAACGGATTCACATCACACACCTCATTGACATTGATTGCCTTGTCTATTTTTTGGCGCACCTCTTCATCCGGAGCCACGATGTTTGCAATCTGCAGTCCGGCCATATTGAAAGCCTTGCTGGGCGATATGCAGACCACCGACCGGGCAACGAACTCTTCAGAGATGGAAGCAAACGGAGTGTATCTGTATTCCGGGAAAACCAGTTCGCAATGAATTTCATCCGAAATTACCATCACATCATGACGGAAACAAATCTCCCCCATCCGCGCCAGTTCCTCCTTCGTCCAGACTCTTCCTGCGGGATTATGCGGATTGCACAGCAGGAAAAGCTTCACTTTCGGGTCTGACACTTTCCGTTCCAAATCTTCAAAATCCACTTTCCAGGTATCTTCCACCCGAAGCAGCGGATTGCTCACCAGCGTGCATCCGTTATTGCGAACCGATGAAAAGAAACAATTGTAGACAGGCGTCTGCACCACCACCTTATCGCCCGGCACAGTCAAGGCCTTGATAACGGCAGACAGGGCAGGCACCACTCCCGAAGTATAAATCATCCGCTCCCGCCGAATCTTCCATCCGTGACGCCGGTCAAACCAACCGACCACCGCATCGTAATAAGCGTCGGGAACGCGCGTATACCCAAAGATACCATGAGAAACACGCTTCTGCAAGGCCTCCACTATGGCAGGAGCCGTACGGAAATCCATGTCGGCCACCCACATCGGAAGCATGTCCTCGTCCGCGGCACTGTCCCACTTATAAGAAAGCGTATTGCGGCGAGGCACTATCTCGTCGAAATCATATCTCATAAAGCCACCTTAATTTTCCCACACCTTCAGTTCGCAGTCGGCCGGAGCCTTGATGTTCTCGTCCAGAATAATCTCGCCGTAGCTTTCAGCCGTGATGCTTCCCGTGCGCGGGTTCTTCACACTACGTATCGGGCTCTTGACGGTGGCCTGCACACTGCTATATTCGAAAGACAAATCGCAATCGTCGGCCATCACACAGTTCTCCATCACCAGATTATGGGCATAACACAACGGTTGTGTCCCGGATATCTTGCAGTTTACCAGGCGCAGATTTCTGGAATGCCACCCCAAATACTCGCCTTCCAGCTCAGAATCGTAGACCGTGACATTCTCCGTATTCCAAAAGGCATCTTTCGAATCGATGACCGCATTGCGGATTTCCACATTCTTGCAGTACTGGAAAGAATAGTTGCCCTGCTGGCGGTAGTTTTCGATACGGATATTCTCACTGTGCATGAACAGATAATCGGCGTGAGCCACTTCCACATTCTTCAACTCCACGTTCTTGCAGTGCCAGAGCGTTTCCTGAGCATCCGGTATCTGCACATTTTCCAGGCGGATGCCGTCCATCTCACGAAACATCTTCGGAGCATCCACCCGCGTATCCGTCATCTCCAAATCGCGTGAATACCACAAAGCGGCACGCGCCCCCTCGGTAAACAGACATTTCCTGACTACAAAGCCGTCCACATGCCAGAAAGGATACTTGCCTTCAAAGCGGCAGTTCACCGCCTCTATATTGCTGCATTCCTTCAAGGCCGATTCTCCGGCATGTATGGTCACATTCTCCAAATACAGATTATGCGATGCAAACAGAGGACGTTCGCCTCCATATTCCTTATTCCTTATCTCTTCCATCTTTATATAATTTATACGTTAATCTCTATGCTACAAAAATAGACCTTTATCATCTGTCCGGATGTAAACAAATTACAGATGTTATGACCCTAATTACGGATTATATCTTCTTCATCCAGTTTCCCTTTTCCAGGCGTATCAGGAATATAATTCCTCTGAAACACAATTCGATGCACATAGCAAGCCATACTCCCTTCAGTCCCATGGTCGGGGCAAGCGAAGCGGCAAGCGTCAGACGCACCGCCCAAATGCTGAAAAAGTTCATAAAACAAGGCACAATCGTATTGCCCGCACCGACAAACACGCCATAAGCCACAATGGCCGCAGCAAACATCGGCTCCGCAAAGGCCTCGATGCGCAATGCCATCACTCCTAAAGAAAGGATTTCCGCATCGGGGGTCATTATCCCTATGATTACCGGAGCGGCCACATACATGATTACTCCCATAATCCCCATCACAATCATGCCCATCCATACCGTTATGCGGGCAAAACGCCGCGTCAGCTCCCTGCGGCCTGCCCCCAGGCTTTGTCCGACCAGAGTCGTGGCCGCATCCGCAATGCCATAGCCCGGCATATAGCAAAGGCTTTCCGCCGTGATGGCAAAAGAATTGGCCGCTATGGAAAAGATTCCCAAAGGGGCAACGATGACTGTCGTCATAATCTGCGCCCCGCAGATAACGGCATGCTCGACTCCCATCGGCAAGCCGATGTGAAGAGCCTTCTTTATCGTCGTCCTGCGCAGCAGGAAACTGCCGCGTTCCTTGCTCAGATTCAAATCAGAAGAACGGGTGCAAAGAAACCATGTCATCAGTCCCGCCGTGACCAGCTCGGCGAGTCCGGTTCCCAAAGCGGCACCCGCCACCTCCAGTCCCGCTCCCGGCATGAAAAAGGAAAGGCCGAACCAGCACACTTCACGCGAAGGAAATATCAGAAAGAAATTGAATATCACATCAAGCAGGCACATCAGCACGCTCAACAGGCTCGGTATGTGCATATTCCCGCTGCAACGCAGCATGCCTCCCGAAAGGAAATTAAGCTGCAAGAGAGGAAGAAAAGAAGAATAAATGAGGAAATAGAGCGACGAATCGTCACAAATGGAGGCATCTCCCCCCAACCACCGCGGCAAATCCCCGCTGATAAAGATTCCAACGGCAGCCAGCGCAAAGACAAAAAGATGCGCAGCCACCAGTGCCTGACGAAGTATCATACGGGCCAGCTTCATGTCGCCCGCCCCTATGGCATGAGCCACCTGAACCGAGAATCCCGTTGCACAAGCACCGCACAAGCCGCTGAAAAGCCAGGTCGTCGTCGACACCAGTCCGATGGAAGCCGATGCTTCCGCTCCCAGACTGCCCACCATCGACGCGTCGATATACTGCATCGCAATCGATGAAAACTGTGCGACAACAGCCGGTATACTGAGCTGCACGGTCAGTTTCAGCTGCTGGCCCAATGTCATCGGACGGCCTTCACGGATAAACGCCAACAGGCCCTCTGCATTATTCAACCTTACTTTTGCCATAACCAGTGATTTCCCTTTACAAGGTCTCATTTTTCCGGATGCAAAGATAAGCACGAAAAGGCAAACGCAAACAAACAAGCGGCACACTTAATCCTTAAAAATCCCGAACAAGTTTTTCATCTTTTAAACATTTTACCCTTATTACGGAGATAATAACCCAAATTACAGAATCCCGACGGCGCGGCAAACAAGCTAAAGTTTTTATTCCTACCTTTGCGGCAGAAAATGAAAGGGCAATATAAGATTTTGATTATTGATGAAAGAAATTCTGGATATAAAGACCGTGCATCAATGCAATTGCTGCCTGGGATGCCAAACGCTCCATCCGCTGGCCAGCGTCATCCGTCTGGACGACCACACCGATGTAAAGCAGCACGGCATCCGTTTCGATTTCTATACCGTCCTGCTTATCGAGAACAGCAACGGAGACTGTTGCTGCTGCGGACGCAAGTCTTATGACTTTTCGTATGCCACCATGGTTTTTCTGCCGCCCGAACAGACTTTCGACATGACCCGCAGACGGGTGCTTCCACAGCGCGGATGGCTGCTCGCCTTTCATCCCGACCTGCTTTACGGCACCAGCCTGAAAGAAAGCATCGGGCACTATACGTTCTTCCATTACCGGAAGGAAGAAGCGCTCCATCTTTCGGCGCGGGAGAAAGACAAAATCACCGAATGCCTGCAGGAAATGGACAGCGAGCTCCATCATCCGATAGACCGGCACAGCCAGATACTTATCTCCCGATATATCGAACTGTTGCTGGACTACTGTACCCGGTTTTACGAGCGTCAGTTCATCACACGCGAAAACAAGAACAAACTGCTCATCAGACAGGCGGACAATCTGCTGGAGAAATATATCAGCTCGGGGACATTGCGCAACGGAACGTTTCCCACCGCACAGTATTGCGCCGAGCAGCTGAAGCTTTCGCCTCATTATTTCGAGGACTTGCTGAAGTTTGAAACGGGCAAGACCCTGACCGAATACTTCCACTTCAAGCGCCTGGAAGCTGCCAAACAGATGCTTGCCGAGCAAGGTGACACGCCGGCAGCCATCTCGTCGCTGTTAGGCTTTTCAAGCGTACAGCAATTCTGCCTGTGGTTTAAAAGAATTACGGGTTCGTATCCGAATGAATACAGGAGCCTGCAAAACTAAACCCTTACCCTAACGACCAGCTGCAATGATTAAAGAATTTATCCTCGTCGGTTTCGGAGGCGCCTTAGGAAGCATGTCAAGATATGCACTGACACTTCTTGCCGCCTGCCTGAGCATCGCTTCCGAATGGGCCACATTTGCCGCAAACCTCATCGGGTCATTCCTGATAGGAATCCTTATCGCAGCAAGCAAAGGAGACATCTATCTGTTTGCCGCCATAGGTTTCTGCGGAGGATTCACCACGTTTTCCACCTTTTCGGCACAAGCCATGCAGCTGCTTCAGCAAGGCCAGCGACTGCCGGGCATCGTCTATATCCTCGCAAGCGTGGCATGCGCGCTTGTCTTCACCGGACTCGGGCTCTATTTGGGCGGGAAGATTTTCAAATGAGCCTTTTTACCGGCTCTTTTATACAAAATATGGCAGAAGTTTCCTTACTGCCATATTCCTTTTTTACCCTGCAAAACAAGGGGAAATCCCTGTCCAAACTGTTTTTTACTTTTTGCCTTTTCCCTTTTTAGGCGAGCGCATATCTTTAAGCAGCTCACGATGGAAACGCATCTCCGCCTTCTGAATCAGATAAATCTTCTCCGACGACAAGAAACGCTTGTACTTCCGCACATATTCCAGCTCCATCCGGTCCACATCAATGCGTGCCTGAATCACATCCTCCACAATCTGGGCATATTCTTCTTCCGTCGTATTTTCATTCTTTCCTTTCCGCTGTTTCTGCCAGGCTATCCGGTTACACTCATGCTTCTTGTCCTGCAGTTCAAAATAAAGAGGAAAAAACTGCCGTGCCTCTTCACTGTTCAGCTGTGCCCGCTCTGTAATGAACTTCTGCTGAAGCTGGCGGAACTCTTCCTTGCTCAAGCAAGGAGACTGCGCCTGCACTCCCACGACACAAGCCATTACAAACAAAACCAAAACACAAATCTTATTCTTCATCTTACACATCAATAATATATCTTTGAATTGGCATCTGTCAGATACTGATATAAGGTATAGTCATCCATCATGGTCTCATTGATGATTCCGTCTATATATTCATCAGCAAACTCAGATACATCCGTCGTTTCCGCATCCGTCTTCGGGCTTTTTCCTACAAACACGCGCACACTCAGCATCAGTCCGCAAAACATGGCGGCCATATACACCCACGGCTTTACACGCTGCCATGTGGTCACTTTAGGGGCTTCACGAAACTCTTTTTCCGGAAGCTGTTCCATCATACGTGCGGCAAACCCCTCGAAATACCCTTCGGGCACCGTGTAAGGGTTATGGCTGCCGCATCTTTTCCGCAAGTTTTTTTCTTCCTTCGTCATAATTCCACCCTCCTTTGGTTATTAGACGCCATGAAAAGCAAAAGGTTTAATCATTCTGATTGAAAAAGTCCTCTATTTTTTTCACCGCATGATGATAAGAAGCCTTCAAGGCCCCGACACTTGTCCCCAATATATCCGAAATGTCTTCATACTTCATTTCCTGAAAATATTTCAGGTTGAATATCATCCTTTGCTTCTCCGGAAGCCGGAGCACAGCGTGCTGAAACTGCTTCTGCACCTCGTCGCCGTCGAAATATGCATCGCTCTCCAGTTTGTTCAGCAGCGTTGAATCCACCTCGTCAATCGAGAGACTACGCTCCGCCCGCTGCTTGTTCAGGAAATTCAGACATTCATTCAAGGCGATACGGTACAGCCATGTCGACAGTTTGGCTTCGCCGCGGAAATAGTCCAGATTATTCCACGCCTTTATAAACGTGTTCTGAAGCAGGTCGTTGGCATCGTCATGCGAAACTACCATACGCCTGATCTGCCAGTAAAGCTGCTCGCTATACATCTTTACCACCTGCTCAAAAGCCTCGCGCTGCGTCTGCGGATTCTGAAGCAAAGCGGTTATGTCATATTCTTTATCCATAATAACTGTCCATGCTGTTGGTGTAAGTCTTCATCACCGGCTTATGACCTGATTTAAAAAAGTTGGTTTAATCTATTTTCTTTTATTTAACTCAAAGAGACAGCGTCAGGTTTTCCGATGCCAATATGGTTTCAGGAAAAACGGCCGCGGCCTCCTCCAGCAATGCCCTTTCATCGTCGTAGCGGGCTGAGAAATGTCCGATGACCAGACGCTTTACTTTGGCGTCGCGGGCTATCTGAGCCGCCTGGGAAGCCGTGGAATGAAAGGTTTTCCGAGCGCGGGCAAGTTCGGAAGATGCGAATGTCGCCTCGTGAAACAACAAATCCACTCCTTCTATCTGCCCTACCATCTTCGGCTGGTATAAGGTATCCGAGCAATAGGCATAAGCTCTCGGAGGGGCTGAAGGCACGGTCAGACGGGAATTGGGAACGACTGTCCCGTCTTCCGTCACATAATCCTCTCCGTTTTTTATGCGGTTCCTCATATAAGTAGGTATCTGATAAAAATCAATCATGTCGCGCCGTATATGGTTTGGGGTAGGCTTCTCGCGGAAAAGGAATCCGCATGTAGGGATGCGATGACACAGGGGAATCGTCTCTACGCTTACAGAGCGGTCGTCGTAGATTACTGTCCGCTCACACGGATTAAACGGATGAAACACCACTTTATAGGGCATCCCCTTGCAAAAGAAATCCAGTTGCGGGGCAAGCAGATGCTGCAAATCCGGATGGGAGTATATATGAAGGTCGGCCGTCCGCTCCAACATCCCGAACGTAGAAATAAGCCCAATCAGCCCGAAGCAATGGTCTCCGTGAAGATGGGATATGAAGATATGGTTCAAACGTCCGAAGCCAAGCCGCGAACGGCGCAGCTGAACCTGCGTTCCTTCCCCGCAATCAACCATAAACAGCTTTTCACGAACATTGACTACCTGCGATGTAGCCAGATGGCGCATCGTAGGCAGCGCAGAGCCGCATCCCAGTATATGTACATCAAACTTTTCCATACGGGCAAAGATATATATTTTTATACTGCCGCGAAAATTTACAGAAAAAAGTATCACGGCAGCAAAGCCAAATTATCGCCTGAGGCAACAGATTTTCCGACAGCACAAAACTTTTTTCTTTCCCGGCCAAACCACCGGAACGAAAGTATTCCAAGGAGAACCGCTTTTACCGGAAAAAGTTTTGCATATATTCTTTAAATACATACCTTTGCCGGAAATCTACACTGACAATGAAAAAGTTCGCATTCTGTTATTTTCTTATTCTTTTATGCCTGCCTGTGTGGGCGCAGATACAGGAACCCGTAAAGTTCAAGGCCGAGTGGACAGAAATTTCTCCCAATGAGGCCGAAATCGTTTTCACCGGCAAAATTGAAAAAGGATGGCATGTATACTCCACCGACCTGCCTGAAGGCGGGCCTATCTCCGCCACCTTCAACGCCGAACAAATGGAAGGAGCGGAAGCTGTTGGGAAGCTGATGCCGAGAGGGAAGGAAACAGACATGATGGATCCCATATTCGGCATGCAGGTGCGCTTCTTTGAAAACACGGCCACGTTCGTACAAAAAATCAAGCTGACGGGAGGAAGCTACCGCATTGCCGGATATCTGGAATACGGCGCATGCAATGACGAAAACTGTCTGCCTCCTACATCCGTCGAGTTTTCCTTTAAAGGAGAAGCGGCTTCATCTGCAGGCGGCAGCTCTTTGCCGGCATCAGCCTCCTCTTCCGATGCCCAGTCTGCTGAATCCGTGTCTGAAGATACGGAGGCAAGCATCCCGCTCACTCCGCTCAGGCCCGCCATGACGGCCAAGACGGACTATTGGAAACCGGTCATCAACGAATTGAAACAATTAGGAGAACAGACCAACACGGAGTCTCATTCGTGGCTCTACATCTTTTTTGCCGGATTCATCGGCGGGCTGCTGGCGTTGTTCACTCCCTGCGTATGGCCAATCATACCGATGACAGTAAGCTTTTTCCTGAAACGTACCAAAGACAAAAAGAAGGGCATCCGCGACGCATGGACATACGGCGCTTCCATCGTGGTGATTTACCTGAGTCTCGGACTGGCCATCACCCTGATATTCGGAGCCAATGCACTGAATGCTTTGTCTACGAATGCCGTATTCAACATCCTTTTCTTCCTGATGCTGGTTGTTTTTGCCGCCTCATTCTTCGGGGCCTTTGAGATTACGCTTCCCTCCAAGTGGAGCAATGCGGTAGACAGCAAGGCGGAAAAGACTACGGGACTGCTCAGCATATTCCTGATGGCCTTCACCTTGTCGCTGGTTTCATTCTCATGCACCGGACCGATTATCGGCTTCCTGCTTGTGGAAGTCTCTACCACGGGCAGCGTTATCGCACCGGCTCTCGGCATGTTGGGCTTTGCCATCGCCCTGGCTTTACCGTTCACCGTGTTCGCCTTGTTCCCGTCATGGCTGAAGTCCATGCCGAAATCGGGCGGTTGGATGAATGCAATCAAGGTTACATTAGGCTTCCTTGAACTGGCTTTCGCCTTGAAATTCCTGTCGGTTGCAGATTTGGCATACGGTTGGCGGCTGCTTGACCGTGAAACGTTCCTTGCATTGTGGATTGTCATCTTCGCCCTTTTGGGACTTTATCTGTTGGGAAAAATCAAGTTCCCGCACGATGACGACACCAACAAGGTAAGCGTTCCCCGTTTCTTTCTGGCCCTTATATCTTTGGCCTTTGCAGTCTATATGGTTCCCGGCCTGTGGGGAGCTCCGCTGAAAGCAGTCAGCGCTTTCGCTCCACCTATGCAGACCCAGGACTTCAATCTATACAACGACGAAGTGCATGCACAGTTCTACGACTACGATACCGGCATGGAATATGCCCGCCAGCAGGGAAAACCGGTCATGATAGACTTTACAGGATACGGATGCGTGAACTGCCGGAAAATGGAACTGGCCGTATGGACAGACTCCAAAGTCAGCAGTCTGCTGAACAACGACTATGTTCTCATTACGCTTTATGTAGACGAAAAGACCAAACTGCCCGAACCGATAAAGATTACCGAAAACGGACAGGAACGGACTTTGCGCACTGTCGGCGACAAGTGGAGTTATCTGCAACGCTCCAAGTTCGGAGCCAACGCACAGCCGTTCTACGTATTGTTGGACAATGAAGGAATGCCGCTCAACAAATCCTATTCCTACGACGAGGATATTCCAAAATATGTAGACTTCCTTGAAACCGGACTGAAGAACTATAAAGCAAGCAAATAATGAACTGCAAAATACCCAAAGAAGAGAGAAACCGCATCATTTCCCTGATTCATCAGGAAGTGGTTCCGGCCATAGGATGCACAGAACCTATCGCCGTAGCACTATGTGTGGCAAAAGCCGCCGAGATATTAGGCATGCGCCCGGAAAAGATTACCGTACTGCTCAGTGCCAACATACTGAAAAACGCAATGGGCGTAGGCATCCCGGGCACGGATATGATAGGCCTTCCCATCGCCATTGCCCTTGGTGCTTTAATCGGCAAGCCGGAATACCAGCTTGAGGTGCTGAAAGACTGCACGCCTGAATCCGTGAAAGAAGGCAAAAAGATGGTCGATTCTCAAATCATCGACATCCGGCTAAAGGAGGACATCGAAGAAAAGCTTTATGTTGAAGCAACCTGCGAGGCAGCAGGCAACAGGGCAACAGCCGTCATCAGCGGGGGGCACACGAATTTTGTCTTTGCCTGCCGCAATGACAACACAATCTTCGACAAGCGCTCAGCGGCCTCCTCGCAGGCAGACACGGCATCCGTAGACCTGAACCTGCGGAAAGTCTACGATTTTGCCACGACAACCCCGCTGGAAGAGATAAGGTTTATACTGGAAGCCAAGCGTCTGAACAAGCAGGCGGCCGAGCGTTCTTTTCAGGGGAACTACGGACATGCACTGGGAAAGATGCTGAAAGGCAGCGGAACGGAGCAACGCATCATGGGAAACAACACTTTCACCCATATTCTTTCTTATACCTCCGCTGCCTGCGATGCCCGCATGGCAGGAGCCATGATTCCGGTCATGAGCAATTCCGGCAGCGGAAACCAAGGCATCGCCGCCACCCTTCCGGTTGTCATCTACGCTGAAGACAACCACAAGTCGAAAGAGGAACTGATACGCGCCCTGACACTCAGCCATCTTACCGCCATCTACATCAAGCAGAATATGGGGAAACTGTCGGCTTTGTGCGGATGTGTCGTAGCGGCCACAGGCAGCAGCTGCGGAATTACCTACCTGATGGGAGGGCATTATCAGCAAGTATCTTTTGCCGTACAAAACATGATAGCCAACCTTACCGGCATGATTTGCGACGGAGCAAAGCCCAGCTGCGCGCTGAAGCTTACAAGCGGCGTGTCTATGGCCGTGCTGTCGGCCATTTTGGCTATAGAGAATAAATGTGTCACATCAGTAGAAGGCATCATCGAAGACAGTGTCGACCTGAGCATCCGCAACCTGACCCAAATCGGCTCGGTAGGCATGAACGAAACGGACAAACTGGTCTTAAACATCATGACCCACAAGCATTGCGACTGACAAGACTGCAAACAAATAATATTTTTCTTATCTTTGCAGGCGAAGAAAATAAAAAAAGAAAAAACGATGAGCATATTTTCAAAATTATTCGGCAATAAGCAGACGGAAAACGCTGAAGAAAATATCCGTATAGGGGGTATGGAAGACTTCATGACGCTTATCCGCGTATACTATCAGGCCGTCATGGCCGCACAGCTGGGCATCAGCAACATCAATTTCCTGCCCGATATGGCAGTATTCAAGCGCACACTGAAAATCCCGACCCAAAACAACAAATTAGGAGTGGCGGAGAAATCGCGCTGCAAAAAGATGCTGGCAGACCTTTACGGACTGAGCGACGGATTTTTCAAGGAGATAGACAACTCTATCAAAAAGAACTGCAAGAACGTGAACGATGTGAAAAATTACCTTTTCATGTTCCAAGGATTCAGCCAAGACCTGATGATGGTGGTGGGCAACCTGATGCAATGGAAATTCCGCATGCCGACAATGCTGAAGAAGCTGCTTCGCAACATCACGGAAAAGACCATCCACGACATTCTTACCAAGACCACATGGAAGGACGAGAGCGTGCGCAAGACCTGTATCAACATTCGCCAATACCAGCATGCCTTAGGCTATTCCGAAGGCTGGATGACAGAATACGTATATAACATCGTGTTGCTGGCAAAAAAGGAACCTAAACCAAAAGCCTGAATGCCCGAACATTTTCTTTTGGAGACAGAGCATCATCCGCTGAAGCCCTTTTTGCCAGAGAATGCCCGCCTGCTGATGTTGGGAAGTTTTCCGCCCCAAAGAAAAAGATGGAGCATGGACTTCTTTTATCCGAACCTGCAGAACGACATGTGGCGTATATTCGGACTTCTGTTCTTTTCAGACAAGAACCATTTTTTAACGCCTGAAAAAAAAGCTTTTGACAAGGAGAAAATCGTCTGCTTCCTTAAAGAAAAGGGAATCGCACTATACGACACCGCCTCTACGGTCAGAAGACTGCGCGACAATGCTTCGGACAAGTTTCTGGAAGTCGTGAAGGCAACCGACATCGGACTGCTGCTCAGGCAGCTTCCCTCATGCCAGGCTCTCGTCACCACCGGGCAAAAGGCAACCGATGTGCTTTGCCAACAGATGCACGCAACCGAACCACCCGTAGGGGGACGAAGCATGTTCACGTATACAGACCGCCGTCTGTATTTTTACCGCATGCCTTCCTCCAGCCGCGCCTATCCCCTGAAACTGGAGAAGAAGGCGGAAATCTATCGTGCCATGTTCGAAGAATCAGGGTTCTTATAAAGAAAAAGCAAAAATACCGGGAATACATTTGCGGAAACAAAAAAATATGCTACTTTTGCAACCGCAAACACGGGAATAGCTCAGTTGGTAGAGCATCGGTCTCCAAAACCGAGTGTCGGGAGTTCGAGTCTCTCTTCCCGTGCAAGCTTCCTGCGGCCTCTTTCATCGCATCCGGAATGTTGTCAGGCCTTCATTTCTACCCAAACCAACTATTTTTCGCAAAATAACGGCCAAATATTTTTGTGTTTCCAAGCAATCCATTATATTTGTATACAATTTTAGTGTACAATGACGGAAGAAGACAAGACGCTGTTAAACGCATTTGAAAAAAAGCTGTGGCATTTTATCTCTCTCTATGAAATGCAGAAGCAAGAAAACACTTCCCTGCGGGAACTTCTTTCCAAAAAGGAAGAAGAACTTCAAGCCTGCGAAAACAGCCGGAAAGAATTGGAAGAAAAGTATACTAACCTGAAGATGGCGCGCATAATCAGTATCAACGACAATGAGCTTCGCGATACGAAACAACGGTTGGCGCGTCTGGTGCGTGAAGTCGACAAATGTATCGCTTTATTGAACGAATGACAAAAACGATACGGATATGGACGATAGACAGAATATAAGTCTGTGGGTAGGCAACCAGCTGTTTAAGCTCAGCGTTCCCCTCAGCGAGGAGAAGCTATACCGCGATGCCGCCGAACAGATTAAAAATACACTAAACAAATACCGCCGAGACTATCCGGATTTTACTGCGGAAAGGATTATGGCAATGGCGACCCTTGAAATCTCGTTCCTATACATAACGGTGAAAGACAACAACGACACGAAACCTTTCACCGACAAGATAAAGGAATGGGAGAAAGAGATTGAGCGGCATGCCGGGAGCGAAAGCGAATAAACGTTTAGAAAAGAAAATGATTCACGCACAAACTTAACGCTGAACAAAAGCAGCGGACGGTTTGTGCGTTTTTATTTATATATAAAACCTAAGTGAAATGACAACAGTTATATTAGTGGTGGTAGCCTTTCTTGTCGGAGGGGCTCTTTCATATCTGTTTTTCAGGTACGGACTGAAATCCAAATATGAATCGGTTATTAAAGAAGCAGAAAACGAAGCGGAAGTTATCAAGAAAAACAAGCTGCTGGAAGTCAAGGAGAAGTTTCTGAACAAGAAGGCCGACCTGGAAAAGGAAGTGGCTTTACGCAATCAGAAAATCCAACAGGCGGAGAATAAGCTGAAACAGCGCGAGCTGGTCTTGAACCAGAAGAATGAAGAACTGCAGCGCAAGCGCAACGAAGCCGAGGCTATCAAGGAGAATCTGGACGCACAATTGGTCGTTGTAGAAAAGAAGAAGGAGGAACTGGACAATCTTCAGGCGCAGGAGCGGACCAAACTGGAAGCCATTTCCGGACTTTCGGCAGAAGAAGCCAAAGAGCGTCTGGTAGAGTCGCTGAAAGAAGAGGCCAAGACTCAGGCACAGTCCTATATCAACGACATCATGGATGATGCCAAGCTTACGGCCAACCGTGAAGCGAAGCGCATCGTCATCCAGTCTATCCAGCGTGTGGCAGCCGAAACGGCCATCGAGAACTCTGTTACGGTATTCCATATAGAATCGGACGAGATAAAGGGACGAATCATCGGCCGCGAAGGACGCAACATCCGCGCGCTTGAGGCCGCTACGGGCGTAGAGATTGTCGTTGACGACACGCCGGAAGCCATCGTGCTTTCCGCATTCGACCCGGTTCGCCGCGAAATTGCCCGTTTGGCCCTCCACCAGTTGGTTACCGACGGACGCATTCACCCGGCCCGCATCGAAGAAGTGGTGGCCAAAGTGCGCAAGCAGGTAGAGGATGAAATCATCGAGACGGGAAAGCGCACCACGATTGACTTGGGAATCCACGGACTGCATCCGGAACTTATCCGCATCATCGGTAAGATGAAATACCGTTCCTCTTACGGACAGAACCTGTTGCAGCATGCGCGCGAAACGGCCAATCTTTGCGCCGTCATGGCTTCAGAATTGGGACTGAATCCCAAAAAGGCCAAACGTGCCGGCCTGCTGCACGATATAGGCAAGGTGCCTGATGAAGAGCCGGAACTGCCGCACGCACTGCTGGGTATGAAGCTTGCAGAAAAATATAAGGAAAAGCCCGACATCTGCAATGCCATTGGCGCACATCACGACGAGGTGGAAATGACCAGCTTGCTGGCTCCCATCGTGCAGGTTTGCGATGCCATCTCCGGCGCGCGTCCGGGTGCACGCCGCGAAATCGTAGAGGCTTACATCAAGCGTCTGAATGACCTCGAACAGCTTGCCATGTCTTACCCGGGCGTGACAAAGACCTACGCCATCCAGGCTGGCCGTGAACTCCGCGTTATCGTAGGGGCAGACAAGATTGACGACAAGCAGACCGAGAGCCTGTCGACCGAGATAGCCAAGAAGATTCAGGATGAAATGACTTATCCGGGGCAGGTCAAGATTACGGTTATCCGCGAAACACGCGCGGTAAGCTTCGCCAAATAAGAGCATGCAAACGACTTACGGCCCACATCGCAAAGCCCGATGTGCCGGAAAACATAAGGAAGTCCCTCCCAAGCAATTCGGGAGGGACTTTTTCTTTATGCCAACGTGAGTTTTCATACCGGGCCAGCGCTGACATGAAGCAGGCAAAAAGTTTTTTGCCCGAGCCAATCCGCACGCTCTGAACGGGCATCCCCAAACTTGATGCGGAAATCGTCCGAAACTGCGCCGCCCAACGGAAACCGCATGGGTGCAGGCCGTCCTTGAAGCCGGACGGTTCACCGCCACGGCACTGCCCAAACAAGCCATTCCCTTTGATTCAGACCATCCGGCGGGCAGACAAATATGCTTAACACTTCATGCTTTCCTGATAAAATGATAGCCCGCCTGCCGGTTCTCCCTTGCCGGCAAGCGGGCTATAACTGTCTCTTCCACAGAAAGACGGGGTATCGGGCCGTCAGCAATCAGTTTGCTCCCGGTTCGCCTTCGGCCAATGCAGGCGGATTGGAAGTTCCGTCGGTCTGCACGAAATGATACTCGCACTTCTTCACATTGTCTCGGTTGTAGGCCGTAATGTGCTTGTTCAACTCGGTGGTGGTTGTCTCCCAATCAAGCTTCCCGTCCGCGGTAAGACTTACCTCAGTGGATGTTGACGGCATGTAGGTATAGTAAACATTAGTAAGCGAAGGATCTTCAACCCCGTCTATCAGCACCCGGCCCGAAGCATAGATTGCAGACTGATAGACATAGTAATTCTGATGACCGATGAACGGACCAGCCTTTACAGGGGCTTGTGCCGTTCCGGCAAAGTAGCAGCCTACAATATATTCATCGTTATCGCCAAAACCAACGAGTCCGCCTGCGTAGCCTGTACGGCTTTCCGACTCGGTGCCCGTAACTTCGGCAAGGGAATAGCAGCCAGACAGACAGCCGCTGCTAAGCCAACCCACCAGACCTCCGGCATATACGGGCGAACTCACGCGGCATGTCTCGGTTGTATGGCAGCCGGTGATTCCCCGCCCCTCAAGAAAACCGACGATGCCGCCTACTCTGGACAGGCCGGTAACTTCCGCTCCCGACGAACAGTCGCGCAATTCGGTGCTCGAGCCGTAAAGGTAGCCCGCGATGCCTCCGGCCATGGAGCCCGTTACATGGCAATTCTCCGTGGTATAACAGTCTCTCACGGTTTGCCCCAGCGTCTGCATGGAGTTCTGCCCTACAATACCGCCCACTTGGCTGAAGCTACCTCCGGCAGTGAAAGTACCTTCGGCGGTGCAGTTCCTTATCGTACTGCCATTGTGAGCATAGCCGACGATGCCGCCCACCATAGTAAGGGCAGTGCGACTCGAACCGCCATCCACCGCTCCGCCGTCAATGGTTCCCCGGAAAGTGCAGTTCACAATCTGCCCGCCGTCACACTCGCCGGCTATGCCGCCGCCACGGTAGCTTTCATCATCGCCTGTGTAACGCATGCTGCCTTCTACCGTAAGGTTGATTACTTTTGCCCCATCCTCTACCGTGCAGAAAAAGCCATGACTGCTGTGGTCATTCTCGATGCGCATCCCACTGATGGTGTGTCCCGCGCCATCGAACGTGATGTTACCCAAGAGGTCTACCGCCTCCCAAGTAAGGGTTTCCGTACAATAATCCGGCATGTCATTGCCTAATACAATATCAGCAGCCAGCACAGCACTGGCTTCCGGACATCCGTTCTCCCAAATACCCCGTGCCCATACGTTCAATCCGCGTTCGGTACGGATAGTATAAACGCCAGTGGCCTCGTCATAAGTCAAATCCTCATCGGTATAGTCGGTGTTATAATTTGAACCGGTCGAACCGCCGCCTCCATTGTCCTCGGTACCGCCGCCGGCCGAGCCTCCGCCGCCGTTGTTCTCGGTATCATCGCCTGCCGGATTTTCTTCGGTACAGGCAGTTGTCATTGTCAGGCACAGTGCGGCCGCCAGCAAGCCTGTGCCGAATGTTCGGATTAAATCTTTGTACTTCATCATTGCTATTTTTATTGGTTCGTAATTACAGTGCAGAATTTGTTATTGACAGCCCGTTTAAGGCAAAAGAAGAGCTTCTTCACACCCACGGCAATATGGGCGGAAGTTTTTGTCTGATTACGAATAAGAGGTGGATTGTGAATCCGCGCCCCTGAACGGATGGTAGTCTCTTTTTTCATCTTGCCAAATAACCTTACAGCCTGCGCGCGTGGCGGCAGGCCCTGTAAATTATTCTGCAAGACGGGACGCAGATATGAAAAAATCGCTTCTGTCATGTATCGGGAAGAAGAGCCGTCCCATTACTTTCAGCATGGCAGCTCTCGCGCACGCCGTGCCGAATTGCCAAGGTAATGTAATCTTCCCCTTGAGCCGTGTAACCGGCTTCAGTTTGCACTACAAAATTACTAAAAAATTTGTATTTAAAAGAAAACGGGCCTTTTTTATCTTTAATTCTCTAATGAATGCCCTCAAGATGTCCAGACCAGCCAGGTTTTGTCTATTGTGGCTGCGCCAACGCAGCGGCAGCGACGGCACTTGCATGACGGGATATAAAGAAAAACAAACAATGCCGCACCTTCGCCCAATCAATATCCGGCAAAGGCACGGCATTGCTTTACATCCATGCGGCAGGGCAAAATCCAGGTTTCATCGCGGCCCGACCGTCGTTTGATATGGAGACAAAATTATTTGTGCGTATGCACAATCTCTGTCGGAGCCAGTTCGGCGTTGCGTTTCTCCGTCTGCGCCACCACATTGCGCGCCAGTTCCACAAAAGCCTGCCCGGTTACCGAGTTTTCATCCAGAGCCGCCGGCGTTCCCTTGTCGCCGTTTTCACAGATGCTCTGCACGATAGGAATCTGTCCCAATAAGGGAACATTCAGTTCTTCGGCCAAACGCTTCGTCCCTTCCCTGCCAAAAAGATAATATCTGCTTTCAGGAAGTTCGGCCGGAGTAAACCATGCCATGTTTTCCACCAGACCCAAAATCGGCACATTCACCTTGTCGTTCGTATACATATTGATACCCTTGCGGGCGTCAGCCAATGCCACTTCCTGCGGGGTGCTTACAATCACCGCTCCAGTTATGGCAAGCGTCTGGAGCAAGGTGAGATGGATGTCGCTTGTTCCCGGAGGCGTATCCAGAATGAAGTAGTCCAAGTCGCCCCAGTTGGCGTCTCCCACCAATTGTTTCAGGGCATTGCTTGCCATTCCCCCCCGCCACAGTGTAGCCTGGTCGGGGTCAACGAAAAAACCGATGGAGAGCAGCTTGATTCCGTATTTCTCAACCGGGATAATCAAATCGCGTCCGTCAATCGTCTCGGCATACGGACGGGCGTCCTCCACCTGAAACATTTTGGGAACCGAAGGCCCGAATATGTCCGCATCCAGCAAACCTACCTTATATCCCAACTTCGACAAGGCTACGGCAAGGTTAGCCGCAACGGTCGACTTGCCCACTCCGCCTTTTCCCGAAGAAACGGCTATCACATTCTTTACCTGCGGAAGCATCTTCCCCGGCTCGGGGCGGGCCGCCTGCCGGCTCTCCGTGGCGATTGTCACTTCCACATCCTTTGAAACATACGTGTGTATCGCCGCTTCGGCCGACTTGACGACCGATTTCATGAAGGGGTCGGTCGGCTTGTCAAATACCAGCGAGAAACTTACCTTCATTCCGTCAATGCGGAGATTGTCGGCAACCATTTCCGCCTCAACGATATTCTTTCCGTTTCCCGGATAACGCACGGTTGCCAGTGCGTCAAGAATCAATTTTGGATAAAGAGTCATATCAAATTGAATTAATCATCTGCTTGTTTTCAGCCCGCTCCGCTTGCTGCGGTTATAGCTGCGGTAGTCGTCCAGCTCTATCTCCACCTCCGGCTCATGCAGCTCTCCCTCCTTCGGCAGGCGGAACTTGATGTACTTGATGCTCAGTCCGCGGTCAAGCCACTGCTGCTCATAATACGTGCGGATGCTGAGGTCTTCGTCGATGCCCGAATGATAAAGGTCGTCTGTCTGATACTCCACCGGCAGACGGTTGGCTTCAACCATGCACCGGGTATAGGTAAACATAAAGTTGCTGTCCGTCTTCAGATGGATTATCCCGTCGGGAATCAGGAACTTGCGGTAACGCTCCATAAAGTAGGTCGAGGTGAGCCGCTTGGTAGCCTTCTTCATCTGCGGGTCGGAAAAGGTCAGCCAGATTTCGCTTACCTCACCCGGAGCGAAAAACCGGTCGATAATCTCGATGTTGGTACGCAGGAAAGCCACATTCTTCAGCCCCTCTTTCAGTGCTTCGGTAGCACCGGTCCACATCCGCGCCCCCTTGATATCCACCCCGATAAAGTTCTTGTCGGCATAACGGCGTGCCAGTCCTACCGTATACTCCCCTCTTCCGCATCCAAGCTCCAGCACAATCGGATTGTCATTCCGAAAAAAGTCCCGGTTCCAGTTTCCCTTCATCGCAAACGGAATGTCGTCCACTGCCGAATACGGGTATTCAAACACATGCGGATAAGCCGCCATATCCGCGAACTTCGCTAATTTTCCTTTTCCCATCTGTATAATTCTGTTTGCAGGCAAATTTATAGCTTTTCAGCGGAATGAACAAACGAAAAGGCGCTTTTGCCAGCCAAACAGCAATGCGGCATCCGGCCGTGCCGCCGCCGGACAAGACAGTAAAAGGAGGTTACATCCCCCGCCTCCGGCGGTGTAACCTCCTTCTTTATCACGCTGAAACCGTCTGTTCGCTTATCCCAGGAAAGAAATCAGGACACCGGCAGCGACCGCCGAACCGATGACACCCGAAATGTTGCTTGCCATGCAATATTGCAGAACATGGTTCTTCGGGTCATACTTCAGGGCAATCTCATTGGCGACACGGCTTGCCATAGGCACGGCGCTCAGGCCCGTAGCACCAATCAGCGGGTTGATTTTCTTCTTTGTAAAGAGATTGACAACCTTCACAAACAGGATACCGCCGGAGATTGACAAGGCAAACGCCAGGAAACCGCCGATGACAATGCCGATTGTCGTCCAGTTAAGGAAAGCATCGGTCGTCATCGTAGCGCCTACGGAAATGCCCAAAAATATCGTAGCCGCATTCATGATACTGTTTGACGCGGCATCAAACAGGCGGGAAGTATTGCTTCCGATTTCCTTCACCAGATTACCGAACATCAGCATACCAATCAAAGGAACGGCTGTAGGCACAAACAAGGCGACAATAGTCGTACATGCTATCGGGAAGACAATCTTCAACACACGCAGATTCTTGATTTCCGTGTTCGACGGATACTTCTTTTCCTGCTCCTTCATATTGATGGAAAGCTCCTTCTTCGTACACCAGATGCGGACAACCAAGGGAACAATGACCGGAACCAAAGCCATATAGGAATAAGCGGCTATGGCAATCGGGCCCAACAGGTGGGGAGCCAGCTTAATGGTGGTAAAGATAGCCGTCGGGCCATCGGCTCCTCCGATGATTCCCAAAGAGGCAGCCTCCTTAGGAGTGAATCCCATCAGGATAGAGATAATCAAAACGGCAAAGATACCCAACTGGGCAGCCGCTCCGAATATGGAAAGACGCAGATTGCGCAGCATCGGGCCGAAGTCGGTCAGCGCACCTACACCCATAAAGATAATGGGCGGCAAAAATCCCGTCTTAATCAGCATATAATAAATGAAGTTCATCAGGCCCAATTCATGAGCAATCTCATGCAAAGGCATCTCCCAAATGTTCTTCATCACACCGTTTACCATGACCATGCCGTTTTCATCCGCCTGGATTACGCCCATCTCGCCACCCGGGAAATTGGCCAGCAAAACCCCGAAGGCAATCGGAACCAACAGCAGAGGCTCATACTGCTTCTTTATTCCCAGATAAAGCAGGATGAAGGCTATGGCATACATGATAAGGAACCGCGGGTCAGCCACGATATTGCTGAATGCGGTCATGTCATATAGTCTTTCAAATATATCTTCCATTATAATATCTTCATTAATATGTCATCTTCTGATACGGCGTCGCCCGCATTGAAACAAATGGCGGTAACCGTCCCGCTGAATTCCGCGCTGATGGCATTGTATGTCTTCATCGCTTCGATATAACAGATTACATCACCCTTATTTACCTTGTCACCGACCTTCACCGGAGTTTCCTGTGCATTCTTGGTCAGGAAGAACTTGCCTTCGAGCGGAGAAAGCACCTCTTTCCCTTCTCCCGCATGAACCGCGCCGCCTTCTGATGCAGGAGCCGCAGCCTGACCGGCAGACAGAGTGGCCGGATTCACATCGCCGAAAGCCACCGTAACCCGATAAGCCTGGCCGTTTACATCGACAGTCAGCACTTTTGTAGGCTCGTTTGCCATGTGTTCCTCTTCTTTTGCGGCACGACGCTTCTGGACATCTTCCAAAAAGTCGGCTTTCGCCTTTCCGCTCTTATAGGCCTCATACTGTGCCGGATGCATGGCATACTCAAAGAGTTCCTCATCATCCTCGCCGGTATCCCACTTCTTCTCCCACATCATCTGGCGGTATTTCTCCAGCTGGTCGGGATAATTGTCCTGCGGGTTTCCGGTAAAGAACTTGCGCCCTTCGCGCTCCGCCTTTTCCACGATTTCCGGAGCCAGTTTTCCCGGAAGCTGTCCTGCCTTGCCCAATATCATATCCCAGATATCGTCGGCAATCATGCCCCAGCGCTCCTTGCCTTTTTCCATCTGGATGACATTCATCAGCGCCAGATTCTTTACATACTGGCTGAACGGAGTTACCAGACACGGATAACCCACGCGCGGCCAAACGTACGCCACTTCATCAAAAAGCTTTATCAAGAGTTCGTCCTGTGTCATAAACGGGAGATTGCGCTTTGCCTTGTATTTGTTGATGGACTCCAGGTTGCTGTCGAGGTCGGCCATCAGGCTGCCCATCATTCCTCCGGGCAATCCCGGACCAATCAGCAGGGAATTCATCAGACGGTTGCGCGGACTGATATACAGGCCTAAGAAATCGTCCATAAACTCCTGAATAAGCGAACGCACCTTCATATAGGCCTGCATGTTTATCTCAGGCACTTTGAATCCCGCATCCTTCAGCATGGCCTGCACGCTGATTACATCGGCATGGCCGGTACCCCAAGACAGCGGGTCCATGCCCACATCCACGTAGTCGCAACCTGCCTTGCAGACTTCCAGAATAGAAGCCATGTTGAATCCCGGCCCGGCATGTGAGTGGTATTGAATGGTTATATCCTTGATTTTCTTGATGCCCGCAACAATCTTGCCCAAGAATACCGGACGGCCGATGCCTGCCATATCCTTGATGCAGATTTCATCGCAACCGGCATCAATGAGCTTCTTCGCCATATCCAGGTAATATGCTACGGTATGAATCGGTGAATAGGTGATGCAGAGGCAACACTGCGAAATCATTCCGGCATCGTGAGCATAGCCGATAGAAGGAATAATGTTGCGCACATCGTTCAAACCGCAGAATGTGCGGGCTATATCCGTGCCTTGCGCCTTCTTCACCTTATAAAACAGCTTGCGAACATCTGCCGGAACCGGGCTCATGCGCAATCCGTTCAAGGCACGGTCCAGCATGTGCGTCTGTATCCCCGCTTCGTGAAACGGCTTTGTCCACTGTCGGACAGCTTTGTTCGGATTTTCGCCAAACAGCAGATTTACTTGTTCAAACCCTCCCCCGTTTGTTTCAACGCGGGCGAAACACCCCATTTCAATAATCGCCGGGGCTACTTTTACCAACTGGTCTACACGCGGAACATACTTTCCGGCACTTTGCCACATATCGCGGAACACCAGACTAAACTTTACTTCTCTTTCCATGACTGATACATGTGTTTTTCTTGTTAACTTAACGCAACTTCTCTACTTTTATCACCTGGCCTTTGCCTGCCGTCAGGATATTTACAGCGGCCTTAATCGCATCCATTGCCCCGGCATCCGTAGAAGGATTCCGGTCGACCGGCTTTTTCAACGCCTCTTCAGGAGCAACCTTGTTGACCAAAGCAATCAGCCCCTGGCTCAGCCAAATGATAATGAGAAGAATTACGAAAACGGTAGCCATTCCAACCACCATCAATAATAATCCTAATCCTATGTTTTCCATATTCACATGATTTTATGTGTGTAAAGAACACTCTTTTAGAGCTGTCCAAAAGTACGGAATTTACCTAAACAAAACTTCTAAAACCCGTTAAATCTCTTGATATTTCTATTTCTGAAAATAAAAAAAGGATGCCTTGCCTCCGTTACGGAAAAGGCATCCTTCTTCGGCTCCGCCGTCCGGAGCTACAAAAGAATGTCTTTTAAGTCCTTACGCTTCTTTTCGGGCACTGTCTTGTCGGCAGGATATCCCAGCGGTATCAGGGCTATCGGCTCAAGTTCATCAGGCAAGCCCATCGCTTCACGGCAGCATTCGGTATCGAAATTACATACCCAACACGTGCCCAGACCTATTTCCGCCGCAGCAAGGCACAGATGTTCCACGGCTATCGACACATCCACATCCGTATGGTCTTTATTGTCCGACTTGCGATGCCATGCTTCCGCGTGATTTCCACAGGCCACAATGATGCACGGGGCGCTTTGAATCCACTCCCGCGAATAGGCGCGCTTCAGCGAAGCAAGTCTGTCCGGCTCCGTCACCACGGCAAAACGCCAGGGCTGACAGTTCACCGCCGAGGGAGAAAGGCGTACGCACTCCATGATATAGTCCAGTTTTTCCTGTTCCACCGCCCGATGCTCGTAGTTACGCACCGAATAGCGGGCCTTAACCAATTCGAGAAAATTCATACAGCTTTTAAGTTCAAAAGACAAAGTTATAAAAAATCTCTGGAATAACCTCGAAAAACGGGAGAAATGACGCTAAGCGACTTAATATCAGAGTTGTTACGGTGTCAAATGATGACAAGCCGAAAAATCGGAAAACGCAAAGAAAAGCGGATTT
>CALUJA010000007.1 GCA_944320845.1 uncultured Phocaeicola sp.
GGTTCCTTGGATGAGTGGCTTAGTCAGCGGTCTGCAAAACCGCGTACGGCGGTTCGAATCCGCCAGGAACCTCTCATTAAGGAAAAGAAAATGCACTCTTAGCTCAGTTGGTAGAGCAACTGACTCTTAATCAGTGGGTCCAGGGTTCGAGTCCCTGAGGGTGTACGAAGGAAATTTGACAAATTTATAGTGGATGCACTCTTAGCTCAGTTGGTAGAGCAACTGACTCTTAATCAGTGGGTCCAGGGTTCGAGTCCCTGAGGGTGTACGGAAGCCGTGAGGTGGAAAGACAAAAGAGGCTGTCTCAAGATATTTTTGAGGCATCCTCTTTTTTATTTGACCGTTATTGCAGGCAATTTATACGGCTTTATTTCTCACGGCATCTTTGCTTCCGATGTACATCCCTGTCCATGCACCAAGAAAGCCATTGACTTCATTCACAGGCTCGGCAATAAAGAAAAACTGATTTATTAAAGGGAAGCATTCAACCGATTTCTTAAAAAGAGACAACATAATACGGCATGAATAAAAAAGAATACGCGCAAGCCAACAAAGAATGGCTTTTGCAGAAATCGCAGGAAAAAGGAGTTAATGCCCTTTCAAAAGGCGTTTATTATCGAGTCTTAACAGAAGGGAAGACCGACTGCAGACATCCGAACCCGCGCAGCATAGTGACCGCCCACTACACCGGGTGGACAATCGACGGGCAACAGTTTGACAGCAGCCGTAACGGCGCACCGTTGGCTATCCGCCTTTGCGATCTTATCGAAGGATGGATTATCGCCATGCAGCAGATGTGCGTGGGCGACAAGTGGGAAGTTTACATTCCGGCAGAGATGGGCTACGGTAAAATCTCACAACCGGGCATACCTGGCGGCTCCACACTGATATTTGAAATCGAACTTTTAGGCATAGCCTGATACATGACCACAACGGAAAGCAGACAACGGTGCCAATGGTGAGACTTAAACAATCCCGCCTATGTTCCTGCTACAATCATGAATGAGGCATGCCAATGTATGAGACGACAAGCTTTTCGATATGCTCCTGCTTGAATCACTCCAAGCCAAGCTTTCATGGGAGTACATCCTGAGCAAACGTAGCCAATTGCACGGGCATTCCAAAATAAACAAAGAGAATATGGTTCGTTCGAACGCTACATATGAAGCTTTACATATGGAAATAGGCATTTAAGACAGGGCTATCACCTCTCCGCTGTCTGGCATCGTACCCAAAAATCTCCGGCAAAGGGGATGAAATTCGTGGGCAACACTGCCGTTGATGCTTACCTGCAGGCCGCAGGCATCATCAACCTGCACGAAGAAGGCTGTTGGCTGGCCAGAAGAAATTCAGAATGACTCGCAACACATGAAAATAACATCATTAGTAGAAAATACAAGCCGGACAGGATTACCCACAGAGCATGGGCTGAGCCTGCATATCCGTCTGAATGATGGACGGCAAATCCTATTCGACATGGGACAGCGCAGGCTCTTTGCAGACAATGCAACAAAATTAGGCATCAATCTTACAGATATAGACATGGCGGTCGTATCGCACGGACATTACGACCACTGCGGCGGACTCCGCACTTTCCTTGAATTGAATGACAAGGCAAAAGTCTACATCAGTCCATACGCTTTTGAGCCGCATTACTCGCTGCGTGAAGACGGCCTGAAATACATCGGCATCGACCGGGAACTGGAAAGGAATGACAGATTAGAATTCTGTACGGACAAGACTCGTATAGACAACGACATCGCTTTGTTCTCCGGAGCAGACGGAGACTGCCTGAAACCGACCGGAAACAGACTGCTTTTCGGGCCGGAAAAGAATGTAAACGATGACTTCCGCCACGAACAGAGCCTCATTGTCAGAGAAGGAAAAAAGACCGTTCTCTTTGCCGGATGTGCGCACAGCGGCATTGTAAACATCATGCGGAAAGGCATGCAAGTGGCAAGCTGCCCTTTCACCCATGTCTTTGCAGGAATGCACTTGGTAAAAAACGGACTGACGAAGGCAAGCGAAGCGGAGTTTATACACGCTCTGGCCGAAAAACTGTTAGCACACACCGGTTGCCGTTACTTTACCATGCACTGCACGGGAACGGCGCAATATGAGATATTGGCAAAAGAAATGGGCAAGGCCATCAGCTATATGGGATGCGGCGATGCCATAGAGCTATGACTTAACATTAAACCGCATGCGGTCTTTCCAACCGCATAAACACTTTCTTCCCCGCCGATTTAAACGCATGGAAACCCAACTTTTCATAACAGTTTCTGGCGGAGACATTCTCTGCCATCACATCCAACGCATATTCCTGATAACCTGCCTTTACCATACTTTCTTGCAGCAGAAGGGAAGCAATTCCCCGACGGCGATACACTTTTCTGACCGCAACAAATTCAATGAAACCGGTTGTCGGAGGATAAGGCAATCGGCCCTCGAATTCCAGCTTCAACACAAGCTTGGCCAACAAGCCTTTCCAGAATCCGAAGTTTATTCTCAAAGCCCTGGCGTCCGTATATACGGCTCTTTCCGTACTGTCCGAAATGCCTGCCACCCCTACTATCTCCTGTCCCCGCTCGGCCACATAAAAGCGGCGCGGCACAATGCCTGGCACCAGCGCGGCAGTCACCTTATCAGTATCTTTGCTGAACAGAGAAAAATCCCGCTCAAATCCTTCGGCTATGCAACGGGCAATGGCCTCCCGTTCGCTTTCCAAGGCAAGCCTTATCTTGGTTTCCATATTCGCTACATTTAATGTTCGCAAAAGTGATGATTTCAGCAGAAAAGCCTTTTCCGGACTGGCAACCATCCGCTTTGAGACGGTTGGGCAAATCAGACTTCCGCCTTGATTTTGCGGCAGAAACAGTCATCCGGTCTTCATAGCAAAAGGCGGACAGGCTTTTTACCTTGCCTGTCCGCCTTTTTCATTTAGCATAAATCAGAAACCGAAATAGTTTCGGGCATTATAATAACAGATGTCTTCTACCATCTGACGCACACGATACATCTCGCATTCCGAAATTTCCCCGTTCTCCACATCATTGCCCAACAGATTGCACAATGTACGGCGGAAATACTCATGCCGCGGATAAGACAAGAAAGAACGGGAGTCTGTCAGCATACCCACAAAACGGCTCAACAGCCCCAACAAAGACAAGGCATTCATCTGCTTTTCCATACCGTTCTTCTGGTCAAGGAACCACCACCCTGCGCCAAACTGTATCTTTCCAGGCATCGACCCGTCCTGGAAATTGCCCGCCATCGTAGCAAGCACTTCATTTGCACACGGATTGAGGTTATACAGGATGGTTTTTGTCAGCTTGTCTTCACTGTTCAGGCGGTCAAGGAACTTTGCCATCGAGGTGGCCGTCGCAAATTCACCGATAGAATCAAATCCGGTATCGGGCCCCAACCGGTGAAACATCTTGGTATTGTTGTTACGTAATGCTCCGTAATGGAATTGTTGGGTCCATCCGGTCTCTGCATCCATTTCACCGAAAATTATCAGCATGGCCGACTTGAACTTGCGCACTTCTTCACGCGTCAATTCCTTGCCGCCATATACCTTATTGAAGATGCTCCTGATTTCTTCGTCCGTATAGTCTTCCGCATAAAACTCTTCAATGCCGTGGTCGGACAGCTTGCAACCCTGCTCGGCAAAAAACTCATGACGCTTGTGCAAGGCATCAACCATGTCGTCGAAAGAAGAAACAGTCACGCCGCTGACTTCGCCCAGCTTTTCCACATAGGCACGGAAGTCGGCAGATACCTCCACCGCCATGGCTTTGTCCGGACGCCACGTGGGAAGCATCTTGATTTCAAATCCGCTTTCACGTGTGGCAATGTGATATTCCAATGAGTCAACCGGGTCATCGGTCGTGCAGACGGTCTCCACATGATAGCGGCGCATCAGGTTTCGGGCCGAATATTCGGGAGTTGCAAGCTTGGCATTGCATTCGTCATAGATGTCGCGCGCAGTCTCAGGGTTCAAAACCTTTTCTATGCCAAACGCCGTCTTCAGTTCAAGGTGTGTCCAGTGATAAAGTGGATTGCGAAAAGTATAGGGCACGGTTTCCGCCCATTTTTCAAACTTCTCCCAATCGGTGGTATCACTGCCTGTGCAATAACGTTCGGCCACGCCGTTCGAGCGCATTGCCCGCCACTTATAATGGTCTCCCCCCAGCCAAATCTCCGTTATCGACTTGAAACGGTGGTCTTCGGCCACCATCTGCGGACTGAGATGGCAATGGTAATCAATGATAGGCAACTTGGCTGCATGATTGTGATACAAATCCTGGGCTGTTTCTGTCTGCAACAGGAAATTTTCATCCATGAACTTTTTCATAAAGGTATGTATTTAATGTGTTTTTACTCTGTTATATTTCGGCTTATGATGCCGGTATCGGTGCATCGTTATCGAACACGAAAATAGAAATTTTCTGCGTAATAACAAAAAAAATCAGTACATTTGCGCATAAAGATTTAAACGATTCTACAATCATGAAGGCATTAAACAAAGAAACGGCGGGAAAAACCGCACGTCCTGAAAAGGTCATCCAATTTGGAGAAGGCAACTTTTTGCGTGCTTTCACAGACTGGATTATCCAGATGATGGACGAAAAAACAGATTTCAACGGCAATGTGGTCATCGTAAAGCCCAGAGAAAAAGGTTCTCTTGACACTTTAACCGCGCAAGACTGCCTGTATCATGTCAACCTTCAAGGCCTGGACAAGGGACAGACCGTCAACAGTCTGACAAAAATAGATGTGGTCAGCCGGGCGCTGAACCCTTACACACAGTTCGCCGACTTCCTGAAACTGGCGGAACAGCCCGACATTCGCTTCATCATTTCAAATACCACCGAGGCCGGCATCGCCTTCGACCCCTCCTGCCGTCTGGATGACACTCCGGCCGCGTCCTATCCGGGAAAGCTGACGCAACTGCTTTATCACCGTTTCCAAGCCTTCAAGGGCGACCCGGACAAGGGAGTAATCATTTTCCCCTGCGAACTGGTTTTCCAGAACGGGCACAAACTGAAGGAAATCATCCTACAATATATCGGATTGTGGCAGCTGGGCGAAGAGTTCAAGCAGTGGTTTGAAAACGCTTGCAGGATATACGCCACACTGGTAGACCGCATCGTGCCGGGATTCCCCTATAAAGACATCGACGACATCAAGGCCAGACTGGGATATGACGATAACCTGGTGGTGCAGGCTGAAGTATTCTACCTGTGGATTATCGAGGCACCACAGTCGGTTGCCGCCGAGTTTCCGGCCGACAAGGCAGGGCTGAACGTGCGGTTTGTAGAGTCGGAAGCACCCTATCACGAGCGTAAGGTGACACTGCTCAACGGCCCGCATACCGTTTTGTCGCCCGTGGCCTATCTGTCGGGCATCGACATCGTGCGCGATGCCTGCCGGCACAGCGTAATAGGCCGCTACATTCACAAGGTAATGTTTGACGAACTGATGGAAACGCTTGACCTGCCGAAAGCCGAGCTTGAGCAATTTGCCCGTGATGTGCTGGAACGCTTCAGCAATCCCTTTATCGACCATCAGGTTACCTCTATCATGCTTAACTCTTTCTCCAAGTATCAGACGCGCGACCTGCCGGGACTGAAGACTTTTCTGGCACGAAAAGGCAGACTTCCCCAAGGCCTCGTATTGGGACTGGCGGCCATCATCACTTATTATAAGGGCGGAACGCGGGCCGACGGCGCTGAAATCCGGCCGAACGACGCACCCGAAATCATGGAGCTGCTGAAAGAACTGTGGGCGACAAACGACATGCAGAAGATTGCAGAGGGCGTATTGGGTGCAACATCCGTCTGGAAAGAAGACCTGAACCGGATTCCGGGACTGACGGCCGCCGTCAAGACCGATTTGGACAGCATCCGCAACAAGGGAATGCTTGAAACGGTGAAGGGCATCCTTTAGGCAACCTCCGGAATGCATGACCTGCCACACACAGACAAACGGGAAAAATACTGCATCATGCCGGTGATACGGACTTCTGACCCTGACGAAACCTCCGTATCACCGGCATAAAAAACCGGCATATACAGAGCAAAATCCGCAAGGGTTCACGCAAACCCCACCGTTGCACCGTATATACCGGAAGTATGACAATGAGCGGTGAGAAAGGCCACCGCGGCCAATCCCTTCCCGCCCCCGCGCTCAACTCAGCTTATGAATAACCAGTCCCGAGCGCAGCTTCGGTTCAAACCACGTAGTCTTAGGCGGCATGATGTTTCCCGTATCGGCAATATCCATCAGCTGCTTCATCGAAACAGGATACAACGCCAGTGCCATCGCCATCTCACCGCTGTCTACCCGTTTTTTCAGTTCGCCCAATCCACGGATACCGCCCACAAAATCAATCCTCTTGTCAGAGCGCAAATCCTTAATGCCCAATATCTCGTCCAGAATCAGGCGCGAAGAAATCGTCACATCAAGCACGCCAATCGGATCGCTGTCATCATAAGTGTCCGGCTTGGCAGTCAGACTATACCATTTCCCGTCCACATAAAGCGAAAAGTTGTGCAAACAGACAGGCTTGTATACTTCCGCCCCCTTTTCCTCCACCACAAAATGTTTGGCCAGCGCTTCAACAAACTGCTGCGGAGTAAGTCCGTTCAAATCCTTCACCACACGATTGTAATCGATGATGGTAAGCTGGCCGGCCGGGAAACATACCGCCATAAAATAATTATATTCTTCATCGCCACGATGGTCAGGATTCTGGGCGGCTTTTTCCGCTCCAACCAATGCCGCCGCCGCGCTGCGGTGATGTCCGTCTGCTATATACATGGCAGGCATCTTCTCAAACGCCCGGGTTATGGCCTCGATGTCTTCATCTCGGTCAATAATCCAAAACGTATGTCTGAAGCCGTCTCCCGGAGCCACGAAATCGTATTCCGGCTCTTTCTGTATGTATCTGGCCACAACCGCATCCAGTTCAGCATTCTCCGGATAAGCGAAAAACACAGGCTCGATATTTGCATCATTCACGCGGACATGCTTCATGCGGTCTTCCTCCTTGTCCCGACGGGTCAGTTCGTGCTTCTTTATGCACCCGTTCATATAATCAGGCACATAAGCTCCCACCACCAAACCATACTGCGTCTTACCGTCCATCGTCTGCGCATATACGTAATAACACGGCTTTTCATCCTGCACAAGCCATCCTTTGTCCTGAAACTTCCGGAAATTCTCCGCAGCCTTTTCATATACCCGCGGATCATGTTCGTCTGTTCCTACCGGAAAATCAATCTCAGGCTTGATGATATGATAGAGTGACTTCTCATTATCTTTTGCCTCTTCACGGGCTTCGGCAGAGTTCAACACATCATACGGACGCGATGCCACCTGCTCCACCAGACTTTTCGGAGGCCGTATCCCCCTGAAAGGTTTTACCTTTACCATATTATATCCAAGATTTAATGTTTCCTTCCTATCATTCCCCTTATTCTCTATATTGGTCTACAGACATCAACTCACCGTTTTCAAATCTTAAAGTAAATTCATCCATGACCCTATTACAGCCTCTGTATTTCCAAACCTCATAAACGGTCGACTGACTGGTACGCACATCAACTGCATCAGGGCGTCCCATCAAAATCTGCACGGAATCTTTAGACATATAAGTATGCAACTTCCTTATGCCCTTTTTCGTAGAAAGCTCAAAAGCCTGAACGACACGTTCGGGATTCGGTGAAACCAAAGGCCTCTCCTCCGGAAAATCTCCAAGCTCCTTTCTTGCAAAGACAACAAAGGCCACTCCCAAGACAAATCCTATCAAAATCTTAATAAAGGTACTCATAGGTATAATTATATCCTCTCCTTATCATGGAAGTAAAGAGGCTGCTTTCCCCGCAGACTCTTCACTTCCACAACAACCAGGCAATCAATATCCCGTTTCCTTTATTTGTTTACACGGAACTTCTCACACCCGTCCTTCAAGAATCCTACAATCTGCCGGGCTGCTGCAATGCCCGCATTGATATTGGCTTCGGCAGTCTGCGCCCCCATCTTCTTCGGCGTAGAGAAATAACGGCCCGGACACTGTTCGGCAAATTCGGCATGATGCACCGGCATAATGTCGGTCACATATTTCAAGTCAGGACGGTCATGCATCAAGCGGAGCAAATCGGCTTCGTTTATCACTTCCTTGCGAGCTGTATTGACCAACAGTCCGTTCTTCGGCATGCGGTTTACCAACTCATAATTGATGGAGCCTTTCGTCTCTGCCGTAGCAGGAATATGAAGGGAGACAACATTGCAAGTCTCATATAGGGCTTCGGCCGAATCCACCGGAATAATCCCGTCGGCCTCCATCACCTCTCTCGGGCAGTAGGCATCATAAGCATAAATTTCCATGCCGATTCCCTTGGCTATACGGGCAACATTGCGGCCCACATTGCCATAAGCATGGATACCCAGCTTCTTTCCTTTCAGTTCCGAGCCTGACTTCCCGTCGTAGAAATTACGTACAGCCATAATCATCAGGCCAAAAGCAAGTTCGGCAACGGCATTCGAGTTTTGCCCCGGAGTATTCATCACACACACACCGTGAGCCGTAGCTGCCTCAAGGTCTACATTGTCATACCCTGCACCCGCACGCACGACTATCTTAAGCTCTTTTGCCGCATCGAGCACTTCTGTGTCAATAATGTCACTGCGGACAATGACCGCATCGGCATCCTTTATCGCGTCCAACAGCTGAGCCTTATCCGTATATTTCTCCAGCAAGGCCAATTCATAGCCTGCTTCCTCCGTTACCTTACGAATCCCGTCTACGGCAATCTTGGCAAACGGCTTTTCGGTTGCAACCAATACTTTCATACGCTTAGATTTTAATGATTCTTTTCAAATTCCTGCATACAGTCAATCAAGGCCTGCACACTCTCTACCGGCATCGCATTGTAACAGGATGCGCGGAAACCTCCTACCGAGCGGTGTCCTTTGATGCCTACCATACCTTTTTCGGTAGCGAACTTCAGGAAATCGGCTTCCAAGTCTTTATATTCATCAGCCATTACAAAGCAAATATTCATATACGAACGGTCTTCGTGCGCAGTTACCGTGCCACGGAACAGCTTGTTGCGGTCTATCTCCGCATACAGCATATCGGCACGCTGCTTGGCCCGACGCTGCATCTCTTCCACTCCACCTTGGGCTTTCAGCCAACGCAAGGTCTGCAGGGCGGCATAAATAGGCACAACCGGAGGAGTATTGAACATTGAACCTTTTTCGATATGGGTCTGGTAGTTCAGCATCGTAGGGATATAGCGGGAAACCTTACCTACAGCATCATTCTTCACTATGACAAAAGTAACGCCGGCAGGAGCCAGATTTTTTTGCGCACCGCCATAAATACAGATGTATTTGGAGACATCAACCGGACGCGAGAATATATCGGAAGACATATCTGCCACCATCGGCACTTCCACCTGAGGATCGGCATGAAGCTCCGTACCATAAATCGTGTTGTTGGTCGTAATATGGAAATAGTCCACATCAGCAGGCACTTCATAACCTTTCGGAATGAAAGTGTAACCCGAATCTGCCGAAGAAGCGACTTCAACCACCTCGCCGAAACCTTTGGCTTCCTTCATTGCTTTCTTTGCCCACGTACCCGTATTCAGATAAGCGGCCTTTTTTTCAAGGAAATTATAGGGAACCATACAGAACTCCAAGCTTGCTCCCCCACCCAAGAACAATACCGAATAGCCTTCCGGAATGTTCAGAAGTTCTTTAAACAAGGCTACAGCCTCGTCCACCACCGGCTGGAAGTCTTTAGCGCGGTGACTAATCTCCATCAGCGAAAGTCCCGAACCGTTGAAATCAAGTATAGCCTGAGCTGTCTTTTCGATTACCTCGCGAGGCAATATAGATGGTCCCGCATTAAAATTATGTTTTTTCATTGGAAGTTTGTTTTGGTTTAACAATCAGTTCTAAATATCACATCTGCGAATTTAGTGATTATTTTTAGACTTCCAAAAGATTTCATAATAAATTTACATCAACCCGCCCTGTATCTCTTTCACTTTACCTTCAAACAGTCTTTGTTTGATTACATTTTGACATCAACACGCAAAATATCCCTTTCGCCCGGATTTCGGTTCAGAGCGACTGCTCGCCAGCTTTCTCTTATCGACGGAACAAAAGAAGCTGCAAATACAAAATTATCATTTTGCCAGTTCTATCAAAGTCTTTACCCCTTTAATTTTCTCATTCCGCACCAACTTTAACACTTGATTGGCCTTCTTCCGCGACACGGCCACAAAGGCGTGATGGTCTTTTACATCTACCTTCCCGATGTCTTCGCGCCCTAAATTTCCTTTTTTTGACAGAAATCCCACGATGTCTACCCTATTTATTTTGTCCTTCTTGCCTTTTCCCACATAAAGCGTAACATAGTCAGGCAAAGCCGGGGCGGGAATGGTTTCGGGAAGCACATACGTTTCGGGGGCGGGATGTACATAATCGGGCATCCGTTCTTCCGGATGAAGAATGACATAAGCACTTCCCTCAGCATCCCAGCGTGCCGTACGTCCGTTACGATGGATGAATCCGTCCTCTGATATGGGCAGATGATAATGAACGATATGCCGTATGAACGGAATGTCAAGCCCGCGTGCGGCAAGGTCGGTAGAGATGAAAACCGAGCAGCTTCCATTTCGAAACTTATATAAGGCACGCTCACGGTCGTCCTGCTCCATGCCGCCGTGGAATGTTTCACAATACACTTTCATCGAACGCAGGTAGCTTCCCACCCGGTCTACACTTTCGCGGTGGTTGCAGAATACCAGCACCGACTCGCTTCCCAGGCAGCAAAGCAATTTATACAAGGTATCAAGCTTGTCTTTCACCGGGGACAAAACCTGATATATCCGTAATCTTCCCGACTGTTCCCCCTGCAGAAAATCCAGCCGTGCAATGCGGTTCAGCCCCGTAAAGCGGGGAATCTCTTCTGCATCGGTAGCCGAAAGCAGGAAACGGCGCTTCAACCGGGGGAGCTTGCCGATGACTTCCGCCATCTCTTCCTGGAATCCGAACTCCAGACACTTGTCAAACTCGTCGATAACCAACAGGCTGACTGTAGAAGCATCAATGTTCTGCTTCCCCAGATGGTCATTCATTCGCCCCGGAGTGCCTATAATCACAGACGGACAAAGGCTCTTCATCACCCGATGCTCCTCCATAGCCGGGCGTCCTCCATAGCAGCTCATCGCCGCAAAGCCTGTACCCATCGCCTTAAATACCTGCTCGGTCTGCAAGGCAAGCTCACGCGAGGGAACCAGCACCACGGCCTGCACTCCCTTTACACCGCTTTTCAGCGAACTGACCAAGGGCAAAAGATAAGCCAGAGTCTTGCCCGAACCGGTAGGCGAAAGCAGAACAATGTCATTCCCCTCTTCCCATGCGCCGACAGATGCCTGCTGCATGGCATTAAGTTGCTGTATCTTCAAATTTGAAAGTATCGTAGAAAAATCCATCGGGTCTATAATTTCAGTTTAAATAAAGGTCATCTAAATAATGTCAAAACAAAAGCGGATTACACAGACTTCACGGCTCTCCCATGAAAGGGAACCGCATGAAATCTGTATAATCCGCCTTACACAAAACGTGTCATTCCCACTCGATTGTGGCAGGCGGCTTCGACGAAATGTCATAGCAAACGCGATTCACGCCCTTCACTTTGTTTATGATATCGTTTGAAACCTTGGCCATGAAGTCGTAAGGCAGATGCGCCCAGTCGGCAGTCATGGCATCGGTACTTGTCACGGCACGCAGAGCAACGGCACGTTCGTAAGTACGCTCGTCGCCCATCACACCCACGCTCTGTACAGGAAGCAGAATCACGCCTGCCTGCCATACCTGATTGTAAAGCGAAGTCTCGTTTCCATCGGCATCCTTCACCTTCCAGTCGCGCAGACCTTGGATAAAGATGTCGTCGGCATCCTGAAGCACACGTACCTTTTCCGGCGTAATATCACCCAGAATACGCACAGCCAGTCCCGGACCCGGGAACGGATGGCGGGTTATCAGATGTTCGGGCATGCCCAACTCACGGCCGACGCGGCGAACCTCATCCTTAAACAGCAGGCGGAGCGGTTCGCAAAGCTTCAAGTTCATCTTTTCAGGCAGTCCGCCCACATTATGATGGCTCTTGATGACAGTTCCGGTAATGGACAAGGATTCGATGCAATCAGGATAAATAGTACCCTGAGCCAGCCATTTCACATCATTTATCTTATGAGCCTCTTCGTCGAACACATCGATAAAGCCCTTTCCTATAATCTTACGCTTGCGTTCAGGCTCAGTCACACCGGCCAGTTCAGCAAAGAATTTCTGGCTTGCATCCACACCAATCACATTCAGCCCCAAGCATTCATAATCATGCAGCACATTCTTGAACTCGTTTTTGCGCAGCATCCCATGATCAACAAAGATACATGTCAGATTTTTGCCAATAGCCCGGTTGAGCAACACCGCCGCCACCGACGAATCTACTCCTCCGCTCAATCCGAGCACCACCTTGTCGCTGCCAAGCTGCTCTTTCAGTTGGGCCACTGTAGTCTCTATAAACGAAGCTGCGCTCCAGTCCTGCTTTCCGCCACAGATGTCAACCACAAAATTTTTCAGCAGCAGCGTACCGTCTTCCGTATGGAACACCTCCGGATGGAACTGAACTCCCCACAACTTTTCCCCTTTTGCCTGATAAGCAGCAACAGCTACCTTATCGGTAGAAGCGATTATTTCAAAGTTTTCGGGAATGGCCGTTATCGTATCGCCATGACTCATCCACACTTGGGAATTGTCGCGTACACCTTTCAGCAAAGGATTCTCATGGTCAAACTCCGTCAAATGCGCACGACCATACTCACGCGTATTTGCCGGTTCCACCTTCCCGCCATTGGTATAAGCCATAAACTGCGCACCATAACAAATGCCAAGGATAGGATATTTACCCCGAATGCCGGCCAGGTCTACCTTAAACGCCTTTTCATCGTACACAGAGAAAGGACTACCCGAGAGGATAACCCCTATCACCGAAGGATCGTCATGAGGGAACTTGTTGTAAGGAACAATCTCGCAATACATGTTCAGCTCACGGACACGACGGCCAATAAGCTGCGTAGTCTGTGAACCAAAGTCAAGAATAATGATTTTTTCCTGCATATAATGTTCTAAAATGATGATATCAATTGATTCTGCAAATATACTCAGATTTTTTCAGAAAACGGCAAGACTCGACTCAAATTCTTTCAAGCATCCGCACGGGAAGCACTTCGACCGTTCCACCATCAAAAAAGCAGAAAGTCAGACACAGACCAAGCATAAAACATCCTTAACGCACCAAAGTCAGACGCGAAACCTGCCTCATTGCAAAAGCAAGACGGCCTTACACCATATATTATAATATAACATCCTTTTCCATCCCCAACAACGCCAGATTTTACTATAAATATTTGGGAAATATGCAATATTTCATTACCTTTGCCGAAGAAAAAAACAAAGAGAGCATAACTTAAAAACACATGAAACAAGTACCCATGCATATCACCCAAGCGGCCGCGGCTTCAGAAAAGAAGGCGCACAGCTATCGCATTGCGTGCATTCACTGGGTGAGCGGCTTCCGCTAAGTTCATACACTCCTCCAAACATGTAGATGGCAAATACAATCCACCTGCATTTTTTTGACAACAGACTGTATTGAACTTAAATTTTCATGTTATGTTTATCATCATCGGAATTATGTTTACGGGAGTCGCTATCGGCTACCTGTTTAAAAACCTGTCTTTCTTACGGAATACGGAAAAGACAATCTCATATACCATCATACTCCTGCTTTTCATTTTAGGGCTTTCGATAGGTTCAAACAAACTTATCATCGACAATCTGGCGGCGTTTGGATGGCAAGCCGCCGTGATTGCCCTTTCAGCAACATGCGGAAGCATTCTTGCTTCATGGATGACATTGAAGCTGTTTTTCAAGAAAGGAGGCAAACGATGAAAGGAAGTCTCATTGTATTATGTTTCTTCATTGCAGGCTGCATGCTCGGAACCACAAATCTGCTCCCTTCAGGCATACAAGAATCCCATTTGTCAACATACATACTTTATGCGCTGATGCTGCAAGTGGGAATCAGCATCGGCTCAAACCCCAATCTGAAAGCCATCATACGACAAATCAGATGGAAGTTCCTGCTCATTCCCCTTGCCACCGTAACCGGAACGCTGCTTTTTTCGGCATGTGCCAGCCTGCTGCTTACACAATGGAGCGTATTCGACTGTATGGCGGTCGGCAGCGGGTTTGCCTATTATTCGCTGTCATCCATCCTTATCACCCAGCTTAAAGAAGCATCACTGGGCGTCCAGCTTGCCGCTGAATTAGGCACAATCGCCCTACTTGCCAACATATTCCGAGAGATGATAGCACTTCTTGGCACTCCTTTGCTTGTACGGTATTTCGGAAAACTTGCTCCAATCTCAGCGGCCGGTGTCAATTCGATGGATGTCGTACTTCCCATGATATCACAGTTCTCGGGAAAAGACATGATACCCATAGCCATCTTTCACGGAATACTGATTGACCTTTCCGTCCCGGTCTTTGTATCCCTTTTCTGCCGACTGTAAAAAATGTCCGCTTTTTTATTTCATTCTATGCAGCACAATCAAAAGTAATGATTAAATTTGCAAAGAATTGAGAACAGACACAAATGTATCTAATTTGACTGAATGACAGAAAGACATATTGTTTTAGAAGATGTAGATCCGGTAATCTTTTATGGTGTGAACAACACCAACATGCAGATGATAAAAGCCCTGTTCCCGAAACTGCGCATTGTAGCTCGGGGAAACATTATCAAGATAATGGGGGATGAAGAGGAGATGTGCGCTTTTGAAGAAGCTGTAACGGCGATGGAAAAGCACTGCGTGAAGTTCAATTCACTGAACGAAGAAACGATTTTGGACATTGTAAAAGGCAATCCGCCTAAGATAGAAAAGACAGGAGATGCCATCGTATTCAGTGTTACAGGCAAGCCCATAACTCCACGCAGTGAAAACCAACTGAAGCTGGTACGTGAATTTGAAAAGAATGACATGATATTTGCCATCGGGCCCGCGGGATCAGGCAAGACATACACGGCCATAGCTCTGGCCGTACGTGCCCTCAAGAACAAGGAAATCAAGAAAATCATCCTGAGCCGTCCTGCGGTAGAAGCGGGTGAGAAATTAGGATTTCTGCCGGGAGACATGAAAGATAAGATAGACCCCTATCTGCAACCTTTGTATGATGCGTTGCAAGATATGATTCCCGCCGCCAAACTAAAAGAATACATGGAGCTGAACATCATTCAGATTGCTCCGCTCGCTTTTATGCGCGGACGTACGCTGAACGATGCGGTGGTCATCCTTGACGAAGCACAAAACACGACAACCCAACAAATCAAGATGTTTCTTACCCGCATGGGAACAAATACGAAAATGATTGTTACGGGAGACATGACGCAAATTGACCTTCCTCCTTCACAGACTTCCGGATTGGTACAGGCTCTGAAAATACTGAAGGATGTGAACGGCATCAGTTTTATTGAACTGAACAAAAAAGATATCGTACGCCATAAATTGGTGACGCGCATAGTAGAAGCTTACGAGAAATTTGAGGAAAAGGCCAAGAAAGAACGGCTGTCCCAAAAGCAAGCTGATATGAATTCATTTAACAAAACCATAGAAAAATGAGCAAAGCATTAACAACAACAGACTATCACTTTCCGAGACAAGTCAGCGTGTATCACGGCAAAGTGCGCGATGTGTACAACATCAACAACGAAAAACTGATAATGGTCGTGACCGACCGCATCTCTGCCTTTGATGTGGTATTACCGGAAGGCATCCCCTACAAGGGACAAATGCTGAATCAGATTGCAGCCAAATTTCTGGATGCCACACAAGACATCTGCCCAAACTGGAAACTGGCTGCTCCCGACCCGATGGTGACTGTCGGGGTGATGTGCCAGGGATTTCCGGTGGAAATGATTGTCCGGGGTTACCTTTGTGGAAGTGCATGGCGCGCTTATAAGGCTGGAGCACGCGAGATTTGTGGCGTACGGCTTCCCGAAGGAATGCGCGAGAATGAGAAGTTTCCTCATCCCATCATTACTCCGACTACAAAAGCTGAAATGGGCATGCATGATGAAGACATCTCAAAAGAAGAAATTCTGGCAAGAGGTCTGGCTACTCCTGAAGAATATGAACTGTTGGAACGATATACTCTGGCTTTATTCGAGCGTGGCAGCCGCATGGCAGCCGAGCGAGGCCTAATTTTGGTAGATACCAAATATGAATTCGGCAAGCACAATGGAAAAATTTATCTGATGGACGAAATCCATACGCCCGATTCAAGCCGCTATTTCTATCTGGAAGGATATCAGGAACGATTTGAAAAAGAAGAGCCACAAAGACAACTTTCAAAGGAATTCGTACGCGAATGGCTTATGGCCAACGGATTCCAAGGGAAAGAAGGGCAGCAAGTACCGGAAATGACACCCGAAATCGTGTCCTCCATCAGCGACCGCTATATCGAGCTATATGAACATATCACCGGAGAAACATTCATAAAAGCAGATACGGAGCATCTCACAGAACGTATTGAAAAGAACGTTCTCGACTATTTGGAGAAATAATCAACATAACCATTCTTCCGCATCAGGATACCATATCCTGATGCGGAAAGATACCTTTACGTTTCATCGGAATGAATTACCCGCAAGAAAATATCAAGCCTTACAACAACAGCGAAAGCAAAGCCGTTCAGGTTGAGAAGATGTTCGACAATATTGCTCCTGCCTATGATAAGTTGAACCATGCCTTATCGTGGAACATCGACAAATATTGGCGACGCAAAGCCATCAACCTGCTAAAATCCTTTCATCCCCAACACATGATGGATGTAGCGACAGGAACGGGAGACTTTGCCATACAAGCATGCCGGACTCTACGGCCCAAAGAGCTGATAGGAACGGATATCTCTGAAGGCATGATGAACATCGGCAGGGAAAAAGTCAGACAAGCCGGACTGGAACAACTGATATCTTTCGCTAAAGAAGACTGCACCGCCCTTTCTTTTACCGACAACCGCTTCGATGCCGTCACAGTAGCGTTCGGCGTAAGGAACTTTGAAGATTTAGACAAAGGACTGCGGGAAATTTATAGAGTGCTTGTCCCGAACGGACACCTGGTTATCTTAGAACTGTCAACTCCAGACAGATTTCCCATGAAGCAACTTTATACCCTCTACTCAAGATTCGTCATACCCACATTAGGAAAACTGCTTTCCAAAGACCGCAACGCCTATGTTTATCTGCCTCGGTCAATCAAGGCTTTCCCTCAAGGAGAAACCATGGCAGGCATAATTCGTAAAGCAGGTTTCGGTCAGGTTATTTTCCGGAGGCTGACTTTGGGTGTATGCACGCTCTATTTCGCAACCAAGTAATCTCTTAAAATCCATTTCATATGAAAAAATACGGTCTGATAGGCTATCCGCTCGGACATTCGTTTTCAAGAAACTTCTTCAATGAAAAGTTCCGCTCCGAAAACATTGATGCCGAATATGTCAATTTCGAGATTCCAACGATTGACGAGTTCCCCCGCATTATCAAATCAACGCCGAATCTTGCGGGTCTGAACGTGACCATTCCCTACAAAGAAAAGGTCATCGCTTACCTTGACGGACTGGATGATGACGCAGCCGCCATTGGCGCCGTGAATGTCATCAAACTAATACATGATGCGAAAAACAAGACAAAACTTGTAGGATACAATTCGGATGTCATTGGATTTACCCGGTCCATCGAGCCGTTGTTGGAGCCCTGCCACAAAAAGGCACTGATTCTGGGTACCGGAGGGGCTTCCAAAGCCGTAAATCATGGACTAAAACATTTGGGCCTGGAAACACTGTTTGTTTCACGCAGCCGTCATGATGACAAGACCATTACTTATGATGAGCTCACCCCTCAAATTATGGATGAATACAAAGTCATTGTCAACTGCACTCCGGTAGGTATGTATCCGCAAGCGGATGTTTGTCCGCCCATACCGTACGAATGCCTGACTTTCCAACACCTGCTCTACGATTTGCTCTACAATCCAGACACCACACTCTTCATGAAGAAGGGTTCAGACCAAGGAGCCATTGTAAAAAACGGACTCGAAATGCTTCTGCTTCAAGCATTCAGTGCTTGGGAAATCTGGAACCGATGATTCGTATGAAAAAGAAGATTATTCTCTGCACCTGCATTATCATACTGACTGTTGCCGGCGGGATTACAGGAGGCAGTCTATACATGCTTGATTACTCTTTATGCCCCGAAAACCGTGGAAAGGATATGGAAGGCTCGTTAGAGTATATGCGCGAAATGTACCCACACATTGTTCCATGGATTGACAGCATCAAGAGTGAGGGAGCATTACGCGACACTTTCATCACCTCTCCCGACGGCATACGCCTGCATGCCTTCTACGTACGGGCTTCACATCCACGGAAAGAAACGGCAGTCATCATCCACGGATATACGGACAACGCCATACGCATGTTCCATATCGGGTATATGTACAACCGTTTTCTCGACTGCAATATTCTCCTGCCCGATTTAAGATACACCGGCTTAAGTGGAGGGAATGCCATTCAAATGGGATGGCTTGACCGAAAAGATGTCATGCAGTGGATTAATGCCGCCCCTGCCATTTTTGGCGATTCACTGCAAATAGCCGTTCACGGCATCTCTATGGGAGCTGCGACCACCATGATGGTATCGGGTGAACAGCTGCCTCCTTACGTACGCTGCTTTGTCGAGGATTGCGGCTATACCTCCGTATGGGACCAGTTCAAGAAAGAGCTGAAAGAACAGTTCGGCCTTCCACCCTTCCCGATGCTTTACACGGCCAGCCGGTTCTGCCGATGGAAATACGGATGGAACTTTCAGGAGGCCTCCGCAGAAAGACAGGTGGCAAAATGTGACAGGCCCATGCTTTTCATCCACGGAGACAAGGATGACTTCGTCCCGACATGGATGGTATACAGGGTATACAAAGCCAAGCCTGAGCCCAAATCCCTATGGATTGTTCCCGGAGCCGGGCATGCCACCTCTTACCTCATCTATCCGGAAGAATACACGGAAAGGGTCAAGCTTTTCATCTCGCAGTATCTTTTCTGACTTTCCCAAGCGAGAATACCGGAAGATAGAAGAAGATTCCTGCAAGCGACATCGCCAGGCCGCCAATGGTTCCTGCCGCAAGCGGGAACCAGAACCCTTCCTTCTCCTCACCCACCATAAAGGGAATGAATCCCAATATCGTGGAGACGACGGTAAGGAATATCGGAATTATCTTCACATTCCAGGCCTTCGTGTAGGCACGACGGGATTCCAGCCGCGGATAGCGGCGGCGAATCGCGTTGTATTCATTCAGGATATAGATGCTGGCATTCACCGTAATCCCGCACAGCAGGACAAACGAGGCGAACCCGCCCTGGTCAAAGTTCAGGCCGAACATATAGAAGGTAAGAAACACACCTATATAAGATATGGGTATCACGAAGACAATGGCGAGCGGCTGCTTGAGGGAGTTGAACAGAATGGCCGAAATGAAGAAGATGATGGCAATCACAATCAGCAGCAGGGCATACCGGGCCGAGTTGTCCTCACGCCAGTTCCAATAGTAATCCTGAATCTCCGCCGTATATCCCATCGGCAGGCGTTTCCTTATTTCCTCCACATCCTTCTTCAGCAGCTTGCGCCCCTGCTCCGTAGAGCCGATATACTCGTATTGCAGGCACAGCACATACTGCTGGTTTTCCTTCGCCACTTTTCTGGAGGCCTGCCCCTTTTCCACCGTTGCCAGGTCTGAGAGCTTGTACTGCTTCCCGTCCACGGCAAAGGGAACCTCCATCAGACTCCACACATCATACTCCGCACTCTGCGATGAGGAAAGGCGGAGATACTCAAGCCTGTCCTCATATACCACGGAGCCTACCGCCTGATTCTGCATGAAGACAGGCTGCAGCACCGCAAACAGGGCTTCCGCCGTCAGGCCTTCTTTGGCCATACGCTCTTTGTCAAACTGCAGGAAAAACTCGGTATAGTCATCTTTCCAGTATGAAAACTCAGAACCGACCGTCACTTCCTTGATGCGGCGGTGGGAAAGCAGCAGCTTCTTCATCTCGTCCGCCCAATAGGACAGCTCGTCATAGTTGTAGCCGTACATCTTCACCTGAAAGCTTCCGGCCGACTCGCGCACATCATTGCTGAAGCCCTGGTCCTGCAGGCCGTATACGCTCCAGCTTCCCCCGCCGAGCGTCAGTGCCTTGCTCACGATATTCGATTTCAATATATAAGGGAATCCGCTGCGCTGATGTTCCTTCTTGAAGAATATCTGGATATAGGCGTGACGGGCATCATAGACGGATGTCTGATACTGGCGGATTTCACTGAATCCGCTCAGATACGCTTCCATTTTCTTCACCAGCGTATTCATCTGTTCAAGCGTGCTCCCGTTGGGCAGGGTCGCGTTTACCGAAAGCACCACCTCTTCTTCCCCTCTTCCGAAATAGCTTCCGTTGTACACCTTCTCGACAAACAGGCGCAGTGCGCCTCCCAACACCTTGTCGAGCACCGGCTTCACATCCTCCCGATAGGTGGAATTGTCAAATATCCTGTTGTAGACCTCAGCCCATCCGCCTTTCTCCTCCGCCCTTTCAATCTTCTCCGGCAGCATGAATACCGGAAGGCCGAACGCCAGCAGCAGGACAATGCACGCCGCGACGCGGTAACGGCACAGTCCGCCTATCATCAGACGGTAGAAACGGGTGAAACGGACCGTCCACCGCTTCAGCCGCAAACGGGCACGACGGGGTGACGGGCGCCGCAGACGAATCTTCTCTATCAGAGGGGGGACGAAGAAAAGGGCCACAAACAGGGATACGGCCAGATTGATGATGACGACCGCCGCAAAATCCTGCAGGTTGAGCCGCACCTTCTCGTCAAGGAAAAAGATGATGACCAATGCCCCGATGGTAGTCAGGGTTGCGGCCAATATGGACATGAACGCCTTCAGGTTGCGCCGCCGCAGGATATGGTCGGTCATCACAATCGTGTTGTCTATCACCAGATTCAGCGAAATGGTAATGCCGGCCAATGAATACAGCTGGATTTCCAGTCCGAAAAGATAATAGAATATGAAGGCCACTGCCATATTCACCGACAGACTGAGCACTATCAGCAGCAGATAGCGCAGGTTGCGGGTAATCAACGCGACAAACAGCAGCAGGATAAGCACGGTCATCCCCGTGCGGAAATAGTTTGTATCCAGTTCCTTGCTGATGTATTCCGTGGCATCATAGCTGGTATGCACCTCATATCCCGCCGGCATCCCGCGCTGCACCCCGGCCATCACCTCCCTGATACGCTCTGCCAGCACCAGCTGGTTTGCCGTCTCTTCGGCGGTAACCGACAGGTAGACCGAATTCAGCCCGTTGATCCGGAAGTATCCGGAAGGCTCTTCCTCCTGATGTGTCACCTTTACCAGCTTGCTGAGCGGCACGGCGGCACCGTCCTTGCCGCTTACCCAGACGGCAGAGGGGTCGAAGCCCCCTTCCTTTCCCTCAGACATACGGACAACCCTTATCCATTCCCCGTCCCTGTCCGTCTGGCATACGCCCAAAAATTCTTTTCCATAGCACTCCGCGATTGCCCGGCCGATATCATCCGCCGATATGCCCGCGGCCGAAAGCCGGTCATTGTCATAGACCAGTTTCCATTCCATCGGAGTAGCCCCGCTCAACTCCACCTTATAGATTCCCTTTATCTGCGCCAGCACCGGCTTTATCTTCTCTTCTCCATAGCGTTGGATTACGATGGGAGTGGCGGGCGCATTAAGCGTATAGGTCATGAACGGGCGTGCCGAGCGGTCGTCGGAACGCTGCGCGGATATCTGGGGATAGCTCACTCCCTCCGGCAGCTGCGACCATAGCTGGCGGATGAGCGTGGAAATCTCAAAGCGCGTCATGTCGATATCCGCATACTTGTCCAGCTCAATCTCCACCGTCCCGCTGCCGTTGTCGGAGGTTGAATAGATGTTACGGATTCCTCCCACGCGCGAAAGCATCCCTTCGAGGCGGCTTGTCACCTCCGACTCTATCACCTGGGCCGGATTTCCCGGCATGGAAAACGAGACCGTAAGCCGGGGAAGCGCGTGTGAAGGCGACAGCTTGACCGGCAGCAGCGGAGCCAGCGACAGCCCCACCAATGACAGGCAGACAAATGTCACAATCAGCGTGAACGATGAAAATGTCTTCGTATCCTTGTCCCTCCGCATCATCTGTAGGTTCCCCGGTTAAAGTCAAAACGGTCGGCCAGCGAAAGGCCGGTTTCAAAGTCATGCAGCGTCAGCTTGCGTATCTTGTAATAGTTCAGCCAGTAGTTCTGCAACGCCTCTATATAGTTCTTCTGGGCCTCCTGCTGCCTGTTGAGCGAGAGAGTCAGGCTGTTGATGTCCGCCTGGCCGATGATGAAGCGCCGGCGTGTCTGGTCATACGCCAGTTCGGCAAGCTCCAGCGCCTCCTCGGCACTGTCCACCAGATCCTGCTGCACATTGAAGTCGCTCACCGTCATCACCACATCCTCCTCCAGGCTTATCTCTTCCTGCCGCGCGGCTATCTTCACCACGTTCAGATTGTTCCTTGCCATGTTGTACTTGCCTTTCCTTACCCCCCAGTCGACCAGCGGAATGGAGACGCTGACCGACACCAGATCCTGCTGCAGCAGGTCCCGGTATGCCGAACGGAGGTTGCCCGCCACCTGATTGAAGCCCACACTGGCGTTGAAGCTGGCATTGAACCGAGACTCCTTCCTTGTCTTGTCCACATCACGCTCAGCCTCCAGCACGTTCTGCCTCTGCTCCAGATAGGTCGGATTGTTCTCCCTTGCCCGTGCCAAAGCGTCATCCGCCATAATCTCCACATGGCGCGGACGGGCAGGCAGCACCAGTTCGAGGCGGGTGTCCTTGTCCAGATTCAGGAAAGTGGCCAGCGCAGACATCGCCCGCTTCAGCGAAATCTCCGCATTGCGGAATGTATTGCGGGCATTCACACGGTCCAGTTTCAGCGTCAGCAGGTCGGCCTGCGAAATGGCTGCTATCTTGTGGCGCTGCACCCCGATGGCATAAAGCGTATCCGTGCTTGCCAGATTGTCTTCGGCCAGCTTATAGTCCGCCTGTGCCATTGCCAGTTCAAAGAAATAGTTTACGGCCTCCTCGGAAACCTCTTCCGTATTATAGATGAACTGCTTCTTCGCCTTCTCAAACTTCAGGGGCTCTATCTTTCTGTCCCACCGGAAAGCATTGTATCCCAACAGGTCCTGCTGATAGCCGATGCGGAAAGGCACCGTAGAGAACTGCGTAGACTTGGTATCGCCGAAGTTGCGCATGAAATCAAGCTCCGTATCCACATAGAATGTACCGCCCAGCCAGTCGAAGTTCTGCGCAAGGCTGAGCCCGCCCATAGCACTGAACATCTGCTGCTCGCGGTATACGTCCACATTCTGCTCCGAATCATAGCGCTGCGTAATGTAGCGGTAATATTGGGCAGGCGTAAGATTCAGCGTAAGACTGGGCAGACGGTTTGCCTTATAGGTACGGTATTCCCAGTATCCCGAAAGATACATGTTCTGATACCGGAACGCCGACAGTGAACTGTCGTTCGCTATCTCAATGGCATCCTGCAGACTGAGCCGCAATGTGCCCTGAGCCTTCATTCCCGTCACTGCACACAGCAGCAACAGCAGGCATATATCAAGACTTCTTCCTTTCATATTCCTTTTTATAAACGAACCAATAAATCAACGGTACAATGAACAGACTGATTATCACCCCCACTGTCATGGCTCCGATCATGGCAATGGACAGCGGACGCTGCAGTTCCGACCCGATATCCGAAGTGAAAAGCAGCGGAACCATCGCGAATACGGTGGTGAGCGTGGTCATGACAATGGCGCGCAGCCGCCGTATTCCCGCCGTATGGATGGCCTCGAAAAGGGGCATCCCCTCCTTGCGCAGCTCATTGATGCTGTCAATCTTCAGTATGGAGTCATTCACCACCACGCCGCACGACACGATAATCCCGATAGCCGACATCAGGTTGAGCGTATGTCCGGTCGCCCACAGGCAGAGCAGGGCAAAGGCCGTATCCATCGGTATCTCCGACAGCACAATCAGCGGCTGCAGGAAACTTTCAAACTGCGCGCACAGGATGAAATACATGAGCAGCACGGATATCAGCAGGATAACGGTCAGTTCGCCCATCATCTTCCGGTTGGAAAAGAAGCTTCCGCCGAAAGAGACGTCCCACTTACCCGACCCGCGCACGGCCTCCTGCACCTTTTCCATCAGCTCCGGAGCGTCCTTCACGTCATAGAAGCTGAGAGGGATATACTCGCCGTTACGCCCGGCAGTAATGGTCTTCAGGTCTTCATCCGGCACGACAGACACCAGTTCCCTGAGCGGCACAGACACCTTCTTTCCGTCCGCGTCCGGCTGGCTTTCCACCAGGGTCTCTGCCAATACACGGGACACCGTGGTTTCACCGCCGGCTATCACAACGGGCAGGCGCTGCTGGTAGGAACGCAAGGTGGAAGCCTCGTTTTCCTTGAACGCCGTGCGCAGAACCCTCGCCACTTCGTCATAGCTTACACGGTAGACGAGCAGCCTGTTGCGGTCTATCACCAGATTAAGCTGGCTGCGGAATGAAACCCCCTCCGGATAGATGCCTGCGGACTCCGCTATCCGCCTTTCCAGTTCTTTCAACTCCTGCGGCTGCGGTGCGGAAGTCTTGTCTGCAGACTGAAGCTGCGCCACCACATCCGCTTCGCCCGTCACGAAAAGCTTTTCAAATATTGTCACCGGAGGTGAAAACGTAACCACTGCGGCAGGATATCGCCGGCGGAACAGTTCTTCCAGATGCTTCTGGAGCGGCGCTATATCCGAAGGGCCGGCTGTCTTGAAATAGAGTTCCGCCTCGTCCGCGGAAAGTCCCTGACCGGCATCCAGCACATAGTCCTGCATCCCGACATATGCCGTATGCTCCACCGCCATACTGTCCGTCTCCTGCATCAGCCGGTTCACCCGGCGCGTATTTTCATCCACATGTATGTTCTCGTTCCATTCCACCTTCACCAGCAGTTCGTTCTGGTCTATCGCAGGCATGCGCTCCTTGTCGAGCACCGTGAACAGGACCACACACAGCGGAATGGTAAGCAGCCCAAGCGCAAGACTTATTCTTTTATGAGAGAATGTCCACCGGATTCCGGCATCATAGAAACGGTCCAGCCAGTCCGTCTTCAATACCTCCTTGAAATTCCGGGTGAACCAGTTGTGCCTGCGTACCGCAATCCGGTAGAACAGCAGGTAGAGCACGGGAAGCAGCATGATGCCCGTAAAATACGAGACCGTCAGGCCCGAAGTGATGGAGAACGCCTGGTCCATAAAGATGGCGCCCGCAATGCCGCTCATGAATATCAGCGGAACGAACACCGCTATGGTGGTAAGCGACGAGCTGAGCATCGGGGTAATCATCTCCGAAGTGCCTGCCACGGCCGCCCGCCTGAGCGAATACCCCCGCTCCCTGTACTGCGAGACATTCTCCGTCACGATAATGGCGTTGTCTATCATCATTCCCACCGCCAGTATAAGTCCGGACAGCGAGATGACGTTCAGGGATATCCCGCAAAGGTAAAAGAAGAAGAAGGTAATCACCACCGATACAACCATCGTAATGCCGATGACAAGCGGCGAACGCACATCGCCGATGAACAGTACCGCCACGATGAATATCAGCAGAAAGCCGAGCGTGAAGTTCTGCTGGAGGTTCGATATGGTATAGTCGAGCAGTTCCGTCTGGTTACGGCTCACGGTAAAGTCAATGTCCGGATAGATGGAGGCAAAATAGCCGGTCGTCCTGCTCAGCTCCCTCTTCAGATTGTCCATGTTCTCCTCCGACTGCTTGATGATGGCAAGCGTCACCGCCCGTTTCCCTCCGGCAAGGGAGCGTCCGTTCTCTCGCTGCGGCACCAGACGCACCCTGCATACATCCCTCAGCTGCAGAATCCGGCCGTCCTTGCGCAGATAAATGCGCTCCACATCTTCCGGCGTGCGCAACAGCGAGGCGATGCGTATGTTGTATTCGTAATAGCCGTCTCTCACCAGCATGCTTCCCGGCTCCACATTGTTTGCGGCAAGGGCCGCCTCAAGGTCGGATACCGTCAGGCCGATGCCCGCCATCCTTTCCACATCGGGAATAAGCTGGAGCATCTGTCCGGGCACCCCCGTAATGTCGGCCATCGCCACCTGCGGCAGCTGCTCGATGCGCCTTCTCACCACATTTTCCGCCAGTCCGCACATCTCCAAGAACGCCTGCCCGTCCGTCTCCTCATACGGACGGTCGGACTTGAGCGTCATGTTCAGATAGAACACAGGAATGTCCGTAGCGCTCGCCTTGATTGCCTTGGGCCTCACCGCATCGCGGGGCAGGGCGCTCATGGCGGCGTCAATCTTCTCGTTCACCTCGATAAAGGCCAGGTCGGTATCCGTACCGAACTCGAAAGAGAGGCGGATGACACCCGAACCGTCACGCGTTTCGCTGCGCATCTCCGTCAGGCCCGACACCTGCAGCAGGGCACGCCTTACCGGAGCCACCATCGTGTTCTCCAGCTCACGTGCGGAAACGTTGTCTCCCGTTACCTGAACGGTTATCTGGGGGATGTCAATGTCCGGCAGGAGCGACACGGGCAGAGAAAAATAAGTGACCAGTCCCACTATGAAGCAGGCCGTGAATGCCATCAGCACGGCAATGGGACGCTGTATAAGAAATTTTACCATCTTCTTGATTCAGTCATTACAGATTACTGTCAGGTCTGACGACCACAATACAGGCGGCGGCAACCGGTTGTCTGTACGGTTGCGAGGCACCATATATGTCGCGCTTTCCCATTACTTGCCACTCCCTACGACCTTGACCGGAGTTTCGTGCGCCAGATTCACGTTGCCTGAAGTTATCACCTGCACGCCTTCCTTCATGCCTTCGCCCGACACGGTATACTCCGTCATGTTCTCCAGTCCCGTCTGCACATAGTTCCACATGGCCTTGCCGTCCTGCAGGGTAAACACCACCTGCTTGCCGGAGCGCAGCACCACAGCCGTCTTCGGTATGACGAACTGGCCGGCCACCGAACGCTTCACGTTCACCCGCACGTTCATTCCGTCAAACAGGCGGGCGTTTCCGTCCACCTGCGCCTTGACAGCCACCATACCGTTCTCGTCCACCAGCGGGTTGATTTCCGTAATCCGTCCCCGGCAGGGAGCAGCCGCAGCGGCATAAGGCGTCACGTCTACCCGGTCACCCCGCCGGACAAGCGGAAGCTCGCTTTCGAGCACGGCAAATTCCACCTCCATGCCGGCGGTGGATATTACCCGGCAGAAAGGCTTCGACGCGTCAGGCAGATTATACCGCTTGCCGAACAGGTTCGCCACCACTCCGTCGAAAGGAGCGGTGAGCGTGGCATGCTCCAGGTCATATTGCGCCAGGTCGTAGGCCGCCTTGCTCTGCCCGTAACCGCTCTTCACCCGGGCGAGCTGCATCACATCGGCAGGCACGGAGGCCTGATTGTCCGGCGCATAGCCCTGACCTATCAGCACATCCTTCATTTCAAGTTCCGACCTGGCAAGCGCATCGCGTGCCTGTTCAAGCTTGTTTTCAAGCGTAAACAGGTCGAGTTCGGCTATCTTCTGCCCCTTGCTGACACGGTCGCCGTTTCTTGCATAGATTTCGGCTACGGGTTCGGTGGCGGTGCGAAAGGCAAGGTCGGCATATTCCTGCGCCTCCACCTTTCCGTTGCTCACCAGTTCGTGGTCAAAGACCGAACGCTTCAGCGTCATCACCGTCACTTCGTTGGCCGAAGCCGGCAGCACGGTCTCCACCCCCTCCTTTTCCACGGCCTCCTGCCCGCCGCCGCAGGAAGCGGCCGACGCCGCCACAAGCAGGGCCGCCATATATCCCAATGAATGTATGTTCTTCATAGTCGGTTCTTTTTGATGCAAAAATAACATTTTCCCTTTATCACCTGCTTTTCTCATATATTTTTTTCCTTAATATCCCGCTCACCTCCTCGCGCATCTGCCTGACGGCTGTCGACATGACTTTCGGTTCTTTGTTCAAGACCACATCGGCCGCCTGCTTCAGCTTGTCCGGACGGTAATATTCCGGGTCGGAATAAAGTTTCACCAACAGATAATACGGATAAATCCGCCCCGGCACCCGGGTGATGGAGCGGAGATAATACGCTTCGGCCTGTTCATAATCCCGCATTGCATGCTCACTCTTTCCCATCAGATTCAGTATCATCGGGTCGCCACTCACATCCCACAGCGTTTTTTCCAGAACATCTTTCGCCTGCTGATAGCATCCCGTCTTGTAAAGTGAGCGGGCAAGCTCAAACCGGTAGTCGGCATTATTATCCATTCCATATAGCCGCTGATAGCTTTCCACGGCCAGACCGTAAGCGCCCGTGTTATAAAGCATCCTTGCCTGCAGCCATTCGGGGATAAAGCAGGCTTCCCTTTCATTTTTAAAAAAACAATGAACGCCCGAAACAAGCATCACAAGCACAACAAGACTCATTACCGCACCCGATACCACCGCATTCCTGGGCTCGCCGTCCTTATAAAAATAATCCGTAAAGGCGACAATCACCAGCAGGACAAATGCCGCCACAATGACCGGAATATGGAAAGGATAGGAGAAGAAGGCGAATATTCCGACAGAGAGTATGGCTCCCGACACTCCGAAAGTCTTCTCACGCCTGCAAAGCAGCATGCTCAGAACCAATACCAGCAGCAAAGCCCCCAGACCAAAGATTCCCGTCATCATAAATGCCTGTATGTATTCGTTGAAGGCAAAGTCGGGCACTTCTGCCACCCGTTCTTCCTCGGCCGTATAGCCGTTTCTGGAGAAATATTCCTCCTGCGCCTCACCGTAAACTGCCGAGAAAGTACGGCTTTCAATCCGGTCAAACGGCTGCTTCATCGCTTCGGAAAGGGATATTTTCCAGACAAGCAGCCGGCCGTCCGCCGAATCCTTCTTCATCAGATACATGCCCGCCGCCGATGCCGCTATTACAACCAGACAGACAGCCGCCACCAGCTGCGCCCGCCACCCTTTAGGCACAAACAGACGATGCAGCCCCAGCCATCTGTCAAGCAGAAACACTACCGACACACCGGCCGCAAGCCACGCCGCCCGGCTCATTCCCGCCGGAAGCACGCAGACAATAAGAAGCGTCACGGTCAATGCCGTGTAAAAAGGAATTCCTTTCGACAGGCTGTACCGTATCAGCTCGTTGACGGCAAGCGGAAGCACCAGGGCCAGATAGCCGGAATAAGGGCCGGGATTATAGAAACTGCCGGTCAGCGTAAACAGTGCGTGGTTTGACTCCCGCAGTCCGAACACCTGGAGCAGTCCGAGCACCGCCTCCACTCCGCCCAACACAATCAATGTCCATACGGCAAACCCGGGCAGACGCTTCAACATTTCATTGCCCCCAACAACCAGCACCATGATTGTCAGACCCGCCACTACGCCCATCTCGCCCAACCACATCCATTGCTCGGTCAGGCAGTCGGGAGGCACGCCCGGACTCGAAACAAACATCACACCCACCACCATTACGACAGGCACCAACACGACATATCCCCACAGCCATCGAAAGAACAGCTTGGAGAGTTCCCACAGAAACTTTTTCATTCCCGCATTTTCCATACTTATTCCTATTTTTTCCTTTTAATGTTTATCTTTTTCCAAATCCCGCAACACGACTTTCACCGCACCAGAAACTTTTTTCATCCTCATCCGAATGAATCGGGAACAGAACCAAAACTGCATTCCACCCGACTCTCGTCCGTCATGTCTTTTCCGGACCGTCTGCGCCACACCGTCTTATTCCTCAAAAGTCGAAGTAAACCAGTTCCGGGTCAGGATTGTTTGCTATTCCGTATATCCTGCGCGCCTCCTCGTCCACGCACAGACACTGTATCGGCAAGTCCAGTTCGTACAAAGCAAGCTGTCTGCCCGACCAGTCGTATACGTAAACATAAGGGCATTCCTGCTGCCTCAGCCCATAGTCCTTAAAGCTGCGACCCGAATAGAGAGCGTAAAGGCAATCTTCCGTCACCGCCAAGTCTTTGTAGGCCATAGGCAGCCTGCCGTTATGCACGACAGAATAAGCTCCTTCACCCACCGACAAATCCGGTTCATATTCCCCATACCAATCTATTATCTCACTACGGTCTGTCAATCTGCCGCCTGCTATTCTGTAAAGCAATATTATTTTATGATTGTTTGCTGCAAATGCCACCTTTCCCTGCTCCGTTATCCGCAACGTTCCCTGATAGGCCATCGCACGGTTCTTGGGGTCTATCTTCCGTTCCTCCTCATCCTTATAAGGAAGCTCACCGACCGCCTCCACCAAACGGCCGTCTTTGTCGAACAGGCCAAACTGCAAATCGTTGAAACAGCCGTTCGCTATAAACCAGTTCCCATAAGGAATCACATCGAAAGCCCAGTAGTCGTTCCTTTTAAGCAATGTACGTGTCTGCATTTCTCCACTCAGACTGTCTTTCCGAATCAACCGAACCTCCTGCCGCATAAAGTCATAACAAGACAATCCGTTCTCTCCATAAAAATGAAGCCTTTTGGGACGAATCAATTCATCAGGCCCCTGACCCTTTACCCCGAACATACCCAGATATTTCCCCGACCTCAAATCCACCCGATGGAACAAGGAATCTGACCTATACTCCATGATAATCATTTCATCTCCCAATTTCTGCAGCCCGTGAGAAGAGCCTATCATCATCCCCGGCAGTGATACCGACTGATGGACCAGCCGTTTCGTCACCTTCTCCTCAGAAGAGCTGCATCCTGCCAGAAACAACAGCAGACAGACAGAGGTCACTATCGTTTTCATCATAACTATAATATTCAATATAAGTTAACACTTAAATACGATTCTCTACACAAACATATTTTTGGCTGAATAGAGATGTGTCCCCATTCAGAACACATCTCTATAATCACCCAATCAAATTAAATACGCCGCTTCTCCCCTTCAATAACACCTTGACTGTCAGATATACATATTACATCCTCACCAACACAATACCACGGCCCGACAATCACTTCTCCCGTAGCCAACGCTTCTACATTCTCCATCACCAAATCGGATACTACCTTTGGTTTTTGAGCATTATAAGTTGCATATCCTGCAACAAAGGCAACAGCAGCCACAACAGCCACTTTCAAAATGTTTTTTTCATGGTTTCTTTGTTTTTTACAAATTAATTAAATAGTCTTTGTCTTTTTATGAAGCGGAAATCTCCGATTTATCCGCCTCCGAACCAATACATTACCTCTTTGCCATAACCTCCTTTCTCTAAAATTAACGGACCAATCTGTTTTTTCAATCTATCCTTTTCCACACTCTCTCCCAGTTTATGTCGCCCATAAAGCGGTTTTCCGACTTCCATATCCTGACCGCCTTTCCCACGATATAGCATTCGGGGAGCAGACCCCAGTAGCGCGAGTCCTGCGAGTTGAAGCAGTTGTCGCCTCCCATAAAGTAATAGTTCTCGCGGAAGCGGTAGCCCGCCACCTCCCTGCCGTCCAAATAGAAACGCCCGTCGCGGCAACTCAGCCTGCCACGCTGTTCCCACTCTATCAGATTGCGGTAAAGCTTGTAGTGCAGACTGTCCAAACGCACCGAATCACCGCGGGCCGGCACATAGAGCGGCCCGAACTCACAGATGTTCCACCCCAGCGCGGAGTCGCCGGGAAAGGCATGATAGCTGTTGGCACGTATCATCTCCTGCACGCCGCCCTCGGTGGCAAGCATGTTTGCCAGCCCCGTCTGCGAATCTTCATTGCCCAATCCTCCGGTTACACCGCGCACCCGGTAACGGGCGTCCCTTATCTCCACCGTATCTCCCGGCACGGCAATGCACCGCTTCACGTAGTAAAGCATCACATCAAAGCCGATGCTGTCCCACCGCTCAGGATAAGGGAAGTTGAATACCAGTACCTCCCCCCGGCGAAACTCCTCCAGTCCCGGCAGCCGCCTTATCCGCAAGGGGCGGTGTGCCGCCGCATCCCCGATGTCGAACAGGCGCGCCCCTTTCAGCAGCTTGTTCACCACCACATAGTCGCCCGGACGAAGCGTAGGCTCCATCGAATCGGAAGGGATGGAGAACGAGGCAAACACAAACACCTGCATCACGATGCGCAGCACAATCCAGGCAGCATAGCAGATTATGGCCACGGCACCCGCTCTGCCGAGCAGCGGCAAAAACTTCCGTCCGCCTATGCAAATCCGCTTTATCCAACCGTCTTTCATCATCCTGCTCAAAATATCGGAAACTTCTGCTTCCCGTTTTCCATAAAAAACACATGTTCTTCCCTTCCCCGCGTCAGGTCTTTCAGCCAAAGCAACGCACCGGCAGGAACATCCGCCTCTATAAACGTAGTGTCCGCCACCGTCCGGCCGAGGCTTTTCCATCCCTTCGTTCCGGCATGATAAAGCAGTTCGTAAAAATCGCCCGGACGGATGAAGTTGTCGTCGTTGCGGGGCATGAAGTCAACACGGTCTACCGCCACCGCCGCGCCCAAATCCAGAACAAGTTCACCGCCCTCCACCTCGGAGATAAAGTAAGTCAGCGGATTTCCATCGGCTGCATTTTCGCGCGACACAATCAGATTGCCACGCTCCGGCTCACTGCCTTCCAGCGCAACCGGCCCAATCTTCCTGCCGCCGGAATAAACCGCTATTTCCGCCACTTCGGCCTGCCGGCCGACCGGAGCTTTCAGGCGGACAAAGCGGCATCGCACAGGCGCAGACAAGTCAACCCGGTTGTATGCTATGCGCGGCGTATCGCTTACCGCATAAAGCAGTTCCGACTGACAGAAGTCGCGCGTCAGACTGCCCTCGAAACGGCTGCCGGCAATCCGCTTTACATGATTCCGTATCCACGGATAATAAGGATACTTGCGCCACAAGCGCACCTTTTCCCGGTGCAGGGTATCCGGCAGCAAAGGTCGGACTTCCTGTCCCGCAAACCATACCGGATATCCCGCCGGAGCATACCTGCCGTCTTCGTAAGTCATCGGCAGATAAATCATGCCCGACTCGATGTTGGGCACGGTCATCCTTCCGTCTGAAATGCGCGAACAGGCACACGGCCACCACCTTCCGTCATAAAAATAAGCCATATAGCGCAGTTGGCCGTCGGCAGCCTCCACGTTCATGCGCAACGTATCCGGATAATATTCCGCACTGACATCCTTCAGATAGGGATGATAAAACAAGGAAGGAACGTGCTCCAGTTCTTTTCTCCCGAACCGCTCTATCCTTTCCCGCTGGAAGCCGCAGGTTTCACGGAACACCTTGCCCCGCTTGTAGCCTCGCGTGTCGAGTGTTCCCCGCTCGGTAGGGCCGTTGATATACCAGATGCGTGCGTCATGCCCCGTGGTATCGCGGATTGCCACCCACACATGGTTCCCCCGGATATCCATATCCTCCACGCAGGGTATGCCGATGGAGCGGAAAGCATATACCATAATGTCGGCAGCATCCCGGCAGGTTCCGAAACGGTGCTCGAAAAGATAGCGCGCCCCTACGTGAGGCAAGGGCGGATTGAAGTCGTTGCTGTAAATGAATACCGGCTTCAGCAGATAACGGCTTATCGTCTCCGTAGCGGCCACCACATCGCTCCCCGTATATACCGAATCAAGCAGGTGGCGGAAGTCGGCTTCATACAGTTCGCGCCATTCCTCCAGCGGTTCATCGCCGATGCGGTAAGGCAGCAGATATTCACAAAAGTCATCGAATGAGAGATTCCGGTTCCACGGACGCTTACGCCACATGGCAAAGGCATGGTCAATGTTGCGGATAAGATAATCGGCGGTAATCACCTGCGCGTCATAAATCTTGGGAAGATGCTGATAAGTGTATCCTTCCCACCGGCGGTAGCGCTCCGGAGCAATCTGTCCGAACGAATTGCTGTATGTCCGCACCCGCTTCACGCTGTCCATCTCCCCTCCCTGACGGTAGAAATAACGGTGCGGCATGTTCTCTATCAGAAACTGCGCCGCCCGCAGCTTCAGCGTGTCCCCTTCATAATGGCGCAACACCTTGAGAAGCTCCCCTTTATTCCCGCCCGCAAACTCCAAAGCCTGCTCCAGACGGCTCGGCTGAGGCCTGCAGGCAGCCATCATCCCGATTACCAACCAAACTATCCAACTGTTCCGCATTGTCTTTTCTATCTTTCTTCAATAGGGTTACTGCATTTATCTTTTTATCTTGTCAACGACAAACCGGCGGAATCCCAATGAATCCTCGTCGTAGTCCGGACTCTTGTAATGGCTGTCGCTGATATAGAACCCGTCGGCTGCCACATAATACAGGTCGGAACGGTAGCGGTTTGCAGGAAACATCGTCTCGCCGATTATCCGGAAGTCCTTGTCCAGCACGATGACGGAGAAACGGCTCCGGCCGGACTGCCACAAGTCCACGAAACTCTCCGTCATATCCAGGTCTTCATGCGGATAGGCAATCCGGTAATACACCTCACGGAACCTGTCATACACTATATCGCCATAAAAGGGAAGCTCACACATCATCTTGGTAGCCAATGTCAGGTCGGTGGGAACCTTGTCGGGCATCGAAACCTTGCCCGCATACCGGCTGCGCGCCGGGATTCGTCTCACCTTCCGGTGGTCTGCCGACACGACATAAAGGTCTTCGTCGAAGGCGAACGAATAGACAAACTCCTTCCCGTTGAAGCAGCGGCTCACCTTCGACTCTATTCCCAGAGCAGGAGCACCGCTCTCGCGGCACAGAGACGAAGGATAGCAGAAGGGCAAGGCTTCGGCCTCGCCGCTCTCCATGTCCACCTTCATCCCTACAGGACTGTCCGTCGTCATCTTCCCGCCAAGGCGGGGATTGGGCAACTGCATGCAGTAAAGCTCACTGCCCAGCCGCAGCATCGGAAAGCCCGTCACGGAACGGGTCATGATGAACGGAAACTCTTCTTCCGAAGATACAAACTGAAGCTCCTTCACCTTATGACCCGCCGTGTCTATCCTTGCTATCTCCGGCGTATACAGGCTGGGCAGATAGATTTCTTCCCAGTCCGCCATCAGAAAGCCGCCGGCCTTGGGGCCCACCCCGTCAGCACCTTCGCGGTGATACCGGACTGTCTTTTCCAGACTCCGGCTTTTCAGTCCGTAGACATAGAGTTCCGGCTCGTTGTTGCTCATAAAGACCAGATGTTCACGCCCGTTCTCATCCGTAAATACGGACAGCGACTTGATATAAAGCGTCGTGTTCACACTCAGGGGATAGCACACCCGTTCCGCCGTCTCCTGCAAGTCTACCGCATAACGGTCGTCTTGCCGATGGCCACACGATGCCAACGACAGACCAAGCATCAATATCCAGACATAAGGCCTTTTCATACCCGTTTTCATACCTTTCCTTTTTTCAAATTCTTATCAAAATGCTTCAAATGTTATTCAAAAAAGCCAAATCCAACGTATAAATCACATAGGAATAGTCTTCATCCTGAGAAAGGAAATAGCCCAGACCTTTCTCTTCATCCACAGCAAACAGTTTGCATTTCCTGTCCAGCTTTACCAATGTATCAGGCTCTCCGTCCCATCCGTAAACCAAAAGACTATTGCCGCTATAGTCATTGTCATTCGAGAAGGGATTGCCCGAATACAGAATCAGGACTTTGTCCCGATAGCCCTGCACGCCCAGCGCACCTATCACGTTCTTGTCTCTCACGAAGCCCACGCTCTGATAATCTTCCGTCGAGAGGTCTCTGAACTCCGGAAGAACATAGACATGCTAGCAAAGCAGGGAGGGACGGCTCGGGTCGTGAAGGTCGTAAAACTGGAAGGTGGCTCCCATGCCGTCGGCAAAGGCCATGCGATCGCCCGACGCATTGCAGGCCCTCACTCCCTGAAAGCCAAAACCTAAAGCGATGTAAGAAAAATCCTTCAGCAGCTTGTCCTGCTCCGGATAGCGGCCGAAGCGGCTGATTTCCGTGGCTGTTGAATCGAGGAGCACAAAGCGGCCTCCGTCTATCAGACCTGAAACGCAATAAACGCCGTCACGTACCGGAAAGACATCCAGCGGGCTGCAGAAACGGGCGGAATCGACCGGAACAGGAATAGAGGTATAGGAAGCGTCGCCGTAGCTCCCGTCCGCGCTTTCCGCATGAAATATCCTGCCTAAATTCGAGTCGTAAAGACTGAGCCCTTCACCCTGCCCGCACATGGAGGTGACGAACAGAAATTCGTCCGGACCCGTGCCCCGCGGAGCCATGTCCGACAAAAAAGTTCCTTTCTCCGCATCAAAAACGGATATGAAATGTTCCCCGCTGAAATTTCGAAACAGCAAACGCCCGCCTGCAAAGGCCATCTCCACCGGCATCTTTATCTCGTCCGTCTCAAACTGCGAATGCTCCGCCAGTTCTGCATACTCAATCTGTGGAAACTCGTCCGTCCAAACGCCCTCTACATATTTCTCTCCGCAACTGCTTACTGCGGCAAGCCCCAAAACGAACAATGCTTTCTTCAAACCATCCGTATTCATAATTTTCTATCTAACATTTACTTGCCAATCAAACCAATCCATCCAAATCCAGATACCCAAACTGTTTTTCGTCCTCATAAGCCATTATCAATCTATTGTTATCCTGATCAAAACAGAATGTAATGATAGGACGATTAGTCTCTAATGTTGACAGATGATTACCCTCCAAATCAAAAATCAGTAACTTGGTCGGATAATTCACCCGTATGCTTCTTTGCTGTTCCGACAAACGAGTACCGCCCAAATAGCTCGCTACAATCTTATCACCGCAAAAGGCTACATTCCTAAAATAGCGGTCATCATTTGAGGTTCGCGCATTCCATCTTCTGCCATACAAATTATATTTCAGACTGCCGTCCAACGAACAAAGACTCAACAAATCATGATACCAGTATGCTTCCACATAAAGCCCGTGTTCCACCGATGCGGTAAAGCTCACCCGCTTCCTCTCTATCTGGGGATGGCCTGCGTAATCCATAAAATCCTTATGCCCCGTCTTCATGTTCCACTTTGCGGCAACAGGTCTGTAATCTCCATTCTCCAGTTGTCTGACGAACTGCGCATAAGAAAGCGTATCGTTTATATACTGGAAATTGCTTGGAAATTCAACCTTGTCTATGGCCGACTTCTCGATTGGCCGATAGGAAGCATTCTGCAAGACACTATACATCGGATAACCCAGTATGCGCTGACGACCGTAGTCTATCACATAAAAAGTATTGTCAGATGCATCAGACACGATACTTCCCATATTGGCAATTTCACCCGGGCCTTCTCCCCATTCTCCCACACTTGTAAGGTGAGCAAAGGTATTCTTGTCAAATATATGAATGAGCTTATCCGGAGACTTATAGTCACTTATTATCAGATAATCATTCAATATACAAGGCGTTCCAAATACGGAAATCTCCTTTTCCCTTATGTCTATGTCCTTTATACGTTCAGCCACATCCACGACATGACTTTCCGCGTCATACTCTTTATGCAGCTCTGTCAGTCGTCCACAGCTGACAAACAGAAGCATACTTAAAAGATATGCAATACCTTTCATTCTCTATATTGGTTTAAATCTTCATAATTCCATTCGCCCATCCACCGTCAATTCACAATGTCATTTTCATTCAACAGCCAATATCATGAATCATCTCAGCCTGTTTTCACCAATGCTTCAAAGCCCCAACACGCTACAAAGCATATCTCAAGATAACAGGAGGCTCTTCCAAAGTCTTGCGGGAAGCACAGTAAAGATGCCGTTCACTGCGGTCGACAGAGATGGAGTAGACATAACGGTCGAACTGATAGCGGCAGAGCAGATTTCCCTTGTAGTCGAGCTTGAACATCTCAACCGGAGAAAGCTGCATGGGATTGAAATGTTCCGTCCCTTCATAAAGCAGATAGATATGCTTGTCCGTCAAGAAATAGTCAACATAGGCATGAATGTTACGCCCCCCGGTGAAGCTGACAAAGGGAATCGGTGAATTCGACTGGATAACCTCATAGCCCATCTGGAAATGGTCCGGTCCGGTCAATGTAAAGACCACATTCAGCGAGTCGTCATATACGCTAATCCGGTCACGGTGCATGTCCGCAGCCCACAAAGTGCCGTCCTCACGGTTAGGAAACAGGCAAGCCCCCAACACTTCACCCGTAAAATACTGGTAGGAAAGCATGTCTTTCCCGCTTTCTTCTCCTTTCCGGAAAACCGCCAAAGGAGCCGCTACGCCGTTGCTGTAGCGTTCGTCCGGAGAATACCACATGTGGCAGCCCACATAATGAGCCGAATCACGCTCATAAATATCGGATGTCATCAGGACTTCCGAGGAATATCTGAACGAAGACTGAGGAACAAAGCGACGGTGCTTTAAGAGTGAATCCAGATTTACGGCATAACAGGTCTGCGTAGCCATGTCTCTCAGATAAAAGTCGCGGCTGCAGTTTGAGTTAAGGCACAGTCCACACGACAGCATTTCTTCCGGCCCGTTTCCCTTCCGCACCAGTTGCGCCAGCGGCTGAAGCGTGTTGAGCGAATACATTTCCAGCTGATATTCACAGACCGGCTGATTGGCCACCACCAGAACCGTATCATCCAGCACCCGGAAAGAAGCCGGATAAAGCAGACTGTCTATCTCTATTTCTTCCGCATCCGTCAGTGTCTTCGTTTCCTTAAAATCCGCACGGGTAAAGACTATATCTCCCGTCATTTCTTCTCTTGAAGTACAACTGCCTCCCGCCAGCACAAAAGCCGACAGCAAGGCGACAAATCCAATCTTGTGTTTCATCCTATTCTTTACTAAAACAATCCTATATCTGTTTCTTTATAATCTTACTTGTCAAAATAGAGAACGGACATTCCCGTACAGTACAAAGACGACCATTCCCCTGTCAATCTACCTTTAACCTGCATTTCATCAATATTGGGTTAGACTGTTCCGTAACATCATACTGTCTAATCAGGTTTTCTATAACCGGCGACTTGGCGCTCTCGGCCAGTTCCAGAAACTGGTCACTCGACATGAGGCAGTACAGGCATTCATCGTCCATCACGTAAGCTATACTGGAGGGCGACAAGGCAAGGCTTTCGGTAAAGTGAAAGTCGTCATAAAAGGAGCTGGCGGTGTAAGCCTTTCCTTCCGCAACCGAATAAAGACTCCAATAAAGCCGGTCTTTTTCTCATAGTCCCATTCATTTTATCATTCAAACAATGCCTGCAAAGGAAAAGCCTGCTCCGCACATCTCCAAACATTCCGCCTTAATTCTTTCTTAATTTTTGACTTAGAAACTTCTAAGCCGGATGCCCGAACCTTAACTTTGTCTTAACGATAACAATATCGTACAAAAAACTGACAAAATAGTCTGCCTCACAAACTTTAAGCCTCCAAACGGCTCTCCGCTCCCGACAAGACGACCGGCTTCCAATACCAACCGACATTTGTCTCACTACCCAAGAACACTTGCCTATTCACCACCTCCAAGGCTTGCCTCAAGCAGCCAGAAGTTGTCTTCATCCAGCCCGCCTTCGCTACGGCTTTCCGCTGGTATCTGAAACAGCAGCACAGACTTTCTGTCGCTCTCGCAGCAAATCAGCGTAGCAAGAAAACGGGTGCCGTCCGTAGCACAGACATCATTGTCTATCCGCGAAAACGGATAAGTGCGGCAACCGGAAGGCGACAGCAGCGTCAGCAAGTAATTCCTCTCCGGAGCTATCCAGACAAAAGCCGCCCCCTTATCCAGCATACGGACGGTGGAAAGCAGCGTATAGTCTTCCATCAGCCGGGAATACTGCTCCTCATAGCCATATTTGTCATAATAAGCACGGCTGGCCTCCAGAGTCAGCGCGCCGTCCTCCGCCGGAAGTATCGGCTGCAGGCTGCATGAATCCGTCTGCATATCATAGACAATCGCCGTCTGCGTATCTCCCAACTGATAGCCGACCTTGTTCTGCCAGGTAAAGAACTGGTTGTACTTGTGTACCGAATTGGCCAAGTCTTTTTCCATAAAGCTCCGACGAATCGCTCCGGTCGAGTCGCATACATGGAAAATCCGGTCATCCGAACCGACTACCAGCAGCGTATTGGCATCCACATACTTGAACTGGTGGACATACACGCCCACCGGAATGCTTTTCACATAATCGCCGGACGACGCGTCATACACCTTTATCCCATTCACCCCGGATATCCACAGTTCTTTCCTTCCGTCGGCCGAAACTATCACATCAAAGTCCGCTATCTCCACATAGTCTTCCGGCCCTTCTCCCCGCCGGTCAATCCTTCTGACAAAGCTACCGTCGTCACCGAAACACAACACCGAGTTTTCCGATGCCACATAAAACATCGAATCACGCTGCACCACCTTATTTCCGACCCCTCCTATCAGTGACGAGTCGTTTGTTTCCAGCGGTATCAGGCGGCAGTGCGGAAAAACCGATGACAGCTTCACCGCCTCCTGCTGCAACTCCATACAGCCTTCATGCTGAAAAATGGCTTCCGCCTGCTTCACACGTTCCGAGCACGAGAAAAGAACAAAAGCCGCCAAACAAATGAAATATTTCATGACAGTCTGCAAAAAACATTTATAACAAAAATTCCACGATATGGTAATCCGGCCTATTGCTTATCCCGTAAAGCTTCCGGCCCTTTTCATCGACTGTAAACGTAAAGATGCCCTTATCCAAAGACAATATCTGCACAGGAAGTCCCCAGCTCGCCCGCCTTACGCCACTCCTTATCATATTTGTGAAACAGGAAATCCGGGTTATAGGCGGCACATATACACCCATTGTCCAAGATTCCCATCTCACCAAAAGCCGGCTCCGACAAGCGACTTTCAGCTGTCGGCTTCGGCTGAGACTTCAGCAGGAAGCTGTCAACCGGATATACGCAATACCTTGAGGCAGCCATGTCAAAGATTCTCACACTGTCGGCATCTCCCACAAAAACGGGCTGTATCATCTCCTCCGGCCCCTGCCCCAAGGATATGCAGGAGTTTATCTTCTTCTTTGTCCGCACATCATAGACATGAAACAGCCTTTCTTCCCACGGATTTATCGTTATCAGCAAAGAATCATACATCTGCATACTTACAGGCTTCAAGCCTTCATCAGAGAAATGAATCTCACTGCCCGACAATGTCCTTTCCTCGGGGAAGTCAGTCCATTCAATCCTTGTTGCACCCGGATAATTGTCCTTTTGAGAACAGGCCACGCACAGTAAAGACAATGCGGCCATACTGATTTTGCCAATAGCTTTCATTGTATATTCGCCATTCATCTTATCATTCAAAAATCAATATCCGGACAAAGAAGCGACCGCTATGACCGGATTCTCACCTTCTGTCAGACCGACAAGCTTTCCATCCGTCGACAAGGTCAGATAAGAAAGGTTCACATTGGGAATGTATTTGCAAAGAAGATTTCCCTCCCAATCATAACACCTGATTTCTTTTCTCATCTCCTTTCCGGAAGCAAGCGAATGACTGTCAAACAAGATATAAAGGCAACTGTCTGAAGCAGCCAAGTCAACAGCACCTTTTGCAAATGAATCCTTCAATCTCGTTCGGGTAGAGATTCCCTCTCCGCTAAAATCATATTCATACGGAGCCAACAGCACTTCTTTTTTAAGTCTGTAACCGCCCGACTCCTCTCCATACAAACTCAGCACATGCGAATCTACCACTGCAAAGCCGTGCTTCTCCGAAAAGCCATAACCCAACACCTGATGAAACATGCGCTTTACTTCTATAGGCAAATCACGTTCACGACTCCATAAATCCGGATAGTCGCCAAAACGCATCTTCTCTTTTCCCGCACCGTCCATTACACAGAAACGCTTGTCGCCAAACATTCCGGAAGCCAGATAAGTGGAGTCTGAAAGCGGAAACAATAAACTGACATCCGCAAGCAGCTGTGCAGTCTCTCTCAAATTCCCCTCCTTTCCTTCAACAGCATACAGTTTCCATACAGGACGGGAAAAAACGAGCAAGGAGTCTTGCCCCTTCAACAGATGCAAAGGAGGCATAACCTCATTCGGCCCAACCCCCTTTATTCCCCACTTCGCTATTTCACTGCCGGTCTCCAAAGACAGGCAGTGCACCAACGTATCACCATAAAAGTCATTGACAAGCAAAACGGAGTCCAACGCAACTATCTGTATAGGCAAGCCTAAAAAAGGAGAAGAAGGAAGGCATTCAAACCGCAACCCTTTCTCAACCGCCTCTTCCTTTCCGTGCTGGGAACTACATCCTAAAAGACAGCATACCAACAACAGCAAATATATTTTTTTCATATCAAATATTTTTTATGTTGCATAGGCTTTTGCCTATGCAACAAAGCAAATCCACACTATTTTTCATAAAAAATGTGTACTGTATTACCTACAGTAACTCTTACGCATTCTTTTCTTCCTCCCGGACAGTCATGAGATGAAGTACCTTCGCCACCAGCCAATGCTTCCACATTTGCCAATGCCACATCAGACAACACGACATCTTTTTGTGAATTGTAAACGCCATAACCTGCAATCATCGCAAAAGCGGCAACGAATGCGGCTTTCAATATTTTCTTTTTCATATATCTTTTTTAAAATAGATTATTCGATTAATTAATACAGTTTTTATCTCGCTCTGCGAAGCGGCAAACATCCGGCTTGCCCGTCTTCAAACTATTCATTACCTTTGCTGCCGTTACCTCCTTTTTATCTGGTGGAACATTGGGAAGTGGACGGATGAATCGCCTTGTCGGGAAAACAGAATGCGGATGGCATCCGCCACTCCCTTTTACTTCTCTCACTTGTCGGCCGTACCTGTCACGACGATGCGCAAGGGGGAATCGGCCGTATTGCAGTAGATGCTCACGGTCTTATGGAAATAGCCCGTCTCTTCCGCCGCATAGAGAATGCGGATTTTGGTCTCTCCGCCTGCCGGAAGGGGACGCTTGTCGTACTCCACCCGCGTACAGCCGCACGAAGTGTCTATGCCGTGAATCGCCAAGGCCGCCGCACCCGTATTGCGCAGTGTCACCTCGCGCACCTGCTCCTCGCCATAAGGGAACCGGCCGAAATCCACCTCACCCGTTCCAAGCGAAGCGGTGGTCTGCAAAGACTTGTCCGCCTCCGCATCGGCCCTGCCCGTGAGAATGCGCAGGTAAAGGCGCTTCACATCGGGATTGTGAACCGGATTGCCGATGGCGGCCACGCGATTGTCGGCATCGAGCAGAAAGGTCTGAAAGGTCATGTCGGCCGGAAAGCCGTTCAGGCGGTTCAGCTCGTCTTTCTCATCGAAGCACACCGGGTAGGTGAAGCCGTCGTGGCGGGTAAGATAGCGTAGCTCTTTCAGGTCTTTGGGATGAAAGTAGAACAGAAACGGAACACTGCCGCCCGTAGCCGAATCCACCTCGGCCATCAGCTCCTTCCATTTGGGAAGCTGCAGCTTGCAGCTCGTGCAGCCCACCGAATCGACATAGGTCAGTATCCGGTAGGAAGAGCTTCCCGACGGGCAAGCAACCGTATCCCTGCCCTGCACGGTAAACACCGGGCGTGCGGGAAAGACAATCTCACGCCCTTCCCACTCCGCCACCTGCCGCAAGATGCGGTCTTTATCAGACTCCACGCAAGAAAACAGCGCGAAGCAGAAAAAGAAAAAACATTTCAATATTCCTATCATTTCATTTTAAAATATCTTTCTGAAAGAAAATCTAAATACCCAAATGAATATTCCGGATGATTAGGTAAAGGAACAAAACAATGTCTACAACGTAATTCATCATCTACATAAGACAAAAATGGCGCATATATAATAGAAAACTCTTTCCAAAAATCAGAATCTTTTATATAAAAGATATCCAAATGAAAGCCTAAATCACTTATAATATTCCTCACTTCATTATATTTTTCTCTTTCCGTCACAACTAATGGAGCAACAGACAACGAATCCTGAGCATACTTCAATGCGTCATAAATTTCATCATAACAAACATTACAGGTATGTGCCGGAACAAATAAAACTATCTTATTCTTTATCCTCGTACTACAAACGGAATCCAGTTTACCATCATTCACATAAACAATACCTGCATCTTCTCTCACTAAAGCATAATCAGACAAAAGAACAGCTTTCTGATTTCTCTTCAACACCTTGTGGAAAGTATCACTGTTAGCCCTTAAAATAATATTAGCTTCCTTACAAGATGCCAACTTCTTCATTTGCTGAAAACAAAGGACAGACATCACTATTAGAAAGATACAGCACAAAGCCAATAATATTTCTGTCAATCTACCTTTAACCTGCATTTCATCAATATTGGGTTAGACTGTTCCGTTACATCATACTGTCTAATCAGGTTTTCTATAACCGGAGACTTGGCACTCTCGGCCAGTTCCAGAAACTGGTCACTCGACATGAGGCAGTACAGGCATTCATCGTCCATCACGTAAGTTATACTGGAGGGCGACAAGGCAAGGCTTTCGGTAAAGTGAAAGTCGTCATAAAAGGAGCTGGCGGTGTAAGCCTTTCCTTCCGCAACCGAATAAAGACTCCAATAAAGCCGGTCTTTCAGCATGAACGAGACCATGACGGCCTGAGGGTTCAACGAAAAGTTCGTAATGGAATATACATAGTCATGGCTGTTCGCCGCGGTGACAAATTCCATGATGTCGCTATAGTTCGCTTTCCAGAAGTCTGCCGGAACCCGGTACTTGTCCAGTCCCAACCGGTACACGGGAGAAACTTCTTCGCCCAACCGGTAAAGCGTGTCGCATGGGGAGGCCATGTAATACAGGCTGCCGTCCGACACGGCAAAGTTATTGTCATCCACCACAAAGAAATAGCCTGCCACATGGTCGTCTATCGGGAAATGTTCTCCGGTCACACGCCCCGTCTCCGCGTCATAGCGCACCAGCCTGTGGCGGCTGATGTCGGACACCAGATTGTTGTTGTAAAACCAGTAGTCGCCCTCGCCGGACTTTGCAAAGCCGAACGGCATGAACGGCAGAGAGAACGAGCGTTTGTAGTTTCCTGCGGAATCATACACAAGAATCTGCTTGCGGTTGTTGTCGAGCAGCTCTATGTCGCCAGAAACGGGGTCGACAAGCGCGTCGAACAGGGACTGGTATTCGCCCGGACCCATCCCCAGACGCGACAGCTTCAGACTGCCCTTTCCCGTCTCCGCATCGAACACATAGAACGACTTGTCGGAGATGAAGCAGATGTCATCCCCCGCCAGCTTGGGACGCTCGATGTAGCCAACCAGAAAAGTGTCGTTCGTTTCCAATGGCACATATTCTATCGTGTCAAACAGCGCTGAAGCCACCAGCCGGGCCGACGGATTCAAATCTACCGGCTGGCCTGCCAGAATTCCCTCGTCCGACTTCTTGCCCGCGCAGGAAGCAAGAAGTATCACTGCAATCCAAAGTAAATTTTTCATAGTCCAATATAATAATGATTCTTAACCGATTGAGCTAGTCAGAATCGGTTAAGAATCAAAATTCAATTTACATTATTAACAAACTGCTCCACAATCATCTCCACTACAATTTCCACATTTATAACCAAAATTTGGACTATATAAAAGAGGACGACCATGAAGACCACCACTTTCATTACGTGCATTTGCATCTATATTTTCAAGCATTACATCCATCACTTGTTCTTGTTGCGAACAAATATAAACACTATAAGCACTTGCAAATAGCGTTCCGACTGCTAATATAAATAAAAATTTCTTTTTCATTTTAGTATATATTTAAGTTTTATATTTGAATTAATTAACTCATTATTCAATATTAAGTTTCAATTATTTTACCTAATATTTTTTCATTCACCTCCTTAGTTTAAATTAAACATTTATAAATGTATAATGCGCATCATATTTCTCATACATATTTATCTTAAACGATATCCACTTACATATATATATACTTTTCTTCCTGTACTCGGACAAATCAATGAACCTACTCCAAAACAGTCATTATCCAAAAAATTTTCATTTCCTGCTAAGGCTTCTACATTTTCCAACATCAAAGTATTCATACCTCCAATTGTCTTTTCTCTTTTCATTAATACCGTCAAGGCACCTACACATACAATCACAAATACTACTACAAACAATAAACGATTCATAATTCTTATATTTTTAACATACGCAAAGGAAATGCTCTTTATGTACTTCTCCAAACATCTTACCTTAATTTTGTCTTAATTTTTACCTTAGAAAATTCTAAGACTGATGTCCGAACCTTAACTTTATCTTAACAATGCCAATATCGTCCAAAAGATATAACAAAATCGTCGTTTTTATAAAATTTAATCATTACTTTTGCCCTGAGATTACCAACATTAAAATTATCTATGAAAAAAGCTCCCTATATTCTTTTCATCGGAATTACGCTTATAGTAATCAGCATCATACTGATTGGCACAAACTATCATTATGCGAAAACCAAGCTGAACGAAACCTTATTTTATACTCTGCAAAAATGTGTGGACAAAGACTTGGCTGGACGAATGCTACCGATTCCCGCTTCATCATCCGGTTTTACAGCCAACAGAAAAGTAAAGACAGCTGAAATTACCACATACAACGAAGCAACCCAACAGACAAAAACCGACACCATCGTGTTTCGTGACAGCATTGACCAGAATATATATAAAAATCTAACAAAGCAATATGTACTGGCCCAATTAAATCCCATCCGACCGGACACTCTGCTGAAACTTTTCAAGCAAGAACTAAAGGAGCGTCACGGTGTGGATATGGCTGCCGGAATCACCTATTGGGACGGGAAACAGGCACACTACAGCGGAAATGACTCCGCAACATATGCACAACCGTCTTACTGCGTCCGGATTGACTCACTCGATGTCTATTATCAGCTATGGGTGGAAGCACGGGCGAACTGCGGAATCGGCACGGTTATGAGATTTGGGTCTCCGATGGGGTATACCACCTTCATAGCGTTGGCCGCCGGACTGCTGACAACGGGTCTGGCTCTGTTTCTGCAACGAAAAAAGAAAAAAGAAAAAAGCCTGAAGGAAGAAATCAAAACAAACCTTGCAGCGGGAACCGTTACCATAGCGAAAAACAGCTACAGCCTGCCACCGTTGGAAATCCGGCTGCTCGACCTGTTTTTGAACCATCCGTATCGCATTTTAAACAAGGAGGAAATAAAAAGACAGATATGGGAGAGTGAAAGCGTGACCGACAATACGCTTTATGTGCACATCACCAAAATAAAAAATCTGCTGCAACCGCACAGCTACACGATAACCAACATCCGCAATTGCGGCTACAGGTTTGAGAATGTTTCCTGACTGAAAAAAGCGTGTAAAGCCTGGCCGTTTTTTATACTCCAACTTTTATTTTTCATTTTTACTCTCACTACTCTCACCCTTGCCCGTAATCCGCTATGCCATAAATGGTTATAGGGTGGTGGTAGCAAACTGTTTTCAGAGGATTACACCGCCTGCTACCACCACCTTTCAGCGAAAAACGGGTGAAAAGACTCGTGCCGCACAAGGAAAAGCGTGCAGGGAAATCGCTCCCTACACCCTCCCGACACGTTTCCCGACACGCATAAACCATTAATCAACAATCCGTTAACAGCAAAAGTGTAGGGTGTAGGGAAATTTGCAAAAAACTTTTCTGTAAATCGTGCAGAGTCCGGACGGAATCTGTCCGTCGGAATGCACATTTCATGCATCGGAAATTATTTTTCAAAGGATGTGCGGAGCATATTGCCGGATGAAACACGGCGGTCAGCGCTTCCAGGAAAAAGCAAACAGCGGCGTGCCGGCATTCACATCGGCAGCCCAAATCAGGCCGCGCGCTTCGTCCACAAAGAAGCCCGCCAACGGACGGTCGAACTCATAGCTGCATTCCGGCTCGCCCGACAAGGTGAACACACGCAGTCGCCGTGCTCCCTGCCGCGCTTCCGAAGGGTTCTGCTTCATCAGGTCGTCAAAACGGGTGCCGTCGTACAGGGCATAGATGTGGCTGTCGGTAACCTGCACATCCCAATACCCCATGCAGCCCTCCGGAATGCCGTAGCCTTCGGCCGATACGCTGAATGCCGGTTCGCCGTCCGGCCCTATGCAATGCGTCTGCTCGCCGTCCAGCGCAGGCAGGGCATAACAGTCCAGCACATCGCCCAGCTGGGTTGCCGCCACCAGCCGCTCTCCATCGGGAGTCAATGACAGGAAGGAACGCCACGCCTGAGCCACGGCCGGAGCGGAAGCGGCCAGCAACTCCTTGTCCGCAACCGGAATCTCCGCCCGCCTTTCGCACAGCCTGCCGCAGGAATCGACGATGCAGAAACGGCTTTCACCCGAATAGTCGGGCATCAGAAAACCGCCGCCGGGCAGCGGAACAAAGTCAAGCGGCAGCAAGACAGCCTCCTCCATACGCACCATGCGCTCAAGCACCGGAGTCATCCCCCTGCCTATGCCGCCATAGACGGCTATCTTCCGCCCGTTGGAATCGAGTATCCCCACCCGGTTCGGGCCTAAAAAGCGCACATCACTGCCGGAAAGAATCTCTTCAGGCCCTTCGCCCACCGGACCGAACGACGACAGGTAGCCGAACTCCGGATAAGTGAACGCATGGCAGCAGCGGCCGGGGGCATGGAGGTCGAAAACCACCGCCACATCACCCTCCACCCGAATGCGGTAAGGATAACGCATATACACGGAATCGACAGAAACGGCCTTTCCCTCCAGCTCATAAACGGGAAGCCGTGAAAAGTCGGCGGAAACCGCCTCTCTATTTTTGCCGCATCCTGCCAGCAGCAGAACGGCAGCCGCCAGTAGCGGCAAAGCAAAAGCATATTTCATGACCCAGTAAATAATTTTACCAAAAAAAGTCCGGCATCACGCCTGAAGCTCCTCACACTCTTTCAGCCACAAGGCCGCACTTGCATCGCTCGGCATACGCCAGTCGCCGCGCGGACTGAGCGAAACGGAACCCACCTTCGGCCCGTCGGGCAGGCAGGAACGCTTGAACTGCTGTGAAAAGAAGCGGCGGAAGAAGATGGTCAGCCACTTCTTGATGGTGGTGCTGTCATACACTCCCTTGAAGGCTATCTCCGCCAGATAGAAAATCTTGGCCGGACGCGAGCCGAAGCGCAGGAAATGATAGAGGAAGAAGTCGTGCAGCTCATACGGCCCGACAAGGTCTTCGGTCTTCTGCCGGATGTTTCCGCTCTCGTCGGCCGGAATCAGTTCGGGACTTATCGGCGTGTCGATAATGTCGAGCAGCGTGTTGCGCGAAAGCATGTCCACCCCCGTCTGTGCCACCCAGTTCACCAGATAGCGCACCAGCGTTTTCGGGATGCTGACATTGACTCCATACATCGACATGTGGTCGCCGTTATACGTAGCCCATCCCAGCGCCAGTTCCGAAAGGTCGCCCGTGCCGATGACCAGTCCGCCCACCTTGTTGGCATAGTCCATCAGAATCTGCGTACGCTCGCGGGCCTGTCCGTTCTCGTAGGTCACATCGTGGAGCGACATGTCTTGCCCGATATCCTGAAAGTGCTGGATGCAGGCCTCCTTGATGCTGATTTCCCTGCAGGTCACTTGAAGCGAGCCCATCAGCGAAAGGGCGTTGCCGTAGGTGCGGTCGGTCGTGCCGAATCCCGGCATGGTAATGCCGACAACCCCCTTGCGCGGCAGCCCGAGCTTATCGAACGCCTTCACGCACACCAGCAAGGCGAGCGTGGAGTCAAGGCCTCCGGAAATGCCCACCACCACCGTGCGGCAGCCCGTATGCACCAGACGCTTGGCAAGCCCCGCCACCTGGATGGAGAATATCTCTTCGCAACGCTCGTCCAGCCGCTGTCCGCCCGACGGGATGAACGGATGAGCCTCTACCGAACGGGTCAGCGCAAGCCCCCGCCCCTGCACCTGCTCGGTCGTGACATGCAGAGCAGGACTCTGGCCGTATTTCTGCACACTGGCGGCAAAGGTGGTATTGCCCAACCGCTCCGCACGCAGATGCTCTATATCGATTTCACTCATCACCAGCTGCTCGTCAAACGAAAAGCGGTCGGCCTCCGCCAGCAGCGTTCCATTCTCATAAATCATGGCATTGCCGGCAAAGACCACATCGGTAGTCGACTCTCCGAAGCCCGAAGATGCGAAAACATATCCCGCCAGGCAGCGGGCCGACTGCTGGGCCAGAAGCGAGCGCAGGTATTGGTGCTTGCTGATGTTTTCCGTATCGGCAGACATGTTGAATATCACCTCGGCCCCCTTCAGAGCAAGCTCCGAACTGGGCGGAATAGGTGCCCATACATCCTCGCATATCTCGATGCCGAAACACATGTCGGGCGTATCAAACAGCAGGTTGGCACTCACACTAACCGTCTGTCCGCAGAGGCGGACGGTCAGCGTATCGGGATGAGCCTCGGCGGAAGCAAACCACCGATGCTCGTAAAACTCCTTGTAATTTGGCAGGTAAGTCTTGGGAACGACACCCAGAATCTTGCCCTTCTGAAAAACGACAGCACAATTGAGCAGCGTGGAATTGGCCATGACCGGCATTCCCACGATGGATATGATGTCGAGCTGGCGGGTATCGTTCATCACCTGCATCAAGGCAAGCTCGGCCTGCTCCAGCAAAATCTGCTGGCCGAACAGGTCTCCACACGAATATCCCGTAAGATTCAGTTCGGGAAATATCACTACCTGTGCGCCTCTACCGTCGGCCACCACAATCTGCGCCTCAGTCTGCTGAGCATTGAATCTGCAATCGGCCACCTTTACCGCAGGTATGGCCGCCGCCACTTTAACAAAACCAAACTTCATATATAATGTATTGTTTAATATCTGACACTGCCACCGCAAAAATAAGGATTTATTATGAATAAAAAGGGGAATGCCGGCCTCTTTTTGTCTTCACCCGCTTTTTTCCTCTGAAAGCAACAGGCGTTTCACCGACATGAAACACCGGCTTCACAGGCATGAAAAGCAGGTTTCATGCCTGCCAAAACAAACGCTTCCAACGGGAAAGGCAGACGGCCGCAAGGAAAACACGCCGGCCAATCCTTCAAAAGAACTTAAATAAAGTAAAATATCGGCCGCCCGCTTGCTATTATAAAAAATCTTTGTACCTTTGTGCTTGAAATAAAATTGTAACAATTACAGAATTTGAAAGGGCATGAAAGTTTACGAATACTTGACAAGCTACAACATCAAGCCGTCCGTACAGCGCATTGCCATAATGGACTACCTGCTGAAGCACAAGACACATCCGTGCATTGACGAGATATACTTGGCTTTGAGCAAGGATATCCCTACCCTTTCAAAGACGACTGTATACAATACGCTCAAGCTTTTCGTGGAACATGGCGCCGCCAAAATGCTGACCATCGACGAAAGAAACGCGTGTTTTGACGGTGACCTTTCCCGGCATGCCCACTTCCAATGCAAGGTGTGCGGCAGGATATACGACATCCCGCTGGAGGAAAAACGTGACGAGGAAGCTGAAAGCATGATACAGGGCGGCTTCACCGTAGAAGAAGCCCACCGCTACTATAAGGGCGTATGCCCGCGATGCGCTGCCGGCAACGCACAAAAAAGCTGAAACTATCAGACTGACAATTAACGATATTAACTAACAACTAAAACTTTTAGCATTATGAAAAAATTTATCTGTACTGTTTGTGGTTACATCTACGAAGGAGAAACCGCTCCTGAAAAGTGTCCGTTGTGTAAAGCCCCCGCTTCTAAGTTCAAAGAAATGGAAGAAAGCGCAGAAGGCGGCTTGCAGTTTGTTGACGAACACGTTATCGGCGTAGCCAAAGGCTGCGACGACGAAATGATTAAGGACTTGAACAATCACTTCATGGGCGAATGTACCGAAGTAGGCATGTATCTGGCCATGAGCCGTCAGGCCGACCGCGAAGGTTATCCGGAAGTGGCAGAAGCCTTCAAGCGCTATGCATGGGAAGAAGCAGAGCATGCTGCCAAATTCGCCGAGCTGCTTGGCGACTGTGTATGGGATACCAAGACCAATCTGGAAAAGCGCATGAACGCTGAATGTGGCGCTTGCGAAGACAAGAAGCGCATCGCTACCCGCGCCAAGGCTCTGAATCTGGATGCCATCCACGATACGGTTCATGAAATGGCAAAAGACGAAGCCCGTCACGGAAAAGGCTTCGAAGGTCTCTACAACAGATACTTCAAGAAATAATCTCGGCCGTTTCTGAGAATACCATTCATTTTTTCATTCCAAGCTGCGTGAAGTCTTCACACGGCTTGGAATGATTTTTTCATGCGGCAGACACTTGCTTATAAAGACTTCTCCTTGACTATACCCAAACGATAGGCAGCCAGAAGTTTCTTTAAATCTCCTATCTGCACCATCAGTTCACGCCCCTTGTCTGTATCTTTCACCATCATGCGCTTGCTGCTCATCTCCACAATCTGTGTGGTAGACTTGATGTCCTGACCTTCTTCGATGGCCTTCTGGGTCGAAGTGAACGGCTCATGCTGCACCAGCTGGAATCCGCGCGAATGATAGACCAGCGTATAACCGGCTATCCCCGTCTCCGGCTGATAGGCTTTTGAAAACCCGCCGTCGATAACCATCAGCTTACCGTTTGCCTTAATAGGCTTCTCGCCTCTTCCGGCCCTTACCGGCACATGTCCGTTGATGATATGACGGTGCTCGCCTTCTACCCCAAACTCATCCATAATCATATCGCAAATGTCTTCCCTGTCACGCAAGCTATAATAATGTCCCTTCACTTCCTTGTGCGTCTCCTTATCCAGCAGGAAATAACGCTCAAATGTAGCCATCTTGCTCTTGTCGAAAGCAGGAGAATCCGGACCGCACCACAGATACCAAAGATAGTCAAGCGCAAAGGCTCTCTCACCACTGTTGCTTTCAGAGAAATAAGCTGTGCGGATAAGCTGCCCCACACGGTCCAGCAAGGCTTTTCCTTTGTATTTCTTGCCCAAAATGTCTATTTCCTTCAGTGTTCCGTCCTCATTGAGCGGCATGGAAGCATGAAACAGCAGATTTGAGTTGCACACATTATACATGCAGCCGTATCGGAACAGGCATTTCATATGCTTGCGCAGCTTCTCACTCCGGGTAAACGAACTGTGCAGCTTCGTCACGATTTCGCGCTCTTCGTCTGTCAGACGATAAGGGTCTTCGGGATTCACCGTAGGCAGATAGCAGTCGCGCATCTCATACTCCCGTCCATCGGCAACAAACACTTTCCGTTCGAAATCGATGTGATGAAGCAACAGGCGGTTCTCCATCTTGAATTCCGGACGGCGGCGGATAATCTCGGCCTCCAATTTGAACTGAATGACGCTGATGGCCTTATGCATCTGGGCTATCAGGCGCAGTGTCTTGTCATTATAAGGAGTCGTGGCTTCATCCATCCTCGGTCCGAACAGTTCGCAAGGGTCATTGGCATAGGTCTCCATAGCAAATGTGGCAAGAGGCAGGAGGTTGATGCCGTATCCGTCTTCCAATGCCGGCAGATTGCCGTAGCGCATGGCCAGACGAAGCACATTGGCCATACTGCAATCGTTGCCTGCCGCAGCCCCCATCCACAGAATGTCATGGTTGCCCCACTGAATATCGAAATTATGATAATTGCAAAGCGTATCCATGATAATGTGCGGACCGGGCCCTCTATCGAAGATATCACCCAATATATGCAATGTGTCAATCGTAAGCCGCTGTATCAGATTACACAAAGCCACAATGAAGTCGTCCGCCCGACAGGTGTCAATGATTGTGCTGATGATTACATTGATGTAAGCCTGCTTGTTAGGGTCCATACTGCTCTCGTGAAGCAACTCCTGGATAATGTACGAAAACTCCTCAGGCAATGCCTTGCGCACTTTCGAGCGCGTATATTTCGATGATACATTCTGGCAGACCTTCACCAACTGATTAAGCGTAATGACATACCAGTCCTCCAAATCCGTTTCCGTCTCCTTGACCAGCTGCAGTTTCTGCTCAGGATAATAAATCAAGGTACAAAGCTCCTTCTTTTCCGCTTCGCGAAGGGTGTTTCCGAATATCTCGTTCACCTTGCGCTTGATAGCTCCCGAAGCATTGCGCAACACATGCTGAAAAGCCTCATACTCTCCATGAAGGTCGGCCAGAAAATGTTCCGTCCCCTTCGGCAGGTTCAGTATGGCTTCCAGATTGATAATCTCCGTACTGGCTGCAGCTATCGTAGGAAAATTATGCGAAAGCAACTCCAGGTAACGGAAATCACGCTGAATCATTTCGGTAGTAATCTGATTGTCAGTTTTCATAGTATGGCATTTTTATAAAAATATCATCAATATTATCTGGACTATAATCACTCTTGTAAACATGCCTAAGGGATAGACTGTGGCATAGCTTACAGAAGGATTGTCATTGGGTATGATGTCATTGGCATAGTTGAGTGCCATGGGATTTGCCATGCTTCCGCACAACATGCCGCAGGTATTTCCAAAATCAAGGTGGAAACAACGCAGAGAAACCAAGGCCATAATGACAACCGGAACAAAAGTTATTAGAAAGCCAAGGCCTATCCACAAGACTCCTTCAGGACGCATCACTGTTTCAAAGAAATGTGCTCCGGCATCTATTCCCAGACAGGCAAGATAAAGCGACAGTCCGATACCCCGCAACATCAGGCTCGCACTGCGGGTGGTATAGGTTACCAGATGGAAACGCGGGCCGTATGCTCCAATCAGGATACCCATCACGATGGGGCCGCCTGCCAACCCTAACTTGACCGGTGAACTGATGCCCGGAATGGCAATGGGAATGGAACCGACAACCAGGCCAAGCACGACGCCCACAAATATGCATGCAAGATTGGGGTCGCGAAGTGTCTTGACGGTATTGCCCAAAACTTTCTCCACATTCTGTATCGCCGCCGCTTCACCCACCACCGTCAGACGGTCGCCCATCTGAAGTACCAGTCCCGGAGTAGCCAGCAGCTTGACACCGCTACGCAACACACGGCTGATATTGATGCCGTACGTATTTCGCAAGCGTAACGAACCGAGTTTCTTGCCGTTGATTTCCGGACGGGATACAACGATATGCTTAGATATCAGCTTGCTGTCAATGGCATTCCAGTCAATGTCATCCTTGTTCCAGTCGCGTTTCTCCTGCTCACCAAACAGAATGGTCAGCGCAGGCACATCCTTTTCGGTGGTGATGACCAACAGACGGTCGTTTTCCTTCAGTATCTTGTCGTAAGTCGGGATACTCACCAGACCGTCGCGCCAGATGCGCGAAATGACAAAACGGGGATAACCGGCATGGGCTATGTCTTGGATGCTTTTATTAAAGATTGCCGGATTGTGTACCTGAAAAGCGGCAATGTAGGTATGGTTCGGGTCATCCTGCTCATGGTTCTCCATATCAGCAGGACGGACAAAAAGCTTCTTCATGACTATAATGGCAAGAATCACTCCCACCACTCCCAAAGGGTAGGTTACGGCACAACTCAATGCTGCTCCGCTGGTAGGCTCCCCCATCTGCTTCAATGTCTGCTGGGCTGCACCAAGTGCCGGCGTATTGGTCGTGGCTCCGCAGAGAACGCCCACCATATCGGAGATTCCGACAGGAGTGACGAATGTCAGTCCTACCGCCAACAAAGTGCCCAGCAAGATAACGCCCAGCCCCAACATGTTCAACTGAAATCCTCCACGGTGGAAAGAACTGAAAAAGCCCGGCCCAACCTGAAGGCCTAACGCATAGACAAACAAGACCAGCCCGAAACTTTCGGCATAGGAAAGCATCTGCGGATTGACGGCAAAGCCCAGATGTCCGGCTAATATTCCAGTAAAAAAGACAAAAGTGACTCCCAACGAGACTCCAAACACGTGAATCTTCCCCAGTCCCAATCCAATGGATATAATCAGGGACATAATAATGACCGCCTGCAAGGCAGATTGCTCAAAAAACAAATTATATAGCCATTCCATGCTGCAAAGATATACACTTTTATGCTTTCCGGCTCGCAAGACAACACAAAATCTTTCGCCTCCTCTTTACCGAAAAGACATGACATACTCACCAAACAACTTTCAGCCAACAGTTTCGCCCAACTTTTCCCGGATGCGCTCCAACAGACAAATGCATCCCTGCATCTTGGGATTATCATAACAGACCTCTGCCTGCTCAAAAAGCCGGAGTACCGTATCCGGCAAGTCCGGTATATAGACTGCCTGATCCAACTGCAAGCTTTCAGGCAGCCGGCATTGGTCGAACCATTCTTTCAGTTCCACAAGTTCTTGAGGATGCTCATTCTTGTTAATCATTTCTTTTATCTTCTTTAATTTAAGTTTCATCCATACTCGCCATCAGAACGGATATCCTACGGCAAAATGGAAAGCAAAATCACGTTTGAAATTCGGTGAGACAATGGGATAGCGGCCTTTTCCCTCATACATCGGATTGATGGCCTTCATTCCGCCGTCAAAACGAATAATCAGGAAATCAAGGTCAAAACGGATACCCAATCCGTAAGCCACGGCCAGCTGCTTATAGAAACGGTTGAACTTAAACAGTCCTTCGGGCTGTATCTCCCGGTAACGGATAGTCCATACGTTACCGGCATCGACAAATGCCGCTCCGTTCAGTTTCCAGAACAGATGCGTCCGGTATTCCAGATTCAAGTCCAGTTTTATGTCGCCCGTATGGTTTACATAGTCCAGACTGTTGGCGTCACCTTTATAGCCGCCCGGCCCCAACGAACGGACGCTCCATCCTCGCACACTGTTTGCACCCCCAGAGAAATAAAGCTTTTCAAACGGCAGGCTCTTCGAGTTCCCATACGGATAGGCAATGCCCAATCCCACATGAAAGACCAAAGCGTTGCGGTCGTCTATCATAAAGTTTTTGGCATAATCAAAGTCCATCTTCACGTATTGGGCAAAGTCTATGTTGGCCATCTGGAAGGCTTCTCCATTTTTCGGATGGCGGTTGACAATCTTTGAGAAGGCATAAAGCAGGTTGCCCGACTCTTCAATATTGAAACGTATGGAATAAGAATTGCGGCGAGCAGTCTTGCTCGACATTGCCCCCGAGCTGTTGTATGTATAGGTATATCCCATCCGCACGATGAACAGGTCTTCGTAACTGTAACGAAGCAGCGGATTGCGCTCGTCCATCAGGTCAAGATACTCGCGGAATGTCTCCGAGCGGTAAGGCATATAGATATAGTTGATGTCCAGCAAGTCGAAACGGTGGTTTGCCCGGTGCTTCGACCAACGGTAGCTCCATCCCGCAGACGCGACCGTGCGCTCAAACTCCGGACGAATCTGCCAGTTGTATTTGACGGTGACTTCAGAAGTGGCCCGTATGCGCCGCTTGAAATCGGAAGAGAGAAAGGGAAACATAAACTCCGGAAAGTTCAGGCTGCCTTCAAACGCATACTCCATATAGTTGCTGTTGGCATATCCCTCCAGTCCGCTTACCGCCTCATACGCTCCCCTCAGCTTCAGTGTCAGCGTTTCCGAGCCCTTGAACAGATTGCGGTGCGTGTAAGAGACCGACGCCGCAGCACCCAAGTCGCCCGCCGAATTGGTCCCCTCAATTTCAAAAGAGACCGACTTGTTCTTCCGCTTCAGCAGTGTGACAAACGCATCCAGATAAGCCGAGTCTCCCTTCAGCTCTTCGCGGAAACGGATATTGGAATACTTCAGTATCCCCAAACGCCCCAGGTCTGAATACGTATTCTGCACATTGCGGTTGCTGTACAGTCTTCCGCTCCGCAGCCGGTTATATTCGGTTATCACATGCGGACGCAGAAACATCTTGTCGTGATAATAAAGCGTAACCCCGTCCGAACGGATGGAATCCATTCCGCGGATGGCATCGGCAGACAGGTCTGCAAAGTCCACATCAAGCAGAAAACTGACATCTCTCATCATATACTGCCGGTGCGGTTCGGGCACATCCGTCTTCCTGCGCTGATAGGGCAGCAGCTTCATCGTGAGGTCTACCCGGCGCGTATTCATCATCGTATCGGCACGAAACGTGATAAAGTCTTTATTGAAGCGGTAATAGCCGTGATTCTGGAGATATTGCGTAATCCGCTGCCGTTCTTCATCCAGCACATTCACATCCAGACGCATTCCCTCACGCAACAGAGTGCGGGCAGAGTCTTCCGCCCAATAATCGCGTATCTTCAAGTCTGAAATATCATAAGCGATATGCTCCACAATGTAAGGCTCTCCCGTCTTTATCCGGTAACGCGCCTTCAGCCTGTTGCCTTTTATGCGCTCTTCCAGACTCACACTGGCACTCATATATCCCATATTGCGTACAGCCAGCTCCATCTGTCTGCGGCTTTCCTCCGCCGCTTCCGCATCGTATACCCGGGGAGCATCGCCCAACTTCCGCAGAAAACGGTTCATCCACTTTGTGGAATCGCGGCCCGAAGCACTGTAAATGTACATGGGGAGCTTCACCAGGCTGAACCACTTGGCGTTCGGCTTCTGGCGGATATAGGTGTTCATCTGCGAAGACTTCACCTCCTTGTTGTCCGACTCTATCTTCACATCGTCCAGCAAGTAGTGACCCTCCGGAATAAACTTGCTCACAGAGCATCCGCTCAGCATCAGAACACCCGCCAGCAAGCCAATAAAATGATGAACCGCTTTCTTCATATCCACACAGACAGAAACACGCAAATTTATCTGCAAAGATAGGGAATAATTAAAAATATCTTCTTAGCTTTGTTCTTAAAATATAATTATTTTTCCGCTTGCCAAACATTATGCTTAGCAAAAACAAAATCAAATATATCCGTTCGCTGGAACAAAAGAAATACCGCAAAGAAGAAAATGCGTTTCTGGCGGAAGGCAACAAACTGGTGGCAGACCTGTCCGGACACTTTGCCTGCAAACTTCTGGCCGCCACCCCCCGGTGGCTGGAAGAGCATCCCCGGGTGACAGCCCAGGAGATTGCCTGCGTCAGCCATGAGGAACTCGCGCGTGCCAGCCTGCTGAAGGCTCCTCAAGATGTGCTTGCCGTGTTCGAGCTGCCAAGCTACGGCTTCGATGCCGGAGTGGTATCGCACTCTTTATGCCTGGCTTTGGACAATGTGCAGGATCCCGGCAATCTGGGCACCATCATCCGCGTGGCCGACTGGTTCGGCATCCGCCACATTTTCTGCTCTGCCGGGACGGCCGATGCCTTTAATCCCAAGACCGTGCAGGCCACAATGGGGGCGCTTGCCCGTGTCCAACTGCATTATTGCGACTTGAAAGCGCTTATCCGCTCGCTGAAAGACGAGCCGGTGTTCGGCACTTTCCTCGACGGTGACAACATCTACGCACAGCGTTTGTCCGACCAAGGGCTCATTGTCATGGGAAACGAGGGGAACGGCATAAGTCCTGAAATCTCTTCGCTCATCAACCGCCGCCTGTTTGTCCCCAACTATCCGCCGGGATGCGAGACAAGCGAATCGCTGAATGTGGCGGTAACCACGGCCATTGTCTGTGCCGAGTTCAGACGGCAACTGCAGTGAATGCCTTTTCGGCTTTTCCCAAAAAGAACTATGCCGCTCAAAGCCGGATTTTATACGGAACAAAATCCTGCTTTGAACGGCATAAAAAAACTTTATGCGGCAGAGCCCGCCGTCTACTCCCGCTTGATACTCTCCACGGGATTGCTTCGCGCGGCACGGAGACCGTTTCCGACGACAACCATCAAAGTAACGGCCGCCACAAAAAACAGAGGCAGCAGGAAGTCGGCCGCCGTGACAGGCGCCCGATAACGGAACTGTTCCAGCCATATGTTCATGCCATAAAGCGTGAAAGGAAAGGCTAAGACAAACGCCAGTCCCAGATAAACCATGAACGGACGGCTCAATATCCACAGAATGCGGCAGGCAGACGCGCCGTGAATCTTGCGGATTCCGATTTCGCGCAGGCGTATCTGGACGGCATAACGGACAATGCCGAACAGCCCGAACAGGGTAAGCAGCAGGCTGATTGCCGCATAGGTCAGCAGGATACGCGAAAACGACGCTACCCCGGCATTCATCCGGGCAAACTGCGCCTCAATATCCTGATACACAAAGGCCCTTCCGGGATATGTCTCCTTCCATTTCGCCCGCAGACGGGACAAGACATCGCCCATGGCCCGTTCATCCGTCAGCCTCACGTACAATACCCGGAAGTCCGGCTGAATCCTATCGTGCAATAAAAAGACAGCAGCCCCGATATTGTCGGACAAAGAGCGTCTGCGAAAGTCTTCCGACACGCCTGCGATTACCCAATCCTCTCTAAGTCCTATGTCCTGGTGCGTATATTCCGTTATCGGATGCCCAATCGGATTTTCTCCCGCCGGAACAAGCCGGCGGACAAAAGTCTCGTTCACTATAGCGGGATAAGACAAACTTGCCGCCTTCCGGCGCACCTGTACCGAGTCTGTCAGCTTTACCCGGTAGAAATCGAGAAAGTCCCAAGCACAGGCATTCATATCCAACGTTAGAAATCCCTTTGCGTCCGTATCCGGAAAATCCAGCGCAACGCTCCATCCCAGTATGCCCGAACCGGAACCGACAGCCGACTCTACGCCAGGCCACCGGCGCACCTCATCCGCCCACGTTGCAATAGGAGGACGCGACTCGTCATCGCATGCAAGCTCGACAACGCTCTCGAAACGCTCCGCGTCGCGCCCTATCAAATCCAACTGGCTGCGGATTATCATGAACGCACTCAAGAGTCCGACAGACACGGCAAACTGGAATGTCTGAAGCGCACCGACTATAAAGCGCCGTTTGTGTCCGGAATAAAACAGGCGGTAAGAGCTTTCCGACAAGGCATGCACCTTGCGGCTCATGTATGCCGGCGGGATAACGGCAAGAAACAGCACGAAACCCACCAGCCAAGGCAGCACATAGGGAGAAAAAAGGTATCCGAACGTGAGCCGGGCCGAAAGCATGTGGTTGAAGAGCCTCATCAAATCGCTCATCAGCAGCAGGGAAAAGACGAAAGAAACCCCGATAAGCAGGAAAGTGTCCGTAAAAAGCTGGATACGTACCTGTCGCAAGCTTGCTCCCATCAGGGTTTCCACGCGCAGCATATGTACCTGCTTCAGCAAACGCGAGAAGTTAAGGCTGATATAATTGAAGCAGGCAATGACCAGCACAAGTACAGCCGAAAGCCATCCTACCATAAGCAGCAGCGGCTCGCGGTGAGAAACACAGCTTACACTGCTTTCGCCGGAATCCGTATCAAAATAAGACTCCCGGAGCGATACGGCCTTATACGTTCCTTTCCCCGACAGACAAGGCAGAATGGTCTCTGAAAGATGTTTCCGGAAAGCTTCTTCATCCGTTCCTTCACGCAACAGAATGTAGCAGACAGTTCCATACATCCGGTTTGTCAGCGGGGCAAGCACATCTGCACGCACCATGCCCTGCGGAGGCTGGCGGTAAACCGCCATTACGCGCACGGCCGCACGGTCTTTTCCCTGGAGCGTCACCTCCATCTCCTGCCCCACGCAGTCTGTTTTACCGAACAGCCGCAAGGCCGTCTCTTCACTGAGCGCCAGTCCCTCCGGACGGGTAATCGCTTCTTGCAGGTCTCCATGAAGCGTTTCAAAAGGGAAAAACCGCAAGAAGGTAGAGTCAACACACAATACCCTGTCCAGCAAATACTGCTCCCCGTGCAGGTAAGCAGGCATTTCGTCGGTATCATAGGTGCAGGCATACGCCTCGATTTCGGGAAACGGAGCCGTCACATCCGCCGCATGGACGCCGAAAAAGAACGTTGCATCCCTATCTTGTCCGTTGAACGATACCTTCTGCGTAAGGCGGAATATGCGCTCTCGGTTCGGATTGTGCGCTTCTATGTTCCGTTCATAAAGCACAAATGCCGTAAGCAGGCAAGTGCAGGCTATCCCGACCGTCAGACTCACCAGGGAGATGACGACAAACAGCCGGCTCCGCTACCAGCTTCTGACAATCAGCCTCAGCAACTGAAAGAATGACATAGGCTAAAGATTTACCTCAGTCACTACCTGCCCGTCGAACAGATTGATGATGCGCCCGGCATATCCGGCATCATGCTGTGAGTGGGTTACCATGACGATGGTTGTTCCTTCCTTGTTCAGCTCGGTAAGCAGTTCCATCACCTCCTTTCCGTTCTTCGAGTCAAGATTTCCGGTCGGCTCATCGGCCAGTATCAGCTTGGGATTCGCCACTACCGCACGGGCAATCGCCACGCGCTGCTGCTGACCGCCCGACAACTGCTGGGGGAAATGCTTCACACGGTGGGCTATAGCCATGCGGTTCATCGCATCTTCCACACGCCGCTTGCGTTCTGCCGACGGGATACCCATATAAAGCAGCGGGAGCTCAATGTTTTCATACACGTTCAGCTCGTCAATGAGGTTGAAACTCTGGAACACAAAGCCGATGACACCCTTTCGAAGTGATGTTCTCTGCGATTCGGTGTACTGCGCCACATTGATGCCGTTCAGGTAGTACTCGCCTCCCGACGGATTATCGAGCAGACCCAAAATGTTCAGCAACGTGGACTTCCCGCAGCCGGACGGCCCCATAACGGCCACAAACTCGCCTTCTTTCACTTCGATGTTCACATCATTCAGCGCCCAGGTCTCTACTTCCTCTGTGCGGAATACTTTCTGTAAGTTTACTGTCTTAATCATAATTCTTATTTTTAACGTTGATAATAGTCTGTTTGATTCTTTCTAATTTGCGGATGACCGTACCGGAAGGTCTGTTTCTCCTGTTCGTTTCATGTTTTCGTCAAGTACAGACTTGAACTATTTCCTTATCTCCTCCGCCGGATTGACCCTTGCTATCTGCCGGATACGGAAGAATACCGTGACTGCCATCAGCAGACAGACCGAAAGGAATATGCCGGCGTAAAACAAAACCCCGTCATCAAAAAACAATGTGTACATCTGCCGCATCCAGCGGAGTATTCCCGCCACCAGAATGAACGCTACAGCCGCCGTGCCCGCCAGCATCCAAATATAAAGACGGGCGAACAGCATGGCTATCTGCCTTGCTCCCGCTCCGTTTATCTTGCGGATGGCCATCTCTTTGCGCCGGTATTCGGTGTCGAGGGTTATGGCGGAATAGACGCCCAACAGGGAGATGACCAAGGCCACGACCGAGAAGAAAAGCACGATGCCCCTGAGTTTGAACTCGAATGCCTGATGCTGACGGATGTCATCCATGAATGTAACGGGACGGTAGGTCAGGTTTTCCGGCAACGCCTCCCGCATGATGCGGGTCACTTCCTGCTTTACCTGCCCGGTATGACCAGCAACACACTTCACGTAGCAATGCCCGATATATTCCGAAAAGTCGCACGGAAGGAAAAGATAACCGGGACATTCGCTGTAAAGGTCGGTGACAAACGTTTCGCAGACACCCGTCACCGTATAGTCATCCATATAGTTGTAATAGGTTTTGCCCAATACATCCGTGCCGAGCTTTTCGGCCAACTTCTGGTCTACTACTATCTCATTCATCGAACCAAGGGTTTTTCCCGACAATATCCTTACATTCATAAACTGAAAGAACTTCGGCTCGATGCAGATTACATTCACGCTTATGCCCGATTTCCAATTGCCTTTTTCCGTCTGTATGCCGGTTCCCGACACGCCGTCCAGGTAACTGATGTCGGCCAACAGCACATCTTCCACTCCGGACACCTGACGAATCCGGCCGATGACGCGCTCCTTTTCGGCGTTGGTCATGAAGGTATAGTCGAAAGGTATGCTGATAATCCGCTCCTTGTCGGCAACAGACAAAGTGGGGAACAGTCCCTTCCCCGTTTCGTAGGAGAGCAGATAGAGCGCCACCGCCATCGAAAGGAACACCCAACAGATGAAAATCTGAATACTCAGGAGGGCATTGCGCAGACGGTGCTGTCCGTAACGCCGCGAGCCGCCGAAAAGTCCCGACTGGATGTCCATGCGCCGCACGCGCCATACCACCGCCGCACAGACAGCCCCTGCCAGAACCAGCATTCCACCGATATATTCGCCCGTCTGCCCGAGCAGCAATGCCTTGTCGACCGTAATGGTAAAACTGAACAGACTCAAGCTAAGCACCGGAGCCATAATCTCAATCAGCAGACAAGCAAGGAATCCCGACAGAAGAATCAGCAAAGCCGCATGGATGAACAGCATGAAAAAAAGATTCCGTCCGCATGCGCCGCTCATTTGCCTTATAGCATATTCGCGTATGCGCGTAAGGAAAGAGCCGACCAGAAAATGGAAAAAGTTCAGCAGGCCTATAAGCAAAATCAGCACACCTGTAGCCAACGCAATCCCTACCAGGTATGAAACGGATGACTTTCTCAGCAGAGACTGGCCGAAGGGTGCGGCCGAAATGATTTCTTCACGGTCGTGCACTCCGAAACTGAAGCGCAGATTCCTTTTCTGCAGGTTTTCTGCAAAATCTTTCCCGCTTATGCCGGGGCGGAGCAAGGCATAAGAATACCCGCTTACTGTAGAGTTTCGCCGTTCGCCATATACCAATCCTTCGCTGTCGTTCAATACCAACGCGTCGACTGTATCCAGGAAAGCGAGCGTTGTATTCGTCGGAATGTCGCCGATGACGGCCTGAACGGTATAGACGATGCCGCCCGTGCGGGGCGTAGTGTCGGGCGAAGAACTGAGCCGGCGTGTCATAGTGAAGCGCTTGCCTATGGCAACGCCCGATTCCCCAAAGATGCGGCGGACCGTATGCTCCGTCAGAACAAGGGAGTTGGGTATATGACTTGCCGCTTCCCATGAGCCACAAATCACTTTCGGGACAAATACAGAGTGGTAGGCGGAATCGACCTCCATCACGTTCAGCTCGTAGGGAAGTTCCTTTTCGTCCGTCACAGCCACATTGAACGGGCGGACATTCGGATAGATTACCTTGCAGAAACTCTCCACTTCATCTATTCTCTGCGACCGGAGATAAGGCACCATGTCCGACGGCGTAAGGCCGCCAAAGCTGTCTCCCTCGGCAGAAACCATCTTCAGCTCCACTATCCGTTCCCGATTGCCGAAGCAACTGTTGGTGCTGAATATATAGCGGCAGCAATAAAGACAGACGCTAAAGCAGAACAGAGCCACCGATACGCCCGCAAGCGATATAAAAGTCTGCGCCTTATACTTTAACAAATGACGCACGGCCACCTTCAAGTAATGTGTTGTCATCATACAAAATATTTTCCCCTTGTTTCTTTTATTTGTTTTCCTTGATTACTTCCGCCGGGTTCTGCCGGGCAGCCTGCCATACCCGCGAGGCAATGCTCACGCTTACTACCGCCGCAGCCGCCACATATATAAGTATGAACACCCATATGCTTATTTCCGTCTGCTCGACATACTGCTCCAGCCAGCGCTTTATCACTACATAACCGGCCGCAAAGGCGAGCAAAGCCGCCAGGGTGAGCAGGATGAAATATTCTTTCGCAAAGATAAGCAGGATGTCTCTCACCGTCGCGCCGTTCACCTTACGCACTGCAATTTCCTTCCGGCGCTGCCGGCAGGTAAGTGTAACCAAAGAAAAGATTCCGAAAGCAGAAACCAGAATGCAGATTACAGAGACAAAAACCAGCAGTTTCATCAAGAGATATTCCGATTCCAAATATTCATCGTAGGCATCTGACATGCTGATAAAATGATAGTCCACTTCCGGATACTCTTTTTCCATAAGCAGATTGACGTTCCGCTCCAGTTCTTCCCATTTTCCCTCCTGATATTTCACCGCCACGCCCGTCACGGTTACATTATAAAACTGACCTTCTCCCACAAATATCATGGGATTGACCGGGACGGTAGGAGGACTGATATGGAAATCCTTTATCATACCAACGATTGTCACGGGACTCCCGTCGCCCAACCGTATCTTCTTTCCTATCGGGTCGTGCATACCCAAAACCTTGGCCGCCGTTTCATTGACCAATGCCTGCCCCTTTTCACCCAGCTTCAGCATCTCGCCTGCCACGAGTCTTATACCATAAAAGCGGATGAACGTTTCACTCTCCGGAAACACCTCGATGGAAAAAGGCTTGTCTGCCTCCTGCTTTCCGTCCCAATCGTCTACACGGATACTCATGCCCATACGGTATGCCAACAAGGTATTGTGCTTTTTCAGCATTTCCCTTACCTCCGGCATCTGCTCTATGCTTCTAATGATGCCATCGATGCGGTCGTCCGGATACAGATACCTGAAGGCAGCCACGTTCTCCCGTTCCCATCCGATGTCGGTATGGCGCAAATGAAACATCTGCTTCAGCAGAACGGCCAGACAGAACACGAAAAGTATGCTTACCGTGAGCTGAACAAAGACACTGACCCTGCGGAAAAGATTTCTTCCGCCCGCACCGCCCGCTTTATAACGAACAAACGGAACGAGACAAAGCAGGGAAAACAGTGCAAGTCCTGCAAAATACAGCAGCGAATGGGCATAGACATCTCCCTGCACCGACGACAACCGGCGGAAGACAGGCAGCAAAACCTCAATCAGCATCATCCCAATCAGTCCTGCTATCAGAAGAAGAAGCAGATACTCTACGGCAAACATCCCGAACAGGCGGAAGCGCGATGCGCCGCACACCCGCCGCAGCTCGATTTCGCGCCTGCGCATCCGCATACGGCTCACGAAAAGGGCCAGATAGTTGAACAGCGAGCTCAGGATGACCAAGGCTCCCACCACGGAGAACAGAACAAGATAGTTCAACTCCAGTCCCCTATCCTCGTTAAACGGGGCATAACGAAATTCCGGCAAGGGAATAAAGAATATTTCTTTAAGTAAAGACGAGAACCTCCGGTCTGTACTCCGGTTGGCATAGTCCGTAATCTTTTTTTGAAAGGCTTCTATCATCGTTTCCTCACGCAGTTTGATGACTATACTCCCCAACATCGACGACCAATTGTCCCAATATCGGGAAAAATCTCTGCCTTCCCACACGCCGAACGAAAGGTTGCTGTGGTTTCCCACCCCAGAAACCAGTGCGCACACCGTATATTCCTGCTCGTACATCTGTATCTTCTCACCCAATACATCCGTTGTTCCGAACAGTTGGCAGGCAAAATCCGGCGTAAGGGCCACTACTTTTTCGGAAGAATAAAGAAATTCGCGGCTTCCCTCCAGGACAGAAATGTCGAACACTCCCATGAAACAGGAATCCGCCCCAATCACATAGGTGCTTACAGGGGATTTTCCCTCCGCGCTGACTGTACCCCGCACCCTGTTGAACAAGAACGAAGCCTCCACTTCAGGGAATTCTTTCTTCATTAGCGTAGATACCGGATAGCAGTTCCACGTAGAATAACCCGAATTATTCAGGATATCCTTCTGGTAAAGCAGGAACAGACGGTCGGCATCCCGGTGGGAAGTGTCGTATGTCATCTCATAAGAAATCCACAAGGCCGACAGAGCGAAGCAGACAAACCCTACCGCCAGCCCGACAATACAGATTGCAGACTGTGTCTTGTACTTCAAAAGATTGCGGATGGCTATTTTTAAATAATGTATGAGCATATCATATCAGATTTTCATTCTTTCATTACGTTCGTTTCACAGGGTCTAAAAAGTTTTTCCTACTCCCGTTTCATCACTTCGGCCGGATTAATCCGTGCCGCCTTGCCCACCTGCCACAGCAGCGTGCCCAGTGAAATGAGCATGACCAAAAGGGAAGCCGCGACAAATATCCAGGCATCCACCGGAGCCTTCACCGCAAAGCCTTCGGTATAACGGTGCAGGATGTACCATCCCAAAGGGGCGGCCACCACAAACGATGCGGCCAAGACCTTGATGTAACGGCTGAAAAGCAGGCGGTGCAAGTCGTTCAAACGCGCGCCGTTTACCTTGCGGATGGCGATTTCGCGGTATCGCTGGTGAATGTCGAACAGGGAGATACCGAACAGTCCAAGGCATGAAACCACGATGGCGATAAGGGCAAAAGCGGAGTAGACGGCGGCCACCTTGCGGTCGTGTACGTACAGACCGGCCACTTCGTCCGACACCCACGCATATTCGAACTCGTCGGTATTGTAGATTTCCCGTTCAACCTGACGCAGATAAGCGATGAGAGCCTGCTCTTTACCCTCTTTGACGGCAATGTAGAAAGGAGCAGAGGCAGAAGACATCCCTACCACAAAGCACATCGGCTTTATTCCTTCCGTGACATGTCCGGGGAAATAATCGTCGATTACCGCCTCAACGGGTACCATTGAAGTACCGAACTCCACGCGCTTTCCGTTAAAAAAAGAGACAGTCAAGGGCTTTGAGCTCCGGATGAAAGCATCTTCCCTACGCGTATATCCCAACGCCTTCATCGCCGCCCTGTTCAAAACAATCTTTAAATCTACATAGCTCTGAGCCTTATCCGGCAGTTTCCCCTCCAGCACCTTCAGGCCAAAAATCTTGAAGAAGTCAACCGAAGGATAAGACACCAGCATGGAGACGGTCTGATTCTTGTCGTTGATGATATCATCCTTACTGGAATTGAACACGGAATAGTCAGAATGAATCCATGACTCGATATAAGGACACTCGTCCAGCTTCTGTCCCAGCAGTTCATTGCGTGCAAACCGCTCCCGGCTCCAGTCTTGCTGGTTTTCATGCTGTAACACCGCCCGCATGATGCGTTCAGTCCGGAATCCCGGAGGTGTGTTCACCAGAAAGTCAAAGTGCCGTTTGAAATAAAGAGAAAGTACAATCAGCAGAAAGGTTATGCCATACTGGAAGAACAAGAAGACCATCCGCCCGCCTACTGCCTTCTTAGAGACGGATACCGCCCGTATGGAAGAGACAGGAGTGCCATAGCCGTATCTGAAGAAAGGATAAACCGCGGTGAGCAGCGGAAGCAACAGCAGGATGCCCAAAGACAACTGCCAGTCGAACGCCGTATAGCCGACGGCTTCCCCCATCAGCCGGGTCACAAGTCCGGCGGAAACCTCCACAAAGAGCCAGGCCAAAAACATCGCCGCCGCCATCAGCAGGAAGTTTTCCAGCCATATCTCGCAGAAAAGACTCAGGCGACCGATGCCGAACACCTTCTTAATGCCGTATTCCCTCGAACGTTTCATCATATACACCATATAGAGATTGATGAAATTCAAGATTCCAACCACCAGAAGCAGGCCCACTACGCCTGTCAGGATACGGACATACTGGCGGTTTCCGAAGTGCAAGATGGATTTATAATTACCCATGATGGATGTTTCGAAGTAGATGTCCTTCCACGAGATGAACTTATACCGGAACTGATATCCGTCGATAATGCGGGGCACATACGCCTTTTCGTTGAGCTGCTTCAGGTCTATGCCGGGAAGCACGCGCATCAGCTCCATGTTCAGCCTGCCCCAATCGGGTCTCAACCGGCGGGAAACCAGGATGTCGAAGTTCCAGCTCGTCTTGCAGGCAGGCTGGTCTATCACCCCGCGCACCACAACGCTCTGCTTGCCATAGTCCAAAACTTTTCCCACGGGATTATCCCTGCCGAATACCCGTTCCGCAAAACGGCGGGTCACTATTGCAGCATCGGGAGCGTCGAGGGCAGCCTCGCCCCGATATAAGGGATAAGCAAAGAAATGAAAGAATGTAGAGTCGGCCGCCAATATGTTCGCCGCAAAGTTTGTACCATCATACACGATGTTGTCCTGCTCCATCCCCACCATAAGACACCGCTCTACGATGGACTCCTCCTTTATCCGGAGCGAATCGCTTTCGGCTTCCGGGTAGTTTCTACCTATATAAACATTCCCGTACATGTCTCTTAACGGAACAACCATCGTTTCCGGACGGATGCAGTTAGTGTCAACCGTCAGTTCGCGATGAATGTAACGCACCAGAATGATGCAGCAGGCCAGGCTGAAGGCCAGACCCAAAAGATTGATGACCGTATATGCCCTGGCACGAAGCAGGAAGCGGACGGCGTATTGAAGTGTCTTCATAACATTTTTACTTTATTATCGGTTTTTATTCAGTCTTTATAATCTGGGCCGGATTGATACGCGCGGCCTTGTTCACCTGCCAGAACAGTGTGCCCAACGATATCAGCGCTACCAAAGCAAAGGCAAAGATAAATATTCCCACGCCAATCGGAGCCTTTACCACAAAGTCTTCCGTGTAGCGGTAAATGATATACCACCCTAACGGAGCGGCCAAAGCGAACGATGTGACCAACACTTTCAGGTATTTGCCGCACAGCAAACGGTAAAGGTCGGGCAGACGCGCGCCGTTTACCTTACGGATAGCTATCTCGCGATACCGCTGGCGGATGTCGAACAAGGAGATGCCGAACAGACCAAGGCATGAAACCACGATTCCGATAAGGGCAAAAACGGAGTAGACGGCGGCAACGCGGCGGTCTGACTCATACATTTCGTCCACCTTGTCCTTCAGCATGAAGTATTCGAACTCTTCAACGCCGTATATTTCCTTTTCTATTTTCCGCAGATAATCCAGCACCGCCTTCACTTTACCCGGCCGGACGGCCATCTGATAAAGGTCTCCGCTGCTGCTGTTGCTTACCTGATAAACGATAGGACGCACGCCGGCGCTGACATGTCCGTCATAATAATCCTCTATCACACCCACAATCGGATAGGAAGCATCGGACGAAACCCTCCTGTCGTAGTCGGAGACAAGGGTTTTCCCCTTGCAGGATTCATATCCCAAAGCCTTCAACGCCGCACGGTTCACCACAAAGCAATAGGAATAGTCTTCCCCGCTTTTCACTTCATCGGGCAATCCGCCCTCTATGAACTTCAAATCATACAGGCGGAAGAAGTCGGCACCGGCATACCACAGATACATGGTGGCCGGTTCACCCTTGTCGTTATAGAACTTCATCTCATAATCGCCGGCGTGCATATAAGTGCGCTCTGAAGCCCAAACCTCAATATCCGGACAAGAGCTTACCAAAGCATCCATTTGCCTGACCCTGTTCTGACGCGCCTGGGCAGCTCCCGCTCGGTAGACAGAGTAATCCCGCGATTCGTTTATAAGCCGGGCCACGATAATGTCTTTCGTGCGGTAGCCGGGATTGGTATGAAGCATCCGGTCGAGCTGTCTGTTGAAGTAAAGCGCAAGCATTATCAGAAGAAACGAAAGGACATACTGCACAAACAGCAGGCCCGTACGCACGCGGACTGCCTTTCCCGAGCCGGCAAGCAGGCGGATACTGGTGACAGGAACAGAGCGTGTGCAGCTGCGGTAAGGATAAAGCGAAGCCACCAACGGAAGCAGAACGAGCAATCCAAAAGTCAGCCACCAGTCGAAGCCGGTGTAAACGAAATGATGGCCGAAGAAACGCCCCACCGGAACGGAAGTCAGCTCGACAAATACCCAGGCCAGAATTTCGGCCAGTCCTATCAGCACCAGATTCTCCACATATATCTGCAGGAAAAGCCGCAGTCTTCCGGCTCCGAACACCTTGCGCAAACCGTATTCCCTCGTGCGCTTCAGCATGAAAACCATGTAGAGATTGATGAAATTGAGCACTCCCGTAAGCAGAAGCAAGAGACAAACGCCCGCAAAGATACGGAGCTGCGAACGGTCGCCCCATACATAAATCTGTTCTTCATCGTATGTGCCCAGACCAGACCAGTAACAATCCCTCACGGAAATGAAGGAGAAACGGTAGCGGCGCGGGTCGGGAGTGCCGGGATTGACGGGCCGGGCATAGGCTCCGATTCTGTCCAAAGCTTCAATGTCCGCATTCGGAACGAACTTGAAATACTCGGAAGGCATCCGGTCCCATAGGGCGGACACGGCGGAAGACAGTACCATATCGAACTGAAGCGAGCGTTTATTCTCCGGTTCGGCAAGCACAGCCTTTATCGTAAACTCCTTGCCGTTGGAAAAGCGAAAGACCTTGCCGACCGGATTCTCCTTTCCGAACACCCGGCGGGCACAGCTTTCCGTTATCAGTGCCGACTCGGGCGCGTCCAGCGTCAGTTCTCCCTGAACGGCCCGATAAGGGAAAAGCTTGAAATAGGCGCTGTCTGTCACGATTGCATTCACTCGATAGCGATGCCCGCCGCAGACAAAAAAGTCGTTTTCAAGCGGCGTATAGACAACATGCTCCTCGACAAGCTTCGAATCAACCAGTACACTGTCCTGCTTCACGGAGAAAGCACCCAGATAACGGTTTCCCTCCATCTCCACCTCCACGGCATAAACTCCGTTCCGGTCGACGCAATGACTGTCTACCGCAAGCTCGCGGTGGATATAACGCACCAGAACGATGCAGCAGGCCAAGCTGAACGCCAGTCCCAACAGGTTAATCAGCGTGTACGACCGCACGGCATATTGCAAAGTCTTCATATCAATCAAAAGTTTTTATCATCCCAACCAAACCAATCTTTCTTTCCGGCAAGACAGACGGCCCGTCCTACAATACCAGTTCCTCCGCATCGCCAAAGGTATCATATCCCGTGGTAATAACCCAATCGCCGGGCTGCAAACCTTCGGTTATCTCGTATTGCTGCGGATTTTGTCTGCCGATGACAAGAGGCACCCGCACGGCACGCGTCTTGTCTTTGTTCAGCTTGTAAATCCACTGCCCTCCTGTCTGCTGATAGAAATTGCCGCGTGGAATCACCACCGCCTGCTCAGGCTGTCCCAGTTCTATCTGCACCCGGAAACTTTTTCCCAGGCGCACGTTCTCCGGCATATCGCCGGTAAACACCAGGTCGACCTCGAAAGCGCGGTCTTTCACCTCGGGGACCACTTTGGTCACACGCAGGGAAAAACGCTTTCCCTGATAGGTAATGGCCGCCGGAAGCCCGGTGGTAACACGGTCGATATAGTATTCGCTGAGCGAAGTGTGAATCTTAAACTGCGACATGACCTTTACTTCTGCAATATTCTCGCCTGCCGCCACCTGCTGTCCCGGAGTAACCTTGACGAAGCTCAGCTGTCCGTCGAGCGGAGCACGCACCACAAGGTCTTCCACCCGCCTTAAAGAACGCTCCAGCTTCTTGCGTTCCCGGTCGCGGTCGTTGCGAAGCAGCTCTTTTCGTATGACCGTCATCGCCGAATCACTGCGCAGGCTCTGCATCTTCAGGCGTGTGGATTCCGTCTTGTACTTATATTCGTCGGCCGACACTTCGAGCTGGGCCTTGCTCCGTATGCCCATCTTGTATTCTTCCTCCTCCAGCGCAAAGCTTTTCCGTATCTTGTCCAGCTCGTAAGCGGCTTCCAAGGTCTGCTGCTTCAGCGTAAGGCTTTTCTGCTCCATCTCTATCTCCTTTTCCTGGTAGGAAATGCGCTGTTTCTCCCACTCGTCGCGCTGGTCCTCTATTTCCCGCATCAGGTTCGGATTGGCAAGCGTAAGGATGGTATCTCCCTTTTTCATCAGACTGCCTTCCTCCGCCACAATCCGCTCTACATTCCCCGCCTCGCGCGTATTGACAATCAGCGTAAGGATAGGCTGGACCACTCCTTCCACATCAACGTATTCCATGAAATCGGCATGACGCACCTCGGCCACCTGCACCACATCGAGGTCAATGCGCAACCGGCGCGGGCCGGCGGCAAGTATCATCACATAAACTATCCCGGCAAGCAAGGCCGTTCCTCCCGCCAGATAATAGCGGTAACGGATGTACCAGGGCTTCTTCTCCAACTTTATATCCATAATGCTCTTTCTTGTTTTTTTCTGATTTATATTTCGGGTAAGGTTTCGCTTAGCGGACAGTTCATCCGGAAGTCGTATTGCGTCATACTGCGCAGGCCGTAATAGAGAGTCCAATAGGTTTTCAGGGCTTCGATATGGTTGCGCCGCGCGGTATCCTTTTCGGTCGTCGCCGCATTCAGGTCGAGAATGGTCGACTTGCCCATCAGATACAGGCGGCGGGCCACATCATACCGTCTTTCCGCCGTTTCATCTGTCTTTGCCGCAACATCCACCTGCCGCGCCTGAAGGTTAAACTGCCTTACCATCTTGCGCACATTCAACTCAAAGTCGGTCAGTCCCTGCTCTACCTGCGTATCCACCAGCTTTATGTTCGACTTCGCCACCCGCACCTGTCCTTTCCCGCGCCCCCAGTCCAGTATGGGAATCACGACAGACAGGCTCACATACTGCTGGTCCAAAGGGTCGCGGTAAGAAGCACGCAGGTCGTTTGCCGTCTGCGACAGGCCAAACTGCACGTAAAGGTCGGCCTTCAGCCCGCGATTGGCACGGGCTGAAGCCAGTTGGCTACGGCTTTCCAGCTTCATTCGCTGATACATCTCGATGTCCGGACTGTTGGCATACGCACGTTCCAAGGCCATATCGAGCGGAACCTCAAAGGCAACCACGCTATCGGCAGGCAAAACCTCGATAGTCTCGTCCTCGCGGATGCCCAGGAAAGAGCGGAAGGTCAGCATGGCATCTTCCACCTCAATGCGGGCCTTCATCATATTCGTTTCTTCATTCAGCTTGTTGACCTCCAGCTGAAGCATTTCGTTTTCCGTGATGCTGCCAATGTTATACCGCCCGCGGGCATAACGGTAAAGGGTATCGGCCGAAGCGTAGTTTGAACGGGCTATGTCTAAATTCGCCTGCGCCGTAGCCAGGTCGAAGAACAGTTCGCAAGCCCTCGATGCGATAAGCTCAAGCGTTTCTGCATAAGCCTTCTTCGCTTCCCGAAAGCGCACCGGCTCGATACGGCGGTCCCACTTCAGGGAATTGTAGCCGAAAAGCGACTGCTGGTATCCGATGGTAACGGGCTGTGTATTGTATGCTTCGGTATGGTCGCTGAATTCATCCATCCGTTGCGCCGAAGTCTCTACAAAAAGACTGCCGCCCGTAAACCAGATATTCTGGCTTACAGACAGGCTCAAGTCGGTGCTCAACTGGTTCTGACGGAGGAAAAGCTCCGTTCCGTCGGGCTGGGTCACCCGGTTAATCTGCCGGTTCAGGTAAGGCGTCGCCGTCAGATTGACGGAAGGCAGGTAATTGGCGCGGAAAGAGCGGTAGCTCCAATACGCCGAGCGGTAAGTATGTTCCGCCGCCTGCGCTTCGGGAGAATGCGCCTGTGCCAGACCGATGGCCTGCTGCAAGGTAAGCCGACGCGTTTCCTCCTGCCCTATCGCGCGAAAGGAAAGGCAAACAAAAATTATAAGCATCACAAATCTCATAGCGTCTTGCAATAAATTCATATTCTCCTTACAATAAATTCCGCTGATACTTGTCCAAAAATCGTGCCAAAAGGGCAACTCACTGTCTTTCCATGCGTTACCACAAAAGAGACCGTGCAAACCATGTGCGAATACGCACAAAAATCGTGCGTACACGCACATACAACACAAGCAGATTTGGTTTATCTTTGCAGAAATCCTAATCATCACGCCGATACAATGGAACAAAAAGGGAAAATACTCATCATAGACGACAACGAAGATGTGCTCTTCGCCCTCAACCTCCTGCTCGAACCCTACGCCGAAAAGGTCAAGGTAACGACACAGCCCTCACGAATCGAACATTTCATGACGACCTTCAAGCCGGATGTCGTATTGCTCGACATGAATTTCCGCCGCGATGCCATCAGCGGACAAGAGGGTTTCGACAGTCTGAAACAGATACTCGACATCGACCCGCAGGCGGTAGTGGTCTTCATGACGGCATACGCCGACACCGACAAGGCCGTAAGGGCCATCAAGGCAGGCGCTACGGATTTTGTGTCAAAGCCGTGGGAAAAGGAGAAACTGCTCGCCACGCTGTCGTCGGCCGTGAAGCTGAGCCAGTCGCGCAAAGAAGTGGGACGACTGCAAGAGCAGGTGCTCGCACTGAAAGGAGACGACGAGAGTGCCCCCGAACTAATCGGCGACTCGCCGGCCATGAAAAAGGTGAAAGACACCATCTACAAGCTTTCAGACACGGATGCCAACATCCTTATATCAGGAGAAAACGGAACGGGGAAAGACCTCGTGGCCCGGATGTTGAAGCACTATTCTCCCCGGAAGAACGAGCCGTTTGTCACCATTGACTTGGGAAGCATCCCCGAACAGCTTTTCGAAAGCGAGCTTTTCGGGTATGAAAAGGGGGCTTTCACCGATGCGCGCAAGGCGAAGCCGGGACGTATGGAAGTGGCGTCGGGAGGAACGCTTTTTCTGGACGAAATCGGGAACCTGTCTTTGCCCATGCAGGCCAAGCTGCTGACCGCCATCGAAAAACGGAAAATCGTAAGGCTCGGTGCGGTAGACCCGATAAATATCGATGTGCGGCTGATATGTGCCACCAATTCCGACCTGAGAAAAAAGGTTGACGACGGGGATTTCAGGCAGGATTTGCTTTACCGCATCAACACCATCGAGCTGCATATCCCGCCGCTGCGCGAACGGGGGGAAGACATTGTCCTGCTGGCCGAACATTTCCTGAGTCTCTACGACCGGAAATACAAGAAAGAGATACGCGGACTGACGCGCGAAGCCAAGACCAAGCTGATGAAATATGCATGGCCCGGGAATGTACGCGAACTGCAACACACGATGGAGCGGGCTGTAATCTTGAGCGGAAACTCGATGCTGCGGCCCGATGACTTTCTTTTCCCGTCGGCACGAGGCGAAAGGGCGGAGGAAACGGACGAAGAACTGAACTTAGAGAAACTGGAACGAAAGACCGTGGAACGGGCACTGCGCATAAGCGGGGGAAACATGAGCCGTGCAGCCGAACTCTTGGGCATCACGCGCTTTACCCTCTATCGCAAACTTGAAAAACTCGGCTTATGAAAACTTATATATACTGTCTGGCCACACACATTGCCGGCATCCTGCTGCTGACGGCAGGGGGTATCTTTTCTTACCTGCACCATCTGGTGTTCTGCACGGCAGCAGCCACCCTGCTGATTGTAGGACTAAGCTTCAGCCTTTACCGCATCCAGATGCGGCAGATAGAGATGATGCGCCGCATTGTAGAGTGCATGAAGCGCGGCGACCTTACCCTAACCGCCCATTCCCCGTTCAGAGACCGCGTCATGCAGGAGCTGGCGACAGATTTGTCCGCCGTACTGGCCGACTTGCGCCATAAGCTGCTTGATGAAGAAATCAAGCTGCAATATTACGAGAACCTGCTGGACAAAGTGGACACGGCGGTAATCGTAATAGACAAGCAGGGGCATGCCGAATGGATGAACAAGGCAGCCCGGCAGCTTACGGGGGAAAGCAACCAGTTGCCCGACGAAATCATGACGGCCCTTCGCGAACGCCATCAGGTAGCAAGGCTGGTATGCGGACAGACTACCCTCGACCTTGTCCCGACTGCCACCCTTATCCACCTGCAGCGGCGCGAACGATGGATTGTGTCACTGAAAAACATCCATTCCGCCCTGGAACATACAGAGATGGAAGCCTGGCAAAAACTTATACGCGTACTTACCCACGAAATCATGAACTCCATCACCCCGATTATCTCGCTCGCCGAAACCTTAAGCGAGCGCAGTAAAGACCATCCGAACGACGAACGGATGCAGACGCACGTGCAACAGGGGCTTCAGGTCATATACCGCCGCAGCAAGGGCCTGCTGGAATTTGTGGAAAACTATAGAAAACTGACGCGGATTGCCCCTCCGGAAAAGACTACATTCCTTGTCAGGCAGTTTTTTGCCGACCTGCAGCGGCTGCATGCAGACCCAAGCTTCCGTTTCTCCCTGCCCGACGAACAGCTGGCCTTGTATGCCGACCGCACCCAACTGGAGCAGGTGTTCATCAACCTGCTGAAAAATGCAAAAGAAGCCTGCACCGGCACCGAACGGCCCTGCATCGAAACCACCGTGTCCGCTTCGGCGGAAATGATGACCTTTACGGTAACAGACAACGGAGAGGGCATGCTGCCCGAAGTGACGGAGCGTATTTTCGTCCCCTTCTTTACCACCAAGCCAAACGGCTCAGGAATCGGACTCAGCCTGTGCAAGCAAATCATCTCTCTGCATGGCGGACAGATAGCCGTGCAGTCGGAACCCGGAAAAGGAAGCAGGTTCATCATCACCCTGCCCAAACCCAACAGAAACTAATGCAGGGGAAAAAATATCTCCCTTCCTGAGAAAAGACAGCGTCTGCCTGCAAGAAAAGAAAATATTGCCGCACAAGAAAACCGCATCATACGGCCTGTCCCGGCCAGACTGCCGGCTGTGGGCACTCCGGCCTTGTCCGGCAAGCGGCTTCTTCGAGGACATCCTACATCAGGCCGCCTTCATGCAGAATGGAGCTTTGGGCCAAATAGTCGGGAGCCTCGGCATAGATATACATTACACTGCCTCCCTTGATGGCATCGATAATGGAACGGGAAAGTTTGGGAGGCAGGGCCGGACAGCCGAAACTCCTCCCCAGACGCCCGCCGCCGGCAACAACCGACGGGTCGGCATAGGCGGCTCCGTGAACCACTATGGCACGCTCGCGGGCCCGGTCGTTTATCCCCTTCTCCAGCCCGTCAAGAATCAGTGAATAGCCGTTCTTTCCCTGATAGGTCGAGGCGGTCAGATAAAATCCCAACGAACTCTTGTAGGAGCCGCATTCGTTGGAAAAAGAGGTGGCATAGTTGCCTCCGCTGTTTTTGCCGTGGGCCACGACCGAAGAAAAAAGCATCTTGCGCTTTTTCATGTCGAACACATAGAGACGCTCCTCGGTGGAAGGCTTCGAAAAGTCTATCAGTGTAAGCACATCCCGCTTGCGGCCTCTAATCTTTCCATATCCCTCTACAGCCTGGCGAAAAGCCTTCCAGTTGACAACCCCCTCCAACTGCATGGAACGGTATAGCCGGGCTGTCTCATCCTCTTCAGCAACGGCCAAGGACAACAGACCGGAAGACACAAAGACACCTCCCGTAACGAAAGCCGTACAGGGGGCAAGCAGGAACATCACAAGGAGCAAAATGCGTTTCATAAGCCAAAAAAGGAAATAACGGCGGCAAAGTTAGAAATAAAAAACGAAAAACGCATCCTAGACAAGGGTGATAATCAGTTTATTTAATGCAAAACTCCTGCAAGACTCTTCCTGCCGCATCTTTTCCGCCCGCCGCCAGACATCTGCATCGGGGATTTCAAACCTTGCCTGCCCATCCCCGCATCACGCAACAGAGTCCGGCTCTTCGGAACCCCCATCCTTATCCTATCGCCACCTTGATTACACCGTCCGTCCTGTTTTCAAAAATCCGGTAAGCCTCCTCTATTTCACTCAAAGGGAAGCGGTGGGTGATGAGCGGGGTAGTATCAATCTTTCCGGCTTCTATCAGCCTGAGAATCTCCTCACAGTCGCAACCGTCCACTCCGCCCGTCTTGAAAGTCAGATTTTTCCCGTACATGTCGGGAAGAGGCAATATCTGCGGACTGTCATAAAGCGCTACAACCGTAACGATGGCATTGGGGCGGGCGCATTCCCACGCCAGACGAAAAGTATTGTCCGCTCCGGCCACCTCCATTACAACATCGGCCCCGCCATGTTCGCTATGAGCAAGAACAAATTCCCTGCAAGACTCCGGCCCGGTAACCAATACTTCCGGATAATGCTCACGGATGAAACGAAGCCTTTCGGGCGACTTTTCACAAACGATGATGCGCTTCGGACGCTTCAGCATCGTGCAGAGCAAGGTGCAGATGCCCGTGGGGCCGGCACCGATGACCAGCACCGTATCTTCTTCCGTCACTTCAGAAATACGCGCCGCCCAAAACCCTGTTGCCAGAATATCCCCTACAAAAAGAGCCTGCTCATCACTTACCGAATCCGGAATGCGGTTCAGCCCCTGGTCGGCATAGGGAACCCTTACATATTCCGCCTGCCCTCCGTCGATACGGCAGCCCAAAGCCCAGCCGCCCTCAGCATCCGTACAGTTGTTCACATATCCGTGCCGGCAGAAGAAGCATTCCCCGCAAAAGGTTTCCACATTTACGGTAACACGGTCGCCCGGCCTGACCGTCACCACATCAGTCCCGACCTCTTCTACAACACCTACCATCTCATGCCCGACCGTTACTCCGGGAACGGCCCGCGGCACACTTCCGTGCTTTATATGCAGGTCACTCGTACATATACTGCCGAGCGTCACGCGGACGACGGCATCCTTCGCATCCTTTAACTGAGGTCTCGGCTTTTCCAGAAGTTCAAACCGCCCCTTTTCTACATAAGTATACGCAAGCATATCTTTTATCTTTTAGTCTTCCCTGTCATGCCACTCATCGTCGCCCTCATCAAAACGGTCTTCTCCGTCATCATGTCCGCAGCATCCCCCGATTTTACCGCAAAAATACAATGCTTTTTCTTTTTCACAGGCAGAAAGGCGCAAAATTCTGTTAACCGGAAAATTTTTACAAACCAAGCAAATTAAGTAATTCGGGTAATGGATGTAAGGAATAAAACGGCTACCTTTGACACGAAGAACAACAAAATTCATCTTAACCATGAAATGTAAGATTATCGCTATGATTGCAAGTCTACTTGCCTCAGGTATGACGGCTATGGCACAGTCAAACCCTACTCCGGGAACGGACGGCAACAAATATGTACCATACGAACAGCGTACGGGGAATGAATCAATCGTCTACTTCACCCGAAACCTCAGCGCAGAAGGGCTGATAAAAGCCTATGAACAGGTATGCGAAAACATCGAAGGCCATGTAGGCGTAAAGCTGCACACGGGCGAACAGCACGGACCGAACATCATCCCGCGCGAATGGGTAAAGGCTCTGCTACAAAAAGACCTGCCCGAAGCCAACATCATTGAGACCAATACCTATTATGCAGGCGACCGCTACACCACCGAGCAGCACCGCCAGACCCTGAAGGTCAACGGATGGACATTCTGCCCCGTCGACATCATCGATGAAGAAGATACACTGACCCTGCCTGTAAAGGGCGGAAAATGGTTTGACAAGATGTCGGTGGGCAGCCACCTGACCAATTACAACTCGCTGGTAGTGCTTACCCACTTCAAGGGACATACACAAGGAGGATTTGGCGGCAGCAACAAGAACATCGGCATCGGCTGTGCCGACGGACGCATCGGGAAAGCATGGATTCACACGACTCCCGGACAAGACAACCAATGGGACATAGCCAAGGAAGAATTCATGGAACGAATGACCGAATCTACCAAATCGGTCACTGACCATTTCGGAAAACACATTACCTATGTCAATGTCATGCGGAACATGTCGGTGTCATGCGACTGTGAAGGCGTGGCTGCCGAACCGGTGGTAACACCCAACGTAGGTATCCTGTCGTCCACCGATATTCTTGCCATTGACCAGGCATGTGTCGACCTGGTATACGCCATGACTGAAGCCGAACACCACGACTTGATAGAACGCATCGAAACCCGACACGGACTGCGCCAGCTGACATATATGAAAGAGCTGGGCATGGGAAACAACCGCTATGTGCTGATAGACCTGGACAACGGAGGCAAACGCATCACTGCCGCCGAAGCTGTAAAAGGCCTTAAGCCGTTTGTGCAGGAGTAAGACAGACAGACAAAGAAACTTTCCTCGAAACAGATTCTTTCAAGCCCGGTCTTTCAAAATGACCGGGCTTTGTTTTTGCCAATATCAGATTTCATTTCCGCCCTGACCAGAATCTGACAAACAGAAACAAGCCCCAAACACATCATTAACAAAAAGAACTGTACACCCGTCATTTTGCATCCTTTATATTGCAAAAAGGTTACAAACCTGTTCCATTTAACAGCATTTTCCCTATAAAAGTTGATATAGGTCAATAAATAACGGAGAGTGCACAAGTTTTTTCGAGTTTATTTTTGTGTTATAAAACATATTCCTACCTTTGTATCGGTAAAAAGATAAAAGCTCGAGCTAAACTAGATTTTTAAGGTAACAAAGTTTTTAAGGTAACAACTAAATTTTATTAGGTATTATGAAAAAATTAGGCTTGACATTCGTAGCAGCATTGGCGTTTTCCGCATCTGTATTTGCTGCAGAACCCCAGAACGGAACTTCTAAATGGGACGGTTCAATCAACAAGGCTAAATTGTCACAGTATCTTCAGCTGTCAGCTGACCAGAATGAAAAAGTAGCAGACATCTGCGACTATTTCCAGGTTCAGATGAAAAGTGCCTTGAATGCAAAGAAAGATAACGAACAGCAAGTGCGTAACGCCGTATACGGCAATCTGAAGCTGATGAAGAAGACTTTGGACGAAAAGCAATACAGCAACTACGTACGGTTGATGGCCATGACGCTGCGCAACAAAGGAATCAACATTGAAAAGAAATAATCCGGAATATTTTCATTGACTCCGGAATAACCGATGAGGGCGTATCAAATTGAGGAGATTTGACATACGCCCTCATTTATTTTATACCTGCCTCAGTTACTATCGGACATGAAAAGAGGCGCATCTGAACCCAGATGCGCCTCTTTCGTATTTTCTAAAGCCGATATGGAAAGACACCGGCTGTCAATCTCCCCATCAATAAGCACGCGCGAACAATACCCGGCGGGCCGACGGCTTGCCAGTCACCATGTCTACTCCCGGAGTAAGACTCTCTTCGTCTGCCTCAAACGGGATGCAGCGGATGGTGGCCTTCGTCTCTTCCTTGATGCGCTCCTCGGTTTCGGTCGTACCGTCCCAATGAGCCAGGATAAAGCCGCCCTTTTCTATCTGCTCTTTAAACTCATCGTAAGTATTTACTTTCACGATATGCTTGTTGCGGTAATCCAGAGCCTTCTGGTAGATATTCGCCTGAATGGCTTCAAGCAGGTTCTTTACATATTCCTCGATGCCGTCGCAAGTGCGTGTCTCTTTTTCCAGCGTATCGCGGCGCATCACTTCCACCGTATTGTTTTCCAAATCACGGCCGCCCATTACCAGACGTACGGGAACTCCCCGCAATTCATAATCGGCAAACTTAAAGCCCGGACGCTTGTTGTCTGCATTGTCATACTTTACAGAAACGCCCATCTCACGCAAACGGTTGACGATGCCTTCCACTTTCGCGTCAATCTGCTTCAGCTGCTCATCATTCTTATAGATAGGAATGATGACTACCTGGATGGGAGCCAGATGAGGCGGAAGCACCAGACCGTTGTCATCAGAGTGCGTCATGATAAGTGCCCCCATCAAACGGGTAGACACACCCCATGAGGTCGCCCACACATAGTCGAGCTTGTTGTTCTTGTCCACAAACTGAACATTGAATGCCTTTGCAAAGTTCTGCCCCAAGAAATGCGAAGTTCCACACTGAAGGGCCTTTCCGTCCTGCATCAATCCCTCAATAGTATAAGTATCCAGCGCTCCGGCAAAACGTTCGTTGGCAGACTTCACTCCCTTGATGACAGGTACGGCCATATACTTCTCGGCAAAATCGCCGTATACGTGCAACATCTTCTGCGCTTCGGCTTCAGCCTCCTCGCGTGTGGCATGAGCGGTATGCCCTTCCTGCCACAAAAACTCGGCCGTGCGAAGGAAAAGGCGCGTACGCATCTCCCACCGCATCACGTTCGCCCACTGGTTGCAAAGGATGGGCAGGTCGCGGTATGAATTAATCCAATTCTTGTAGGTGCTCCATATAATGGTCTCCGATGTAGGACGGATAATCAGCTCTTCCTCCAGCTTGGCAGCCGGGTCTACGATTACTCCAGAACCATCTTCTGCATTCTTCAAACGATAGTGAGTGACCACGGCACACTCTTTCGCAAAGCCTTCCACATGCTCGGCTTCACGGCTAAGATATGACTTCGGAATAAGCAAAGGGAAATATGCGTTTACATGGCCGGTAGCCTTGAACATGTCGTCCAGCTGACGCTGCATTTTTTCCCAAATGGCATACCCGTAAGGTTTGATGACCATGCATCCGCGAACAGGCGACTGCTCGGCAAGATCGGCTTTCACCACCAGGTCATTGTACCACTGAGAATAGTTTTCGCTTCTTTTGGTAAGCTCTTTTAATTCTTTTGCCATAGTTCTTTTGCAGTTTATTTTAAGCAAATCTTTTTTCGACGGGCACAAAAATACAAAAAAGATTCCATCCGCCGCACAATTTGGACGGATTTACGCAGATTTTTCTTTATGCCGTCGCCACAGACTACAAGACATGTCTGCCTCTTTTTACTGATAATCGTAATACCACCAGTATGTGTGCCCGAAGTTGCGCTTCATCCGGTTGCGCTCCTGAAGCGGAGCACCCGGCTCTGCCTGAAGCTTTTTATATTCGGCATAACGCGCCTGCACCAAAGAGTCTTGCTGTGCAAAGACAGAATCGGCATGCTGCGACCGATAAAGCGTCATCGCCTCCCGATAATGGCGGGGAAGTGTGTCTTGAGGCGCAAGCAAGACACCGACAGCCTGTGCAAACTCTTCCACCCGCTTGTCGAGCAGCAGGGCCGACAGATAATAATCCACCGCCGCACGAGTTACCGAATCGGCATGACAAAGACCGTACAAGTAATCTGCCGGCGTTTCTCCCGCTCTCGGCTTTCCGCCCAGCAAATGATAAAGAGAATCATTGGTATAACGCAAGGTCGCCGTTGAATCGTCGGCAAAAAACAAGCCGCGGGAGCCGAAATCCTGAGGATATTCAAACAGCCTGTCTCCCATCACCCCAGCCTGCGTCATGGCCATAGCCCGCAGTGCGGTAAGAGTACGGCCGGCATCCAAATCCAGTCGGCCTGTATCAAGGGCGCGCACATATTCTCCGTTGCGCAAATGGCGCTCCATTTCAAGTTCGTGATGAAAGCCGCGGTCTGAATTGCCTATCATCACAGTAAGCAGGCACTGGAAAAACAGAAGCGCAATATTCCAGTTCACCAGACTGCCCATAGCCATCTCCTCATCCAACAGACTGCGGAATATCCGGCGCAGCCAATAAGCGGCCAAGACAAAAAGCAGAATCAGGAGAGGCAGCAGCCACCTCCAGGCCGTGTGGTATCCCGACATATAGACTTCGCGGCCGACATCTGTCAGCGCACACAGAATCAGGAAAGAAGGCAGATAAGCGAGCGAGCGTACCTTGCCCTTCAACCCCAAAAGGCTGTTCACTCCCCACCGCAGCAATATCAGAATCAACGTGATGACCAGTGCACTTGCAAACGGCACATATTCCGTCTTTCCGTGAGCCAGTGAGAAATGCAGAGCCTCTAAGATATCGCGCTGGAACACATACAGATAAACGAAACTGAATATAGCGAAAAGAAAGCCGCACACCAAAGTGGTGACGCGTGCGGCTTTCCTATACAATGCGTTAACATATTTCCCCATCTATCTCAACTTTTCACCCGTTTCAGAACAACCGCCGAACGAGCCGGCACATACAACTTCAGCCATTCCTTCTTCTCCTTCGCATAAAGCGGGTCGGCACAAGTAAAATGGCGCATCGAATCATCGGCAAAGCCAAAACCTCCAAAAGCCTTGCTGTCGGTATTCAACACTACATCGTAAGCTCCGCGCGGAACCAGGAAGCCATAGTCGGTAAACGAGCGTGTAGGATTGAAATTGAACACGAACACCAAGTCTTTGCGGCGATAGGCCAATATCTGGTCGCCGTCGTTATGCCATATCTCTACCACATCGCTCTTCTGAATGTTGCGCACATTCTCGATGAGGTGTACCATGGCCGAATCGAAATCGCCCAGATAATGATAGCACAAGCTCTTGTCGTCCACCAAATGCCACTGACGGCGAGCATACTTATACGACCATCCGTTACCTTCCCGCGGAAAATCAATCCACTCCGGATGTCCGAACTCATTACCCATAAAGTTCAGATAACCTCCGTTGATGGTGGAAGCCGTAAGCAGCCGAATCATCTTGTGAAGAGCTATTCCGCGCTCCACCGTACCGTTTTCATCGCCTTTCCTGAAGTGCCAGTACATGTCGGCGTCAATGAGCCGGAAGATGATTGTCTTGTCGCCTACAAGTGCCTGGTCATGACTCTCGCAATAAGAAATAGTCTTTTCATCCTTGCGGCGATTCGTCACTTCCCAAAACAGACTCGACGGCTTCCAGTCCTCATCACGGCGCTCCTTGATAATCTTTATCCAATAATCAGGAATATTCATGGCCATGCGGTAGTCAAATCCGTAACCGCCATCCTCAAACGGAGCCGCCAGACCGGGCATTCCCGACACTTCTTCGGCAATGGTTATGGCCCTCGGATTAACCTGATGAATCAGACGGTTGGCCAAAGTCAGATAGCAGATGGCATTGTCGTCCTGATGCCCGTTGAAATAATCGTTATAATTGCAGAACGCCTCGCCTAACCCATGGCTATAATAGAGCATGGAAGTCACGCCGTCAAACCGGAAGCCATCAAAATGGAACTCTTCAAGCCAGTACTTGCAATTGGACAGCAGGAAATGAATCACCTCATTCTTTCCATAATCGAAACAAAGCGAGTCCCACGCCGGATGCTCACGCCGGTCTCCCGGATAAAAATACTGGCAAGGGTCTCCGGCAAAGTTACCCAAACCTTCGACCTCGTTTTTCACGGCATGCGAATGCACGATATCCATGATGACAGCTATCCCCATCTGATGGGCCGTATCAATAAGCTGCTTCAGCTCTTCAGGAGTGCCGAAACGTGAAGAAGGGGCGAAGAAGCTCGACACGTGATAACCGAAACTCCCATAATAGGGATGTTCCTGAATGGCCATTATCTGGATGCAGTTATAGCCGTCCTTTGCCACACGGGGCAGAACGTTTTCACGGAATTCGTTATAAGTCCCCACCTTTTCAGCGTCCTGTGCCATACCGATATGACATTCATAAATCATAAGCGGAGACACATTGGGGACAAACACCTTCTTCTTAAACTTATAAGGCTTTTCCGGATTCCACACCTGCGCACTGAATATTTTCGTCTCATCATCCTGCACCACACGGTTGGCCCATGCCGGAATGCGCTCTCCGCAACCGCCTTCCCAATGCACCATCAGCTTATAAAGGTCGCCATGACTCAAAGCGTCGGCAGGCAGACTGATTTCCCAGTTCCCGTTTTTTCCGCGCACTTTCTTCAGCCGGTATTTAGGGCTTTCCTTCCATCCGTTGAAATCGCCTATCATATAGATAGCCGTAGCATTGGGTGCCCATTCACGAAAAGTCCATCCCTTGTCCGTACGGTGCAATCCAAAATACAGATAGCCGGAAGCAAATCCGGACAAATCACCCTTACCAACCAGTTCCTTTTCCTTGGCTATGGCGTGCTGATGTCTTCCATTAATGGCATCGGCATACGGCTCCAGCCAAGGGTCATTCTTAATGATGTTCAATTCTTCATTCATAGTCAAACAGTATCAGATTTTATTTGTAACTAACATTTCTTTATACATCTGTTTTTCAACCGAGGAAATCCCCACCTGCCCGCACAATAAACGCAACCCTCCGCATCGCTCCATAGTTCCAAGCCTCGCGCCAATCATCAAGACATGATGGAAGTCACTCAAATTCATCAATTGTAGCATTTGTAAAATCAGCGAAACGTTTCAATTGGCGAAAGATATCGTCCATCCGGTCAAGAAAATCCGGAGAGTTAAAAAAATCGTCAGGCAAATGACAAGATACAATATAGTCTTTGCAGCGTATATACTGCGGATAAGGAAAATCCTTGGGAAAACCTTTCGGCACCGTCTTCAGAAACTGTTCTCCCACAACCGGGAAATAACGGCGGAAAGCAGGGTCTTCCACAATTGAGCGATAGTGCTCAATATTATCACACACCGACTGACGCACTGCCCTAAGCATATCTGCCGGCATACACCAGCTTCCTCCTGCTATCATACAATTTTCCGGTTCCAGATGCAGATAATACCCGCAGTGGTCGGACTTCTTTCCTTTAGCGTTGATGTATCCGCCGATATGGGTCTTATAGGGAGACTTGTCGGCCGAAAAACGGACATCACGGTAGATACGGTACATACAGTCACGCGGAAGCACATGAGCCACACTTTCATCAAACAAAGAAATGCGGGCTATCACCACACTCAGAAGTTCCTCGAATGCCGCTTGTACCTGCAAATACTCCGTCTTATGCTCCTGAAACCATTCGCGGTTATTGTGAGCCGCCAGACGTTTCAAGAAATCCAAGATTTCCGATATATCCATACCTGTCTGTAACTTTATCAGAACAAATATAGGAAATATATTTATAAAAACGAAAAAAAGGCCGCGTTTTTACCGGCCTGCAACAATATTCAACAAAAAGTCGTGTATTTTCCCATTCGAGGCAAGTACCTCCCGACCCGAATAAAAGGTATCCCCTCCCTGAAAGTCAGTCACTTTTCCACCGGCATTCTGCAAAATCAACGTTCCTGCGGCTATATCCCAAGGGCCGATATAGGCTTCCACGCGTGCATCAAAGCGTCCTGCCGCCACATAGCAAAGCTCAGCGGCTGCAGCTCCTATCAGACGCAATCCGCCCACATTGCCATAACATTTTTCTACCAGCCGCAGAGCCGTAGGCCGATAGGCATCGGCGGCATAAGGAAACCCCATCGCAATAAAGGCATCATCGGGAGAATCGATTCCCGACACATGAATCACCTCCCCATTCAGATACGACGAAGCCCCGTCGTAGGTATAATAACACTCATCACGGCATATTTCATAAACCACCCCAAGGAGCAGCTTCTCCCGGCTGCGCAAGGCGATGCTCACGCAGTAAGGGGCGTTGTCATGAATGAAGTTGGTGGTGCCGTCAAGAGGGTCGACCAACCAACAGTAAGGTTCATCCGTCAGGCTTCCGCTTCCCTCTTCGGCAATGAACCCTGCTTCGGGAAGCAGTTCCTTCAAGCGAGCCACAATCCGGCGTTCCGATTCCTTGTCCACATAAGAGACATAGTCATGCGCATGTTTCTTTTCCACACGTTCACGGCGGAAACGCTTCCGCTCTTCACGGATAAAGCCTCCCGTCTCCACGGCCAATGCACGCACATCGGCCGTCAATGCAGCCAAATCCAACTCTGTCATTTCTTTTCCTCCAACAAACGTCCGTTGCGGAAAGTTCCTTTACGAACTACATTCCCATTCGTATCTTTTTCAATGAAAGGCCCGTCTTTCTGCCCACGCTTAAAAAAGCCTTCAAAACGGGTTCCGTCGGTAGAGACCAGCGTACCCTGCCCTTCTTCATGCCCGCGGACAAACTGCCCTGTATATACCGAACCGTCTGTCATGCGCAGAGTTCCTTCTCCGTCGGCCATGTTGTTCTTCCACTGACCTTTATATTCATCGCCGTTCGCCCAGCGATACACGCCGTTGCCCGAACGTTCGTTTTGACTCCACTGACCTTCATATACGGCACCGCTTGTCCACGTAAAGGTTCCTTCTCCTTCCTGCCATCCGTTCTTGAACTGGCCTACATATTTGTCTCCGTCCGGATAGGTATAGATGCCTTGCCCCGTACGTTCGCCGTCGGCATAGTCGCCTTCATACCGTTCACCGTTCTGAAAATAGTAGATGCCTTTACCGTGCTGCACATCATCCACCCAATCTCCCACATACCTGTCGCCATTGGTGTAATAGAATGTACCTTTTCCGTGACGCTTTCCATCTTTCCAGTCGCCCTCATAACGCGAACCGTCATCCCATGTCATGATTCCCTTGCCGTCTTTCAGGTCATTCTTCCACTCGCCCTCATATCTGGCTCCGCCTTCCCAGGTATAGGTTCCTTCCCCGTTACGCTTGTCATGGTGCCAGTGCCCCACATAAAGGTCGCCGTTGTAATAATACATTGTGCCCTCACCCTCCTGATAGTCGGCATTCCACATACCGTCATAACGGTTATTGTTCATGAAATAGTAAGTGCCCTTGCCATGCTGTTGGTCCTGATACCATTCGCCCACATACTTCTCGCCGTCGCTGAAGGTATAGGTACCCGTCCCCTGGCGCTTGCCCTTTACATACTCGCCTTCATAGACATCCCCGTTTTTGAAAAGTGTCCTGCCCTTTCCGTTCGGACGACGCCCCTTCAGTTCTCCCGTGTACTCAGCTCCATCCTTAAACTTGTAATACCCTATCGAAAGCTGCTCCCAGGCCGCAAGCGTCCCTGCGGCCATCAGGGCAAGCAATAAAAATGTATATTTCTTCATCCGATTGTCTGTTTTGTCATTCAAAAATAATTCTTTTATTCTTTACATCTGCCATCCGTTCATACTTTTTTACCTGCCACTACTTCTATTAAGTTTTCTTTACAGAAATATTTTCGGGCCAGTGTTCGGATATCACCAACCGTCGTCTCCCGGATAGAGGATACGGCGCGGCTGAAGAAATCACTGTCCAGTCCCGCCGTTTCGATGAATATCCAGGCATCGGAAAGCGAGAATGCACTTTCATAAGAGCGGCACATGTCACCCAACATATAATTGCGCACCATTTCCAACTCACTTTCCCCCACCGGTTCTTCACAAAGCCTGTCCATCTCACGATACACTTCCGTCACCACCGGTTCGATGTATTCATTCGCCGTTTCCGTACTGACAACCAACAATCCCGTATCCGGATAAGGCACCAACCCCGCCCCGATGCCATAGGTATACCCTTTGTCTTCACGGATGTTCGACATCAGCCTGCTGCCAAAATAGCCGCCGAAAAGAGTGACAAGCACCCGGAGCTTCAAATAGTCAGGATGATAGCGGGACACCGAAAACCCTCCTATCTTCAGAGAGCTTTGCAGCGCGTCTTCCTTCTCGATGAATACACGCTTGCGCCCGTCTGGGGCAGGCACGAAAGTCGGGGTGCAGGCCGGTACTTCCGAAGCTCCCCACGAACCTGCACCAAAATGCTCTTCTATGCAACGGATTATCCCGTCCGTCACCTTGCCAGACACATAGGCCGAACAGTTCTGCGAACCGTAATGACGCATGTAAAACTCCTGCAAGACTTCCGGCGTAATGCGGTCATAGTCCTCAAGCTCAGCATAGCGCCCCAAAGGATGAGAAGTGCCAAACAGCGAGCGGTTCAACTGTTTACGCGCCAAGACTTCCACACGCTGATTGTTGACAAGAAACTGATGCTTGTTCGTCTCCGTCACTACCTGCAGTTCCTTTTCCGGGAAAACCGGCTCTTTCACCATCGACGCCAGCAGCGCGACAGTCTGCGGAAAATATTTGCCCAACGAATAAAGAGTGACAAATCCGCAGGTGACCGATGAAGAAAGGTCAAGCCACGCGCCATAATAATCCAGGCGCTCGGCTATCTCGGCCGAAGTCAGCCTACGGGTTCCCTCGCGCAACATCCGGTTAGTAAACATCGCCTGAAGCGGAAGCCTCTGATGCAGCTGCCCGCTCCTGACAAGCAAGTCAAAGCGTACCACATCCTCACTTCCGGCACGAATTACATAAAGCGGCATCCCGTTAGGCATGTCGCGACGCTCAGGCCGAAGAATCGAGAACTGCTCAATAGGGCGTATGCGGGGGGCTGAAGTTCTGTCCACTACCATCATCTTATCTCATTTTCATTCAGACATCCGGCAGCCTTGTGCGTCTCATCCGGCACACAAGGAATCGTTCTGCATACTCTCTGGGCAACGGGCTTCTCCCCACGCAAGGCCAAAGATTCGGCACAAAAGTGCACGGGGACATATCGGGCAGGAACAAGTCCTATAAATTTCATGGCATTCTATTTTTTGATTAATGGGCAACAAATGTACGAATTTTCCGCGGAACAAACGAATAAAAGCCGAATATTGGCATTTTCCCGGCCAACCTTGCAGAAACCGGAAGCAATTGCCTATCTTTGTTCATCAACTTTCACTACAAGACTTATGAAAAAAGAAAAAACCATCCGACTCATTTACCCGCAATGGCAAGGGGCCATGGTAGAAGGACTGTTGCCGGAGCTGTGCCCCGCCGATGCTTCGAGAGGCTACAGCCTGGGCGCGCAGCTTCTGAATTTTCTTGCTCCGGAAAACAGCGGACAGGAAACCTTGACAGTTCCTATATCCATGGAATACGGCAAGCGCATGATACAAGACGGAGTGGCCGACCGCGACATTATCCTCCGCCAAAGCGAGGCCGCACTTGCAATGCTCCGTGCCGCAGCTCCCGACAAAATCATCACTTTGGGAGGCGAATGCTCTGTCAGCGTGGTTCCCTTCACTTATCTGGCACATAAATACAGGGGAGACATCGCCATGATATGGATTGACGCACACCCCGACATTACGCTGCCGGGCGATGTTTATCCGGGTTACCACGCCATGGCGGCAGCAGCCTGCATGGGAAAAGGAGACGAACGCATCCTGTCTGTGCTTCCGGCACGCATTGCGGCAGAGCGTATCCTTATGGTAGAACTGCGCGATTGGGAACGTGATGAAATCCGTGTCCGGCAGAAGGAATTCGGTATCCGCCACCTGACTGCGGAAGAGGTAAGGACAGACAGTCAGGCCGTATGTGAATGGCTCGGCGGATGCGGGGCAACCAGGGTGGTTGTCCATTTCGACATGGATGTGCTCGACCCTGCAGAAATCATTCCTGCCGTGGGCGTCGTCAGAGACGGACTGAAAATGGCAGAGGCGGTACGTATCATCAACGACATCGGCAGGGAAAAAGAGATTGTGGGACTGACCGTGGCCGAACCGATGCCACGCATCGCCATCCGGCTGAAAAAGATGCTGGAAGAACTGCCCCTGATGCGGTGAAACGCAGACACCTCTTTCTGCCGGCCGTCACTTGGCGGAAAACGGCGGAAAAAGTGTCCGCCCGGTATCCCCACCTTCCAGCTCCAGCAAGAAACGCTTGGCATCGAGTCCGCCACCATATCCCGTAAGCGTTTGGCCGCTTCCTGTCACCCGATGGCAAGGAACAAAAATGGATATGGCATTGGCCCCATTTGCGTTTGCCACGGCACGGACGGCGGACGGCATGCCAAGGCTCGCAGCCAGCTCCCCGTAAGAAACCGTCTCTCCATAGGGAATCGCCAGCAACTGCTCCCATACTTTTTTCTGGAAATCCGTCCCCACAAGCAAAAGGGGGATGTCAAACACCCTCCGACCTTGCGTGAAATACTCGTCCAGCTGGCGCATGGCTTCGGCCACCACGGGCGAAAGCGACACTTCATAACCGGCCTTCAGGATTTTCTGAAGGCGGCGGTCTATCCTTCCCGGATGCTTTTCCTCCGCCCAATTGCACAAACAGAGCCTGTCGCCCGATGAGCCGAGCACCATCTCACCGCAAGGAGACGAATAATGCTGTATGCAAACAACCGCTTCCTTCATCGCCAGACCCTCCTATCCGTTTGTTCTGACCGGCCTTACATCCGGCAAAAATACAGCGACGATACCCAACAGCGGCAGCCACGTGCTTACCCGGAAAATGAACTCCACACTCGTCAGGTCGGCAAGCCACCCGAAGAAAGCCGAGCCGATGCCGCCCAGTCCGAACATCAGGCCGAAAAAGACTCCCGCTATCATGCCCACCTTGTCGGGCTTCAAGTCGGTGGCATATACCACGATGGCAGAAAAGGCAGACGCTATCACCAGTCCCGTAATGACAGACATGACAATCGTCCATCCCAGGTCAAGGTAAGGCATGACCAGCGTAAAGGGCGCCGCTCCGAGTATGGAAAAAAGGATGACATACTTACGCCCGTAACGGTCGCCCAAGAATCCGCCAAGCAGTGTGCCCGCAGCAAAAGCGGCCAGATAGGCAAAAAGGCAATACTGCGACTGCTGTACCGTAATCCCGAACTTGTCTATCAGGAAAAACGTGAAGTAGCTCGTCATGCAGGCATTGAAGAAATATTTCGAGAATATCATCAGCACCAGAATACCCAATGCCAGCCGAACGGTCTTCTCCGGCAGACGGCAAGGAGCGGCCTGTCGCTTGCGGTGGCGGGTCTTTATATCCGTCAGCACCAGGCTGTACCAATAGCCCACCCGCGTAAGCAGCAGCGAGGCAAGCAAGGCTGCCAGCGCAAACCATCCCACCGCATGCTGTCCGTAGGGAATGATAATGAGTGCGGCAAGCAAGGGGCCGAGTGCGCTTCCCCCGTTTCCGCCCACCTGAAAGATGGATTGCGCCAGACTTTTCTTCCCGCCCGATGCCATCTGAGCCACCCGCGAAGCTTCGGGATGAAACACCGACGAGCCGCAGCCTATCAGGGCCACCGACAGCAGGATGGGCAGGAAATCGGGGGCAAAGGCAAGCGACACCAGTCCGAGCAGCGTGAAACACATGCCTGCCGCCAGTGAATAGGGCTGCGGATGGCGGTCGGCATACTGCCCCACAAAGGGCTGAAGCACGGAGGAAGTAAGCTGAAACACCAGTGTAATGACTCCAATCTGGGCAAACGTAAAGCCAAACTTGTCTTTCAGCAGCGGATAAATGGCCGGAATAACCGACTGAATCATGTCATTCAGCAGGTGACACGTACCCATCGTGAAGAGTATCGCATAGGCTGTCCCTTCCGTCAGATGGGGATGCCCCTTGATTTTATTCAATACATTGTTCATCATCTCTTTCTTCTGTTTTGTGCCGCAAAAGTACGCCTTTCTCCGCAACGGACAAATAAAAGACAAACATTTAACGGTCGGGGCTGCATGAAATGACTATCTTTGCCGCCACAATCATTTACAAGCCCAATGCCCGTAACAGAAAAGAAACACGAATGCCTGCTCTGCTTAGGCTCAAACAGTAACGGAATGACGCATCTGCAAAACGCGGAAAAAGCGCTGAACGGAATATTCCCCGCCATCCGCTGGGGGGAGATTGTCTCTACTCCGGCCGAAGGAAACACCCCGTGCACGCTTCCCTACCTGAACCGTGCCGCCGTGGCATACACCCCGATGGATATGGAAACGGTGAAAGGCATCCTGAAAAGGATAGAGAGCGACAACGGACGCACTCCCGACAGCAGGCAGACGGGCATCGTGACCTTAGACATCGACCTGCTGAAGTTTGACAACCGGACGCTCAAGCCTGAAGACATGGAAAAGGATTATGTGCGCCGTGCGCTGCAAAGCCTTCCCCGCTGAACGGCGACCTACCGCATCAGGCGGACATACCCCAGACGGGTATACTTTACGCCGTGACTCTCGTAGTGTCCCATTACCTTGGCCGAAACCAGACGGAGCCTCTGCTGCCTTTCCACCTTCCGGCTGCCGCAGTAGAGGGCGTTGGGCGTAAGGCTCTGTCCTGCCGCCTTCACCAGGAATATGAAGCGGTTTCCGTCGCGGTCGGCCGCAAGCACATTCTGGTCTACATAAAAGTCGGGCTTGTAAGTGTCTACCTGAAGGCGCACATTAAGCACCGTCACCTCCAGACCGGTCAGTCTGTCGCCTTTCTCCCCTACAAAACGGCTTACCGACGATATGCGGCGCTTCTGCACCGTCAGTTCGAAATGTACGCAGGCAAAGCGTTTCGCCAGTTCCACCAGACGGTCGTACCGGGATGAATCGGATACAAACCGATTGGCAAGCCACAACACATACGAGGGTGCCAGATAATAGATTTCGGCCAGGCGCTTGCCCTTGTAACGGCCAAACGGGATAATGTCGTCCGTCTGTCCGTAACACGCTTCAAAGGCTGCATTGTTTTCCACATCCAGACGGATGTTGCAGTTTCCAAGCAGCTGCATCGCCCGCCCGGCCGCCGCATCGAACGTTACTGCCAGTGTACGGACGAACAACGGTCTCTCCGCATCCGGAAACACGCGCCAAAGCGCGTAATAGGGTCTGTATTCCGTAGACAGACTTACCGCATAACATCCTCTTTCCCCCGTCCGGCCACGGTTGAACGCCTCTATACGCCGCAGCACTTCCGCAGCTGCCTCGTCTGTCAAGTGATAAAAAGCAAGCTTCCCGCTCATACTGCCCTCCTTCTCTTCTTTCTGCAATATAATAAAATAATGTGAAACATGCAAACAACAAGGCAAGATTTGGCGTTTTAGCGTCTATCTGTTATATTTGCCCAAATTTATATAATTGCGACAATGATTAAACTTTTTGCCCCACGTATAGGCAGCCTCTTTCTGGCAGGCTTATGCAGCCTGCTTACGGCATGTTCTGACGACAACAATCCGGACGGCGACGGGTTTACTCCCCAATCGTTCGATGTTGCAGGGAAAGTAGAAAAAGGCCCCTTTGTCAGCGGTTCGACCATCACCGTGCAGCCCATGGATGCCCGCCTGCAAGCGTCCGGCCAGATGTATGCCTCGACCATACAAGACGATGCCGGAAACTTTTCTTTCGGCTCCCAAACGTTTGACACGCCTTATGCCGAGCTGACGGCCAACGGCTATTTTTTCAACGAGGTAGAAGGAAACCTGTCGGCCGGAACGCTGAATCTCCGTGCACTGGCCGACCTGTCGGATGCCGCCACGGTCAATGTGAACATTCTGACCCATCTGAAATATCAGCGCATCGCCAGCCTGATGAAAGGGGGGCAAGACTTTACAGAGGCCAACCGCCAGTCGCAGGAGGAACTGATGAGTGCCTTCGGGCTTCAGAAGTATGCCGGAACCGACGCTTCGCGGTTTTCCATCACCGCGGGCAACGAGGAGGCGGGAGCACTCATCGCTGTTTCGTCTCTGCTGATTGTCGGCCGGAGCGAAGCGGAACTAACGGAGTATCTGGCCAGGCTGTGCCGTGAATTCGGTCAAGACGGTGCATTCTCTGCCGAGACCCGGGAACAGATGAAAAGCGACAGGGAGAAACTGGCCAAGCAGCTGTCTTCCATAAGAAAAAACGTCATCGCCCGATACGAGACACTGGGAACGACCGTAGAAGTAAAGGAGCTGGCCCGCTTTTTCGACTGGGATGACGACGGTACAGCCGGGAACGAAACGCTGCAGGAAGGGGAAAGCATCAGCCTGGAAACCACACACCTCGATGTGCCCAATGAGGGAGGCGTCTATCATATCGGCATCAATTCTCCCGTCCCGCTGTTTACCACCCCGCCGCCTGACTCCGGTTCCGGCCCCAACGACCAGCTGACAACGGAGACCTTCTTCGACAGAATCTATGAAGACTATCCGGATGCAGACATCTCGCTGACCAAAGAGATAGACGGCAGCACTCTAACCATCGAGGTGGCACGGCTCGACTCACGCTATGAAAAGACCGCCACCGTCACGCTTTACGACGCCCGCGGGAACGAGGCTGGCCAGGTAAGCGTCACGCAAGAAGGAAACGGCGACACATCCGTACCGCTGTTGGGCGAAGACGGACAGGCGGCCGTCTCGGCTGTCGCGATGAACCTTGCCAAAGGATTTTCCATGCTCAACCGCATCGAGCAGTATTATCACTTCAATCCCGCCGGCGGAGACTTAGTATCCCGATATGTCACTCCCGAAAGCCCGGATGTGGCGGACGGGTGGAGACATTTCTACAGCGCCATCAACCAGACCTTGCTGTTCAAGAAAGCCGAGGCGGAACGGCTGAATGTCTACGGCGACCTGTTCAATACCTTCAGCGCCCTCTGTTACTACAGCATGGCGGTGATGTGGGGAGATTTGCCTTACCTCACCCAGTCTGCGGCTTCAGATAACCTGTACATCGGCCGGACTGCCGCCGACGAGATTCTGAACCGGCTGAAGCAAGACCTGACCGCCGCCATCGCTTCGGATGCCCTTCAGGAAAAGCGGAACGAATCTCTCGGCACAGCCAACGACTTCTTCTTCCTCTCAAAGGATGTGGCGCGGGTGCTGTTGGCAGACATCCACTTGTATCAGCATCACCATGCCGAAGCGGCCGGACTCTTGTCTAAGGTCATCGACAAAGGCTACTATTCGCTTGATGCGTCCGACTACAGCAATCCGGCTTCGATAGAAAACCTTGCGGGAAGCAGCGAAATCATCTTCGCACTGAGAAACGAGACGGTTACACGCTCAAACAGCGTCACCATCACCACTCCGCCATTCATCCCGCTGCTCAACTATACCGATGTCATCCTTTCATACGCCGAGTGTCTGTATAAGGACGGGGATGAGACCGCGGCCCGGTATTGGTTAGACCAGGTGATTTCGGCCAAAGGGCTTGCGGCATCTCCCGCAGCCGATGTGCTGGCCCAGATAACCAATGTCCGCAAACAGCTGATGCTGTACAGCGTGGGCCAGTTTGCCTATCTGAAGCGCAACGGCATCGCCGCACAGGAATACGGTGTGGAGAGCTACCGCACCCTGCTTCCCATCCCGCAGTGGGAAATAGACTCGAATCCGGCGATAAAGCAGAATCCGGGATACGGCCGGTAAAGAAGGACGGCTTCCGGCTTCCGGCAAAAAAGACGGCTCCCCGCCGCATGCACGACGGGGAGCCGTTTCTTTATCTTTTTCTTCTCAGGTCAATTGAAGAACTTGATGCCGATGAAAAAGGTACGGGGCTGCGTAGGGCCGTAGAAATACTTCGAGTCGCGCAGCTCGCCACGGTCAAGGTCGCTCTGGAAAGCATTGAAAATATTCTGCACTCCGCCGTTCACCTGCAGCTTCAGATGGTCGTTGAGCACAAAAGTATAGTTCAGCTTCACGCCCAAGTCCATGAAGTCAGGAGTATGCTCCAGACGGTCGCTCTTGATATACCCGGCAAAATGGGGCACTATCATGCGTCCCGTATATACTCCCGTCACCGAAAAGTCGAAGTTCTTGAGCGGAGCGGAGGTGAAGGTAAAGTAACCGTAGTAATCGGGGGTGCGGGGCATACGCTTTATAGGGGCGACAGAGGGGTCTTCACTCCAGTGAACCGCCTCGGTGTAACGGCTGCGCTGAACGGTGAACCCCAGTTGCAGCTGCGCTTCACGCCCGTGGGCAATCTTATAGTCGATGTTCGCCCCGTAAACGCGTGCTCCATGTCCGTTGCGGCGCTCTTGAATCTGTGTGCCCGTCTCGGCATTCACGCCCAAGGCTTCGAGATAAAACACATCATTCAGCGCGGTATAAAATCCCTCGACAAGGAGATTCGACTGGAAATGTCCGAACGTAGCCGTCCAGTCCACCGAACCGCTCACACTGTTCGAACGCTCCGGCTTCAGTCCGTCTGCAAGCGTAATCATCATTGCCTCTCCGCCGACAGCCGCCACATGCAGGTCTTCGTCGTACGCCTGCGGCGCCCGGAATCCGGTAGACCAAGTAAGGCGGCCCTGCAACAGCGGCGAAGGCTTCCACAAGAGGTTGACACGAGGACTGAAGATAATGTCATCCACCAGATTGTGCTTGTCCAAACGGAATCCGGCAAGGATGGTCACATAATCCATCTTCCACTCATTCTGGGCAAACCCGCTTGCTATGCGCACATCCTGCTGCAAATCGCGGTGATACCCAGTCATCACATCGTGCAGGGAATTGTAGTTATACTCCAGACCGCCGGTGAAGGTGGCAGGAGCAAAAAGACAGTTGTCCATATTCCCCACATACATCGCTCCGCCCACGGCCGTCAGGTCTTTGGTCTTGCCGTATGCATTGGGGTCTTGCCCCGCCCCGTAGTAACTGTTGCGGTCGATGTGCTGCACCGAGCCGTAGACCGACAGCTTGTGGCGGTATTCACGGAAAAACATGTCATAGGTCAGTCCGCCGCTGTTAATTACATGCTTGGTCTGCTCTGTGATGTCCGCCTCGTGCGGCTGCAGGTCAAACTTGTTTCCTCCGCGGCGGAACTCATTGGTGGTATGATACTCCACGTTGATGCGGCTGAACTGTGTGGGGCGGTAATAGGCACGCAGGCCGAAAGTATTCATGTTCAGCTTGCCCAGCTCAGAGAAACCGTCGTCGTCGGCATCGTAAGGATTGCGGTTGCGGTATGACTGGTAAAGAGCGATGCCGTAAGAGTTGTCCGACGACACAAGCGATGCGTTCGCCCCCATATACTGCTCCCAAACTTTCCCGTCAAGATTCGACATGGTAGACGATACCTGAAACGAGTTGCTCACCGGGTCTTTGGTGATAATGTTGATGGTTCCGCCCACGGCATTGGCACCAAACAGAGCCGAGCCGCCTCCGCGCACCACTTCCACACGCTCTATCATGTTTGTAGGAATCTGTTCCAGGCCATACACCCCTGAAAGGGCACTCATTACCGGACGGCTGTTGATGAGTATCTGCGAATAAGGCCCTTCCAGCCCATTGATGCGCACCTGAGGGAAACCGCAGTTCTGGCAGTTGTTCTCCACCCGCAGCCCCGACTGATAGCTGAGCGACTTGGCCAGGTCGGTGGAGTTGACGATTTCAAACAGACGGTTGTTCATTACATTCACCACCACAGGCGCCAGCTTGCGGCTCGTCTCGTTGCGGTTTGCCGACACCACCACCTCGTCGGTCATGATGGTCTCTTCCTTCATCACGAAATGCAGGTCGACGGTAAACTCACTGCTCACCGTTACACGCTTGGTCTGCGTGGCATATCCCATGCTCTGCACCTTGAGTGTATATTCTCCGGCAGGAACATCCTTAAACCGGAAATATCCCTCCATATCGGTAGCCGTTCCTGCACCTGTTTCCACTATCAGCACGGTGGCATAAGGCAGTCCTTCCTCCGTGCCTTCTTCTATCACATGTCCGGTAATGATGTTTCCCTCCTTCACCGGATTGACGGCCGCGCACACGAAAGCGCACAGCAGTCCCGTTATGAATAAAGCATATCTTTTCATACTGATTCTGTTGTCTGAATTAAAAAATCTCTCCAGAGGCAGACCCGCCGGTCTGTCCCGAAGCAAAAAATCAAGCGATGAAAAGACAAGCAGGAGGGGCACGCAGGCGGACGCACGCCGCATGTATGCCCGAAGCGCGGAAAGTATTCCGCTCATACAGGAATGTATTGAGCACACCCCATTCGGGACTGACAGAACAGGTGTCGTCTGCATCCAGCGAATGGAAAACAGACATGAAATGCAGGGCCAACGCCTGTCCCGCCGTATGCGAGTGCTGATGAGTAAAGGGATGAGAATGGACAATCATCACCCCTCCGACTATGTGGACATGGGCAAACACCACAACAGATGTGTAGTATGCCACAAACAGAGTCAGCAGTCCCAAAGCCCAAAGCCGGATATGACGGGAGTCTATTCTCATTTGCTATGTTCTTGTTCTCTTGTCAGTCTGATTAAAAATTCATTTCGTCCCGAACAAAAGCAGAGAGTCTCTGCGGGCAGCCGGAACTGTCCAGGCTTCGGGAACAAACTTCCAATGGTTCAAGGCCTGCGGATGAAGAGTCTTCACTTCCTCGATGCGCTTCATCAGATAATAGCGCAGGTCTTTGTCGGTCGAAAACACGATGCGTCCCGCCAGTTCGCCCTTGGGAATGCCCGTCCCTTTGGTCAGCAAATCGCCTCCGCCGTTGCCTCTGTATGAATTAACAGCCACACGGTAGGTTTTGTTCACATCAAAAGGTCGCCCGTCTGCCATGCTCTTTATGGCAATCCTATGGCCCTCGGGCTTCGTCACATCTACGGTATAGAGAATCCCTGCGGCCGAATCGAAGTTGAAGCTCGGGTTTTTCAGCCGTCCGAAGCCCTTGTCTTCATCGTTCAGCAACAGCAGATGGTCGTCGGGCGACTGCATCCGGCCGGTCCACAAGGCATACGACATTTCGAGAAAGTCCTTCACCTCCTGTCCCGTCAGCTCCATGGCGTAAAGCATGTTCTCAAAACGGTAAAGATTGAACATATCGCTCATGTAGATGTCTCCCTCCTTGATTTCGGCATTGAACGAAAGCGGAGCGCAAAAGGAGATGTCGGCCCGGGCAATGTCCAACTGCAACTGATGAAGCAGGTCGATGAACGCCGACGAACCGAAGAACGCGTCGCGCGTGGAGATGGTGCGGTCGATATGCCCAATCTTGCGCGACACAAACGCCTCCACAGCCTTGTATTGAGGCTCGAACGTTTTCATAAACTCCTTGTCTACGGGATACGGACGGACATCGGCAAGCCTTCCTTCCACCGACTTGCTCACCACCTTGCGCCCCCGTTTCACTATCCTGACCGTCACTTCCGATACGGCACGCGCCATATTGGCCGGATTAACCAGCAACACAGAGTCGCCTTCCACATTGGCCACCTTCTGGCAGCAGCGCGCATGGTCGTGTCCCATAAAGATGACATCAAATCCCGGCACGTTGCGCGCCACCTCTCCCGAGGCATTCTCCGTCACGCTGTCCAGCTTGTTTCCCCCCGGGCCTGCATGAAAAAGCCCCACCAGCAGGTCAGGATTCTCCTTCTTGCGGATGATGTCCACCCATCTGCGGGCGCATGTCTCCATATCTTCAAAGCGCAGTCCGCTCCACAGCCGTTCGGGCAGCCATGAGGGAACGGCAGGCGTAATCATGCCCAGTATGGCCACCTTCACGCCACCGCGCTCCACCACCTTGTAAGGCGGCAGATAAGGCTGGCCGGTCTTTACATCGACGATGTTTGCGCCGAGTACCGGAAAGCGGCATTCGCCCGCCCAACGGTCGTATACGGCATGTCCGGCCTCCACATCGTGGTTTCCCATGTTACCCACATCATAGCGCATCCAGTTCAGCATATCGGCACACAGATGAACGGATGCCGTATCTATATAATTGTAATAGTAAGCCGTGGGCTGGCCTTGCAGGATGTCGCCGTTGTCCATCAGTATCACTCCGTCGCCCCACGTTTCCCGCAGCTCCTTCACATACGAGCTGACCCGCGCCAGACTGCCGTCGAGAGGTTTCTGCGCAATAAAGTCGTAAGGGAAATAGCATCCGTGCACATCACTGGTCTCAACAAGCTTCAAGGTCATTTCTTTTTCGGTAGAAGAAGCGCACGAGTGCATCATGCAGCCCATGCCGACGAACGCCGTAAGGCAGAAAAAATAGTTCAGCGGTTTCATAAAAGACAGTTTGTCATGTTTCGCGTACAAAGATACGCAAATCTTCCGCGCCAGGCAACAATCTGACGGATTTTTCTTTATATCAGCGTCCTCCGTCCCCGCATCGAGACAAAAGAAAAAGAACAGGCCCGACACACGGAAATGGCATGGAAATTGCCTCTTTCCCAGCAGTTAAACAAACTGACAATATGGCTTACATAGACTATTACAAGGTGCTTGGCGTAGACAGGAACGCTACCCAAGACGATATCAAAAAGGCTTTCCGTAAGCTGGCACGGAAATATCATCCCGACCTGAATCCCAACGACCCTACGGCCAAAGACAGGTTTCAGGAAATCAACGAGGCGAACGAGGTGCTGGGCGACCCGGAAAAGCGCAAGAAGTATGATGCCTACGGTGAGAACTGGAAGCATGCCGACGAGTTTGAGGCCCAGCAGCAGGCTTACCGTGCACAGCAGGCCGGCAACGGAGGAGGACGGAGCGAATATTGGTACTCGACCGACGGACAGCACTTCTCAGGCGGGTTCGGCGGCAATGCAAGCGGCTTCTCCGACTTTTTCGAAGAGCTGTTCGGACACCGCGGAAGCGCAGGGAGCAGGGCACACGGCGCATACCGCGGCCAGGACATCGAGGCCGAGCTTCGGCTCTCACTGCGTGAAGCGGCCGTCACCCACAAGCAGACATTCACTGTAAACGGCGAGACACTGCGCATCACCGTACCGGCCGGTGTGGCAAACGGGCAGGTCATCAAGCTGAAAGGACACGGAGGAAAAGGCATGAACGGCGGCCCCGACGGAGACCTTTACATCACCTTCGCCGTGGCAGACGACCCCGGATTCAGGCGCAAGGGCGATGACCTGTATACGGATGTCACCATCGACCTGTATACCGCCGTGCTGGGCGGGGAGGTGACCGTAAACACGCTCGACGGACAAGTGAAACTGAAAGTGCGTCCGGGCACACAGGCCGAGGCTAAAGTGCGCCTGAAGGGCAAGGGATTCCCCGTATACAAGCAGGAAGGCTCTTTCGGCGACCTGATAGTGACTTACCACATATCCATCCCGACCACGCTGACAGAACGGCAGAAAGACCTGTTCAGGCAGTTGCAGCAGGGATAAACCATCTAAAAAACAAACGTCATGACAAACGAACTGATTATCATAAGCGATTATTGCAGCCGCTGCAATGTGGAGCCGGACTTCATCCTGATGCTGGGTGAAGACGGACTGATAGACATCGAGGAGCACGACAATGTGCGCTGTTTTCCGGCCAGCCAGCTGCGGGCGCTTGAGCGTTACTCGCACCTGTATTACGACTTGTCAATCAACGTGGCAGGCATCGACGCCATCCGCCACCTGCTCGAACGGGTGGAAAGCCTTCAGAGCGAAGTGCGCCGTCTGGAGGGCGAACTGCGGTTTTACCGGCAGTGAATCCCCGCCGCACCGCCTTCCGCAGGCGGCAGGGGGGTCGATGGTGGTCGATGTTTCGGGGTTTTCTTAAATATTATTTCATATATAAAATCCCCAGGTATACCCCTGGCCTTTTTTAATGTCTTGCGAAAGTTATAGAAACGGCAAAACATCGACCACCATCGACCCCCCTTGAAACAAAAAGTGCCATTCCGTCTGCACGGAAAGGGAACGAAGCCGGCTGCTCGCCGTGAAAATATTGAGGGGAATCCGTCTCCTACGCACCGACATAGACCACGTAGACAACCTGCGTGTCGTCCACCTTGGTTGCACCGGAAACATACTCTTTGACACGGCCGTCAGGGAAATGATGCCCTATCAGTCTCCTCATCGCCTCACGGGCCGGACTGTCGGCCGTATCGAGAACGGCCATGAACTTATAATATCCTGACACATCATCCACATCCGCCTTGAGCTTGCCCCGGAGCAACGCCTCGATATCCTTTCGTATCCCCTCCTCCTGCGCCGCACCAAACCGGCCTTTCTTCACGGGGATATTACATTTCACCTCGGCTATCAGGCGCAGTCCGCCCTGTCCGCCGTAGCATACATCAAAGCCGTTGGCATTTGCACTCGTCTCCTCCACCCGTCTGCGCATCTCTTCCGCCTGCTGAGGGGAGACAATCTTTTCGGCAAGCAGGCAGTCGATGAAATTCAGCGTGGCTTTCAGCGTGATGATGTTGTTGATATTGCTCAAGACCTGCTTCAGACGAACGAGCCCGTCAAGCGTCAGACGGCCGTAATAGTCTTCCTCCCGGCCGAAATACTGACTCCAGAAGCCGTTGAATCCGTCTGCAAGCTGCCTGTCACGGCTTGTCGTCTTCATAGCATGTTTTCTGTTTTCATTCTTCAAGATTCACCGCTGGGGCTTGAGCTTCACCACTTCTCCCAGTTCGGGCATGAGAACGGCGACATTGCGCTTGCGCGCCTCGGCCGCAAACACATGGGGAGGGTCGAAAAGCGGTTCGTCAGACAGGTCGAACGTGCCATAATGCATCGGGATGGTGACATGCGCCTTCATCTCGACGGAAGCCGTCAGCGCGTCGTAAGGCGAGATATGGTTCGGCTTCATAAACCAGCGGGGCTTGTAGGCCCCGATGCCTATCATGCAATAGTCGATGTGGGGAAAGAGCGAAGGCAGTTCCTGAAAGTGGGGCGCATACCCCGTATCCCCACTGTTATAGATGGTGATGCCGCCCGCCTGTATCATGAAAGCCCCCCACAAGCGTTCGCCCCCGTCGCTCACGCCTCGCTTGCTCCAGTGCTGCGCAGGCAGGAAGGTAAGAGTCACCCCCTCTTCGGCATACTGCTGATACCAGGCCGCCTCCACCACTTCCATTTGCGGGAACCATCCCTGTATCAGCTCTCCTGTGCCCAATCCGCAGAAAAGCTTCATGTTCGGATTGTCTGCCACCAGACGCGCCAGACTCGGCTTGTCAAGATGGTCGAAATGGTCGTGGCTGATGAGCAGCCAGTCTATACCGCGGAAAATGGAAGGATTGGCGGGCAACATGCTGCGCCGCTTCACAAAAGGGATATTGCCGTATACGGGGTCAATCATGAAACGCTTTCCGCCCAGCTGGAGAAAGAAAGAATTGTGTCCGAGCCATACCAGCGAATTTCCCACCACGGCATCCAGCGAGCGCAGGTAATGCACCTTAGGGTTCCACTTCACCGTGCGCTTCTCCTTGCGCTGCGGATTGGGCGACAGCCTCCATTTAAGCACACTGATTGCCCCCGGCCGCCACCGGTGCTGCCGGTTGAAGAACTTTCCGCCTGCCGTAGGATTTCCCCTCCACCGGGGATTGACCGTAGCCAGGCGGCTGTTGCGCCGGAATGTGATGCGTTCGCCCATACCTTCCCCTCCAGATGCTTTCAAGATTCCCCGACGAAACTAATCCTTCAACAAATCCTTCAGGAAAGCGTCAAGCTCTTCATCAAGGCCTTTCAGCAGTTCATCGTCAAGCAAGAGCGTGTCCTCATCGTCCATCAGCAGAAGCTCGGCCAGCGTTTCCTTGTCCTCATCGACCAAGACAAAAGAGTAAGGCTTGAGCAGGCAAAGGCCATCAAACGCTCCCCCGTCCTTCAGAGCCGTAAGCTCCGCACGCAGCAGCGCCTCCACCTCCTTGTCAAAATCGCCGGAATCGCAGTCCACCCACTCATCGACGATGGTGCTCGCCAGTTCTTCATCGTCATCGTTGAAAACTGCAAGCTCACCCGAGTCCTGACTGGCCTGGATGTGTATGTCTGTTATGTTTGCACTTCCCTCTTGGGCTGCATACCGCGCCAGGGCTTCCTTGATGCACGAGGCGACAGCAGCATGCGACTGTTCGCTAATCTTCATAGGCTTTACATTTTATATCCAAATGTACAAAAAAAATCACTCGGCCAACAATTATCGGACGATTTTCCGCTAAAAACGCTTCATCTGCATGTCAAGTTTCGGCAAGTCTTTCCGTTTTTCCTCCAATACCTTCTGATAATAGTCTGCCACCCGCTCTTCCTCCGACCCCGGGGAAACACAGCCCTTCGCCTTGTCCAGCCATCCGGAAGCCTCATCAAGGCTGCCTTCCATCTCACAGGCCAAAGCCATGTTAAAGGCTGCCTTCGCCTTGAGCCGTCCCTTCTTGCGGCTGTCATAAAGCTGCTGCCACAGCCTCTTCGCCTCTGCCCAGTCGTTCTCCCGCACACAGACGGCGGCATCGCGCATCTCCACGCTTCCGCTATCGTAAAACAGACGGCTTACCTCGCCCCAATGGGGGACAAGCACGGGCATGAGCGCGGATATGGCATCGGAAGTGGCATCGCGCACCACAACCCTGTCTGAAAGGTCGGGCAGCAAGTCCCAATACAGGCTGTCGACACGTGACACGGAAACCATCGGCTTGCTGCGCGAAGGGATATAGATGCGCACCGTGGGACGAGTCTTTACCTCGAGCACTTCGAAAGGCATGGGGAAATCGGGATAAAACACCTCCCGCTTTGCCGTCTGCAGCGCCACCCGCTCGACCGAAAACAGCATGTCGGCTTCCAACGAGGCGCACAGCTCTTCCACCTGGGCCTGAGTAAGCATCGGGGCCTCGGTGCGTATGTCTTCCGGACAAAGAGCCGAGTCGCAAATGACTACCTGGCTGAAGTAACGGCTGTCTGCCAATGCACCCGCCAGGGTTTCGGCCGCTATCTTTCCGTCGCCTTCATGCATCCCCGCGGTCAGCACATCCCCTTTCGGAGCGGGGGCGGACGGCATGTTGTTGACCACGGCCACATGACTCACCCCTGCGGGATAGGTCACTTCGGCAGGATAAAGCTGCTCAAACGTAAAGCTCTGTACGGAGCCGCAGGCGGCAAGCACGGATACGGCCGCTATCAGCAGCGCTTGGAAAATATGTTTCCTCATAAAACAAAATTCTTTTTATATGGAGACAAAAATACGACATTCTGAGGAAAATATGCGTGAATCTTTCAGATATATTTTTGCATTTCTACCTTCTTTTCCTTACTTTAGCATCTCTTAAATCCAACCAACCGACATGAACATAGAATTAAGGCTGGAACAGCCATCAGACTACCGGGAAACCGAACATGTAACGCGGGAAGCCTTCTGGAACCGTTATTCTCCCGGATGCACGGAACACTATCTGCTGCACATCATGCGCCGTTCGCCCAATTTTGTACACGGACTGGACTTCGTCGCCCTATCGGAAGGCAAGATTGTGGGCTGTGCCGCCTTTATGAAATCGTATATCCTGAGCGACGACGAACAGCGCCATGAGGTGCTGAGCATGGGGCCGATAGCCGTGCTTCCGTCATTCCAGCGCATGGGTGTGGGCAGAATGCTGATAGAGCATACCCGCAAAGAGGCAGCCGAGATGAAGCGATACCGCGCCATTCTGCTGTGCGGCGACCCGGACTACTACTTGCGGAGGGGATTTGCCGAAGCGGAAAGGTTCGGCATCCGCACATCCGAGAACAAATATTTCGCCGCACTGCATGTGTGCCCACTGTGGCAAGGAGCCCTGGACAACATCTCCGGACGTTATTTTGAAGACGGCATCTACAACATCGACCTGAAGGAAGCAGAGGCTTTCGACCGGCAATTCCCGCCTAAAGAAGCCCTTGCCGGCACCCCCACGCAACGCCGCTTCGAGGAAGTGCTTGCCATGCAGAAAGACTACAAGGGCTAAACGGAAAGGGGCCGCAAAAACAATACGACCGGACAAGCGTATGCCGCCCGTCCGGTCGTAAGAGCCAAATATCAGAACACTTACAGATTCTTTCCGTGACAGTTCTTATACTTCAGTCCGCTGCCGCAAGGACAAGGGTCGTTACGGCCTACCGTCTTCTGCGCCCGATAAGGCTGCGGTTTCTGCTGCTCGCGTGTGTCGCGCGCAGCGGCAGCCTGCTGGTTGCGGTCGGTCAAATCCTGCTTCTCCTCGCGGTACTGCTGGCGCGGAGCGGCAGGTTCGGGAGCGGCCTCACGCACTTGCTGCGGCTCCTGCACCGGTATCTGTCCGCGCATCAGCACTGAAATGGTATTGTTGTTGATTTTGTCCACCATGTTGCGGAACAGATTGACCGATTCAAGCTTGAATATCAGCAGCGGGTCTTTCTGCTCGTAGCTTGCGTTCTGCACCGAGTGCTTCAAGTCGTCAAGCTCGCGAAGGTTCTCTTTCCACGCATCGTCGATGGTGTGCAGCAGAATGGCCTTTTCAAACGCCTTGACGATTTCTTTCGACTCGCTCTCGTATGCCGCCTTCAGGTTGACAGCGATGTTATACATGCGCTTGCCGTCGGTGATAGGGATAAGGATGTTTTCATACATGTTTCCCTGATTCTCATACACCTGCTTGATGACCGGATTGGCAATTTGCGCCATGCGGTCGGTCTTGCGCTTGAAGATGGCCATCGCCTCCTGGAAAGTGCGTTCAGCCAGTTCATCCTTCTTGCCTGCGCGGAACTCTTCTTCCGTGAAAGGAGTCTCCATGGCGAGCGTATGGAAAATCTCCATGCGTGCATCCTCATACGTAGGCTGCTCAAGGGCATTGGCGCAGCGGTTCCATATCATCTCCACGATATCCATGCCGATACGCTCTCCCATCAAGGCATGACGGCGCTTGGTATAGATGACCGTACGCTGCTTGTTCATCACATCATCATACTCCAGCAGGCGCTTACGGATACCGAAGTTGTTTTCTTCCACCTTCTTCTGGGCACGCTCGATAGAGTTTGAAATCATCTTATGCTCTATCATCTCGCCTTCCTTGAATCCGAGCTTGTCCATCACGTGGGCTATACGGTCAGAAGAGAACAGGCGCATCAGGTCATCTTCGAGCGACACGAAGAACACAGACGAACCCGGGTCGCCCTGACGCCCGGCACGACCGCGCAACTGACGGTCTACACGGCGTGACTCATGACGCTCCGTACCGATAATGGCCAGACCTCCCGCAGCCTTCACCTCCGGACTCAGCTTGATATCCGTTCCACGGCCCGCCATATTGGTGGCGATGGTCACGGTGCTGCTCTGTCCTGCCTTGGCCACAATTTCGGCCTCCTTCTGGTGCAGCTTGGCGTTCAATACGTTATGGGGAATCTTGCGCAAGGTCAACATCTTGCTCAGCATCTCGGAAATCTCTACGGAAGTAGTGCCGACCAAAACCGGACGCCCGGCCTGCACCATTTTCTCAATTTCCTCGATGACCGCCTTATATTTCTCGCGCTTGGTCTTGTATACACGGTCGTTCATGTCGATACGGGCTATCGGCCGGTTGGTCGGTATAACCACCACATCGAGCTTGTAAATGTCCCAGAACTCGCCCGCTTCCGTCTCGGCCGTACCGGTCATACCGGAAAGCTTGTGATACATACGGAAATAGTTCTGAAGCGTAATGGTAGCGAATGTCTGCGTGGCAGCCTCCACCTTCACGCCCTCTTTTGCCTCTACCGCCTGATGAAGGCCGTCGCTCCAACGGCGTCCGTCCATGATACGGCCGGTCTGCTCGTCGACAATCTTTACCTGTCCGTCCATCACCACATAATCGGTGTCTTTTTCAAACATGGTATAAGCCTTCAGCAGCTGATTGATGGTATGTACACGCTCCGACTTGATGGCATAATTGGTCAGCAGCTCGTCTTTCTTGGCCAGACGCTCCTCATCGTTCAAGTCCTTGCGGTTTTCCAGCTCTGAAAGCTCGGCCGTAATGTCGGGCAGCACAAACAGCGTAGGGTCTTGCGAATTTCCCGTTATGAGGTCGATACCCTTGTCTGTCAGCTCCACACTCTTCAGCTTCTCATCAATCACGAAGTAAAGCGGCTCCACGGCCTCGGGCATACGCTTGTTGTTCTGCTCCATATAGATTTCTTCGGTCTTCAGCATACCGGCCTTGATGCCCGGCTCACTAAGGAACTTGATAAGCGGCTTGTTCTTGGGCAATGCCTTATGGCTGCGGAAAAGGGCAAGGAATCCGGCCTCCACATCCTCCTTCTTGTCGGAAGCAATCAGCCGCTTGGCATCGGCAAGGAACTGGGTAGCCAGACGGTGCTGCGCCTCTACCAGACGCTCTACCAACGGACGGAGCACCTCGAAAAGCTGCTGGTCGCCCTTGGGCACAGGGCCGGAAATAATCAGCGGAGTACGGGCATCGTCAATCAACACCGAGTCCACCTCATCGACAATGGCATAATTGTGCTTGCGCTGCACGAGGTCACGCGGACTGACAGCCATATTGTCGCGCAGATAGTCGAAACCGAACTCATTGTTTGTTCCGAAAGTAATGTCGGCCATGTAGGCACGGCGGCGGGCTTCGGAATTCGGCTGATGCTTGTCGATGCAATCCACACGCAGACCGTGAAACATATAGAGAGGCCCCATCCATTCCGAGTCACGCTTGGCCAGATAGTCGTTGACAGTGACCACATGCACGCCGTTTCCTGTCAAAGCATTGAGAAATACGGGAAGCGTAGCCACAAGTGTCTTACCTTCACCGGTAGCCATCTCGGCAATCTTTCCCTGATGAAGCACTACGCCACCGAAAAGCTGCACATCATAGTGAATCATGTTCCACACCGTGTCGTTACCTCCTGCCTTCCAGTGATTCTTCCATACGGCCTTGTCGCCTTCGATAACCAGGAAATCCTTTCCCTGCGCGGCCAGTTCACGGTCGAAGTCAGTGGCTGTCACCTCAACTTCCTCATTCTCCGCAAAACGGCGTGCCGTATCCTTCACGATGGCAAACGCCGCAGGCAATATTTCGTTAAGAGCCGCCTCGTATTTGTCGAGCACTTCCTTCTCCAGCTTGTCTATCTGACTGAATACAGCTTCGCGCTTTTCCAGTTCCGTTGCCTCGATAGACGCTTTAAGCTCTTCAATCTTTCTGTTTTCTTCGGCAGCCGAATCCTTTACATATTTCTTCAGTTCTTCTGTCTTCGCACGCAGTTCATCGTTACTCAGCTTTTCTATCTCCGGATACACTTCCTTCACCTTGTTCACCCACGGCTGAATCTCCTTCATGTCACGGGTAGCCTTGTTTCCGAACAGCTTGCCTATAAATTCATTAAATCCCATCTTTGTATTGTCGTTTTATTATTATTCATAAATCAGTATTCTTTGTCTCTTCACTGCTTGCGCAGATTTATCATCGGTGCTTCAAGCGCAGCATTGGGTGCCCGAATGCGCATGTAGTGGGCCACCGTAGGAGCAATGGCCGCCACCTTTACAGGAGTATAGAGTATTTCGGGCTTCACATTATAGCCCATGAAGAACAGTGGAACGGAAGCATACGCCTCGCGCACCACCTTCACGCTCTGCGGATAATCGTTCACCACCGACCATCCGGGCATCACTTCGATATAAAGGTCTCCCGAACACTCGCGGCTGAAAGAATTACGTATCTTGTCAATCTTCGGAGTCCATGCACCCAGAAGCAGTCTCTGCGCCGTATAGGCATTCTTCACGCCGCTCATCTGCACGACAAAATCAGCCGAGCGGTTCATCACTTCCACCCGATTCAGCTTCTTGTCTTCTATCAGCTTATGGTTAAGATATATCTGGTGTCCATAATAAGTCTCCACATACTGGCCGTCACCATAAAGTGCCATCAGATACATGTTCAGCAGCGCCGCACAGCGCTTGATATGAAATTCACCTCCAGGGATACGGTACTGCACCGGGTCGGCAGGCTCCGCATCAGCATACCCCGTTGAAGTGATGAAGAACAGCGTATTGTCCAGCCCCACCTTCCGGTCAATCAGGTCAAGCAAATCACCGATGCTGTTGTCCAGACGCACATAGACATCCTGAATCTCCATCGCATATTCCGAGTTGGGCTTATGGTTGTAGTTTCCGGCGTAATAAGAAAGCGTAAGCAGGTCGGGCACATTGTCCTTCCCCATCTGCGTGGCAGAAAGGCAGGCGCTTACCAAACGGTTCACTTCATCGTTTACATACGGACTGGTCTTATAGCGGCGGTATTTCTCCTGACGCTCATCAAAAAAGTTATGCTTGAAAGTAACCTGCTTGCTGCTCGAAGTGACATAGCGGTAGGCCGTAACCGGATGATAAGGCTGCCATACCAGACTGCCGATGCGGAAGTCAAGTCCTTCGTGGTCATTATAATCGGCAGCCCACTGGGGAAAGGCACCGTAAAAGGTCGTGCCGCTCCACTTGCCTGTCTCATCGTTAAGCCAAAAGGCGGCCTTTGCCGCATGCCCGGCGGCGAGCACGGCCATTTCACGCGTAGGGGCAATGGAATAGACCTCGGCCTCCCCTCCACTCGCCACCATCAGCTCGTCCGAAAGGGTCGAAACCTGCAGGCGTTTGGGCGACGTGCTCTCTGAAGTGTATATTCCCATAAAGTCCTTGTCGTCTACGCACTGCACGACACGCAGCGAGTTACGGTCCATCCAGCGGTTTCCCACCACCCCATTATAATAAGGAGTGGCCCCCGTATAGACGGCCGCCGTAGCCGACGAGCGGTCAAGATTGATGAAATCATACTCCGCATTGGTATAGAAGCGCCCCTCACGCATCAGCCGTTTAAAGCCACGCTCTCCATAAAGGGCTGAAAAGGCCTCGATGTAATCGGCACGCAGCTGGTCGATGGTCAGCCCCACCACCAGCCTCGGCGCCCCCGGCACACTTTGCGCCTGAAGGCCGGTTATGGCCATTACCGTCAATAAAGATGTCAGTATGCGTTCTTTCATTCCTTAGCGTTCATATTCATAACTAATACATGGCTCGCGGCATTTACCAGCAAACCAAGTGCCAAAGGTAACACTGTTAAATTAAATTCTTGCGGTGAAATGGAAAATATCACTATAAAAAGTGTTAAATACACCAAGTTCACGGTGTGATAATGCACTTTCCTATGCTTTACCGCACCATACACCATAGCAGGCAGACAGAGCAAGGGTATGGGATTGAACAAGGCAAGCAGCCAATTCGAGCCTACCGTAGGATGAACAGACACGAAAAACAGGAAAGCAACGACACATCCTGCCAGTCCCTGCGCACCGTAAAGCACCATATCCCATCCCCAGTATATCTTCCGCCGCCGCCACTGCCACCAGGCTATCCATACATTCAGTGCCAGAAAAAGACAGGCACATGTCATCGGCGTGAGAGGAAAGGCCGGCCCGGCCGATTCAGGAGCCACATCGACTATCTTCGTTTCCTTCACCACAAGCGGACGGCGCGTACCGTCTTCATTCACTATATAAGCCTGCGAGGCAAAACGGCGCATATAGAACGGAGCAAACATCTGAAGGCGGTTGTCTATAGGCAAATCGGCCTCGGCCCCTAAGCAGAAATCGATTCCAAGCTCATCCCACGGCGAGTTGGCCGTATATTCGTGGACGATGCTGCGGAAGGTCTTTTCCTTCTCCCCTGCGGGATAGACTACCTTCCCCTGCACGGCCTTCTCTATCTGGTCGCGCGCACGGGTGGTACAGTTGTCATAAAAATAATTGTAACGGTAGGTACGGTTTGCCGGACGGTAATTCTCTTCCAGCAGATAAAGCAAGGTCTGCTTTTCTTGCGGCGTAAGGTTCAGCTCCTGTTCGTAGACCGACGAGCCGCGCAAGGCATACTCCGCCTCGAAATAGCGGTAAGGCGCAATGCCGAGCTGATAGTCTGTCTCCCCTTTCACGAAACGATAGACAAAATGAGGAGTATTAAAGCTGAACATCCCATAATTGAACACCACATCCGCTCCCCGGGTAAAGTTCTGATAACGCAGGGCGGTGTGTCCGAAAAGCTCATAGATTTCGTTTCCCGGCGCACAAGTGAGCAGGCTGAAGCGGATGCTGTCTGCCTGCTGCGCACGCAGCGGCATAATCATCCCCCACGCCAGGGTCAGTATCAGTGCTATCTTTTTCCGTAAGTCCATATACCCATCCGTCTTTGTTCCGGATGCAAAAATACGGCGAATAATCGGTAACTACGAAAAAAAGGGAAGAAATTTGAAGAATCCGCTCACAAGATGCAGCGGCGGCTGATGTAATCGTTGAAGCTCTCCCTATAATTCTCCCCTACCGGAATATAGACTTTCCTGTCCATTATAATGCGCTGGCGCGACACTCCCACTATCTTGTGCAGATTGACTATGTAGGAACGGTGAACGCGCATGAAGTGGGCAGGCAAGGCCCCCTCAAGCTTCGTCAGGCTGCCCAATGCGACGACCGGCTCGTCTTGCTTTTCCAGATGAATGCGCACATACTCACTCATGCTTTCAATGTAACAGATGCGTTTCACCTCTATGCTTACCAGCCTGCCGTCACTCTTTATAAAGAGCGTGTCATTCTTTCCTGCCTCAAAGCGCTTGGAGACGTATATCCTGCGGGCTCTTTCGGCGGCCCGCAGCAAGTCCTGGAAGTCGAAAGGCTTCAGCAGATAATCCACCGCCTCAAGACGGAATCCCTCCACGGCATATTCAGGATAAGCCGTAGTGAAGATGACCATCGGAGGATGATGCAGCGAACGCACAAAATCGATTCCGCTAAAATCGGGCATAGTTATATCTGTAAAAATCAAATCGACCTGCCCCGACATTACCAACGGGACAACTTCACTGGCAGACGGGCACGCCCTGAGCAGAATAAGAAACGGAACCCGGGATATATATTTTGAAAGCTGCGACAGAGCAAGCGGCTCATCGTCTATTGCAATACATTTCATAAAACCGGCACTATTAACAATACAGAATAAATGTCTTTATCTTCACTCACAGCCAACGTATAGTTCTTGCCATAAAGCAAGTCCAGACGCTTGCGCAGATTGTCCAGCCCTACCCCCGAATGAGAAACATCTCCGCATCTGTGGTTGCTGTTACGGCACGAAAAGAAAATCTCCTCCCCCTCTACCCTCATCTTCACTTCCACCAGCGAAGAAGCCCGGTAGCTCACTCCATGCTTGAAGGCGTTTTCGAGCAAGGAAATGAACAGCAAGGGCGGGACGGGCACATCGGGCACCACAAACGGAAAATCGACCGTCACGACAAGCTTTTCCGTATAGCGCAGCTTCATCAGCGCCACGTAGCTCTGCAGAAACTGTACCTCACGAACCAAAGACACACTTTCACCCACAGCTTCATAAAGCACATAACACATCAATTTTGACAGCTTGAGGATGGTCCGCTTCGCTTTCTCGGCATCCAAATCCACCAGCACATAGATATTATTCAATGTGTTCATGAAAAAATGAGGGTTAAGCTGGTACTTCAAATATTTCAGTTCCGACTCAAGGCGCTGCCGTTCGAGCTCTTTCACCACCTCGTCGTCGTGAAGTGACTTAAAGAAAAATTTGACCGCCACATTGAATTCCACAAGCAGAAACGCCACAATGATGAGCATCGGCTCAACACTGTCCGGAGGAGAAGGCGGGGGATTTCCCGGCACAGCACGAAAAGACAAATGTTCGGCAATCCATATCCGCTGCAAAGAAAAAAGGTAAAACAGCATCCCTATCACCAACAGCAGCGACACGGCGTAAAGAGGGAAGCGCCTGCGCATAAGCAGGCAAGGCACAAGCCAACAGTTATTAATCAGGAACAAAATGAAAAACGGAGCCAACAAAAACAACGAAAAAACTACAATGTCCCCGTACGGCCGTGTCATGTCCGTACGCGACTGAATGCTCATCAGGATAGTTCCCCACACAATAAACCACCCGCTTACATAGATAAGCTGTTCCATGCAACGTATTTTCGTCTGTTTTTCCATAAATTATTTTTTTTGGTCAAAAATATCCCGGCGCACCATACCTGCCAACAAAAATCGACCAACAAACCTTTTTCCAAGACAGACCCAAGAAACGAAGTCACGGCCTGTCCTGCCGAGAAAATCGCACCTTCCGCCGAGAAAAATCCGGCTTCTGCCGAACTTGTTTCATACGGTATTACGCAACAAATATTTTTGCGGCGAAAATCAAAACAGCACCAGACCATGAACAATAACAGACTGTTTGCCCTGTGCAGCGTGGCAAGCGTTGTGCTTACCGCCGCATGCGACAAATATGAAATAAGCGAATATGTCCCCATCCCCAAGCTACACATAGGAGAGACATACAGCCATGTATGTGACGACAGCAACTACATGACTTTAGAATATGACTCGCTGGGAGAAGAGGTGACCCTCATCAATTTTTATCCGGAGGAAGTGACCGACCTGGAATATATAGAATATGATGAAGCGACAAGCACTTTTTCTTTCCACAAGGGAGAGACGGCATACTACCTTATCAGCTGGGAATATGAATCAGAGAATGCCGTGCGCATCCTCTACGGACAGAACGGGATGTGGTATGACATGAACGAAAACCGCCGCACCCAGTTCGTTCTCCCCGCCAACGGCGGCATGACAGTAAGAATGGCGGTCTATCCCCGCAGCTGGGGAAAGATTGACATCACCGTCAACCGTTTCCGCATCGAAGAGTATACGGAAACCGACAATGCTTCCACTCCGGAAGACACTGACTGACACCCTTCAATTTTCTTACCAAACAAGCGCATCATGCGCACCTTCCGTCCTTGCCGTAGTGACGGCCGGGGCGGATGTCTCTTTATCCGAAGCATCCGGTCACGGATAAAAATTTTTTTTGACCGACACATAAACACGTATCCCCCGTTCACCGCTCTCCCGGAAAAGCATGAACAGGGGATACTGTATTATAAACGAAACCAAGAACAATTATTTCCCGAGCTTGTCATACGCTTCGTCCGTCACCGGCTCAAGCCATTCGTTTGAAGTGTCCTCGCCCGGAATCTCGAAGGCAAGGTGGGCAAACCAGCTGTCGGCGGCGGCACCGTGCCAGTGCTTCACATTGGCCGGAATGTGGATTACATCACCCGGCAGCATCTGCACGGCAGGCTTTCCCTCTTCCTGATACCATCCTTTTCCGGCCACGCATACCAGCATCTGTCCGCCCCCTTTTGTGGCGTGATGAATATGCCAGTTGTTGCGGCAGCGAGGCTCAAACGTTACGTTGGCAAAGGGAATCTGCTCGGCCGACACGCGTGCCAGATAACTGTTTCCTATAAAATATTTCGCATAGGCGGTATTCGGCTCGCCGATGGGAAATATCATCTCGCGCTGGAAGGCGGCCTTCCCGCCGTCGCCCTCCGCATCATCGGCCCATACCTCCTTGGCCAGACGGAAAGCTCCCCATGCATTGGGCCATCCGGCATAGAATGCGATATGGGTCAGCATCTCGGATATTTCGGTGCGTGTCACGCCATTCTGCCGGGCGAACTGGAGATGGTGGGTGAGCGACGAGTCGATAATCCCTTTTCCGACAAGGGTAGCTACGGTTATCATGCTGCGGTCGTGCGGACTCAATCCTTTACGGTTCCACACTTCACCGAAGAGTACATCGTCATTCAGCTCGGCAAACTTGGGAGCGAACTCCCCTAACTGCACGCGACCGGCAGTCTGCGTAATCTTTTCTTGTGACATAGTGACTTGAATATTAAATGTTGAAACGAGCATCCCCAAGAGAACGCCTGTCTTGACTGTTGAAAAAATCTGTTTCATCATGTTCCCAATCTTGTTTTATCTGATGCAAAGATAGCTCGTCATACGCAAAAAACGCCTAACCAAATTACGGAGCGTTGTACCACTTTTACAGATTATGAAAACCGTCAGACCCTTCTGCCGCTGTCACTCGAGCCGGAACACATCCGCCGCCACATGCCTGTATTGCGGCATGGCCATACCGATATCCGCTCCGATGTAAGTCGGGTCGCAGACCGTATAACGGGCACCGTCAATCAGCATGTAGTCGCCCGTCACTTCCTCATCGAAACGGACGGCCGCAGCCAGATGACCGGGATAATGCAGCAGCACCGTCTTGAGGCCAAGCAAATCGCGGACCAGAACAGCATAAAGGATGGCGCGGTCTTCGCAGTCGCTGTAAGGATGAAAGAACATTTCATCGGGAAAGAAAGGGCGCTCTTCACCAAACTGCTCTTCATCCGTCTGGTAGCTGAAGGCGGTCTGCACGAAGTCTATCAATATGTTTGCCGCCTCCGCCTGACTCTTCCCCGAAACAGACTGGCGCAGCACGGGATAAAGCTGCTCTTTCACATGGCGGCTCAGTGAAGCCTGCGCATAGACAGCCATCGAGTTTCCGCGCGGATAGTCTTCGTAAAAGTCCATAAGATTACGGTTGACCGTTATGTCCGTCTTCAGCTCCGGATGGCGTCTGGCTGCGAAAGTCCGCATCTCTGAAAACGATTCCGCCAAAAGGGGTTCGGTCTGGATATGCAGTGAAAACTGCCGTTCTTTCGGATATTCACGATCGAACAGATAGAATGTTTCCCCATGCACAGACGGGTCGACGATGTAATACCTCTCTCCGCCGACGGCAAGGTAAGGATATTCATAGATTTCATCTTTCGATGGAAGCAGCAACACAAGTCTGTTTCCCACCCGCGCCATGCGCACCTTGTATCCCGACTGGGTGAGAACGTACATCTGCATCAGCCGCGCCTCATCCCGGCGGCCTGCAAAAAAGGCGGCGGTCATCTGTTCCACAAAGCGTACATATCCCCAATCACAGAGACACAGCCTGTCACGCCACGAAAGGCAAGATGCAACGACGGGAAGGTAGTCGTCCGATGAAAGCCGCTGCCATGCATCCGCCACATCATCCTCCTTCATGCCGCGCAAGACAAAGCGATGCCTCTCCTCCAAAGGCAGTCCGCACGAAGTTCCATAAAACAGAAAGCTGAAGGATGAAGGCTCTTCCTGCCCTTCTTCCGGCAAGGGCAAAGGGTATGCAGGCTGCGGACGACCTGCGGGAAGCGTCTGGGGCGCAGTAATGCTGCCCGGCCGCAAAAGATTGTCGGCAGGTTTCACATCGGGTTTCCTAACCTCCGGGCGGGGAGGCTCGGGACGCTCGGGCACGGGCAGGGCAGGCTTTGCTTCATAACCCGGCCATGCCCGGCGCATATAGGCTGCAAACTCGGCGTTGACCCGGTCACGGTATTCCTTGAACTCCTGCCGGCGACGCTGCTTGTAGTCGCTGAAGTCGGTTTGTGCCCTTCGCTTATAGTCTTCAAAAGTTTGGGCAGCCGACTGACTGCCCAAACAAATCAGAAAAACAACAACGGTTGCAAAACATTTCATACGCATCGCTGGTTATTGTCAATAAACAGGGACATTTTTGAATGTTATCGTCGTTCCGGCCAGATTGTATTCCGAATCGGGATAAGCAAACACAGACAGCACCGCATTTATCTTGTCCACGCCCGCAGGCACATTCCGGAGGGTTACCGTACCCCGGCAGGCAATGTTCTCGGGAAATGCCGCCGTGATGTTGCTCCCGCTTTCCGACTCATTGCGGAATGTCATGACACAGTCGGAGTATTCATTTCCTTCGGCATCGTAAAACAAGGAGGTAGACCCGTCGATGTTATTTTGCCCCAATGCCTCAGGATGATAGATACGGAAGTCATTTACCAGTCCGAGCCCCATATTTTTCAGCGTATAGGTGAATACGACCGCCGAGCCGGAACGTTCGCAGCCGATGATGGATGCTTCTATACGGGAGTCGCAGGATATAATCTCGGCCGACGAATAGTCTCCGCCGTCCGTGCCCCCTTCACCGCCGCCTTCATTGCCGCCGCTTTCTCCCTGTGTGCTTACCAATACCCGGACAGACTGCGAACCTCCGGCGGCATTGATGATGAAGGATGTGGACTGGGAGGCGGTAATCTGGCTGCGGTCTATAAGCACCTTGATTTCGGCCGACTTGCCCATGGCTATTTCACCCTGTGCAGGCTGGATTGTAAGCCAGGCAACATTGATTCCGCTCACATTCCACGACACGTTTCCGGCATTCCCCGAATTGGTCAGCGTAAGGGTCAGCTCGTTATAGCCCGTATCAAAGTCGAGCGTGCCGGATGAAAGCGTCAGGTTTGACGACTCGCTTATCGGCTCAAGACTCATGTCTCCCGTCGCACTGCCGCCTGCATTCACCTGAATCTGACGGACATTCTGCTGGTATCCATTGGCCTGAACCTGCACCTTATACTGTCCCGGCTCCAAATCCACGAACTCATAATGCCCGTCCTGCCCCGTCAAAGTGGAAAGATTGCCGGGCGAAAGGATGACAGAAGCACCGTATACCGGCTGACTGGTCTCGGCATCCGTCACGATTCCGTAAACAGAGCCGAATCCGGGTGTCTCATCCTCCGAGCAGCCACAGAGGGATATGCCGAGAATCATGCAAAAAAATGAAAATAAAATCTTCTTCATAACGTTTTCTTCTTTTATAAAACAACTGATATAACCAATGCAATGTTTCTATTCTTCACGGCTCACGGTTCCGTCGCCGTTATCATTCCAATAATCGCCCTTATCGTCTTTATACCTGTTCCATCCATCCTGTTTCAAGGTACGTGTATTGCCGAATTTATCCTCAGTCGCATATTCGGGTTCATCGCTGACTGACGAGGAACGATGCCTTCCGGATGATGAAGAATCGCCGAAAGCGACCTTTCCAAGCAGTGACAAGACCAGAAAGGCAATGACAAGAAAGATGACCACCACACTCCCCACAGCTCCAACCAGCATGGCAAACGCGCATGACACGAGCATAAACAGCGATTTGCCGAAGATGCCGCCCGGAGAACGCATATAAAGGAAGGCCTGGAACACGTTATAACAGACCAGCATAAACAAAAGCGTCAATACGACGGCCACAATAGGGACGGGCTCTATGCTCTTGTCTATCATTTCACAATAGATAAGCAGGCAGCCGAAAAAGGCTCCCACCACGGCACTGAGATATACCACACCGATGCCGAAGGGTTCGTACCCTTCGGCCGAAGCAAACAGGTGGCGGTCTATCTTCTCAAAATTCTTTAAAAAATAATAACCGGCTATCAAACCGAGAATCACCAATACGATTGTTCCCATAATCTGATGTTTTTAATTATTGCTGAAAAAATACAATCCGTACCATGAGGTACAGCAACGCTATAAACAGAAGCATCGACACCAGAAAACCTGTCGTCATCCGCGACGGTTTCCAAATGCTGTCGTAGTCAACGCCGTCATCCTCGGCAGGAAAAGCCGACGGAGTGGCAAACAAACGCTTGTAACCGATAATGAATATGACACCTGCCACATAAAACAGAAAGCCTTGCACCAAGGCTAATATGCCACTAAAACTATTTGATGAAACAATCTGAGTATACGGCAAATCCAAACTCCTAAACCAAACCGAACACATTCCAGTTGATACCGTTACTATTGTATTGATGAAAACACCTATGCACAATAACCGAATTGCCGAACGACAAGACACTTCTATTCTTTCATCCCGAACCAAAAAAGAGAATGCTACGCAAGTCAAATAGCCGCAAGCAAACGCGACAAGCACTTCCACTATCGTCCGATAAATCGAAACCCAATATCCACCGGGGATAATCCAAAGATACAGAGAGTGAATCAAGCCCAAAATCATATCTCCACACAAGGCGAAAATCAAAATGCGGGTAAATCGCTCAATACGAAGAGATGTATGCTTCCGCAGCGGCATCAGACCCGCCAGAATGAACAGGATAAAGAAAGCGTTCACACAGAAAAGCAGCAAGGCACTGTTTATCATGACAGAGTTCATCACCACACCGCTCAAAAAAGGGCCGACAATTTTCCACACCAGCGCCGCAATTATCCACCGGCGGGCGCGCTTTATGAGCTTTTCATTCATCCGCAGCTCAGACGGAGTAATTTCAAAAGTCGTTTCCATAAATATTATGATTATTGATTAACTTGAGATTGTCAGAAAGTGAGCGAGGCCGCCATCACGGGACTGCCGTCGGGCGAGACAGACGGCGCGACGGCATAATCTTTTACCAGCGGCTTGCGCTTCTTTACCACGATGCGCCGTGCGCCCGGAGCCACCACGGCATCTATCAGATTATAGAGATAGAGAGCCGCCGCCGCACCGATACAGATATTCCGCGCTGTGGCAAAATGGTCGGCCTTCGTGGAATAGCTGTTTATCAACCCGGTATCGTGTGTGCGCATTATCTTCCGGCGGTAGTCCGACCGCTGGTTCTCCGTAAACACGATGCCTCCGGCCAGCAGGGCCGTGCCGCCCAAAAACAGTCCGCCCTTCAGGTTAGAGCCTTTATAAAACTGTCCCCAGCCCGGGATGATGGCCGACCGCCACAGTCCGCGAGCACCATAACGGGTGGTCAGCTCTACGTTATCGAACAGGGGGGCCTTTCCCAATTCCGATTTTGCATAGAGCTTGGTCAGGTAATAATCGCCCGACCTGTCGCGCTCCCAGTATTCCGCAATGTCTTCCACATAGAGCTTCACCTCACTGCCCTGCGCCTGAGTGGTGGTATGGCTGTCATAGTCTACCCTTTCTGTCAGCTTCCCATTCTCCCATACCTGCGACAGATGTTCCTTTGACTTATAGTCAGACACCGTTACCACCCCGTTCTTCAGTCCCGAACCTGCTATCAGTCCGGCCAGACATTTCTCACGCGCAGCGTCGAGTGTCGGTGCAAAAGCCGACTCCACCTCATACGAAAACGTAGGATTCGTGGGCTTGGGAAGTTTCTGAATCCATCTGGGCCGCAGCGGTTCCGAGGCACGGGGCTGCGCCGATGCCGCTCCCGCGCCCCCGAGCAATGCCATCACACAAGCAAGCAATGTCAAACGGATTTTCATAGATTTTCCTCCGCCTGTTTCTTCTTATACTCCTCGAGCCCTTCCGACATCTTATCGAGGAAACGCTCGCGGTCGTATTGCAGTTCAATCACGCCGTCACGGTCCAGTGCATTGTCCAGATTCTTCTTCAGCTCTTCGGTATCGGTCTTCATCTCCAGACATACATACACCTGGATACTTCCGTCCGTCAGGTCGTAAATGGAGTTCTTGATGATGCGCGTATTCTTTATCTCCTCGGCCACATATTGCGTCATGACCGACTCGCTGAGCGTCCCCGCCGTCTTCTTCAGATTCTGATTGGCATTCTGCTCATAATCCTGCGCCGCACCTTCAACGGCCGCCTTAATCATGGCAGCCAGTCTGTTTCGGGCATCCCGCTCCGCTTCGTTCAAGGCCGTCTTTTCGACATACGAGGTGGCCGTACCGTAAGCCCTCATATTCTCAGATTCAGCCAGGGCCAACTCAATGCAAGGCTCGGCCGTCCGCAGCTTGCGTGCCGGACGCTGCTGCGCAGACTGCTGTTCCTGCTGCTGTTTCCACAGCTGATACTCATAGTCGGAAGCAGCCGTCTGCTTGGACGACCCGCAAGATGCCAACGCGAAAGTCATGCCCAAAAGGGCAGCGGATACAAAGTTCTTTTTCATTTCAAAAGTCATTAGCTGCCGCAACAACTCCCAATACGGCAAGTTATCCCAAAAGTGTGGAGCTGTTCGCCGCACACTCTGAAGTTTCTGTGCCGACGAAACACTTTTTTAAGTCACAGACATAACTTTTCTTAAAGTTACCGAGCAAATATAGTAATAATGCCTTAAAATATTCAACATTATCAAAACAAATTTTATAAATAAGGATATAATTTGAGAATTAAACAAAACGCCCCTTCAGGACAAATGCAAAAGACAGGGCGCAATGGAAAAGAACAAGACAAAAATACCAGACAGATTTTTCATGAAGAAGAAAAATCTGTCTGGCAAGCATAAAAAACAGGCACGGACTGCACAATATCCGACGATACTGCACAGCTGCACAGCCCGCGCCCGGAATCAAAACATTTATAATGCTTTTAACATTATCCCAATCCGAACAGGGCCGACAATCCTTTGTCTACACCCGAGAAGCCCATAAACGCCATGGCAAGCAAACCGGCCGTTACCAGGGCAATTGACATGCCCTGCATGCCTTTCGGGATGCTTACCATACTTAACTGCTCACGGATGCCCGCAAAGACAATCAGCGCGAGAGCAAATCCCAAAGCAGTGGAGAAGGCATAAATGACACCGGTCAGCAGGTCAAAATCCTGCTGGATAACGAGGATGGCCACTCCAAGAATACAGCAGTTGGTGGTAATCAACGGAAGAAACACACCCAGTGCCTGATAAAGAGCCGGCGAAACCTTCTTGAGAATGATTTCCACCATCTGTACCAATGCGGCAATCACCAGGATGAAAGCAATGGTTTGCAGGTAGGCCAGCCCGAACGGGTCAAGTACAAACTTCTGGATGACATAAGTCACAATGGTGGATAATGTAAGCACAAATGCCACGGCAGCGCCCATACCCATCGCGGTCTCCACCTTCTTGGAAACGCCGAGAAACGGACAAATGCCAAGAAACTGCGACAACACGATGTTGTTCACAAAGATAGCGGTGATAAATATCAGTATATATTCCATATCTTTCTGTTTTAAAGATTATGCTTTCTTCAAGCGATTAACGATAGCAATCAGATAACCCAGTGCGATGAAGGCTCCCGGAGCAAGTACAAACACAAGCATGCCGTACTGTTCAGGCATGATTGTCATGCCAAACAGCTTTCCGGTCCCGAGAAACTCGCGCACACCGCCAAGCAGAGTCAAGGCAATGGTAAAGCCCAGACCGATGCCCAACCCGTCGAAGAACGAGGGAACAGGGCCGTTCTTGCAGGCAAAAGCCTCGGCACGCCCAAGCAGGATGCAGTTTACCACAATCAGCGGGATAAACAGACCCAACGTAGCGTAAAGAGCGGGCACATACGCCTGCATTACCATCTGAAGCACGGTTACGAACGCTGCTATCACCACCACAAAAATAGGGATGCGAACCATGTCGGGCACCAGATTCTTAATGGAAGATATCACTACATTCGAACAGATAAGCACGAACATCGTGGCCAGTCCCATACTCATGCCGTTGATGGCGGAAGAGGTCGTTCCCAACGTAGGACACATACCCAAAAGGAGTACAAACGTGGGATTCTCCTTAATCATCCCGTTCAGCAAAACTTTAAAGTTATTCATAGTCTTTTCTCCTTTCTTTTATTCATTGGTTTCACTTTCGTCCGTCGCGGGAGCCGCCTGTTGGGTAGCGCCGCTTGTCGTGTCGACATTCTGATTCTTATAGGCCGCATACGCATTGTTCACGGCCAGCAGGAACGCACGGGTGGTAATGGTAGAAGCGGTAATGGCATCAATCTGTCCGCCATCCTTGCTTACCACGAGCGGCTGCTCACCGGGATTCTTTCCGGTGATGTCTCCCTTGCCTCCCTTCTTAAACCAGTCGGCGGCTTTCGAGCCCAATCCCGGAGTTTCAGCATGGCTCAGCAGCGAATAGTCTATGATATTGCCATCTTTGTCAAAGCCTACCAATACGGTCAGCGCACCGCCAAATCCGTTGGCCGACGACTCTACTGCGGCTCCGATAAACTCTCCGCCCTTCGTTGCCTTGTATACTTTATAGGTTACCCCGTCAACATCCACCGTTTCGGGAGATTCGGCAGGATTATTGTCAAATCCCGGAATAACCACCGCTATGGCATCACTCAATGCCTTCGCGTTTGCCTGAGCAATGGGCTCGGCCGTAACACTGTTTACCCACCCAAGCAACGCACCTGCCACTACAGAAAAGCCCGTAAGCGACAGCATCATATTCTTTAAAGATGATTCAAGCTTTTTCATTTCTTCACTACCTCCCCGAATCGTTTAGGTTTACAATAAGTGTTGATAAGCGGAGTAAACGCATTCATGATAAGAATGGCGAACGACATACCCTCGGGATAAGCTCCGAATGTACGGATTACCACTGTCAGGAAGCCGATGGCCACGCCGTAGATAATCATTCCCTTGTGAGTCATGGGCGAGGTAACGTAGTCGGTTGCCATGAAGACAGCGCCCAACATCAAGCCTCCGGTAAAGAGATGCTGCAGCGGAGAAGCGTAAACCGGATTGGCCAGATGCATCAGGCCGGAGAATACGAATACCGTGACAAGAATGGATACGGGAATGTGCCAGGAAATAATCTTTTTCCACAGCATATATGCCAGTCCCAACAGCAAGGCCAAAGCACTTACCTCGCCGATACAGCCCGCTCCCATCTGGCAACTGTCTGACATGCCTATCAGAAGATTAAAACTGCTTGGCAGTTCACTCAGCATGGAAGGGTCGCCTGCCTTGATTGCAGCCTTCATCAACGCCAGCGGAGTAGCCCCCGTTTCAGCGTCGGTATAACTCGCCCACTGTCCGGCCTGCGGCCAAGAGGTCATCTGCACCGGGAAAGAAATCAGAAGAAACACACGGCCCACCAATGCGGGATTGAAAGGATTGCAGCCCAACCCGCCAAATGTCATCTTGCCAATGCCGATAGCCACCAATGCACCGATAATGATAATCCACACAGGCAGATTGGACGGAAGATTGAATGCAAGCAGAATTCCGGTCAATGCGGCCGAACCGTCAAGAACCGTAGTTCGCTCGCGCTTGAATATATACTTTGTAATAGCCCACTCGAAGAACACGCAGGCGGCCACCGAAGTCAGCGTAACGATAGCAGCCCCCACGCCGAAGATGAACAGCGATACAAGCAAGGCGGGTATCAGGGCGATAATCACGCCGTACATGTTCTTCTGCACGCTGTCGCCTCCATGCACGTGGGGCGACAATGATACGATAAATTTATTTGCCATAACCAATTCTTATTTTTTAGCGTTACGTGCACGGATGATTCCGCCCACCTTACCTTTACCTAAACGGATATAGTCGAGCATCGGACGGTGTGACGGACAAGTGAACTGGCACGAACCGCACTCGATGCATGACATAATCATTTCATGTTCCACACGCTCCCAGTCTCCGTGAGCCGAACAGGTTGCGAGCAGATACGGCTCCAGTCCCATCGGACAGGCACTGACACATTTTGCACAGCGGATACAGGGCTGAGGAGCAGAGCGGCGGGCTTCCTTATCATTCATCAGCAGCACGCCGGAGCTTCCCTTGCAGATGGGCACCTCGGTGTTTGCCAAGGCCTTTCCCATCATCGGTCCACCGCCTATAACCTTTCCCGTGTCTTCAGGCAAGCCTCCGGCAGCTTCAATCAACTGACTCATCGGCGTTCCCATACGGGTAAGGAAGTTCGACGGGTTCTTCAGCGATTTTCCCGTAACGGTCACCACACGTTCAAAGAGCGGCTTGTTCTTCTGCACCGCTTCATAAACGGCAAAAGCCGTACCGACATTCTGCACTACAGCACCTACGTTGATAGGAATGGCAGGAGGAGCAGGCACCTGACGGCCGATAACGGCATCAATCAACTGCTTCTCGCCTCCCTGCGGATACTTCACTTTCAGCGGAACAACCTCGATGCCCGGATATGCCGCAGCCTTTTCTTTCATCAGACGAATGGCATCCGGCTTGTTGTTCTCGATGCCGATGTATGCCTTGCTTACCTTTACGGCGCGCATCAGTATCCCTACGCCCACCAGTATCTCGTCCGGATGCTCCAGCATCAGGCGATGGTCGGCCGTAAGATAAGGCTCACACTCCACAGCATTGATGATAACGCACTCCGCACGGCATCCCGGCGGGGGAGTAAGCTTGACATGGGTAGGGAAACAGGCTCCGCCCATACCTACCACACCTGCATTCTTGATTTTTCCTACAATCTCCTCCGGAGTCAGACTGCATTCCTTCACCAGTTCCGTACTCCGGTCGATGCTTTCCTCCCATTCATCGCCTTCCACATCGATGAAGATAGCCGGCTTACGATAGCCGCTTGCGTCGATTACGCTGTCTATCTTGTTCACTTTTCCAGAAACGGAAGAGAAGATGGCAGCCGAAACGAATCCTCCTGCCTCGGCAATCTTCGTCCCTACCTTTACCACATCGCCTTTTTTCACGACGGGCACGGCGGGAGCACCGATGTGCTGCGACAAGGGGAATACCGCCTGCTTGGGAAGAGCAAGCGTCTCAATGGCTTTTCCGGCCGACAACTTGTTTTCCGCCGGATGAACTCCGCCTATTCTAAATGTCTTCACTTTTATATCGTTTAATTTATTACTACTATTGATTGATTAAGCTTCTGCTACGGTCTGAGCAGGCTTTGCTTCTGCCGCCGGAGCTTCCGGTTTCGGCTTGCGCGGAGGGAAGTTTACCGCAACGATAGCTCCCTGCGGACATTCCATCTCACACTTGCGGCACGACTTACATTTAGCCGGGTCAATATACGCCAGGTTGTTTTCAAGCGTAATGGCCTCGAACGGACAAACCTTCACGCACTTTCCGCAACCGATACAAGCGGATGTACATGCCTTGCGGGCCACGACTCCCTTGTCCTTATTGACACACTGAACGTAGACACGGCGGTTGTTCTTCCCTTTCGGACGGATTTCGATGATATTCCGCGGACATGCCTTACTGCATGCGCCACAGGCCGTACACTTCGATTCGTCCACTTCGGGCAGGCCGGTTTCGGGATTCATGTGGATGGCGTCAAACTGACAAGCCGTCACACAGTCGCCGCACCCCAGGCATCCGAACGTACAGCCCGTCTCTCCACCGTAAGTGGAATTTGCCACTGCGCACGAACGCACGCCATCATACTGCGTAACACGCGGACGATTGGCGCATGTGCCGTTACATCTCACTACCGCAACCTTAGGCTCGGAAGCCGTTGCCTCCAGTCCCAAAATGGCAGCCACTTTCTCCATCACAGGCTGACCGCCTACCGGACACAGCTTGCCTTCCAGCGAACCGGCTTTCACGCATGCAGCGGCAAAGCCTGAACAACCCGGATAACCGCATCCGCCGCAGTTGGCCTGAGGAAGGGCCGCAGCCACCTCACCGATTCGCGGATCTTCATACACAGCAAACTTCTTCGAAGCCACGTAAAGGATAATCGCAGACACCAGTCCGATGGCTCCCAATGAAATTACTGCAACCAAAATCAAGTTCATAGGATTATTAAAGTTAGTTTATTAATTATTGTTTACAGATTCCAGCGTAAACACAAAAGTGCGGCCCAACCGGGCACGACACAGATACAACACGAAATAATAAGGCGCAAGCATGCACAAAGATATCATTGCCGCAAGGGCCTCATCACCTCCCGTCAGCTTCATAAAGACAAAGAGAGAGAGCAAAAGCACGACAAACGGCGCACCAAACGCCCACCATACGGCCTTCATCCCCATCGATGTACTTCCGCAAATCATCACTTCCTGCCCTATCCGGCACGGCAAGCTCCTGTCGTTGCGCACATCAATCAGCTTCTCCTTCGCCTCCGATGCATGACAATGGGCCTTCGCGCTGCAAGCCGAGCAGGCAGAAGTCTGCACAATCCTCACTTTCAGACGAATGCCGTCTATGTTTTCCACAATACCCAGATGTTTTATATTGTTAGCCATTTTTGCAAACTGCACATTACAAATCACGGGCAAATGTAACACAAAAATTGCTTCGTTGGTTACCTTGACAGAGAAAATCTTAAAAAAAAGTGTAAGTTCGTGCCAAAGGCGGAATCAAGCCTCAAGAAATCCAACTGCCACGGGCCCGCCCGATGCCTTTTCCCCCTCTTTCACCAAACGTAAATCCCGAAATGACGGGCTCATGTCCTCAATCAAAAGTATGCCCCCAAAACAATGCCATCCGTTCACCCTGATAGAAAAAGTTTCAGATACCGGCCGGAAAAGCATATAATCCTTTAGTATGGCAGCCCATACTTTTACAAAAAAACTTATTCCCCTTCAATGCTGACGAATACATTAAAGCCGGCGGTGTCCCGACCGAACGCCACGAAGCCTGTCACAAAGAAACACGCAAAAGCACCGGATGCAATACCGGCAACAGCAAGGCACCATCCCCGCCAGAACGGACAAAGAAAAAAAGACCGCCTCTGTCTTTTTACAGACAGAAGTGGTCTTCTCCTCATCCGAGCCTCTTGTCGGATTCGAACCAACGACCCCGAGATTACAAATCACGTGCTCTGGCCAACTGAGCTAAAGAGGCGGGTGGGCAAGCTTACCATATCGCGCCGCTACGACCTTCTACCTTTGCTGCGATCAAGCCCTGGAGGATTCAAAGGGAGCTGGCCGTATGGGACTTGCCCGTATGTCAAAATTCGCTTCGACAGAGCCTGCTGATGCGGCATCTCTCGATTGCGGGTGCAAAGGTAGGCATATTTTTCGATTTTGCAATAGATTACTTGTTTTTTTTATCCTTTTCGGCGAAAAGAAATGATTTTTTCACGATTTTATATAGCATAGATAAGCGAAAAAGCGTACTTTTGCAGGGATAAATCAATAAGACAAACATGACGACAGACAAACCGGTTAGCTTACAACAATACGCCATGCGCTACGGAACATTCTTGGGAATCTTCTGGATTGTCAAGTTCACTTTCCTTCCGCTCGGCTTCACCATCCCGCTGCTGCAAATGCTTTTCGTGCTACTGACCTGCTTTGTTCCCATATTGGGATATATCTATGCCCGGAAGTTCAGAAACATCGGCTGCGAAGGTGCTGTAGGATTCAGAAAAGCCTTTACCTTTACGTTCTTCATGTATATGTTCGCCTCCATTCTGACGGCCGCAGGCCACTACATCTACTTCCGCTTTATCGACGGCGGATACCTGGCAAACATGTATCTGGAGCAGCTGAATGCCCTCAAGTCATCGACCACAGGCGAGCTGGCAGCTTCCATGGACCAGCTTGTGACGGCCTTCGATACCATTTCATCGCTTTCTCCGCTGGAGCTGACCTTTCAGCTTATGTCACAAAACATCTTCTACGGCATCGTTTTGTCACTGCCCACCGCCCTGTTTGTCATGCGAAAAAAGAAATAATACAATGTTGCACATTTATATAATATGAATATTTCAGTCATTGTACCTCTCTATAACGAGGAAGAGTCTTTGCCCGAACTGACTGCCTGGATTGAGCGGGTGATGAAGGCCCACGGATTCAGCTACGAAATCATCTTCGTAAACGACGGAAGCACCGACCGTTCGTGGCAGGTCATCGAGGAACTCAGCCGGCAGTCTGCCGCAGTAAAGGGCATCAAGTTCCGCCGTAACTACGGCAAGTCGCCTGCTTTGTTCTGCGGATTCGAGCGCGCACAGGGCGATGTGGTGATTACGATGGATGCCGACCTGCAAGACAGCCCCGATGAAATACCGGAACTTTACCGGATGATTACGGAAGACGGGTACGACCTCGTATCGGGGTGGAAACGCAAGCGCTATGACCCGCTTTCCAAGACAATCCCCACCAAGCTGTTCAATGCCACGGCACGCGCCGTATCGGGCATTCACAATCTGCATGACTTCAACTGCGGCCTCAAGGCATATCGCCGCGAGGTGGTGAAAAATATCGAAGTGTATGGCGAGATGCACCGCTACATCCCTTATCTGGCCAAGAACGCCGGCTTCACCCGCATCGGCGAGAAGGTCGTACATCATCAGGCGCGGAAATACGGCAAGACAAAGTTCGGACTGAACCGCTTTGTGAACGGTTATCTGGACTTGCTGACCTTATGGTTTCTGTCAACCTTCGGCGTGAAGCCGATGCACATCTTCGGCTTTCTGGGCTCCATCATGTTTGTACTGGGCTTTGTCGCCGTAGTAGCCGTAGGCGGGATGAAACTGTATGACATGTATCACGGCAATCCCTATGTACTGGTAACCGACAACCCTTACTTCTATCTGGCGCTCACCACCATGATTCTGGGAACCCAACTGTTTCTCGCCGGATTCATCGGCGAACTGATTGCGCGCAACGCACCGGAACGGAACAAGTACCTAATAGAAAAAGAACTGTAAGCGCATGAAAAAATTTTCTGCCATAACCAAAGCCCTGTCGGCTTCCGTCATCCTGCTCGCGGCATGTGAAGCGGAAAACTGTCCGCCCAACGCACTGGCATTCGCGCAGTTCAATCTCGTTGACCAATACGGGAGGTCTGTCGCATACACAGATACACTCACTGTCATCGGACGGATAGAAACGGCCGACACCCTTATCAACGACACCCTTATCAACCGCGAAACCGAAGTAAGCACACTCAGTCTCCCCCTGAGCTACAATGACGAGACACAGTTCATCTTCCGCTACAACAGGCAGGGACAGGATGTAATTACTGTCAAGCACCGGAATATCCCCTATTTCATGAATCTGGACTGCGGCACGATGATGTTTTATGAAATTACCGAAGCCACTTCCACCAACCGACTGATGGACTCGCTGGTAGTAACCAATCCGAATATTGACAATAATGAGAAAGAAAATTTCAGAATATATTTCACTGTCGCTGATACTGAGTAGCCTTTTCCTGCTGCATCCGCTTGCAGGAAACGGGCAGGCACGCAAGGCCACCGCCAAAGAAAAGACGGAAGAAAAGGAAGTGCCCTTGTATCAGGGGACATCTGTAGGGGTAGAAATCGCCGGACTGGGAAGCTACCTGCTGGGAAGCGATATCCTGAGCAGCGAAATAGCCGTGCAGGCCAACTTCAAGAACCGCTTTCTGCCGGTAGTGGAAGTAGGATATGGCAAGGCAGATGCCATCAACAACGGAAACGACCTTCACTACAAGACTTCATCCCCGTATTTCCGCATCGGAATGGACTATAATGTATTCCATAAGAAAACCCATCTGCCGGGCTATCTGTATGCAGGCTTGAGATACGGAATGAGCTCTTTTTCGTATGATGTAAGCGGGCCCGACATGACAGACCCGAACTATGGCGGCGAGATTACCGTCCCCTACTCGTATTCCGGCATCAAAAGCACCGCAAGCTGGGTGGAAGCGGTGGTGGGACTGAAGGTAAAAATCTATAAAAGCTTCTGCATGGGATGGAGCGTGCGCTATAAAAAGAGAATAAGCGTCACCGAACACGAAAACTCCATACCCTGGTATGTGCCCGGATTCGGCAAAAATGCGGGAAGCAGCTTCAACTTAATGTATAACCTGATTTATAACTTACCTTTTTAATGAGCTTTGCAGAAATATGGCTGCTTGCTGTCAGCCTGGCTGTCGACTGTTTTACCGTGTCTGTCACAAGCGGAATCATTCTTCACCGCGTCCGGTGGAAGACCTTCCTGCTGATGGGCTTTTTTTTCGGCCTCTTCCAGGCGGCGATGCCGTTTATCGGATGGGCGGGAGCCAGCAGTTTCAACCACCTGATTGAGGCTTACGACCACTGGATAGCCTTCGGACTCCTGGCCTTTTTGGGCATACGCATGATACGGTCTCACTTTAAAGAGGATGAAACGGACTGTTTCGACCCGACCCGCCTTGCCGTAATCCTCACACTGGCGGTCGCCACCAGCATCGACGCCTTGGCCGTAGGCATTTCATTCGCCTTTACCGGATTCAAGACCTTGTCGTCGCTCGCCTACCCGCTGTGGGCCATCGGCATCGCCTCGTTCGTCATTTCACTTCTCGGAAGCTTCACCGGAGTGTTCTGCGGCAAGCGCTTCAACCTGCGCATGGAACTGTTCGGCGGACTGGTGCTAATCGGCATCGGAACCAAGATTCTTATAGAACATCTGTTGTTGAACCATTAAACAAAACATCCATATATGACAAACAAACAATTAAAATGGCAATTGCCCTTTCTCGCGTTTCTGATTATCGGAACAATCCTCATATTGAGAAAGCAGGCTCCATACCAAACCGACCAGGGACTGATTTTCGGCACGGTATACAAAATCACTTATCAAAGCGACAAAAATCTGAAAGAAGATATCGAAAACGAATTACGGAAAGTAGACCATTCTCTTTCTCCATTCAATAAAAAGTCGACCATCACCGCCATCAACAACAATACCGACTTGACAGCCGACAGCATGTTCGTTCAAGTCTTCAATTTATCCAAGGCCATATCAGAAGAAACCAAAGGCGCGTTCGACATCACCGTGGCCCCACTGGTCAACGCCTGGGGATTCGGCTTCAAACACTCCGCCTTCCCAGACTCCACCCAAATCGACAGTCTGAGACAACTGATTGGAATCGGCAAGATAAACCTGACAAACGGAAAAATCACCAAAGCCGACCCGCGCATGACACTGGACTGCAGTGCGGTAGCCAAAGGATACGGCGTGGACTGCGTAGCGCGTCTGCTCGACCGCAAAGGAGTAAAAAACTATATGATTGAGATTGGAGGGGAGCTGGTTACCAAGGGAGAGAACGCAAGCATGCAGCCGTGGCGCATCGGAATCAACAAGCCAGTGGACGACTCCTTAGCCGTAAACCAAGAACTACAGACCATTCTGGAAGTAAGCAATGTGGGAATGGCGACTTCGGGCAACTATCGCAACTATTACTATAAGGACGGAAAAAAATATGCCCATACCATCGACCCCCGCACCGGCTATCCCGTGCAGCACAACATACTTTCTTCAACCGTGATTGCCCAAGACTGTGCCACTGCCGATGCCTATGCCACCGCGTTTATGGTGCTGGGACTTGACTCTGCCCGCATCATCTGTGACGCTCATCCCGAGCTCGACGCCTATTTCATCTATTCCGACGAGAAGGGGCGCATGCAGACCTATCACACCGACGGAATGAAAAAATACATAAGAAACTGAAAACCATAAAAAGAATGCCATCCTTGAACATGTATCCACCGATACGCCCGCTCAAGGATGGCATCAGTCTTTTCGGAAACCAAACTCTATCTTATCCCAAATAAGACTTGAGCAATTTACTACGCGAATTCTGTCTCAATCTTCTGATGGCTTTCTCCTTAATCTGGCGCACGCGCTCACGCGTAAGACCAAACTTGTCGCCAATTTCTTCCAACGTCATTTCTTGCGTGTTAATGCCGAAAAACATCTGGATAATATCCTTCTCCCTTTCGGTCAGCGTAGAAAGTGCTCTGTCGATTTCCCTCGAAAGTGATTCATTAACCAAAGAGCGGTCGGCCATCGGAGAGTCGTCGTTAACCAACACATCCAGCAGACTGTTGTCCTCTCCTTCCACAAAAGGAGCGTCTACCGAAATGTGGCGGCCCGAAACCTTCAGTGTATCCGATATTTTATCAACCGGAATCTCCAGTTCATCCGCAAGTTCCTCAGCCGACGGACGGCGTTCGTTTTCCTGCTCAAACTTTGAGAATGCCTTGCTGATTTTGTTCAGCGAACCTACCTGGTTCAGCGGCAGACGCACGATGCGCGACTGTTCTGCCAAAGCCTGCAAAATAGACTGACGAATCCACCATACGGCATAGCTGATAAACTTGAAGCCTCGGGTTTCATCAAACTTTTCGGCAGCCTTAATCAGTCCCAAGTTCCCCTCGTTAATCAAGTCCGGCAAACTCAATCCCTGATTCTGATACTGTTTGGCCACTGATACAACAAATCGCAAATTCGCCCGTGTAAGTTTCTCCAACGCTGCACGGTCTCCTTTACGGATACGCTGAGCGAGCTCCACCTCTTCTTCCACAGTGATCAGATCTTCACGACCTATTTCCTGCAAATACTTGTCCAGAGAAGCGCTCTCTCGGTTAGTGATACTTTTGGTAATCTTTAATTGTCTCATTCTATATATAAAACGATTTGGGTACAAAAATACAAAATAAAATCGGATTTTCCGTAATCAAAAAGATTTTCTTTCGCCATCATCCGCTTTTTTTAAGGCACCGACCAAAAATATGCCAAAGGCGCGCCACTCTGCTGAAGTGGCACGCCTTTTTTTCTTCTTAAATCTTTTTACCTTAAAATATTTCCTGGTTCACCGTCCGCATCATTCTGACTGTGACAAATCGACAGCATAGTTGGCGCGCTTGCCGGACGGATAGACACCGGTCATAAACAATACCTGGTCAGGAGACTGTGAAGCCTCTTTCATCACTTCTTCCAAATCTTCCACGGTACGGAGCTGCTGTCCGTTTGCCTTCAGGATGATGAATCCCTTACGGATGCCGCTGTCCTTCATGCGCCCGTCTGTCACTCCCGTCACCTGCACACCGTATCCCAGATTAAGCTGCCGCTTCAGTTCGTCAGGCACTTCGCGGAAGGCTGCTCCCAATATCTGCATGTCCGCCTTCTTCACCACCTTCGTATTGCCCTGAGCGTTCTTCAGCGTGATGGTAAACTCCTTATCCTTATGGTCGCGGAAGACCTTTACTTTCACCTTGTCGCCCGGACGCTTCTTGGCAAGCATACCCTGAAGCGCAGCCATCGACTCTACCTTTTCACCGTCTAAAGCGATGATTACGTCATTCTTTTCCAGGATTCCGGCAGCAGAACCTTCGTCTGTCACTTCTGCAATCTGGACACCGTAACCAATGCCCAGTTCCTTCTGTTCCTTACGGATTTCTTCCGGATATTCCTCCCGGCCCATATCATATCCCTTGATACCCAGCAAGGCACGCTGTACGGTTCCATATTGCTTCAGGTCAGTAACCACTTTGGTCATAATGCTGGTAGGGATGGCAAAGCCGTAACCGGAATATGCGCCCGTAGGAGAAACCAGCATGGCATTGATGCCCACCAGCTCGCCCCGCGCATTAACCAAAGCTCCACCACTGTTACCCTGATTGATGGCGGCATCGGTCTGAATAAACGACTCTACATCATTGGCACCCAGACCGCGTGCTTTGGCACTTACCACACCTGCCGTCACGGTTGAGCCCAAGTTAAACGGATTTCCTACCGCCAACACCCACTCGCCTACCTTCAGCGCATCAGAGTTTCCAACGGGGATAGCGGGAAAATCATCACCTTCTATCTTCACCAGAGCCAGGTCTGTTGTCGGGTCGGTACCGATAACACGTCCTTTCAACTCGCGGCTGTCGTGCAGCTTCACGTTAATCTCGTCCGCTCCGTCTACCACATGATTGTTTGTCACGATATACCCGTCGGTCGAGATAATGACACCCGAACCGAATCCGCGCTGCTCCGGAGTCTGTATCTGACGCTGGCGCCCGCGTCCGTCACCAAAGAAGAAATCGAAGATGTCGGGCTGGCTCTGCACCACCTGTGTCTTGCTGTGCTGCACCGCCATGATATGCACGACAGAGTTCAAAGAACTTTCCGCCGCCTTGGTCAAATCAACCGGCTGCATATTGGCAGCATCGACCGCCGCCGTGCGCGTAAGCGGAACAGTCTGGAAAGAATCAAAGAAAGAGGCCTTAGCCTCCGGCTGGCCCTGCATGACCGCATAAGCCGTAACGCCTGCCACTCCGGCACTGACTGCAATCATAGCCACTGCCCCTATTGCAAATTTAGTTGATGTTTTCATAATCTTATTTTCATTTAAATGTTAATTCCATATTGATTTAACTTTTCATTTGCTAAAGTAGAACAAAATCCATACGGTTGTATACCTTGTCAGTTCTTTTTTCCGTCTTTTAACAATGGAATCTCTTGCATTAACCGCAGTTAACGGGGGTATCTGACAAATTTACATTCGTTACCACTGCGTTACATAAGACAATAATTCCGTTTTCTTCGGCAAAAAATGTTTTTTCCCTCTCCGAAACTAAAAAATGCAGCATGAAACGACAGAATTCAGTTTATTTGCGTACCTTTGTCGATTAGAGATTGCAGTCGGACGGTCTGTCGCCGGTATGTTTCATACAGGAGGAAAGTCCGGGCAACACAGAGCATCCCACTTCCTAACAGAAAGCTGCCTGCGAGGGTGGAGCAATGCAGAAGAAAATAACCGCCTTTCCGCCTGCGGAAAGGTAAGGGTGAGAAGGTAGGGCAAGAGCCTACCAGCCGTATGGTGACATGCGGGCTGTGCATCTTGGGAGTTGTAAGGTCATGTAAACCGGCATCATGAGGGTTGCTCGCCCCATGTCGGAGGGTAGACCGCTAGAGTCTGCCGGTGACGGCAGATGTAGATAAATGACAGACATCCCTGTCCGCAGGGAGACAGAACCCGGCTTATAGTCTGGCTGCAATCTTTTTCATTAACCCTACACACCTATGAACAAGGAAACCATCAGGCACTGGCTGCAATTTCTCAGTAACGGCATCTGGCGCATCACCGAGGATGAAGTTACTCCCGTGCAACGCCGCCTTTATTCCTGCATAAAAATCATCATACTGTCCGTCCGGCAATTTTTGAGCGACCGCATTCCGGTACGAGCATCGGCTTTGACATACAGCACCCTGCTGTCCATCATCCCGATTTTGGCCTTGCTGTTTGCCATTGCCCGCGGATTCGGCTTCGACTCGTTTGTGGAAACGATGCTGCGGAACAATGTAACCGAGGAGCAGGCCGAACTGATAATCTCGTGGATAAACTCTTACCTCGCCCATGCCCAAAGCGGCATCTTCATCGGCGTAGGCCTGCTTATGCTGCTCTGGACAGTATACAACCTGATTGACAACATCGAAAGAAGTTTCAACACCATCTGGCAGGTAAAACATCCGCGCACGATGTTCCGGCAGATTACGGACTATTTTTCCATGATCCTTCTGTTCCCCATCCTTATCGTGATATCCGGCGGTCTGACCATCTTCATGACCACCTATCTGAAAGAGATGGAGAATTTTCTCCTGCTTGCTCCTGTCATCAAGTTCCTCATACGCCTTATCCCGTATATGCTGATTTGGGGAATGTTCATAGGCATGTACACCTTCATACCCAACACCAAGGTGCGCCTTATCCATGCCTGGTTTCCGGGCATCCTGGCCGGAAGCGCCTTTCAGGTGTTCCAATACATTTATGTAAACAGCCAGATATGGATTTCAAACTACAATGCCATCTACGGAAGCTTTGCAGCCATCCCGATGTTCCTGCTATGGACGCAGATTTCGTGGACCATCTGCCTGTATGGCGCGGAAATGAGTTACGTAAGCCAGAATCTGGCCTCGTTTGATTTCGGCAAAGAAACGGCCAACATCAGTCGGCGCTATCATGACTTCTTCTGCACAATCATTCTTTCCGCCGTCTGCAAGCGGTTTGAGCAGGGGCTTCCTCCCTATACGGCCGAGGAAATCAGCCGCGGACACAGAATTCCAATCCGGCTTACCAAGCGCATTCTGTACGAACTGCAAGACATGAGGCTTATCTATGAAGCGGTCAACGAAGGAAAAGACAGAGACATCAGCTATGTTCCGGGGGTGGACATCAACCAACTGACCGTAGGCATGCTGCTTACCAAACTGGACGAAACGGGCTCGGAAGACTTCAAGATAGACCATGCCCAATATTCGGACTCATGGAACGCTCTCATCAAAGCCCGCGAAGACTTCGCAAAAGAAAATGAAAGGATTCTGATAAAGGACTTATGAAAGGACGATGACCAATCGGGGGATTAATATCTGTAATTCGTCTACATGCGGTATGCCCTTTTCTCCGTAATTTTGCATTGTCTGAACAAGACCTATATACATTTATTATATAATACAGATTATGACACTCAACGAATTCCTTGCTTATGTAAAGACTAGGCAACCGCTCGGCAACCCCGAAACGCAGTTTTTCATGAATGAAATGAGCGATGAAGCCCGCCGCATTACCTGTGAAATAAACGGCTCATACCATTCGCAAGACGAACTGAGAGAGCTTTTCTCCCGTCTTTTCGGCAGGCCGGTAGAACCAACGTTCCGCGTATTCCCGCCCTTTTACACCGACTTCGGCAAAAACATCACTGTGGGAAAGAATGTATTCATCAATGCCTGCTGCCACTTTCAAGACCACGGCGGCATAACCATCGGCGACGGATGCCTGATTGGCCACAATGTAGTGTTCGCCACACTTAATCACGACATGAACCCCCAGAAACGCGCGATGATGAATCCGGCTCCCATTGTATTAGGGAAAAATGTATGGATTGGCTCCAACTCCACCATCTTGCAAGGAGTGACTGTCGGCGACGGAGCGGTCGTGGCGGCCGGAGCGGTCGTGACGAAAGATGTGGCCCCAAACACGGTTGTAGGCGGAGTGCCTGCCAAATACATCCGCGATGTCGAGGCGTAGCAGCCGGCAGCATAAAAAAGAGACAGGAACAAAATCATTTTTTTCTCTACTCCCGCAGCGGTCATTGTCCGGCAAAACCCGCTTGCGGAAGTAGAGAAACTTTTATTCAGACAGCTGCATCATCCGGCTCAGATACTTGCCAATAATGTCAAACTCGATGTTTACCACACTCCCCACATGGATTGTATGGAAATTCGTATGCTCGAAAGTATAGGGGATGATGGCTACCTGAAACGTATCCTTGGTAGGATTGCATACGGTCAGGCTTACTCCGTTGACCGTAACCGAACCTTTGTCCACCGTAAGGTATCCGCGCTTCGCCATCTCCGGGTCAAAGTCATACTTGAAGGTAAAATACCAGCTTCCTTCCGCGTCCTCAACGGCCGTACATACGGCAGTCTGGTCGACATGCCCCTGCACAATATGTCCGTCCAGGCGTCCGTTCATCATCATGCTGCGCTCCACATTGACTTTATCCCCCGGTTTCAGCATCCCGATGTTGGAACGCTCAATCGTTTCCTTCATGGCCGTAACCGTATATGTCCCGTCCTGAATACTGACTACAGTAAGGCAAACACCGTTATGGGATACGCTCTGGTCGATTTTCAGCTCATCCACAAACGAGCACTTCAAGATAAGGTGAAGGTTTTCCTGCTCCTTTACCACCTTTACCACCTCTGCACATTCTTCTATGATTCCTGAGAACATAAATATTGATTTTAAGTTATTATGATTTCTTTTTAGGAATGGGGCTACTCCATACCGTCTCACCGTCTGAACAGACCACTGAAATGGTGCCTCCCGCATAATCATCGATATAACTGTTTCCCTTCATCAGCATGTCTTCAGCCATGTGAATCGCCTTTTCCGAGGTCTTGAGCGCAAATCCCTTATTGTCGCTCGTGCGCCCGTCGGAAAAGAAAATGTCGTAAGTTTTCATACTCTCTTTGTTTTGAATGATTCCTTTTAAAATAACAGGCGCAAATATATCAATTCCGCCCATACGCACCAACAGAATGGACAATAAAAAAACCGACTGTCAGCCGGCTTCTGCGAGCGGAAAACGAGACTCGAACTCGCGACCCTAACCTTGGCAAGGTTATGCTCTACCAACTGAGCTATTTCCGCAAA